>NZ_JAHBZJ010000004.1 GCF_019635455.1 Sphingomonas sp. | reverse complement strand
CCCTCGGCAACAAACTTGACCTCGGCCTATGCTCCCTTTTCGGGAGGTCGAGGGCGCCTTCACGAGCGCTGATGACCTTATGACATACACCCCGGGGATCATGGCAAGGGTAATTTTGTAGCCATCGGTCCGCCGACCTATTCAGGCGTCGGAGATGACCACGCCAGCGTCACATGCACCGCAGCGGTTGAGCCCCAAGTGGACCGCCGCGACCAGGCGTTTCCGGCAAATCCCTGATCGCGGGAACTTCCCTGTTCGAGGCAGCCCAACTTCCCTGGTTCGTGGGCATTCGTTCGCTGTTCGGGTTGGGGGGATTCGCTGTTCAGAGGTACAACCCCGTGCTTATTCCCAACCTCCGTAAACCGGTGAATTGCGGGTGTTTTTGGTCATCCGCCGCCGTCCGGCGCGCGCCTTATCGCCTGCGGAAAAATCGCCAAACAGGGAAATCGGCGCGCTTGGCGAAACGGTACCACGCCAAAAGGGCACGGAGAAAGCTCGCCGCGAAAGGGGAATTGAGCCGCAATCGCCGCTCTCCGCGCTACCGTTTGTAACCAAAATGCCGCGCAACCGCGCCGAAAATTGAGGAAAAGCCTTGTTATCTCAATAACTTAAGACTGAGTGGCGGAGAGGGAGGGATTCGAACCCTCGATACGGTTGCCCGTATGCCGCATTTCGAGTGCGGTGCATTCAACCACTCTGCCACCTCTCCGCGAGGGGATCGGGGGGCATCTGGATGCCGCTCCCGCCGGTCGAGCGGGCGCCTCTAACCGAAACATGGGGATGGCACAAGCGGTCATGCCGCGCGTTCTTGTGCGGCGCGCAAGGATAACTAGATTGGACGCATGACTCGCCCCTCTCTTTCACCCGATCGCGTTGCCAATGGCGTGCCGATGCCGCCGGTCGCGCATGCGCGGTTCAACGTCGGCGATGTCGTGCGGCACCGGTTGTTCGATTTTCGCGGGGTGGTGTTCGACATCGACCCGGTCTTTGCGAACACCGACGAATGGTATGACGCGATCCCCGAAGATGCCCGGCCCGCGAAGGACCAGCCCTTTTACCACCTGCTCGCGGAGAACGCCGAATCGAGCTATGTCGCCTATGTCAGCCAGGCCAATCTGCTGCCCGACGACAGCGATGAACCGGTGGACCACCCCGCGATCGGCGGCCTGTTCGACCAATATAGCGACGGGCGCTATCAGCTGAAGCGCGAGCACCGGCATTGAGCGGCCGGGCCGTGGGACCCGCAATCAGCCGTCACGGCGGTTGACTTGAGGGCGCGATTCGCCTAGGCGCGCCCTTCCTCCCGCCGGGTATGTCCTGCGCGGGCATAAGCATTTGGAATTGAGAAGAGGCCCATGTTCGCAATCGTGCGCACGGGCGGCAAGCAGTATCGCGTTGCCGCAGGAGACAAGATCGTCGTCGAGAAGCTCGACGGGGAAGCCGGTTCGTCGATCACGCTGGGCGACGTCCTGCTCGCCGGTGAGGGCAGCGAACTGAAGCCGACCGACGGGCTGACCGTCTCGGCCGAGATCGTCGCCCAGGAAAAGGGCGAAAAGGTCATCGTCTTCAAGAAGCGCCGCCGGCACAATTATCGCCGCAAGAACGGCCATCGCCAGAACCACACGATCCTGAAGATCACCGCCATCGGTGCGCAGGAGACCAAGAAGAAGGCCGCGAAGGCCAAGGCGACCGAGGGCGATGCCCCGGCGGCCGCCGAAGCGTAAGGAGTAGCTCCAAATGGCACATAAGAAGGCAGGCGGCTCTTCGCGTAACGGCCGTGATTCGGAAGCAAAGCGCCTTGGCGTGAAGAAGTTCGGCGGCCAGCAGGTCATCGCCGGCAACATCATCGTGCGCCAGCGCGGCACGAAATTCTATCCGGGTACCAATGTGGGCATCGGCAAGGATCACACGCTGTTCGCGCTTACCGACGGCCGCGTGCGATTCCACGACGGCAAGCTCGGCCGCAAATTCTGTTCGGTCGAAATGATCGCGGCTGCGGCCGAATAATCTGGGCAACCAGCCGGGTTGCCCGCCAGGGCGACCCGGGTCTCCATAACGGAGACCATCAAAAGGGAGACGGGGCGCCCCGGTCTCCCTTTTTCTTTGCTCCCTCGCAACCTTATCGTCGTCGTCGCGTCATGATGCGCGGGCAACGGCGGGCAAAAGGAGAGAGCGGACATGTTCGCCAGAACGCAAAGACTGATGCTGCGGCCGGGCTGGATCGAGGATGCGCCCGAATTGTCGCGCGCGATCGGCCATCACGAGGTGGTGCGCAACCTTGGCCGCGCGCCCTGGCCCTATACGCTGGGCGATGCCGAGCGATTCCTGACAATGCCGCAGGATGCGCGGAGCGCGCGTTTCCTGGTCTGCGCGCTGGAAGGCGGGTTCAGCCGGATCGTCGGCGGGGTCGGGTTCGGCCCCTATGACGGCGAACCGTTCGAACTGGGCTATTGGATCACCCCCGATGCCTGGGGTCGCGGCTATGCGACGGAGGCGGGTTCGGCGGTGGTGCAGATCGCCCGGGCGCTGCGCATACCGCGGCTGGCGGCGGGCCATTATATCGACAACCCCGCGTCGGGCCATGTCCTGCGCAAGCTCGGCTTTCGGCCGACGGGTCGCGTCGTCCCGCGCTATTCGCACGGGCGCGGCGGCGAGGTGCAATGCGTCGAATATGAGCAGCGGCTCGACGGGTCGGGCGCCGACAGCGATCCGTGCGACGACCGAATGGCCGCCTGACCCTTCCATGACCGGCCGGGCGCGGACGTCCCCGCCCCCGGCCGGCATCAGGGTCGAGAAGGAGCCGTCACAGTGGCGTCGTCGCGACGAACCGGCTCCGGCGCCCGCTCCCAGCCCCCGCCCAGCGCCTTGAACAGCGCGACCTGCGCTTCGGCGAGCGCCGCGTTCGAGGCCGCGAGCGCGGCTCGGCTGGAGGCACGCGCGCGCTCCGCGTCGATGCGCTGGAACAGGCTGTCGCGCCCCGCCTCGAACCGCAGGATCGCAATCCGCGCGGCATTGGTGGCGGCATCGTCCGCGCGGCGCAGCGCCACGTTCCGCTCGATCTCTCCCGAATAGCGGGCCAGCGCCTGCTCCACTTCGCGCAGCGCATCCAGCACCGTGCCGTCAAACGCCGCGAGCGACCCTTCCGCGCCGGCCTGCGCCTGCCGCAACTGGGCGCGCGCGGCGGTCAGGTTGGGGATGCTCCAGCTGATGAGCGGGCCGAGCGCGAAATTGAACGCCGACCCCTTCCCCAGATCCTCGATCCGCTGCGCGCCGAGCGATACCGACCCGAGCAGCCGGATCGACGGATAGAGCGCCGCCGTCGCCACGCCGATCCGCGCGGTATCGGCCGCCAACCGCCGCTCCGCCTGGCGGACATCCGGGCGCCGGGCCAGCAGCGCCTGTCCGTCGCCGACCGGGATCAGCGCGGAAACGCCCGGCGGCGTGGTGCATGATTGCGCGGCGGCATCGATCTCCGCCGGCGGCTTGCCGGTCAGCGTGGCCAGCGCATACAGCGCGGCGCGGCGCTCCGCCTCGAACGCCGGCACCTGCGCGCGCGCATTCTCCGCCAGCACGCGCGCCTGATCGACATCGCGTGCGGTGCCGCGCCCGGCCTCCATCAGGCGGCGGGTCAGGTCGAGCGTCTGGCTTTGCAATCGTACCGTTTCGCGCGCCACCTCCGCCTGCGCGGCATAGCCGCAGGCGGCGGCATAGGTCCGCGCGGTCTCCGCCGCGATCGCCACACGCGCGCCGTCCAGCGCCGCACGCGCCGCCTCGACATCGCCGCGCGCGGCCTCGATCGAGCGGCTCACCCGGCCGAACAGATCGACCTCATAGGACGCGTCGAGGCCGAGCTGAAAGAAATCGCTCTCGACACCATCGACGCCGGCGGGCAGCGCGCCCTGCACGCTCTGCGCTCCCGTCCGCGAGCGGGTATAGCCGGCACTGGCGTCGGTGGTGGGCAAGCGCGCCCCGCGCGCCTGGGACAGGATCGCACGGGCGCGCCTGAGGTTCGCGGATGCCTGACGGATGTCGGTATTGTGAGTCAGCGCCTCGGTCACCAGCCGGTCGAGCGCGGGGTCGGCGAACAAGTGCCACCATTCGCCCTCCACCGCGCCCGCCCTGACCTTCGTCGTTCCGGGATCCACGAACGGTCCCGCCGCAGCCTGCGGCGTCGCCGGCGGCCGATAATCCGGTCCGACGGCACATCCGGCCAGCAGCGCGGTGGTGAGCATCAACGTCAGGCGCTTCATTCCGCTGCCTCCCCCGTCGGCGGCGTCGGCCGGTGCCGCAACCGCGCGAGCCGATTGCCGACCCAGTCGCCGAACTTCCGGCTGATGACGTAAAAGGCCGGGACGAACAGCAGGCCAAAGATCGTCACGCCGATCATCCCAAAGAACACCGCGACGCCCAGCGCCTGGCGCAGTTCCGCCGCCGCGCCGCTCGCGATCACCAGCGGCAGCACGCCCAGGATGAACGCGATCGACGTCATGATGATCGGCCGCATCCGCTGATGCGCCGCCTGTTCGGCCGCCGCACGCGGGGTCAGCCCCTGTTCCTCCTCGCCCTGCCGCGCGAATTCGACGATCAGGATCGCGTTTTTCGCGGCCAGCCCGATCAGCACGACCAGACCGATCTGGGTCAGGATATTATTGTCCATCCCCATCACATTGACCCCGACGATCGCGGCCAGCAGGCACATCGGCACGATCAGGATCACCGCCAGCGGCAGCACCAGGCTTTCGTACAGCGCCGCCAGCAACAGGAAGACGAATACCACCGCCAGTCCGAACGCGATGACCCCGGTATTGCCCGCGCTACGCTGTTCCAGCGCCAGTTCGGTCCATTCATATCCCATGCCCTTGGGCAATGTGTCGGCGGCAAGGGTTTCCATGGTGTCGAGCGTCTGCCCGGTCGAATATCCCGGCTTGCTGTCGCCCATCAGTTCGGCGGCCGGATAGAGATTGTACCGGACGACGCGATAGGGGCCGGCATCGTTGCGCAACGTCATCACCGAACTCATCGGCACCATCTCACCCGATGCCGACCGCGTCTTGAGCGACTGGATATCCGACGGATCGTCGCGATAGGGCGCATCCGCCTGCGCCGTCACCCGAAAGGTGCGACCCAGATAGTTGAAATCGTTGACATAGGACGATCCGAGATACGCGCCGAGCGTCGAAAAGACGTTGGCGACCGGCACACCCATCCGCTCCGCACGTTCGCGATCGACATCGGCGGTCAGCCGGGGGGTGCCGACGTTGAACAGCGTGAAGGCGCCGGCGACGCTCTTCTGCTGGTTCGCCGCCATCATCATCTGCATCGCTGCCCGGGCCAGCGCCGGATAGCCCTGCCCGCTGCGATCCTGGATCATCATCTTGAACCCGCCACCGGTGCCGATGCCCGGAACCGGTGGCGGCGCGATCACCAGAATGTCGCCGCCGCGAATCCCACCGAGCGCGGGATAGAGCGCCTGCTGGATTTCCTCGGCGCTGCGATCGCGATCCGCGTGCGGGGCCAGGCCGAAAAAGATCACCCCGGCATTGGGCGCGGTCGAAAAGCTCGCCCCGTCCAGCCCGGCGAAGCCGACGACATAGGACATGCCATCCACCTTGCGCGCGGCGGCGATCGCCTGCCGCAACACCCCGTCGGTGCGTTGCAGCGATGCGCCGGGGGGTAATTGGACGACGCCGATCAGATAGCCCTGATCCTGCGGCGGGATGAACCCGCTGGGCGTCGCGGTGAAGCGCCAGCCGGCGACGAGGATCAGCGCGACATAGACGATCCCGACCAGCGCCAGCCCGCGCACCAGCCGCGCGGTCAACGCGCCATATTTGCGCGAAAGCCAGGAAAAGCCGCTGTTGAACCGCGCCCCGCCCCGCGCCAGCCAGCCGCGCACACCCCCCGCCGGCTCGGCATCGTGCCGATGCGGACGCAGGACCAGCGCGCACAGCGCCGGCGACAGGGTGAGCGAGACGAAGGCGGAAATGACCGTGGCCGACGCGATGGTGATCGCGAACTGCTGGTAGAATGCGCCCGAAATACCCGGGATGAACATCGTCGGGATGAACACGCCCGCCAGCACCAGCGAGATCGCGACGATCGCGCCCGACACCTCGTCCATCGTCTTGTGCGCGGCTTCGCGGGGACTGAGCCCCTCCTCCTCCATCAGCCGCTCGACATTCTCGACCACGACGATCGCGTCGTCCACGACGATGCCGATCGCGAGCACCAGGCCGAACAGCGACAGGGTGTTGAGCGAATAGCCAAAGCCCAGCAGCACGGCAAAGGCGCCGATCAGCGAGATCGGGATCGCGACGATCGGAATGATCGCGGCACGCCAGCTTTGCAGGAAGAGGATGACCACCAGCACCACCAGCAACAGCGCCTCGACCAGCGTGCGCTGCACCTCGCCGATCGATTCCGCGACATAGTCGGTGGGATTATAGTCGATCGAGTAGCGCATCCCCGGAGGGAAGTCCTTCGCCAGCGTCGCCAGTTCGGCCTTCACCGCGTCGGCGGTCGCCAGCGCGTTCGATCCCGGCAGCTGGAAAATGCCGACGCCGACCGCGCGCTTGTCGTTCAGATAGCCGTTGAAGCTATAGTCCTGCGCGCCCAGCTCCACCCGCGCGATGTCGCGCAAATGGGTAAGGCGGCCCTGCGCATCGCGCTTGACCACGATCGCCTCGAATTCCTTGGGCGAGGACAGCCGCCCCTTGGTCTGGACACCCAGTTCGAAGGCCGGGCTGGCATTGCCATAGGGCGGCTGGCCGATCGCGCCCGCCGCGACCTGCACATTCTGGCCACGGATCGCGTTCACCACCTCGTCCACGGTCATGTCGCGCGCGGCGGCCAGCCCGGGATCGATCCAGATCCGCATGTCATAATCGCGCCCGCCGAGCGCGCGCGCCTGCCCCACGCCGGGGATACGCGCGATCCGGTCCTGCACCTGCAAGGTGACGTAATTGGAGATATACTGGACATCGAGGCTGTTGTCGGGCGAGGTGAAGAACACGACCATCAGAAAGTCGGGCGAGTTCTTGTTCACCTGAATCCCGATCCGGCGGACATCCTCGGGCAGGCGCGGTTCAGCGGTGGAGACGCGGTTCTGCACCAGCACCTGTGCCTGATCGACATTCGTCCCCTGTTTGAACGCGACGGTGATCTGGGTCTGGCCGTTCCCGGTCGATGACGACGTCATGTACATCATGCCATCGACGCCGTTGATCGCCTGTTCGATCGGCGCGGCGACCGTTTCGGCCAGCGTTTCGGCGCTCGCCCCGGGATAGGTCGCGGTGACGACCACCGTCGGCGGCGCGATATTGGGATATTGGGCGATCGGCAGGTTGGGATAGGCCAGCGCACCGACGATCACGATCAGGATCGACAGGACCGCCGCGAAGATCGGGCGATCGATGAAGAAATGGGGGAATTTCATCTGTCGCCCCCTATTGGACCGTCGCCTGGCCGGACGCGGGTTCATCGATCGGCTTGGTCGGCGCCGGCTGCTTGGTCGGGTCGGCCTTGATCACCCCCTTGCGCGGGGTCACCGGCACGCCGGGTTGCAGGCGCCCGATCCCCGCGATGATGACGCGGTCGGTGGGGGCAAGGCCGTCGCGGACGATGCGCAGCCCCTCCACCTTCGCCCCGACCTCGACCGGGCGCGGCGTGGCCTTGTTGTCCTTGCTGACCACATAGACGAGGCGTCGGGTCTGATCGGTCACGATCGCCTCATCCGGGATCAACATCGCGCGATAGCTGCCCGATCCCAACAGGCGCGCGCGGCCGAACATGCCGGGGGTCAGGAAACCGGTCGGATTGGCGACCACCGCATGCGCGCGGATCGTCCCCGAATTGGGGTCCACCGCATTGTCGAGAAATGCCATCCGCCCGTGCCAGCGATACTCCTGTTCGTCGGCAAGCTGGATCTGAACCGGGTTGGCGGTGTGGCGGGACGACCCGCGCTCGCCGCGCTGGTCCTGCCGCAAATTCTTGAGGTAAAAGCTCTCGGCCCCTTCGAACTCGAACCAGATCGGGTCGATCGAAACGATGCGGGTCAGCACCGTCTGTCCATTCGCGACATAGTCGCCCAGGCTCACCTTGCGGTCGGAGATGCGGCCGCTGAACGGCGCGCGCACGGTGGTGAAGCCAAGGTCCAGCATCGCCTGCGACGCGGCGGCACGGCCGGCGGCCAGGTCGGCGGCGGCGCTGCGTTCGGCGGCGACGTTGCTTTCCAGTTCCTCCGCGCTCACCGCCTGCGCCTTGGCGAGTTCGCGGCTGCGCGCCGTCACCTGCCGCGCATTGGTCAGCGCCGCCTGCGCCCGCGCGATCTGCGCCCGCGCCTGCATCAGGGCGGCGCGATAGGGACGCGGGTCGATGGTGAACAGCGGTTGCCCCTTGCGGACATCCTGTCCGTCGCGGAAATGGATCGCGGTGATCACGCCATTGACCCGCGCGCGCAGTTCGACGTCCTCCGGCGCGACGAAGCGACCGGTATAGTCGTCCCAGTCAACGACCTCGCGCTGAAGCGGCGTCGCGAACGTCACCTGGGCGGGCGGCGGCGCCTGTTGCGGCGCACCACCGCATGCCGAAACTACGACCAGAGACAGGACGGCGAGCGCAGACCGCATGTGCAAAACCCCTTTTGCTGCAACGCGGCAATTGGGGCGCGGCGAAAGCGGTTTCAACCCCGCACCGGATAATTTCTGAAATTTTCCGTTCAGTAATTCAGGCGGCAGCCGCAACCGGCGGCATCACCGCCGCCGCATAGTCGCTTTCGGCCCGCGCGATCAGCGCGCGGTCGTCGTGATTCCACGGATGGAAGCCGGGCATGAAATAGCTCAGCCATTCGGGAACCATCCGCGTGACGATCCCTGGCGATACCAGCAGATACCTGGCGACGCCGGCCCGCGCCCGCCAGCCGGTAATGCCATCCTGCGCCAACAGGTCGAGCGTTCCTTCGATCCGGTGCTTCCAGAAATTGGCGCTGACCAGCAGCATCGTCAGCGTCTTGATCTTCCACCGCTTCCACCGGCCCAGATTCCGGGTCGCGTGCATCCAGGTGTCATAGGCGACGCCCTTATGCTCGATCTCCTCCAGCGCGTGCCAGCGCCACAGCTCGCGGCTTTCGGTGTCCGCGCCGTCGAGGTGACGGGGATTGCGCAGCAGTTCCGCGGCCAGGATCGCGGTATAATGTTCCAGCGCCATCGTCGCGGCCAGCTGGACGATGGGCGGCCGCGCCTTCGCGATGGCCAGCACCTGGTCCACCCGCGCGTCGAGCCGACTGATGTCATAGCCATGGTCGAGCACGCGGCGATTGAACGCCACATGCTCGCGGCTGTGTACCACTTCCTGCATGGTGAAGGCCTTGATCTCGCGGGCCAGCTTCGCGTCCACGCCCTCGCGGAACGCCTTCACGCTTTCGATGAAAAACGCCTCGCCCTTCGGAAAGGTGACGGACAGCGCGTTGTAGAATGCAGTGGCGACCGCATCGCCGCCCAGCCACCAGCGCGCCTGGGGCTGTTCGGCGTCGCGCCCGAACCGGCGGTCGCGCGGGGTGATCGTCAGATCGGCGGGAGTCTTTGCGTTCGACATGGTTTTGCTCCAAGGCATCTGGCAACACAGCTATGTCTTATTTACATCAATGTCAATAACACCCCTCCCCAAGCGCCTCTCTCCTGAGGAATCGCGCGATGCCGCGCTCGAAGCCGCGCGCGCCATCCTGATCGAGGCCGGCCCCCAGGCGGTAACGCTGAAGGCGGTGGCGACGCGCATCGGCCGCACGCACGCCAATCTGTTGCACCATTTCGGCTCCGCGGCCGGCCTGCAACGCGCCCTCGCCCGCAGCCTTGCCGAACAGGTCTGCGCGCGGATCGTCAACCTGATCCAGGAAGCGCGGGCGACCGGCGCGGAGCAGAGCCAGGACAAGCCGCGCCAGGTGGTCGATCTGGCGTTCGACGCGTTCGACCGGTCGGGCGCCGGCGCGCTCGCCAGCTGGATGATCCTTTCCGGCAACGAGGACGCGCTCGATCCCATTCTCGACGTGATCCACGGGCTGGTCGATCAGATCGCTGAAGTGGAGGGCGAACAATCGAGCGTCGCGCTGCGCGAGGACACGCTCAGCCTCGTCCTGATGGCGATGGGCGACGCCCTGCTGGGCGAGCCGCTGGCCAAATCGCTCAACCTGCCGCGGGGGGCCGCGCGGGAGATCGCACTGCGCCAGCTGATCGGCTCTCCCCGTTTCCAGCAGATGTGGGGCTGAACCCATGCATTTCCTCGATCAGGCGAAAATCTTCGTGCGCTCCGGCTGGGGCGGCGGCGGCGCGGTCAGCTTCCGGCGGGAGAAGTTCATCGAATATGGCGGCCCCGACGGCGGCAATGGTGGAAAGGGCGGCGACATCGTGTTCGAGGCGGTGGCCGGCCTCAACACGCTGATCGACTTTCGCTACACCCAGCATTTCCGCGCCCAGCGGGGCATGGGCGGCGCCGGCAGCAACCGCACCGGCGCGAGCGGCGACGATCTGGTCATCCAGCTGCCGGTCGGCACCCAGATCCTGGCCGACGACGATGAGCGTACCCTGCTCGCCGACCTGACCCGGGTGGGGCAGCGGATCGTGTTCCTGCGCGGCGGCGATGGCGGGCGCGGCAACGCCAGCTACAAGACCAGCACCAACCGCACCCCGCGCCAGCACGGCACCGGATGGCCCGGCGACGAGGCATGGGTTTGGCTGCGGCTGAAGCTGCTTGCCGATGCGGGCCTGGTCGGCCTGCCCAATGCCGGCAAATCCACGTTTATCAACCAGGTGACGAACGCGCAGGCGAAGGTCGGCGAATATGCCTTCACCACCACCCGCCCCCAATTGGGCGTGGTGCGGCACAAGGGTCGCGAATTCGTGATCGCCGACATTCCCGGCCTGATCGAGGGCGCGGCGGACGGTGCCGGCATCGGCGACCGCTTCCTCGGCCATATCGAACGATGCAAGGTGCTGCTCCATCTGGTCGATGCCAACGACACGGATGTCGCGACCAGCTACCGCATCGTGCGCGACGAGCTGGAGGCCTATGGCGCCGGCCTGACCGACAAACAGGTCGTCGTCGCGCTCAACAAGATCGACACGCTCGACGACGAACTGATCGCCGCGCTCTCCGCCGAACTGGAGGATGCGAGCGGCGCGCCGGTCATCCCGATCAGCGGGGCCAGCGGCGTCGGCGTCGATTGGGCGCTCGACAAGCTGCTCGAGGCGATCGGCCCGGAGCGCAAGCCCGTCGATCCCGACGATGAGGGCGAGGACATGGTGGAATGGTCCCCGCTCTGATCGTCGCGCCGCCGCATCACGCGATCGGTGGACCCGTAGCGATTCTATCGACGCAGCCGAAGCGCTATTTCGCATTGGCGCGAAAATTCGCCCTCGCTGATCCTGCTGCAATCGCGGCCGACGACGCGCGCCCGGCCATATCCCGCCTCTGATACCTCGCGCGCGATGCTCGCGCCGAGCGCCTGGTTGAGCGCGGCCAAATCGGCGCCGCGGCTGAATTTCACCCGGACGACGGCCCGGTCCGCGGCGGTCTTCGTGAAATCATACCGCATGGGTCCCGGATTTCCGCCACCCGCCGCCGCGATCCGATCGGCGCGGGTCATGCCATCGACCGGCCGTACCCAGCTGCCGCTGGTCGAATTCCCGCCCAGCGTAACGCTACCCGGCCAATAGCGGGCATCGGAACCACTCGGCGGCCGCTCCTGCGCCATCGCCGGCAGGGCCGCCACCACAACGCTCGCGGCAAGACCGACTAGTGACGAACCTCTCATGGCAATTCCCCTTTTGCTTCGCGGTTTCGAACGTCCTGGATCAGGCGGTTACCCTGAACGGCGGTTGAACTTCGCTTCAGCTGATCGGCGCCGGTGTGTTCGCTGCCTCATGTTCGGCCAGATGGTGCGGGATCATCGCGGCGAATCCGGCATAGCGCGTGGCGGGTCCACCTGTGACGGGTGCAATGGCTCGCGGGCGCGGGTCGTTCCCCGTCAGCACAGGTTCAGGGTGACGGCGCCACGACCTCGTTTCCGTTCGGGAGGTTGACCGATGATCCGACGCGTAGCTGGCCTTTTCCTTTTAGCCCTGCTGGCGGTCGCCCCGACGGCGGCCGACGCGCAATGGCTGCGTGAGCGCCTGGCCGCGCGAGGCGGCGAGCCGTCGGCGCCCGGCATGACCGAATATGCCTATGGCAAGGACCCGCTCCAGAAACTCGATTTCTGGGCGCCCGCCCGTGCGTCCGCCGCGACGCCGGTCATCGTCTTCGTGCATGGTGGGGGATGGAAGCGGGGCGACAAGCGCGATGCGACCGGCGCGGACAAGGTGACCCATTATCTGGGCCAGGGCTATGCGGTCGCGTCGATCAACTATCGCCTGGTTCCCGCCGCGACGGTCGAGAATCAGGCCAGCGATGTCGCCTCCGCCGTCGCATGGCTGCGCGCCAATGCGACGCGGCTGGGCATCGACGCGCGACGGATGGTGCTGATGGGGCATAGCGCCGGCGCGCATCTGGTGGCGCTGGTCGGCACCGATCCTTCCTATGCCCGCGCCGCCGGATTCGCGCTGGACGACATCCGGGGGGTGATCGCGCTGGACGGCGCCGCCTATGACGTGCCTGCGCAGATTTCCGACGGCGCCCGGATCATGCACAGCACCTATCTTCAGGCGTTCGGGAGCGATCCGGCGCGCCAGCTCCGCCTGTCCCCCGCCGCCCAGGCCGCCGCGCCCAATGCCGCCGCCTTCCTGTTGCTGCACGTCGATCGCGACGACGGCACGCGCCAGACCGAGGCGCTGGCCGCGAAGCTGCGTGCCGCCGGCACGCCGGCACAGGTGCGCGCGATCCCCGGACGCGGTCTGGTCGGTCATATGGAGATCAACCGCAATCTCGGCCGGTCCGACTACCCCGCCACCGCGATCGTCGATGACTGGCTGCGCACGCGCTTGTGACGTGCCAAGCGCTTCTGCGCTTCCCCTTCCGCCCGCGACGCCTGTATGCGGCGCAACGATGCTGGTGTTCCCGCCCGATTCCTGCCCCCGCCTGATCGTCAAGATCGGGTCGGCGCTGCTGGTCGATCCCGACGGCGCGATCCGGCGCGACTGGCTGGGGGGAATCGCCGCCGATATCGCCGAACGCACACGGGCGGGGCAGCAGATTGCGGTGGTGTCGTCCGGCGCGATCGCGCTTGGTGCGCGCCGGCTCGATCTGCCAAAGGGCGGGCGCGCCAGCCTGGAGGATGCACAGGCGGCTGCCGCGACGGGGCAGATCGCGCTCAGCCAGGTCTGGGCCGAAATGCTGGCGAACAACGGCCTCACCGCCGCCCAGATGCTGGTGACGCTCGACGATCTGGAGGATCGCCGCCGCTATCTGAACGCCGCCGCGACGCTGGGCCGGCTGCTCAGCCTCGGCGTGGTCCCGATCATCAACGAGAACGACAGCGTCGCCACCGCCGAAATCCGCTTCGGCGACAATGACCGGCTCGCCGCGCGCGTCGCCCAGGCGGCGGACGCCAATGGCGTCGTCCTGCTGTCCGACGTGGACGGCCTCTACGACCGCAACCCTGCCCTGCCGGGGGCGCAGCACATCCCCAGCGTCGATCGGATCGACAGCCGGATCGAGGGGATGGCCGATCGCGCCTCCGCCTCGGGCATGGGATCGGGCGGGATGGTGTCCAAGATCGAGGCCGCGCGGATCGCCGCCTCCGCCGGGGTGAGCCTGGCCATCGCGAGCGGGCGGATTGACCGACCGCTCTCGGCCGCGGCACGCCACACCGTCTTCCTGCCCGAAAAGCGGACGCGCGCGCGCAAGGCGTGGCTGGCCGGGCGACTGACGGCAAAAGGCAGCATCGCGGTGGACGCCGGCGCGGCCCGCGCGCTGGGCGAAGGGCGCAGCCTGCTGGCGATCGGCGCGACCGGGGTGCGGGGTATGTTCTTTCGCGGCGATCTCGTCACGATCGAGGGGCCGGACGGGCCGATCGCGCGCGGCCTGGCCGAATATGACGCCGCCGAAACCGGGCGACTGCTCGGTACGCACAGCGACGATCAGGGCAAAATTCTGGGCTATGCCCCCCGCGCGGCGCTGGTCCATCGCAATCATATGGTGCTGCTGTGAGCGTGCTCGCCCTCACCGGCGCCACCGGCTTCGTCGGTAAGGCGACGGTGGATCGCGCGATCGCGCGCGGCCACACGGTGCGGGCGCTGACCCGCCGCAAACAGCCGCCGCGCGAGGGCGTGACCTGGGTCGAGGGTAGTCTTGCCCGTGAGGACAGCCTCGCCCGCCTGGCCAGCGGCGCGGACGTCGTTATCCATATCGCCGGGGTGGTGAACGGATCAAAGCTCGATTTCATCCACGGCAATGTCGATGGAACCCGCAACATGGCCGCCGCCGCCGCATCGATGGGCGTGCGGCGTTTCGTCCATGTCTCGTCGATGGCGGCGCGCGAGCCGCAATTGTCCAACTATGGCCGGTCGAAGGAACGGTCCGAGGCAGAGGTGCGCAAATCCGGTCTCGACTGGACGATGGTGCGCCCGCCCGGCGTCTATGGCCCCGGCGACATGGAAATGCGCGACGTGTTTCGCATGGCGAAGCTGGGCGTGGTCATCCTGCCTCCGCCGGGGCGCATCTCGCTGATTCATGTCACCGACCTCGCCCGCCTGCTGGTGGCGATGGCCGAAACCGACAGCGGGCGCGACATCTATGAATGCGACGATGGCGTCGATGGCGGCTATACCCACAGCCAGTTCGCGCGGCTGGTCGGCGCGGCGGTGGGGCGCCGGCGCGTCCTTCCCCTTCCCATGCCGCGCGCATTGCTCAAATTCGCGGGCTGGGCCGATCCGTTTTTCCGCGACAGCTTCGCCAAGCTGACGCCCGACCGCGCGGCCTATCTGTGCCACCGCGACTGGACCTGCACCCCGGATCGCCGCCCGCCTTCATCCTTATGGGCGCCCCGGGTCGCGACGCCGGAGGGGCTGGCGCAGACGGCCGCCTGGTACCGGGCGGAAGGGCTGTTGTAGCCGCACATCGGTGCAGGCAATTGTGTGCGGCCATCCGCGACAGCGTGCATTCACCTTCGGCTGGAGATCTGAATCGCATTGCCATCGATATCCTTGCCATCGCACATATCGAATGTTGCAGTGGAAACGATTGGGCCAAGACCGCCAAATCCGCGGTTGATCAGATTTGCCCGCGTCGTCGCCACATCGGAAGAATGGAACACCAGCTTGGGCGCACGGCTACCGATTTTCGACGGACCGGCGTGGATCGCAATGTTGCTCCCACCGGCATCGAACTCGATCCACCCGTCCTCGCGACCGATGACGGACAGACCGATCACGTCCTGATAAAATCGTGCAAGCCGCGGCACATCGGCGGAAAACAGGATGATGCGTTTCAGGTTCAATTCCACAATCTCGCTCCAGAAGCCCTTATTGTCGGCAAGCATGGCGATGACACATTTTTTTACGCAACCGCTTTTTGCTGTCGCAACGGCCCGATCTTCAGCATCTGGCCATCCCGCCGCGGGCGCCGGGATGCCGGTTGCCGCCCCGCCGCGACCCCGTTTCCGCCGCAATCGCTTGGCACGCCGCGTCCGTAACATTAAGGACCGCGCATGAGCGACCGTAACGCAATCTTCGAAACCGTCTCCGGCCTGATCGAACCCTTTAACAAGAAGGGCGTCGCGCTGACCGATTCCACCACCTTTGCCGGCGATCTCGAATGGGACAGCCTGACGGTGATGGACTTCGTCGCCGCGATCGAGGACGAATTCGACATCATCATCACGATGAACATGCAGGCCGAGATCGAAACCGTCGGCCAACTGGTCGATGCGGTGCAGAAGCTGAAGGGCGACTGACATGACCGACGCGATCCAGACCGCCGACGCGCCGACCCCCACGGTCGGTGCGAAGCGCGACCTGATGAGCAAGTTCGACGGCCTGATCGCCGAACGTCAGGCCTTGCTCGACAGCGGGGTGACCGATCCGTTCGCGATCGTGATGGATCAGGTGAAGTCGCCGACCCAGGCGGTGATCAAGGGCAAGGACACGATCCTGCTCGGCACCTACAACTATATGGGCATGACGTTCGATCCCGACGTGATCCAGGCGGGGAAGGACGCGCTGGACCAGTTCGGCAGCGGCACCAATGGCAGCCGCATGCTCAACGGCACCTTCCGCGACCATATGGAGGTCGAGGAGGCGCTGCGGGAATTTTACGGCACCACCGGCGCGATCGTCTTCTCGACCGGGTACATGGCCAATCTCGGGATGATCTCCACCCTTGCCGGCAAGGGCGATTACATCATCCTCGACGCCGACAGCCATGCCAGCATCTATGACGGCTGCAAACAGGGCTATGCCGAGATCGTCCGCTTTCGCCACAACAGCGTCGAGGATCTGGACAAGCGGCTCGGGCGCCTGCCCGCCGAGGCCGGCAAGCTGGTCGTGTTGGAGGGCGTCTATTCGATGCTGGGCGACATCGCCCCGCTCAAGGAAATGGTCGCGGTCGCCAAGAAGCACGGCGCCATGGTCCTGTCCGACGAAGCGCATTCGATGGGCTTTTTCGGACCCAATGGCCGCGGCGTGTATGAGGATCAGGGATGCGAGGGCGATGTCGATTTCGTCGTCGGCACCTTTTCGAAATCGGTCGGCACGGTGGGTGGCTTCTGCGTGTCGAACCACCCGAAGTTCGAGGCGATCCGCCTTGCCTGCCGCCCCTATATCTTCACCGCCTCCCTGCCGCCCAGCGTTGTCGCGACGGCGGCGACATCGATCCGCAAGCTGATGCACGCCCACAACAAGCGCGCGCATCTGTGGGAAAATGCCCGCACCCTGCACGCCGGCCTTAAGGATATGGGCTTCCGCCTCGGCACCGAGCAGGCCGACAGCGCGATCATCGCCGTCATCCTGGACGATCAGGAACAGGCGGTGACGATGTGGCAGGCGCTGCTCGACAACGGGCTGTACGTCAACATGGCGCGCCCGCCCGCGACCCCCGCCGGCACCTTCCTGCTGCGCTGTTCGCTGTGCGCGGAGCACACGGCCGACCAGATCCGGCAGGTGCTCGGCATGTTCCAGGCGGCGGGCAAGGCGGTGGGCGTCATCGCCTGAACCCTTTGCATGCGTCATCGGGCGGCATAGGAACGTCGGGATGAACGAAGGGAGCAGCTTCGGATCGTTGCGGCGATGGCCGCGGCCGGACTGGCGCGCGGTCCTGATGCTGCTGATCGCCCTGCTGGGCGTCGGCGTGCTGATCGCGCTGATCGTCAACCTGCGGCTCGCCGACGCCGACCGCGATGCCGCGCTGAAGTCGCAGTCGCACAGCTATGAGGTGATGATCCTCACCCAGGCGCTCGCCGGCACGATGGCCGACGCGGAAGCGACCCTGGCCCGCTACGTCGTCAGCGGCGAGCGGAATGTCGGGCGCGACTATACAGACAAGTGGCAGCGCGCGGGCGGACAGATCGAACTGCTCGCCCGGCGCACCCGCGACAATCCCGAGCAACAGCGGTTCATCGCCGAGCTGCGTGCGCTGTTCGCCACCCGGGGCAGGGAACTGGACCTGGCCGCGCACAACACCAGCTTCAAACGGAATCAGGCCGCTTTCGCCTATTTCGATGAAGCGCGACGGTCGCCGACGCTCCCCGCACTCGATCGGGTGTTGAGACGCATGTTCGAGGGCGAGCGCACGCGCCTGGCCCAACGCAGCGCGCTGGCGGAAACGACCGCCGCGAACGCCGCGGCGGAAACGCTCAACCTCATCCTGTTCGGCATCCTGATCGTGCTCGGCGCCATCGTGCTCGGCTGGCTCAACGTGAACGCGATCCGCGACCGCGCCGCCGCCGACGCCGACGCCGCCGCCCAGCGCGAGCGGACGAGCGAACTCGAAGCGGCCGTCGCCACCGCGACCGCCGGATTGCAGGCGGAAGCGCGCGAGCGTGCCGCGGCCGAGGCGCAATTGCGGCAGGCGCAGAAGATGGAGGCGGTCGGCCAGCTGACGGGCGGAATCGCGCACGATTTCAACAATATGCTCGCCGTCGCGCTGGGCGGGATCGAGCTTGCGCGCCGGCACCTGCCCGACGGCACGGAAACGGCGGCCCGGCATCTCGACAATGCGGCGGAAGGGGCGAACCGCGCGGCCGCGCTGACGCGGCGACTGCTCGCCTTTGCTCGTTCCGAGGCGCTGGCACCCCAGGCGATCGATCCGGTCGAACTGATCGCGGGCATGTCCGCCCTGTTCGAGCGGACGCTGGGCGAGGGCATCCAGGTCGCGACCGCGATCAGGGCCGGGGGTTGGCACGTCTGGGCCGACCGCCACCAGCTCGAAAACGCGCTGCTGAACCTGGCGGTCAATGCCCGTGACGCGATGGAGGGGCGCGGGACGCTGACCATCGTCGCCGATCACATGGCGCTGACGGGTGAACCCTCGTCGGAGTGCGCGGCGGGCAATTACGTGTCCATCGCGGTCGCCGATTCCGGCTGCGGCATGGCGCCGGAAGTGCTGGAACGCGTCTTCGAACCGTTTTTCACCACCAAGCCGGTCGGCAAGGGGACCGGATTGGGCCTCAGCCAGATTTTCGGATTTGCCCGCCAGTCCGGCGGTGAAGTGCGGATCGAATCACAGCCGGGCGAAGGAACAACCGTCACCTTGTTGCTTCCCTGTCACGCCGGTGGCGCCGAAGCGGAGGACGAGGCCGCGCAGGCCGGGCCGCAGCCGGGCGTGCGCCACGCGCTCGACATCCTGCTGGTCGAGGACGATCCGCGCGTCCTGGCCGCGACGATCGCCGCGCTCGAAGAACTGGGGCATCGTCCCGTCTCCTGCGACGATCCGCTGTCCGCGCCGCGGATCGTCGCGGGATTGCCGGCGCTCGATCTGATCATCACCGACGTCATCATGCCGGGCCAGACGGGGCCTGAGATGGTCGGCGCATTGCGGCCCCAGCTGGACGGAGTCGCGATCCTCTACGTGACCGGCTATGCCGGCGACGCGTCCGATCACGACCGGTTCGGGGGCCACCCGGTGTTGCGCAAACCCTTCACCCTGTCCGCGCTGGAAGCGGCGATCGACGATGCGATCGGGAACGGTATCCTGCGGGCGCAACCCGACGGCACGGACGCAGGGGCCTAGATTTACCCGGCGCGTGCGATATAGCGGACCCCTCGACCCGGCAGACCGCCGGCCATGGCAGAAGTTCAAGGCGCGAAACCCTTTCCGATGACCGCACTCGACCGGTACATGGCGCGCCTGATCGCGGTCCCGCTGATCGCAAATCTCGTGATCGCATCGATGCTGTTGGTGCTCGACCGGATTCGCCTGCTGCTCGATTTCGTCGCCAGCGAGGGCGGGCCGGTCAGCGTCGTGTGGCGGATGCTCGCAAACCTGCTGCCCGAATATCTGGGGCTCGGCATCCCCATCGGCCTGCTGCTGGGTGTCCTGCTCGCCTTTCGCAAGCTCGCGACCACGTCGGAACTCGACGTGCTGCGCGCGGTGGGCATGAGCTATGGCCGGATGCTGCGCGTCCCGTTCATGTTCGCGATCGGCCTTGCCGCGCTGAACCTCGCCATCGTTGGCTTCATCCAGCCCTATGCGCGCTATAATTACGAAGGGCTGCGGTTCGAACTGCGCAGCGGGGCGCTGGGTGCGTCGATCAAGGTGGGCGAGTTCACCAACCTCGGCGATCGCATGACGCTGCGGATCGAGGAGAGCCGCGACGAAGGACGCAACCTTTCGGGCATCTTCGTCAGCGCGAGCGCGAAGGGCGGCGACCGGGTGACGGCGACGGCGGAAAAGGGCCAGTTTCTGCGCACGGACGATCCCGACGTCATCATCTTTCGCCTGACCAAGGGGACGCTGATCCACACCTCGCCCAAATTCCAGGTGCCGCGGGTGCTGACGTTCGACGCCCATGATCTGCCGATCGACCTGCCAAAGTTCGAGCAATTCCGTCAGCGCGGTGCCAGCAATCTCGAACTCACCTTGCCCCAGCTCGCGCGGATCGGGTCGGATCCGCGTGCGAGCGAGCAGGAACGCGACACCAGCCGCTCCGCATTCCATTTCCGGATGGTGGAGGTGGCGACCATGCTGCTGCTGCCGCTGCTCGCGCTGGCGCTGGGGGTTCCACCCAAGCGATCGACGTCGGCGCTCGGCGTCTTCCTGTCGATCGTCATGATCGTCACCTATCACAAGGTGAACGAATATGCGCAGTCGATCGGCAGCCTGGGGCGGATCGATCCGCTGATCGCGCTCTGGGGGCCGTTCCTGATCTTCGCGGCGCTGGTGCTGTGGATGTACTATACCATCGCCTATGTGCCGGGCGGACAGCCGATCGGCGCGCTGGAACGCGTGTTCGCCAAGACTTGGGCTGCGATCCGCAAGCGCCTGCCCGGACGCCGGCGAAAGGCTGCGTCATGATTCACACGATCACCGACTTTTTCCCCTCGCGCACCGCCTCGCTGTACATGGCGCAGATGTTCCTGGTGCGCACCTTTGCGTTCCTGCTGGGGCTGGTGCTGATCCTCCAGACGCTGGACCTGCTGAGCGAATCGGGCCGGATCCTCGCCTATCCGGGCAATGGCGAGGCGGAGGTCTGGCGCTATGTCGGCCTGCGCGTACCACAGATCATTTCGACCTTTCTGCCCTTTTCGGCGCTGCTCGGCACGATCATCACTCTCTCGACGCTCAATCAGAACAGCGAAGTGATCGCGATGAAGGCGTCGGGCCTGTCGGCGCATCAGGTGCTGGCGCCATTGCTGCTCGCCGGACTTGGCGTGGCGATCGTCTCGTTCGCGTTCAACGATCGGATCGTTTCACGGGCCAGCGCGACCCTGAACGCGTGGAAGGCGGTGGAATATGCGCCGCTCGCCCCCGATCGCGGCGACCGTTCGAACGTGTGGGTCCGCGAGGGCCAGCATCTGATCCATGCGCAGCAGATCAGCGGGCGGGGCGATGCCGCGCGGCTGACCGGAATCACGGTTTACGAGCGGGAGGGTGCGGCGCTGGTTTCGGTGCTCCGGGCAAAGACCGGCGCGCGCGAAGGCGATGGCTGGCGCGTCCAGGGCGCCGACCGGTTCGACGTCGCCAGCGGCAAGCTGACTCCGGTCGGCACCACGATTATCGGTCGCGGCGTGCGGCCCGATCAGTTCACCCTGTCGAATGTCGATGCCGATTCGATGTCGTTCGGCGAACTGAGCACGGCGATCAGCGACCTGAACGCCGCCGGCCGCCCGACCAAGGCGCTGGAGGGCGCGCTGTGGCACAAGCTGTCGGGACCGCTGTCGGCGGTGCTGATGCCGCTGCTCGGCGCGATTGCGGGATTCGGGATCGCGCGGTCGGGAAAGCTGTTCATCCGCGCGGTAATCGGGATGGGTCTGGGCTTCCTGTATTTCGTCGCGGACAATTTCGCGCTGGCGATGGGTAATCTGGGCGCCTACCCGCCCTTTCTGGCCGCCTGGGCGCCATTTCTGCTGTTCGCGATGATCGGCGAAGCGGTGCTGCTCAAGACCGAGGAATGAAGAGGGCGGCCGACGCGTCACGCCGGCCGCCCCGTTCGAACGCCCCGCTCGAAATTCAGGCGCCTCGGGCGGATCGCTGTCGCATCGTGCTTTCGACCAGACGTCCGACCAGCCCGCGTAGCGTGGGATAATGCGCGCCATGATAGGCGGTATCCGGCTCCAGCGCGGCAGAGAGGCGACGATGCGCCTCGGTCAGCGAATGATAGGGCAGGCTGGGCAGCAGATGGTGGAGCGCGTGAAAGCGCAGGCCCACCGGCGCCCAGAGATAGGGCAGGAAGCCGGCCGGGACGTTCACGCTGTCGAGATATTGGGCGGTAACGGTCAACGGCTCCCCCTCATTCTCCCACAGATGCGCGACGAGGGTGCGGACCTGGTTCAGCACCGCGACGCCCGAAATCACCGCAAGGTAGATCAGAAATGCCCGCAATGGCAGCACGCCGGTGGCGGCGGTCACGATCAGCGTGATCGCCACGACACTCGCCCCGATTTCCTGCCAGCGCCATTGCCGCGCGAACGCCCCCTCCGGCGCACGGCGTTCGAATGCCGGATTGATCTGCAAGCCCGAATAACGGCCGACCACGATCCGCCGCAGCCTGCCCGACAGCATCGACAGCGGCCCCAGCACGCCAAACCGCAGCAGCAACCCGACCGGCATCAGCAGCGAGACGAGCAGAAACAGCGGCAGCGTCCACGGCTTCATGAGCGCGAGCGGAAGATATTCGGGGTCTTCGGCAGTGCCATAGCGGGTGCGCGAATGATGCAGCGCATGGATCCCCTCATACATGAACGAGGGCAGCATCATCGGAATGCCGAGCAGCACGTTCCACCCGACACGGAAACCGGGCAGCAGCGAATGTTTGAGATGCGTGATCTCGTGGATGAACAGGCTGGCACGATACAGTGTCAGCACCGCCACCACGCCGCTCGCGATGGCGAGCGTGACGTTGGGTGACAGGATCGCACCCGCCAGCGCGGCATAGCCGATCGTGGCGGAAGCGAGAAAGTCGGTCCAGTAGATGCGCGGGTTCGGGGTTTGCAGATCGCGGGTCAGTTCCGCGGCGGCGCGCAGCATCGCGCGATCGTCGGCCATACCCGACAGCCGAATCTTCGCGCCGGTCGTCGTACCGGCCGCAACGCCGTCGATCGGCGCCGCATCAAGGGCAAGCGTATTCATGGGTCGGGTCATTGGCACCAGATAGTGGCTATTGCATGGCATTTCACCGGTTTGCGCCGGTGCGGCGGAACCTGTTGACTCTGTCCCGACAACGCAGGACTGCATTGACGCCGATCAACACGCCACCAACAGGAAGGTCCGCAACTTGGCCAACGCTCCGCTCGCCATCCGCCCGGTCACGACCAGGGCGGACACGCGCGATTTCATCGAACTTGCCTATCGGCTGAACCGTGGCGACCCGAACTGGGTGCCGCCGCTGCGCAGCGAGGTCGCCGGGGCGATCGACCCCAGGAAGAACGGCTGGTTCAGCCATGCCGAGGCGCAGCTGTTTCTGGCCGAACGCGACGGGCGGATCGTTGGGCGCATCTCCGCCCATATCGATCGCCTGGCGCTGGAAATGCCGCCGGAGCAGGGTTTTGGCCCCGGCACCGGATTTTTCGGCATGTTCGAGGCCGAGGATCCGGTGACCGCCCGCGCGCTGATCAATGCGGCCGAGGGCTGGTTGCGCAACAAGGGCATGACCCGGGTGATCGGCCCGGTTTCGCTGTCGATCTGGGAAGAGCCGGGCCTGCTGATCCAGGGATATGACCATCCGCCGACGGTGATGATGGGCCATCATCGCCCGGAATATCGCACCTGGATCGAGGAGAACGGCTTCGCGCCGATCAAGCAGCTGCTGACCTATGATCTGGACGTGACCAAGCCGTTCCCGCCGCTGGTCCAGCGGATCATCGCTGCCGGCGAAAAGAATGCGCGCATCCGCATCCGCACGGTCGATAAATCGCGCTTCGCGGAAGAGGCGGCGACCATCCTCGCCATCCTGAACGATGCGTGGTCGGACAATTGGGGCTTCGTCCCGCTGACCCAGCCCGAGATCGACGATGTCGGCAAGAAGCTGAAGCCGATCGTGTTCGAACAGTTGATCCGCATCGCCGAACTGGACGGCGAACCGGTGGCGTTCATGATCACCCTGCCCGACCTCAACGAGGCGATCGCACCGCTCGACGGGAGCCTGTTGCCCTTCGGCTGGGCGAAGCTGCTGTGGTGGCTGCACAAGGGCAAGGCGAACACGATGCGCGTGCCGCTGATGGGCGTGGTCAAGCGGCTGCAGGCGTCGCGCATGGCAAGCCAGCTTGCCTTCATGATGATCGAATATATCCGTCGATCGGCGGTTGCCGATTTCAACGCGACGCGCGGCGAGATCGGCTGGATCCTCGACGACAATCAGGGGATGGTGGCAATCGCGGATACGATCGAAAGTCGCGTGAACAAGGTCTATCAGGTTTACGCCAAGCCGCTGTGACCGCTGGGCGACGGCGCGGGAAACCCCCGCGCCGCCCATGCCCGATCAGTTGCGCTTGAGCGGGTCGGTCCCCTTTTCGAGCCATTCCTCACGCGTGCGGCAGAAATCGCGCTCGATCCGCGAGCCGATCGACGCCTCGCGAATGCAATAGACGGTCGCTTCCGAGGACGCGGCGTCCTGCGGTGCGCTGGGCGCGGCGGCCGGCGGGCGCGGCGCGGTCGGCGCGCCGGCGGCATGCGCGGTGGCGGACAGGCCAAGCGTCATGGTGGCGGCCAGGGTCAGGGCTTTCAGGGTCATCGACATGGTGTCACTCCTCACAGTCTTTGCTCAGGGGGCTGCGGGTCCGCTGGTGCTCTATCCCCGCGACTGTGTTAGTGCATTATGTATGCCAAACACCTGATCCATGCATTTTCAATAGGTTATGATGATTTACGGTTCACTGACCGATTGGAATTTTTACCAATAAGTGGCGCATTGCGCGAACCTGCACCCCGTCAGGGGCGCAGCCGAACCCAGGTCGGAGCGTGATCGCTCGCCTTTTCGCGGCCACGATATTCCTTATCTACGCCCGCACCCGCAAACCGATCCGCAGCGATGGGGCTGAGCAGGAGATGATCGATCCGGAAGCCGGCGTCGCGACGCCAGGCCCCCGCCTGGTAATCCCAGAATGTCCACACCCCGCCGCCGGGCGCCTGGGTCCGCAACGCGTCGGTCCATCCCTGTGCGAGCAGCGCGCGAAAGCCCGCCCGCGACTGCGGCTGCATCAGCGCGTCGTCCTGCATCGCGCGGACCGAAAACACGTCGTCGTCATTGGGGATGACATTGTAATCCCCCGCCAGCACGACGGGCCGTTCCTCGGCCAGCAGGTCGCGCGCGCGTTCGGTGAGCCGCCCGATCCAGCGCAGCTTGTAATCGAATTTGGGGCCAGGGACGGGGTTTCCGTTGGGGAGATAGATCGATGCCACGACGACGCCGTTCACCTCCGCCTCCAGATAGCGGCTATGATCGTCCTCCGGATCTCCGCCCAGCCCGCGATGCCGCTCGACCGGTTCCGCGTCGCGCGCCAGGATCGCGACGCCGTTGAACCCCTTCTGCCCGTGCCATAGTGCGCCATAGCCGGCCTCACGGATATCATCCGCGGGAAAGCCGTCGTCCGCGGACTTGATCTCCTGAAGGCACACCACATCGGGCTTTTGCTCGGCGAGATATTCGAGCAGGCGCGGCAGGCGCGCCTTGATCCCGTTGACGTTGTAGGTGACGATCTTCAACGCGGTCAGACCGAAAAACTGGTGCCACAGCCGCATCCGGACGCGGCGTTGGGGTTCGTCACCCGAAATGCGGCGCCGCCCAGCGACTCGACGAAATCGACGCTGGCGCCCCGCACCAGATCCAGGCTCACCGGGTCGACCAGCAATCGCACGCCATCCGTCTCCGCGATGCTGTCGTCGCTTTCGGGCGCATCGGCGAGTTCGAACTTGTACTGAAACCCTGAACACCCGCCGCCTTCAACCGACAAGCGCAGGATCGCGGGCTTATCCTGTTTTCGGGCGATTGCCGCCACGCGCCCCGCCGCTGCGGGGGTCAGGATGATATCTTCGGACAGGGTGGCGGTCATCGCGTCCCAGATAGGCGAGCCACGCGCCTCCCGCAACAGCAAGGCCCGCAACAGGAAGGCCCGCAACAGGAAGGCCCGCCCGGCATCCGGACGGCCCCCTCTCCTCTTATCGAAACATAAGGCTCAGTTGCCGTCGGCGGCGGTCAACTGCACACGCGCGGCGCGCTCCTGAATCTGGTCGAGAACATTGGCGTTCTGCATGAACGGCATCGGATTTACCGCAGCGCCGTCGATGCGGACTTCATAGTGAAGGTGGCTGCCGGTCGAGCGCCCGGTCGATCCCATCAGGCCGATCAGCTGCCCCCGGCGGACGCGCGTATTGGGCGCGACCAGGATTTTCGAAAGGTGGCCGTAACGCGTTTCGATGCCCTTGCCATGATTGACGGTCACCAGATTGCCGTACCCGCCAGCCCGGCCCGCACGACCGATCACGCCATCCGCGGTCGCATAGACCGGGGTCCCGATCGGGCCGGGGATGTCGATTCCGGCATGCATCGCGGCGGTGCCGTGAAACGGGTCGGACCGCACGCCGAAGCTGCTGGTCAGCTTGACGTTATCGACCGGCTGCATCGACGGGATCGAAATCACCGTCTGTTCCAGCACGTCCAGCTTCTGCCAGGTCTGGAACAGCGAGCGGAACTGTGCGTCGGCGCTGGCCTCCGCAGCGGCGGGGTCCGCGGGCGCCGCCTCGAACGGACCGCCCATGCCGCCGGCCACCAGCCGCTCGGGCTTGAGGCCCAGGCTGGCCAGATGCTGACGGGTCAGTTGCAGGCGGATCTGCGCGGTGCGCTGCGCCTTTTTCGCGAGCTGCTGCTGGCGCGCCTCCACCTTGCGGAGCGGGGCCAGCACCTCGCGGGCGATCTTGCTGTCGGTCGCGGCATGGGTGTCGGCGATCGGCGTGCCGATTTCGGCAGGCGAGCCCTTGCCGCTCAGGATTCCTGAAATGATCTTCTGCCGCTGTTCGACGCGGGCGGCGTGGATTTCGGCGGCCTGCTTGGCGGCGGCAACGTCCGCCTCCATCTGCACCATTTCCGCCTTCATCCGCGCCATGCGCGCTTCCGGCGTCACGTCGGTTCCGGCGATGCCGGTCGCCATGATCGCGCCAAAGGCCGCCTGCGAAACACCATAGGCCGAGAAGGTGACGGTGATCGCGGCAACGCCGGCAAGGATCGCCTGGGTCCGGCCGGCAACGCTGAACCGCTTCAGATCGCGGCCGTCATGAAAGATGAAATCGCGCGTGGTAAAGAAATTGCGGAACCGCGTCGCAAGATTCGCGTTGAGTGCAGTGCTGACCATGAGTCCCCGGCGACTACAGACACGCGCCGAACCGTGGCACACGCCCTAGAATTAACCATACACGTCAGGAAGCAGCCCCTCCGCATCCGACGGATGGAGTTAGACCCGCCCGCTCAATTCGGGGCAAGGGTTTCATAGTAACCGCGCGTTAAACCGGCTGACTCGCGCGCCGAGTCGTTGAATGGCGGCTTAACGGCTCCCCGGAAATGGCGGGAAAGCAGCGATCTCCACTCTGCTTCGGGCGCGATTCGCCGCGCCGCGCAGCATGATTCGAACCAGTGCGTCCCGCGCCCGACATGCCGGATCTCGTCGCTCAGGATACGGCGCAGAATGCGCGCCGTCGGCGCATCGCCCGCCGCCTCGAACCGCTCGATCGTGACCGGCGTGACATCCAGGCCCCGCGCTTCGAGCACCATCGGCACGATCGCCAGCCGCGCGCTGACGTCGTGCGCCGTCGCCTCTGCGGCTTCCCACAGCCCGTCATGTGCGGGCATCGCGCCATAGGCGGATCCCAGACCGCGCAGCCGCCGGTCGAGCAGCGCGAAGTGCATCGCCTCGTCCGCGCCGACGCTCAACCAGTCATCGATGAATGCGCGCGGAAACTGGTCGCCGAAGCGCCCGGCCATATCGAACGCCAGGTCGATCGCGACGAATTCGATATGCGCCAGGGCGTGGATCAGCGCGACCCGCCCACGCGCGGAACCGCCGCGTCCGCGCTTTGGCATCTGGTTGGGCGGCAACAGCGGGGGCATCGCCGGGCGAGCCGGACGATCCGGCATCGCGACGTCGAAGCTGTGCGCGAGCCGGCCAAGCCGCCACGCACGCGCCACCCGCCGTGCCGCACGAACCTTCGCCGCGGGGTCGGCCTCCAGCAGAACCGATCGGGCCGCTCCGGCCACCGTCTCCATCAATCGTGCAGTTCCCGCAGCGCGTCGAGCACCTCGACCACATGTCCCGGCACGCGGACCTTGCGCCACGCGCGGACCAGTCGCCCTTCGCCATCGAACAGGAAGGTCGAACGATCGATGCCCATATATTTCTTGCCGTACAGCTGCTTCTCGACCCAGGCGCCGAACGCCTCCAGCGCCGTGCCGTCCGGATCGGTCGCCAGCGGCACGGTCAGGTCATATTTGTTGACGAATTTCTGGTGCTTGATCGCATTGTCGCGCGATACGCCCAGCACCGCGACGCCCGCCGCGTCGAACTGCGGCTTGAACGCGCTGAAATCCTGCGCCTCGCGCGTGCAGCCCGCAGTATCGTCCTTGGGATAGAAATAGAGGACGAACGGCCCGTCGAAATGGCGGTCGAGCGCGAAGCTTTCGCCATCCATGCCCTGCAATTGCACTGCGGGAACCTTGTCCCCTTCCTCGATCGCCATGCTCAATCTCCTACCGGACCCGCAATCGCGGTCCACGCATCGCCCACCTCCTGTAGATATCGATCGAGCGTGGCAACTACCCCTTCCCAATTTCGCTGCCCGACCGCGTGCGCGAGCAACGGCTGGGTCGCCGGTGCCGGCGGCTTCGCGTCGGGCGCGACGAGCCGCAGCGTCACGAGCAGGCGGGTCAGGAACGCATGCGCGTCGGCCAATTGCGGTGGCAGCATCCCGGCCGACACCAGCGCCGCGATCGCGACACTCAGGTCGGGGGAAAGGCCGGTGCGATGAACCAGCTGGCAACAATGAACCGCGAATTCGAGATCGACGAGTCCTCCCGGCAGCAGCTTCGCGTCGAGCGGCCCCTGGGGCGGCTTGTGCGTGGCGATGTCGGCCCGCATCCGCCGCGCCTCTGCGACGATGTCGCGTTCGGGGCGCGCGCCGGTCAGCACCGCATCGACCTCTGCCTGCACCGCGGCGCGTGCGCCGGCCGAGCCGAACACCGGGCGCGCCCGGGTGAGCGCCATATGCTCCCAGGTCCAGGCGTCCTCACGCTGATATTTCGCAAAGCCGTCGAGCGAGACGACCAGCGGCCCCTGCGCGCCGGACGGGCGCAGGCGCGTATCGATTTCATAGAGCGCGCCGGACGCGGTCGGCGCCGACATCGCCCCGATCACCCGCTGCGCCAGACGGTTGTAATAGGTGACCGCGCCCAGCGGCTTCGCCCCGTCCGATTCCGCGAGATAGTCGCCGGTGAACAGAAAGATGAGGTCGAGATCGGAGGCATGGGTCAGGCTCCCGCCGCCGAACCGGCCCAGCGCGAGGATTACCAGTTCGCTGTCCGGCACCACGCCGTGGCGGGACCGGAATTCGGCGACGGTCGCGTCGGCGAGCACCTCCAGCGCCGCTTCCGCGACCCGCGCATAGCCACGCGCGACGTCGAGCGGGTCGCCCACCCCGGCGACGATCTGCGTTCCCAGCGCGAACCTTTTTTCGCCAACGACCCGCCGGACATGATCGAGCACGCGCTGATAGTCGTCGCCGGATTCGCGTACGCGCATCGCCGATGCGAGTTCGCCAACCGAACCGACCGGATCGAGCGCGGACGCGTCCAGCAGACCGTCCAGAAGCTCGACCCGGCGCGCCAGCGCCTCCGCCAATGTGGGCGCGTGGGAGAGGATCGTCCCCAGCAGGCGGGCCAGCTGCGGCTGGGCCTCGAGCAGGCGAAACAGGTTCAGCGCACTGGGCAGGCGCCCCAGCATCGTATCGAGCCGTGCGAGCGCGCGACCGGGATCGGGCGCCGCACCCATCGCCGTCAACAGGCCCGGCAACACCGCCTCCAGCCCCTGTTGCGCCGGGGCGGTGCGCAACGCCGGATAGCGCCCCGCGCGCCATCCCTCGACCAGCCGGGCGCCGGTTGCCGGATCGTCGAACCCGGCATCGGCCAGCGCCTGTTCGACCCCGGCAAGACCGCCGGCGACCTGAACCCGTTCTTCCCCGTCCAGCGCATCATAGATGGCGCCGACGCGATCGACATGCGGCGCGAGCAGATCGAGCAGTGCGGCGCCGTTCGCCAGGCCATGCAGCCGCGCCACCGCGTCCAGCGCCTCCCCGGCCGGCAACGCATGCGTCTGCCGGTCATCGATCATCTGGACGCGATGTTCGATGGTGCGCAACAGGATATAGGAATCGCCCAACGATGCCGCGTCGTCGGCATCGATCCATCCCGCCTTTGCCAGTGCCACCAGCGCGTCGAGGGTTGCCGGCGCGCGCAGCGCAGGGTCGCGCCCGCCATGGATCAATTGCTGAATCTGCGCGAAAAATTCGATCTCGCGAATGCCGCCGCGTCCGCGCTTGAGATCATAGCCGGGTCCGAACGCCTGACCCTGCGCATGATGATCACGGATGCGGCGGGAAATGCCGCGGATTTCGCGGATCGTTCCGTAATCGAGCGCGCGGCGCCACACGAACGGCCGGATCGCGTTCAGAAACCCCTCGCCCAGGCCGCTGTCGCCGGCGGCGGCCCGCGCCCGGATGAATGCCGCGCGTTCCCAGGGGAGTGCCTGCGATTCATAATAGCTGATCGCCCCATCGACCGGAATGACGATCGGCGAAACCTCCGGCGTCGGACGCAGGCGCAGGTCGATGCGCAGCACGTAGCCGTCCGCATCGCGTGCCTGGAGCAGTTCGACCACGCGGCGCCCCATCCGGACCGCCTCCTCCTCCACCGCCTCACGCGGCCGATGCGGCAGCGTCGCCGGATCAAAGATCAGGATCGGATCGATGTCGGAGGAATAGTTGAGCTCGCGACTCCCCTGTTTGCCGAGCGCGATCGCCGCAAAGCCGGCGAACCCGTCCTCCGGCGCCCGCTCCGCCACCGCCGTGCGGATCGCGGTATCGAGCGCGCGATCGGCGAAATCGGAAAGCGTCCGAACCGTCGTCGTGAAGTCGCACAGGCCCGACAGATCGCCGATCGCCGCGATCAGGGCGATGCGCTTTCGCTCACGACGCAGACGCTTCGCAACGGGCAGATCGGCGTCGTCCGGTGCCGCATGGGCAAGCGGCGCCTGAAGCACATCGACAAGCGAACCGACCAGTTCCGGCTGGCTTTCGATCAGCTGGCGCAGGAACGGCGCATTCGCCGTCGCGCGTTCGATCGCCCCGCCAATGGCGCGTTCCGGATCGTGTGATGCGGCCACAACATCGCTCAACCCGCAGCAAAGGCTTGATGTCAAGCAACGATTTTGCGGGTTGCTCGTTTAAGAGCCATGGTTCGCAATTCCACCCTGAACGGCTCCCGAGGCAGTTGCGAGTATCGCGTCGAGATGCCGCGTGCGTCGGATGCGATCGGCGTGGTGCTGCGCGATGCCTATGACCGCGACCAGGGTCTGCCTGACGATATGGCGCAGATGCTGCGACGCCTCAACGGTGAAACCACGAGCCGTCGTAACTAGGGATTGTCGGCAGATTCAGCCGGGACGCCACACCAAATCTGGCGCCCGAACGGCTATCGATCGCGGCTCAATTCATCCACTTCCTGCATGATCGTATCGAGCGCGCTGCGTCCGTCACTCTCGCTTTCGCTGCGCGCGGGCAGCGCGCCGTCGGTCATCAACGCCTCCAGCGCGACGCGGCCCCGCGCCACCCGGCTCTTGATCGTCCCCACCGCGACGCCACAGATTTCGGCCGCCTCCTCATAGGCGAAGCCGCCCGCACCGACGAGGATCAGCGCCTCGCGCTGTGGTTGCGGCAGATGGAGCAGAGCGCGCTGCATGTCGGCCAGATCGACGTGACGATCCTGGCTGGCCGGCGCGGCCAGAAGGCGATCGGCGACCAGATCGTCCCATTCGCCCTTGAACCGCGCACGCCGCATCTGGCTGAGATACAGGTTGCGCAGGATGATGAACGTCCAGGCGCGCATGTTCGTCCCCGCCTGGAACCGCTTGCGCGCCGCCCACGCCTTGAGCAGCGTTTCCTGCACCAGATCGTCGGCGACATCACGGCTTCCCGACAGGGAACGGCCGAACGCACGCAGGTGCGGGATCACCGTCGCGAGCTGTTTCTTGAACTCCGGGTCGGAGAGCGAAACATGCTCGACGGGCTGTTCCTGGTCCGCTTGCTGGTCGGTGTCGGTCATTCGGTTCCGTTCGGCTAGGCCCGCAGAAGGCGACGCCTTTTCAGATAAATAGGCGGGTCGCATGCGCCAGTCCAGCGCCTGTCAAAGCGCGAGATAGACGGCGTAGATGATGCAGATCAGCACCAGCGACACCGCCAGGATATAACGGGTCATATGGGGCGTGGCGCCGGCGCGCGCGCGATCGGTTTCGATATGAATCGGTTCGTTTGGATCAGCCATGTTGCATCAACACGCGAAAACCGTTTTGGCTCCGTAAGAAATGGAACTCAGTCGGCGGGAACCGTGGTCTCGTCGAAAAACAACGCCTGGCTGATCGCGGCCTTCACCGTCGCGCGCTGGAACGGCTTGGTGATCAGGAAGGTCGGTTCCGGCCGCTCGCCGGTCAGCAGCCGCTCCGGGAAGGCGGTGATGAAGATGACCGGCACGCTGAACTGCGCCAGGATATCCTTGACCGCATCGATCCCCGAACTGTCGTCGGCCAGCTGAATGTCGGCAAGGACCAGGCCGGGCCGGTCCTCCATCGCCAGCGCCACCGCCTCGTCCCGGGTGACGGCGACGCCGGTGACTTCATGGCCCTGATCGCGAACGATCGTTTCGAGATCCATGGCGATCAGCGGCTCGTCCTCGATGATGAGGACGCGGGCGCGGGTCTGCTTGTCGATTTCGGACAAGGCCTCCGCGACCAGGGTTTCGACCGAATCCGCCGACTCTTCCAGCAGATAGGCCGCGTCTTCGGTGGTGAATCCCTCCATCGCGGTCAGCAGCAGCGCCTGGCGCGATCGAGGCGCCAGCCGGGAAAGGCGCGCGCGCGCGATCGCCTCGCTCTCGTTTCCGGTCGGTTCGATCAGCCCCTCGCGTTCGTCGAGATGGGTCGATCCCCAGATTGCCTGGAAGGTGCGATAAAGGCCGAGGCGCGGATCGACCTCACGCGGAAACTCCTCCGGCGCGGCGACGATCGCTTCCAGCGTCGCGCGTACATAACGATCGCCTTCCGCCTGGCTGCCCGTCAGCGCACGTCCGTAGCGGCGCAGGAATGGAAGATGGGGCGCGAGCTGCTGTCCAAGCGACATAGGTACATATTCTCCTTCGGCGGTTCCCGCGTTGATGATTACGGGATCGCAACTTTGCAAGCATGCTGCGGTCCGAAGAAGCCCCTCCCCGGAATTCGCATCGCCTGTGGAACAAACGACGCGCGAAATGGTTTCATGCCCACGCGCGGTAATCGCTATCGCGCTCCCGGCCGCTTGTCGGCGCCGGCTTTTTGTGCATTTGCCCGTATCGGGCAACGAGGGGGACGACGTGCGTTCGGCCGAAGAGAAGAAGAAGGAACCGCTGGAGCGGACTGGCGGCGGAATGGCCAAACGTAGCGATCGCAATATCGGCGATGCTCTGCGCCGTGTCTATCAGGACGCCGCCGAGGAACAGGTGCCTGACGATCTGCTCGACCTTCTGCGAAAGCTCGATTAACCCGCCCCATCATGGACGAGGTCCAGTCTGATGGTGAATCCGTAACACGCCGGCCCGGGGCGGCCGCGATGTCGCGCGTGACCGGCCTGCCGACCGGCGCCAAGGTTCTTCTCATCCTCAGCGCCGGGCTGCTACCGCTCGCGCTCGTCGCCTTTTTCGCCTCCGTCCAGACCAATCGCATCGCCGATCAGGAGGTCCGCGCCAGGCTGCGCATCGCGATCAGCGAATCCGCCCGGTCGCTGCGCGGCGAACTGGCATGGGAATTACGCGAATTGCGCGGCGCGTTACCGGTGACGCGTGACGGCGTTCCCAATTGCGGGCGGCTGGCCGGCATTTTCGAACCGCAGGCAAGCGCCGGATTGCGCTATTCGATCGTCGATCCCGATCGCCGACTCCTCTGCGGCGTACCCCTTCGCCAGGCCACGGGCGCGCGACTGGCTCCAGGCCAGACGATAGTCCGCGTGATCCCCGGGGCGGGCCTCCAGATCGAGGCCGCCGGCACCACGGGTCATGTCGCACGCGCCTTTTTCCCGGTCAGCTTTCTCACCAGCGCCGCCGAACCAAGTGCGACGCTGCGCGATCACGGCATCCTGCTGGTCGGCGACGGCGGATCGCTGGCGCTGCGCGAGCTGAAGCACGATCGGGTGATCGAACGGCATGAAAGCCAGACGGTCGATCTGGACGTCTACGGCCTGAAGCTTGAAATGTCGGTCGCCAGCGCCCCCATCACCTCGTCGCTGGTCATCGCCGCGATCTCGCCCTTTCTGATGTGGCTGCTCGCCGTGGCGATCGCGTGGTTCGTGGTCGATCGGCTGCTGATCCGCCCGCTGCGACGGCTCCGCCGCACGGTGGGTGCCTATCAGCCCGGCGAGCTGATCGACCCGGTGTCCGGCCACGACATCGCCGCCCAGGAAATCCGCGACCTGGGCGATACGTTTCGCGAGTTGAGCAGCACCGTCCAGCTGCACGAGCGCGAGCTTGCCGAGGGTCTCTCTCGCCAGACCAAGTTGACCCGCGAGGTCCACCACCGGGTCAAGAACAACCTTCAGGTCATCGCCAGCCTCATCAACCTGCACGCGCGCAGTGCGAACGGGCCGGACGCGCTTGCCGCCTATGCGTCGATCCAGCGGCGTGTCGATGCGCTCGCGGTGGTTCAGCGCAACCATTATGCCGGGTTCGAGGAAACCCGCGGGATCGAACTGAGGCCGGTCATCGGCGAACTTGCCTCCAACATCCGCGCGACTGCGGCCGACGGAGCACAGATCGGCATCATTCTCGACCTTGAACCCGTGCTCGTTTCCCAGGATTCGGCGGTGGCGATCGCGTTTCTGGTGACCGAGATGATCGAACTGGCGATCAGCGTCAGCCCCGCGGCACAGATCAACGTGTCGGTGAAGGAAGTCGCCGCCGAACCCGGCCAGGCCATCCTGCGGATCAGTTCCCCCGCATTGATCGAGGGCGAGGCGTTCAGCCGGTTGAGCGAAACGCGCTATGGCCGCGTGATCGGCGGGCTGGTCCGCCAGCTGCGCACCCGCCTCCATCACGCGCCGCTGGTCGGCGCGTTCGAGGTGCCGATCGCCATTTCCGGCCGGACCTGAAAAAAAATCGAAAATAATTCGCGGCGGGACGGAACCCCGGAGCCAGTGCCACGTTCTGCTCTTCGGATAGTGACCTTTTGCCCCCCCGCTCTCGCTATCCAAGACACAGGCCCGGAAGCGTCAACCCTCCCCCCCCCGGTGACGCTTCCGGGCCTATACTTTTCCCGCAGCCAATAGCTTGACGCACCACAACGGATGCGGAACGAATCCCGTGCGTCGAACATTGGATCGTTCGCAGCTTCGTGATGGAGATTTGACGATGCGTAAGTTTCTTGCACTCGCACTGGTCGCGGGCGGCCTCGCCCTTTCGGCCTGCAACACGGTCGAGGGGATCGGCAAGGACGTGTCCTCGGCGGGCGATACAGTCGCCAAGACGGCCGACGGCGCCAAATAACCCGTCGAACGAGTCGATTAACCTTCGGCGGCGGCTTCGGCCGCCGCATCTTTTTCACGGCGGCGTCGGGTGAACCAGATCGCGACCAGCGACAGCAGATAAAGGCCGCAAAGCGGGAAGGCGAGCAACAGCTGCGACCCGATATCGGGCGGCGTCAGCACCGCCGCGATCGCGAACGCGGCAACCACGGCATAGCGCCACGCGCCCTTCAACTGCTCGAACGTCACGATTCCCGAGCGCTCGAGCAGCATCAGCAGCACCGGCAGCAGGAACGAGATGCCAAAGGCGAACAGGAACTGCATGACGAAGGTGAGGTAATTCCCCACCGCCGGCAATGCTTCCTGCGTCACGCCACCGCCCAGATCCCCCTGCATGCCCAGCAGGAATTTGAGCGCCACCGGGATGGCGACGAAATAGGCCATCGCCGCCCCCAGCATGAACAGGATCGGCGTGGCGAAGAGAAAGGGCAGCAACGCCCGCTTCTCGCGCTTGTACAGGCCGGGCGCGACGAACTGCCACAGCTGGTTCGCGATCACCGGAAACGAGACCATCATCGCCGCAAAGAACGCGACCTTGATCTGCACCAGAAACGCCTCGAAAATCTGGGTGTAGATCAGCTTGTTCTGCCCCGCCTCGGCCAGCGGATGCACCAGAAAGCCGAAAATCGGTTTCGCGAAATAAAAGGCGACGGCGAAGGTAACCACCAGCGTCGCCACGCAATAGAGCAGGCGCCGGCGAAGCTCGATCAGATGTTCGAGCAACGGCGCTTCGGTTCCTTCCAGTTCATCGTCGTTCACGATGCGGCTTTCTTGCGGGGCTTGCGCGCGGGCTTGGCTGCGGGTTCGGGATCGGCCGGAGCAGGGACGTCCCCTACCGCATCCTCCTTCAGAACCGGCGGCGTGGTCAGCACCGGCCCCTTGTCCTCACCGGCCCCGGCCGGATCGGACGCCACCGGGTCGGCAGGGACACCCCCCGGGCCATCGACCGGGGCGGGCAGCATCGCCTCGGGCGGATGCTCGCGCATGATGCGCGCATTTTCCTCGGCCCATTTCTTTTCCATCTCGGCCAGTTCGGCCTCGCGAACCATGGTGTCGAGACCGGCGCGGAACTGGCCGGCGACGCGGCGCGCCTTGCCGACCCACTGGCCGACAAAGCGCATCGCACGCGGCAGGTCCTTTGGCCCGATCACCAGCAGGGCGACGATCGCCACCACCAGAAATTCGGGCGCGTTGAAATCGAGCATAGGGTCGGACTACTCCGCCACCCGGCGCGCCGGGTGCAAGGGATCAGCGTTCTTCGTGCGCCGGACGCGCTTCGGTCTGCGCCTGGGGCTGCGGGTCACTGACGCGCTTCGCCTCGATCTCCGCGGGCTTCTGTGCGGCCTCGTCATCCTCGGCCATGCCCTTCTTGAACTGCTTGATACCCTTGGCGACGTCACCCATCATGTTGGAGAACCGCCCGCCACCGAGCAGCAGGATCGCGATCACACCCAAGACCAGCCAGTGCATCAGGCTGAAACTACCCATCGAACGTCTCCTTGATTCCGGTCTTATCTAGTCGTCTTCGTCGGCGGTTTCCACCGCCTCGGCATCGGATTGCGCCGCATCGAAGGCGAGATCGACCGGATCGAGCAGCCCGGCCGCGCGCAGATCGTCGATTCCGGGGAGATCGCGACGGCTCGACAGGCCGAAATGGGTGAGGAATTCGGGCGTCGTGGCGAACAGCAGCGGACGCCCCGGCACCTCCCGCCGGCCCGCCGGGCGGATCCACCCCGCCTCCATCAGCACGTCGAGCGTCCCCTTGCTGATCTGGACGCCGCGGATCGATTCGATTTCCGCGCGCGTGACCGGTTCATGATAGGCGATGATCGCCAGCGTCTCGATCCCCGCGCGGGAAAGCTTGCGACTGTCCTCCCGGTCGCGCCGCAGGAAATTGGCCAGATCGGACGCCGTCTGGAAATGCCAGCGACCGCCTCGCTCGACCAGCTCGATGCCCCGTCCGGCATAGTCCGTCGCCAGCGCCGCCAGCGCGGCGGGCAAATCGGCCTCTTCGCCCACATAGGCGCGCAGATCCGCGACCGTCATCGGCGCGTCGGCGGCGAACAACACCGCTTCCACCGCGCGCATCGTCTCGTCGGGCGCGGTCATGCCTGCGCACCCTTGAGATAGAGTGGCGCGAAGGGGGATTTCTGCCGCAACTCCACCCGGCCCTGCCGCGCCAGTTCCAGCGCGGCGACGAAGGATGAGGCAAGCGCGGACTTGCGGTACAGGCCGTGTGCGTCGGCGGGCAGGAAAGACTCGATCGTCGACCAGTCGACCCGCTCGCCCACCAGTTCGGAAACCCGCGCGATCGCGTCGTCGAGCGTCATCACCGGCCGCACCGCGACGACGTGCATCACCGGTCGGGTGCGCGCGCTGATCTGGCCATAGGCGGCGATCAGGTCGTAGATTTCGGCCTGCCAGCGCGATTTGCGGACCGTCTTCAGCCCCTCGGGCGCGCCACGGGGGAAGACGTCCCGCCCCATCCGGTCCCGCGCGATCAGCCGTGCGCCGGCCTCCCGCATCGCGTTCAGCCGTTCGAGCCGCAATTGCAGGCGCAGCGCCAGCTCCTCGGGACTCGGCTCGACCTCCGGATCGCGCGGCAGCAACAGCGCCGATTTGAGATAGGCGAGCCAGGCGGCCATCACCAGATAGTCGGCCGCGACCTCCAGCTTCAGCTCGCGCGCCTGGTTCACATAGGCGAGATACTGATCGACCAGTTGCAGGATCGACAGCGCGCGCAGATCAACCTTTTGCGTCCGCGCCAGCGCGAGCAACAGGTCGAGTGGCCCTTCCCAGCCATCGATGTCGATCGTCAGGGTCGCAGCCGCGTCGCTCATGCCAGTGCCAGCAGCGCATCGCGTTTGGCGGCCAGTTCGTCCATCGCCCCCGGTTCGGGCCGGGCAAAACCCATCGCCCGATCGAGCCGGGTCAGCGTCGCGGCGCCGGCATCGTCCAGCTTGGCGACGATCTCCGTCATCTCGTCCATCCGCGCCCAGCAATCGAGCACGACATCGCATCCCGCCGCGATCGCCGCCGCCGCCTTGTCCCCGGCACTGCCCGACAGTGCCTTCATGTCGATGTCGTCGGTCATCAACAGCCCGTCAAAGCCGATCCGTCCCCGGATCACCTCGGCGATCACCGTCGGCGAAAGCGTGGCCGGATTGTCGGCATCCCATGCCTTGAACACGACGTGGCAGGTCATGCCCATCGGCGCGTTGCGCAGCGTGTGGAACGGCCGGATATCGCGTTCCAGAGCGGCATCGTCAGCCTCGACCACGGGCAGTTCATAATGGCTGTCCACCACCCCGCGGCCATGGCCCGGCATGTGCTTGACCACGCCGACGACGCCGCCGCTCGCCATCCCGTCGAGCATCGCCCGGCCCAGCGCGGCGACCCGCATCGGATCGCTGCCAAAGGTGCGCTCGCCCACCGCCGGCGTCGTTTCCGGCTGCCGCACGTCGAGCAGCGGCGCACAGTTCACGTTGACGCCGACATCGGCGAGCATCAGCGCCAGCGCCTGGCCGTTGGCGCGTGCCGCCTCGATCGCCGAAGCGGGCGCGATATCGTAAAGCCGGTCGAACGCGGGTCCGGCCGGAAAGGCGGGCCATTCGGGCGGCTGCATGCGGGCGACGCGCCCCCCTTCCTGATCGATCAGGATCGGCACATCGGCACGGCGGGACAGGTCGCGCAAGCTGTCGGTCAGCGCGCGCATCTGATCGCGGGTGCCGCAGTTGCGCTTGAACAGAATATAGCCGAGCGGATCGGCGTCGCGGAAAAACGCCCGTTCGTCATCGGTGAGTTCAAGGCCGGAGATGCCGAAAATAACCGGCTTCATGCCGGTGCTCCGGGCGTCAAACGGGTCGCGCACGTCGCACGGGGCGGGGTTGGCCGGATCTGCGCGCTCAGGGTGCGCGCGACAGCGATCGGGCGCGGCGGTTCGTGGGTCTTCATCCGCCGGTTAGATCAGGCGAAAACCAACTTTTCCAGCGGAAATGTCCGGCGCGGGCGATCAGTTCGCCGCGAGGAAGCAGCCCTCGCCCGCCGCCTTGAGCCGACCGCACAGGTCGCGCGCCTGCCCGTTGCTGCCGGCATTGACGCGCAGCCGGTAAAAGGTCTTGCCGTTCACCTCGGCCTTTTCCACGGACTTGCCGAGCGGAGCGAGATAGTCGAACCGCTTCGCCAGCCGCGCCCACGCGCCGTTCGCCTCCGCCTCGCCGGGAAAGGACCCGAGCTGGATCGTCGCGCTGCCCGCCGATGCTCCGGGCGATCTCTGAACCGGCGCGGCGGCCCGGGACGCGGACCCGGCGGTGGGGATCGTCGCGACGACGCGGCTGGCGCCCTTTACCGGCGCGGCGCTGGGCCGTGGCGCCGCCTTGCCGGTGACCGGCGCTTCGGGGACCGCCGAAACATCGACCGACCCGTTCGTGGTCGCCCCCTCGCTCGCGGCGAAGACGGTATCGCCCTCACCCTCCACCTTCATCCCGCCGGGTTCGTCGGGCTTGACCTTGTAGGCGCCCTCCGGCGCGTTGATGAGCGCGCCGGTTCCCTCGCCGCCGCCGCTGCGCTGATACCACCACCAGCCAAAGATCGCCGCCGCGATCAGCGCGAGGCCGAGCAGGACCAGCAGGATGATCCGCAGCGCCGACGGCCCGCCATCATAATCGTCCTCGACCGTTTCCAGCCAGGGCAGCCGATCCTCGCCATAGCCTTCGCCCGCGTTCATCAGTTCAGCTCCTGAACCGCCTCCACACCCATGATGCGGAGGCCATTGCGGATAACCTGCCCGATCGCATCGGCCAGGGAAAGCCGCGCGCAGGTCATGGGGACATTGTCGGTCAGCAGGAAGCGGCGCGCGGGATCGTCATTGCCCATATTCCACAGGGCGTGAAATTCCGCCGCCAAGTCATAGAGATAAAAGGCGATTCGATGCGGTTCCCGCGCCGCGGCGGCGCCCTCGACCACGCGCGGGAACTGCGCGGCCAGCTTCACCAGCGCCAGTTCGCGTGTATCAAGCAGGGACAGGTCGTGCGCCGCACAGACGATCCCGGCCTCCGCCGCCTTGCGGTGGAGCGACGCGATTCGCGCGTGGGCATACTGGACGTAGAAGACCGGATTGTCCTTCGACGCCTCCACCACCTTGGCGAAATCGAAATCCATCTGCGCGTCCGCCTTGCGCGTCAGCATGGTGAAGCGGACCACGTCCTTGCCGACCTCGTTCACGACATCGGCAAGGGTGACGAAATTGCCCGACCGCTTCGACATCTTCACCGGCTCGCCCGCGCGCAACAGGCGGACCATCTGGACCAGCTTGACGTCGAACCGCGTCCTGCCCTCGGTCAGCGCCTGCACCGCCGCGACGATCCGCTTGACGGTGCCGGCATGATCCGCGCCCCAGATGTCGATCAGCTGGTCGGCGGACTGCGCCTTCTGGAAATGATAGGCCAGGTCGGCGCCGAAATAGGTCCAGGCGCCGTTCGACTTGCGGATCGGGCGATCCTGGTCGTCGCCGAACCTGGTCGAGCGGAACAGCGGCAGCTCCACCGGCTCCCAATCCTCCGGCGTCTCGCCCTTCGGCGCTTCGAGGACGCCGTCATAGACCAGGTCGTGCGCGCGCAGCCACGCCTCCGCCTCTTCGGGCTTGCCCGCCGCCTGTAGCTGGGCCTCGGACGAAAACAGGTCGTGATGGATGCCGAGCAGCGCGAGGTCGTGCCGGATCATCTCAAGCATCGCGGCGACGGCGGTGGTGCGGAACAGCGGCAGCCACTCGGCCTCCGGCGCGGCGACGAAACGGTCGCCAACCTCTCGCGCCAGTGCCTCGCCGACCGGAATCAGATAGTCGCCGGGGTACAGCCCCTCGGGGATCTCGCCGACATCCTCGCCCAGCGCCTCGCGATAGCGGACATGAGCAGACCGGGCGAGGACATCGACCTGCCCGCCCGCATCGTTGACATAATATTCGCGGATCACCCGATGCCCGACCGCCTCGAGCAGGCTGGCGAGCGCGTCGCCGACCACCGCGCCCCGGCAATGGCCCATATGCATGGGTCCGGTCGGGTTGGCGGAGACATATTCGACGTTCACGGTGACGCCCGCTCCGCTGTCCGAGCGGCCATAACGATCGCCGGCGACGGCGATCGCGCCGAGTTCGTCGCGCCAGGTGGCGTCGGTGAGCGTCAGGTTGATAAAGCCGGGTCCGGCGACCGAAACCGACTCCACCTCGTCCAGCCGCTCCAGTTCGGCGGCGATCCGTTCCGCCAGCGCGCGCGGATTGGTGCCGGCGGGCTTGGCCAGCACCATCGCGGCGTTGGTGGCGAGATCGCCATGGCTGGCGTCGCGCGGCGGCTCCACCGTGACCGCGCGTCGCTCCAGACCCGCCGGCAGATCGCCCGACCCGACCAGCGCGTCGAGGGCGGCATCCAGGTGGGCGGCGAAACGGGTATATAGCGTCATTTGCGGGTCCGATGATTGCAGAAGCGCGGCGCTCTAGCGCACCTGCGCGCGTTCGTCACCTGATCGACGGCGCGGAATGGGGTCAGGCAGGGCGTCGGCGGCGTACCACCATCCCGCCATCGACCGCGAAGATGCCAAGGCCCGTCCAGATCAGCGCGAAACAGATCAGGTGGGACGGCGTCACCCGCTCCCCGAAAAAGGTCACCGCCAGGATGAACTGGAGGGTGGGCGCCAGATATTGAAGCAGGCCCAGCGTCGAATAGGGAAGCCGCCGTGCCGCCGCCGCGAACAGCAGCAGCGGCACCGCCGTCACCACGCCCGACAGGATGAGCGCGACGGTGGGCAGCGCCCCCTGTCCGAACGCCACGCCGTCATGCGCGGACAGCCACAGCAGATAGGCGATGGCGAAGGGAGCAAGCAGCACGGTTTCAAGCGTCAGCCCCTCCAGCGCTGCGACCGGCGCAACCTTTCGTACCAGCCCGTAGAGCGCGAAGGTGGAGGCAAGCGCCAGGCTGATCCAGATTCCCTGCCCGGCGGACACCGCAAGCAACGCCACGCCGAGCGCGGCCAGCGCAACCGCGACGACCTGCGCCCCACGGAGCCGTTCGCGCAACAGCACGACGCCGAGCAGAACGTTGAGCAGCGGATTGAGGAAATAGCCAAGGCTGCCGGCCAGGACATGGCCGTTCTGGACCGCCCAGATGTAGATCAGCCAGTTGACGGAAATCAGCGCCGCGCTGACCGAGAGCAGCAGCATCGCGCGCGGATCGCGCAGCGCATCACGCACCCGCGCGCGCCGCCCGGCCAGCAGCACGACCGGTGCGAGCAGCCCCAGCGACCAGAGAATGCGATCGGCCACCACCTCCCCCGCAGCCACGTCGCGCAGCAGCCAGAAGAACAGCGGCAGCACGCCCCAGATGCCATAGGCCCCCAGCCCCTGGAACAGGCCCGCGCGATCGACGCGGGTTTCGGGCGAGGACGGATCGGCGCGTGCCATGCGCGGCAGATAGACGCGTCGCCGCATCGCCGAAAGCGGCAGCGCGGATAGATTTGGTTTCAGTCGCGACGATCGACGTTCAGGGGGGCGGCGGGTCGCCCTCATCCGCCCCGGGCTTGAGGTGGCGCCCCCAGTCGATATTGACCAGCGCGACGAGAAGCGCGAGCATCGCCAGCTGGAGCGCGATGCCCCAGGGGCTGGACAGGCCGGCAAAGAGCGTTTCGCCCAGATCGGTGTCCCGCACCCGGCGCGCGGTCCAGCCGTAAAAGCCATAGGTGAACAGCCGCCCGGCGAAGAAGGCGGCGGTGAAGCCGAGCAGCGGCACCCGCGCAAGGCCGACCGCCATGAACAGCTGCGCCGATGGCAGGGGCGAGACGACGAACAGCGCCAGCGCCAGCATCGCGCTGTGCCGACGGCGCATCACCGCCTCCTTCGCCGCATCCAGATTGTCCTGCATCCGCCGCGGCAACCATCGCGCGAAACGCCGGCATCCATACGCCAGCACGAGCCGCCCTGAAGCCGCCGCAAGCGCGCCAATCACCACCAGCGCCCACAGCGGCCGATCGGCATTCACTCCATAGAGGACGATGATCGACCAGGTCGGCGGACCGAAAGCCGGGAGCAGATTGACCGCGAACGCCAGCAGAAACAGCGAGAGATAGACCACCGCGACGGCGTGCGGCGAAATCGCCCCGCGCGCAAGCCCCGGGCGATCGGGCGCGGATTAGGCGCGGACCAGGCCGTCGATCGGCCCCGCGCGCTTCTGTCCCGGAAACATCGCCTGCGCCGCCTGTTGCGGATCGATCTCGAAATGCGCCGCCGCCGAACTGGCGATCAGCGTGTCGAGCGCGGTGGTCGGCTTGAGATCGCGATCCTCGTAAAGCGATCCGTCGGCAAGTCCCGGCCAGTCGGCGAGCACCCGCCCACCCCGCACCGCGCCGCCGATCAGCCACGCGACCGATCCCGTGCCGTGATCGGTCCCCTGCGTCCCGTTGATCCTGACGGTGCGGCCGAATTCGGTGGCGACCAGGACCATCGTCTTGCTCCACAGCGGGCCAAGCCCCGTCTTGAGCGCACCGATCATCTGGTCCAGCCCGTTCAGCTGTCCGCCCAGCCGCCCGCGCTGGCCGGCATGGGTGTCCCACCCGCCGGTTTCGATCATCGCGATCCGCGCACCATTGGCCGGCGCGAGCAGGCGCGCGGCCAGTTCGCCGGTGGCGGCGGCGTTGCGGCCATTGTCGGCGGCAAGGTCGCTGGTCAGCATCCGCGTCGATGTCGCCTGTTGCCAGATCGCATGCAGCTGCGGGTCGTCGGCATAGAGGGTCGATACGCGTGAGATCAGATCGTCCGACGCGTCGGGCAGCGCGGACGGCGCATAGGACGCCACCTCGATCCGCCCGCGCATCGCCATCGGGATCGTCGCCGCCACGGCGATCCCCTTGCGCTCATCGGCCGGAAGCACGCCGAGCAGGCGGTTCATCCAGCCATCCTTGAGCTGATAGGCCGAGGTGCCACCACTCTCGAGAACGTTCTGGGCATCGAAATGCGAGCGGTCGCGATAGGGGGAGGCGACCGCATGAACGAACATCGCCTCCTTGGCCGCATAAAGCTGTGCGACATGTTTGAGGTTCGGGTGCAGCGCGAACATCGCGTCGAGCTTCGGCGCGTCGGCGAAATCCTGTGCGAGCACGCCGCGCTGCGCCGCGAAGGCGGGATCGCCGACCGGCGCGACCGTACCCAGGCCATCGGCGGCGCCGCGCTGAATGATGAAGACGAAGCGGCGATCGGTCGCCGCCTGGGCAAAGGCGAGGCGCGGCGCGAATCCCATTGAGAGCGCGCCGGCGGCACCGGTCAGGACGAAATGACGGCGGGAAACCATGGCATTACCTCCGCAGGAATTCGGGGCAGACGAGCATCAGCGCGACGCCCTGGGCGGGGCTTTCGGCGCGGGCGATCGCCTGCGCCGTGGGTGCGCCCAGAGCATCGGGAAAGAGCTGGGCGGCCCGCACGCGCGCGTCGATCGTCTCCCGCGTGCGCGCGGCGAGCCGTTCGGCCGCCTCCACCCGGCGCATCACCGCGTCCGGCCCCGCCCAGCTGGCGGCGATGTCGTCATAGCCAGCCGGCGATCCGGGGCGCCACACCGGCTGGCCCAGCTGATCCATCAAGCCAACCACGGCGGCGGACGGAATCTCCTGCGTGCCGAGCGCGCGCATCGCCGAAACCGACCATTCCCATGGCGTCTTGAACTTGACCGGTTGCGTCGCCCACGTTTCGGGCGCGTCGATCAGGGCGCGATAGACGGTCGGCAGATCGCCCCCCGATGCCAGGAACGCGGTTTCGAGACGGGAGACCAGGGCGGGCGGCGGATCATCGCCCGCGAAATGCCGCGCCAGCTTCGTCGCGATGTGGCGGGCGGTCGCCGGATGCACCGACAGGTCGTCGAGCACGGCCGCCGCCTGCGCCTCGCCCGCCTGATCGTATTTCTTGCCCAGGATCGTGCGGACGCCCGGTTGATGAATGCGGGGGGCGAAGATGAAGCTGCCCGGTTCGCCGTTCAGCCCGGCGACGCGGGCCGCCGGACCACGGCCCAGCCCCGCGACGCTCCACCCGGTCATCGCCCGCGCAAATTCGGTCACGTCCGCCTGGGTATAGCCGGTGCGCACGCCCAGCGTGTGCAGTTCGAGGATTTCGCGCGCGAGATTTTCGTTGAGGCCGACGCGCTGGCGCTGCTGTCGCTGTGCGGCGGCCTGGCCGACCATGCTGTCCGGACCCACCGACTGCGCCTGATCGAGATAGAGCAGCATCGCCGGATGCCGCTCCACCGCGAACAGCATGTCGCGGAACCGCCCCAGTACATGCGGCCGGATCGCGTCGAATTCGAACGCGCCGGTAAGGCCGATCATCGTGATCTTGTCAGCCGACACCGCGAAATGATTGGACCAGAAATGGACCAGCCGTTCCACGAACGGCGTTTCGGTCGCGACCGCCGCCTGCGCCCGCGCGCCGATCGCGTTCACATAATGATCGCGCCCCTGTTGCCGGGCGAACTGGCGCGCGCGCATCGCCGGATCACGCGCTGCTCCGTTGCCGCGACCGGCTGCGGCGCCGGCGGGCTGATCCTTCATCGCGCCGCCGTCGACCGCGCGTTCGCGGCGCGCATCCTGGGCAAGCTGCCGCACTTCGGCGAGATAGTCGGCAAGTTGCGCGGCGATCGCCTGTGTCCGGGGCAAGGCGGCGATCGGCGCCGGGCGCGGATCGAACGCGCCGAACTGGTCGATCAGGGCGCGGCGCGGGTCGGCGGGCGGCCGCGCCCCGGCCTTTGCCCCCAGACCGAACCGGTTCAACGCAATGCTTGCATCCGACATCGCGACTCACTCCTGCGATTGCGACTGCCAGCGCTACGCCCGATTTGTCGCAAATCTGTGCCGGTGGCCCGGACCGGCGACAGATTCGCCCGGCCCGCCGCAATCCGACGCCTGCCACTCAGAAATTGTCGGGAAGGTCGATGTCTCCCACCGCCTCGCGATAGCGGGCGATCGCATACCGATCGGTCATGCCGGCGATGAAATCGGCGATATGGCGGCTTCTCCATGGCGCGTCCGGGGGAAGCCCCGCCGCCCATTCGGCAGGCATCAGTGCGGGATCGGCGCAATAGGCCGCGAACAGGCCGGCGATCACGCCATGCGCGGTTTCCGCCGCCGCAAGCTGGTGCGGGTGATGATAGAGATTGGCGTACATGAAGCGCTTGAGCGCCCGCTCCTCGTCGCGCATCGCGTCGGAGAAACAGGCAAGCGCCCGACCCGCGGCGCGCACATCCTCGACCCGATCGATACCCGAAACGGCAAGGTTGCGCCGCGTTTCGGCGATCAGATCGTTGACCATCACGCCGATCTGGGCGCGGACCAGTTCCCGCATCGCCCGCTTCGGCTCCGCGTCGGGAAAGCGCGCCCGCACCGCATCCCATCCGCGCGCGACCAGCGGCACGGCGAGCAGCTGATCGAGCGTCAGCAGTCCGGCGCGGAGTCCATCGTCGATATCGTGATTGTCATAGGCGATGTCGTCGGCGATCGCCGCCACCTGCGCTTCGAGCGACGCGTGCGTTTCCAGCTCGAGCGGGAATGCGGCGTCCGCAGCGGCGAGCGCCCAGCCGGGCCGCGCGACCGGACCGTTATGCTTTGCCAGCCCCTCCAGCGTCTCCCAGCTGAGGTTCAGCCCGTCCCAGCCGGGATAGGGGCAATCGATCGTCATCAGCGCGCGCAGCGTATTGCCATTATGGTCGAACCCGCCCTGCCCCGCCAGCGCCTCCTCCAACGCGCGTTCGCCGGCATGGCCGAACGGGGGGTGGCCGATATCGTGCGCCAGGCACAACGCCTCGGTCAGATCCTCGTTCAGGCCCAGCGCGCGAGCGATGGTGCGACCGATCTGCGCGACCTCCAGGCTGTGGGTCAGGCGGACCCGGAAATGGTCGCCATCGGGTGCCATGAACACCTGCGTCTTGTGGCGCAGCCGGCGAAAGCTGATCGAATGGACGATGCGATCGCGATCGCGCTGAAACGCGTCGCGCGGGCCACGTGCCGTCCCCTTTTGCTCTTCATGAAGGCGACCGCGACTGCGGGCGGGATCGCTGGCGAACGGGGCCAGCACCGTCATGCGGGGATCGCGCGAATCGGCATCGCGGCGCGATAGCTCATTTGATCGTCAATTTCTCGATCTTCTGCCCCGGATCGCTGGTCCAGACGAACCCGGACAGGCCCTTTTTCGCGATCTGGTTGACGAATTCCTGGGCCTCGTCCTCATTTTTGAATGGACCGGTCAACAAGCGGTTGGTGAAGCGCAGCGGCGTGGTCCACGCCTGTTTCCCCCGGAATTCGGCGGCGGCCTTCCCGGTCAGCTGTTTCCACTCGCGCGGCAGCGCCGCGACATTCGCACCGCCGGCGACCTGCACCCACACCCGCGCGGGATCGGTCTTTGCCGGATCGGGTTTCGGCTTCGCCCTGGCCGGGGCCGGCTTGGGCTCAGGCCGCGCGACGGCCTTCGGCTCGGCCTTGGGCCTGGGCGCGGCGGGTTCGGCGCGCGCGGGTTCGGGCTTCGCGACATCCGCGGGAGCGGTTGTGGCGGGTTGCGGTGCCGGTTCGGAGGCCTGTGCGTCCGGCTCACGCCCCGGCATCGGCTCCACCCCCAGTTCCGACGCGGGAATCGTGATTCCCGCGACGATCCGCGCGATCACATTATCCTCGCCCCCGACGCGGCGTACCGGCTGCGCCGGCGCCGGCGCGGACGGTGTGGTCATCTGGACGGGGCGCTCGCCCGCCGCCGGTGGCGTCGATGCGGGCGTGGTGGATGCGGGTAGCGATGGCGATGGCGATGGCGATGGAGGTGCAGCTGCCGGTTGCGGTGGAGGAGGCGGAGGCGGAGGCGGTGGGGCCTGGGCGACCGACTGCGCGGCTGCCCGTTCCCGCGCCTGTGCTTCGGCGATCCGTCGCGCCTCCGCTTCGCGCGCCGCCTGCTGTTCGGCGGCGATGCGCGCGGCTTCGCGGTCGCGGGTGAGCTGCGCCACGCGCGCCTGTTCGGCGGCGAGCGCGGCCTGACGCTGCTGCTCGGCGACGCGTGCCGCCTGACGATCCTGTTCCGCCTTCAGCGCGGCGGCGCGTTCCTGTTCCGCCTTCAGCGCGACCTGGCGATCCTGCTCGGCCTTTGCGGCCGCCTCGCGTTCCGCCACCTCGTCGCGACGCTGGCGCGGGGCGCCCTGGCGACGTTCCGCGCCGGACAACCGGCGTGCGTCGCGGGCCGGCGCCGGTGGCACCTGCGCGGCGGCGACCGCGACGCCACGCTCTGGCGGCAGCGTCGGCAGGGGCGGAGCGGCCTGGGCGTCGGCGATTCGCGCCGGCGTGTGCCGCAGCTCGCCAAAGGTCACCGCGAACGCCTTGTCGGACGGCGACAGCGACGGCAGGCGACGAAAAAAGGGCGACAGCGCGGTGCCGAACCCGCCCATCATGCTCGCCGCGATCTTGTCGGCGCCCACCGCGTCGCCATTCATCGCCATGATGAACGCCCGCGCACGCCAGGCGGCACGGTCGCTCCGCCGCAGCAGCGGGTCGAGCACCTGCATCGCCTCCGCTTCCTGCCCGCTGATCCCCAGCGACAGGGCAAAGCGACGGATCGTCTCGTCATCCGGGTTGAGCCGCATGGCGATGCGGTGGTCGCGCTGGGCATGCGCCTGTGCGCCCAGCAGGTCATAGGCAAGGCCGCGGTCAGAGGCATATCCCTCCATCGACAGGCCCCGGCGCGCGGCATCGCTGAACAGGCGCAGCGCCTCGCCGGGCCGCTCCATCCGCAGCATGACCATCGCCTGCCCCGCCTGGAGCCGGGGATTGGCGGGGTCGAGCGCCTGGGCGCGGGCAAAGAAGCCGGCGGCGGCGGCGGGATCGTTGAGCCGCGCGCTCAGTTCCCCGGCCGACAACAGCGCATCGACGTTGCGCGGGTCCTTTGCCAGCACGCGCATCTGCTCGGCCAGCCGGTCGGCATTGGGCGAGGGCGGCGGCGCGACCTCCTGCGCGGCGGCGGGCGCGGCAAGCACCAGCCCCAGCGCGATCCATGCGGCGCGGTGCGTGCGGATATGAGTTCGTTTCATGCGTGCAAGCGCCTACACCAGCGCGGGCCTGAACGCCGACTGTCCGATCCGGTCACCTTCGATGAAGCGAGCCAGAGGGGCGACAGGGCGATCGGCCCGCACGCCTCCCCGCATGCAAGGATGCGGGGGGTAGCGATTACTGATTGTTCTGACGGTTAAGGAAGCGCGGGATATCCGGCGACTCCTTGTCGTCATCATCCTTCGACGCGTTGCGCGCGGCCGCCATCCGTTCGAACAGCGTGCCGCCCGAACGCGGCTTGGGCGCTTCGGCGGCCGGCGCCGCCGGTTCGTCGTCACCGCCGGTCAGCCAGCGGCGGCGGATCGAGGGTTCGGCGGCCGGCGCCTCTTCCGCGGGCGCTTCGTCGCCCGGCATCATCGCGTCGGAGCCGAGCACCAGTTCGTCGTCGCTCGCGGCGGCCGGCGTCTCCACCGGGGTCGGTGCCTCGAGCGTCAGCTCGTCATCGTCGCTCGCGGCGGCCGGCGGCGTGTATTCGGACGGCATCGCCGGTGCGGCGGACTCCGCCTCCGCAGCCTGTTCCACAGGCGCCGCGGCAGGCGTTTCGACCGGTGCCGGCGCTTCGGCGGCGGGCGCCGACGGGCGGCGGACCGTACCGAAGGTGAAGCTGCGGGTGGCTTCCGGCGCGGCCGGCGCGGCGGGCTTCGCCTCCGCATCCGCCTCGATCCCGGTCGCGACGACGGACACCCGGATCTTGCCCTCCAGCTCCGGATTGAACGCCGAACCCCAGATGATGTTCGCATTGTCATCGACCAGTTCGCGAATATGGTTCGCGGCCTCGTCCACTTCGAGCAGGCGCATGTCCTCGCCGCCGGTGATTGAGACGATGACGCCCTTCGCACCGTCGAGCGAGACGCCGTCGAGCAGCGGGTTGGCGATCGCCTGCTGCGCCGCGTCGATCGCGCGGCTGTCGCCCGACGCTTCGCCGGTACCCATCATCGCCTTGCCCATCTCGCTCATCACCGAACGGACGTCGGCGAAATCGAGGTTGATGAGGCCGGGCATGACCATCAGGTCGGTGATGCCGCGCACGCCCTGTTGCAGCACCTCGTCCGCCATCTGGAACGCTTCCTTGAAGGTCGTGTTGGCGTTGGCGACCAGGAAGAGGTTCTGGTTGGGGATGACGATCAGCGTATCGACGAATTTCTGAAGCTCGTCGATGCCGGCCTCGGCCGACTGGGCGCGCTTCTTGCCCTCGAACGCGAACGGCTTGGTGACCACGCCGACGGTCAGGATACCCATGTCGCGCGCGACCTTCGCGATCACCGGCGCGGCGCCGGTGCCGGTGCCGCCGCCCATGCCGGCGGCGATGAAGCACATGTGCGACCCCTGGAGCGCTTCCTGCACCATCTCGATCGTCTCTTCCGCGGCGGCGCGGCCGATTTCCGGCCGGCTGCCCGCGCCCAGGCCCTGGGTGATCTTCGCGCCCAGCTGGATCCGGTGGCCCGCGGTCGACTGTTTCAGCGCCTGCGCATCGGTGTTCGCGACGAGGAATTCGACGCCCTGCACCTCGGCGGCGATCATGTTGGCGATCGCGTTGCCGCCCGCGCCGCCGACGCCGATGACGGTGATGCGCGGCGTCAGCTCGTCCAGGTCGGGCGGAAGAAAGTCGATGCTCATGTCAGTCAAATCTCCTCAGGCGCCGGGTCCCCACGACCGATGCCTGTATACGTTGCGTTTCTGCACCATGCGCCGGGACTGTTCCAGCGCAATCCGCCCGGTCCGGTCATATTTCTTCAATAATTCGCGCGAAAGGCCGCCATCATCCGCTGGATCATCGCCTTTGGATTGGCACGTGTGACCAGTTGATGCGGGGTTTCGAGCGCGCGCAGGTCCACCGGATCGGCCGCCGCGAAGGTGGCAAGGCCGGCCAGCGTCGCGAAGGCCGGCCCGGCATGCGCCTCCGGCAGCGCGGAAAGCCCGCGCGGACGCCCCACCCGAACCGGGCGCCCCAGCGCCTGCTGCGCATAATCGGCGATTCCCTTCAATTCGGCACCGCCGCCGGTCAGCACGATCTGTCGCCCGACCGGATCGCCGAAATTCAGCTTTTCCAGCTCGCGCCCGATTTCGACCATCAGCCGGTCGAGCCGCTGGCGGATTACCGCGATCAGCTGCGCGCGGGTGATGCGCCCGCCCTCCGCACCCTCGTCGCTGGCGACCGGGGCGACATCGATCATGTCGTGATTGTCGCGCGGCGTCATGTTGGCCGAGCCATAGAAGCACTTCATCCGCTCCGCCTGGTTGCGGCGGGTGCCGAAGGCGCTGGCGATATCGTCGGTAATGTCCGCCGATCCGCTGGGGATCGAGGCGAGGCCGGTCAGGACGCCGTCCTTGAACACCGAGACATTGGTCACGCCAGCGCCGATCTCGACCAGCGCGACGCCCAGTTCGCGCTCCTCCTCGCTCAGACAGGCAAGGCCGGTGGCGACCGGCGCGGCGATGATCGACTTCACCTCCAGATGCGCGGAGCGGACGCACAGATCGAGATTGCGCACCGGCGCCCCTTCGGTCGAGACGACGTGGATATCGACGCCCAGCCGCTCGGCATGCAGACCACGCGGCTGCTTCACCCCGGCCAGGCCGTCCAGCGTATATCGGGTCGGCTGGGCATGCAGCACCATCCGCCCGCCCGGATTGAGCGAATCCCGCCCGGCACGGAGCAGATCGTCGATATCGGCCTGTTCGACGCGGTGGCCGCCCAGATCGACCTCGAGCCGGACGATATCGGACACCAGCCCACCGGCAGAAAAGCTGACCCACACATTCTCGATATTGGTGCCGGCGATGCGCTCCGCCTGCTCCACCGCCTCGCGCACCGCCACCTCGGTCGCGGCCATGTCGGCGATATAGCCGCGCTGAACGCCCCGGCTCTCGCGCTGGCCGGTGCCGAGCACCACCAGTTCGCCGCCATCGCCCTTTTGCGCGATCAGCGCCGACACCTTTGACGACCCGATATCGAGCGCGGTGATCAACCCTTCCGGTGCGGTCTTGGCCATAACGTCCCCCTAATCCTCGACACTCGCCGTTTTCGTCGTAATTTCAATCGGTTTCTGCACGACCTGGCCCGGCATCCGCACGACCAGCCGCGCCGGATCGCGCATGTCGAAGCGGATATAGCCGCGCCCCAGCAGGCGGTCGGCGCCGTCCATCTCCGCGAATTTCGTCAGCGCCTTTGCCGCCGCCGTCTCGCCCTCGGGCAGCGCCAGCCGCTCGCCGGTGTTGAACGAGAGGTCCCAGCGGCGATTGCCGATCCACGTCGCCGCCTTGACCAGCGGCCGGAGCGCGGGTGCAGCGTCGAGCAGGCGCTGATAGGCGGGCTGCTGCGCATAGGCACCGTCGCCGATCACCAGCGGCAGATCGGGCATCGCATCGGCCGACACCGGCTCAAGCAGCACGCCCTCGCCATCGATCAGCATCAGCTGTCCCTGATGCTGCCACACCGCCGCCGCCTTCCGCTCGACGATATGCACGACCAGCGTGTCGGGCAGGCGGCGCGAAACGCGCGCATCGGCGACCCAGCCGATCGTCATCAGCTTCGCCCGGACATCCTCCAGATCGACCAGCGGCATCGCCCGCGACTGTTGATCGAGCGTGTAGTTGTACACGGTCATCTTGTCGGCGCGCTTGATCCCCGTCACCTCGACCTGTTCGACGCGAAAGCCCGCGCGGCCGATCCCCTCCGCCACCGCGCTGCCGATCACGCCCGGCACGCCGAAAATCGTCGCGACGGTGAGCGCAGAGGCGATCGCGATGCCGGTGATCGACCATACGGTCAGCCGGTGGAGCGCCGCCTGGCTGATCGGCAATGCCGCGATCGTGCGGTCGAGAAAGCCGGGTTGCTTCTTCTTGCGCGTCTGGGCGCGGCGACGGGGCTTGACGGTCGGGCGGCGGGCGGGCTTGCGGCTCATGCGGGGGCGCCCTTCATCGCCTCATCGACGATCGCCTGGACCAGTTGCGCATAGCTCATTCCCATCGCCCGGGCCTGTTCAGGGACGAGGCTGAGCGGGGTCATGCCCGGCTGGGTGTTCACCTCGAGCAGGAACAGCCCGTCAAGGCCACGCTCATCGTCCCAGCGGAAATCGGAGCGCGACGCGCCCCGGCAGCCGAGCAGGCGGTGGGCGTCGAGCGCAATCCGCTTGCACGCCTGCGCGATCTCCTCGGGGATTTCCGCCGGGCAGATATGGTCGGTCATGCCGTCGGTATATTTGGCGTCGAAATCGTAGAAGCCGCTCTTGGGCCGCAATTCGGTCACCAGCAGCGCCTGGTCGCCCAGCACCGCCGTCGTCAGCTCGCGTCCGCGAATGAACGGTTCGGCCAGCAACGCGTCGAACTTCTGCCACGGCCCGGCGGCCTGCGGGCTGATCGGATTGCCATAATTTCCCTCGGCCGTGACGATCGCGACGCCGACCGACGAGCCCTCATTGACCGGCTTGAGCACATAGGGGCGCGGCATCGGATCGGCCTGATAGAGCGCGGCGGTCGATACGATCTCCCCGCCCGGCATCGGAATGCCGTGCGGCACCAGCGCCTGCTTGGTCAGCTGCTTGTCGATCGCGATGACCGATGTGACCATGCCCGAATGGGTGTAGGTGAGGCCCATCAGGTCGAGCATCCCCTGCACCGTCCCGTCCTCCCCCGGCGTGCCGTGCAGCGCGTTGAACACGACATCGGGCTTCGCCGCCGCGAGCTTCGCCGCAACATCGCGATCCATATCGATCCGCGTCACGCGATGGCCCAGCGACTCCAGCGCATCGGCAATCCCCTCGCCCGACATCAGCGAGACGGGGCGTTCGGCGGACCAGCCGCCCATCAGGACCACGATGTGGAGAGGCTTTACATTGTCACTCACTTGGCCAACCCCACATGTCCTTCGTTGGCGCCGTCGGCGAATATGCCGACACGCTGAATTTCCCACTCCAGATCGATGCCGCTGGCCGCCTTGACCCGCGCGCGCACCTCATCGCCCAGCCCCTCGATATCCGCGCTGGTCGCATCGCCGGTGTTGATGAGGAAGTTGGTGTGCTTCTCGCTCACCTGCGCGCCGCCCCGTTTCAACCCGCGACAGCCCGCCGCATCGACCAGCCGCCAGGCCTTGTCGCCTTCCGGGTTCTTGAAGGTCGAGCCGCCGGTCTTGCTGCGCAGCGGCTGCGATGCCTCGCGCGCAGTGGCGATGCGGTCCATTTCGGCCTGGATCGCCGCCGGATCGCCGGGTTCGCCGTGAAAGGTCGCGCTGACGACGACCGCACCTTCGGGCAGGTCGGAGTGGCGATAGCGATAGCCAAGCTCGCCCACCGGCAGCGTCGCCCGCTTGCCCGAGCGCAGGACCACGTCGCATTCGACCAGCACGTCGCGGGTCTCACGCCCATAGGCGCCGCCGTTCATCCGCACGAACCCGCCGACCGTGCCGGGGATCGATCGCAGAAACTCGACGCCGCCGATGCCCGCATCGCGCGCGGTCGAGGAAACCAGGATGCCGCTCGCGCCGCCGCCGCATTTCAGCGTCGTCGCATCGATCCGCTCGACCGTCGCGAACGGCTTGCCGAGCCGCACCACCACGCCGGCCACACCCCCATCGCGGACAATGAGATTGGAGCCGAGGCCCAGCGCCATCACCGGAACCTCCGGATCGAGATCGTTCAGGAAATCGCTCAGGTCATCTGCGTCCGCCGGCTCGAACAGCCATTGCGCGGCCCCGCCGCTCTTGAACCAGACAAGCGGCGCGAGCGGCGCGTGCGGGGTCAGGCGACCACGCACCCGGGGGAGCGTTGTCGCGCTCACCTCATCCCCCATAATTTCGCCCATTGCTTCCAATAGGACAGGTTCGCCTCCGCCGCCTTCTGCCCCGCCTCCTGCACGGCGGCGACCTGCTTGCCGGCGTCGAGCAGCGTCTGCGCCGCATCCATCTGCGCCTTTTGTGCGCGGATGATCTCGCGCTGCATGTCGGTGGCGAGGGTGAACCAGTCGCTCATGCCGCGGCCCGTGCGCGATCGACGGCATCGGCAAGGCCGGCGGCCCATTTGGTGATGTCGCCCGCGCCCAGACACACGACCAGATCGCCGGGCTGGACGACCTGCGCGATCCGCGTCGCCAGTTCGCCCGCGTCGGCGACCGTCGCGGCGGAGCGATGCCCGCGTTCGTTGATCCGCTCGACCAGCGCCGCGCCGCTCACGCCCTCGACCGGAGCCTCGCCGGCCGCATAGACCGGGGTCACCAGCACCATGTCGGCATCGTTGAACGCCTGGGCGAAATCGTCCATCAGATTGCCGAGCCGCGAATAGCGGTGCGGCTGGACGACCGCGATCACCCTGCCCTGCGCGCTTTCGCGGGCGGCGGCGAGCACGGCGCGGATCTCCACCGGATGGTGGCCGTAATCGTCGATCACGATCGCCGGCGGCGCGTCGGCGAACGCGATCTCCCCCACCTTGGTGAAGCGGCGCTTGACCCCGCCGAACTTGGCAAAGCCGTTCGCGATCGTCGCGTCCTCGATCCCCATTTCCAGCGCCACGCCGATCGCCGCGAGCGCGTTCTGGACATTGTGCCGGCCGGGCATGGGCAGCTCGATATTCTCGATCGATCGGGTCGCACCGTCGCGGCTGCGAATGATCGCCTCGAACCGGTTGCCGCCCGGATAGGGCTGGACGTTCACGCCGCGCACATCGGCCGAAGCGGCGAAGCCATAGGTGACGATGCGGCGATCGCGCACGCGCGGGATGATCGCCTGAACCTCCGGATGGTCGAGGCAGAGGAGCGCCGCGCCGTAAAAGGGGACATTCTCGACGAATTCGACATAGGCGTCCTTCGCCCGGTCGAACGAGCCATAATGGTCGAGATGTTCGGGATCGATGTTGGTCACCACCGCGATCGTGCCGTCGAGCCGCAGGAAGCTGCCGTCGCTCTCGTCCGCCTCGACCACCATCCACTCGCTGTCGCCCAGCCGCGCGTTCGAGCCATATTGGTTGATGATGCCGCCGTTGATGACCGTCGGATCGACACCGCCGGCATCAAGCAGCGCGGCGATCATGCTGGTCGTCGTCGTCTTGCCATGCGTGCCGGCGACCGCGACGGTGGATTTGAGGCGCATCAGTTCGGCCAGCATCTCCGCGCGGCGCACCACCGGGATGCGGCGGGCATAGGCGCCCTGCACTTCGGGATTGTCACGCCGAATCGCGGTCGACGTGACGACCACCGCCGCATCGCCCAGATTGTCGGCCGACTGGCCGATCGCGATTCGGATGCCGCGCCGCCGCAGCCCCTCGACCACATAGCCCTCGGCGCTGTCGCTGCCCTGCACCTTGTAGCCAAGATTGTGCATCACTTCGGCAATGCCCGACATGCCGATGCCGCCGATGCCGACGAAATGGATCGTGCCGATATCCTTGCCGACGCCCCTCACGCCTGCGACCTCGCAAATGCCGCGCCCTGTGGCGCGCTCTGGACCGGTTCCGCCACGCCCAGTCCTGCCGACGCCCAGTCGGCGTCGATCGATTCGACCAGATCGGCCAGGTCGCGCACGGCATCCGGGCGGCCGACGCTGCGCGCGCACGCGGCGGCGTTGGCCAGCGCCTGCGGCTCCAGGCCCAGTTTCTGGATCTGCTTCGCCAGTTCCTGCGCGGTAAAGGCGCGCTGGGCGATGGTGCGCCCGCCGCCCGCCTCGCTGATTTCGCGGGCATTGGCGGTCTGGTGATCGTCGGTCGCGCCGGGCAGCGGGACCAGGATCGCGGGGCGGCCCGCCGCGGTCAGTTCAGCGATGGTGGACGCGCCGGCGCGGGCGATCACGATATGCGCCCAGGCCAGGCGCTCGGGCAGGTCGGGCAGATAGGTCGCGATTTCCGCCGGAATGCCGTGATCGGCATATTTGCGGCGCACCTCATCGATATCCTCGACGCGTGCCTGATGGGTCACCTGAAGCCGGCGGCGGAAATGCACGGGCAGCAGCGCAAGGCCGTCGGGAACCACCTGGCTAAGGATCGACGCGCCCTGGCTGCCGCCGGTGACGAGCACGCGGAAAATCCCGTCCTCGTCCAGCGGCGGATAGGGTTTGAGGCGCAGGTCGAGCACCGCCTCGCGCACCGGATTGCCGACCAGATAGGTCTTGGCGGCGTATTTTTCCTTGAGCCGCTCGACATGCGCATAGCTTGTCGCGATGCCATCGACGCGCGCGGCGACCAGCCGGTTGACGCGGCCAAGCACGGCATTCTGTTCATGCACGATCGTCGGAACCTTTGCCGCGAACGCCGCCATCAGCGCGGGAAGCGACGCGTAGCCGCCAAAGGCGATCACCGCGCTCGGCCGGAACTGACGATACAGGCGGAGCGCCTGACGCCGGCCCTTCATCATCGTCATCGCCGCCTTCGCCCAGCCGATCGGACCGCCCGACAGGCGCGAGGCGGGGACGACGCGCGTTTCCACCCCGTCGAACAGGTCGGGAAAGCGCACCCCGCGCTCATCCGACAGCAACGCGACCTGATGCCCGCGCCGCATCAGCTCCGCCGCGAGCGCCGCGGCCGGCACCATATGCCCGCCGGTTCCCCCCGCCGCCAATACGTAACGCCGCGCACTCGTCATCAACTGCTCCCTCGAACCGTGTAAGGCGAGCGCTTGAGATACGGGTTCCGGCGCGTGAATGCGAGCAGAAGCCCCATGCCGATCGACAGCGCGATCATCGAGCTGCCGCCATAGGAAATGAACGGCAAGGTCATGCCCTTGGAGGGAGCAAGGCCGGTATTGACCGCCATGTTGATCAGCGCCTGAATCCCGAATTGGGCCGCAAGCCCCGCCGCCGCCAGCAGGCGGAAACTGTCCTCCTCGTCCAGCAGCTTGATGAGCACGCGCACCACGATCGCCAGATAGAGCAAGGCGATGCCCATGCAGGCGATCAGCCCGAACTCCTCACCCACCACCGAAAAGATATAGTCGGTATGCGCCTCGGGCAGCTTGAACTTCACCGTGCCGCCGCCCGGGCCGGTGCCGGTCGCGCCGCCCGCAGTGATGACCGCATGCGCCATGTCGGTCTGATAATGCTCCGCCGCCGCCTTGTCGGGATCGGGAAACAGGAAGCTGTCGATGCGGATCCGCGCCGTATCGTAGAACAGATAGGCCGCGACCACCCCGCCCAGCGTCGCGCCGCCGAGCAGCCCCATGGTGCGCGTCGAGATGCCGGCCAGGGTCAGCAGCACGATCCACACCAGGCCGAACACCATGGTCTGCCCGAAATCGGGCTGTTTCATCAGCAGCGCGGCGACAATCGCGGTGAGCACGCCGGTCAGCGGCATGACCGGCAGGTCCGGCTCCTTCGACTTGATCGACAACAGCCAGGCGATGGTGACGATGAAAAAGGGCTTCAGGAACTCCGAAGGCTGGAACGAGGCGACACCGACGCCGATCCAGCGGCGCGCGCCGTTGATCTCTGCCCCGAACATTCCCGCCACCGCCACCAGGACGATGCAGATCGCCGTGCCGAGGATCGCCATCCGCCGCGCGAAATTGATCGGCAGCATCGACACCACCAGCAGCACCGGGATCGACAGGCCGATCCACAGCGCCTGTCGCCAGAAATAATGCATCGCCGCGAACTGCTTGGTCGTGTCCGAATAGCGTTCCGCCGATGCCGGCGATGCCGCCGCGACGGCGACCAGCCCGATCCCGATCAGCAGGAATGCGAGCAGCAGCAGCACCCGGTCGATTTCCCAGAACCACAGGCCAAAGCTGGACTTGCTGCCCCGGCTCAGCTTGTCCTCCACCCGGCCGCGCCATCCGCGCTTCGCGATCGCCCGGCTTCGCAAGATATCGGTCATTGGAGTGCTCCCACCGCCGCGCGAAACTGCGCGCCGCGATCCTCATAATCCCGGAACTGGTCGAACGAGGCACAGGCCGGCGACAGCAGCACCGTCTCTCCCGGCAGCGCCTGCGCCGCCGCCGATCGCACCGCGGCGTCGAGCGTGCCGCTCGTTTCGACCGGAAATTCACCCTTCAGCAACTCGGCAAAACGCCGCGCCGCATCGCCGATCACATAGGCGCGCACGACATGGCCAAAGCCCGGTCGGCACGCCTCCAGATCGTCGGTCTTGGCCTGTCCGCCGACAATCCAGTGGACGCGGTCGAATGCGGCCAGCGCGGGCGCGGCGCTGTCGGGGTTGGTCGCCTTGCTGTCGTTGACGAACAGCACGCCGCCGCGCGTCGCGACCCGCTCCATCCGGTGCGGCAGGCCGGGAAAGCTCTCCAGCGCCCGGTCGATCGCCGCCTGCGCGACGCCCAGCGCCTGACAGGCGGCGATGGCGGCGAGCGCGTTCTGCGCATTGTGCGGCCCCTGAAGCGCGGGCCAGCGCGACTGGTCCATGCATGCGCCCGGCGCGATCCGGACCAGATCGGTTGCGCGACCGGCACGCGACACCTGTTTCGCAACGCCCTGCGCGGCCGCGTCGCCGATGCCGATGATCGCCGCATGGCCCGCCGACTGCATCGCGAACAGCCGCGCCTTTGACCCGGCATAGCCTTCGAACCCGTCATAACGGTCGAGATGGTCCGGCGTGATGTTGAGCAGCACCGCGACGTCGCAATCGAGGCTGTGGGTCAGGTCGATCTGATAGCTCGACAGTTCGAGCACATAGACGCCGCCCGCGGGCAACGGCTCCTGCCCCAGGATCGGCAGGCCGATATTGCCGCCCAGCCGCGCCGGGATACCCGCCGTTTCGAGGATATGGTGGATCAGCGCGGTGGTGGTCGACTTGCCGTTGGTGCCGGTGATCCCGACCACCTTGTGCGGAGGCAGTTCGCCCCGCGCCTGCGCGAACAGCTCGATATCGCCGATGACCGGCACGCCCGCCTCGCGCGCCCTTGCCGCGACCGGATGCCGATTGAGCGGGACGCCGGGCGACACCACGACGCCCGCAACCCCGGTGAGACTGGTCTCGACCGGATCCGCAACGATCAGCGTTGTCGCGTCGAGTGGGCTCGACAGTTCCTGAATGTCACCGGCAATGCTCTCGCGCCGCTCAGCATCGCTGTCCCAGGCGACAACCTCCGCCCCGCCGGCCAGCAGCGCGCGCACGCTCGCCGCCCCAGACCGCGCCAGCCCGAGTACCGCAAAGCGTTTCCCGCGCCAGGCGCGCGACACGATCACCGCAGCTTCAGCGTCGCGAGGCCGGCAAGCGCGAGGACGAAGGCGATGATCCAGAAGCGGATCACGACGGTCGGCTCGCTCCACCCCATCTGTTCGAAATGATGGTGGATCGGCGCCATCTTGAACACGCGCTTTCCGGTGCGCTTATAGACGAAGACCTGGATGATGACGCTCATCGCCTCGACCACGAACAGCCCGCCAATGATGCCCAGCACCAGTTCGTGATGCGCGGTCACCGCGATCGCGCCCAGCGCGCCGCCCAGCGCCAGGCTGCCGGTATCGCCCATGAACACCGCCGCCGGCGGCGCGTTGAACCACAGAAAGGCAAGGCCGGCGCCGATGATCGCGCCGCAGAAAATGGCGAGGTCGCCCGCCCCCGGCACATGCGGAATGCCAAGATAGGTCGCGTAGATCTTGTTCCCGACGATATAGACGATCAGCATGAACGCCATGCTGGCGATGATGACCGGCATCGTCGCCAGCCCGTCCAGCCCGTCGGTCAGGTTCACCGCATTGCCGAATGCGACGATCGTGAACGCCGCGAAGACGATATAGAAGGGGCCAAGGTCGAAACTCAGCTGGCTGAAGAACGGGACGTAGAGCACGGTGCCGTTCTGAAGCGTGATGATCCACGCCGCGATCCCCGCGATCGCGAATTCGCCAAGCAGCCGCACGCGCCCGGAGACGCCGGCCGTGCTCGCCTTGCGGACCTTGTCGTAATCGTCGAGGAACCCGATCATGCCAAAACCGAGCGTGACGAAGGTGCAGGCCCAGACATAGGGATTGGCAAGGTCCATCCAGATCAGGATCGACAGCGACAGGCTAGTGAGGATCATCAGCCCGCCCATGGTCGGCGTGCCGCGTTTGGCGAGGTGGCTCTGCGGCCCGTCGGCGCGGATCGGCTGACCCTTGCCCTGCCGCACCCGCAGCCAGCCAATGAAACGCGGACCGATGATGAGGCCGATCAGCAGCGCGGTGGCGACCGCCGCCCCGGTGCGGAACGACAGATAGCGCACCAGGTTGAGCAGCCCCGGAAAGCCCAGCCATTCGGCCAATTCGTAAAGCATCAGCCCCTTCCCTGTAGCGCCGCGACGACGCGCGACAACCCGACCCCGTTCGACCCCTTGATGAGCAGCGCGTCACCCGCCCGAAGCATCGTTTCGACGCGATCGCGTGCGGCGGCGGCATCGGCCACATGGACCAATTCGATCCGCCCCTCAAGCGCATGCGCCAGCGGCGCCATCCCTTCGCCGACAAGAAGCAACGCCTCGACGCCTGCGGTCGCGACCGGATCGGCAAGCGCGGCGTGATAGGCGGCGGACTCCTCGCCAAGTTCGCGCATCTCGCCCAGCACCGCGATGCGCCGCTGCGCCGGCGTCGCCGCCAGCACCGCCAGCGTTGCGCGCATCGACGCGGGATTCGCATTGTAGCTTTCGTCGATCACCAGCGCCTGCCCGTCCGCGACCGGCACCGCGAACCGCGCGCCGCGTCCGGCAAGACCGCCCATCTCTGCCAGCGCCAGGCCCGCCTGTTCCAGATCGCCGCCCGCCGCATCGACCGCCGCCAGCACCGCCATCGCGTTGGCGACCCAGTGATCACCCGGTTGCGACAGGGTGAAGCTGAGCGTGCGGTCCGCGCCGATCCGCGCGGTGACGAAGGTGCCACCCGGCTGGTTCGGCAGGATTTCGATCGCGCGCACATCGGCGCCCTCGCCCAGACCAAAGGTCACGATGCGCCCCGCATGCGGCGTCGCCGCCGCGATCAGCCGGTCGCGGTGGAGGCTGTCGAACGGCACGATCGCCGTGCCACCCGGCTCCAGTCCCTGAAAAATCTCGCCCTTGGCGTCGGCGATCGCCTCGACGCTGGCAAAGAACTCGGTATGCGCCGGGGCGATCGTCGTGACGATGGCGATATGGGGGCGCACCATATGGGTCAGCGCCAGCAGTTCGCCGGCATGGTTCATCCCCATCTCGAAAACGCCGAAACGCGTTTCGCGCGGCATCCGCGACAGGCTCAGCGGAACGCCGGTATGGTTGTTGTAGCTCTTGACCGATCGATGCGCCGCGCCGGGATCGATCCGGTCGAGGCATTCGAACAGCGCCTCCTTCGTCCCGGTCTTGCCCGCCGATCCGGTGACGCCGATCACGACGCCCTCCATCCGCTTGCGGCTCGCCCGGGCCAGGTTTTCGAGCGCGACCATCGTGTCGCCGACCAGGATGTGGGGATGGCCGGTTTCCCGCGACACGATCGCGCCGCTCGCACCGCTCGCAAATGCCTGGTCGAGGAATTTGTGGCCGTCGGTCGTCTCACCGGTCAGCGCGAGGAAAAGCGCACCCGGCCCGACCTCGCGGCTGTCGAACGCGACCCCCTCGACCTCGAACCTGGCCGAGGCGGTGCCGCCGGTGGCGGCGGCGATCTCGGCGGATGTCCATAGCGGCGCGGTCATGCCGCCGCCTCCCGCGCGACGCTTACATCGTCAAAGGGCAGGATCATGTCGTTGACGATCTGGCCCTGTTCATGCCCCTTGCCCGCGATCAGGACGATGTCCTCCGGTCCCGCGGCGGCGATGGCGGCGGCGATCGCCTGTCCCCGGTCGCCGATCTCCGTCGCGGCCGGACACCCCTTCATCACCGCGGCGCGGATCGATGCCGCATCCTCCCCCCGCGGATTGTCGTCGGTCACGATCACCAGATCGGCGCCGGCACAGGCGGCCTGTCCCATCGGCTCGCGCTTCCCCGCGTCGCGATCGCCGCCGGCGCCGAACACCAGGATCAGCCGCCCCGCGGCGTGCGGCTTGAGCGCGGCGATCGCCGCCTCGATCGCATCGGGCGTGTGCGCATAATCGACATAGACCGGCGCACCGCTCCTGGCGATCACCGCCCGTTCCAGCCGCCCGCGTACCGGCTGAAGACGGGCGAGGTTGGCGAGCGTTTCGGCGACATCGCCACCGGTCGCGATCACCAGACCCGCCGCGACCAGCGCATTCGCCGCCTGATAGCCGCCGATCAGGGGCAGGCCGACGCGATGTTCGCGGCCATCGGCCTCGATCACCAGCTTCTGGTCGAGCAGGGTCGGCGCCCGCGAAACCAGCCGCAGCGACTGGCCATGGGTGCCGACGGTCAGGATCCGGTTGCCACGCGTGCGCGCGATATCGATCACGCGTTCGGAATGCGGATCGTCGGCCCACACCACCGCCGTTCCGTCGGGATCGAGCACATCGGCGAACAGCCGCTGCTTGGCGGCGAAATATTCGGCCATGTCGCTGTGATAGTCGAGATGGTCGCGTGAGAGATTGGTGAACGCCGCCGCCGCCACCGGCAGCCCCTCGGTCCGATATTGCGACAGGCCATGGCTCGACGCTTCGAAGGCGAGGTGGGTGACGCCTTCACGGGCAAGACCCGCGACATTGGACAGGAAGGTGACGACATCGGGCGTGGTCAGGCCGGTCGATACCATCTCACCCGCCGTGGTGACGCCCAGCGTCCCGATCGATGCGGCGTTATGGCCGGCCATCCGCCACAGCTGACGCACCATCTCCACGGTCGATGTCTTGCCGTTGGTGCCGGTGACCGCGACCGAAATGTCGGGAAAGGGTGCGAAGAACCGCGCGGCGATCCGGGCGAACTGGGTGCGCGGATGATCGGTCGCGATATGCGCCGCGCCCTCGACCTGCACCTCGGGCCGCGCGACCACCGCGATCGCGCCGCGCGCCACCGCCTCCGCAATGAAATCCTCGCCGTTGAAGCGGGCGCCGCGAAACGCGCCGAACACGGTGCCGGGCGCGACCTTGCGGTGGTCGATCGCGAAGCCGGTGACGATGCTGTCCTCTGCCCCGCCGGTCAGCTCGGCCAGCCTCACTCGCCGGCTCCCGGCGCGACCACGGGGGTGTTGGTGGTTGCGGCGGCCTTCTTGTCGGGGTCCCACAGCAGCGGGATCAGGTCGGACACATCGACGTCGCGGGTTTCGTCCGGCATCACGCCCAGCATCGCGCCGGTGCGCATGATGACGCGGTTGACCACGGGGGCGGCGGTCCAGCCGGCGGTCGTGAGACCGAAGGTCTGGGCATTTCCGATCGGGGAATCGAGCATGACCAGCACCACATAGCGCGGTGCGTCCATCGGGAAAGCCGCTGCGAAGGTCGATACGTTCTTATTGCGTTGATAACCGCCCCGCCCCGGCACCTCGGCGGTGCCGGTCTTGCCACCCACGCGATAGCCCGGCGCGTTCGCCTTCGTCCCCGTGCCATGCGTCACGATCAGTCGCAGCAGCTGGCGCATCCGCGCGCTGGTCGGCTCTGAAATCACGCGATGCCCCTCAGGCACCTGGCCGGGCGCGAGCTTGCGCAGCGTCGCCGGATGCCAGATTCCGCCATTGACCAGCGCGGCATAGGCGGTGGCGAGATGCAGCGGCGTGACCGCGATCCCATGACCATAGCCGGTGGTCATCACCGTCGTGCGCGCCCAGTATTTCGGCCAGAGCGGCCCCGCGGTCCCGCCCAGTTCGATCCGCGGCTTGGCATCGAACCCCATCCGGCGGAACATGCCCTGCATCCGGTCCTTGCCCAGTTCGTCGGCGATGCGCGCCGTCGCGATGTTCGAGGAATGGATCAGTGTTTCCGGCACGTTGAGCCAGCGCCGCTGGGCGTGATCGTCGCGAATCTTGAACCCGCCGACCTGTAGCGGCTCGGTCGCGTCATAGCGTTTCGCCATCGACGGGACGACGCCGCTTTCGATCGCCAGCGCCATGGTGATCGGCTTGAACGTCGAACCCAGTTCATAGACGCTCTGGGTCACGTTGTTGCGGAAATGCTCGGGATTGGCGCCCTTCACATTGTTGGGGTTGAACGTCGGGAGCGAGGCCATGGCGATCACCTCACCCGTCGCGACGTCCATGATGATGCCGGCGGCCCCGCGCGCCTGAAGCGAGGTCATCGCCGCGCCCAGCTCGCTCTCCATCGCCGCCTGCGCACGCAGATCGATCGACAGCGCCACCGGCTTGCCGCGCCGCGTGGGATCGCTCAGCGCGGGATCCAGCGCACGCTCCATGCCGCTCACGCCGTGACCGTCGAAATCGACGAAGCCCAGCGCATGCGCGGCCAGCGTGGCCTGGGGATACAGGCGCTGCGGCTCGCGCGCGAATTCTATGCCCGGCTCACCCAGTTCGTGGACCGCCGCCACCAGTTCGGGGACCGCGCGGCGCTTTAGGTAGGTGAAGCGCGCATCGCTCGACAGGATGCGGGCATAATCGGACGCACTCTTGCCGGGCAGGGTCGCCGCCAGCATCCGCGCCAGCTCATCCTTGTTGCCGATCACCTTGCCCGGCCGCACGCCGATCGACCACGCATCGATCGTGCGCGCCAGCGGGGCGCCGTTGCGATCGACCAGATCGCCGCGCATCGGCACCAGCATCGCATTGACACTGGCCGCCCCCGCCGGCTCGGCGATCAGTGCGAGCAGCGCCAGACGCCCGATGATGACGCAGATCGCCGCCGCGAACAGCAGCGTGAGCACCATCAGCCGCAGATGCGTGACCGCGATCCCGCCCTGGCGGGGACCGTGGCCACTGCGGTGCCGCAGCGCGGGGGCGAGCAGCACCGTCACCGCAGCCGCGACGCCTCCGCCTTCACGCCCTTCATCAGATCGCCGAAGCTCGAATCGTCGAGCAGCTTGCGGTCGAGCATCGCCACACGCTCGCTCTTCGCCGCCTCCGCGACCGGTTTGGCCTGGGCCACCGCCGTCGCGGCGGAGCGGGTGGCAGCGGCGGGATCCGGCTTTGGCGCCGGCGCGGCCTTCGCCACCGCCTCGGCCGCACTACCGGCCGCCGCATCGACCGCTTTCGCCGCACTCCCGGCGACGCCCGCCACACCCTGCGGGACCACCATCGCGGCATAGCGTTGCGCCAGCCCGTCACCTTCCAGTGGGCGCAGCGAGGCGAGCTGCGTATCGCTCGCCAGGAATTGCTGCGGCGTCGGCGCGGCGAACCGCATCACCTCCCCATTCCAGCGTTCGAGCTGGGCGAGATTGGCGCGCGTATCGAATTCGGTTTCCAGGTCGCGAATGTCCTTGTGCGCCTTGGCGATCGCGCGCTCGACGCCTTCCACCCGCGTCCGCTCGGACGCGACCTGAGACGACACCATGTAGCAGCCCGGAGCCACCACCACCCCGGTCAGGAACCACCCGAACCCGCTGAGCGCCTTTACCACTGCCTTCCCCTCCTCAATTCCATGCCGGCGCGGCGGTGCGCCGGGCCACGCGCAGCGTCGCGGAGCGCGCGCGCGGGTTGACCGAAAGTTCGCGCTCGCCCGGGCGCACCGGCTTGGCCGGCGCCTCGAAACTGGGCGCGCGCGCGGCGGCGACCGCCGGACGGTGGCGCGATCCGGCGGGTTCGCTCCCGCTGCGCTCGCGCATGAATTTCTTGACCATCCGGTCCTCAAGGCTGTGAAAGGTGACGACCGCCAGCCGCCCGCCGGGCTTCAGCACCCGCTCCGCAGCCGCCAGCCCCTCGGCCAGTTCGTCCAGTTCGCGGTTCACATGGATGCGGATCGCCTGAAAGGTGCGGGTCGCCGGGTCCTTCTTGTCGTGCGGCTTGTACCCCAGCGCCCGACGCACCACCGCCGCCAGTTCCGCGGTGCGGGTCAGCGGCCGTGCGGCGACGATCGCCCGCGCCACCCGTCGTGCGCGCGGTTCCTCGCCATAGTGAAAGAGGATATCGGCGATCTCGGCCTCGTCCGCGTCGTTGACGAAATCGGCCGCGCTCACCCCCTCGCCCGCCATCCGCATGTCGAGCGGCCCGTCGGCCTGAAAGCTGAACCCGCGCTCCGCCTGGTCGAGCTGCATCGAAGAGACACCGATATCCAGCGTCACGCCATCGACCGGGGCAAGGTCGCGCGCGTCGAGTTCGCGATCCAGGGTCGAAAACGGCGCCTCGATCAGGATCAACCGCCCGCCATGCGCGGCGACGCGCGGCTGCCCATCGGCGATCGCGCGCGGGTCCCGGTCGAACGCGACCACCTGCGCCCCCCGGTCGAGGATCGCGTCGGTATAGCCGCCCGCGCCGAACGTCGCATCGACATGGCGCTCGCCGGGCGCGATCGACAGGGCATCGATCACCTCGTCCAGCAAGACCGGGACATGGGGGCGCAGGGCCGGGGCGGCGGTCACAGCGTCACCTTCTTGTCGGCAAGGTGATAACGACAGGCGGTCTTCATGCTTTCCGGGGCGGTCGGATGCGCGAGCAGGGTGCGCGGATCCCAGATTTCGATCACCTTGCCGACGCCGTAGAAAAAGGCGTAGCCCGGCTTGCCGATGTTGGCGTGATCCGCATGCATGCCGGGAACGACGAAGCGGCCGGACGGATCAAAGGCGATGTTCTCGCTCGATCCGACACCTTCGCGCCAGATGTTGGAGTCGCTACGGCCCCGCTCACCGGCAAATTCCAGCTCGCGGGCATCGAGCCGGTCCATCAGCAGGTCGAAATAGGGTTCGTCATAGGCGATCAGGCAGGGATCGCTCTCATGCGTCGTCAGGATCGCGACGCGCGCGTCCTTCGAACCTTCGGCTTGTCCGCTGTTCTTTTCGAGCGTCGCGCGCAGGCCGGCGGGGATGGCGACACGACCCTTGTCGTCCACCAACTGCAGCCCCACGCCTCGATACCCGCTTCGACCCACGCCCGCCCTCATTTGCGGCGGACAAACCTCCTCCGTCTCCGGAAGCGTGCTTGCCCCACGCGCGCCGGATCCCCTTCGGATGACGATAAGGTTGCCCTGTTAACCAAGGGCGTAACTTAAGCGCCCCCGGTTTTCAATGCCTCAACTCGGGATTTTACGGGAATTTGCCCCAAAAATTGCCTTAGCCGGGTGACGTATTAACTACGATCTTGAGATGTTCTCGTATTGTTTTCGGCGCGGGGGACGGGATGGCGCGACCTCGCACGCGCACTGTGGGCGGCGACGGGCAAAGTGGGGCCGATTCCCGCGCGCGCCCGGTTTCAGGAGCGAAGCGCACGCGACGTGCCGCCGGAGCGGTCCCGAAGTCCGGGCTGGCGCCGCTGGCGCTCATTGGGTGGGGGGTGAAGCGGGGGTCGCGACTGCGGCGGGGGTTTCGGCGGTGCGCGGCGCGATGCCCAGTTCGGCGATCGGCTCGTCCTTTTCCACCACGGCGCTGTTGGTCACCGCGCCATCGGTCATGTTCGCGACCACATCGGGCTTTGGCGCCCCTTCCGCCACCACCGGAGCCTCCTTGTCGGCGGAGGTGAAAATCGCGCTGGCCAGCCCGATCAGCAGCAGGACGCTGGCCAGTCCGGTCAGGCCGACCCGGACGCGCTGCATGCTCTGCTGAGGATCCGTTGGAAGCGATTTCATGGCTGTGGCATAAATGTAACGCCTTAACAGCCGATTGTCACCCTGTGACGCGCCTCAGTCGTGATCGAGCCAGGCGGGGACCGGCAACCCCTTCGCGCGCAGCCACTCGCGATTGTAGAGGGTCGAGAGATAGCGGAAGCCGGTATCGCACAGGATCGTCGCGACCCGCGCGCCCGGCCCCAGTTCACGGCCAAGCCGCACCGCCCCGGCGACGTTGATGCCCGACGACAGGCCCAGGCAAAGCCCTTCCTCGGCAAGCAGGCGCCGCACCCATTCCAGCCCCTCTTCGTCCGAGATCCGGAACTGGGTGTCGATCGGCGCGCCTTCCAGATTGGCGGTGATACGCCCCTGCCCGATCCCTTCCGCGACCGAACTGCCCTCCGCCTTCAACTCGCCATGCGCATAATATTCGTACAGCGCCGCGCCATGCGGATCGCTGAGCGCGATGCGCACCCGCTCGTCATGCTCCTTCAGGCCCAGCGCCACGCCGGCAAGCGTGCCGCCGGTGCCGACCGCGCAGGTGAAGCCGTCGATCCGCCCCTCCATCTGCGTCCAGATTTCCTCGGCGGTGCCGGCGATATGCGCGCGGCGATTGGCGATATTGTCAAACTGGTTGGCCCAGATCGCGTTCGGCGTCTCTTCGGCGATGCGGCGGCTGGTGTGTACGAAATGACCGGGATTCGAATAGGGGGCGGCGGGGACCAGCACCAGTTCAGCGCCCAGCGCGCGCAGCGTGTCCATCTTTTCCCGGCTCTGCGTTTCGGGCATCACGATGATCGTGCGATAGCCCTTGGCATTGGCGACCAGCGCCAGCCCGATGCCGGTATTGCCCGCCGTCCCCTCGACGATCGTGCCGCCGGGCTGGATCGCGCCGCGCGCCTCGGCATCCTCGACGATGAACAGCGCCGCGCGATCCTTCACGCTGGCCCCCGGATTGGCGAATTCGCACTTGCCGAAAATGTCGCAGCCAGCGGCCTCGCTCGGCCCCTTGAGCCGGACCAGCGGCGTGTTTCCGATCAGTGCGATAGTATCGTTTGCGACCTGCATGGCGGGAACATAGGCATGCCCCCCATCGCCCCGCAAGCAAGCGAAACTATGCCGCGACCCCCGCCTGCTTGAGGTGTGGCCCCAGCCGCCCCGTCAGCCACAGGAAGAACATGCGATAGTCGCTGACCAGCGACCAGAGCGGATAGGTGAAGGTCGCGGGCCGGTTCTTCTCCACCCCGAAATGCGCCGCCCAGGCAAAGCCGTAACCGGCGAGCGGGATCGCCAGGAACCACCAGCTGTTGAGCCAGATGCCCGCCGCCAGCGCCACGAACGTCAGCAGCGTGCCGGCATAATGCATCGCCCGCGTCTGCGCCCGCGCATGCTCACGCAGATAATAGGGCCAGAAATCGCCATAGCGGGTGATCGCGCGCGCCATGCGGCGATGCTAGAACGCGTGCGCGATGCAATCAATCCCGCCCCGCAAATCGAGCTTCGCGCCGGTCACCGATGCGCGCACCCGGGTGCTGATCTGCGGCAGCCTGCCCGGCGAGCGCAGCCTGGCCGAACGCGCCTATTACGCGCACCCGCAGAACCAGTTCTGGCGGCTGATGGCACATGTCCTCGCGCGGGAGGAGCTGCCGGCACTCCCCTATGACGCCCGGCTCGCCGCCCTGCGCGACGCGCGATGCGGCCTGTGGGACGTGGTGGCGAGCGCCCTGCGGCGGGGGAGCACCGATGCCGCGATCGCGGCGATCGAACCCAATGATGTCGCCACGCTGGCCGCCACGCTGCCCGACCTGCGCGCGATCGCCTTTAACGGGGCCATGGCGGCGAAGCATGGCCTTCGCCAGCTGGGTGCGGCGACCAACCGATGGGCGATCCTGTCCCTCCCGTCCTCCAGCCCGCTGCACACCGTCGGGCTGGCGGCGAAACTGCCGGCATGGATGGAAGTGCGCACCTTTTTGCAGGGCTGACGTTGCGCCACGCGCAAAGCCTCATCACATCGGGACGCGCGCCAGGCCGCACCGGAACCGGATTTGCCCATGTCTTCCTCGATCGATGCCTATTGGGACGCGCTCGGCCTGCGCTCGGGGCGCGGCGCGAAGGCGCGGCGGGAGGCTGCGCTCAAGCGCGCCTATGAGCTTCGATCGTTCGAGATCGAACTCTTCTGGAAACGCGCCACCTTCTTCTTCGCCGCCCAGGTCGCGATGTTCGCGGCGCTGGCCGTTGCGATGCGCGATCCGGCCGCGTTCAACCTTGCCGTGCTTCCCATCGCCGCGATCGGCGTGCTGACCTCCTGGCTCGGCTGGCTGTCGGCGCAGGGCGCGAAATTCTGGCAGGAAAACTGGGAACGGCACATCGATGCGCTGGAGGACGAGTTCGAAGGGAGCCTGCACAAGATCGTGTGGACCGGCGCCGGCGCCGCGCGATTTTCGGTGTCCCGCGCACAGATCGCGCAATCGCTTTGCCTGCTGATCTTCTGGCTGGTGCTGGCCGGGATCGTCATCTTCGGCATGATCGCGCCATGGGTGAACAGCGCAGCGGGGCGCGCGGTGATCCTGTTCGTCGCCTTCGGCTATCTGTGCGTGGCCGATTGCTGGGGCCGGGAAACGCTCCGCTCCCGCTTCGCCAGAGAGCCGCTCTCCTTTCATGTGCGGACGCCCCAATACGCCCCGCCCACCCGATCGCGGGCCGCGTGACACGCCGCCCGCGTTCCACTATTGTTCCGCCATGCCCGATGCGCCGCCCCTGGACCTGCCGCCCCGTCCGCTGCGCTGGCTGTATCTCGATCTCAACAGCTATTTCGCCTCGGTCGAGCAACAGCTGAACCCCGACCTGCGCGGGCGGCCGATCATCGTCGCGCCGGTGGACAGCGACACCACCGTCGCGATCGCCGCGTCGGTCGAGGCCAAGAAATACGGCATCCGCACCGGCACCCCGGTGTGGGAGGCGAAACAGCTGTGCCGCGAACTGATCGTGACGCCGGGGAGCCACGCGAAATATGTCGAGTTCCATGAAGCGATCGTCGCCGAAATCTGGAACCACATCCCGGTCACCCGCGTCTGTTCGATCGACGAGGTGGCGTGCCGGCTGCTCGATAATGAAAACAGCGTCGCCGCGGCCACCGCACTCGCGCAGCGGATCAAGGCGGGGATCCGCGCCCATGTCGGCACCTGCCTGACCAGTTCGGTGGGGATCGCGCCCAACCGGCTGCTCGCCAAGCTGGCCAGCGACATGCAGAAACCCGACGGCCTGACGGTGTTGAGCGAGGAGATGCTGCCCCAGCGCCTGTTCGCGCTCCCGCTGCGCGATATCGCCGGGATCGGCGCGAAGATGGAAAAGCGGCTTGCCCAGCAGGGCATTCTGGACATCGGCCAGTTGTGCGCGCGCCGGCCGCGCGATGCGGGATCGGCCTGGGGCGGGGTCAATGGCGACCGGCTCTGGTATCTGCTCCACGGTTTCGACCTGCCCGAAAAGCCGACGCAGAGCCGCACCATCGGCCACAGCCATGTGCTCAGCCCGCGCAAACGCGGACTGGAGCCGGTGCGGCTCACCGCCCGGCGCCTCGCGCTCAAATCGGCGAGCCGGCTGCGGCGCAAGGGGCATGTCAGCCGCCTTCTCGTACTCCATGCCCGGTTCGAGGACGACAAATCGACCTGGCGGACGTCGATCAAGCTGCCATCGACCCAGGACAGTTTCACGGTGCTGGCCGCGCTCGACACGCTGTTCCCGCGACTGGCCGATGCCGGCCGGAAGCGGCCGGGCGGGTTCGCGATCCGGATGATCGGCGTGACGCTGGCGGAAATCGCGCCCCTGCACGGCGAACAGGAATCGCTGTTCGCCGCGCTCGACCCCGACGACCCGCTCGCGCGGGAGACCCGGACGCTGGCGCTCAGCAAGGCGATGGACCGAATCAACGAGAAATTCGGGCGCCTCGCCGTGTCGGTCGGCCCGATGGACGGCAGCCGCACCGACCGCGTCGGAACGAAAATCGCGTTCGGCCGTATCCCGGATCTGGACGAATTTCACGAATGAGGACGGGGTCTTGCCTGTTGCAACGCAAAATCGATTGGTTCCCGGTATAACGTATCCCTTGACGTCAAATGCTGCGTGCGCAAAAGAGCGGCCCGCTATGAAGATGCGCCTTTTCACCGCCGCCGCCGCCGCGATCGCGCTCCTGCCGCTCGCCGCCTGTGACCACAAGCCTGAAGTCGTCGATTCCCGCGATCCGGATCCGATGGCGGAGCAGCTGAAGAATGCGCCGAAGGTCGAACTGCCGCCGGCGATCAAGGCGACGGTTTCGATGCGCTGCCAGCCGGGCAACGCGCTGGTCTTCGCCGACTTTTTCGAAGGCGACAAGATCGTGGCGATCACCGCGGTTAAGGACGGCCCCAAGACGCGCCTGACCGCGCCGGCCGCCGGCGAGCCGTTCACGGCCGATGGCGGTTATAAGCTGGTCGGCAATTCGAAGTCGGCTACCGTCACCATCCCGGGCAAGGGTACGCTCACCTGCAAGAGCTGATCCGAGCGATCCATTCAATTCATGGCGGGCCGGGGCGAAAGCCACCGGCCCGTTGCTTTTTCAGGCTGCCCGCGCCTCTTCGGTGAGCGGCACCAGCGCGGCCAGGAACTGCGCCGCGCTCGCCTCCCAGGTAAAGCTGCGCCCATAGTCCGCACATGCCGCGCGGTCCCGGGTCAACGCCTGGGCGATCGCGACGTCGAGATCCTCCGACAGCGCCCCGGTTTCTGCGGTGACGACATCCACCGGCCCGGTCACCGGGAACGCCGCGACGGGGGTGCCGCAGGCCAGCGCCTCGATCATCACCAGCCCGAACGTGTCGGTCCGACTGGGAAAGACGAAGACATCCGCCGCGCTATATGCCTGGGCCAACGCCTCGCCGAACAATGGCCCCAGAAACACGACATCGGGATATTTCGCCTCCAGCGCCTCGCGCGCCGGCCCGTCGCCCACGACGACCTTCGTCCCCGGATGCCGCGACGTCAGAAACGCCTCGAGATTCTTTTCAACCGCGATCCGGCCGACATAGAGCTGGACCGGCCCCGGCAGGTCCGCCATCGCCGGATGGGGCGATAGCCCGGGACGGAAATTGGCGAGATCCACCCCCCGCCCCCAATGCCGCACCTGATCCAGGCCATGCGCGACCAGCGCGTCGCGGATCGAACCGGTCGATGCCAGGATCGACTGGGCGGGCGCGTGGAACCAGCGGATATACCGCCAGACCCACTCCGCCGGCACGCCGGCGCGCGCTTCGACATAATCGGGGAATTGCGTGTGATAGGCGGTGGTGAAGGGAAAGTCGTATTTGAGGCACCACCGCCGCGCCGCGACGCAGACCGGCCCCTCGGTCGCCAGATGCACGGCATGCGGCTCAAACGCGTCCAGCAGATCGCCGATCGTGCGGCTGCGCACCATCGCCAGCCGGATTTCCGGATAGGTGGGGCATGGCACCGAATAAAAACGGTCCGGCGAGATCACCAGCACCCGATGCCCCTGCCGTTCCAGCACGGCGCGGACCGCCTGGAGCGTGCGGACGACCCCGTTCACCTGGGGTTCCCAGGCGTCGGTCACGATCGCGATCCGCATCTCTCCGTCACTCAAGCAGCAGCGCGCTCCTCGGCCCCCTCGGGACCGAGGTCGCGCGCGGCGATTTCGTCGGCCCAATGGAGAATTTCCATCCGGCCATCGTAATGTTCGACCAGGGCGGTGCAACCCTCCACCCAGTCGCCGTCATTATAATATTCGATCCCGTCGATGACGCGCATCTCTGCGGTGTGGATATGGCCTGCAATCACGCCATCGACCCCACGCGCACCAGCTTCCTTCGCGACGATCTCCTCAAACCCGCAGATGAATTCGACCGCGTTCTTGACCTTTTGCTTGGCGTGCTTGCTCAGCGACCAATAGGGCAGCCCGCGCCAGCTGCGATATTTGTTGCACCACCGGTTGAGCGCCATCACCGCGGTGTAGGCGGCGTCGCCGACATGGGCGAGCCAGCGGTGCGACAGCGTGATCGCGTCGAACTCGTCGCCATGCAGCACCAGCAGGCGGCGGCCATCGGCGGTTTCATGGATCGCCTGCCGCCGGATTTCGATCCCGCCGAAGCTGAGACCGGTGAACTGCCGGAAGATCTCGTCATGGTTGCCGGGAATATAGACGACCCGCGCGCCACGCTTGGCACGCTTCAGCATTCGCCACACGATGTCGTTGTGCGTCGCGGGCCAGTAGAACTTCTTCTTGAGCTGCCACCCGTCGATGATGTCGCCGACCAGATAGATCGTCTCGCTGTCGACATGGTCAAGAAAGTCGATCAGCATCTCCGCGTTGCAGCCGCGCGTGCCGAGATGGATGTCCGAAATCCAGATCGCGCGATATTGCCGCCGCCCGCCGATCACCCGTTCGGGGATCGCCGGCTGCATGGCGGAAAAATCGGCGAGATCGGTGATCGGCGCCTCGAACGGCAGCCGGGTGATGGTGGCCATGAAAGCCCCGAAATTGTCCTTGCCCGGACCTGCATATGACGCGCGAATGTTACAGCTGGACGCGTTCGCGCGTCATCGCTCTGTCATGCCGTGATGGGAATATACCCCTTCAGCCCGGCGATCCGCGCGATCCATCCGCGCACCGCCGGCCAGGGGGAGAGCGCGAAGCCACCCTCTTCGGCGACATGGGTATAGGCATAGAGGCAGATGTCGGCGAGGGTCGGGCCGTCGCCGACGAACCAGTCCCGCGTCGTCAGATGCTCGTCCATCAGCCGCAGCGCCGCCTCTCCGGCCGCACGCTTGCCCGGCAACATCGCACGCTGAAGCTCATCGAGATTGTCCGCGCCGATCCACTCCATCCAGAAGCGAACGGTCGCGATATTGGGCTCGTGATTATATTGCTCCCAGAACATCCAGCGCAGCATGTCCGCGCGGTCGAACGGATCGGCGGGGATCAGCGCGGACCCGTCGGCGAGATAGACGCAGGCCGCGTTGCTTTCGGGCAGGAACCGGTCCCCGACCTGCAACACCGGAATCCGCCCATTGGCGTTGATGCCCGAGAGAAACGCGGGCGTCCGGGTCTCGCCCTTGACGATATCGTATTCGCGCCGCTCGATCGCCTGACCGGTGAACGCAGCGGTCAGGCGGATCTTGTAGCAATTTCCGGAGGCGGCATATTCATGCAGGATCGTCGTCATCGTCATCGTCATCCTCCGGCAGGTCCGCCGCAGGCACCGGCGTGGCACTCCCGGCCATCGCGGCACCCTTCACCAGACCGTCGAGCGAGCCGCCGTCGAAGCCGAGTTCCTTCATCAACCCGTCGAGCATCGGCGCCTGCGCGCGATAGCGCAACGCGGCCGCGACCGCCGAATCGGCCAGATTGCCGTCGCCGCCCCCATTCCCCGGCCCGCCCCCGGGACCGGCGCCCCCGCCGCTGGTCAGGCCATCGACCTGCACGATCTTGATGCTGTCGATCGCCTCGATCGGCTTAGCCGCCTCGCGGATCACCTCCGGCAGCACCTTTAGCAGCGCGAGCTTGGTCTGAAGCGAAATCTGATCGGACGAAAGCAGGTTCGCCGCCTCGTTCACCGCACGCTGGCCCGCAGCCTCCACTTCAAAGCGGACGCGATCCGCCTCGGCGCGCAGCTTGGCCGCCTCGGCCTCGCCTTCCGCGAGCAGCCGCGCCGCTTCAGCACGATTGGCCGCGGCTTGCTTTTCCGCCTCGGCCTCGACCTTCACGCTGATCGCCGCGCGCTCCGCCTCGCGCGCCGCATCGATCAGTTCGATGCGCTTGGTACGCTCGGCGACCTCGGTCTCGCGTGAGGTGACGACCTGTTCCTCGGCGGCAACCGCCTTGGCGCGCGCGGCATCGGCCTCCGCCTTGGCCTGGCTCTCTTCGCGGCTCTTGTTCTGGACCGCGATCTGCTGTTCCTGCCGCGCGAGTTCCAGAGCCTGGGTCTGGGCGATCTTCGCTTCCTGCACCGCACGGTCGGCTTCGATCTGCTGGCTATCGACCAGCTTTTTTGCCTCGATCTTCGCCTGATCGGCTTCCTGCTGCCGCTGCGCCTGCTCACGCGCGATCTCGGCGACTTGCGCCGCGCGGCGCATTTCGACCTCGCGCTCCTGCTCCAGCCGCGCGAACTCCTCATCGCGACCGATCAGAAAGGACTGACGCTGCGCCTCAAGATTCTTGGTCTCGATCTGGACGCGCGTGTCCTGCTCGATGTCGTTGCGCGCCTTTTTGCGCAGTTCGATCTGCTCCGTGAGTTTGGTCAAGCCCTCGGCGTCGAACGCATTATTGGCGTTGAAATGCTCGATGCTCGTCTGGTCCAGCCCGGTCAAAGACACGCTTTCCAGTTCCAGGCCGTTCATCGACAGATCGGCCGATGACACCTGCTGAACCTTCTGTACGAACTCGCTCCGCTGCTCGTGCAACTGAGCCATCGTCATCCCCGCCGCGACCGACCGCAACGCATCGACGAACTTTCCTTCGACAAGCTCTTTCAGCGCGTCCGGGTTCATCGTGCGCAGGCCCAGCGTCTGTGCGGCGGTTGCGATCGCCTGCGCATCAGGCTTCACACGGACATAGAATTCAGCCTTCACGTCGATGCGCAGCCGATCGAGTGTGATCAGCGCATCGGCGTTCTTGCGCTCGACCGCCAACCGCACCGTGTTCATGTTGACCGGCATCGTCTCATGAAACACCGGCAGAACCAGCGCGCCGCCGTTAATCACCACCTTCTCGCCGCCAAAACCGGTGCGGACGAAGCCAATCTCCTTCGACGCGCGCTTATACAGCCTTGCGATCACCAACCCGATAATCAGCAATGTCAGCAGGCCGCCGCCCGCGTAGATCAGGTACGGAAGGGCGCTCCCGCCCGTCGTTGCGACATCCTGCATATATTAAACCCCCAGTCTCGGCAGATGGTGATCGCCCGTCGCGATCGCTCGAAAGACGTCGCCCTCGCGCCGAACCAACAGCACGCGCTCGCCTTCGTCAAAAGCCTGTCCGACGGTGTCGGGTTCGACCATCAGATAATGTGCCTGCCCATACCAGTCCTCGGCCCGCGCGCGCGCCGGCGATCCTGGTGCCGCGCGACCCGTGACGATGATCGCGCCGCGACCGACCAGATCGCCGATGTCGATCGCGGTCGTCTGATCGTGCGGCAAGATCGGTGCCAGCAGCCGTGCGGAAACAGCCGTCATGGGCAGGGCCAGCGCCGCTGCGCCGGGTACTGCGATCCATGCGGGCAACAAGCCACCGAACAGGTCGTGCGCGATCTGCTGGCCGATCAGTCCGGTCAACCCGACGCTCGCAAGCAGCAGGACAACCACCACCAGCAACGGGACCTGTCCGAACCCCATCCAGTCGAGCCAGTCCGGCGCGTCGAAATGCGCATGGCCACCAAGGCCGATCGCCTGGACGACGCCAAGCAACAGCATCAAGATCAGCGCCGACACGAAGATCACATTCTCCGGCGCAAACAGAAAGGTGAGCACGTCCAAACCCCCGAGTCGCCCGCCAATCTAGGGTGTTGCCCCACCCCCCGCCAGCGAATCCGGAAGCAGCTGGGATGCCTTCCCATCGCACCGGATCGGTATCGGCGCGTGTGGTATCGGCGCGATGGAATCCAGCTCAGTCCAGGGTCAGCACGATCTTCCCCATGTGTGCGCCGCTCTCCATGCACCGGTGCGCGTCGGCGGCGGCGGCGAGGGGGAAGGTGGTGTCGATCACCGGCTTCAGCCGGCCCGCCTCGACATGGGGCCATACCGTCCGGGCCAGTTCGTCGGCGACCAGCGATTTGAACGCCGCGTCGCGGGCGCGCAGCGTCGATCCGGTCAGCGTCAGGCGGCGGCGCATGATTTCGAACACCGGCACCGTCGCCATCGCCCCGCCCTGCACCGCGATCGACACGTGACGACCATCGGCCGCCAGGCACTTCATGTTGCGCGCGACATAGTCGCCGCCGACCATGTCGAGCACCACCGCCACGCCGTTGCCACCGGTGATCGCGTTCACCCGCGCGACGAAATCCTCACTCCGATAGTTGATCGCATGATCCGCCCCGTGCGCCAGGCAGGCGGCGACCTTCTCGTCGCTGCCCGCGGTCACGATCACCCCGACCCCGAACAGGTTGCACAGCGAAATCGCCATCGTGCCGATCCCGCTGGTCCCGCCATGCACCAGCGCGGTTTCGCCCTCGCTCGCATAGCCGCGCTCGAACAAATTGGTCCACACGGTGAACAGCGTCTCGGGCATGGCGGCGGCCTCGATCATCGACAGCGCGTCAGGGACCGGCAGGCACTGGCCGGCGGGCGCGACCGCATATTCGGCATAGCCACCCCCCGCGATCAGCGCGCACATCGGCTGGCCGATCACCTCGTGCGGGACGTCGGCCCCGGCCGCGACCACCGTGCCGGCGATTTCCAGTCCGGGAATGGTCGGCGCGCCGGGCGGGGGCGGATAATGCCCCTGTCGCTGGATCACGTCGGGGCGATTGACGCCGGCGGCAACGACGCGGATCAGCACCTCCCCGGGTCCGGGCCGGGGGACGGGCCGCTCGACCTCGACCAGCACCTCGGGGCCGCCGGGCGTGTCCGGGTCGATCGCGCGCATCATGTCGGGAAGGCTGGTCATGAAATCCCCCTTTGCGCCTGCATCACGGCGATCACCGCCCCCGTCAAGCGCGAGCCGGCCCGGCCCGCGTCCAACGCCGACCGTTGACTTGGCGATCAGGCCACGAAATGCCGTGACGATGGAGAGATTTGGCGTCAGCGTCGCGATCATCGCCCTGGGCGTCGCCGGGGTGGCGCGTGCCGCCGATCAGCCCCGCCAGGCACCGGTTCCGGCAGAAGCACGCCGCGCGATCGCGGACACGCGGTTCACCGACGCCTACCGCGTCGTGGAGCCGGCGGTCGATGCGTGCCTGGCCGCCGATCCCGGCCATGGATCGTGCATCGACCTGCTGAACGCCCTGGCCATCGCCGCATCCCGCACCGCCGAACCGCAGACGGAGCAGCGCGCCGCGAAGCTGGCGGCGGAAGCGGCGGCGACCTACGCGCCCGGCACCGAACTGGAATATGGCGCGCTCGCCGCGCTCGAAAGCGCGATGCAGGATTCCGACACGCCGCTCGCCGCCGAAGCGCCTGGGCGGCGCGCGCTCGCGCTGGCCGAAAAGCTGTGGGGGCCGGACAGCGATCAGGCAGCGATCCTGACGCGCAATCTGGCCACGCTGATGACCCGGCTCGCGCGCCATGCCGAGGCGGAGGCGCTGATGCGTCGCGCCCGCGCGATCCGCGTGCGAACCAGCGGCGCCGACTCGCTGACATCGCTCGATTACACGCGGGTGCTGGGCGTCACGCTCAATGAAGGCGGCAAGGTGCGTGAGGGGATCGGCCTGCTCACCGCAAGCGCCGACGGCCTTGCCGCGCGCTATCCCGACCGGTTGCTCGAACGGGCGCTCGCCGAGGGCGACCTGGCAGCGGCGCTGCATGGCGCGGGACGCTATCAGGACGCCAAGGCCCGATATGCCGCCGCCTATGAGCTATGGGCGCGCTACGACCAGCCCAGCGCCCAGATGCTGACGATGCTCAACAATGCGGCGGTCAATTTCTCGTCGATGGGGGAACCGGAATCGGCCGTCCGGCTGTACCGGACCGTCGTCCAGCTGGGGGTGAGCGTCTATGGCGCCGATCATCCGACGATGGCGGTCTATTACGGCAATCTGGGCGTTGCGCTGCGGGCGATCGATCGCGAGGGGGAGGCGCTCTCATATCTGCGGCGCGCGCTGGCGATCGCGACCGCCACCTATGGGCCGGACCATATCAAGACCGCTCCCTATCGCGGCTTTCTGGCCTGGCTGCTGCCCCCTGCGGAGGCGGAGCGCGAGCGGCGCGCGCTCGTCGATATCTATCGCGCGGCACTTGGCCCCGCACACCCCACCACGCAGTTCGAGATGTTCCGCCTGGCCGGCCTGCTGATGAGCCAGCGCCGGTTCGCAGAGGCCGAACCGATCTATCGCGAATGCGTCGCGCTGGGCGAGCGGACGTTCGGGGCGGACAATGTGAACTATGCCGATTCGCTCGTTCAGCTCGCTTTGTCGCTGGCCTATCAGCTGAAACCGGGATCGCTGCCGGAGATGAAGGCGCTGTTCGACCGCGCCTGGCGGATCCAGCGCGCCGCGCTCGGCCCCGCGCACGCCGACACGATCGAAACCGGTGCCTATGTCGTGGCGATGAGCGATGGCGATCGCGCCCTGGCGGTGTCGCGCATCACCCAGAGCGGCGTGCTCGCCCGCGCCGCCCAGCGCCGCGACTTCGACGCCTCCGCTCAGCGCGATCTGCGCAACTGGAGCCTGGTCTTTGCCCAGGGCGTCGCGCTCGACTGGAAACTCGCTAATCCGAAGCCGGTCGCGCGCGAGTAGCCGGATCTATTGCTCGACCGGATCGCCCGTTTCAGCAGCTTCCAATCATCTTCGCGTTCAAAGCATGTCTCCCCTAACAAGGCAGCAATTGAGAAGCTGCCTCCCGACCGGGGCATGGCACCCATGAAAGTCGGACAAGTCGTTTCATCTGATCGAAAATTTCGTGGCGCCGCGCGCGGGCGGCCCGCGCGCACAGGCTCCGCTTGACATCGCCGCGCCCAGCCCCGACGCTGCGATGCGATGGACGCCGACGACCTTCCCCGTCGCCCCGACGACCCGGCCGCGCAGCTTGCCCGGCAGGATCTCGACCCGTTTTCCGTTGCGGAGCTGGATGCGCGCATCGCGCTGCTCGAGACGGAAATCGCGCGGTGCCGGCAAAAGAAAGAACGCGCCGTTAACCATCGCGCAAGCGCTGACGCCCTATTCAAGCGATGAGCGTCGCACCGGAGCAGGGCGGAACGCCATGCCACTCCGGTGCGGAGCCGAAGGGCTTGCAGCCCAAAAGCTTGATGAGGCGTGCCGCACTTCCAACATTGGAAAAGACGGGCCGCGGTTCCTATCGGCCCGACTGGAGTTGATCCCGAATGCCTAGTTTCGCTTCCGCCCTCGAATCCACCCTGCATCGCGCGCTCGAAGCGGCCAGTTCGCGCCGCCACGAATATGCGACGCTCGAACATCTGCTGCTCGCGCTTGTCGATGACGAACATGCCAGCAAGGTGATGAGCGCGTGCGGCGTGGATCTGGGCGAGCTCAAGACCACGGTTGCGCACTATCTCGACACCGAGCTTCAGGCGCTGCGCGTCGATCAGACGACCGACCCCTCGCCCACCAGCGGCTTTCAGCGCGTGGTGCAGCGCGCGATCCTGCACGTCCAGTCGTCGGGCCGCGACGAGGTGACGGGCGCCAACGTCCTCGTCGCGCTGTTCAGCGAGCGCGAAAGCTATGCGGTCTATTTCCTGCAACAGCAGGATATGAGCCGCCTCGACGCGGTCAGCTTCATCAGCCACGGCGTTGGCAAGGGATCGACCCCGACCGAGACATCGACGCCAAAGGGTGCCGCCGAGGACGAGAAACCGGCCAAGGGCGAGAGTGGCAAGAAGGGCGAGAGCGCGCTCAAGCAATTCACCGTCGATCTCAACGAAAAGGCGAAGGCCGGCAAGGTCGATCCGCTGATCGGTCGCGGGCCAGAGGTGGACCGGACGGTCCAGATCCTGTGCCGGCGCAGCAAGAACAACCCGCTCTATGTCGGCGATCCCGGCGTCGGCAAGACCGCGATCGCCGAGGGCCTGGCGCGCAAGATCGTCGAGGGCGACGTGCCTGACGTGCTCAAGGAAGCGGTCATCTACTCGCTCGACATGGGCGCGCTGCTCGCCGGCACGCGCTATCGCGGCGATTTCGAGGAGCGACTGAAACAGGTCGTCTCGGAACTGGAAAAGCTGCCCCATGCGATCCTGTTCATCGATGAAATCCACACCGTGATCGGCGCCGGAGCGACCAGCGGCGGCGCGATGGACGCGTCCAACCTGCTCAAACCCGCGCTGTCGGGCGGCACGATCCGCTGCATCGGATCGACCACCTACAAGGAATTCCGCAATCATTTCGAAAAGGACCGCGCGCTGCTGCGCCGGTTCCAGAAGATCGACGTGAACGAGCCGACGATCGAGGATACGATCAAGATCCTGGCCGGTCTGCGCACCGCGTTCGAGGGGCATCACAACGTCAAATACACCCCCGACGCGATCAAGTCGGCGGTGGAACTGTCGAGCCGCTACATCAACGACCGCAAGCTGCCGGACAAGGCGATCGACGTGATCGACGAGGTCGGCGCGATGCAGATGCTGGTGCCGCCGTCCCGCCGCAAGAAGACGATCACGCCCAAGGAGATCGAGGCGGTGATCGCGACGATGGCGCGCATCCCGCCCAAGACCGTTTCGTCCGACGACACGAAGGTGCTCGCCAATATTGAGACAGATCTCAAGCGCGTCGTGTTCGGCCAGGACAAGGCGATCGAGGTGCTGTCGTCGGCGATCAAGTTGAGCCGCGCGGGCCTGCGCGATCCGGAAAAGCCGATCGGCAATTATCTGTTCTCCGGCCCCACCGGCGTCGGCAAGACCGAGGTGACGAAGCAGCTCGCCGAACTGCTCGGCATCCCGCTCCAGCGGTTCGACATGTCGGAATATATGGAGCGCCACTCGGTCAGCCGCCTGATCGGTGCGCCTCCGGGCTATGTCGGCTATGATCAGGGCGGGCTGCTCACCGATGCGGTCGATCAGAACCCGCATTGCGTGCTGCTGCTGGACGAGGTGGAAAAGGCGCATCCTGACCTGTTCAACATCCTGTTGCAGGTGATGGACAACGGCAAGCTGACCGACCACCACGGCAAGACCGTCGATTTCCGCAACGTCATCCTGATCATGACCACCAATGCCGGCGCGTCCGACATGGCGCGCGAAAGCATCGGCTTTGGCGAGATCAGCCGCGAGGACGTGCAGGAGGACGCGGTGAAGAAGCTCTTCACCCCCGAATTCCGCAACCGCCTCGATGCGATCGTGCCGTTCGACTATCTCCCGCCCAAGGTGGTCGAGCGGGTGGTGGAGAAGTTCATTCTCCAGCTCGAACTGCAACTGGCGGATCGTGGCGTTCACATCGGCCTGGACGATGCGGCGAAGGCGTGGCTCACCGAACGCGGCTATGACAAACTCTATGGCGCGCGCCCGATGGGCCGCCTGATCCAGGAAAAGATCAAGCAGCCGCTGGCCGAGGAACTGCTGTTCGGCAAGCTGGTCCATGGTGGCGAGGTCGAAGTGAGGCTGAAGGACAATGAGCTGACCTTCGCGATCACTCCGGCGGCGCCCAAGGGAACGAAGAAAGGCGGCGGCAAGAAGGTCGCCAAGGCGAAGGCGAAGTAGCGCCCGCGCCGATTCCCGGCGCGACTATCGGCGGCGCCGGGAATAATAATCGGCGGGCAATGCCTGCACCACCTCGCTTCGCGGTGCGAACACGACCGGCGGCGGCGATGGTGGCGCGGGTCGTGGCGGCGGCGGGCCGGCTTCGGCGACTGGCGGCGGGCCGTAGCCACCAAGCTCGCGATCCCGCTCCCAGGCGAGGCGATTGCGCCGCTCGGCCCGATCGACCGCGGCTGCGACCTGCGGCTCCACGGCAAGCCATGCGTCACGACGGCATCGCAATTCCACGGAGCGCAGCCGAAGATTGCGCCGGTCGGTCCTGCCACACACCTTGTCGACCGCCCGCTCGATGCGGCGGTCGAGGATCGCAAGCCCCTCCGGCGTGGCGAGGTCGAGGCCGGCAAAGCTGACGGCGAGCGCGCGGGGCCGCTCGTAATACGGGTCATATCCCCCCGCGAACAGCGCGGCGGCCGTCCCCAGGGCGACGGTGGCAAGGCCAAGCAGCGCAAGCAGATTGCGTACGATCATCATTCCCCCCTTGCCCGCGCGTGACGCGGCGTTCCGACCGCGCGGTACATGCTGAAATTGAACGCGTTACCCTGGGCGGCGCCCGCCGCGTGTCGGCGGCGGATCGCCCATCAATGGCTCACCCGACGATGACGATCACCCGGACGGGCGGCGGCGGCGGCGCGTAATAGCCGGCCGGTTGCGCGCAGCGGTCGCGACAGGTGCGCAACTGCGCCGCTCGCTCCTCGGCCAGTCGCCGCCAGTTGCGCGCGCGCGCAATCGCGTCGGCCACCTGTGCCTCGGTGCTGCCCCAGGCCTCGTCCTGGCACGCCCGGTCCCATCCGCAAATCCGCTTCACCGCCACATCGATGCGGGCGGCCAGGATATCGACACCGGCCTCGCTCGACAGGTCCAGCCCCGCCGACGGCACCACCACCTGTCGCAGATCCCCGCGATCAACGTCACGGGCGGCGACCGGCCCACACGCCAGCATCGCGATTGCCGCGAACATGCAGAATTTGCGCATCGGCCGACTCCCTGATTGCCCCAGCCTAACGTCGCGGTCGCGCCGCGTTAACTATTCTCTCACGCCGACGGTCCCGCGATAAGACAGACTTAGCGCAGCTCTTTCATCAGGGACGCCGCCCGCCCTTAACCGATTGTTCGCGGTCGGGCGCGTACCCGGGTTCGATGAACCGTGGTCCGTTCGCGCTGATCCTGTTTGTGCTCGCGTTCGCGGCAGGCGTCATTCTGACGCCTGCCCCGGCCCACGCGGCCGGCGCGGGCATGGTCGGGCGGCCGATCGCGGTCTGCGTGCGCGCCTTACGCGCGGGCGACGATCCGGCGGCGCTGATTCGCGCGCCGCGCGGGTTCGATTGCACCCGCGCGCAGACCGATCTGGGCGGCGGCGACTATTGGGTGGTGTCGCAGGATATCAACGAGCGTTCGCGCGCCCACCATTCGCTGACCGTGCGCTTCGCCAGTCTGTGGCAGACGCGCATCGATCTGCGCATCCTGTACGCCGACGGGCGCGTCCACCACATTGCGAGCGATCCCGGCGGCCTCACCAAATTCATTCAGCTGGGCGCGGTCGCCGAATATCCGCTGCCGCACCGTCGCGCGAACATCGTCCGGCTGATGTGGAAGGTCGAGGGCGCGGCGAACACGCGCGGCATCCTGGTCGGCGCGCGCATCGCGACCGATCGGCAGAGCAGCGCGTCGAACCTGGCGATGGCGGCGGTCTACAGCGCGTTCGGCGGCCTCGCGATCGCGCTGCTGGTCTATAATCTCGCGCTGTGGGTTTCGCTGCGCCACCGTTTCCAGCTCGCCTATTGCCTGATGATCGCGGCGCTGATGGCCTATGCGTTCACCTCGTCGGGCGCGCTTGCATGGGCGGTGCCGGACATCGCGAACAACGATCGGTTGCGGCTCAACTATCTGCTGCTTTCGCTCGCCTGCGCCGCAGCGTTGTTCTTTGCGCGAACCTTTTTCGAGGATCATGTGTTCAGCCCTGCGCTCCGCCGGCTGGTGGTCGGCACCGGCGCGGTGCTGCTGGTGACCGGCATCGGCTTCTTCGCCCTGGCGCCGATCGCGATCTTCGAACTCGACCGCATCTACACCTGGACCTTCGCCGCGATGATCGTGGCGACGCTGTCCATCATGTGGAGCGCGTGGCGTACCCGATCCAATTTCCTGTGGCTGTTCGCGATCGCCTGGGCCGCGCCGATCGTCACCGCCGGCATGCGCGTGTTCGCAAGCCTGCGCATCATCCCCTGGAACTTCTGGATCGACAATTCGACACTGCTGTCGATGGCGGCGGAGGCGCTGCTGTCGGCGGTGGCGATCGCCTATCGTATCCGCCTGCTCGCCCATGAACGCGACGTCGCGGTGGCGGCGGAGACCGTCGCCCGGCGGCTCGCCGACATGGATCCGCTGACCGGGCTGTTCAATCGACGCGCGTTTCTGGCGCGGGCGATCGGCCGGGCCGGGGAGCAGAAGCTGCTGATCCTCGACCTCGATCATTTCAAGCAGGTCAACGAGACGCTGGGCCATGACGGGGGGGACGAAGTGCTGCGGGCGATCGCGCGGGCGATGCGCGCGCTCGCCCCCGCCGACGCGCTCGTCGCCCGGATCGGCGGCGAGGAGTTCGCGCTGCTGGCCGATCCCGCGCACCCGATCGATCCCAATGCGCTGCTCGCACGCGTCCGCGCCACGCGCATGCCGTTCGATCTGCCAGTCACCGCCAGCATCGGTTCAGCGACCGGGCCGATCGCGAACGAGGCGGATTGGAAAGCCCTCTATCGCGCGGCCGACCGGGCATTGTTCGACGCCAAGTCCGCGGGTCGCGACCGATCAAGATCGGCGCCGCTGGCTGCTTGAAGCCCGCGCGATTCAAGGTTAATTCACCGGTGGTTCATGCGACGCACGCGTAATGAACCGGGCATCGGGGAAGCGGCATGAAATCGATCACCAAGCGCAGGATCATCGTCGGCGGCGGTGCCGCCGCGCTGGCGCTGCTCGCCCTGCCGCATCCCAGCGCCGATATCCGCATCATCACCCATGATGTGTCGGACAGCGCACCGCACAAATTCCAGGCGGCGATCGATTTCGGCATCCTGGCCGTATCCGTGCTCTACACGTGGAGCCAGAAGCAGGCGAACCGCTGATCGCGCGCCCATGTTCTTGCGCCCGTTCCGGGCTTTGCTTACACCTGTGTAAATGAGCAATCCCGAGCAGGTCTGGCGCAACGCATATCTTCATCCCGGCCCCTGGGACCAGCATCTCCCGCCGCTGTCGATGGTGGCCGCGTTCGACGAGGCGGCGCGGCGGATGGGCGATGTCCCGCTGCTCGATTTCCTCGGCCGGCATTACAGCTATGCCGAAACGCTGGACGGCGCGAACCGGGTCGCGTGCGGGCTGAAGGCGATGGGCTATGGCGAGGGTGACCGGATCGGCCTGTTCCTGCCAAACGTCCCGCATTATGTCGCCGCCTATTACGGCATCCTGAAGCTCGGCGCGACAGTGGTGAATTTCTCACCACTCTATTCGGTCGATGAACTCGCGGCGCAGGTCGCCGACAGCGGGACGCGCCTCCTCTTCACGCTCAGCGCGACCGCCCTGCTCCCGACCGCGCTACAGGTGCTCGAACGCTCGTCGCTCGAACGGCTGGTGGTCGGCTCGATCGCCGGCGCGCTGCCCGCGACGAAATCGCTCTTCTATCGCCTGTTCCGTGGCAAGGAGGTGGCGAAACGCCCCGACGATCCGCGCATCACCGCCTTTTCCGCGCTGATCGCGAATGACGGCGCGTGCGTCACTCCGGCGATCGACCCCCAGACCCATCTGGCGCTGATCCAATATACCGGCGGCACCACCGGGGTCCCGAAAGGCGCGATGCTGACGCATCAGAATCTGAGCGCAAATGCGCGCCAGGTCGCCCGGCTCGACCCCGATCTGGGGCAGGAGCGGGACCGGGTGTTGGGCGTGCTGCCGTTCTTTCACGTCTTCGCCAATACCTGCGTGCTCAACCGGACGGTGATCGCCGGGGGCGAAATCGTGATGCTGCCACGGTTCGATGCCGCCCAGGCGCTGGCGGCGATCACCCGTACCCGCCCCACCGCCCTGCCCGGCGTTCCGACGATGTTTCAGGCGCTGCTCGATCATCCGAAGATGGCCGGCACCGACTGGTCGAGCGTCAAATACTGCATCTCGGGCGGCGCGCCGCTCCCGGCCGAACTCAAGACCCGGTTCGAAGCGGCGACGACCGCGCGCCTGATCGAAGGCTATGGCCTGTCGGAAAGCTCCGGCGTCGTTTCCACTAACCCGTATCGCGGCCTGAACAAGCCCGGTACGATCGGCCAGCCGATCATCGCCACCCGCGTGCGCCTGGTCGACAAGGAGGATGCCGCCCGTCCCGCACCCGAGGGCGAACCGGGCGAGATCGTGGTGGCAGGCCCGCAGATCATGGCCGGATACTGGAACCGGCCCGACGCCGACGGCAGCAGCTTTTGCCGCGACACGGACGGCGGCAAATGGCTGCGGACGGGGGATGTGGGTGAGATCGACGAAGACGGCTTCATCCGTATCGTAGATCGCCTGAAGGACATGATCGCCGTCGGCGGGTTCAAGGTGTTTCCCAAGCATATCGAGGATGTGCTGTACCGCCACCCGGCGGTGAAGGAGGCGCTGGTGGTCGGCATGCCCGACGCCTATCATGGCGAACTTCCCCGGGCCTATGTCGCGCTGAACGCCGACGCGCCGCCGGTGACGGGGAAGGAGTTGCGCGATTGGCTCAATCCCCGGCTCGGCAAGCACGAGCGCGTCGATGCCGTGGTGATCCGCGACAAGCTGCCAAAGACGATGATCGGGAAATTGAGCCGCAAGGACCTGTTGCTGGAAATCGCGGCGGAGGGACCGGCCCAGGGCTGATTGCTCGCCTGGCGGGCGAATCGCAGGGAAAGTCGCGCGCGCGGCCCTCCCCTCAATCCACCCGCATCTCTGCCTTCAGGTTCATGAACTCGTGCAGTCCCCATGGCCCCAGCTCGCGGCCGTGGCCGGACAGTTTCACCCCGCCAAAGGGAGCGGCGGGAACGGAGGCGAGCATCTGATTCACGGCGGTCATCCCGCTTTCGATGTCGCGGACGAACCGCGCGATCTCACCCGGGTTGCTCGTCCACACGCTCGACCCCAGGCCGTACGGCACGTCGTTCGCCAGCGCGATCGCCGCATCGATGTCGGTCGCGCGGAACAGCATCGCGACCGGCCCGAAAATCTCTTCCTGCGCGAAGTCCGCGTCCGGATCGACGTCGGTCAGCACGCCCGCGTGCATCCATGCGCCGTCACGATCGATCCGCTCGCCGCCATGCAGGGTAGCACCGGCGGCCTGTGCGCGTTCGAGCTGATCGAGCACCGTGTCGCGCTGTTCCAGACTCGACAGCGGCCCCATCTCGACGCCGTCCGCCATCGGGTCGCCGATCTTCACCGCGCCCATCGCCGCGACGAAGCGGTCGCGAAAGGCGTCATAGACATCGGCATGGACGATCATCCGCTTGGCGCAGATGCAGCTCTGCCCGGCATTCTGGATGCGGGCCTTCACCGCCGTTTCGACCGCCCTGTCCAGATCGGCCGAGGGCATGACGATGAACGGATCCGATCCGCCCAGTTCCAGCACCACTTTCTTGAGCGCGCGGCCGGCGGCTTCGGCGACCTTGGCCCCCGCCCCCTCGCTGCCGGTCAGCGTCACCGCCGCGACCCGCTGGTCGGCGATGATCCGCGACACCTTGTCCGATTTGATCGGCAGGTTCTGAAACAGGCCGTCCGGCGCGCCCGCCGCGCTTACCGCCTGCTGGATCAGCGCCGCGCACCCCTGGGTCAGCGACGCATGTTTGAGCAGGCCGACATTGCCGGCCAGGATCGTCGGGGCGAGCCAGCGCACCACCTGCCAATAGGGAAAGTTCCACGGCATGATCGCCAGGATCGGGCCGAGCGGTAGCCAGTGGGTCACCGCCCTGCCGCCCGGAACCGCGACCTCACCCGGCTCCAGGAACGCCGGTCCGTGATCGGCATAATAGCGCAGGCCAGCTGCGCATTTCTCGACCTCGGCTACCGCCGACGCCAGCGTCTTTCCCATTTCGCGCGTCGCGGTTTCGGCCATGTGGCGCTTGTCCGCGTCGAACCGGTCGGCGATGGCGTGCAGCAGCGCCGACCGTTCGCCGATCTCGCTCACCCGCCATGACCTGTAGGCACCTGCCGCGCGCGCCAGCGCCGCCTCGATCCCGTCATCGTCCAGCGCGTCGAACGTCGCGCCCGTTTCGCCGGTCGCCGGGTTGATGCTCGTGAACATGCCGCTCTCCTCTGCGCGCTCTTGTCGCCGGGCATATGGGACCGGCCAGCGGGAATGCCAGTTGAAGCCCGGGAGGTTGAATTGGTTCCGCCCCCGGCGCATAGCGGGACGATGACCGACGAACCCGACATCGCCGCGCTGTCCTTCGAAGACGCGCTCCGCAAGCTCGAAACGATCGTCGGCCGCCTCGAAAGCGGCGATGCGCCGTTGCAGGAGGCGATCGACCTTTATGACCTGGGCGACAAGCTGCGCCGCCAGTGCCAGGCGCGCCTGGACGCCGCGCAGGCCCGGATCGAACAGGTCCGCGTCGATGCGAACGGCGGCGTCGCCGGTACCACGCCGTTCGCCGCCGGTTGATCGTGGCGGTCGCGGACGCGAGCCTGACGCTGGAGGCGGCGCTTCGCGACGTCGGGGCGGAGATCGACCATCGGTTCGATCGCCTGCTTGCCATTCCCGACGATCCGCGTACGCGGCTGTATCAGGCGATGCGCCACGCCGCGATCGGCGGCGGCAAGCGGATGCGACCGTTGCTCACCTTTGCGACCGCGCGCCTGTTCGGCGTCGATCGCGGCTGCACCGCGCGCGTCGCCACCGCGATCGAGGCGATCCATGTCTATTCGTTGATCCATGACGATCTGCCCGCGATGGACGATGACGACCTGCGCCGCGGCAAACCCACCGTGCATCGCGCGTTCGACGAGGCGACCGCGATCCTCGCCGGCGACTGCCTGCACGCGCTCGCCTTCGAAATCCTCGCCGATCCCCGCACGCACGCCGATCCCTTCGTCCGCGCCGACCTGATCGCCGAACTGGCGCGCGCATCGGGTCCTTCGGGCATGGGCGGGGGGCAGATGATGGACCTGGCGGCGGAGAGCACCAGCTTCGATCTGGCCACCGTCACGCGTTGCCAGGCGCTCAAGACCGGCGCGCTGATCGCCTGTTCGGTAGAGGCGGGCGCGATCCTGGGCCGCGTGCCGCCGGAAGGGCGGACCGGCCTGCGCGGCTACGCCCATGATATCGGCCTCGCCTTTCAGATCGCCGACGACATTCTCGATGTCGAGGGTGACGAGGACGCCGCAGGCAAGAAGCTGCGCAAGGACGAGGCGGCGGGGAAGGAAACCTTCCTCTCGCTGCTCGGTCTGCCCCGCGCCCGCGAACAGGCGCGCATGCTGGTCGACCAGGCGATCGCCCACCTTCACGGCTTTGGCGCCGAGGCCGACCTGCTGCGCGACATCGCCCGCTACGTGCTCGAGCGGGATCATTGAGGGGAGTGCGATGACCACCCGAACCGGCGTCTATCCCGGCACGTTCGATCCGATCACGCTCGGCCATATGGATATCATCCGGCGCGGCGCGAAGCTGGTCGACCGGCTGGTCATCGGCGTGACCACCAATCCGTCGAAGAACCCGATGTTCAGCGTCGAGGAACGCGTCGCGATGGTCCGCCGCGAGGTCGAGGGGCTGGACGGCGACATTCGCGTCGTCACCTTCGATTCGCTGCTCATGGACTTTGCCGAGCGCGAGGGGGCGAACATGATCGTGCGCGGGCTGCGCGCGGTCGCCGATTTCGAATATGAATATCAGATGGCGGGGATGAACCAGCAGCTGAACAGCCGGATCGAAACCGTGTTCCTGATGGCCGACGTCTCGCTCCAGCCGATCGCCAGCCGGCTGGTCAAGGAAATCGCGATGTTCGGCGGCGACATCCGCAAGTTCGTGACCGCCGCCGTGCGCGACGAGGTGGTGGCGCGCGTCGATACGATCGGGCGCAAGGGAAGCTAGTCCCGCGCCCGCGCCGCAATTTCGCCACCCGCCGCATTCATTTTGCCGCAAGCCGCGATTTGCTCTAAGCCGCAGCCTTTCCAGTATTCCGGTGGGGATTCGATGCGTTTTGTTGCCCTGATCGTCGCGGCCGTGGCCGCCTTGTTCGCGCTGCCCGCCAGCGCCCAATATGTCGCCGGACCCAGCGGCCGCACCGCGCCGCCCGCGACGACGGACAAGGACAATCTGTGGCTGCTCGATCTGTCGACCGGCGGCCGCGTGACGATCTGGCTGCGCCCCGACGTCGCGCCAAAGCATGTCGAGCGGATCAAGGAATTGACCCGCCGCAAATTCTATGACGGCCTGATCTTCCACCGCGTCATCGACGGGTTCATGGCGCAGGGCGGCGATCCCAAGGGCGACGGCACCGGCGGTTCGGACCTGCCCAACCTGCCTTCGGAATTCAACTACCTCCCCCATGTCCGCGGCGCGGTATCCGCCGCGCGCGAGGGTGCGCCCGACAGCGCCACGGCAGAGGTGAAGAAGAAGGCGGAGGACAGCGCGAACAGCCAGTTCTTCATCATGCTTCAGCCGCGCCTTCAGCTCGACCAGAAATATTCGGTGTTCGGCCGGGTGATCGACGGCATGCAATATGTCGATGCGATCCCGCGTGGCGAACCGCCGACGCAGCCGGCACGCATCCTCCACGCCTATATCGCGTCGGACAATCCCCCGCCCTACACCGCGGCGGCCGCGCCCGCGCCGGTGGCGGATCCGGACGCGCCGGTAGCGCTGCCCAGCAAGCCGACGCCCTGACCGCCGCGCCGCCCGGGCGGCAACCGCCATGAACGTCGATCTTTTCGATTTCGAACTGCCGCCCGAACGCATCGCGCTGCGCCCGGCGGTTCCGCGCGACGCGGCCCGACTGCTGCTCCTGGACGCAGCGGGAACGGCGGATCATCGCGTTTCGGACCTGCCCGCGCTGCTGCGTGCCGGCGACCTGCTGGTCTTCAACGACACGCGCGTCATCCCTGCGCAGTTGGAGGGGCGGCGCGGCGACGCGCGGATCGGCGCCACGCTGCACAAGCGTGAGGGGCCGCGCGACTGGATCGCGTTCATCCGCAACGCCAAACGGCTGCGCCCCGGCGAGACGGTCGAATTCGGCGCGGACGTGCGGGCAATCGCCACCGCACGGCACGAGGACGGCAGCTTCACGCTGCACTTCCCGGGCGACGCGCCGGTCGAACTGCTGCTCGAACGCGCGGGACGGATGCCGCTGCCGCCCTATATCGCGGCAAAGCGGCCGACCGACGCGCGCGATGCCGACGATTACCAGACGATGTTCGCCAGTGAACCTGGCGCGGTCGCCGCACCCACCGCCGCGCTGCATTTCACCCCCGGCCTGATGGCCGCGCTCGATGCGGCGGGGATCGGCCACACCACGCTGACGCTGCACGTCGGCGCCGGCACCTTCCTGCCGGTCAAGGCAGGCGACACCGACCAGCACCGCATGCACGCCGAATGGGGCCGCATCGACGCGGCGACGGCGGACCGGATCAACGCCGTGCGCGCCGCCGGCAACCGCGTGATCGCGGTCGGCACCACCAGCCTGCGCCTGATCGAAAGCGCCGCCGGCACGGACGGCATCGTCCGCCCGTTCGCCGGCGACACCGCGATCTTCATCACCCCCGGCTATCGCTTCCGCGGGATCGACGGCCTGATGACCAACTTCCACCTCCCCCGCTCGACCCTGTTCATGCTGGTATCGGCGCTGATGGGGCTGGAGCGGATGAAAGCGGCTTACGCTCATGCGATCGCGCACGATTATCGGTTCTATTCCTATGGCGATGCCTCGCTCCTGCTGCCGCCCTGACGTTCGCCGGGACTGGTGGCAGGACATTCGCCATCGGATCGCCGCAAAGCGCGCCTCTAACCGCTCCTGTTCGCCATTGGGATGAAGCACCCCGCCATGACCCGCTATTTCGCTCTTGCCCTGCTCGCCGCGACGCCTGCGCTGGCGCAGGACCGTCCGCCGCCACCCTCGCCCGCCGGCGCGCCGGCCCCGCCCGGTCAGGCGCAGGCGCCGATCCCGCTGATGATCGCCGAGCCGGTCGCGATGGCGATCGCCGCGTTCGACGCGGATGGCGACGCGGTCGTTACCCGCGCGGAATTCGATGCCGGGGTACGTCGCAGTTTCGAATCGGTGGCAAAGGGCCAACCATCGATCGGTTATATCGCGTTCGGCGACTGGGCCGACCGCTGGCTGGGCAACCGCAACGCGCTGCCCAGTCCGTTCGAAGTCGATTCCGATGGCGACAACCGCATCACCCTGGCCGAGCTTCAGGCGCGGTTCGACCTGTTCTTCACCCGGTTCGATGGCGACAAGGACGGGCGGATCGTGCGCAGCGAATTGCTGACGCTGCGCCCGGCGCAGCCGCCTGCCGGTCGCACCGGGGACGAGGGCGAACGTCGCAAGGGGCGGCGGCGCTGACGCCCGGCGCATTCATGTCCTAGCATCTCACGCTGCACTGCGGCTAAGGTCCGCGCCATGCACGGCTCGCACCGCCACGATCATGCCGCTCACGGCGATTCGCTTGCCGGTGGCCACGGCCATGCGCACGGCCATGGCCACAGCCACGCGCCCGCCGATTTCGGCCGCGCCTTCGCGATCGGCGTCGTGCTGAACCTGGGCTTTGTGCTGGCCGAGGGGATTGCGGGGCTGTTGATCGATTCGATGGCGCTGCTTGCCGATGCGGGGCATAATCTGTCCGACGTGCTCGGCCTGCTGATCGCCTGGGCGGGCGCGTCGCTCGCCAAACGGCCGGCCTCGCCGCGTTTCACCTATGGCCTGTCCAGTTCGACGATCCTTGCCGCCCTTGCGAACGCGGTGCTGCTGCTGTTCGCGGCGGGGGCGATCGCGCTGGAGGCGGTGCGCCGCTTCAACGATCCGCCCCCGATCGCTGGCGGCACGGTGATGGCGATCGCGTTCGCCGGCATCCTGGTCAACTTCGCCACGGCGATGCTGTTCGTGCGCGGGCGCAAGGACGATATCAATGTACGCGGCGCCTATCTGCACATGCTGGCCGACGCCGCCGTGTCCGCCGGCGTGGTGGTCGCGGGGGCGATCATCTGGTGGACCGGCGCGCAATGGATCGATCCGGCGATCGGTCTGGTGATCGTGGCGGTGATCCTGTGGAGCACCTGGGACCTTGGCCGCGATTCGCTCGCGATGGCGCTGCATGCGGTGCCGCCGGGTATCGATCCGGAACGTGTGCAAGCGATGCTCGCCGCCCAGCGGGGCGTAAGCCGCGTCCATGATCTCCATATCTGGCCGATGAGTACGACCCAGACCGCGCTGACCGCGCATCTGATGATGCCGGCCGGCCATCCCGGCGACGCCTTTCTTGCCGAGTTGCAGCATGCACTCGCCCACGATCACGGCATCGGCCACGCGACGTTGCAGATCGAGATCGGCGACAGCGACGACGAAGCCTGCCGGCTCCACGACGCGCATGGCTGATCCCGGCCAGCCGCTGCGCCTGGTGATCTTCGATTTCGACGGCACGCTGTCCGACAGCGGCGGCTGGTTCCTCTCGATCGTCGATCAGGTCGCCGATCGCTTCGGCTTCAACCGCGTCGAGCCGGCGGAGGTCGAACAGCTGCGCGGCACCCCCACCCGGGACGTGATCGCGCGGCTGGGCATCCCGGCATGGAAACTGCCCTTCATCTCTCGCCACGTCCGTCGCATGTTCGGCGCCAACAGCCATCGGATCCGCCTGTTCGACGGGGTGCCGGAAATGCTGGCGGCGATCGAGGGCGCGGGGGTCAAGCTCGCGATCGTCACGTCGAACAGCGAGGCGAATGCGCGCGCCGTGCTCGGCCCCGCCAATTCCGCGCGGATCGCCTGGTGGGCGTGCGGGGCGTCGCTATTCGGCAAGGCACCGCGATTCCGCAAGATCCTGCGGATGAGCGGCATGCCCGCCGCGCATTGCCTGTCGCTGGGGGACGAAACCCGCGACATCGAAGCGGCGCGGGAGGTGGGCATCACCGCCGGTGCGGTGTTGTGGGGCTATGCCCATGCGCAGGCATTCGCCCATCTGCGCCCCGACATCGCCTTCTCCACGCCCCAGTCGGTGGTCGATCACGTGCTGGGCGCGAGCGGCGGATAGTCCGTCACCCTCTCGCCCTCCCCCTCCAGATGCACCGCCAGCCAGACGGTAGGGCCGGCCGCATCGGTCCGCGTCACCCAGTGCCGTGTCCCGCCCGGAATCAGCAGGTGATCGCCCGGGGTCAGCGGCACCTCCTCCCGCCCCTCCAGCCGGATCGCCGCGCTTCCGCTGAGCAGCACCACCCACTCATCCTGTGGCTGGACGAAGGGCGCATCGGCGGGCGTCGCCTGCCCCGCCGACACGATCCGCTCGATCCGAACCCCCGCGCGCGTCAATAGCGGGTCGAAAACCTCGCCGGCGCGCGCATCGGGCAGCGGGTCGAACAGATTTGCGGGACGGGCGTCGGGCATCATCGCTCCCTTGGGGTCGAGGTGGGGAAAGTGTTGCGTCGGCGCGGCGATCCGTCAAAGGCTCTCGCCATGTCCCGTTTCGATTTTCAGATTCACGCCACCGACGGCAGGGCGCGCACCGGCACGATCGCCATGCATCGCGGCGAAATCCGCACCCCCGCCTTCATGCCGGTCGGCACCGCCGCCACGGTCAAGGCGATGAAGCCGCAGGACGTTCGCGCATCGGGCGCCGACATCCTGCTCGGCAACACCTATCACCTGATGCTCCGGCCCAGCGCGGAACGGATCCACCGGCTGGGCGGGCTGCACGCCTTCATGGGCTGGAACCGGCCGATCCTGACCGACAGCGGCGGCTATCAGGTGATGAGCCTCTCCGAACTGACCCGGCGCAGCGAGGAGGGGATCGTCTTCAAATCGCATCTCGACGGGTCGAAACACCTGCTCTCGCCCGAACGCTCGATGGAAATCCAGCGCCTGCTCGGCAGCGACATCGTCATGGCGTTCGACGAACTCGTCCCCACCACCTCCACGCGTGACGTACAGGCGGCGGCGATGGAGCGATCGATGCGTTGGGCGCGGCGCAGCCGGGAGGGATTCGACACCGGCGGCGACCATGCGGCGCGGTCCGCCCTGTTCGGCATTCAGCAGGGCGCACTCGACCAGGCGCTGCGTAAGGCCAGCGCCGACGCGCTGCTCGACATCGGGTTCGACGGCTATGCGGTCGGCGGCCTCGCCGTGGGCGAGGGGCAGGAGGCGATGTTCGACGTGCTCGACTATGCCCCGAGTCAGCTCGACGCGGCCAAGCCCCGCTATCTGATGGGGGTGGGCAAGCCTGACGACATCGTCGGCGCGGTCGAGCGCGGGATCGACATGTTCGACTGCGTCCTTCCCACCCGCTCCGGCCGGACGGGTCAGGCATTCACCGCCCACGGCCCGATCAACATCCGCAACGCGAAGTTCGCGGAGGATCAGGCGCCGCTCGATCCCGGCTGCGCCTGCCCGGTCTGCGGCAAATGGACCCGCGCCTATCTCCACCACCTGGTTCGTTCGGGCGAGATTCTCGGTGCGATGCTGATGACCGAGCATAATCTCAATTTCTACCAGTCGCTGATGGCCGACCTGCGCAGCGCGATCGCCAAGGGCCGCCTCACCGCCTTCGCCAACGCGTTTCGCGCCAGCTACCGACGCGAAGGCTGATTGCACCCACCCCCCGGTCTGGCCTACGCCGCTGTCCAGAGGAGTAGCCTGTGACCGACACGCCCGAATCCCCAGACGCCATCGCCAACGAGATCACCGAAGCCGCCCGCCATGTCCGCGAGGCGGCCGAACGCGCCGAGGGGATGCCGCATCCGGGCGACGGAAAGAAATGGCCGCTCCGCAAGATCGGTCTCGGCATCGGCTCCGCCGCGCTCGCTGCTGCCGTCATCTATGCCGCCCGCGCGCGCAAGCGTTCCTGATCCCTGCCCCTCCCCGTTCCCTCAGTTCCGGAGTTTCCCATGCGCCTGACCCGCACCGCCCTGTATCTCGGCGCCGCCCTGCTCCCCTTCGCCGCGCAAGCGCAGCAAAAGCCGGCTACGCCCGCCGCCGCGTCGAAGCCGATCACCGTCGCGCCGCTGGCCTTTACCGAACGGACGCTGCCCAACGGCCTGCGCGTCTATGCGATCCGCGACACCTCGACCGCAAATGTCTCGGTCCAGGTCTGGTACGATGTCGGCAGCAAGGACGATCCGGCGGGCAAGTCCGGCTTCGCGCACATGTTCGAACATCTCATGTTCAAGGGTACGCGCAATCTGGTCGATGAGCAGATGGATCGCCTGACCGAGGATGTCGGCGGCTACAACAACGCGTCCACCAACGCCGACTACACCAATTATTACGAGGTCGTCCCCGCCAACCATCTCGAACGGCTGCTGTTCGCGGAGGCGGATCGCATGTCGAGCCTGGTGGTCGATCAGAAGGTCTTCGCGTCCGAGCGCGACGTGGTGAAGGAGGAACTGCGCAGCCGCGTCCTCGCCGCGCCCTATGGCAAGCTCTTCTACATCTACTTTCCGAACATCTCCTATGGCGTGCATCCCTATGCCCGGCCCGGCATCGGCAGCATCGCCGATCTCGACGCGGCGAACGTCGATGACATCCGCGCCTTTCACGCCACCTATTACCGTCCCGACAATGCGGTGCTGGTCGTCGCGGGCAATTTCGATCCGGCGCAACTGGACAAATGGGTAGACAAATACTTCGCGCCGATCGGCAAGCCGGACCGCCCCATCCCGCGCGTCACCGTCGCCGAGCCGCCGCGCGCCAAGCCGGCGCATTATACGGTGTACGAACCGAACACGCCGCTTCCGGCCGTGCTGATCAGCTATCCGCTGCCGCCTGACAACGATCCCGACACGCCGGCGCTCACCGTCCTGAACAGCATCCTGTCCGGGGGCGAGAATTCGCGATTCTATCGCAACCTCGTCTATCGCGACCAGCTGGCGGCCCAGGCCGACACGTTCCTCGACACGCGTCAGGCGACCGGCGCCTATGCGATGTACGCGATCATCGCCGGAGGCAAGTCCGCCGCCGACGGCGAAGCGGCGATCCGCCGCGAAGTCGCGGACCTGCGCGACAAGCCGGTGTCTGCCGCCGAACTCTCCGAAGCGAAGAACGAACTGCTGACCGCCGCGCTCAAGAGCCGTGAGACGGCCGAGGGCAAGGCATCGACCCTCGCCGCGTCGATCATCATCGACCGCGACCCCCGGGCCGCCGACCGCCAGCTCGCCGCGATCGATGCGGTGACAGCCGCCGACGTCCAGCGCGTCGCGCGCAAATATCTGACCGACGATCGCTCCGCCGCCGTCCTCTACCTCCCCGACGCGATGGCCAAGGGGGCAAAGGGCGACACGATCGCGGTCGCGCCGACGGTGAAGGTCAATCCGCTGGTCGCGCCGTCGGACATCAAGATCCATGTCGCCGCCAGCGACGCCGACCGCGTCGCCATTCCGGCGCCCGGCGCGCCGGTTTCGCCCAAAATCCCCAAGCCCTTCGAAACGAAGCTCGCCAATGGCATGCGCGTGATCGTCGTCGAAAAGCGGGACCTGCCGATCGTCACCGCCACCGTCGTCGCCCCGGCCGGCGGCGCGCGCGATCCCGAAGGCAAGGCCGGCACCGCCGCGCTCGCCGCCGACCTTCTGACCAAGGGGACAAAGACCCGTTCGGCGGAACAGATCGCGCAACAGATCGAATCGCTGGGCGGTTCGATCGGCGCCGGTGCCGACTGGGACGCCGCCTTCGCCACGGTGACGGTCAAGGCGGATCAGGTGACGCCCGCGCTCACCCTGCTCGCCGACGTCGCCCGCAATCCGGTCTTCGCGCAGCAGGAGATCGATCGCGCCCGCAAACAGACGATCGACGGCGTCACCGTGCAGCTGAAGGACCCGGGCGCGCTCGCCGGCATCGTCGCCAGCCGCGCGGTGTTCGGTGAAAAGCCCTATGGCCATATGCTGTCCGGCAATCCGGCCTCGCTGCCCAGGATCACCCGCGACGATATCGCCGCGGCCTATCGCGCGGCATGGCGCCCGGGCGACGCCGCGCTCGTGCTGGTCGGCGACATCGCGCAGAAGGACGCGACCGCGCTGGCGCAACGATTGTTCGGCGACTGGAAGGCGGCGGGCGCGCCCGCGACACCGGCCGCCGCCGTCGCCGCGCCGAAGCCGCGTGTGATCGTCGTCGATCTGCCGGGCGCGGGCCAGGCCGGCGTGGTGGTCGCACGTCCCGGCATCGCGCGCAGCAATCCGGACTATTATGCGGCACAGGTCGCCAACGCCACGCTGGGCGTCGGCTTCTCCTCGCGGCTCAACCGTGAAATCCGCATCGTGCGCGGCCTGGCCTATGGTGCGGGCAGCAGCGTCGATGCGCGCCGCATGCCGGGCATCGTCACGGCATCGACCCAGACCAAGAACCCGTCCGCCCCCGAAGTTGTCGCGCTGCTGACCGAAGAGATGAAGAAGATGGGCCAGGCGCCGATCGCCGGCGCCGAGCTGGACACGCGCAAGGCGGTGCTGATCGGCAGCTTTGGCCGCCGGATCGAACGCACCGACGGCATCGCCGGCGCGCTCGCCAACTATGTCGGTGGCGGCGTGCCGCTCGACACGCTGGAAAAATATATCCCGTCGATTCAGGGGGTCGGCCCCGCCGTGGTTCAAGCGGCCGCGCGTGAGGTGCTGGATCCCGACAATGCCAGCATCGTGGTGGTCGGCGATTCGAAGCTGTTCGTGGACGAACTGCGCAAGAAATATCCCGACCTGGAGGTGATTCCGGCCAGCGCGCTGAAGCTCGACAGTCCGACGCTGAAATAGACACGGCGCCACGCCGGCCCGCACCGCCACGGCGATCGCGGCCGGCGTGACCGAAAGGGTGCGGGGCGTCGGGCGGCAGGCGGATCGGGTCACCACCGGCTTGCCCCCGCCCGGCCCGCTGCTACGCTGCATCGCGAAAAGGGGAATCGCATGCGTCGTCACCGTCACCTCGCCCTGGGCCTGTTGCTTGCCGCGGCGGCCACCCCCGCTCCCGTCCTTGCCCAGGCGGTCTATGCCGGGGCGGAGGCGCGGGACGGGCTGCTTCCGGTCCATGTCGATGACAAGGGCGGCCGGATTCTCGTCACGCTGCCCGCCCCCGGAGCGGATGGGATAGCCACGCGTCTGCTCTTCACCACCTCGCTGCGCACCGGGCTTGGCGCCGCACCGACCTTTCTTGATCGCGGGCGCACCGGGCCGACACAGATCCTCGCCTTTCGCCGGATCGGCAAGAAGGTGGCGATCCAGTTCGAAAATCCGCGTTTCCGCGCCGCCGGCGCCGCGCCGCTCGATCCGGCGGGAAGCGGCGATTTCGCCACATCGGTCGTGTGGATGACCGATATCGCCGCGACGTTGCCCGACGGCCGGGTGGTGATCGACCTTGCCGATTTCCTGACCACCGATCAGTTGGGCATCGCCCAGTCGCTCAACCAGTCCGGCAACGGCATCACCGGCGACCCCGCGCAGGGAGAGGGCAAGGGGTTCCGGCTGGACGGCAAGACCAGCGCCGCGATCCCCGCATCGGTAAAGGTATTTCCCCGCAATTTCGAGATCGACGCGATCCAGACCTTTGCGTCCGACCAGCCGGGGGCAGAGGTCAGCAACATCGCCCCCGAACCGACGCGGGTCAGCTTTACCGTGCATATGAGCTTCGTGGCGTTGCCCGAACCCGGATTCACGCCGCGCGCCTTTGACCCGCGCACCGGCGGCTTTTCGACCCAGCTGGTCGATTTCGGCGCACCGCTGGGCGCCGATGTCGTGCGCGATTTCGCGAACCGATTCCGGCTTGAGAAGGTCAATCCCGGCCCCGCCCCGTCGCGGGTCAAACAGCCGATCGTCTATTATGTCGATACGCATGCGCCCCAGCCGATCCGCGCCGCGCTGATCGAGGGGATCGGCTGGTGGAAAGACGCCTTCACCGCCGCCGGCCTGATCGACGCGTTCGAGGTACGCGAACTGCCCGCCGACGCCGATCCGCTCGACGTGCGATACAATGTCGTCAACTGGGACGATCGCGCCACGCGCGGCTGGTCCTATGGGCAGGAGATCGTCGATCCCCGGACGGGGGAGATCGTCAAGGGCATGGTCGTCCTCGGCTCGCTGCGCGCGCGCCAGGATATCCAGATTTTTCAGGGTCTGGTCGGCGCGGCCGGAATGAATGGCGGCGGCCCCAACGACCCGGTCCGCGTCGCCATCGCACGCCTGCGCCAGCTTGCCGCGCACGAGGTAGGCCATACGCTCGGCTTCGCGCACAATTTCGCCGCCAGTACCCAGGATCGCGCATCGGTGATGGATTATCCGCACCCGCGGATCGGGCTAGTGGATGGCCGGCCCGACCTGTCGGATGCCTATGGCGTCGGCGTCGGCGCATGGGACCGGGCGACGGTCGCCTGGCTCTATGGCGCATCCGACAAGGCGGCGGCGGATGCGATCGCGGCCAAAACGGTGACGGACGGCATGCGATTCGTGCATGACGGCGACGCCCGCTCGCCCGATACCGCGCAACGCTGGGGCGGGTTGTGGGACGATGGCGCTGACCCGATCACGGAACTGCCGCGGATCATGGCGGTGCGTCGCGCCGCGCTCGACAATTTCGGCCTTGGCACGTTGTCCCCGGGCGAACCGACGGCCGAACTGCGGCGGCGATTTGTGCCGATCTGGTTGCTTCATCGCTATGAAGTGGTTGCGGCAGCAAAGGCTATCGGGGGCGCAGATTTCTCCTATTCGGTAAATGGTGGAGGCAAGGAGGCAGCCGTCACCGTGCCGGCGGCGGAACAGCGCGCTGCGCTCGATGCGCTGCTGGCGACGCTCTCGCCCGATGCGCTGCGCGTGCCGCCGCGCCTCATTCCGCTGCTGTCGGCGCCGCGCAACGGCAGCGACAACCGGCAATATGAGATCGAGGTGATCGACACCGCACGCGGCCCGTTGTTCGATCCGCTCGCCGCCGCCGATGTCGCTGCGGAAATCACGCTACGCTCGCTGCTCGCCGCGCCACGACTGACGCGGCTGTCCGGCCAGCAGGCCGCCGATCCCGCCGCGCTGGGCGTTGGCGAACTGCTCGACCGGCTGATCGCCACGACCGTTCCGGGGGCGGGGCGCGATCCGCTGCGACAGCGCATCGCCTATCGCACGCTCGCCACCCTCGCGGCGCGCGAACGTGACACCGCCACCTCTCCGGAAGTCGCGGCGCTGATCGATGGCAGGCTCACCGCCGCTGCCCGCACGCTCGCCAAGGAAGGGGGCGACTGGGCGACAAGCCTCTCGACCCGGCTGCTCGATCGCGCCGCCCGCGCGACGCTGGGCAAGGAGCTTCAGCGCGCCACCCCGATCCCGCCCGCCGATCCGATCGGCGACGACGGCATCCTGTAGCCGGCCGCGCGCGGCGCCTGCGCCCGGTAACGATGGGCGCAGGCGGCTGCCGGCGCGCAACTATTACGTTAACGATCAATCGTTTCAGGCCGGGACACCGCCAAATCGGCAGCGGAAACGTTAACCCGGACGCGCTATATCCCCGGTGGAAACCGGGACAGGCACGTGCTGCGGCGATTTACGCGACTACAGCTTCGGGGAATAGCGGCGGCGCTGCTCGCGTCGCTGATCGGCGCGGGCTTTTCGGCCCATGCCGGCCTCACCGCGCTACAGGCGGCCGAACAGGGCGCGCGCGCCAGCGGCCCGAAGCCGACCGGATATGAGGCGGACGATCATTTTCCCGGCGCGGCGCTGTATCAACTGGCCGATGACGATCAGACCGGCGCGCCCGGGATGGGCAGCACCGGCACCGTCGATCTGCCCGACGCGCCGGTGCCGGACGGCGCGACGATCGATCCGACGCTGCGACCCGCCGCGCCGTTCCGGCTTGCCGGGTCGAAGCAGGACCGGGCGCGCGCGCTGCAATGCCTGACGACCGCCATCTATTACGAAGCCGCGACCGAACCGGATGACGGCCAGCGCGCGGTGGCGCAGGTGATCCTCAACCGGGTGCGCCACCCCACCTTCCCCGCCACCGTCTGCGGCGTCGTCTATCAGGGCTCGGAAAAGGCGGGGTGCCAGTTCAGCTTCGCGTGCGACGGATCGATGGCGAAGCGGCCACAGCGCGAATATTGGGACCGCGCGGCACGCGTCGCCGCCGACGCGCTGGCGGGTGCGGTGTTCGCACCGGTCGGCCTCGCCACGCATTATCACACTTATGCGGTCACCCCGCGCTGGAACAAGTCGCTGGTGATGACCGGCGTGTTCGGCGCGCACTTCTTCCACCGCTGGAAAGGCTATTGGGGTACCGCCGCCGCCTTTACCCAGGGGTATCGCGGCAACGAACCTTTCCCCGGACCAAAGGAGCGCGTCGCCGCAGCCGCAGCGCCCGCTGCGCCCGCCACGCCGGCCTTGGCGTCCGACCGATCAGCTTCGCCGGCCACCCCGGTTGCCAAGGCGCCGCCCGCCGATGTGGTGGAAAAGGCCGGCAATCCCCTGCTTCGCCCCCAGGTCGCCGCCGCCGCAGGCCCCGCGCCCCGACGCGCGGCATCGCGGCGCGAACCGGTGCAGAGCGGCGACGTGCTGCCGCAATATGCCGAGTCGCCCGAGGCGCAGATCCTCGACAGGTGGAAGGACAGCGGCAAGCCGATCCGCTGATACGAAACGGCCCCCGCCGCAGGGGGCGGGGGCCGTCGTGCGTCAGGAAGCTGCCGGATTAGCGGCGGCGCTCCCAATCGCTGCGCTCCCAGCGGATCTTGCGCGCCAGGATGTCGAAACGCCGGTCAAGGTCGCGGCGTTCGGCCATCGTCAGGCCCGGCGCGGACCGGCGATAGCGTGCCTCCAGCGCGGCGATCCCGCGAAATTCGGCGCGCAGACGTGCCGCCTCGACCCGCGTCAACTGACCGCTGCGCACGCCCTGATCGATCCGGCGATCGAGCTGCGCCTGACGCTGATTGATATTCCACCAGCCGGTATCGCCGCGGCGATCGTCGTCCCGGCGCTCATACCGGATCCGGGCCGACAGCGCGTTGAAGCGGCGATCGAGGTCGCGACGCTCGTTGAGCGTCAGGCCCGGTGCCGAACGGCGATAGCGATATTCAAGCTGGGCGATCTGGCGATATTCGGCGCGCAGGCGCGCCGCCTCGCTTCGCGTCAGCTGCCCGTTGCGGACACCCATGTCGATCCGCTGGTCAAGCTGCGCCTGGCGCTGGTTGATGCTCTGCCACCCCTGTGCATTCGCTGCGGGGACGGCGGCGGTCGCGATGCCGAGTCCGGCGATCGCCAGTGCGATCTTCTTGTTCATGGTCGTTCTCCTCATCCAGATTTCGATCCGCTCGCTGCGGTAGGGCGATAATGTTGCCGGGATGTCGCAGTGATTTGACCGGATCGTCGCTTTTGTGTCGCGGCGTGTCGCAGCCGCAGATGCTTCGTTCATCTTCGTTAACGCGGGCGAAGCGTTTTACCTTGCCAAAACACCTCGGATTCACCATCTAGTCGGTATGCTGAACCTGCTTTCCCTCGTCGTCGGCATCATCGCCTTTCCGCTGATGCTGGTCGCCCTCATCCCGCTGCTCGGCTGGCTCAACTGGCTGGTCGTGCCGCTCGCTGTGCTCGGGCTCGCCCTGGGCGCGCTGTCGGATTCGAATACCGGCCGAAATCTCAACATCGTCGTGCTGCTGGTCGGCATGGTCCGCCTCTGGCTCGGCGGCTTCATCCTGTGACGGCAAAGGGGTCCGGTTTCCCGGACCCCTAGCGCGAACGTCACCTTAGCGGCAGCGCACGTTGCCGCGATCGATCGACGCGCCCAGCGCCGCGCCGCCGGCTGCGCCCAGCAGCGTACCGAGCACGCTCGACCGCCCGTTGGTCAGCGCATTGCCGAGCAGTCCGCCCGCCACACCGCCGACGATCAGGCCGGTGGTGCCGTCGCTGCGGCGGCAGTAATAGCGCCCGTCGCTGCCACGATAGATGCGGTCCGCCCGCGTCAGGCGGCGCTCCTGATAATAGCGGCCGTCGCGATAATAGCGGTCGGCATAATAGGTGCGCTGACCGCGCTCGTAGCGATTATAGTCGTAGTTACGATACTGGCGCCAATCGCGCATGTCCGCGCGGCGATCCTGTTTCGCATCGCGCAGCTCGCGCTGATATTCGCGCCACGCCGCGCGGCGTTCGGCCGGGGTGCGGGCGCGGGCCAGATCGCGCTGATAGTCGCGATAGGCGTCGCGGGTTTCCTGGCGATATTCGCGCTGCGTCTCGCGCGGCGTCTGCTGCGCCATCGCCGGAATCGGCGACAGTGCCACGGACGCCATCGCGGCGATGATCATCGGGGTACGCATCATATTCTCCTGCCTTTTATTGTGGCGCATCAACGATCGACGCGTCCGGCAGGTTGCGTGAACGAAAAACTACCCTGCGTTCATCTGCCGGCCAGTTTCAGATGCGCGCGGTTCCGGGATAGGCGAACAACAGATCCGCGTCCTCCGACGCGGTGAGCGTCGCCGCCCCCTCCACCGTCACACACATGCCGGCGGTCCAGGTCACGCCATCGATCTCCCCCGCGCCGGCGACCGGGACCAGCCAGCCCTTCACCCCGTCGGGCAGGCGAATCGCGCGATCGCCACCCGGCCAGCGCTCGACGACGAATTTCGGCCCTTCGACCAGGATGGTGCGGTGCGGCGACACCTCGCCCGGCATCGGCGCGGGAACAAAGGGTCGCGCATCGGCCACCGCTACGCCATCCTCAAGATGCAGCTCGCGCGGGCGGCCATAATCATACAGGCGATAGGTGGTCTCGCTGTTCTGCTGAATCTCGATCAGCGTGAGGCCCGCCCCGATCGCGTGAACCGTCCCCGAGGGCGCGTAGAAGAAGTCGCCGGCCTTGACCGGCTTCCAGTCGAGCAGGCGCTCGATCGATCCGTCCAGCGCCGCCGCGCGCAACGTCGCCGCGTCGATCGGCTGGTGGGTGCCGAGTGCGATCGTCGAATCGGGTTCCGCATCCAGGATGATCCAGCATTCGTCCTTGCCGCGCGGCAGGCCGCGCGCATGCGCCTGCGCGTCGTCGGGATGGACCTGCACCGACAGCTTCTCGCTGGTGAACAGATATTTGACCAGCAGGTCCGGCGTGCTGTCGCCGGGCGCCTGGAACCAGATTTCGCCGACCGGTTCGCCGCCCGGCGCGGGATCGGCAAATCCGGGATACAGGCGATGGCGTCCCCATGGCTTTTCGACCCGGTGCGTGGTGAGGGCGGTGGCTGACATCTCAGGACTCCGGAATTGCGGGACGCGCACTGCAAAACGTCACCTCTGTGACGTTCGATCCCGGCGCGGGCAAGCACCCGCAAAAAACATTTCGCAAGCCGCCCATCGCTCGGCTAAGAACCCAGCCCATGCGTATCCTCTCCGCCCGTCCGCTCGCGCTCGTGTGTATCGCCGCGCTTGCCTTTTCGACCGCCGCGTGCAGCCGTGGTGGCGGCAAACGTGCCGACCTGCCCTATATCGCGCGCGATGTCGGCACGCTCTACACGGCCGCCAAGGACCGGCTGGACAAGGGCCAGTACAAGATCGCCGCCGCCCTGTTCGATGAGGTGGAGCGCCAGCACCCCTACTCGATCTGGGCGCGCCGCGCGCAGCTGATGGGTGCCTTTTCCTATTATCTCGACCGCAATTACACCCAGGCGATTCAGTCGGCCCAACGTTTCCTGGCGGTCCATCCCGGCAATCGCGACGCCCCCTATGCCTATTATCTGATCGCGCTCAGCTATTATGAGCAGATCAGCGACGTGACCCGCGACCAGAAGATTTCGCAACAGGCGCTCGACGCGCTGTCCGAACTCAATCGCCGCTATCCCAATACCCGCTATGCCGCCGATGCGCGGTTGAAGATCGACCTGGTCCGCGACCATCTCGCCGGCAAGGAGATGGAGGTCGGGCGCTATTATCAGGTGCGGGGCCAGTGGCTCGCCGCCATCATCCGTTTCCGCACCGTGGTCGATGACTACCAGACCACGACCCACACGCCCGAAGCGCTGATGCGCCTGACCGAGAGCTATCTGGCGCTCGGCGTGAAGGATGAGGCGCGAAAGGCCGCTGCGGTGCTCGGCGCCAACTATCCCGGCACTCAATGGTATGAGCGCGCCTACGACCTCATCCAGAAGCACGGCGCGACGGTTCCGGTCCCCGCTTCGGTCGCGCCTGCGGCCAAGCCGATCCGCGACGACAAGCCGATCCGTCCGTCGGACACCAACTGACCGCGCATCGCGGCGCGGATCCGTTTCGGCGGAGCGCCGCGCCGGCGCGCGTCACGCGCGTCGTGCGGCGCCAGCATGCAATTCGCCTCTCCCACGCCGGAACAAAAAGGGGTAATGGGCGCGCATGCTGACCGCGCTCTCCATCCGCGACGTCGTCCTGATCGAGGCACTGGACCTCGATTTCGACGCCGGGCTGGGCGTGCTGACCGGCGAAACCGGTGCCGGCAAATCGATCCTGCTCGATTCGCTCGGCCTTGCGCTCGGCGCCCGCGCCGACAGCGGGCTGGTGCGGCAGGGCGCGGCACAGGCAGTGGTGACCGCGGTGTTCGATCCCGCCGATCCGGCGGCGCTGGCTGCGCTGCTCGCCGAATCGGGGCTGGACTATGACCCCGCCGAACCGCTCACCATCCGCCGCCTGGTGAAAGCCGATGGCGGCAGCCGCGCGTTCGTCAACGATCAGCCCGCATCGGCCGGCCTGCTGCGCGAACTGGGTGGGCAGCTTGTCGAAATTCACGGCCAGCACGACGATCGCGGCCTGCTCAACCCGCGCGGCCATCGCGCGCTGCTCGACGCGTTCGGCCGGCTCGACACCGATGCGGTCGCGCGCGCGCATCGCGCGATGCGCGACGCCGACGACGCGCTGGCCGCCGCCCATGCCGAACAGGATGCCGCCGCGCGCGATCGCGAATGGCTCGACCATGCCGTGGCGGAACTTCGCGCGCTGGCCCCGGAACCCGGCGAGGAGGATATTCTCGCCGCCCGGCGCGCGACGATGCAGCGCGGCGAAAAAATCTCGAGCGAGCTTCAGGGCATTGCCGACCTGCTCGACGGTGCCGATGGCGCGCTCACCCGGCTGCGCCAGGCGGCGCGGATCCTGGAACGCATTTCCGACGATCACCCGGCGCTTGGCGAGGCGCTCGCCGCGCTCGATCGCGCGCTGATCGAGGGGAGCGCGACCCAGCAAAAGGTGGACGAGGCGGCAGAGGCGCTCGCCTTCGACCCCGCCGCGCTGGAGGCGGACGAGGCGCGCCTGTTCGACCTGCGTGGCCTTGCCCGCAAACATCGCGTCCAGCCCGACGATCTCGCCGATCTCGCCAGCACGCTCGCCGACCGGCTCGCCCGGATCGAGGGTGGTGCGGATACGCTCGCCCGGCTTGCGGCGGAGCGCGACGCGGCCGAGCGCGCCTATGCCGCCGCCGCCGAGGCACTCTCGACCGCACGGACCGCCGCCGCGTCGCGGCTCGATGCTGCCGTCGCCGCCGAACTCGCGCCGCTGAAGCTCGATGCCGCGCGCTTCCGCACCGTCGTCGCCCCGCTGCCCCGCGATCAATGGTCCGCCGCCGGCAGCGACCGGATCGAGTTCGAGGTATCGACCAATCCCGGCGCGCCGTTCGCGCCGCTGGTCAAGATCGCTTCAGGCGGCGAATTGTCGCGCTTCATCCTCGCGCTCAAAGTGGCGCTGGCGGAGGAAGGCGGCGCGCGCACGCTGATCTTTGACGAGATCGATCGCGGCGTCGGCGGTGCGGTCGCCAGTGCGATCGGCGAGCGGCTGGGCCGGCTGGCGCGCGGGGCGCAGCTGCTCGTCGTGACCCATAGCCCCCAGGTCGCCGCGCGCGGCAACCACCATCTGCTGATCGCCAAGAGCCATGACGGCACGGTAACCCGCACGGGAGTGCGTGCGCTGGACGACGCGGCGCGGCGCGAAGAGATCGCCCGCATGCTGTCGGGCGCCCAGATCACCGACGAGGCCCGCGCCCAGGCGGAAAGGCTGCTTGAGGCGGCCTGAACGCTTGCAATGTCGCACATCGTCTGCTTGCCTCACGCCATGCGCTTCTTCCTCTCCCCCGCCCGCCCCCATCTCCCCTCGTCGACCGCCGCCGGCATGCGCGGGCATGCCCGGTTCGGCGGCCTGTCCCTGGGTATCGCGGCGGCATTGCTGGCCTCCGCCAGCGCCGCGTCGGCGACCCCGTCGGAGGATTTTCAGAAGCTGCTCGCCGAGCATTTCGCCTGGGTGCTTAAGGAAAATCCCGGCTTCGCGCGCTCGATCGGCGTCGATACCGATCCGACCGCGGTCGGCGATTCCACCCTCGCCGCCGCCGATCGGCGCGCACGGCAAGAGGGCGTGTTCCTCAAGCGGCTCGACGCGATCCCGGATGCCGGCCTGTCGCGCAGCGAGCGTACCGACAAGGCGATCCTCCACCGCCTGTTGGCCGAGGATATCGAGGAGAACAGTTTCGGCCAGCGCACGATCCTGTTCACCAGCTATTCCAATCCCTGGCAGGGCATGTTGTACGGCGCCGAACGCACCGCGTTCCGGACCAAGGCGGATTATGCCAATTACCTCACTCGCCTCGAAAAATTCCCGGCCACCAATCAGGTGTGGCTGGACATCACCGCGCAGGCGCTCAAGGGCGGCTATGTCCAGCCCTGTGTCACGCTGGTCGGGTTCGAAAAGACGATCACGGGGGTGATCCAGGACGACGCGGCGCAATCGCGCTTCTACACCCCCTTCACCCGCGCCAAGCCACTCGACGCGAGCGACGCCGAATGGGCGGCGCTCCAGGCGCGCGCGAAGCAGGTCATCACCGGCACGCTCAATCCGGCCTATGCGAAGGCCGCCGAATTCTATCGCACCCGCTACGCCCCCAATTGCGCGAAGGCGGTCGGGGTCTCTGCGCAGCCGGGCGGCGACAAATATTACGCCTTTCGCATCCGCCAGCTGACCACCACCAACTATACCGCAGACCAGATCCACAAGATCGGGCTGGACGAGGTCGCTCGAATCCGCAGCGAGATGGACAAGGTGGCGAAGGATGCGGGGTATGAGAGCCGCGAGGCGTTCATCAAGGAGCTTCGCACCAATCCCAAATATTATCCGAAGACCGCTCAGGAGCTGATGGCCGCCGCCGCGCTTCAGGCAAAGACGATCGACGGCAAGATGCCGGGCTATTTCTACAAGCTGCCGCGCCTGCCCTATGGCCTGCGCGCGATCCCCGCCGAAACCGCGGAGGGGACGACCACCGCCTATTACGGGCCGGGCAATCCGGAACTGGGCTTTGCGGGCAATTATTACGTCAACACCTCAAAGCTCGATCAGCGTCCGCTCTGGGAGCTGCCGGCGCTGACCGCGCATGAGGCGGTGCCGGGCCACCATATGCAGATCGCGATCCAGCAGGAGCTGGAGACGAGCAAGTTCCGCCGCTATCTCGCCAGTTTCACGGCCTTTACCGAAGGCTGGGGCCTGTACGCCGAACGCGTCGGGATCGAGATGGGCATCTACGACACGCCCGAAAAGCAGATGGGCCGCCTGTCCTATGAAATGTGGCGCGCGTGTCGCCTGGTCGTCGATACCGGTATCCATTCGAAGGGGTGGACCAAGGAACAGGCGGTGAAGTTCATGCTCGACAACACCGCCCTGTCGGCGGCGAACATCGATGCGGAGGTCAACCGCTATATCAGCTGGCCGGGCCAGGCACTCGCCTACAAGCTGGGTGAACTCAAGATTCGCGAGCTGCGTGCGCGCGCCGAAAAGGCACTGGGGACGAAATTCGATCTCAAGGGCTTTCACGATGCGGTGATCGGCCAGGGCGCGGTTCCGCTCGACGTGCTCGACGCACAGATCGACGACTGGATCGCGACGGAAAAGACGAAGACGTGACCCGTCGCCGGCGCGGTCACGTGATCGCGATGGCCACGCTGCCCGGGCAATCGCCAACGCTTCCTTAACCTCGTCCTGTCATCACGCGTTCCCGAAACTGGAGCGTGATGATGGGCCGCCGCGCCGAATTGCTTGCCGTCCTACTTCTGCCTCTCGCCCTCGCGTCCTGCGGCGGCGGGCAGGACCAGAATGTCGATGCGCTGGACGACGAAATCGCGGGCAACAGTGCCGACCCCCAGCTGATGGGGGCGCTTCAGGACCAGATCATGGTCGATCCGCAGCTGGCACAGCAGTCCAACAAGGATGCGATCCGTCCGCCCAGCCAGCCCTATTCCGCCCCGGTTCCCGCCGAAACGGTCGCCGCCGCCACCCCGGCGCGGCCAAAGGACGGCGAACTGCTCAAGGCGCCCGCCCCGAGCGAAGGGAAGAGCGACGCCATCGCCGCCCGCGAAGAGGCGGTAACGCTGGGCGGCCTCGCGGCGCGGCAAAAGGACCCGCGTACGGCCCAATGCGCAACAAAGCTCAACTACTCGGCCGCCTGGGCCGCGCGCATGCCCGCCGACATGCCGCTCCATCCCCAGGCCCGGATCGTCGAGGCCGCCGGTGCGGAAGGTGGCGCATGCGGCCTGCGCGTCGTCAGCTTCTCGACCCCGCAGCCGCTCGAGACGATGATCGACTGGTATTACACCCGTGCCATTCGCGGCGGCTACACGGCCGAGCATCAGGTCAAGGACGGCCAGCATGTGCTGGGCGGGACAAAGGGTGACGCGGCCTATGTCGTGTTCCTTTCCGCCCGTGCCGACGGCGGAACCGATCTCGACCTGATCGCCAACCGGGGTAGCTGAACGGTCTCTCCCAGGGGGCGGTGGCCGGTCGCACTGGCCCCCGCCCCCGAACCGCGCTAACGGCGGAGAATGCTCCATCTTCTTCTCGTCATGCTGGGCGGCGCGATCGGCGCCGGCGCACGGCATCTGACCGGCCGGCTGACGCTTGCGCTGTTCGGCCCCAATTTCCCCTGGGGGACGCTGACCGTGAACATTCTGGGCGGGCTGATGATGGGCCTGCTCACCGGCTGGCTGGCCGCGCGGGCGGGCGGCGATTCGGCGCTCCGTTACCTGCTGGGGGTCGGAATGCTCGGCGGATTCACCACCTTTTCGGCGTTTTCGCTGGACACGGTGCTGATGCTCGAACGCGAGCAGTTCCTGCTTGCCGGTTTCTATATCCTGTCCTCGGTCATCTTCTCGCTGGCGGCGCTGTTCGCCGGCCTTCAGATCGCGCGGGGCCTGGCATGAGCGCCGACGCCGCAAATGTGCGCCAGTTCACCGTCGCGCTCGACGATGACGGAATCCGCCTGGACCGCTGGTTCAAGCGACATCTGCCCGATGCCAGCTTCAATGTCGTCTCCCGCTGGGCGCGCACCGGACAGTTGCGCGTCGATGGCGCGCGCGCGACGCCGGGCGATCGCATTCAGGCGGGACAGGTCATTCGCGTCCCGCCGGCCGACTCCGCGCCCGCCGTCGCCGCGCGGCCCAAAAAGGCACGCGTCACGCTGTCGCCCGAACAGGTCGAATTCGCCGAATCCATGGTGATCCACCGCGACGATCAGGCGATCGTCCTGAACAAGCCGCCGGGGCTGGCGACGCAGGGCGGCACCAAGACGCACGATCATGTCGATCAACTGCTCGACGGCCTCTATTTCGATCTGGATGCCCGCCCAAAGCTGGTCCACCGGCTCGACAAGGATACGTCGGGCGCGCTGGTGCTTGCCCGCACTGCCCGCGCCGCCGCCTTTTTCTCCAAGAGCTTTTCGGGGCGCACCGCGCGCAAGACCTATTGGGCGATCGTCGTCGGCGTGCCGGATATCGACGATGGGTTCATCGACCTGCCGCTCGCCAAGCAACCCGGGACGGGTGGCGAAAAAATGCATGTCGACGAGGCGGAGGGGCAACCCGCGCGCACCCGCTATCGCGTGATCGATCGCGCCGGAAACCGCGCGGCATGGGTGGAGTTGCAGCCGCATACCGGGCGCACGCACCAGCTGCGTGTCCATATGGCGGCGATCGGACATCCGATCGTCGGCGACGGCAAATACGGCCTGGCCGACGCCTTCCTGTCGGGCAGCATCAGCCGCAAGATGCATCTTCACGCCCGCCGCATCCGTATCGACCATCCCGATGGCGGGAAGCTGGACGTGAGCGCCGATCTGCCGACGCATTTCGCCGAGACGCTGGCCAGCCTGGGATTCGACATCGCCGATGGCGACGCGATGCCGGTGGACGAAAAGGCCCCGCCGACGCGCGAGCAGCAAAAGGCCAAGGCAAAGGCACATGCCAAAACCGTGCGCAAGGAACGTCGCGGCGAACGGCGTGGGCGCGGAAACCGGCGCTGATGCACCCCAACCCCGCCTTTCGGTGGCCGGACGTCGCGGCGATGCGCGCTTTCGTGCGCGATGCCACGTTCGGCAGTTTGTTCGTCCAGACACCTGCCGGCCCCCGTGCCGTCCATGCGCCGGCGGTGGTTCTGGATGCCGACGCACTGGGCCTGCACTTCAGCCGATCGAACGCGGCCAGCCATCCGGGCCTTGCCGGTCAGACCGCGCTGTTCGTCGTGCAGGGTCCGCACGCCTATGTCAGCCCGGACTGGTATGGCCTGGGGCCAGACGAGGTCCCAACCTGGAACTATCTTGCGGTCGAGGTCGAGGGGACACTCGAACCGATGACGCGCGACGACCTGATCGCACAGCTCGACCAGCTTGGCCACGAACAGGAGGCACGGCTGGCCCCCAAGACGGAATGGACCCGCGACAAGGCGGACCCCGCCCGCATCGACGCGATGCTGAACGCGATTCAGGGCTGGCGGCTGAACGTGACGGAGTGGCGGGGAAGCCGCAAGATCGGCCAGAACAAGCCCGCAGCCGCCCGCCGCGTGGCTGCGCAGGCGCTGGCCGCGCTGGGACAGGACGGGATCGCCCGGGCGATGCGGGACGGGCTGTGAACCGGTTCCCGTACTTCGGCCACACGGCGCGGCGCGCCATGGCTTTCTCCTGCTCCCGTCTGCTTGGGGGAACAGGCGGCGAAGCCCCGCTCATGCCCGGGGCGGACGGGTGACCCGGCTGGCGATCTTCGATTGCGACGGCACGCTGGTCGATTCGCAGGCGAATATCTGTCGCGCGATGGAGGCGTGCTTCGCCACCTACCGGCTCGATCCGCCGCCCCGTGACGCGATTCGCCGGATCGTCGGCCTCAGCCTGGTCCCGGCGATCGCGACGCTGCTCCCGGACGCGGAGGCGGATCAGCACGCCGCGATGGCCGAAACGTACAAGCACGCCTTTTTCCGCATGCGCAGCGATCGCACGCTCGACCCGGAACCGCTGTTCGACGGGATTGCGGCGGCGATCGACGCGCTGGAGCAATCCGGCTGGCTGCTCGGCGTCGCGACCGGGAAATCCGACCGTGGCCTTGCCGCGATCCTCGATCATCACGGTCTTGCCGACCGGTTCGTCACGCTTCAGACCGCGGATCGGCATCCGTCGAAGCCGCACCCCTCGATGCTGGAAGCGGCGATGGCGCAAGCGGGTGCCTTGCCCCAGAATACGGCGATGATCGGCGATACCAGCTTCGACATGGCGATGGCGGTCGCGGCCGGCGCCCATCCGATCGGGGTTGCATGGGGCTATCACGACGCCCATGAGCTTCATTCGGCCGGGGCGCGGCACGTCTGCATGCACGCCGCGCAATTGCCCGACCTGCTGGAGGCGATGTGAACCAGGATCCCGCACGCGGCCGCTATTATGCGATGATCTCGACCCAGATCGCCGCCGTCGCCGGTGCGGTGTTCGGACTCGTCATCATCGGGCGGAGCGATGTGCTCGAGCTGAAGATTCTCGGGGCCGCGATCCTGATCGCCGGCCTGTACTGCCTTGCCGTCGTGCCACGCGCACTGGCCCGCAAATGGCGCACGCCCCCGGCCCCATGAAACGGTTCTGGACCGATGTGGAGGTCGTCCCGATCGATGGTGGGTTCGACGTGCATCTCGATGCCCGGCCGATCCGGACGCCGGGGCGTGCGCCGCTTCGCCTGCCGACCGCCGCGCTTGCCGAAGCGGTGGCGGATGAGTGGCGCGCCGTCGGCGACGCGATCGACCCGCGCGCGATGCCGATCACCGGCCTTGCCAATGCGGCGATCGACCGGATCGCGCCCGATCCCGGTGCCTTTGCCGCCGGGCTGGCCGCCTATGGCGAGAGCGATCTGTTATGCTATCGCGCGGAACATCCGCTGGAACTGCGGCTTCGGCAGGATGCGTTCTGGGATCCCCTGCTCGCCTGGGCGCGGGATCGACATGGGGCGGATTTGCGCCCGACCACCGGGATCATCCACTGCCCACAGCCGGCCGCCAGCCTCGCGGCACTGGCCGGCGCATTAGCCCGATATTCTCCGTTCGAACTCGCCGGCCTGTCTCCGCTGGTCACGATCACCGGATCGCTGGTGGCGGCACTCGCGCTGTTCGATCGGGCGGTGACGGCGGAGGATGTGTGGGCGGCCGCCAATCTGGACGAGGATTGGCAGGTCGAACATTGGGGCGAGGACGATCTCGCGCGCCAGAGCCGACAGGCGCGCCGCGCCGAGTTCGACGCGGCCGCACGGTTCCTGTCGCTACTCTAGCGGCGGATCGGCCGGCTCTGCGGACGCCACTTCCGGCTCGACGGACTGTTTCGGCTTTGGCAGCGCCCAGGCGATGACCGCGCCCGCCGCCAGCCAGCTCGCGACCTCGCTGATCCACAGATAGATGTAATAGCCCCAGGGCGCGTGGTTGAAGATCGGCTGGCCGATCTGGCTGTAGGCGGTGATCGCGACCGCGAACAGACCGACGATCGTCAGCCGACCGCCAAAGGTCATGCCGCGCGTCACCCGCTCCAGCGCAAAGGCGAGGATCAATGTGCAGACGATGCCGAGGATCAGGCCGCCGAGCATCGCGCCGGTGTCGAGCCGGGCAAATCCCTGGGCATTGAACATCACGAGCGCGACCGGCCCTTCGCCATAGGCCTGGGTGCCGAGCGGCGTATCGGGCCAGGGGATCGGATAGGCGCCGGTGCCGAGCGGACCGAGATATTGTTTGAGCGATGCCTGGATCGCCACGCTGGCGGCATCGTCGGTGCGCCCCAGCGCCAGCATGCTGAGCGGGGTTCCCCAGAAGATGAAGCCCACGATCCACATCGCCAGACCGCCCAGCAGTCCGCCCAGCATCACTCTCGGCATCGTCATTCTCCCTTTTCGGCGGGTAGAGACTAGCGCGTCGCGAGGCCCATTTCGATAGCTTCCTCCTGCCGTTCGCGGATGAAACCGATCAGGCCGGGCTTGCGCGAGCGCTTTTCACGCTCGGCTTTCAGGATCGTGTGGACCTTCTGGAAACAGGCTTCGACATCGTCGTTCACGACGACATAGTCATAGCCGTCCCAATGACTGAGTTCGCGCTCGGCACGGCGCATGCGGAATTCGATCACTTCCTCGCTGTCGGTCTGGCGCGCGCGCAGGCGCCGTTCCAGTTCGCGCAGCGACGGCGGCAGGATGAACACGCGGACCACGTCCCCACCCTCCAGCTGGAACAGCTGCTGTGCGCCCTGCCAATCGACATCGAACAGGACGTCCTGCCCCCCGGCCAGCATCGCCTTCACCGGCGCGCGCGGGGTGCCGTAGCGATAGTTGAACACGTGCGCCCATTCGAGGAACTCGTGCCGCGCCACGCGCGCCTTGAACTCTTCGGTGGACAGGAAATGATATTCGCGGCCGTCCTCCTCCCCCTCCCGGATCGGGCGGGTGGTGGCGGACACAGAAACGCCCATGCCCGGTTCGGCCTGAAGCAACTTTCGGGCGATCGTCGATTTTCCCGCCCCTGAGGGAGAGGACAGGACGAACAACACGCCCCTGCGATCGAATTCGAACTGGGATTCGCGCTGCGCCATGGGGGCCTTTGGCGCGGCGATACGGACTTCGTCAAGGGAGCGTGGGTCAGGATCGGCGCCGATGGCGGCCGGTGAGGAACGACCAGAGCAGAATCGCGCCGCCAATCACCCACCCGAACGGACCCATGCGAGTCAACGCGCGCTGACCCACCGCGCCCAGGATTGCGCCCTTGACGCCGCCACGGCCATCGCGGCGATCGATCGCCCGACCGAGCAAGGCGCCAAGCAACGCCCGGATCATGCCGGCGCCGTATCGCGCCTGCGCGTCAGATATCGGTAGCCGAGCGCCGCCGCGCCCAGAACGATCGCGGCCGGAACGACACGCTTCGTCACGCGCCACGCCGCGATACCGGCGATGGCGCCGAGCGTCCCGCCCTCTCCATCGCGTTCATCGATGCGCTTGCCGATATAGCCCGCAATCGCGTCCCCGATCATCGGTCGAACCCCTTCATCCCGGTGGCAAGATCGAACAACTCGTCCAAGCCGCGAAATCCATACCATATCGCCGTGCCGGCAAGACCGAGCGCAAGGCCGCCGGCCAGAGCGCTGATGATCGAAACGTCCATTAACCAATCCTCCGCTGTCGGAGGAGAAAAAGCGCAACGCCCGTCCGGGTTCCGTGATCCGCCGATCAAATCATCGATTCGGGGCGCACCACGCGGTCAAAGGTGGCCGCATCGACCAGCCCCAGCTTCAGCCCCGCCTCGCGCAGGGTCAGTCCCTGTTCGTGCGCGGTCTTCGCGATCCTGGCGGCATTGTCATAGCCGATTTCGGGCGCAAGCGCGGTGACGAGCATCAGCGAACGCGCGACCAGCTCCGCGATCCGCTGCTCATTCGCCTCCAGGCCCTCGACGCAGCGCGCCGCGAAGCTCTGCATCCCGACGCTGAGCAGATGGATCGAGCGGAGCACGGCCGCGCCGATCATCGGTTTGAACACATTGAGTTCCAGATGCCCCTGCATCCCGCCGACGGTCACCGCCTGATGGTTGCCGATCACCTGTGCGGCGACCATGGTCAGCATCTCGCACTGGGTCGGATTGACCTTGCCGGGCATGATCGAACTGCCCGGTTCATTGGCCGGAAGTTCCAGTTCGCCCAGGCCCGAACGCGGGCCGGAGCCGAGCAGGCGGATGTCGTTGGCGATCTTCGTCAGCGCAACCGCAAGGCTCGACAAGCGGCCCGCGAAATCGACCAGCGTGTCGTTCGAGGCCAGCGCCTCGAACTTGTTCGGTGCGGTTTCGAAGCCGATGCCGGTCAGATCGGAAAGCGCGGTCGCCATATCGACCGCGAACCCCTCGGGCGCGTTCAGCCCGGTGCCGACCGCAGTGCCGCCCTGCGCCAGTCGGGTCAGCGCCTGATCGAGGATCGGCACCGTCCGCACCCGTGCCAGCCGGAGCTGCGCATAATAGCCGGAAAATTCCTGCCCCAGCGTGATCGGCGTCGCATCCTGAAGATGCGTGCGCCCGATCTTGACGATGCCGTCCCACGCTTTTGCCTTGTCGAGCAACGCCGCCGTCAACCGGTCGAGCGCGGGCAACAGGTCGCGTTTCGCCGCGATCACGGTCGCGACGTGCAGCGCCGTCGGAAAGCTGTCGTTCGACGACTGGCTCATATTCACATGATCGTTGGGATGGACCGGCGATTTGCCGCCGCGCCGCCCGGTCAGCATCTCGTTCGCGCGGCCGGCGATCACTTCGTTCACGTTCATGTTGCTTTGGGTGCCGCTGCCGGTCTGCCAGATGACCAGCGGGAACTGATCGTCCAGCCTGCCCGCCGCCACCTCCTGCGCCGCCGCCTCGATCGCATCGGCGAGCATCGCGTCCAGCCCATGCCGGCGATTTACCCGCGCCGCCGCCTGCTTCACCAGCGCGAGGGCATGGACGATGCCGATCGGCATCCGCTCGGTCGCGCCGAATGGAAAATTCTCGATGCTCCGCTGGGTCTGTGCGCCCCAATAGGCGTCGGCGGGAACCTCGATCGCGCCGATCGAATCGGTTTCGGTACGGGTTTCGGACATGGGAGGACTCCTGACTTCCTTGCCGGTGCGCGGCACGCGCCACGGCGCTTATCTTCAGTCGCGCACGGGCATCGCTGGTCGAGCACGGGGCCGGATCACGGGCGACAACCGGCCGCGTCTCCGGCCCCCGCCCGCTCCCGAACGGCCTTGCCCGGCCTGACCACCCGGGCGACGGGTGCAAGCAGATCGGTCGCATTGCCACCGCGACCAGGTGGATCAGACGCCGCTGACCGTCACCGCCGTGCCGCTCGCCGAAACCATGAGCATCGATCCGCCCTGGCCGATCACCTCATAATCGAAATCGATGCCGATGACGCCGTTCGCGCCCATCGCGCGCGCCTCGTCCTTCAGCTCCTCCAGCGCGGTCTTGCGCGCTTCCTTGAGCGGTCGCTCATAACTGCCCGATCGCCCGCCGACGATGTCGCGGATGCCGGCGAACAGATCGCGGAAGATGTTCGCGCCGATGATCACCTCTGCCGTCACGATGCCGTGATAGCGGGTGACGGCATGGCCATCGACGGTGCTGGTAGTCGTCAGGATCATGGATCAGCCTCCCTGGGTCGGGGGCATTCTAGCCGGCGGGGGGCGGCTGAGTCGATCGCTCCCCGGCATGCGTCACCCCGGCCCAGGGCCGGGGCGACGGAAGGTCGCTGCGATCAGGCCATGCCGAGCGCGGCGCGATAGGTTTCGAGAAGTGCGTCCTGCTCGTCCAGCTGATGCTTCTCCATCTTCCGCAGGCGGATGATGGTACGCATGATCTTCGCATCGAACCCGGTCGCCTTGGCCTCCGCATAGACATCCTTGATGTCGTCCGCGATGCCCTTCTTTTCCTCTTCCAGCCGCTCGATCCGCTCGATCAGAAGGCGCAGCTGCTCGGCCGAAATCGAGTCGCTCATGTCTTGCTCCCGCTATGGTGAACGGGCGCGTCTAACGGCTGGGCGGGCGAGCGCAAGGGCAGCGCGGCGGATCCTTGTGGATAGCCCGCGCATCGCCGCCCCGCTCCGCCCCGATCAGGTGCGGCCGGGCTGGCGCCGCTCCATCGACCCGCTCGGCTTGTGTGTCGCGGACAGCGTCTCGGCCTCGGCCGGCGCCACGCCTTCGCGCGTCAGCACCTCGACCAGCGCCCGTTCCGGCGCAACCTCGATATCGGGTTTCACGCCGACCTGTTCCCAGCTCTTGCCGCCGGGGAAATAGCTGTTCCCGAACGGGATGAACGCCGCGAAGCCGCCGGGCAGTTCCAGTGTCCCGCCATAATGGCCCGCCCCTGCGGTGGTGCCGCCCACCAGCGTCGCGCGACCGGTCCCCTTGAACACGGTCGCCAGATGCTCGGCCGCCGATGCGGTGCGCGGCGAGGTCAGGTAATAGATTTTCGTTTTCGCCCACGCGGTCGCCGGCGTGGCGGGGGTCACGCGATGTTCGGTACGTGCCAGATCCTTCGGAGCATCGACCTTGACCAGCGATGCGAAGGGGAGCGGGCCACCCCGCTCCGCGACAGACGCGCGCGTATCCATGACCATCACCGTCTGCGGCGTGGCGAAGATGCGCGGGAACAGCACGTCCATCTCCTTCAGCCCGCCGCCGCGATGGGTGCGCGCGTCGATGATCAACGCCCGGGCGCCCTCGGTCTGGTCGAGAAACGCGGCGAAGTCCTTCAGCACCTGCGGGTCGCCCATGAAGGCGTTGAAGCGCACATAGGCGATGCCCGGCGCGATCCAGCCGGCCTGTTCCATCATCGGCGGCATCGGCATTCGGGGCGCCGGCCCACCGCCCGCAGGCCCCTGCCCCGGTCCCGGCCGGATGCCGGCGCCGGGCGCGATCATCTTGAGGTGACCATCGGGCGCGACCGCCTGAAGGTCGTCGGTCACCTGCTTCGCGAGCGCGAGCGCGTCGGCGGGCGAATCATAGGCACCCGCCGCGAGCCGCTCGCGCAGTCGCGCCGCGTAGCGCCTGGCGACATCGGGGAAGACGAAATTATCCTCGATCTCCTGCGCAAGCTGACGAACCGCCTCCTTCCCGATTGCGGGAGTGAAGGGCGGCGCCTGAGCCGGCACCGGCTGCGGCGCGGTTTGCGCCATGGTGAGCGGGGCGGCCATCGCCATCGCGGCGGCGGCCAGAAAACGCGTCGTCATGGGACCTCCTTGTCTGCGCCGCGTGTTATAGCTGACCAATACGCCTTTTGCAGTCGAAGCAGCCCGGCTATGTGCCGAATTTCGGCAAAGAAGGACCCGGTTGCGCCGCCCATGGCCAAGCTAGACGATTTCGACCTCCGGCTGCTCGACCTGCTTCAGGCGGACGCGCTGGCGACTGCGGAGGAACTGGCACGGCATGTACCGCTGTCGCCATCGGCGGTGACGCGACGCGTGCGGCGGTTGCGCGCAGAGGGGTGGATCGCCGCCGATGTCGCGGTGCCGGCGCCGGGGCTGACTGCCGGGCGACTGCGCGCGCTGGTGCGGGTTCAGGTTCACGAACATGCCGAGGAGCGCGGGATCGCCGCGCTGCGCGCGAAGCTGGCCGGCACGCCGGAGGTTCAGATGCTGCTCGACGTCGCGGGCGCCGACGATCTGGCGGTGCTGATCTGCGCGCGCGACATGGACGATTACAACGCGCTGACCGATCGGTTGCTGGAGCGCGATCCGGCGGTGCGCCGGTACGAGACGAGCTTCGTCAAGCGCGTACACAAACAGAGTTCGGCGGTGGCGCTGGCTGCGGCAGGAACGGGCGGAACATCGCCGACATAGCCACCCGGGAAAGGTGGCGCGAGTGACGGGGCTCGAACCCGCGACCTCCGGCGTGACAGGCCGGCGCTCTAACCAACTGAGCTACACCCGCAGCTTCCTTGAGCGCCGGTGGCCGGCACAGTCCCTTGCGAGAGCGCGGCACCTAGACGGGCGGTTCGGGGCTGTCAACAACCGTTTCGCGATCGGCAGCGGGGCGTGGCGGCAACGGGCCGGCACCGGCCACCAGCGTGCCGTGTTCGAACAGGAAACCGGCAATGTCGGGCTTGCCCGCGGCGTTCAGCACCGTCTGAATGATGATGAGCAGCGGCACCGCCATCAGCGCGCCGGGCGTCCCCCAGACCCACCCCCAGAAGGAAAGCGAGATAAGGATCAGGATCGGATTGATGGTCAGCCGCCGCCCGACCACCAGCGGGGTGACGAAATTCGCCTCGACCAGGTGCAGCCCGATCATGATCGCGGCGGGGAGAAGCGCGGTCCAGACATCGTCAAAGGTCATCAGCCCGCCCAGCGCCAGCAGCGCGCTGGCGAGGATCGGTCCAAGATACGGGATATAGTTGAGCAACGCGACGATGCCGCCCCACATCAACGGCGTCGGCATGCCGATCAGCCACAGCGCCCCCGCCACGACCAGCCCCAGCGACACGTTGATCGCGGTGATCGTGCCGAGATAGGCGGAGGTGTCATCGACCACATCCTGGATGACCCGCGCGGTCGCCATCGCCCCGCCAAAGCTGGTGCGGCTGGTGATCGCCTTGCGCCGCAGCCGGGTCCAGCCCGACAGGAAGAAGAAGATGACGAGGATCGCGAAGAACATCTCGATGAACGCGGTCGGCGCGGAGGTCGCGAACAGCTCGAGGATCGAACGCGGCGGCGATTCGGCGGCGGCGGCGGCCGGCTGGATCGGACGCGACGAGGCAAGCTCCTGAATCACCTTGTTCACAAAGGATTCGAGGTTCGCGTAAAAGTCGATCAGCGGCTTCACGTTCGATTGGATATTGTCGATCCGCTCGGGAAGGATCGACACCCATCCCCAGGCGGGGACGACGATCGACGCCAGCGCCGCATTCGCCGCAGTAAGGAACAGCACCACGCAGGTCAGCGCGGCGAGCGGCGCGGGGACGCGGTGCCGCTCCAGCCATTCGAGCACCGGCACCAGCGCGATGGCGATGACGATCGCAGCGGTGAGCGGCAGGAAGAAGGGCGATCCCTCCTTGAGCGCGAACGGCACCAGCAGGACGAGCGCCACCCCGAACATGAGTGTCAGCCCGGCGAGCAGGCGGTCGCGGCGGTTCTCGCTTTCCGGATCGGTCGCGTCGGCGGGCAGCGGCGGGGTCGTGTGCATGCGCCCGGGTGCGGGCGTGGCTGTCCCGCCATCGCCGGTTGCGCCGCCATCGCCGCCACCCGTCCTCAATCCCTCGTCCACCCGTGCCTGCCTTTCTGCGACGAATCCTAGCGCGATTTGCGGCGCTTGTAATCCCGGCTAACGTGGGGCCATGGGAGAGACTCTGCTGGTCATCGACGAGGGAACGACCTCGACCCGCGCGATGCTGTTCGCGGCCGACGGACGCTGCCTCGGCAGTCGATCGGAACTGCTGTCACAACATTATCCCGCCCCCGGGCTGGTCGAGCATGACGCGGCGGAAATCTGGACCGCGACGCTCGCCTGCACGCGGGCGATGGTGGAGCGGGCGGGCGGTGCGGAGCGGATCGCCGCGATCGGTATCACCAACCAGCGCGAAACGGTTGTGTTCTGGGACCGGGCGACCGGCGCGCCGCTCGCACCCGCGATCGTGTGGCAGGATCGCCGCAGCGCCGATCTGTGCCGCACGCTGAAGGAGGCGGGCGAGGAGCCGGGCGTTCAGGCGCGAACCGGGCTGTTGCTCGATCCCTATTTCAGCGGCACCAAGATCGCCTGGGCGATGGCAAACTGGCCGCAATTGCGCGCGGCGGGCGACCGGCTGGCGATCGGCACGGTCGAAAGCTGGCTGGTGTGGAAGCTGACCGGCGGCCTGCACGTGACCGATGCGACCAACGCGTCGCGCACGCTGCTGATGGGACTGGGCAGCGGGGCATGGAGCGACGGGCTGGTCGATCTGTTCGGCGCGCCGCGCGCCGCCCTGCCCGAAATCGTCGATTGCGCGGGACGGTTCGGCGAAACGACGATGTTCGGGGGGCGGATTCCGATCTGCGGCATGGCCGGCGACCAGCAGGCGGCGACGATCGGCCAATCCTGCCTTGCGCCCGGCGATACCAAGGCGACCTATGGCACGGGCGCGTTCGTGCTCACCAATGCCGGCCCGCGCCAGCCGGCCTCGCGGAACCGGCTGCTGTCGACCGTGCTCTGGCAGATGGACGGGCGCCGCACCTATGCGATCGAGGGGTCGGTGTTCGTCGCGGGCAGCCTGATCAAATGGCTGCGCGATTCGCTCGGCCTGATCGGCGAGGCGGCGGAGACAGAGGCGCTGGCCCGATCGGTGCCGGACAGCGGCGGCGTCACCTTCATCCCGGCGCTGTCGGGACTGGGGGCGCCGTGGTGGGAGCCGGCCGCGCGCGGGGAGATCGCCGGCCTTAGCCTGGCGTCAACCCGCGCCCATATCGTCCGCGCAGCACTCGAATCGATGGCGCATCAAAGCCACGATCTGAAGACCGCGTTCGCCGCCGACGGGTGCGACTGGTCGCGCCTGCGGATCGATGGCGGGATGGTCGCCAACGACTGGATGGCGCAGGATCTGGCCGACATGCTGAATGTGACGGTGGAGCGGCCGCGCTTCGCGGAGACCACCGCGCTGGGCGCGGCGATGCTGGCCGGGGTCGGCTGCGGCATGTTCGCGGGGCTGGCGGAGGCCACGGCGATGCGCGGTGCGATCGAGACGTTCGAACCGGCGATCGACGACGCGACACGACGGGCGCGGCTTACCGGCTGGGAACGGGCGATCCAGCGTGCTCTGCCGTCCGTCCCGCCGGCGGCGTGACCCGCCGGAAGCCGCGCTCCGGCGCCTGATCCGCCTGTCAGGCGCGCTCCTCCTCGAACAGGCTCTTCAGGTCCTTTTTCAGGATCTTGCCATTGGCGTTGCGGGGCAGGGTTTCGGGAACGAAGCGGATCGCGACCGGGACCTTGAACCCGGCGAGCCGGTCGCGGACCCACGCCTGAAGCTCGGCCTCGCTCGCCTGTCTGCCCGGGGCGAGGTGGACGACGGCGGCGGGTTCCTCGCCCAATGTGCGGTGGGGGATGCCGATCAGTGCCGCATCGGTGACCGCCGGATGCGCGTAGAGCACGTCCTCCACCTCTGACGAATAGATGTTCTCACCGCCCCGGATGATGATGTCCTTGGCGCGATCGACGATATAGAGAAACCCCTCCTCGTCCAGCTTCGCCAGGTCGCCGGTACGGACCCAGCCGTCGCGGAAACACTCGGCCGTCGCCTCCGGCTTGTTCCAATAGCCCTTCACGATCATCGGCCCCTTGGCCCATAGTTCGCCGACCTCTCCCACCGGCAGTTCGCGCGCGCCATCGGCGTCCATGATCTTCAGGTCCGCCACCGGCACCGGCGGCCCGGCGCTGGTCGGGCGATTGAGATAATCCTCCGACGAATGGCTGGTCACCGTCGCCATGGTTTCCGTCATGCCCCAGCCATTGCCGGGCAGCGCACCGAATTCGGTGTAGATCCGCTTGACCAGTTCGGGCGCCGACGGCGCGCCGCCATAGGCGATCGCCTCCAGGCTGGAGAGATCGTACTTGTCGCGATCGGGATGTTCCAGCAGTTGCCACGCGATCGTCGGGACGCCGCCGGTGAGCGCCACCTTTTCGCGCTGGATGATCTCCATCGCCTGAACCGGATCCCATTTGCGCATGAAGACGACAGTATTGCCCGCCGCGACCGTTCCCATCAGGCTGGCCGAACAGGCGGTGACGTGGAACAGCGGGATCACCAGCAGCCCGGTCTTGGGCGTCAGTTCGGGCGGCATCTCGCCACGCCGCAGGTACGAGCGGGCGCCGGCATATCCGCCCGACATGATATTGGTCGCAAGGTTGCGATGCGTGCCGAGCGCGCCCTTCGGATTTCCGGTCGTGCCGCTGGTGTAGAAGATCGTCGCATCATCGTCGCTTGCCAGCGTGGGATCTGCGACCAGCGCCGCGTCGGGCAGCGCCGCCCAGTCGCCCGGCGCGCCGATCATATCCTCCAGCCGCAGCACGCCGTCGGGCAGGTCGCCACGACACCGGCTGACGATCACCCGCCGCAGATCGGGGAGATCGCCCAGCATGTCCGCCATCCGCGCATAGCGCTCGCCATCGACGAACAGCACGCTGGTTCCCGAATCGCGCAGGCCATAGTCGAGCTCGCCGCTGGTCCACCATGCGTTGAGCGGGACCAGGATGGCGCCGATGCTGACCGCTGCAAAGAAGATCACGGGCCATTCGGGCAGGTTGCGCATCGCCAGCGCGACGCGATCGCCCTTCCCCACCCCCATTTCGCGCAGTCGGTCGGCGAGCGCGGCGATGGCGCGATAATTCGCCTCGAACGTGACCCGCTCATCCTCATAGATGGTGAAGACGCGATCGCCATATTGGCGCGAGAATTCGACCAGCGCGGCGAGGTGCGGCGGCGCGTTCTTCCACACCCGCGTCGGGACGCCGCGGATCGCCACTTCGGCCATCTCGAACTTCTGTCCCGGCGCGGTCATCAGCGCCTGCGCCTGAGCCAGCGACATGCGCGGCCATGCGGGATCGAGCGGAATGAGCGGTTCGGCGGCCAAGGGGCATCTCTCCAGCTTTGTTGAATTTCGGGTTTGGCGTTTCCACCGCCCCGTCGTGCATGTTATTCTTGATTCATACGCCGCTCAACGCAATAGGGAAGCGACGCCGCACCCCGGCGCATCGCGAGAGGATTCGAACCAAAGGTATGGACGCCCCCAGCTTCGCAACGCCCGCCGAATCGGGGTTCGACGCCGACCGGCTGATCGCGATCGATGCGCTGGTGCGCGAACGATATCTCGATTCGGGCAAGCTGCCCAACGCCCAGCTGCTGATCGCGCGCGACGGGCGAATCGCGCATTTCAGTCATCAGGGTCCGGCCCGCGAAGACGGTGCGACGGTCGATGACGGTTCGATCTTTCGCATCGCGTCGATGACGAAGCCGGTCACCTCGATCGTGTTCATGCAGCTTGTCGAGGAAGGGCGCGTCGCGCTCGACACGCCGGTCCATCATGTGCTGCCCGAATTCAGGGGCCTGGGCGTCTATGATGGCGGCGGCGGCGGCGTACCGTTCGTCACCCGGCCGACCGATACGCCGATGCGCATGATCGATCTGTTGCGGCACACGTCGGGCCTGACATACAGCTTTCAGAATCGCGGCAATATCGACGCCGCCTATCGGGCCGGTCGTATCGAGAGCTGGCACGGCCATCTGGACCTGAACGGATTCATCGCCGCGCTGGGAAAGCTGCCGCTCGAATTCTCGCCCGGAACCGCATGGAACTATTCGGTTTCGACCGACGTGCTGGGGGCGGTGATCGAACGGATCACCGGAATGCCGCTTGACCAGGCGTTCGAAACCCGCGTGTTCGGTCCGCTGGGCATGCGCGATACCGGGTTCTGGGTGCCGCAGGACAAGATCGACCGGCTGACCGACTGTTACACCTTTGCGCAGGGCGCACGGGTGATGCACGATCCGGGCGCGAAATCGGCGTGGAGCCAGCGACCGACCCTGTTGTCGGGCGGCGGCGGGCTGGTCTCGACCGCGCTCGACTATCATCGCTTCTGCACCATGCTGCTCAATGGCGGCGCGCTGGACGGAGTCCGGATCATCGGGCGCAAGACGCTCGACCTGATGGTGATGAACCATTTGCCGGGCGGCGCCGACCTGTCGTCGATGTCGCGCTCGCTGTTCAGCGAGACGCAGAATGCCGGCACCGGCTTTGGCCTGGGCTTCGCGGTCAATATGGACGTCGCGAAGTCGATGATTCCCGGATCGGTCGGCGAATTCTATTGGGGCGGGATGTTCTCGACCGCCTTTTTCGTCGATCCGGTCGAGCGTATCACGATGATATTCATGACCCAGCTTTCGCCCTCGGGCCTGTACCCGATCCGGCGCGAGCTCAAGACGATGATCTATTCTGCGCTCGTCTGAAGCGCACAAACTGGAGAAGCACGTGTCCGTCATCACCACCGAACGCCAGGGCGATGTCCTGGTCATCACCTCCAACAACCCGCCGGTGAACGCGCTGGGCGCGGCGGTCCGGCAGGGGCTGGACGCGGCGATCAGGGAACTGAACGGCGACGACAGCCTGAAGGCGGCGGTCATCCGGTGCGAGGGGCGCACCTTCTTCGCCGGCGCCGACATCACCGAATTCGGCAAGCCGATGCAGGAGCCGGGGCTTCCCGTCCTGGTCGATACGATCGAAGCGAGCGAGAAGCCGGTGGTCGCGGCGGTCCATGGCACCGCGCTGGGCGGCGGGTGCGAGGTCGCGCTGGCATGCCATTACCGGATCGCGGTTCCGTCGGCGAAATTCGGCCTGCCCGAGGTAAAGCTGGGCATCCTGCCGGGGGCCGGCGGGACCCAGCGGCTGCCGCGCGTCGCGGGGGTGCGGCTGGCGCTCGAAATGGCGGCGAAGGGCGATCCGATCAGCGCGAAGAATGCGCAGGCGGCGGGACTGGTCGATCGGCTCGCCGGTGAGGACAGCCTGACCGCCGACGCCATCGCCTTTGCCAACGACATCGCCGACACCCGCCCCCTGCCGCGCGCCAGCGAAAAGCCGGTGACGGTCGAAGCGGGCGTGTTCGACGAATTCCGCAAGACGAACGCCAAGCGGTTCCGCGGCTTCGACGCACCGGCCGAAATCATCGCGGTGATCGAGGAAACGGCCGACAAGCCCTATGCCGAGGGCGTGCAGCGCGAGCGTGCGGGTTTCATGAAGCTGATCATGGGGACCCAGAGCGCGGCGATGCGCCACATCTTCTTTGCCGAGCGCAAGGCGTCGAAGATCGATGACGTGCCGGAGGATACCAAGCTGCGCCCGATCAGCAAGGTCGGGGTGATCGGCGCCGGCACGATGGGCGGCGGCATTTCGATGAATTTCCTGTCCGCCGGCATTCCGGTGACGATCGTCGAGATGCAGCAGGAAGCGCTCGATCGCGGCACCGGCGTGATGCGCAAGAATTACGAGGCGAGCGCCGCCAAGGGCCGGATGACCGCCGAACAGGTCGAAGGCGCGATGGGCCTGCTGACCCCGACGCTGAGCATGGATGACCTGGCCGATTGCGACCTGGTGATCGAGGCGGTCTATGAGAATATGGACGTCAAGAAGGACATTTTCGGCAAGCTCTCCACCATCTGCAAGCCGGGCGCGATCCTGGCGTCGAACACCAGCTATCTGAACATCGACGAGATCGCGGCATCGACCAGCCGGCCGGGCGATGTGGTCGGCATGCACTTCTTCTCCCCCGCCAACGTCATGAAGCTGCTCGAAGTGGTGCGCGGGGCCAAGACCGACAAGGACGTGCTGGCGACCGTCATGGACGTCGCCAAGAAGATCCGGAAGGTCGCGGTGGTCGCGGGCGTGTGCCACGGCTTTATCGGCAATCGCATGCTGATGCCGCGTCAGGTCGAGGCGATGAAGCTGCTGATGGAGGGCGCGACTCCGGAGCAGATCGATCGGGTGCATGTCGCGTTCGGGATGCCGATGGGGCCGTTCCAGATGAGCGACCTGGCGGGCGTCGATATTGGCTGGCACCGCGATCCGACGCGGATCGAGAGCATCCGCGACGCGCTCGCCGCCGAAAAGCGCTGGGGCCAGAAGACCAAGGCGGGCTTTTACGACTATGACGACAAGCGCAACCCCTCGCCCTCGCCGCGCGTCGCCGAGATCATCGAGGAGTTCCGTAAGAAGACCGGCACCCCACAGCATGAGGTGACCGACCAGGAAATCATCGAGCGCACGCTGTACACGATGGTCAATGAAGGCGCGCTGATCCTGCAAGAGGGCATGGCGCAGCGGGCGAGCGACATCGATGTCGTGTGGATCTATGGCTATGGCTGGCCGGTCTATCGCGGCGGCCCGATGTTCTGGGCGGACACGGTGGGCCTGAAGACCATTGTCGCGGGGCTGGAGAAGCACGGCTTCGACGTCGCGCAGTTGCTCAAGGACAAGGCTGAAAAGGGCGAACGCTTCAATGGCTGATGCGCACGCGCCGGCCCTGGTTCGGGAAACCGACCACTGGGCCGGCGCGTCCGCAACCGACATTGCCGCTGCGATCCGCTCCGGTGAGACCAGCGCGCGCGCGCAATGCGACCTTGCCATCGCCCGGATCGAGGCCGGGGACGGTGCGATCAACGCCGTCGTGATCCGCGATTTCGACCGCGCCCGGACCGCCGCCGATGCCGCCGACCGGGCGGTGGCGCGGGGCGATACGCGCCCGTTGCTGGGCGTGCCGATGACCGTCAAGGAGGCGTTCGACGTCGGCGGCCTGCCGACAAGCTGGGGCTTCCCCCATGCCGCCGACGCGATCGCCGCATCCGATGCGGTCGCGGTGGCACGGCTCAAGGCGGCCGGGGCGGTGATCCTGGGCAAGACCAATGTCGCCAAGGCACTGGGCGACTGGCAGAGCGTCAATCCGGTCCATGGTCGCACGTGCAATCCCCATGACGCGACGCGCACCCCCGGCGGCAGCTCGGGCGGTGCGGCGGCGGCGCTGGCCGCCGGGTTCGTGCCGATCGAACTGGGCAGCGACATCGGCGGGTCGATCCGTGTGCCGGCGCACTTTTGCGGCGTCTGGGGTCACAAGCCGAGCGAGGGCGCGCTGGACGCATATGGCCACCGATTGCCCGGCACCGATGGCGCGGACCCGCCGCTGGGCGTGATCGGCCCGATGGCGCGGCACGGGGCCGACTTGCCGATGCTGCTCGACCTGCTCGCCGACCGGCCGATGCCGCGCGGATCGGAGCGGGTCCGCCGCGCGCTGATCCTGACGCGCCATCCGGCGGCCCCGACCGCGACCGCGGTGACCGAGGGAGTCGAGCGCGCGGCGCGGGCGCTGGCCCGCGACGGGGTCGAGATCGTGCGCGATCATCCCGCGCTTCCCGACCTCAACCGACAGCACAACGCCTATCAGGCGCTGCTGGGGACCGTCTGGGCCTATTCCAACCCGACCTCGCACGGCGCGTTGCCCGGCCTGGCGGCCTATCTTGAAATGCGCGACGAACAGGCGCGCATCGCGCGGCGCTGGGCGGCCCTGTTCGAACAGATCGACCTGATGCTCGCGCCACCGGCCGCGACCCAGGCATTCCCGCACGATCCGCGCCCGGCCGGCGAGCGCACGCTCGATATCGACGGCGTCGCTGCCCCCTATGACGCCCATCTCACCTGGGCGGGGATCGCGACCTATCCCGGCCTGCCCGCGACCACCGTTCCGGTGGGCGTTACCGGTGGTCTGCCGACCGGGGCGCAGGTGATCGCCGCGCGGTATCAGGACCACCTTGCGATCGCGGCCGCGCGCCGCATCGCCCATCTGCTCGATGAGGAAAGCGAATGACCGAAAATCTCGATCAATTCCGCGCGGACACGCGCGCCTGGCTGGAGGCGAATGTCCCGCCGTCGATGCGCGAGCCGATGCGCGGCGAGGGCGACGCCAATTGGGGCGGTCGCAAAGCCGATTACAGCGCGAATCCCGATCAGAAGCTGTACATGGACCGGATGGCCGAACGCGGCTGGACGGTCCCGGACTGGCCGAAAGCCTATGGCGGCGGCGGCCTGTCGCCGGCGGAGACGAAGATCCTGCGCGAAGAGATGGCGGCGCTCAACTGCCGTAACCCGCTCAACAGCTTCGGCATCTCGATGCTTGGCCCGGCGCTGCTGAAATACGGCACCGAAGCGCAAAAGCTGGAACATCTGCCCAAAATCGCGCGCGGCGAAATCCGCTGGTGCCAGGGCTATTCCGAACCGAATGCGGGCAGCGACCTTGCCGGCCTCGCCACCAGCGCGGTGCCGGACGGCGACGATTATATCGTCAACGGGCAAAAGGTGTGGACGAGCTACGCCGACAAGGCCGACTGGATCTTCTGCCTCGTCCGCACGTCGAAGGAGAGCAAACAGGGCGGCATCAGCTTCCTCCTGTTCGACATGGACAGCCCCGGCGTCTCGACGCGGCCGATCCTGCTGATCAGCGGCTACTCGCCCTTTTGCGAGACGTTTTTCGACAATGTCCGCGTGCCGAAGAAGAATCGCGTGCATGACGAGAACAAGGGCTGGGACGTCGCCAAATATCTGCTCGGCCATGAGCGCGAGATGATCAGCGGCATGGGTCTGTCGGCGCCCGGCGGCAATCCGCTGATCGACGGCGCGGTTGCCACCATCGGTCTGGACGCGCAGGGGCGGCTCGCCGATCCGATCCTGCGCGCCCAGCTGGCGCTGTTCGAGGTGCGGTCAAAGGCGTTCACGGCGATGTCCGAACGCTTCATCGACGAATTGAAGGCCGGTCGCGCGCACCCCGCCCAGCCGTCGATGATGAAATATTACGGCACCGAGCTGAACAAGAGCCGCCACGAACTGGTCATGGCGAGTGGCGGCTCCGACGCGCTGGAATGGGACAGCGAGGCGTCGAACGGCGGTGCCAGGCCGCGCGCATGGTTGCGCACCAAGGCCAATTCGATCGAGGGCGGGACCAGCGAGGTACAGCTCAACATCATCGCCAAGCGCATCCTGGAGCTGCCGGGCGCGTGAGCTTGCCGCTCCGGCGCCGTGCCGGGGTTCATTTCACCACCCGCGCTGCCGGCGCGGTAAATTCCGGGACAGGTCCGGGATGACGATGGGAAGAGAAAAATGCCGCTCTATCTGAACGAAGAACAGACCATGCTCCGCGACGCCGCGCAGCAATTCGTGGGCGAAGCCGCACCGGTGAGCCATATGCGTGGCCTGCGCGATGCCAATGACGCTACCGGATTTTCGCGCGACCTGTGGAAGCAGTTCGCCGAGATGGGATTCACCGGCATCCTGATCCCGGAGGGCGATGGCGGCCTGGGCCTGGGCCATGTCGAGGCCGGCGTGGTGCTGGAGGAGATCGGTCGCAACCTGACCCCCTCCCCGTTCCTCACCACCGCCGTCGCCGCGGTCGAGGCGCTGAAGGGCAGCGCCCAGCGCGACCGCTGGTTTCCCGGCATTCTGGCGGGGGAAACCGTCGCCGCGCTGGCGATCGACGAACGGGCCAAGCATGGCGATGCCATCGCGATGAAGGCCGAACGGTCGGGCAACGGGTTCATGCTGACCGGGGCGAAGCAGTTCGTGAGCCATGGCCATGTCGCCGACCTGTTGATCGTCGCCGCGCGCACGGCCGGTTCGCCGGAGGATGAGGGCGGCGTCACGCTGTTCGCGGTGCCGAAGGACGCTGCGGGAATGACCGCCGATCCGCAGCGGCTGGCCGATTCCAGCCTGGCGGCGCGGATCGCATTCGACGGGGTCGCGGTCGATGCGGATGCGGTGATCGGCGATGTCGATGGCGGTCGCGCGGTCCTTGATACGCTGCTCAACGCCGGTCGCACCGGCGCCGCGGCGGAAATGCTGGGCGTGGGTGGCGGCGCGATGGACATGACGGTCCAGTATCTGAAGGAACGCAAGCAGTTCGGTGCGCTGATCGGCAGCTTCCAGGCGCTCCAGCACCGCGCCGCGCACCAGTATTCGGAAATGGAGGTGGCGCGCGCCGCCGTGCTGAAGGCCCAGCAGTTGCTGGACGCCGGGAACGACCGCGCCACACAGGCGGTATCGGTGGCCAAGGCGATGGCGGGGCTTGCCTCGACGCTCGCGGTGCAGGAAGGGGTCCAGATGCATGGCGGCATCGGCATGACCGACGAATATGATATCGGCTTCTACATGAAGCGCGGTCGCGTGCTGGCCGAACTGTTCGGCGACACCAACTATCATGCCGACGCGCTGGCGCAGGCTGCGGGCTACTGAACGGGGACACGGGGTTGAGCGAGGAAACTGCGCGGGCGGACACGGCGGCGGGACAGGTCGATCAGCTGATCGACCTGCTCGATGTCGAGCGGATCGATACCGATCTGTACCGTGGCGCGCGCCAGCCGGGCGGCGTAGGCCGCGTGTTCGGTGGTCAGGTGATCGCACAGGCGCTGCAATCGGCACAGCGTTCGGTCGAGGAAAAGATCGCGCATTCGCTGCACGCCTATTTCATGCGGCCGGGGAACGAGGATTTCCCGATCATCTATCGCGTCGTGCGCGATTATGACGGCGGCAGTTTTTCGAACCGGCGCGTCATCGCGATGCAACAGGGCGTTCCGATCCTGAACATGATCGCGTCGTTCCAGCGACCGGAGGACGGACTGTCGCATCAGGACGACATGCCCGACGTGCCGATGCCCGACGAACTGAAGTCGGAAAGCGAACTGCGCGCCGAAATCCAGGATCAGGTGCCTGAGAGCTTCCACTCCTTCTTCCTGCGCCCGCGACCGATCGACATCCGCCCGTGCCATCCGCGCAACTGGTTCAAACCGGAAAAGTCGGCGCCGCGCCAATATTGCTGGATTCGCGTCGCCGCCCCGCTGCCCGACGATCCCGCGCTCCACCGTGCGATGCTGTCCTACGCCTCCGACATGGCGCTGCTCGGCACGGCGATGCTTCCGCACGGCGTCAACTGGATGACCAGCAAGATACAGAGTGCCAGCCTCGACCATGCGGTGTGGCTGCACGAAGCGTTCCGCGCCGACGAGTGGCTACTCTATGCCTGCGACAGCCCGTGGGCGGGCCATGCGCGCGGCTTCAATCGCGGGCGCATCTTTACCCGCGACGGCCGGCTGGTCGCCAGCACGTCGCAGGAAGGGCTGATGCGCCTGCGCGAATGATCAGGCCGGCGGCGGCGCTTCGTCGTCGATGATGTCGCGCGCATCGACATCGACCATCGTACACCGCCAGTCGCCGAACGTATCGACATAGCAGGCCCCCTTGGCATTGGCCGACCGGCGCTTGATGCAGTTCGACCCCTTTCGATATTTCGGCCCCATATCGATCGTCTTCGTCGTCGACAGGTAACGGCATTGATAGCTGTCGAAATTGCCGCGAATGTCATAGATCGGGCGCGAGGTATCCATCTCGGCGAAGTTCACGTCAGATGTCGGATCGTGCTTGCGCGGCTTGCCGATGTCGGTCACGACCACATTATCGACCAGGAACAGGGCGTCGGAAAACTGCCCCTCCAGCGCGCAGATCGAATAGGCCGCCGCCTGCGCCGCACTGGGCGCACCGCTGGCCGGCGACTTCTTGTCGGCGCATATGCGCGGACCCGCTGAGCCGAACTCGGCACCCACCTTGCCGTCCCGCGTCATCGCCACCGTGCCGCCGCCCTCGCCGGCCGGGCCGCCGTCACCGCAACCGCTCGCCAGTGCAGTGATCGCAACGGCGATCCATATTTTCACCGTCATCCAGCATCCCCCTTTTCGACTGTACCGGATGACACGCCTAACCCTCCCGCGCGCGGTGAATTGGACAAATCCGACAACGGTCTGAGCATGGGGTCTGCCGACTGGCCGGCGGCCGTCGCGATCGCGGCACGCTCGCCATGGTCCCGGTGCAGGCGCGAGTGTCGCCCTGCCGCAATGGCGCGGTCGCCCGGGGGTGAGGCGGGGTCAGAAGGGCGCCGGCGGCTCCCCGTCCGATGCCGCGCCGTCGTCCGCCGCCATGCGAAACAGGACGCGCGTGACACAGCCGCGCGCGCCGGTCGTCGATGTGGCCGCGCGCGCACTCGCAACGCTTCGCCGCGCCGGCTCGCCCAGCGAGACCGATGGCGCGCTGGCCAGGACGCGGACATTCCCGGTCGCCCCCCATGGCGCGATGTCGAAGCCGATGATCGCCCATCCCTCGACCGCGCGACGGCGATAGGCGGTCGGGTAGGACGGGGTCGGCGCGCGCTCCCACACGATCGTTTGGGGGCAGGTCGCGTCCTTCGGCCGGAAACTGGCGACCGGGGGCGCGGACGGCGCGTCGCTCGGCGCGGGCCAGCGTATCGCGGGCGCGGTGCAGCGCAGGCGCGCTCCCCCCGGGACGAAGCGCGATTTCGCGAATGCGTCGATCGCGCTCGCGTCGAGTTCGACATTGCCGGTGCCGGCGAGCGGCCGCAACCGCACCGGCACCCCCTGGGCATCGATATCATAGGCGATGATGCTGACATCCGGCTCGCCCCGGCGCGGTCGCACCCGTGCGAGATCGGGATATCCGCGAAGCAGGAATCGCGGCGGTCGCTGCCCCCCGCAATCCGCCATGCGCAGCCGCGCCAATGCATCGCGCCGGATGAGCGCGAGGCCGGGCGAATTGAGCGCGATGAACGGGGCGAGCCGCTCGATCGAGGCCTCCGCCACCGCCGTCTCGCGCGGGCTGAACGTCACCCTGCACCCGGCGATCGGCCCGCCGGACACGAAGCGCAGCAACGTCGTCACCACCTCCAGATCGCTGGCATCGAGATAGGCGAAGCGTCCCGCCGGACGGGGCAATTGCGCGACCCCGGTCGGACGCCCGTCAGCGTCGATGCTGAACGCGATATCGACCGGCGCGACGGGATCGGTGCCGAGCGTCGCGCCGACCGTGAACGGACGCACGCTGGCGATCGGGCTCACCGCGCGGGAGCCGCAACGGATCTCGCCCGGCACGAAATCGATCAGGTGCGCGCGCGCCGCGACCATCGTGACGACCGGCGGAGCGGGCGGCGGAGCCGGCGGCGGCGGTGCGGAGGCCGCCTGGGCGATGAGCGATAGAAACAGCGGGAGCATGCGACATGCATCCGGCAATTCCACGATCGGTTCAAGGCGCCGGTGCGCGCGGGCGTCAGACCGCCGTCTTGCCGAATTCCTGCCGCGTGACCGGGTGGCTGGACGACAGGCCGCCATCCACCGCCAGCGCCTGTCCGTTCACATAGCTCGCATCGTCAGAGGCGAGGAACAGCGCCGCCCGCGCCAGTTCCTCCGCCTGAGCGCCGCGACGCAACGGATTGAGGCGCCCGATACGGTCCATCTTCCCGGCCTCACGCGCATAGTCGAAGGTGGGCTTCGTCATCCCGGTTTCGGTCAGGCCCGGGCAGAGCGCGTTGACGCGGACATTCGACCCCGAAAGCTGTTGCGCGGCAACCGCGGCGAGGTTGATCACCCCCGCCTTTGACGCCGAATAGGCGGGGCTGCCCGCGCCGGAGCGGATGCCCGCGACGCTGGCGGTGAGGACGATCGCGCCGCCGCCCCGCTCCGCGATGCGTGGCGCCCCGTGCTTGATCGCCAGCAGCGGCCCGATCAGATTGACGCGCAGCACCTCCGCGATCAGTTCGGGCGTCGTGTCGAAGATGTTGGCCATTCCGCCCGAAATGCCGGCATTGGCGAACAGGATGTCGAGCGCGCCATATTCGGCGACCGCCAGATCGACGGTGGCGATCACGTCGCCCTCGCTGCCGGCGTCCATGCGGATCGCCCGCGCGGTGCCGCCCGCTTCGGCGATCATGCGGACGGTCTGGTCCGCGCCCTCGGTCCGGTCGGCGACGATGATCCGCCCGCCCTCCGCCGCGAAGAGGATCGCGGCGGCGCGACCAATGCCGCTGCCCGCGCCGGTGACGATGATCGATTTGTCGGTAAAGCGTGCCATCAGATCGTTACCCCGCCATCGATCACCATCGCCTGCCCGGTCATGTAGCGACCGGCCGCAGAGGCGAGGAAGACGACCGCGCCGGCGATGTCTTCGGGTTCGCCAAGCCGGCGCAGCGGCGTCCCCTTGTTCACGCGCGCTTCGGCGGCAGGATCCTCCCACAACGCGCGGGCGAAATCGGTCTTGATAAGGCCCGGCGCGATGCAGTTCACCCGGACATTGTCGGGGCCATATTCGACCGCATAGTTGCGCGCGAGCTGGAAGTCCGCCGCTTTCGACACATTGTACGCGCCGATCACCGGCGATCCGCGAAGCCCCCCGATCGACGAGACGATGACGATCGATCCGTCCCCCCGCGCGCGCATCTCTGGCGCGACCATCTGGATCAGCCAGTGGTTGGACAGCACGTTATTGTCGAGAATCTTGCGAAACTGATCGTCCGCGATGTCCGCCAGCGGGCCGTAATAGGGGTTGGACGCGGCGTTGCAGACCAGGATGTCGATACCGCCAAAGACACGGCGGGTCTCATCGACCAGCGCCTGGAGCGCGGGTCTGGACGAGATGCTCGCCGCGACGGCGATCGCGGCGCCATCGCCATGTTTCGCATTGATCGCCGCTGCCACCGCTTCGCACGCATCCTGGTTCCGGCTGGAGATCACGACCCGGGCGCCCTGATCGGCGAGCGCCTCGGCCGATGCCTTGCCGATCCCGCGCGAGGATCCGGTGACGATGGCGACCTTGCCGGTCAGGTCAAACAGGCTCATCGCTTCATGCTCCCGCCTTTTTCGCGAAATCCCACGCGCTGGCGGCCAGACCCGGGACGCGCGCGGCGGTTTCCTGCGCATGCGCGTTACTGGCATTGCCGTCGAGCATTCGCCTCTTGATCCCCTGCACGATGCTCATCAGGCGAAACTGGCCGAACGCGAAATACCAGTTGAGATCGGGAATGCCGTCACGTTCCGTCGCGACGCAGTAGCGATCGACCATCGCTTCAACCGTCGGAATGCCGGTCGCCGCTCCGGTGATCCCGCCGATCCCTGACGCGCCGTTCGCCGGGATCATCCAGTTCATCAGCAGGTACGAAAAATCCGCCATCGGATCGCCCAGCGTCGATAATTCCCAATCGAGCACCGCCTTCACCCGGGGGGCATCGCGGTCGAAGATCATGTTGTCGATGCGATAATCGCCATGGACGATGCTGGTCCGCGTCTGCGGCGGGAGCGTGCGCGGGAGCCATTCGATCAGCCTCTCGACATCCTCCAGCTCGTCGGTCTGCGCCAGGCGATATTGTTTCGTCCAGCGCCCCACCTGCCGTTCGAAATAGCTGCCAGGCTTGCCGTAATCGCCAAGGCCGGCGGCCGTGAAATCGGTCTGATGCAGCTGCGCCAGCCGATCGCAGATCTCGAAGTAGATCGCGGTGCGCTGATCGGGCGTCTTGTCCGGCAGCGCGCCGTCCCAATAGGTCGCTCCATCGACCAGTTCCATGATGTAGAAGGCCGATCCGACCACCGCGTCATCCTCGCACAGCCCATAGGGTCGCGCCACCGGAAAGCCGGTCGGATGCAGGCCGGCGATCAGCCGATATTCGCGATCGACCGCATGGGCCGAAGGAAGCAGCGGACCGAACGGCTTGCGACGGAGCACATAGGCGCCGCTTACGGCATCGATGCGATAGGTGGGATTGCTCTGTCCGCCGGGGAATTTGGCGTAGGTGAGCGGCCCCTCGAACCCGGCGACGTGCGCCGCCATCCACGCCGACAGTTTCGCGACATCGAGATCGTCGACCTGCTCCATCGGCTGTCCGCCGCGATGCCCCGCCGGCGGCTTCATGCGAATTCGATCACCGAGCGAACGGCGTCTCCCCGGCGCAGATTGTCAAAGGCGTGATTGATGTCGGCAAGCCCGATCCGTTCCGCGACCATCGTGTCGAGGTCGAGAATGCCGTCGAGATACATCTGCACCAGCCGGGGGAGATCGATCGGGAACTGCATCGATCCGGCCAGCGACCCTTGCAGCTTCTTTCCCGACAGGAAGGTCGGCCCCGGGATGCTGACCGACTGGCCCGGCGCGATCATGCCCAGAATCGTCGCGGTGCCGCCCCGGCGCAGCACGTTCCACGCCATTTCGGCGGTATTGGTCCGCCCGACCGCCTCGATCGCGTAATCGACGCCGCCATTGGTGAGCTTGAGCACCTGCTTCACCACGTCCGGGGCCATCGCGTCGAGATCATGGGTCGCGCCCATCCTGCGGGCGAGCACGCGCTTTTCGGGGACCGGATCGATCGCGACGATCTTGGCTGCTCCGGCGATCTTCGCGGCGTTGACCGCCGCCAGGCCGATCCCGCCACACCCGATCACCGCCACCGTCTCGCCCGGGCTGACCTGACTGTCGCGGAAGATCGACCCCGCGCCGGTCATCACCGCGCAGCCGAGCAGGGCGGCGCGATCGAGCGGCATGTCCCGGCTGATCGCGACACACGCATTTTCGTGGATCAGCATCTGTTCGGCAAAGGCCGACAGGTTGAGGAAGTGGGCGATCGGGGTGCCGTCGGCGAGCGTCAGCTTTGGCGCCGCGCCCTCGGGTCGGCGCACCGAACTGTCGATGCACAGCGAAGGGCGGCCCGACACGCAGAATTCGCACGATCCGCAAAACGCGGTGAAGAAGGTGATGACGTGGTCGCCAGGTTTCAGCCGGGTGACGTCGCTGCCCACCGCCTCGACCACGCCGGCGGCCTCATGCCCCGGCACGGTCGGCATCGCATGCGGATAGGCGCCATCGACGAAATGCAGGTCGGATCGGCACACGCCGCACGCCGCGGTGCGGACCAGCACCTCGCGCGGGCCAGGCTTGTCGATCGTGACGTCGTGGATTTCGAGGGGGCGTTTCGCCTCGAACAAAATTGCTGCTTTCAACCCATCCTCCCGTCGCCCGCGCCCGTTCCAAACCCTGCGTTCGCGACCCGCTTCCCTCGTCCATCGTCAGAGGGGAAGACGGCGCGAAGCACCGGAAGGGCGAAGGTCGTTCGTCCTGAAACCCTTACCGCGTCACCGCGATGTCGCCGCTCGACGGCCGATCGGCCTTGAACGATCCGTATTTGCCGAATTCGGTGCGCGCGATCGCGCGGTTATGCACCTCGTCCGGCCCATCGGCAAAGCGCAGCGTGCGCATGCTCGCCCAGGCGCTGGCCAGCGGGGTGTCGCCCGAAACGCCGGCACCGCCAAATGCCTGGATCGCATCGTCCAGGATCTGCAACGTCATGCGCGGCCCCATCGCCTTGATCATCGCGATTTCGCCCTGCGCCGATTTGTTGCCCGCCTTGTCCATCATGTCGGCGGCCTTCAGGCACAGCAGGCGCATCATCTCGAGGTTCGAGCGCGCCTCCGCCACCCGCTGTTCCCAGACCGACTGATCGGCGATCCGCTTGCCGAACGCGACCCGGCTAACCAGCCGCTTGCACATCATTTCAAGCGCCATTTCGGCGACCCCGATCGAGCGCATGCAATGGTGGATTCGGCCCGGCCCAAGCCGGCCCTGCGCGATTTCGAACCCGCGCCCTTCGCCCAGAATGACATTCTCGACCGGCACCCGGACATTGTCCAGCACCACCTCCCCATGACCGTGCGGCGCGTGATCATACCCGAATACCGAAAGCATCCGCTCGATAGTCACCCCCGGTGTATCCAGCGGCACCAGGATCTGGCTCTGCTGCGCATGGCGCGACGCATCGGGGTTGGTCTTGCCCATGACGATCGCCACGGCGCAGCGCGGATCGCCGACGCCCGACGACCACCATTTGCGGCCGTTGATCACATAATGATCGCCGTCGCGCACCATCGAGGTCTGGATGTTGGTCGCGTCGGACGAGGCGACTTCCGGTTCGGTCATCAGAAAGGCGGAACGGATCTCGCCGTTCATCAACGGCTTGAGCCAGCGATCCTTCTGCTCGCGCGTGCCGTAGCGATGCAGCACCTCCATATTGCCGGTGTCCGGCGCGGAACAGTTGAACACCTCGCTCGCCCAGCCCGATCGGCCCATCTCCTCGGCGCAGAGCGCATATTCGAGATTGGTGAGCTGCGTGCCTTCGAACGCGAAACTGTCATCGACATGGGACTGGCCCGAATGGGGCGGCATGAAGAAGTTCCACAGGCCCTGATCGCGCGCGACCGGCTTCAGCTCCTCGATCACCGGGATCACCTTCCACCGATCGCCCTCGCGCACCTGCGCGGCATATTCGGCCTGGCGGGGCGCGATATGCTGGTCGATGAACCCCTTCACCCGATCCCTGAAATAGGTTTCGCGCTCGCTCAGCGTGAAGTCCATCGATGCTCTCCTCTCGATCCGCGTTTCACGTCGCTTACGCCATACCCGATATTCGGTAAAGTGCTCGCTCCGCGATTTTCAGCTACGTAATTTGCCCATCCTCTCACGTCGCTTTGGGACTGGTTCTTCGAATCAAAGATGCTAGTCTGATCGGATGGGAGCGGAAGCGGGATCCCCGGCCGAGGCGCGGGGCGAAACGAAACGGTTCAGGGCGAAGCGCGACGCGATCCTCGCGGCGGCGGCGGATGTCATCAACGAACAGAGCGCAAAGGGCATGACCTTTGCCGACGTCGCCCAGCGCGTGGGTCTGAACACGACCAGCGTGACCTATTATTTCAAGCGCAAGGAGGACCTGGCCGCCGCCGCGTTCGAAGTCACGCTGGACCGGCTCGACGAGATGCTGGCGAGCGCGCATCACGAGGTCAGCCCGGACGCGCGCGTCGCCCATTACCTGTCGCTCAACATGGAACGGCTCGAACGGATCGCGCGCGGCGAGGAACGCCCCTTTGCGATCCTGTCGGACCTGCGCGCGATGGAGGGCGAGGTGAAGGCGCGGCTGCTCACCCGCTGGCAGCATGTGTTCCGTCGCACCCGCGCGCTGTGGGGCGAAGGCGGCACCCGCGCGCAGACCGACCTGTGGGGCGGCCGGGCGCATGTGCTGCTCGAAAACACCTTCTGGCTTCCGGTCTGGCTCGCCCGGTACGAGATCGACGAATATCCGCGCGTCGAGAGCCGGCTGATGGACGTGTTTCGCCACGGCATCGCGACGCGCGGCGACGTCTGGGCGCCCCGCCTGCTCGAACTGCCGCATGACGAGGCGGAGCCGGGCCGCGAAGCGTTCCTGCTCGCCGCCACGCGGCTGATCAACGAACTCGGCTATCGCGGCGCATCGGTTCAGAAGATCGCCAGCGAACTCAACGTCACCAAGGGCAGTTTCTATCACCATCTCGACGCCAAGGACGAGCTGGTGATCGAATGCTATCGCCGCAGTTTCGACCTGATCGCGGATGCTCAGCGGCTGGCGGACGATGGCGCGGGCGACCATTGGGACAAGGTGACCAGCATCATCGCGACCCTGCTCGACGTCCAGTTTTCGGAGCGCGGACCGCTGTTGCGCACCACCGCGCTGTCGGGTCTGCCGCCCCGGGTGCGCAGCGCGCTGCTCGACCGGTCGAACCGGATCGCGCGCCGCTATGCCGGCATGCTGTCCGACGGGATCGCGGAAGGATCGATCCGCGCCATCGATCCGCTGGTCGCCAGCCAGGTGATGATGGCGATCCAGAATGCCGCGTTCGACATGCGCAAATGGGCCGGCACGATGCCGCGTGAGCGCGCCGTCGCCTTCTATGCCTCGACGGTGGTCTTCGGGCTGTTCGACGATCGGCTCCTGGACCTCTGACCGACCCGCGCGCCGCCGCGCCCACGAAATTTTGGGGGTGGTTGCGGCCCCTGGCGGGGCCTAGGCCGGGTCCATGCAGATGCCGTCGAGGGAAGGGCGCTGGGCGCTGACGGAAAAGGAGAAGCAGACGCTTCGCCTGATGGTGCGCGGACACGACGCCAAATCGATCGCCCGCGAACTCGATCTTTCGGTCCATACGATCAACGAACGGCTGCGCGAGGCGCGGCGCAAGATGTCGGTGTCCAGCAGCCGGGAGGCCGCACGACGCCTGCTCGACGTCGAACAGGCCCGCGCGGTCGCGGCCGACCCCGAAAATCCGGGGGACATCGATTTCGGGGCAGACCGGGGCGGCGCGGTCGCGGATCAGCGGACGGCGCCGCACGTCGGCGTGGGGCCGGCACGTCGCCGCCCCCGGATCGTAATCGGAGCATTGCTCATGACCGTCTTGCTTGGCCTGATGGCCTTCCTCACCCTGCCCCAGGCGGCGGACGCCCCGCCCCCGACCGCCGCCGCCCAGGCCACCGACCCCCAGGTGGTCGATGCGGCTCGCCGTTTCCTTGCGATGCTGGACCGAAGCGACTGGGCCGCCAGCTACGCCGCGACCGGCGCCTCCTTTCGCAAGCTCAATTCACTCAAGGTCTGGAGCGATGCCTCCGAACAGGCGCGCCGGCCGCTGGGCGCGGTCGTCTCGCGCACGTTGATCGGGCAGGAAAATCTTCCGGCGCCGCCCGCCGGCTATGAGGTCGTCAGGTTCCGGACCAGTTTCGCCGCCAAGGCCGATACCGTCGAGACGGTGACGCTGGAGCGCGAGGACGGGGGCTGGCGGATCGTGGCCGTGACGATCGGATAGCGTCGGTCGCGTCCGTGGCGGGCCACGCGGGGGGGCGCTCACGCTCCCCGCTTCAGCCACACCCCTGCCCGCCAATAGTGGAACAATGCCCAGGGCGTTGCCGCCGCGAAGCTGAGCATCGCCAGCCGAAGCGCCTGCGCATCCCCGAATTGCGGTTTCAGCAGGTCGGAAATCACCCCGATCAGCGTCGGGCCAAGGCCAAGCCCGACCAGGTTGATGACCAGCAGCGTGACCGCCGCCCACAGCGCGCGCATGCGCAGCGGAGCAAGCCCCTGAATCAACGCGAAGGTGGGACCGAGATAGGAGTTCACCAGCACCAGTGAGGCCCAGTAGATCGGGATGGCGATCCACGGATCGGTCGAGGCGAAGAAGAGGAAGGAGAGCGGCAACCCCACTCCCTTCATCGCCAGTACCAGCCACGCCTGTGCGTGCAGCCCCCAGCGCGCCGCCGCCCTGTTGGCGAGCCAGCCGCCCAGCACCGCCGACAGCGTGCCGCACACCGCGCCCACCGGCGCGACGATCGAGGCGATCTGGATCTTGTCCAGGCCGACCGAGCGGATCAGGAAGCTGGGGCCGAAGGCGGTGTGGCCATAGCCGATGAGCGAGGTGATGGTGACGCCCATCACCAGATGCACCGCCGCGCGATTGGCGAACAGCGACCGGAACCCGGCGCCGAACGCCGGCATCTCGCCAGGCGGCGCGGCGAGATGCCGGGGATCGGACAGCCCCCGGCGCGGTTCGACCACGCACAGTTTGATGATGAGCGCGAGAAGGACGCCCGGCACACCCACCGCGAACATCGCAATGCGCCAGCCAAAGAAATGGGCGAGCGTGCCGCCGATCATCGTCCCGCCGGCGGCACCCAGCACCACGCCGAGCGAATAGATGCCCATCGCCCCCGCGCGCTGTTCGGCGGGATACAGGTCGGCGATGATCGAATGGCTGGGCGGACTTGACCCCGCCTCGCCGATCCCGACGCCGATCCGGGCGAGCAGCAGCTGGACGAAATTCTGCGCCAGGCCGCAGAGCGCGGTCATCGCGCTCCACAGGGTCAGCGCGATCGCGATGATGTTCACCCGGTTTCCGCGGTCGGCGAGCCGCGCAACGGGCAACCCAAGCGTCGCGTAGAAGATCGCGAACGCGAACCCCGCAAGCAGGCCGAGCTGCGTGTCGGACAGCAGCAACTCGCCCCGAATATCCTCTTGCAGGATCGCGAGGATCTGCCGATCCATATAGCTGAAGAAATAGGCGCAGGTCAGCAATGTCAGCGTCGCGCCGCGTTGGCGGATCGCCCGCGCGTCCAGTGCCTCGTTCACCCGCGCATCCTCCCCATCGCCCGCCGCCTGCGACCGGCCCGTAAAAGAAATGGCGGGGTCCACGCGCGTGAACCCCGCCAGTTTCAGCCCAAGAACGAGCCGATCAGAATTTGAACCGCGCGGTCACGCCATAGGTGCGCGGTTCGGAAAGGTAGGACGAGAAGACCTGCGACCCGCCGGGATAGCCCGGCTGGGGCGTGGTGCTGACCGCCTGGAACGGCGAACTGAACGCGACCTGCATGTAATCGGTGTTGAACAGGTTCTGCGCCCAGAATTCCAGCGCCCAGCGCTGCTGCGGCCCGCGAATGCCGATGCGGCCGTTGACCACGACATAGCTGTCCTGAAGCTTTTGCGGGAACAGGTCGGAGCCGGTGTTGTAATCGCTGGTCATGCGGCCATCGATATAGAACAGCCCGCTCAGCCCCGTCGATCCGATGTCCGGCGTCCAGGCGAAGGACGAGGTCACCGTGATCTTCGGCGCGTTCGACAGGTTCTGGCCCGGCAACAGGCGCAGTGCCGGATCGAGCGGCTTGCCCGACGCGCTGCCGACCAGATTGTCGGCATATTTGGTGTCGGCATAGGTCAGGCCCATGTTGAACCGGATGTCGCGATGCGGAACCAGCGTCGTTTCGAGCTCGACACCCTGGGCGATCACGCCCGCGGTCACGTCGCCAGAGGCGCACGCCCCGGTCGTCGCGCTGGTATCCCGGTCCGCCCCGTTGAGGCTGGTCTTGCAGCCGTTGATGTTCTGGACGAGGTACACCGTGCCGTTGAACGTGTTCAGCTGGAAGTTGCTGAATTCCTGACGGAACGCGGCAAGGTTCAGGCTGAACGCACGAGTCGAGTATTTCAGGCCGATTTCAAAGGCGTTGACCGTTTCCTCCGCGAACTGAAGCCCGCTGCCATAATAAGCCGCATTGGCGGCGCTGGCCGGGAAGATCGGCAAAGGCTGCGTCGCGACCGGGTTGGTGAACGCCGACCGGTCGAGATTGTAGCCGCCCGCCTTGTACCCGCGCGAATAGCTTCCGTAGAGCAGCAGGTCGTCGGTCGCCTTGTACGACAGCACCGCAGTCCCGGTGAACTTGCTCTCCTTGCGCTGATCGGCGAGCGTGATGCCGTTGAGCGTCGAGGAGGATCCGCCCTGACAGGTCAGGGTGATGAGGCCGCCGAACAGCGCCGACGACAGGCCAAGATACGGCAGCAACGCCGCCTGCTGCGCCGGACACACCGTGTTGGTGTTGTTGAAGTTCGCGTCCATCTTCTTGGTCTCGTTGGTGTAACGCAGACCCAGCGTCACATCGAAGCGATCGGTGACGTGGAAGATGTTGTGGGTGAAGAACGCGAAGTTCTCGCTCGTCTGGTTGAAGTTGGCGGTGTCGTCGCCGACATCGCGCACGCTGTCGAGGCGCAGGAAGCCGCCCGCGACGACGGGGCCGAGCGCGCCCAGCGACGGCACGAGGCCGGCCTGGAGCGCGGCCAGCGTCGTCGGCGCGAGACAGCCCGGATTGGTGGGCGAGATGCCGCCGAACACACCGAGCGCGACGCGGCAGGCGGCGAAACGGCCATAATCCTGTCCGAACTTCAGCTGGCTGCGAGTCTCAAGCTTCTCATGCGCGAAATAGCCGCCGACCAGCCAGTCCAGCTTGTCGTCGAACGCCGACCCTTGCAGGCGCAGTTCCTGAGAGAAGGTGCGGAACTGGCGGCCCGAATCCGGACCGAAATACAGGATGTCCGCCAGGCCGTAATCGGCGTCGGACCCCTGATCGCTGCGATAGCCGCGATAGGCGGTGATCGAGGTCAGCTTGGCCGCGCCAAGATTGAGATCGACCTGCGCCGACACGCCCCAATCCTTCGTCGTGCCGTCATAGTTGCGCGTCGGCGTGATCGCGATCCGGCGCGAATAGGGGTCGTCGATACCGACGAAATACTGGTTGAACGTGACGCCGGCGACGGCGGGCAACAGGATGCCCACCTGGCTGGTCGGCGTGATCAGGCCGACATTGGCCTGCGACACCCGCTCGCTGGCATAAACCGCGCCGCAGCACGCCTCGTTGCGCTTGCTATAGTCGCCGATGATGCGGATCGACAGGTCTGCGTTCGGTTCGATCAGCAGCTGGCCGCGCACCAGATAGCGGTCGCGGTCGTTGACCTTATAGCCGGTATAGACGTCCTTGTAGAAGCCGTCGCGCTTTGCGTAGAGGCCGTCCACGCGGAACGCGACGCCCTCGGTCAGCGGACCGGTGATGTTCCCCTGCAACCGCCAGAAATCGTAATTGCCATAGGTCGCCTCGATCCCGCCCCCGAACTGAAAGGCAGGCCCCTTGGTCACGATGTTGAGCAGGCCCGCAGAGGCATTGCGGCCGAACAGCGTTCCCTGCGGCCCGCGCAGCACCTCGATCCGTTCCAGTTCGCCCAGATCGTTGAGGCCGACGCCGGTGCGCGAACGATAGACGCCGTCGATAAAGGTCGCGACCGAACTTTCGAGGCCGGGATTGTCGCCCACCGTACCGACGCCGCGAATACGTGCCGACCCGTTCGCCTCCGACCCGGTCGAACTGACCAGCAGCGAGGGCGCGACCTGATTGAGCTGACGAATGTCGGTCGCACCGGTCAGCTCGAGCTGCTCGCTGCTGACTGCCGAAATCGCCAGCGGCACATCGGCCAGCTGCTGCGCGCGTCCCTGCGCGGTCACGACGATCTCGTTGCTCCCCGTCGACTCTTTTTCAGTATCGCTCGCGGTCTGCGCGAATGCGGAGGCTGGCCAGGCCATCGCGATCACAACTGCCGGAATGCCGGCGGCGGCCAACAAGCGCGTGCGCTTCATCATCTCGTCTCCCGTTCGGCTGAAACGCTCCAAGGTTCCATACCGCAAACTCGAATAGAAACATTTTGGATGAGATGGTCAAGGCCAAAATCGGTTGCTAATCGCCACCTAATTGGAGGTGTGGTGCGCATCGAAAGCCCGCGATCGCCCCATACCGGTATGGTGAACCTTCATTCGAAAAGGGGGATTGCCGTCGAAACGGTCCGGCGGCGATCGCTGGCGACGCCTTTTCCGGCTTGAACTTGACGTTGCGTCAACTGGCATAATCACCCCATGGACGATTCGCTCGACATTGCAGACGTGGCCCGGCGCACCGGGATCAGCGCCCGCGCGTTGCGCTTTTACGAAGCGCGTGGCCTGCTCGCCCCATTGCGGACCCAGTCGGGCCGGCGCCGCTACGGCCCGGCCGAGCTCGCGCGGCTGCACCAGATCCTGACGCTCAAGCGCGCGGGACTGACGCTCGCGCAGGTGCAGCGGCTGCTTGCGCGGAGGGCGCTCGATCTGGGGCAGTTGATCGATGCGCAACTATCCGTGCTGGACGAACAGGCGGCCGCGATCGCGCGTGCGCGGCGCCTGCTTGCCGATACCCGGTCCCGTGTCGAGCGCAGCGAGCCCCTCGACATCGCGACATTCTGCTCGCTGATCGAACAAGGAGAACAGCTCGTGAGCCAACAGGAACAATGGGACAAGGTCACGTCCCGCTACTTCACCGACACTGAAAAGGCGCAATTCGCACAAGCCGCCGGCACCATGCCCGCCGATTTCGACCAGCAAGCCTATGCGGCGAAGTGGCAGGACATCGGGGCGCGGATCAAGGCGGCGCTTCCGCTCGATCCCGCGAGCGACCAGGCACAGGCATTCTACGCCGAATGGTGCGAGTTGCTGGCCCCGTTCAACGCGGTCGCCACCCCGGCAATGAAGGCGGGGGTACAGCGCATGTACGAGGATATGGGCAATTGGCAGGAACAGGCCGGTGCGCGACCGGACCCCGGCTTCGACGCCGAGGTGTTCCAGTTCATCCAGGCCGCCGGACGCGCCCGGCACGCGGCCGGTTAGGCGCAGGCGGCAGCGGCGGCGCCAGGTGCGCCGCCGCTTTCGCATCCCGCCGTGTCAGAAGCCGCTCAACCGGGCGAAACGGTCGCGGTGGAAGGCGGTGTTGCCCCACATCTGTTCAAGCACGCGCATCCGCTTGAGGTAGAAGCCCGCGTCATATTCGTCCGTCATGCCGATGCCGCCATGAAGCTGGATGAGTTCGCGGCTCATCAGATGCCCGACCTCGTTCGCCTTCGCCTTGGCGAGCGACGCCGCCTGTCGCGTATCGCCGCCGGCATCGATCGCGGCGAGTCCCGCCTCGACCGCCGAACGCATCAGCTCGATCTCGCTGAACAGGTTCGCCATGCGATGCTGAAGCGCCTGAAACGTCGCCAGCACCTGCCCGAACTGAACCCGTTGCTTCAGATAGGCGAGCGTGGTGTCGAACGCCTGTCCCGCCATCCCCAGCATCTCCGCCGCCACGAGCACCGCCGCACGGTCGGTCACCGCGGTCAGCAGGCCATCGCCCCCGCCCGTCAGCTGTTCCGCCGGCGCACCGTCGAACACGACCCGCGCATGGCTGCGGAAATCGACCAGATGTCGGCGATCGACGGTGACGCCCTCGCCCGCCTCGACCAGATAGAGCCCGTCGGTCGCGGCGACGACGAACAGGCCGGCACTGTCCCCTTCGGCCACGAACGCCTTCGTCCCGCTCAGCCTGCCATCCGCGACGCGGCTCGCGATCGCGCCGGGGTCGTGGCGCGGCCCCTCATCCACCGCGAGCGTCGCGATCAGCTCGCCGCTCGCGATGCGGGGCAGATACGCGTCCTTCTGCGCCGCGCTGCCGCCAAGCAGGATCGCCGAGGCTGCCGCCGCGCACGCCGCGATCGGGCTGGCGGCCATGGTCTTGCCCAGCTCCTCAACCACCAGGCCCAGGCTCAGCCACCCGAAATCGCTGCCGCCCTGCGCCTCCGGAATGATGATCCCGGTCCAGCCCATTTCGGCCATCGTCGAAAATGCCTGCGGATCAAAGCCCGATGCCCCGCCCGCGTCGCGCACCTTGCGCCACGCGCCGACCGGGCTCTCATTGGTCGCCCATTCGCGCGCCATATCGCGCAGCATCACCTGTTCGTCGTTCAGAACGGCCATGTTCAGTCCCTCTCAAACCCTCGATCGCGTCATGCCGGATCGGTTCCGGCATCCATGTTTCCGCACGCACGCCGCCGAAATACCCACTGGCGGCGCGTCGGATCCCGGCAGGCGGCCGGGATGACGATCATCGTGCCTTACTGGTGGTCCAGCATCCCCAGGATGCGCTTGGCGATCACATTGTTCTGGATCTCGGTCGATCCGCCATAGATCGTCGTCGCCTTGCCGAAGAGCCACGCGCGCACGCCGTGCAGCTGCGCCGGGGTGAAGCCCTCGCCCTCCCAGCCAAGCCCGTCCATCCCCTGAATCTCGATCATCAGCTCGGCGCGTTCCTGGCCCAGCTTCGTGCCGACGGTCTTCAGGATCGACGACACTTCGGACACGCCGCCCACCGCCTTTGATTCGGCCATCACCCGCATCGCGGTCAGCTGAAAGGTGCGCCAGTCCATTTCCCATTTGGCGATCCGCGCGCGCAGATCCGAATCGGCGATGCGCCCCTCCGCATCGACGCCGGCATAGGCCTTCGCCGCCTCTGCGAGCGAAGGTCCGGCCATGCGAAAGGCCGATCCGCCGCCCGACAAATTGGTCCGCTCATGCTGGAGCAGCCGCTTGCCGATCGTCCAGCCCTGCCCCTCTTCGCCGACGCGATTTTCCTTTGGCACCTTCACGTCGGTGAAAAAGGTTTCGCAAAACGGCGACATGCCGCTGATCATCTGAATCGGCTTCACCTCGACGCCCGGCGCATCCATATCGATCAACAGAAAGGTGATGCCGCCCTGCTTCTGGCTCTTGTCGGTGCGGACCAGACAGAAGCATTTGTCCGCCCATTGGCCGCCGCTGGTCCAGGTCTTTTGCCCGTTGACCACATAATGGTCGCCGCGATCCTCGGCAAAGGTCTGAAGATTGGCGAGGTCGGAGCCGGCATTGGGTTCGCTATATCCCTGGCACCAGCGCACCTCGCCCCGCGCGATCGCCGGGATGTGCGCGCTTTTCTGCGCCTCGCTGCCATATTCGAGCAGGGTGGGGCCGAACATCATCACGCCCATGCCACCGATCGGGTTCCACGCCCCGATCCGCGCCATCTCTTCCTGAAGCACCCTTGCCTCGGCGCGCGAGAGGCCACCGCCGCCATATTGCGCGGGCCAGGTCGGCACGCCCCAGCCCTTTGCGCCGATCGCCTCGCGCCACGCTTTCTGCGCGGGCGTTTCCTGCGTCGGCCCCTCAACCGCGGACATGCTGTTGTCCTTGCCCTTCAGTTCGGGCGGGAAATTCGCCGCGAGCCAGTCGCGTGCCTCGGCACGAAACCGGTCGATCGCGCCTTCCGTCCTGGGTTCAGCGAGCGTTGCCACTTTCTCTCTCCTGCCTCCGCCGCCCGGGTCGGGCCTGACCGCGAGTCCCGCGCCGGCGTGCTTCATTTGACGATTTAGAATTTGCGGTATGGCGCGCGCGCGGTCAAGCGCATTTCCCGCGACACCCGCACGTGCGGCCGCTATGCCGGCACGATCAGGGGGACAGATGCGCTTTCATCATCGTGCCGTGCCGATCGCGCTTGCCGCCGTGCTGATCGATTCGATCGGGTTCGGCATCGTCCTGCCGGTGCTGCCGGGCCTGATCGTGGACCTGACCGGCACGACCCTGCCCGATGCCACGCGCATCGGCGGCTGGCTCGCCATCGTCTTCGCCGCAGCGCATTTCTTCGCCGGCCCGGTCCTCGGCAATCTGGGTGACCGGTTCGGACGGCGGCCGGTGCTGCTCGCGGCGATGGCGATCTTTGCGGTCGATTATTCGCTGATGGCGTTCGCGCCGACCATCGCGTGGCTGTTCGCGGGCCGGCTGATCGCGGGAATCGCCGGCGCGGTCTATGGTCCCGCCAACGCCGTCATCGCCGACGTGACGCCGCCGGAGCGACGCGGCGCGACCTTTGGCCTGATGGGCGCGGCGTTCGGCATCGGTTTCATCATCGGCCCGGCGATCGGCGGCCTGCTCGCCGATTTCGGTTCGCGCGCGCCGTTCATGGCCGCGGCGGCGCTCGCGGCGCTCAACGCGGCATGGATTTCGATCTGGCTGCCCGAGACGCTGGCCCCGGCGCATCGCCGGCCGTTCGATTGGCGCCGTGCCAACGCGTTCGGCGCGTTCATGCCGGTATTCCGCCTTCCCGGCGCACGCCCGCTGCTGGTCGTCGCCTTTGTCTGGCAGCTGTCGCATCAGGTTTATCCGGCAACCTGGGCCTTCTTTGCAGAGATCGCGCTTGGCTGGGACGCACGGGCGATCGGCTGGTCGCTGGCGACCACCGGCGTCGCGATGGCGCTGACCCAGATGTTCGTGACCGGTCGCGCGATCGGCGCGCTGGGCGAAACGCGGACGGTGATGATCGGGCTGACCGTCGGCGCGCTCACCTATCTGGGCTATACCTTCGTGAACGCCGGATGGCAGGTCTACGCGCTGCTGATCTTTGGCGCGTTGCAGGCGCTCGCCTACCCCTCGCTCAACGCGATGCTGAGCCGGATGGCCGATGCGTCGAACCAGGGCGCGTTGCAGGGTGGCATGGCGAGCATCGCCAGCCTCGCCGCGATCCTGGGGCCACTGGGCCTGACCCAGACGCTGGCATGGGGTGCGGAGCGGGGCTTTCCGGGCGCCGCCTTCGCGCTCGCCGCTGCACTGGCCTTTCTGGCGGCGGGGATCGTGCTGGTGTTTCTGCTGCTGCGCCCCGCGCGGGCGGTTGCGCCGGGCGACGGGCAACCCATCTGACCCGGGCGACACGATGGAGATGCGCGCGACATGATCGACCTCTATTACTGGCCGACCCCGAACGGTCACAAGATCACCCTGTTTCTGGAAGAGGCCGGGACGCCCTACCGGATTCATCCGGTCGATATCGGATCGGGCGCGCAGTTCGACCCCGATTTCCTGAAGATCGCACCCAACAACCGCATGCCCGCGATCGTCGATACCGCGCCGGCCGATGGCGGTGAGCCGGTCAGCGTGTTCGAAAGCGGCGCGATCCTGGTCTATCTCGCGCTCAAGGAAGGGAAATTCTACGGCGAGACCACGCGCGAGCGTACCACGATCCTTCAATGGCTGATGTGGCAGATGGGCGGGCTGGGGCCGATGGCGGGGCAGAACCACCATTTCAACCGCTACGCGCCCGAGAAGATCCCTTATGCCATGGAACGCTATGTCAAGGAGACGAACCGGCTCTATGGCGTGCTGAACCGTCAGCTCGCCGGCAGGCCGTTCGTCGCGGGCGAGCATTATTCGATCGCCGACATGGCGATCTATCCATGGATCGTGCCGCATGAGGCGCAGGGTCAGGACCTGGCCGATTTCCCGCATGTGCGCCGCTGGTTCGACGCGGTCGCGGCGCGGCCGGCGACGATCCGCGCCTATGAAAAGGGCGAAGAGGTCCGCCCCGGCAATCCGGCGATGACCGACGCACAGAAAAAGATCCTGTTCGGGCAGACCGCGACGACCGTGCCGCAGGACTGATCCGTCACGCCTTCCCCGGACGGCGCGACAGCCCGACGTCGAGATGGGCGCCGGCGTCGAGCAGGACGGTTTCGCCGGTAATCACGCGGCTGGCGGGATCGAGCAGATTGACGATCGGCCCGGCGATGTCGTCGGGGCCGGGCGCCATCGCCATCGGCGTCTGTCCGGCGATGAAGCGTTCGAACGCCGCGAACGCGTCGGGCGCCATCCGCTCGCTGAACCAGCCGGTCCCGACATAGCCAGGTGCCACCGCGTTCACCCGGATCGCGGGCGCGAGCACGCGGGCGAGGCTCTGCGTCATCGTGACCAACGCCCCCTTCGACGCGGCATAGGCGACCGACGACCCGTTGCCGAACATGCCCGCCACCGACGCGATGTTGACGACCGCGCTCGCCGGTCCGCCGCGCATCGCGGGCGCGCAGGCGCGGATCATCTGGAACGGCGCGATGGCGTTCAGCCGGTAGATGTCGATGAAGTCGCTGGCGTCCAGTGCCTCCATATCCTCATGGTCGGCGAATTTGGTGCGCCCGGCATTGTTGACCAGCAGGTCGATGCGGCCAAACGCATCGCGCGCGGCACCGGCGAGCGCGCGGCAATGGACGTCCTGCGCGACGTCGGCCTGTACCGCGATCGCTCCGTTGCCGACCTCTGCCGCCAACGCCTCCGCGGCCTCCCGGCTGGACGCATAGTTGATGACGCAGCGGACCCCGCGCGCCGCCAGCCGGCGCACCACCGCCGCGCCGATGCCGGTGCCGCCCCCGGTGACGATCGCCACCATCCCCGCCATCGCGTCGCTCATGCGCTCGCACTCGACCGGGCCGACACCCGGCGGTGCCAGTCGTTGAGATATGCCATCTCCTCCGGCAGCGACAGGCCGATGAACACGCCGAAATCGATCGTGGTCAGCAGGACGATGTCGGCCATGCCGAACCGCTCGCCCGCGATGAACGGCGTTTCGGCAAGCGCGGCGTCGCACAGCGCCAGTCCCTGTGCATAGAGCGGCCGGTTGCTCTCGCCGAATTCCGTATATTGATGCGGCACCAGCGGCGCGGTGAGCGGATGGGTGTGGACCCACACCATCCGCGCCGGCCAGCCCAGCAACAGTTCGACACGCCGCGTCCACATCTCGACCAGCGCCGTGCCGGCCGCCCCTTCGCCGAACAGTGGCGGATCGGGATGGAGCGCCTCGAGATAGCGGCAGATGGCGACGCTTTCGGTGATGACCGTACCGTCATCCAGCTTGAGCGCGGGGGTCTGGCCGAGCGGATTGACGGCGCGATAGGCGTCGCCGCGATGTTCACCGCGGAACAGCGCGACCTCCTGACGCGGCAGCTCCATGCCCTTTTCCGCCGCGAAGATCCGCACGCGGCGCGGATTGGGCGCCGCCTTCTCCGAATCATAGAAGATCACCCGCCCGCTCCCCACGCTTTTCGAACATCGCGTATGGCAGCGAACCGGCCTTTCGCCTAGCCTTGCAGGCGAATCGAGGAGAGAGAATGCGCACCGCCGCCGAAATCCTGACGCAGCCGTTCGGGACGTTGCCCGACCTGATCGCCGCCCATTCCCGCGACCGGGGCGATCGCATCGCCCTGATCCACGACGCGGATGCGCTGACCTATCGCGACCTTGCCGCACGGATGGACGCGGTCGCCGCCGCCCTGCACCGGGCGGGCGCGGTGCAGCGGCAGGCGGTGGCGATCGTCGGGGCGATGTCGATCGATTATGCGACGGTGTTCCTGGGCGCGATCCGGGCGGGATGCGCGCCCGCACCGATCGCGCCGTCCGCGACCGGCGACCAGATGGCGGCGATGATCGCCGATAGCGGCAGCGCGGTGGTGTTCCTGGACGCCGGCGCCGCCGCCACGCTGGGCGACCGCCCACTCGCCGCGCGGCGGGTAGCGCTCGACGGCAGCGATGGGGGCGAGCCGCTCGACGCCTTCCTCGCCAACGCCGGGCCGCCGCCCGAAGTGGCGATCGATCCCGAAGATCCGTTCAACATCATCTATTCGTCCGGAACCACCGGCACGCCAAAGGGCATCGTCCAGCCGCATGCGATGCGCTGGGCGCACATCGCCCGCAACGAAGCGGCGGGTTTTTCCGAGGGCGTGACGATGGTCGCGACCCCGCTCTATTCGAACACCACCCTTGTCAGCTTCATCCCGACGATCGCATGGGGCGGAACGGCGGTGCTGCTGGGCAAGTTCGACGCGCGCAAGTTCCTGGAGGCCGCGCAGGCGCATCGCGCCACCCATGCGATGCTGGTCCCGGTCCAGTATCAGCGGATCATGGCCATGCCGGATTTCGATGCGTTCGACCTCACCAGCTTTCTCCTGAAAACCTGTACCAGCGCGCCATTCGCCGCCGCGCTGAAGGCGGACATATTGGCGCGCTGGCCCGGCCTGCTGGTCGAATATTACGGCATGACGGAGGGCGGCGGCACCTGCCTGCTGAACGCGACCGCCCATCCCGACAAGCTGCACACGGTGGGGCAACCCGTTCCCGGTCACGACATTCGCCTGATCGACGAGGCGGGGAACGAGGTCGCGCCCGGCGAGATGGGCGAGGTGGTGGGGCGCAGCCCGGCGATGATGACGGGCTATCACGGCCGGCGGCAGGCGACGGCGGAGGCCGAATGGTTCGACGCCGATGGCAACCGGTTCATCCGTCACGGTGATGTCGGCCGGTTCGACGCCGACGGATTCCTGATCCTGATGGATCGGAAAAAGGACGTGATCATCTCGGGCGGGTTCAACATCTTTCCCAGCGATATCGAGGCCGAACTGGCGCGGCACCCGGCGGTGCGCGACGGCGCGGTGATCGGCGTGCCGTCCGAACAATGGGGGGAAACGCCGGTCGCCTTCTATGTCCCGGCGGATGCGACGCCGGCGGACCGCGTCCTGAGCGAGGTGAACGCGACACTCGGTCGGACCCAGCGGCTGGCGGCGCTGGTCCCGATCGATGAACTGCCGCGCAGCGCGATCGGCAAGGTGCTGAAGCGCGAATTGCGCGATCGTTATCTGGCGACGGAACCGGCATGACATCGCTGCCACAGCTGCTGGCCGGGGTGCAGCGCACCGATGACGGGTTCGCTACCGAAATCCCGTCGAACTGGTTGCAGGGGCGCACCGCCTATGGCGGCCTGTCGACCGCGCTCGCGCTTGCCGCCGCCAAACAGATCGAGCCGGACCTGCCGCCGCTGCGTTCGGCACAGATCGCCTTTATCGGCCCGCTCGCCGGCCCGGTCACCGTCACCGCGACAAAGCTGCGCCGTGGACGCAATGCCGCATTCATCCAGGCGGACATCGCCTCGCAAGCCGGACTGGGCCTGCGGACCAGCTTCGTGTTCATGGCGGCGATGGACTCGGCGATCGACCATGATGCCGTGCCGACCACCACATATGCGCCGCCCGCAGCCGACGCCGCGCTTTATACCGGGCCGGCGGATTTTTTCACCGGAAACTTCAACTTCTACGACCTCAAGGACCGGGCCGGGCCGACGCAATGGCTGCGCTGGGGCCGACTGGTGGAGCGCGACGGTCTCGACCCCGAAATCGAACTGATGGTGATGGGCGACGCGCTGCCCCCCGCCGCGTTCAAGCTGTTCGAAAAGGCGACGCCGCTGTCCTCGCTGACCTGGATCGTCAACATCCTGACGCCGCGTGCGGCGACGCGGGACGGCTGGTGGCTGCTCGACGCGCGGACCGACCGTGCGCAGGGCGGTTATTCGAGCCAGTCGATGCGGATGTGGGACGCCGATGGCCGCCCGGTCGCGGAGGGGATGCAGGGGGTCGCGATCTTCGGTTGAAGGCGCGGCGCCACCTCTGCCCCCGACCTCTCGCCCATCCTGGCTGACACAGTTTGCGACACTTTTCGGGTGCGCTGACATAGCGATGCGACAGGCGCGCGCCAAAAGCCATTTCATCGCGGCATGACGCCGCCTGGAGTGGAGCAACCGATGAAAACTTTCCTGACTGCCACCGCACTCAGTCTGCTCGCCGCCAGCGGCGTCGCCGTCGCGATGCAGGCCGACCCGGCGGGTCCCGCCGGCCCGCCCAAGACCAAGGCCGAAGCGATCGCCCGCGCCGATGCGCGGTTCGACCGGCTCGACACCAACAAGGACGGCCAGCTGAGCGCCGAGGAGCGCAAGGCCGGGATGGAAGCCGCGCGCAAGGCGATGGCCGCGCGTCGCGGTGGCGAACTGGGCGATTTCGTTCCCCGTGGCGGTGGCGGCATGGGCGAGCGCATGATGGCCCGCGTCGATACCAATGGCGACGGGCTGATCAGCCGCGAGGAAAATCGCGCCGCCGCCATCGCCCGGTTCGAGCGGATGGACGCCGACAAGGATGGCAAGATCGAAGCCGGCGAGCGGCGCGGACCCGGCATGGGCAAGCGCGATGGCAAGCCGGGCGACCGGATGGCGCGGCGCGGACCCGGTGGTCCCGGCGGCCGCGGCCCCGGCATGCTGATGATGGCCGATACGAACAAGGACGGCGTCGTCACCCGGGCCGAATTCGACGCGATGTCGGCCGCCCATTTCGCGCAGCTGGACACCAACAAGGACGGCAAGATCGACGCTGCCGAGATGAAGGCGATGCACGAGAAAATGCGCGAACGCATGGGCAAGATGCGCGAGAAAATGCGCGAACGCCGCGGCGACATGCCGCCCCCGCCCCCGGCCCCTTCCCCGAACCCGGGCGCGTGAGCGCGATGCCGGGCGGGCTTCTCCCCCTCCTCCACGCCCGCCCGGCACTTCGCACGCCAGCTTTCGGGGGTCTTCCGATGTCCGACGAATCTGCTACCCCCGACCTGATGACTGCCGAGACGCCGCATTTACTGCTCGTCGATGACGAGCGCTCGATCCGCGAGCCGCTCGCCCAATTTCTGACCAAGCAGGGCTTTCGGGTGACCCAGGTCGCCGATGCCGAAGCAGCGCGCGCGCGGCTGTCGGCCTATGCGATCGATCTGGTCGTGCTCGACATCATGATGCCCGGCGAGGACGGGCTGAGCCTGTGCCGCCACATTCGCGAAAATGGCGAAACGCCGGTGATCCTCCTCACCGCCCGCAGCGAGGAGACGGACCGCATCGTCGGCCTCGAAATGGGCGCGGATGATTATGTCGTGAAGCCCTTTTCCCCGCGCGAGCTGGCCGCCCGGATCAAGGTGGTGCTGCGCCGCCTTCAGGCCGGTGGCACGCGCCAGCATGCGCCCGAAAGCGGCAGCTATTCCTTTTCAGGCTGGGTGTTGAAGACCGGCGAGCGCGCGCTGGTCGATCGCGATGGCGTGTCCGTGCCGCTCTCGACCGGCGAGTATAATCTGCTGCTCGCGCTGGTGATGCGGCCGCGCGCAGTGCTGACGCGCGACCAGCTGCTCGACCTGACCCAGGGACGCGAGGCGGCGGCGTTCGACCGCGCGATCGACAATCAGGTCAGCCGCCTGCGCAAGAAGATCGAACCCGACCCCAAAAACCCGAGCCTCATCAAGACCGTGTGGGGCGGTGGCTATACGCTGGCGAGCGACGTCACCCGGCTGTGACCCGGCTTCTCCCCCGCAACCTGACCGGTCAGATCGCGCTGCTGGTCGCACTGGCGCTGTTCGTGGCGCAGGCGATCAATTTCGCGCTGCTGCTGCGCGAGCGGCGCGGCTTTCGCGATGCCCAGGTGATCGGGCCGGCGGTGACGCGCGTCGTGGATGCCGCCGAGCGCGTCCGGGACGGCCGCTTCCGTCCCCCGCGTGAGGACCGCGACGGCGACCACCGCCCGCCACGACTGCGACTGCAACCCACCAATCCGGTCGATCTCTCGCTGGAACCACGCAGCGACGTGGAAGCGGCGATCCGCCAGGCGATGGCCGAAGCCAACATTTCCGCCGGCCAGATCGTCGCGCGGCTGAAGCCGATTTCGCCGACCGATCCGCGCTTCGCGCGCATGAGCGCGATCCGGGCGGAGCGCATCCGGCGGCTGGGCGCGGAGTTGTTGATCGCGGTCGAGCTGCCGGGGCGGGGCTGGGTCACGCTCATCACCGGCTGGCCGCGCGGGGAACGTGAACTGATCTGGCGTCTGATCGCGCAGACGCTGATCCTGTACGCGATCATCCTGGTGCCGGTGCTGTGGGTCGGGCATCGGGTCGCCCGTCCGCTGCGCCAGCTCGCCACCGCCGCCCGCGATTTCAATCCGGCGGGCGCGCACCGGCCGGTCGTCGAACAGGGGCCGGGCGACGTGCGCGCGGTGATCGGCGCCTATAACAGCCTGAGCGCACGGGTGACCGCGATGCTGGACGAAAAGGACCAGATGCTGGGCGCGATCGGCCACGATCTGCGCACCCCGCTCGCGGCGCTGCGCGTGCGCATCGAATCGGTCGAGGACGAGGAAGATCGCGCGCGCATGGCCGACACGATCGACGAGATGAACTCGACGCTCGACGATATCCTGTCGCTGGCCCGGCTGGGTCGGCCAAGCGAACCCGCGACCGAGACCGATCTCGACGCGCTGATCGACGCGGTGGTCGATGATTTCCGTGATCTGGGCGCGCCGGTCGAATATCAGGATGGCCAGCGGCTCATCCTGCGCATCCGGCCGTCACTGATGCGCCGCGCGGTACGCAACCTCATTGAAAACGCGGTCAAATATGGCCATGGCGCGGAAGTACGGCTGCTCGCCGACGCCGGCCGGATCCGCATCGAGGTCGCGGATCGTGGCCCCGGCATCCCGTCCGATCAGATCGCCGCGGTGTTCGATCCCTTTACCCGCCTCGACCCGTCGCGCAATCGCGGGACCGGCGGCGTCGGCCTCGGCCTGACCCTGGCGCGCGCGATCGTGCGCGAGGCGGGCGGCGACATCACCCTGGTCAATCGCGACGGCGGCGGATTGAGCGCGACGATCACCCTGCCCCTTCGATAACCCTGGACATTCACGCGCTGAGGCGACATTGACTACATTTGTAGTCGATGGAGATTGGGCATGTATGGTTTCACTCGTCTCGCCATCATCGCCAGCGCGATCGCATTCCCCGCAGCGGCGCAGTCGCGCATCGACGGGCAGTGGATTCTCACCGTCGATCGCTGGGGTACGCCGGAATATTCAACACTGAACCTCACTCTCGACGGCGCGACCGTAAGCGGCGACTGGGACGGTGCCTCCGTCACCGGCACGGCTCGCGCCGGCCGGGTCGATCTGACGATCCGTGACCGGCGCGACGCCATCTATCGCTTCACCGGCCGGGTCGCGGACGGGGGGCTGCGTGGCACCGCCGACTATCCCGACAACAATCACCCGGAACGGCGGCTGCGCTACGACTTTTCGGCACGACGCGTTCCCGACCGGCCCGCCGGCGGGCCGCAAACCCATGAGTTCCGGCCGCGCGATTATTCCAACAGCTTTTCCGCGCAGCGCCAGCCGGTGCTGACGATCTGGCCAGGCGACACCGTCCATACCACGACGATCGATTCGGGGGGGATGGATGAGAGAGGCGCGACCCAGGCCCTGTTCGGCAACCCGCAGACCGGCCCGTTCTTCATCGCCGGTGCGGCGCCCGGCGACACGATCGTCGTACACATTCTGAAACTGCGGCCGAACCGCGAATGGGCGGAGAGCCTCGACACCATCGTCGGTCGCGCGCTCGGCGCGCCGCTGGTCGCCAAGGCCGCTACGCTGGGCAAGGCCATAAGGTGGCGGCTCGATCTTGCCGGCGACTACGCAACGCCCGAAGGGGCCACGGGCGCGTTGAAGAACCTGCGGATTCCCCTTCGACCGATGCTGGGTGGGCTGGCGCTCGCGCCCGGCTTCGGGATGCCGCCGATGTCGACGGGGGACACGGGGCGAGCCGGCGGGAACATGGATTTTCCGGAGGTGATCGCCAGCAACCGCGTGCTTCTGCCGGTGCAGCAGCCTGGCGCGCTCCTTTACCTCGGCGACGGCCACGCCGCCCAGGGCGACGGTGAAACCAGCCAATATGGCCTGGAAACGCCGATGGACGTCACGTTCAGGGTCGAACTGATCAAGGGTCGTGCGATCGGCATGCCGCGCGTTGAATCGCCCACGGAACTGATGGTGCTGGGCCAGGCCGGGTCGCTCGACGAGGCACTGAAGGCGGCGAGCACCGGGCTGATCCTCTGGCTACAGCAGGATTACGGCCTGACGCTTTCTGAGGCGGCACAGCTGCTCGGCGCCGGGATGCGCTATTCGATCCCGAATCTCGCCGGGCGCAGCGTCGGCGTCGCGGCACGGATCGACAAGGCACTGCTGCCACCGAGCCAAGTGCCGAGGCCCTGATGCGCAACGGGCCGGAGTCACCCCCGGCCCGTCTTGTGGTCATCGGTCGATCCGCAAATCAGCCGACGATTTCTTCCGGCTTGAAGAAATAGGCGATCTCGATCGCCGCATTCTCGTCGCTGTCCGATCCGTGGACCGAGTTCGCCTCGATCGATTCGGCCAGTTCCTTGCGGATCGTGCCGGGTTCGGCGTTGGCCGGATTGGTCGCGCCCATGATGTCGCGATTGCGCTTCACGGCGTCCTCGCCTTCCAGAACCTGGACGACGACCGGGCCGGAAATCATGAATTCGACCAGTTCGCCGAAGAAGGGACGCTCCTTGTGGACCGCGTAAAAGCCCTCGGCCTGTTCGCGGGTCATCTGGATGCGCTTGCTCGCGACGACGCGCAGGCCGGCTTCCTCCAGCATCTTGGTGACCGCACCGGTGAGGTTGCGGCGGGTGGCGTCGGGCTTGATGATCGAAAAGGTCCGGTTCGCGGCCATGGCCGTGCGGCTCCTGCATGAAAGGTTGTGGGGATGCGCGGGCCTCTAGTCGGGCGGAACGTGACTGGCAAGGGGGCAGCGGCGGGCCGCACCATCGCCCGCTTGACGGGCTCAAGCGGGCGATCCACCTCTGGCGGCATGGTTGCCCCCGATTTGCCGGAAGCGCCGGCCCCCATGTCGCGCACCGCGACGGTGGTCGAGGTCGCCGCCTTTACCGCGCTGGCGCTGGTTTCACGCCGGGCGCTGGACCCGGTCTCCTGGCGCTTCGCCGGTCCGATGTCGCTGATGCTCACGCTTGTGGTCCTGACGCTATGGCTGCGTGCGCGGGGCAGTGGCTGGCGGGCGTTCGGACTGGTTGCGCTTCCGGACTGGCGGGCCAGGCTGATGGTCCTGCCGCGGGCCGCACTCGCGCTGGTCGCCTTCGCCCTGATGGTCGCGGCGATCACCATCGGCGGACCCGCGCTGGGGCTGGAGTTCCTGGCAAAAGTGCCGGCGGGGGTGGAAGATCGCTGGGGCGCGGTGGCGGGCAGCCTGCCCGACTATCTGCTATGGCTCGCCATCGTATGGACCGCCGCCGCGTTCGGTGAAGAGATGTTCTTTCGCGGCTATCTGGTCACCCGGTTGCGCGCGATCCTGCCGCGCACATGGTGGGGACCGCCGCTCGCCATCGCGCTGGCTGCCGCATTCTTCGGCTATGGCCATTTCTATTATCAGGGGTGGCGCGGGGCGATCGTCACTGGCGGCATCGGCCTCGCCTTCGGGGCGATGTTCCTGCTGTTCCGCCGCAATCTGTGGCCGCTGATCCTGCTCCACGGCGCCATCGATACGCTGACCTTCACGGCCATCTACATGAGGTGGAAATGAAGCGTCAGCCGCCCGCCGCGTCGCCATTGTCGCGCGCGTCCCCCGCCCGCCCATCACTCGCCTGTCCATCCTCCCCCTGCATCGCGACGCGCACGCGCGCGCCGCCCCGGGTGAAGAAGGCGGCGTCGATCGCGAGGCTTTCCAGGCGCCAGCCATCGACACTCTCGCCCGGCGAGAGCGTGCGCGTCCTGCCGTCGGTGCCGCGCACCATCGCCACCGCATCCCGGTCGATCCGGCCGGCAATGCCGAGAAGCGCCGGCGCGTCGGCAGGGGCATCGCCCGCCGCGTCCGCCGCGGCAAAGACGGGCCGCTCATAGACGGCGCCGATCGCGGGAACCGGCGGCGGAACGATCGGTCGGGCCGACGCGACCGCACCCGGTTTCGTCTCCCCCGCGCCCGACAGCGACAACAGGGCAGCGGGCATTGCCAGGGCGAACGCGCCGGCAAGCCCGAAGACCAGGGTCCGGGTCCGCCTCATCGCGATCGCCCTATCGCCACGCCGCCACCACGTCGCCGTGAAGGCGCAGCGCACCGCCGGCCAGTGCCTCGACCTGCCAGGCGGAAAAGCGCAGCAACGGCCGATCGCGCTCCAGCCCATCGACCAGCGCAACCACCGCCTTGTCCGGCCCCGACAGGCGCAGCCGCAATCCCACCAGTCCCGGCCCCGCCGGACCGCGCTCCACCTGTTCGACCAGCACGCCGCCCGCCGCCGCACGCGTGCGAATATGCGCGACAAGCGTGTCTGCGGCGGCATCCGCCCCACCTCCTGGCGCCCGCAGGCCCGGCGACAGAAGGGCGGCATCGGCCCGGTCGGGGGCGGACAGGCTGGCGATCGCGGCGGCGCGTGCCGCGCGTGCCTCCGCCATGCGGCCCAGCGCGGTGCCGGTCGCGGGCGCGAGAAGCAGGAGGGCGAGCGCGCCTCCGCCCAGCCCGGCCAGGATCGTCGCGCGGTTCATCCGACCGTCCGTCGCAGCGTGACCAGCAGGACCGCGCCCGCGCGACGCTGATCGACCTCGCGGAACCCGGCCAGCATCGGTTCGCGCCGCAACGCGCCGCGCAACCTGTCGGGATCGGGTGTCGATAGTTGCAGGTCGATCGTCGCACCCCGGCGCCGCATCACGGCGATGCGCGCATCGGCGGGGAGGACGCGCGCGACCCGATCGAGCCAGACCGCGACGGGAGCTTCATATGTCGCCGATCGCAACGACGCGCGGGCGGCACGTGACGCCGTGGCCGCCGCGACGCGGGGCGCCGCCTGCGCGATCACCGCCGCGGCTTCACGCCGGGCATCGCGCTCGATCGCGCTCGCGCCGATGAGCGTCAGCAGCGGACCCAGGGCGATGACGGCGGCGAGTGCGATCGCGACAGGCCATTGCACCGCCGCCATGCCGCGGGCGGGCGAGAACCCATCGCCGGTCGCCGCATCCGCCGCCATACGCATGCGGGCGATGGCGCGTTCGATCAGGCTCGGCGTTCGGTCCATGCCGGCGCCCTAGCGCGCGTCGAGGCACCCGCACAATGCTCTCGTCGCGCCGCGACGTTCGGGCGGGCGGGCGGATGTCAGCGGTCCGCGCGACTGACGATCTTCGCGGTGCCGTCGGCGGTGATCGAGATGATGTGCGGCGTCCGCCCGTCGCAGGTCGCACGCCAGGTCGGATTGCCATCGACCGGGTCCAGCCGTTCGCTGGCGGTCACGTCCTGGCAGGGCAGCTTCGCGTCGCGGACCGCACGCAGGAACACGCCGTCGCGCGCCGGCGGATCCAGCTTCAGCACTTCGGCCTGATAGTTGAGCGGCGCGGCCGCGTTCGCATCGATATCGTTCGCGGCCGCGTTCCCGGCGCTTTCGCTCGCGCCGGGGGTTCCGCCGCCACAGGCCGCCACCATGCAGGCGGCCAGCGCGACCATCGTCACGTTCGGCAGGATGTTACGCATGCGTTTCTCCTTTCGGCGTCAACGCGGGTCCACCGCGCTTCGATCCACCATTTTCAGGAATAGTCGCGTCCCCCGCGCCACCCGTTCCCGGATCGCCGCCGCGTCGGGCGGCGGCTCCAGCCCCAGCTTCACGCCCAGATCGGCAAGGCCCGTCCACAGGCCGCACAGATCCTCCGCCGCCAGCGCCGGATCGTCCACCGCGATCTCTCCGTCGGCATTCGCCTGGGCCAGCACGTCGGCCAGCCGGCCCATGCACTGGGCGGGGCCGGCGGCATGAAAGCGATGGGCGAGATGGGGCAATTGCGCGATCTCGTTCATCAGCACGCGATCGACCGCCAGATGCTCCGCACTGAACTTGAAGCCGAGCAGCGCCATGCCGAATTCGTTCAGCTGTGCCTCCAGCGGCTGGCCATCCGCCGCCCCGGTTTCGAAGACTGCCGCCATCCGTGCGCTTTCGGCGCGGATCACCTCCTCGAACAGCGTCTCCTTGTCACCGAAGCGGCTATAGACCGTCACCTTCGACACGCCGGCCGCCTGTGCGATCTCGTCGATCGTCGCTGAGTGAAAGCCGCGCGCGAAGAACGCCGCGCGCGCCGCCGCGACGATCGCGGCATATTTTGCCGGATCGCGCGGCCTTCCCGCGCGCCGGCGTTCGCATTCTTCCCGTGTCATTCCATCCGTATGGCTCAGCGTTCATACGCCTTGGGCAGCGCGCCTTCCTTCGGGTCGAAATAGCGCTGCTTCAGCTTGTCCTGTCGCGTCTCGATCGGCTGCTGCACGCCGTCGATATAGACTCGCGTCGCGGCGGTGCCGATTTCGAGCGGGTCGCCGTCCCACATCACGATGTCGCCATGCCGGCCGGGACGGAGCGAGCCATATTCGCCGCCCATCCCCATCGCTTCGGCCGGTTTCGAACTGATCGAGGCAAAGGCCTGTCCCCAGTCGAGGCCCGATGCGCCCGGCACCTTGTTCAGCGCCACCAGATTGCCGGCATATTGCTTCACCAGCCGCGCCTGACGCGCATCATTGTCGTCGATCATGCCGATGCCGACGGTGACGCCAGCCGCCTGTAGCCGCCCGATGTTCGACTGGGTCGCCGCCAGTTGCTCGAACGAGGCCGGCAGGTCGGCGAGCGCGCTCGCCAGCACCGGCACCCGCGCGGCGGCGATCTGCGGCGCGACCATCCAGCCCTCCGCCGCGCCGACCAGCACGATGCGAAGCCCCGGCATTTCCCGCTTGAGGCCGAGCACGGTCAGAATGTCCGACGCCCGCTCGACATGCACCAGCAGCGGCACCTGTCCGCCAACCACCGGGACCAGCGCCTGGGCGTCGGCGCGGGTGAGCAGCGCGTCCTTTCCGCGATCGATGAAGCTCGCCGGATTGCGGGCATAGGCCTGCGCCTCGAACAGCGCGTTTTTCAACAGCGCATAGGCGGCGGGACGGCTGCCCCCGGCGGCGCGGGCGCCATTCTCGCCATATTCCATGAACTGAAAGGCGCGCGGCTTGTTCACCGCGTCCATGTCGGCGCCCAGATCGATGATCGCGCCCTGCCCGCCGAAAATCGATCCCCGCGCTTCGGGCGCGACCACCGCGCGGGTAACCCCTTCGGCGCGGTTGAGGATGATCGCGCTCGTCTTTGGATTGACCGCCGGCGCAACGTCCAGCGCAGCGTTGAACGGCGATCCGCCCGCCGCCGCGTCGTTCGTTTCGCTGACGCCATCCACCTCGACGATGCCCATCCGGGTGAAACCCGCGAAGATGCCGGGCGTCACCCAGCGTCCGCCCGCATCGACCACCGGCACGCCGGCCGGCACCGCGACGCCGCGTCCGGCGGCGACGACACGACCGTCACGCACGACGACGGTGCCGCCGTCGATCGGTGCCGAGCCATCGCCGATGACCAGCTTCGCATTGGTGACCGCCACCGTCTGGGCCGCCGCCGGCGCCCCCGTCAGGATCGCGCACGCCGCCGCCGCGACCAGCAGCTTGACCATCGGCGCCTTCATTTCACGTCTCCCGCGCCGGGCTGGCCCAGTTCGAAATCGCTCACCGGTCGGCGTGTCGGATCGTTCATGTCGTACAGCAGCGCGCCGTCGATCCAGACCTTTTCCGGCCGGGTATAGACGCTGAACGGATTGCCGTTCCACAGCACGACATCGGCCATCTTCCCCGCTTTCAGGCTGCCGGTCCATTTGTCGATCCCCAGCGCCTTTGCCGGATTGATCGCCGCCCAGCGCCAGGCACGTTCCTCGGAAATGTCGAGGCCCGACCGCTTCGCCGCCGCGCGCACCTTCGCGATCTCCTGATTGAGTCGCTGGATACCGTTCGCGTCGTCCGAGTGGATCATCGCGCACGCCCCCTCCTTGTCCAGGATGGCGAGGTTTTCGGTGATCGCGTCATAGGATTCCATCTTGAACCCCCACCAATCGGCCCACACCGCCGCGCAGGTGCCGCTGGCCTTGAGCAGGTCGGCGATCTTATAGGCTTCCACCGCGTGGTGGAACGTGCCGACATGATATCCGAACTCCTTGGCCATATCGAGGACATTGGCCATTTCATCGGCACGATAGCAGTGATTGTGGACGATGATCTCGCCGTCCAGCACCCCGCGCAGCGTATCCATCGCCAGGTCGCGCGCGGGCGGCTCGCCGCCATTTTCCTCATAGCGTTCCCAGCGCCGCTTATAGTCCTGCGCCTTTGACCAGGTCGCGCGATCGACCGCGATATTGCCCATCCGGGTGGAGGGCATCCGCCCCTTGCTGCCATAGACGCGCTTCGGATTTTCGCCGCACGCCATCTTGAGGCCATAGGGTGCGCCGGGGAATTTCATCCCCTGCATCGTGCGCGCATAGACGTTTTTCAGGACGACGCTGCGACCGCCGAACAGATTGGCGGAGCCGGGAAGGATTTGCAGCGTGGTGATGCCGCCATTCGCCAGCGCGCGGGAAAAGCCCGGATCCTGGGGCCAGACGCTGTGTTCGGCCCATACTTCGGCGGTCACCGGCGATGTCGCCTCGTTGCCGTCGGACAGCGCCTGCACGCCGGGACTTGGGTAATCGCCCAGATGGCTATGCACATCGATCACGCCGGGGGTCACATATTTTCCCTGCCCGTCGATCACGCGCGCGCCATCGGGTGCGTCGATCGACTGACCGACCTCGACGATCTTGCCGTCGGCGAACAGCACCGCGCCGCGATCGATCCGCCCGCCCTCTCCATCGAGGATCGTGACGTTGGTCAGCAGCGTCGGAACGCCGGGATAGGGTTTGTAGGTCGAGGGGAAGGGGTTGTGGTCATACCCCTTGCCCTTGCCCGGCCCCTTCGCCGCGGGCGCCGCGGACGCGCTTTTCGGTTTTTCCCCGGCGCTGGCGGCGCAGGCCGTCAGACCCACCGCGAGCGCGGCGCTGATGATCGTGCGAAACAAGTCCCCAAATCTCCCTGACCCCCGGACGCGAGTCTCCGACGCTTCCGGCCCGATGGCAAAGGGTGCCGCCCCGGCAACGCCCGCGCAACCCCAAATTAGGGGAAATCGGCCGGCGACGGAGGCGTGATTGCCGAACCGGTCCGAAGCGGCCGCTGTTGCGCCAAACCCCATTGCGTCGCCATTCCCGATTTGCTCCAAGTGGACGCGATATGGGGGATCCGCATCTGACGGCTGCCGGCGTGAGCGCCGCCTCGAACGCGGCCGCCGCCGCGCCACGCGCCGCGTTCGGCGATCCCGCGCAGGTCGATGCCGCGCACAAGGCGATCCGCGCCGATCCCGCGATCCAGTTCGACTTCCCCTGGATGAAGGTCCAGAACAATCCACCGCCGCGCTGGCTCACCGAATTGTTCGACGCGCTCGGCCGCTTCGTCGCGTGGGTCGGCGGCGGGTGGCATGTGCTGATGTGGATCGCGATCGCCGCGATCGTGATCGCGCTGCTGCTGGTGCTGGCCCGGCCCGCGCGCGAATGGCTCGCCGCGCGCATGGGCCGCCAGCGCAACGGCAGCGAGCCGGCGCGCTGGACGCCCGACGCCGCCGTCGCGCGCGCACTGCTGGAAGAGGCCGATGCCCTGGCCGCACAGGGGCAATATGGGCAGGCCGTCCGCCTGATCCTTCACCGCAGCATCGAGGATATCGAGCGTTGGCGCGGCGATCCGCTCCGCCCCTCGCTCACCAGTCGCGACATCGCCCGGTTCGACGGCCTGCCCGACATGGCCCGCGCGATCTTTGGCGACCTGGTCGCCGATGTCGAGCGCAGCCTGTTCGCCGGCGGCACGCTGGCGCAGGCGGACTGGACACGCGCACGCGCCGATTATGCGCGGTTCGCGCTGGGCGCGCAGCGATGAGCGGGACCGCCGCCAGCCCGTTCCGCACCCGCACCGTGCTCGTCCTGATCGCGGCGGGGCTGGCGCTCATGATCGGCTTCCTGCTCGTCGGCGCCTATGGCGACCGGTTCGAGCGACAGCGGGGCAACACGCCCGGCCCCACCTCACGCTATGCCACCGGGTTTCAGGGACTGTACCGGCTGATCGAGGGATCGGGCGGAAGCGCGACGCTGGCGAGCGGTGGAAGCGACGTGGCAGCGGACGCGCTGTTGATCCTCACGCCCAATTTCCAGACGAGCGCGCAGCAGCTGGTCGAGGCGATGGCGGGCCATGAGGGGCCGGTGCTGATCGTCCTGCCGAAATGGTTCACCCGCCCGCAGACCCTGCGTCCCGGCCGCGAGGAGCGGGTTGCCCCGTTCCCCGCCGACCTGCTGTCCAAACAGCTCGCCCCGTTCGGCAAGCTGTCGATCGGGCGCGAACGGCCCGCGCCGCTCACCTATCCCTCTGGCCTGGAACTGCGCCCGTTCGCGGTCAGCGAACAGATTCAGGCGATCGCCGGCAAGACGCTCGCCACCCTGATCGCGGCACCCGACGGCGATGCGGTGCTGGCCGAGGTGAAGAGCGGGGTCTTCGTGCTCGCCGATCCTGACCTGCTCAACAATCACGGCCTGGCGCGCGTTGAAAATGCGCGGGCGGCAATCGCGCTGATCGCCGCGCTCGACCCCGAACATCCCGGCATCGTCGCCTTCGACACGATGCTGCCGTTCGGGGCGGGCGGCCGCAACCTGTTGCAGCTGATGTTCGAACCGCCGTTCGTCGGGGTCACACTCGCGCTGTTCGCCGCGTTTCTGCTGGCCGGCTTCGCCACCCTGTCGCGCTTCGGCCCGGTGCGGCGGGAAGCGCGGGCGATCGCCTTTGGCAAGACGGCGCTGATCGACAATATCGTCAGCCTGGCCCGCCGTGCGGACCGCATCCGCGAGGCGGGACCGGCCTATGCCGAAACGATCCGCAACTGGGCGGCGCTCCGCCTGGCGCTGCCGCGCGCATTGCAGGGCGAGGCGCTGGACCGGCATCTCGACCGGATCCCCACCGCGACCTCCTATGCCGAGGCGGTAGGGCGGCTGGAGGAAGCAAGGACCGAACCCGATCTGCTCCACGCGGCGCAGATGCTCGACGACTGGCGAAAGGAAGTGAAGGCATGAACCTCGAAGACGTCCGCGCGCTGGGCGCGGCGATCGATGGCGAGATCGCGAAGGCGGTGGTCGGCCAGTCGGCCGCGGCGCGACTGCTCACCGTCGCGATCCTGTCGGGCGGGCATGTCCTGCTGGAAGGGCCGCCGGGAACCGCCAAGACGCTGCTCGCGCAGAGTTTCGCGCGGACGCTGGGCCTTGAATTCGGGCGCATCCAGTTCACCCCGGACCTGATGCCCGGCGACATCATCGGCGCCAGCCTGTTCAACTTTCAGACCTCGTCCTTTCAGCTGACGCGCGGGCCGGTGTTCACCGAATTGCTGCTGGCCGACGAGATCAATCGCACCCCGCCCAAGACGCAGGCCGCGCTGCTGGAGGCGATGCAGGAGCGCGCGGTGACGATCGACGGCGAGACGCAGAAGCTGTCCGACCGCTTCACCGTCGTCGCGACCCAGAACCCGATCGAGCAACAGGGCGTCTATCCGCTTCCCGAGGCGCAGCTGGACCGCTTTCTGTTCAAGCTCGCGATCGGCTTTCCCGATGAGGCGGGCGAACGCGCGATCGTCGCGCAATATGGCGCGCGCACCGGCTCCCCCAAGCCCCAGGACAGCGGCGTGGCACAGGTCGCCGATGCCGCCGCGCTGGCCGGTGCGGCACAGGCGGTGCTGGGCGTCCGCCTGGCCGACGAGATCGTCGCCTATGTCGTCGCGCTGATCCGCGCCACGCGCGATCACCCCGATCTGGCACATGGCGCATCGCCCCGCGCGGCTTCAGCGATGGCCGCCGCGTCGCGCGCGGCGGCGGCGCTTGACGGGCGCGACTATGTGATTCCCGACGATGTGAAGCTGCTCGCCCAGCCGCTGCTGCGGCATCGCGTCGTCCTGTCCCCGGCCGCCGAGATCGACGGGCGGCAGGCGGACGAGATCGTCGCCGGGCTGATCGACCGGGTCGAGGCACCGCGTTGATCGTTCCGACCCAGCGCGCGGTGATGCTCGTCGCCGCCGCAGCCCCGGCAGCATTGCTGCTCGGCGTGCTGCGGCCGGGCGGCTGGCTGATCGCCGTCGCATGGGTGCTCGGGGTCTGCGCACTGGTGGCGATCGACGGGTTGATGGCCCGGCGCATCGCGGCGACCGACCTCGCGCTGCACGCGCCCAGCCCGGTCGAGGTGGGGCGGCAGGTCGATCTGACACCCCCCGACCGCGCATTTGCCTATGCGGCAGAGGCGACCGATCCGCTGGTCCCCGCCGACCCTCCGCTCGCCTTCACCGCCGCGCGACGCGGAACCGCGCACGTCGCCCGGATTTGGGCGCGGGTCGCCGGGCCGCTCGGCCTCGCCTGGCGACAGCGCAGCGCGGCGCGCGACGACGAGATTCTGGTCGTTCCGGACCTGGGTCCGGTGCGCGAACAGGGGATGAAACAGTTTCTGCGCAGCCGCCAGTTCGGCGCGCGCGTCCGCCCGGAAAGCGGCGACGGCACCGAATTCCAGTCGCTCACCGATTTCCAGTCCGGCATGGAACGGCGCGCGATCGACTGGAAGGCATCGGCCCGCCACTTCGGGCTGCTGGCCCGCGAATACCGGACCGAACGGGACAACAGCATCGTGTTCGCCGTCGATTGCGGGCGCGCGATGTGCGAGCCGGTGGATGGCGTGCCGCGCATCGACCGGGCGGTGTCCGCCGCGCTGCTGGCCGCGTTCGTCGCGCTCAAATCGGGCGACAATGTCCGCCTGTTCGCCTTTGCGGGCCGGCCAAGCGCGGATTCGGGCAGCCTGTCGGGCGCGCGCAGCTTCGCCACGCTTCACCGCACCGCAGGCGGGATCGACTATTGCCAGGACGAGAGCAACTACACGCTCTCGCTCACCGAGCTGGACCAGCGGCTGCGGCGGCGCAGCCTGATCGTCCTGTTCACCGAATTCACCGATCCGACATCGGCGGAGCTGATGCTGGCCGCCGCCGCCCGCATGCTCCGGCGGCACCGGCTCCTGTTCGTCCTGTTTCGCGACGCGGAGACCGAGGCGATGATCGATGCCCGCCCGAGCGCCGGCGAAGACGTGTTTCGGTCGAATGTGGCCGCCGCATTGCTGCGCGAACGCCGGATCGTGATCGAACGGCTGCGCCGCCTGGGGATCGAGGTGGTCGAATCCAGCCCCGGAGACATGGGGCTGGCGCTGGCGGAATATTATGTCCGCAGCCGGGAGCGCCCATGACCGGCGCCGCCCCCGCCCAGTTCGGCGTCACCCGCTTTCGCGTCGAGCGCGAAGGCGACTGGGCGCGCCTCGAACAGCTTCTCGACCTCGTCGAGAAGAAATCGCCCAGGCGACTGTCCAACGCGGACCTGATGGAACTGCCCCGCCTGTATCGCGCGACGTTGTCGGCACTTTCCATCGCGCGGGAAACATCGCTCGACGCGTCGATGATCGCCTATCTCGAGAGCCTGAGCACACGCGCTTACTATGTCCTTTATGGCTGCCGCGAATCGGCGCTGCGCCAGATTGGCGGCTTTTTCGCGCGGGGCTGGCCGGCGGCGGTCCGCGGCATCTGGCGCGAACTCGTCCTGATCGCCGCATTGTTCATCGCCAGCGCGATCGCCGGCTATGCGCTGGTCCAGGCCGATCCGCGCTGGTTCGACGCGATCATGCCCGGCGACATGGCCGGTGGCCGCGACATGCAGGCCAGCACCGAATTCCTGCGCCAGTCGCTGTACGGCAAGCCCGAACGGGGCGGGCTGGAGGTCTTTGCGACCATGCTCTTCACACACAACGCCCAGATTTCGATCATGGCGTTCGCGCTGGGGTTCGCGTTCGGCGTCCCGACGCTGTTCCTGATCTCCAGCAACGGCATCCTGCTCGGTGCCTTCTACGCCGTCTATGTTCCCAAGGGGCTGGGCGTCGGGCTGACCGGCTGGCTAATGATCCACGGATCGACCGAACTCAGCGCGATCATCCTGGCGGGGGCGGCGGGATTGCATATCGGGCGTGCGGTGGCGTTTCCCGGCGCCCGGTCGCGCCTGGACGCGGCGAGCGACGCCGGGCGGCGCGGCGCGCTGGTGATGATCGGCGTGGTTCTGATGCTGTTGGTCGCCGGCCTGCTGGAGGGGTTCGCGCGCCAGCTGGTCACCGCCGACGCCGCGCGCTTCGCGATCGCGGCGACGATGTTCGCGCTGTGGGTCGGTTATTTCGCGCTCGGCGGACGGCGTCGCCATGACTGATCCCGCCCGGCGCCGGATTCGCGAGCTGGTGACGCCTGAGGGGGTGACGCTGCATCTCCGCCTGGCCAGCGCCGCCGCCCGTGCCGGCGCCTTCACCCTCGACGCGGCGATCATGCTCGCCGCGCTGGTCGCGGTGACGATCGCCGCCGTGTTTCTGTTCGGCGGATTTCGTACCATTGGCCCGGCCGCGATCATCTGGCTGCTCGGCTTCTTTCTGCTGCGCAATTTCTACTTCACGCTGTTCGAAAGCGGGATGCGCGCCGCCACTCCGGGCAAGCGCGTGTTCAAGCTGCGCGTCGTCGCGCGCGGCGGCGGGCGCCTGACAGGCGGCGCGGTGCTCGCCCGCAACCTGATGCGCGAAGTCGAGATTTTCCTGCCGATGATCTTCATCGTCAGCGCGCGGGCGGAGGGGGTCAGCAACCGATGGAGCGCCCTGCTCGGCTTTGGCTGGACCGCGATCTTCCTGTTCATGCCGCTGTTCAACCGCGACCGGCTTCGCGCCGGCGATCTGCTGGCAGGCACCTGGGTGGTCGAAAATGAGCGGCCGAAGATCATGCCCGACCTGATCGCGGCGAACGATGGCGATGCGATCGATCCCTATGCGTTTCTGCCCGAGGAACTGGACGCCTATGGCCAGTTCGAGGTGCAGAAGCTGGCGGAGATCCTGTATCGCGGCGATATCGACACGATCACCACCGTCGCCGGGGTCATCCGGCGCAAGATCGGGCGCCCCGACACGGGCGACGACCGGGCGTTCCTGGACGCCTATTATGCCGCCGCGCGCCGGCATCTTGAACGCCGGCTCTTGTTCGGCAAGCGCAAGCGCGACAAGTTCGATGCGGGAAGCTAAGGGACGCAGCATGACCGAAACGAAGCCCGACACTGCCGGCGTGATCGCCCCGCCCCCGCTGCTCTATGCCGGCACGCTGGCGATCGGCATCATGCTGGAATATCTGTGGGTGCGTACCCAGGGGTTCGACATGCCCACGTCGCTGCGCTGGACGGTCGTACCGCTGTTCGCGCTGGCCGGTGCCGGATTGATCGCCGCCGCCGCATTACGTTTTCGCCAGGCCGGAACCCCCGCCCCGCCCTGGCGCCCGACCACCGCCTTCGTCGCGCAGGGCATCTATCGCGCGACCCGCAATCCCATGTATCTGGGGATGACGCTGATCTATCTGTCGCTCACGGTGGCGTTCGACGCGCCGGTCGCGCTCTGGCTGCTCGTCCCGCTGACGATCCTCGTTCATTACGGGGTGATCGTGCGTGAGGAGCGCTATATGGCCGGCAGGTTCGGCGTCGCCTATCTCAACTATGTCAATCGCGTGCCGCGCTGGCTCTGATCAGTCGGCTGAGGCGTCGCGCCCGAAGAAATGCTCGACGATATGTTCGGCGATGCGCGCCGGGCGCAGCGTCTGCGCATCGATGCAGCACCAGCTCGACTTGACCTCGGCCAGCACCTCGTCACCGCGGCGGATGATCGTTTCGTAGAACGCCCGCACGCCCTGCACCTTTTCGAGCAGGACCGTGGCGACGACCTCGTCGTTCAGGAACGCCGGCTTGCGATAGGTGATCTCGTGCTTGAGCGCGACCCACAGGTGCTTCGCCACCTCTTCGGCCGGCGCCAGCTTCTGCCAGTGGTTCAACACCGCTTCCTGCACCCATTTGAGGTAGCTGGCGTTGTTGACATGTCCCATGAAATCGATGTCCGCCGGATCGACCGGGATCGGAACGTCGAAGGGCGCGGCACGGGACATAGGTTGACCTTAACGTAAAGCCGCCGCGAACGCGAGGAGTTTCTGGCCGTCGCCGCTTGAACCTTGTTTCGAATTTCCGGTATGCGGCGGAAAATCCGATGGAGAATGCCATGCCCGATCCGCTTCCGGCGACCGAACGCCAGCTCGTTTCCACCGCGACCGAGGACGGCGCGATCGAGGTAACGCTGCGCGAATTGCCGGTGCCGACCCCGTCGGGCGACGAAGTCCTGATCCGGATCGAGGCGACCCCGATCAACCCCTCCGACCTGGGGGTCATGTTCAGCGTCGCGGACACCGGCGAGCTGAGTTCGCTCGGCTATGGCGCACGCGCGCCGATCCCACAGGCGCTTCGGCGCCACGTCGCGCCCCGGCTCGGCAAGCCGCTGCCGATCGGCAATGAGGGGGCCGGGACGGTGGTCGCCGCGGGCAACGCCCCCGCCGCACAGGCGATGATCGGCAAGACGGTCGCGATCGCCGGCGGCGGTTGCTACACCCAATATCGTCTCGCCCGCGCGCAGGAATGCCTGGTACTGCCCGACGGGGTCAGCGCGGAGGAGGGCGCGTCCTCGTTCGTCAATCCGATGACCGCGCTGGCAATGGTCGGCACGATGCGGCGCGACGGCTATCGCGGCATCGTCCACACTGCCGCCGCCTCCAATCTGGGACAGATGCTGGTCAAGCTGACCGCGAGCGAGGGGGTCCCGCTGGTCAATATCGTGCGCAGTGCCGCACAGGCCGATCTGCTGCGCGGCATCGGCGCGACCCACGTGCTGGACAGCAGCGCGCCGGATTTCCTGCCGGCACTGATCGACGCGATCGCGGAAACGCAGGCATATCTGGCGTTCGACGCGATCGGGGGCGGCCGGCTGGCGGGACAGATCCTGTCGGCGATGGAGGCGGCGGCGGTGCGGACCAATCCCGCCAGCGGCCCCTATGGCAGCACGACGATGAAGCATGTCCATATCTATGGCAGCCTGAACACCGCGCCGACCGAAGTGACGCGCAATTTCGGCTTTGCGTGGGGCATGGGCGGCTGGCTGCTCACGCCCTATCTGCAACAGGCCGGGATGGAGGAGGTGATGCGGATGCGCGCGCGCGTCGGCGCGGAGATCCGCACCACCTTTGCCAGCCGCTACACGCGCCGCATCAGCCTGGAGGATGCGGTCCAGCCAGACATCATCGCCGGCTATGTGCGCCGCGCGACGGGCGAGAAATATCTGATCCTGCCCCAGCTGTAGCGGCGATCAGGGCAAGGCCCAGGCGGCCATGGTCGGCGCCACCCCCTGAACGGTCGCGCCGATGCCGTTGCGTTCGCGCCAGATCGCGCGCGCCAACCCGACCGCGCGCCATTGCACGCCAGGCAGACCAGGGCCTTCCATCCCGGCGGAGCGCAGCCGGGACAGATCGGCGAGCGAAAGCCAGCCGCTGCGCACGCCGGCACGGGCGAGCCGGAGATAGAGCCGGCCAAGATGCGCGGCGGCGAGGGACATGCCCCGTTCGTCGGCGGGCGGCGGCAACAGGGCGACAGCGCGGATCACATTGGCGAGCGTCGCCGCGTCGCCGACCGGCTCCTCAAGCATGAGGTAGCGCACCACCTGCCGCGCCAGGAACGACGCCTCTGCCCCCCAGACGTCGGCGTTGACGTCGCGCAGCACGGCGGCGGCACGGGTCGCCATCCGCGTGCGGCTGCGCTGGGAGATGCCGCCGGCGTGGCAGCGATACTGGAGCAGCACTTCGTCGATGCGCGCGATCCGGCCGTGGGAACGGATGCGATGGTGGAAATCGAAATCCTCCGCGAACATGCGCTCGCGGCGCATGAAGGGATCGAGCCGGCGGGCCGCATCGGCACGGATCATCACGCTGGACCACAGGATCGGATTTCCGAACCGCAACAGCCAGTCGAGAAAGCCAGGCGATGTTTCCGCCGGCACCGACGAGGGGCGAAGCCGCCCGCCCTCCAGCAGGAACTCCGCCGCGGTCGCGACCATCGCGACACTCCGATCCGCGTCCAGCAGCGCGACCTGCCGCGCGAACCGGTCCGGCAGGGCAAGATCGTCGGCATCCAGCGCGGCGATATACCGCCCCCGCGCCTCGCCCGCCGCGCGATTGCGCGCCGCCACCGGCCCCATATTGCGTTCGGCGAAGATCGCCCGGATGCGCGGATCGCGCTGCGCCGCGATCAGATCGCGCGTGCCGTCGGTCGATCCGTCATCGACCAGGATCAGCTCGAAATCGGGAAAGCGCTGCGCCCACAGGCTGTCGAGCGTCGCGGCGAGATGCGTCGCGCCATTATAGACCGGCATGATGACGCTGATCGCGGGTGGCGCTTCCATCGCGCCCGATTAACCGAACTGAATGAAGCGACGGTAAAGGCGGTCAGATGCCGCCCGGCACCGGATCGCGACCCACTGCCAGCAACTGCCGGCCAAGATCCGCGAGGCAGCGGTCCACCAGCTGCTGATCGGTCGCACGCACGACGAAGTTCGCCCCGACCCTGCCCTCGCGAAAAAAGGGGTAGCTGCCGATGGCGACGCCCGGATGCGCCCGTTCGGTGGTTCGGAGCAGCTCGGCAACCTCGCTCTCCGCCACCCAGCAGCCCAGCGTGCCGCTGACCACCGGCGCCCCACCCTCCAGCGTGCCGGTCAGCGCGTCGAGCATCCCGGCGGTGATGTGCGGCACCCCGGCGAGGATCAGCACATTGCCCACCCGGATGCCCGGCGCACCCGACATGCGGTTGGGGATCAGGTCCGCCCCGTCCGGCACGCGCGCCATCCGCAACCGTGCGTCGGTAAGGCCGCCACGCGTCGCGTAATGCCGCTCCAGCGCGTCACGCGCCTCGGGATGGATGACCACCCCGACGCCGAGCGCGGCGGCGATCGCATCGACGGTGATGTCGTCATGCGTCGGCCCGATTCCGCCGGTGGTGAAGCAATAGTCATAGCCGGTCCGGACCGCGTTCACCGCCTCGACGATGCGCGCCTCCACATCGGGAACGATCCGCACTTCGGACAGGCGGATTCCCTGAACGTTCAGCCAGACGGCGATCTGTGCGACATTCCTGTCCTGTGTGCGGCCCGAGAGTATCTCGTCGCCGATCACCACCAGCCCTGCGGTCCAGATGCGCTCACCCATGCGCACGCCATAGCGCGCGCATGCCCCCTCGAAAAGCGGCACGGGTTCGTCTATATGCCGCCGCATGACCGAATATGTTGCCGTGACGGCCGATACCAACTTCGCCCGCGACGGGGCGATCAAGCTCTATGGCCCGGACGGGTTTGAGGGGATGCGGCGGGCCGGGCGGCTGGCGGCCGAAATCCTCGACGCGCTGGTGCCGCATGTCGTTCCCGGCGTGACCACGGCGGAACTGGACGACATCGTCCGCAAGATGACGCTCGACGGCGGCGCGGTCCCGGCGACGCTGGGCTATCGGGGCTACACGCACAGCTGCTGCATCAGCATCAACCATGTCGTGTGCCACGGCATCCCCGGCGCGAAGACGCTGAAGGACGGCGACATCGTCAATATCGACGTGACCCCGCTGCTCGACGGATGGCACGGCGATACCAGCCGCATGTATCTGGTCGGCGACGTCCCGTTGAAGGCGCGCCGGCTGGTCGATGTCACCTATGAGTGTCTGATGATCGGCATCGAGATGGCGAAGCCCGGCAATATGATGGGCGATATCGGCTATGCGATCCAGCGGCATGCGGAAAAGCACCGCTATGGCGTCGTCCGCGACTTCTGTGGCCATGGCGTGGGCCGCGTGTTCCACGACGCGCCGGAGGTCGTCCATGTCGGTCGTCCCGGCACCGGCCCCGAACTGCGGCCCGGCATGTTCTTCACCATCGAACCGATGATCAATATCGGCCGCCCCGACGTGAAGATGCTCGACGATGGCTGGACGGCGGTGACGCGCGACCGCTCGCTCTCCGCGCAGTTCGAACATTCGATCGGCATTACCGAGGACGGGTGCGAGATTTTCACGCAAAGCCCGGCCGGCCTCCACAATCCGCCCTATGGCTGAGGGCAAGTTCGAACGGCACCGCCAACCCTGGCGACAGGACGAGGTCCAAAAGCTCCACACGCTGGCGAAGAAGGGCATGGCGCTCAAGGCGATCGCCAAGGCGCTGACCCGCAGCGAGGAATCGGTGAAGGCGCGCGCCAAGGAAGACGGGCTGGCCATCGCCAAGCTGCGGTGACTTTCTTGTCGTCACCCCGGCCTTGAGCCGGGGTGACGGATGACCCGGAGGCCGCCCTGACCACCCCCACCTCCTATGACGCCATCATCCTCGGCGCAGGTGCCGCCGGCCTGATGTGCGCGCTCACCGCCGGGCAGCGCGGCCGGCGGGTGTTGCTGATCGATCACGCCGATCGGGTGGGCAAGAAAATCCTGATCTCCGGCGGCGGGCGGTGCAATTTCACCAATCTGGGCGTCGCGCCCGACCGGTATCTGTCCGCCAACCCCCATTTCGCCAAGTCGGCGCTGCGTCGCTATACCCAGCATGATTTCATCGCCCTGGTCGATCGCCATGGCATCGCCTGGCACGAAAAGACGCTGGGCCAGCTGTTCTGCGACGGCAGCGCGCAGCAGATCGTGGCGATGCTGTGCGAGGAATGCGCACGGGCCGGGGTCGAGATCGCGCTCGGCCACGCAATCCGCGATGTGGCCCATGCCGATGGCGGCTACCGGGTGACATGGGGCGATCGCATCGCCACCGCCCCGGCGCTCATCATCGCCACGGGCGGTCCGTCGATCCCGAAAATGGGCGCGACCGGCCTTGCCTATGACCTGGCCCGCAGCTTTGGCCTGAAGGTGGTCGAGCCCCGCCCCGCGCTCGTCCCCCTTACCCTCGGCGGGGACGAGATCCTGTTCCGGGACCTGTCGGGCGTCGCCGCGCCGGTCGAGGCGCGCGCGGGCAAGGTCAGGTTTCGCGAAGCCGCATTGTTCACCCATCGCGGTCTTTCGGGTCCCGCCATCCTCCAGATCAGCTCCTATTGGCGGCATGGCGAGCCGGTTGAGATCGATTTCCTGCCCGATCGCGCGCCCGGCTGGTTGATCGACGCCAAGCGCGCCGCACCCCGCATCAGCCTGCGCAGGCTACTCGGCGACGCGCTCCCGACCCGCCTCGCCGACACGCTGACGCACCAGCTGGCGCTCGACGGCGAACTCGCCAACACCCCGGACAGGCGGCTTGCCGACGCCGAACGCCGCCTCGCCTCCTGGCGCTTCCACCCCAATGGGACCGAAGGGTTCGCGAAGGCGGAGGTGACGATCGGCGGGATCAGCACCGCCGAGCTTTCGTCGCAGACGATGGAGGCGCGCACGGTTACCGGCCTGTACGCGATCGGCGAGGCGGTGGACGTCACCGGCTGGCTCGGCGGCTATAATTTCCAATGGGCCTGGTCGAGCGGCTGGGCGGCGGGACAGGCGATCTGATATCATTGCGCGGACCCGCCCGGTCCTGACTGTTGCCGACCGGTTCCCGCACTGCCACACAGCGTGCCGGAGAAATTCGATGCGCATCACCGCCGCCCTCGCCCTGACGCTGGCGCTCGCCGTCCCCGCACTGGCCCAGGACGCCGCGCCGCCGGCACCACCCATTGTCGCACCGCAGGACCAAGCGCGCGCCGACGCGTTGATGGTGCAGGCGATCGAACGGCTGATCGCCGGTCAGCGCACAGAGGCACTGCCCCTCGTCACCCAGGCGCTGGCGATCGCGGGTCCGGCGGAGGATATCCCCAGGCTGGAAGGGCAGACCCAGTTCGAGGTGTATTCGCGCTGGCTGGCGGCGCGGACAGCGGCGATGAAGGCGCGCGATTTCAAGACCTTCGCGCGCTGGGCCTGGCTCACTTCCGCCTATCGGATAAAGGGGGCCGCCGCCCGTGCCAGCGAGACCGGGCCGGTTCCGCTCGACGATATCGACGACATCTTCTTCATGACCTATGGCCTGGTGCTGGCGGGCGAGGAAGCGCGGGCGCGGGCATTCATCGCGCCGTTCGCCGCCGCGACCAACCCGGCGTTCGAGCAGGCGTTCGCCCGGGACATCGCCCAGCGTGCGCAGAGCGTCGTCAACTGGGGAGGCGAGGACAAGCCGCGCGCGCGCCGCCTGACCGAATTCGCGGTCGCCATGTTCGACCGGCCGGGCGCGCGTGCCGAAGAGCCGGTCCGCAACCTGTATCGTGTGCTCGGCCAGATTCGGCGGACCGATGGCGACTTTGCCGGCGCGCGCGCGGCCTATGTTAAGGCACGCAAAGCCGGTGCGCCGCCCGCCGATGCCGAACTCGCGCTGATGTTCGCGATGGGCGAAACCGATGCGGGCATCGCCGCCGTCCAGCGCGCGATCGGCGAATCCCCCTCCCCCACGCTGTCGCGCGCCGCCGCCGACAAGCTGATCGATGTCGCCGGGCAGACGGGCAGCGGCAATGCCGCCACGCTGGCCATCTACGAACGCGTCTATCCGGTGTATCAGCGCACGCTGAAGCCCGGCGACATCAAGCTGGAAAGCGCCGGTTCGGTGCTGGCGCGGCTGTATCTCGACACCGGGGAGCCGGGCAAGTCCGAGGCGATCCTGGCGCCGCTGCTGGCCAGCGCGGAGAAGCGCTGGGGCGTCGAATCCAACGGCGCGCTCGGCTATGTCGTCGCGCTGGCGAAGGCGATCGAGGCGCAGGCGCGCTATGGCGAGGCGGAATTGCTCTATCGCCGCATCTGGGACCTGTCGGTCAAATACAGCAATTATGAGGGCAGCGACACGCGCGCGGCGTTTGAGGGGATTGCGCGCATCCTGCTGGCGCGCGGCGAGCGGGCCGAGGCGCTGGCCTTTACCACCGCCGGCATCGCCAAGGTGCGGGCAGAGGCGGATCTGGCCGGCGAGCAGCGCATGTTCTTCCTCCTCACCCACGCGCTGGCGCTGGAGGAAAACCGCGCGTTCGCGCCCGCCGAGCAGGTGGTCCGCGAGGCGCTGGCGCTGGGCGAGAGCGACGAGAAGCTGAACATCGCCGCGATGTTCGACAGCGCCGATGTCGCGGCGCGCGCGCGGCTCGCCCATCTGCTCGAACTTGAAGGACGCGCGGCGCAGGCGGAGCCGATCCGCCGCCTGTTGCTCAAGAAGATCGAGCAGAACGACATGATCCCGTGGGAGGGCGAGTATCGGCGGGAGGCGCTGCTGGCGCTCGCCAACAACCTGACCTTGCAGGGCAAGGCGGAGGGGACCGGCCTGTTCGCCGAACGACTCGCCGCCAGCACCCGGATCTATGGCACCGACAGCCCGCAAGCGCTCGACATCGCCGAACCGTTCGCCCGCGCGCTGCTGCGCTCCGGCCGGCCGGGCGCGGCGCTCACGCCGGCGCGGGTGGCGCTTGCCGCGCGCACCTCCGCCCGGTTCGAAGGCGATGCCGCGCGCGCGAACCAGAGCGACATGGCGCTCGCCCGCAAGCGCGCCGACGCCGCCCGGCTGATGATCCAGGCGGCGTGGAAGGCGAGCAGGGTCGGCGGATGATCCGGCCCGTCGCTCGCCGGCTGGTTACCCTCGCGCTGCTGGCGGCGGCAACGCCCGCCGCATCCGCGCAGATCGGCGGCGGCTCGATCGGGCGGCCACCCCCTGCCGACAGCACCCAGCCCAGCGACTTCCAGATCGCAACCTGGTTCGATCGCGGCGACACCGATCGCGCGCTCCGGGCAATCAAGCAGGCGACCGGCCAGCCCGCCGACGCACCGCTCGCGCCAGCCGCAATCGCCATGCTGCTCGAAATCGCTTCGGTCGATCTTGGCCACGACTGCCCTCCGATCGCGATTTACCGCCTCGCCTACGACGCGATGACACGCCCCGGTTACAAGGATGTGGGCGGTCTGCTCGGGCGACGTGGCTTGATCGCCATCTCCGTATCGACCGTGCGGCTGATGCTGGCAACGGCACTGCTCGATGAGGGCTATGCGGCAGAGGCGGAGCCGCATCTGCGTGCCTTGGCCGATCCGCACATGCAGGATGAAGCGATCTCCACGCTGGGCTGGACACCGGTCTTCCAACTGGGCCTCGCGCTCGAAGCGCTCGCGCGGCCAGAGGAGGCCGAACTCCTTTATCGCCGGTTGCTGGCGGGCTGCGCAGCGGGACCGTGCGACCGGATGTTCGCCGACCCGCTCGATCGCGCATTGGTGCGCGTGCTGATCGCGCGCGGGCGTGCGCAGGCGGCGGTCGATTATGCGGCGCAACTGGCCGAACGCCCGATCGCCGACGATCTGAACGATTTCCGCCTGATCGACCGTCTCCTGCTGCTCGCGCGTGCCTTGGTGGCGGCTGGTGATTCCGCCCGCGCCGAAGCCACCTTGCGCCGCGCGATCGCGCTTGCCCCCGCCCCGCTCACCCGCATCGAACCCGATTGGGCCTATCCCGGCGAAAACGCTCGGCGGCAGCTGGCCGACCTGTTCGAGACGACCGGTCGTGCGGAGGCGGCCGAACCCATCCGCCGCCAGCAACGCGACGCCATCGCTGCGTCACCACGCACCCCCGTCGATGGATCGGCGCCCCGCACCGCGACGCTCGCGCTGGCGCACAACCTCGTCCTTCAGCGCAAGAACGAAGCCTTTGCGCTATACGGTACATTATGGTCGCGGACGGTTGCGTCCTATGGACCCGCCACGCCGCAATCGCTCGATGTAGCCGAACCCTTTGCCCGCGCATTGCTCCGCGCCGGTCGCGCCGGCGACGCGCTGCCCCCCGCCCGCGCCGCGCTCGCCGCACGCACCTCGGGCCGATTTCTCGGCGACGCCGCCAATGTCACCCAGTCCGATCGCGACCGCGCGCGCAAACGCGCCGAAGCCGCACGGCTGATGGTCGAAGCCGCGTGGCAGGCGAGCCGCTGAACGCCACAGGGTCGATCGCCCGCCCGCTCATCCTCCCCCGCCAGGGGGAGGATATCGGGGGTCGATTCACCCCAATCCCGGCTTACCGCTGGCCCGCCACCCAGTCGTCGATCTTCTTCTCCAGCACCGGCATCGGCAGCGCGCCGGTGTCGAGCACCGCGGCGTGGAAGCCACGCGGATCGAACTTCACCCCCAGCGCCGCCTTGGCCTTCGCCTTTTCCTTGAGGATCGTCAGCTGGCCGATCTTGTATGCCAGCGCCTGCCCCGGCATCGCGATGTAACGCTCGACCTCGGCGGTGGCGTCGGTCTTTGACATCGGCGAGTTGGTGACCATGTAGTCGATCGCCTGATCGCGCGTCCAACCCTTGGCATGCAGCCCGCTATCGACCACGAGCCGCATCGCGCGCAGCATCTCGTCGCTCAGCCCGCCCATCCGCTGATAGGGATCGGTTTCCATGCCCAGTTCGGGCCACAGCGTTTCGGCATAGAGCGCCCAGCCCTCGACATAGGCGGTGTTGCCGCCGAAGCGCATGAAGGCGGGCAACGCCGCATTTTCCTGCGCCAGGCTGATCTGGAAATGGTGGCCCGGCACCGCTTCGTGCAGATACAGCGTCTCCGCACCCCAGGTGTAGCGCGTCGGCAGATCATAGGTGTTGTAGAAGAAGACGCCCGGGCGCGATCCGTCCGGCGTTCCCTGTACATAGCTGCCCGCGGCGTCGGTCTTTTCGCGATAGGCCGGCACCGGCCGGATTTCGAGCGGGGTCTTGGGGATCAGCGAGAACTGCTCCCCCACGCGCGCATTCACCCGCTTGCCGATCGCTTCATATTCCTCACGCAGCGCCTCCGCGCTCTTGGGCTGGAAGCGCGGATCGGAGCGCAGCCAGGTGAAGAATTCGGGCAGCGTCCCGTCGAACCCGGCACGCGTCTTCTGCGCCTCCATCTCGGCGAGGATGCGCTTCACCTCCGACAGGCCCAGATTGTGAACGTAATCGGCGGTCAGCGGCAGCGTCGTGTTGCTTTCGATGGCATAGGCATAGACCGCCGCGCCGCCCGGCAATGCGGACAGGCCGACGCTGTCGCGCGCGGCGGGCAGATATTGCTTGGCCAGGAAATCGCGGATCTTCCGGTGGGCGGGCAGGATCACGTCGCGCACCTGCGCCGCATAGGCCGCCCGCAGCCGCTGCTGCTCGGCGGGCGCGATTCCGTCGGGGAATTTCTTCACCGGCCCCATGAACACCGAATCCTCGACCCCCTGTGCGATCAGATTGTCGAACTGACCGATCATGTTGCGCACGACGAGCTTGGGCTGGACGATGCCGCGCTTCATCCCTTCCCGAAACAGCGCGATGACGCGATCGTAGAGCTTCGCATATTCGACATTGCGCTTCAGATTGTTCTGATAATCGAGCACCGTCTTGAACGGCGCCGCGCCCTGCCCCGACGCGAAATCGGGGTAGAAGGACTGAAAGCCGGTGAAATGATCGATCGGCAGATATTTGACGACGGCCTGAACCTTCGGATCGAACCCTTTCAGCGCGCGCTGCTGGTCCGCCTCGAACACGTCATAGGCGATCTTGTCGACCGCGCTCAGCCGGCCGCGGTCGATCTTGCGCAGCGCCGCAAGGTCGGCCTGCGCGGCCGCCTTTTCCGCCGCCATATAGGCGTCGGTATAATAATCGCCCAGCCGGTCGGCATAGCGCAGGTCGCCGCGGAAGATCGCGGTGACGGGATTGCGCTTGAGCGACGCCTCGTCGCTGGCGTGGAACAGCGCCTTCAGCTTCGCGTCCTCGGCCTGCGGCGCGGTCTGTGCGGGCCTCCCTGCCGACTGGAGTGCGAAGACGGGAGCGGCGGCCGCGCAGGCAAGCAGGCCGGCGACGATCGGACGGGGAAGGCGCATGCGACTCCTCTCAACTGTGTCGTATTTCGATAGAACACCCTGATAGCGCATCCGGCCGCTGCACCGCAATCGCGCAATTTTGCGCCGGGCCTGCCCATTTGTTAGGCAGTCGTTAACCCGGCGGCGGGGCCGCGGCGCGGATTTGTGCGGCGTCCCGACTGGCATGGGTTATGCAAAACGCCGGCCGGGGCCTTTCGCTTGATCGTGGATCGATCCGGGGCCAGCATCGCGCTGGACCTGAACGGCCGGAAAGCCCCGGCATGACAAAAGGATGGGAAGCCGTGAAGAAGATCGAAGCCATCATCAAGCCGTTCAAGCTGGATGAGGTGAAGGAAGCGCTGCATGAGGTCGGCGTGTCGGGCATCACCGTGACCGAGGCAAAGGGATTCGGCCGTCAGAAGGGCCATACCGAGCTGTATCGGGGCGCCGAATATGTTGTCGATTTCCTGCCGAAGGTGAAGCTGGAGGTGGTCGTCGATGACAGTCTTGCCGAGCGCGTGGTCGAGGCGATCGCCACGGCGGCGCAGACCGGCCGGATCGGAGACGGAAAGATTTTCGTGACCGCGATCGAAACCGCGTTGCGCATTCGCACCGGCGAGCGGGACGACGACGCGATCTGATTTGACGCAGTGCAAAAACTGCGTGAAGCTGCATTGCAGCGCAACATGATTCTCCGGGCGTCGCTTCATGGGGTCCGGATTTGATGAGCGAGAGAAAGGGGCTTGGTTCCAATGGCTAATTCCGCCAGCGACATTCTGAAGATGGTGAAGGATCAGGAGATCGAGTGGATCGACCTGCGGTTCACCGACCCGAAGGGCAAGTGGCAGCACCTGACCATGGTCGCGTCGGTGATCGGCGAGGACGAACTGACCGACGGCCTGATGTTCGACGGATCCTCGATCGCCGGGTGGAAGGCGATCAACGAATCCGACATGATCCTGAAGCCCGACCTGGACGCCGTATGGGTCGATCCGTTCAGCGCGACGCCGATGCTGATCCTGGTGTGCGACATCGTCGAACCGTCGACCGGCGAACTCTACGCCCGCGACCCGCGCTCGACCGCGAAGCGTTCGGAGGCGTATCTCCAGTCGCTCGGCATCGGCGATACCGTCTATGTCGGCCCTGAGGCCGAATTCTTCATGTTCGACGACGTGAAGTTCGAGAACAGCTATTCGACCAGCTATTACGCGCTCGACGATATCGAACTGCCGGGCAATTCGTCCAAGGACTATGAGAGCGGTAATATGGGCCACCGCCCGCGCGCGAAGGGCGGCTATTTCCCCGTCGCGCCGGTGGACAGCGCGGTCGATATCCGTGGCGAGATGGTTTCGACCATGCTCGAAATGGGTCTGCCCTGCGACAAGCATCACCATGAGGTCGCCGCCGCGCAGCACGAACTGGGCCTGACCTTCGGCACGCTGGTCCAGACCGCCGACCGCATGCAGATCTACAAATATGTCGTGCATCAGGTGGCGCATGCCTATGGCAAGACCGCGACCTTCATGCCCAAGCCGATCAAGGAAGATAACGGATCGGGCATGCACACCCATATGTCGATCTGGGACAAGGGTTCGCCGCTGTTCGCCGGCAACGGCTATGCCGGCCTGTCCGAAATGTGCCTCTATTTCATCGGTGGCGTCATCAAGCATGCCAAGGCGCTGAACGCCTTCACCAATCCCACCACCAACAGCTACAAGCGGCTGGTGCCGGGATATGAGGCGCCGGTGCTGCTCGCCTATTCGTCGCGCAACCGCTCCGCCTCGTGCCGCATTCCCTATGGCGCGGGCAGCAAGGCCAAGCGTGTCGAGTTCCGCTTCCCCGATGCGCTGGCGAACCCGTATCTCGCCTATGCCGCACTGCTGATGGCGGGGCTCGACGGCATCCAGAACAAGATCCATCCGGGCGATCCGATGGACAAGAACCTGTACGATCTGCCGCCGGAGGAACTGAGCCTGGTTCCCACCGTCTGCGGTTCGCTGCGCGAGGCGCTCGACAGCCTGGAGGCCGATATGGACTTCCTGCTGAAGGGCGACGTGTTCAGCAAGGACCAGGTCGAGGCCTATGTCGAACTGAAGCGCGAAGAGGTCGCCCGTTGGGAGATGACCCCCTCGCCGGTCGAATTCGACATGTACTATTCGTCCTGACCGATTTTCCGCGCCGCAGTCCGGGGGGATGCGGTGCCGGACAGCGAGGCGCCCGGGCCGAAAGGTCCGGGCGTTTTCGCGTATGCGCCGTTCGCATGCGACGCATGTCACATCCCCGTAACGCTCCCGAAACAACGCCGTCACCGAAACGACATCGGACTGACATCCCGGCTACCTAGTCGCCCCCTGGACACATCGAGACTCGCAAACCGGGCTCACATCCACATCGGGGGAATATCATGCATCGTCGCCGTGCCACGCTTTTGCGTACCGCCAGTCTTGTCGCCGCGCTGCTCGCGCCGGGCATCGCATTTGCGAGCGAGGTCACCGGAACGGTGACCGACGGCCAGGGCGTCCGCGCGCTCCAGGGCGCGCAGATCCGCATCGTCGAGCTCGACCGCGTCACCGAAGCGGCGCGCGACGGCAGCTACCGCTTCGCCGATGTCCCCGCCGGCACCTACACGATCGAGGCCAGCTATATCGGCGCGGAACCGGTGCGGACCCGGATCACCGTCGCCGATCAGGCCGTCGCCACCGCCGATCTGGTGCTGGGCGGCAAGGATGCGATCATCGTCATCGGCCAGTCGGCCAGCCTGTCCAGCGCGCTCTCGCGTCAGCGCGCCGCCGACGGGGTCGAAAACGTGCTGACCCGCGACGCGGTCGGACAATTTCCCGACCAGAATGTCGCCGAATCGCTGCGCCGCGTTCCCGGCATCAACATCGTCGACGATCAGGGCGAGGGGCGGTTCGTTTCCGTGCGCGGACTCGATCCCGAACTCAACGCGGCATCGATCAACGGCGCGCGCGTTCCCGCGCCGGAATCCGACGTCCGCTCGGTCGCGCTCGACGTGGTCCCTGCCGAGCTGATCGAATCGATCGAGGTCAAGAAATCGCTGACCCCCGACATGGACGCCGACACGATCGGCGCGTCGATCGAGATCAACACCACCAGCGCGTTCGACCGGAAAAAGGACCTGCTGGGGATCAAGGTCGAGGGCAGCTACAATAAATATGCGGATGCGCTGACCCCCAAGGCCAGCCTGGACTTCTCGACCAAGATCGGTGACGATTTCGGCATCGCCGGCGGCCTCAGCTATTATCGCCGCAAGTTCGAGACGGACAATATCGAAGCGAGCGACTGGGCGAAGAGCGCCGGCATCGTCTATGCCGAAGAGGTCCAGTATCGCGATTATGACGTGACGCGTGAGCGGATCGGCGGATCGCTCAATCTCGACTGGCGCGCGTCCAACACCACGAAGCTCTATGCCCGTGGCATCTACAGCGTGTTCTCCGACCAGGAATATCGCGCCGACGACACCTTCATCATGAGCGCCGCGCCGCGTTCGGGCAGCGCCAGCTCCGCGCTCTTTTCGAGTGCAGACGGCCGGATCGAGGTCCGCCGGCGCATGAAGGACCGGTTCGAAAAACAGAAGATCAAGTCGGTCACCGCCGGCGGCATCACCGAAACCGGTCCGTGGAAACTGACCTATTCGGGCGCCTATTCGGAGGCGAGCGAGCTGGAGGACGGCTCCGTCGATCCCACCCGCTTCCGCGCCCGGTTCACCGGTAGCGGTGCGAACGCGGTGCTGGTCAATTTCGACTATTCCGACCTGCGGCGCCCGCTGTTCAGCGTTTCGGGCAACACGGCGCTGTTCAACAATCCCGCGACCTATGCCTTCAACGAGCTGGAATTGACCGACCTGTCGGACTCGCTGGACAAGGAATGGACCGCGCGCGCCGACGTTTCGCGCGAATTCGCGCTGGATAGCGGCACCTTCACCGTGCAGGGCGGCGTCAAATCGCGCTGGCGGACCAAGTCCTACAATTTCGACACGATCGTTTACGACCGCTACAATGCGGGCAGCTACACGCTGGCCGACGTGCTCGGCACGCAAACCTATCGCATCCTCGACATGGGTCCGGTCGCGGGCCACACCGCGCCCAGCGATTTCTATCGCGCCAATGCGGCGAACTTCCGCGTCAACACCGTCGATACGCAGCTCAATTCGGCGGCGTCCGACTATGCGATCGATGAGGACGTGCTGGCCGGCTATCTGCTCGGCCGTTACGACAGCGACCGTGTCCGCGTGATCGGGGGTCTGCGCGTCGAGCGGACCTATAACGATATTCGCGCCTTCACCACCTCGACCGACGGCACCACCGTGACTGTGGTCCCCAACCGCACCACCCGCAGCTACACCGATTGGCTGCCCAGCGCGACGCTGCGGTTCGAGCCGCAACGCAATGTGGTGCTGCGCCTTGCCGGCTATAAGAGCCTGGTCCGCCCGAAGCTGTCGAACCTCGCCCAGCGCTCGCTGGTGAACGAGGATGACGAGGCGGAGTTCGGCAACCCCGCGCTCAAGCCCTATCGCGCGTGGAACCTCGACGCGTCGGCCGAATGGTATTTTTCCAACAGTTCGGCGCTGACCGCAGGGCTGTTCTGGAAATCGATCCGGGACTTCATCACCACCGTCCACACCGACACGCCCGGCACCATTTACGGCGTTCCCTATGATGAGGCGGATACGTTCCGGAACGGCGACACCGCGCATGTAAAGGGGGTCGAGCTGTCCTATGCGCAGCGCTTCACCTTCCTGCCGGGGCCGCTCGACGGGCTGCTGCTCAACCTCAACTACACCTTTACCGACGCCACCGGCACCATCCTGAACGACGGCGATCCGACCGATCCGCGGCGCATCCCCCTGCCCGCCGCGTCGAAGCATACGTTCAACGTCGTGCTGGGATATGAAAAGGGACCGCTGTCGCTGCGCGCGGCAGGCACCTATCGCAGCAAGTTTCTGGAAGAGATCGGCAATGGCGCGGATCAGGACCGCTATGCCGATCAGCGCTTCCAGCTCGACCTGTCGGCGAAGGTGAAGGTGACGAAGGGGGTCCGGATTTTCGCGGACTGGATCAACGTCACCGACGCGCCCTATTTCGCCTATCAGAACTATGAGGGCGCCAAGCGCCTGCTCCAGTACGAAAAGTACAGCTGGACCGCGAAGTTCGGCGTCAGCGCCAATTTCTGATCCAGCAAAGGTACAGTATCGTGAACATCCGATTTTCGCTTGCCCTCACCCTGCTGCCGCTTGCGGCGGCGGGGTGCGCCACCACCGCGATCACGGCTCCCGCCCCGCCCACCACGCCCGCCGTCAATGTCGCGGCGCGGGGTGAGACCGACGCGGTCGGCACCGCCAATGCCGATGCGGCGGACGACCCGGCGATCTGGCGCAATCCGGCCGATCCGACGGCCAGCCTGATCGTCGGCACCGACAAGAAGGCGGGGCTTCACGTCTATGACCTGACCGGCAAGGATCTGTTCTTCATCGACGCCGGACAGGTCAACAATGTCGATATCCGCGACATGGGGCCGGCGGGCGTCATCGTCGCGGCGAGCGATCGCAACGACCGCAAACAGGCAAAGATCGCGCTGTTCCGGCTCGACACGGCATCGGCCAGGCTGACGCCGATCGGGATCGTCCCGGCCGGCGCCGGTGAAGCCTATGGCATCTGCCTGTACCGCAGCGGCGACCGGCTGAGCGCGTTCAACGTCATCAAGGACGGAACGGTGCGCCAGATCGACCTCGACCTCAGCGGCGCCACCCCGACCGGGCGCCTGGTGCGCAGCATGAAGCTCGCCACCCAGTCCGAGGGGTGCGTGGTCGATGATCGCACCGCCCGCCTGTACGTGGCGGAAGAAGATGCCGGTCTGTGGCGGTTCGACGCGCGCGCCGATGGCGGCACGACGCCGGTTCGCATTGCCGCGGTGGACGGCGAACGGCTGGTCGCCGACGCCGAGGGTCTGGCGATCGCAGCGGAGGGCGCGGCGGATGGCGGCTACCTGATCGCGTCGAGCCAGGGCGACAACGCCTATGTCGTCTATCGCCTGTCGGACGACGCCTATGTCGGGCGTTTCCGCATCGCGCCGGGCAAGGTCGGGGCGACCGAAGAGACCGACGGCATCGAAATCCTGACCGGTGATTTCGGTCCGGATTATCCCGGCGGTCTCTTCGTCGCGCAGGACGGCTATAATCCGCCCAAGGCCCAGAATTTCAAATATGCCGCCTGGGACGACATCAAGGCGGTGCTGGGGATCCGATAGCCGCGATTCACGCCATCGCCATCAGGCTGGCATTGCCGCCTGCGGCGGTGGTGTTGATCGAGGTCGAGACTTCCTCGACCAGCCAGTCGAGCCGGGGCGTGCCGGCCTGCGCCAGCACGATCGGGCCGGGCAGCGCGGCGATCCCGGCCAGTGCGGCCAGCCGCGCGTCATCGTCTCCGGCGATGATCGCCCCGGCATAGGGGCCGGCGTTGCGCCAATCGGCCGGAAACGCGATCCGGCTCGCGACGCGATCGGACACTCCGGTCAGCGTACGGCCGAAATCCCCGCTCGCCACCACCGCATGGTTGCCGGTGGCGAGAACGGCGGCGACCTGATCCAGAAACGCGCGCGCGTCGTGTGGAAACAGCAGGATGCGGCCGCGCGGATGCAGCGTATAGAGGTTGCGCTCGCCCACCGGCCCCGGCAGTTCGACCGCCGCGCCCAACAGCGAGGCCTCCCCCGCCGCACGCGCCGGCTCGGCGCGATCGCCCAGCCATAGCGCAAAGTCGCGCAGCGCCGGGTCCGCCGCCGCCGACGCAATGCCGGCGGGGGTCGTCGGCGCCGTGACCAGCCGGCCCAGATAGAGCGGCCCTCCCGCCTTTGGCCCGGTTCCCGAAAGGCCGCGCCCGCCAAAGGGCTGAACCCCCACCACCGCGCCGATGATGTTGCGATTGATGTAGAGGTTACCCGCCTCGATCCGCTGGGTCACATGCTCCACCGTCTCGTCGAGCCGGGTGTGGAGGCCGAAGGTCAGGCCATAGCCGGTGGCGTTGATCGCATCGATCACGCGGTCCAGATCGCGACGGCGATAGCGCACGACATGGAGCACCGGGCCGAACACCTCCCGCTCCAGATCGGCGATGCTGTCCAGTTCGATGATCGTCGGCGGGACGAAGGTTCCCTGCGCGGTCTCCCCCGCCAGTTCGATCTGCTCCACCGATCGGCCCATGCCGCGCATCCGGTCGATATGCCGGTCGATATTCGCCTTCGCCTCGGCCGAGATGACCGGGCCGATATCGACCGAAAGCCGGTCGGTGCGCCCGATCGACAATTGATGCAGCGCACCCTTCAGCATCGCCAGGATGCGATCGGCGACATCGTCCTGAAGGCACAGGATGCGCAGCGCGGAGCAGCGTTGCCCCGCGCTGTCGAAGGCCGAGGCGATGACGTCGGCCACGACCTGTTCGGCGAGCGCCGAACTGTCGACGATCATCGCATTCTGTCCGCCGGTTTCGGCGATGAACGGGATCGGCGCGCCGTCGGCCGCCAGTCGGCCGGCGAGTTCCTTCTGGATGATCCGCGCGACCTCGGTCGATCCGGTGAACATCACCCCCTGCGTTTCCGGCGCGGAGACGAGCGCCGCGCCGATCCGCCCGTCGCCCGGAACCAGCTGAAGCGCCGGGGCCGGAATCCCGCATTCATGCAGGATCGCGACCGCCTGCGCAGCGATCAACGGGGTTTCCTCGGCCGGTTTGGCGAGCACCGGATTTCCGGCCACCAGCGCCGCCGCGACCTGCCCGATGAAGATCGCCAGCGGGAAATTCCACGGGCTGATGCACACCACCGGCCCCAGCGGCGCATGGGCGAGGCCCAGCGTCGCGCGCGCCTGTTGCGCGTAATAGCGCAGGAAATCGATCGCCTCCCGCACCTCAGCGATCGCATTGGGCGCCGACTTGCCGGCTTCGCGCATGATGAGCCCCATCAGCACCGGCATCTGCGCCTGCAACCGGTCGGCCGCGCGCTCCAGACACGCCGCACGATCAACCACCGGCGTCGCCGCCCAGTCCGCGCCGGCGGTCGCGGCGATCCCCGCGCATTCGCGCGCCGCCTCCGGCGTCGCCTCGATCACCGTGCCGACGATGTCGCGGCGATCGGCGGGGTTGACCACCGGCCGCGCGACGCCCTGCGCGGCGATCATCGCGGACCAGCCGAATTCGGTGCTGGTGCGCAGCGCGTCGCTGAGGCTGGCCAGGGCCGCCTCATCGGACAGGTCCAGCCCGTCCGAATTGCGGCGCGCGCCATACAGGTCCCGCGGCAGCGCGATCAGCGGATGCCTAGCCCCTGGCGCATCCATCGCGCGCACAACCTCCACCGGGTCCGTGACCAGTTCGGCGATCGAGACCTCAGGATCGGCGATGCGATTGACAAAGGAGGAGTTCGCGCCATTTTCCAGCAGGCGGCGGACCAGATAGGCGAGCAGCGTTTCATGCGTTCCCACCGGCGCATAGATGCGGCACGGACGGTTCAGCTTCGCCGCGCCCACCACCTCGTCATAGAGCGGCTCGCCCATGCCGTGCAGGCACTGGAATTCATAATCGCCCTCGGCAAAGTCCGGTCCGGCGAGCTGATAGATCGTCGCGAGCGTCTGTGCATTGTGCGTGGCGAATTGCGGGAAGATCTCCGCGCGGGCAGCCAGCAGCTTTCGCGCACACGCGACATAGGCGACATCGGTGTGGATCTTGCGCGTATAGACGGGAAAGTCGGCCAGCCCATCGACCTGCGCACGCTTGATCTCCGCATCCCAATAGGCGCCCTTGACCAGCCGGACCATGATCCGCCGGCCCGCCCGCCGCGCCAGATCGACGATCCAGTCGATGACGAACGGGCAGCGCTTGCCATAGGCCTGTACCACGAAGCCCAGGCCGTCCCACCCCGCAAGGTCGGGATCGAGCGCCAGCGCTTCGAGCAGGTCGAGCGACAGTTCGAGCCGGTCGGCCTCCTCGGCATCGATGTTCAGGCCGATATCATAGTCCTTCGCCAGTTCGGCCAGCGCCTTCACGCGTGGCAGCAACTCGCCCATCACCCGCTCGGCCTGCGCCCGCGCATAGCGCGGATGCAGCGCCGACAGCTTGATCGAAATGCCGGGTCCCGCCACTACGCCGCGACCTGCCGATGCCTTGCCGATCGCGTGGACGGCCTGTTCGTAATCGCGATAATAGCGGTCGGCGTCGGCCATCGTCGTCGCCGCCTCGCCCAGCATGTCATAGCTGTAGCGGAAGCCGCGCGCCTCCAGCGGGCGCGCGCGCTTCAACGCTTCGGCGATCGTCTCTCCGGTGACGAACTGTTCGCCCATCATCCGCATCGCCATATCGACGCCGCGGCGGATCACCGGCTCGCCCGCGCGCGCGATCAGGCGGGTGAGCGCCGCCGCCAGCCCCGCATCGTTGACGCTGGCGGTCAGGCGGCCGGTGACCACCAGCCCCCAGGTCGCGGCATTGACGAACAGCGAGCGTCCGTCGCCCAGATGCGCCTTCCAGTCGCCTTCGGAAATCTTGTCGCGGATCAGCGCGTCGCGCGTCGCATGATCGGGAATGCGCAACAGCGCCTCGGCAAGGCACATCAGCGCGACGCCCTCCTGGCTGGACAGCGCATATTCCTGAACCAGCCCCTCGACCCCGGTCCCCTTGTGCTTGGCGCGCAGCGCGGTGATGAGCGCCGTCGCGGTGGCCCTGGCCGCGTCGCGCGTCCCGGCGGGCAGGTCCGCCTGCTCGACCAGCGGCGCGACGCAGTCCGGTTCCGGCCGGCGATAGGCCGCCGTGATCGCGGCGCGCAGCGGCGTCGCGGGACGGATCGGCGGGGCAAAGCGGTCGAAATAGTCGGTCATGGCGGCTCCGGACGAGAATGGGAGCACGATAGCATCGTTCGATTGATCATTTTGACTTTTCGAATGCATCCAGAGTATCGAATTTCCTGAATTTCACGAGTTAACAGGTCAAAATGCGCGTTCATACGCTCGATCACAGTGATCTTGACCCGTTCGACCGCAAGATCGTCCAGATCCTGCGGCAGGATGGCCGCATCTCGATCACCGATCTCGCCGCGCGGGTCGGCCTGTCGAAGACGCCGTGCCAGGTGCGGCTGAAGCGGATGATCGCCGATGGCACGATCCGTGGCTTTCGCGCGATCGTCGATCCGGTGCGCCTCGGCCTCGACCATGTCGCCTTTGCCGAGGTCAAGCTGTCGGACACGCGGGAGGCGGCGCTGGAGGCGTTCCGCGCCGCCGTGCTGAAAATTCCCGAGGTCGAGGAATGTCACATGATCGCCAGCAGCTTCGACTATCTGTTGAAGGTGCGCACGGCCGACATCCGCCGCTATCGCGAGGTGCTGGGCGAGCGGATTTCCAGCCTGCCGCATGTCGCCAGCACATCGACCTTCGTCGCGATGGAAACGATTCGCGACGCGGTGGGGTGACCGGGGGGTATGATGGTAGCCGAGGAGGGACTTGAACCCCCGACACGCGGATTATGATTCCGCTGCTCTAACCAACTGAGCTACTCGGCCATATCAAGGCGCCCTGCGGGCGAGCGGCGCACATAAGTGGGGTTTGAAAGCGGGTCAAGCGAACATGTGGCGCGACACCGGCTCCCAGGGACCGTCGCGATACCACCACAGGCCCAGGCCCGCGATCTCGACCGCGTGCGGGCGGAATTCCTTTGACAGGGCGGCAAGCAACAGCTTCGCCATCGACGGCGCGACCTTGTTCTGGATCGTGACGTGCGGACGCCAGCCGCCGGCATCCTGTGGCGTCAACATCCCTGCAAACGCCTCGCACAGGTCGCGGCGGATCGCGGTCAGGCCGGGCGAGTCGATCTTCACCGCCACGCCCCGGCCCAGCGACATGAGGCCCGCCGCCCGCGCCGTCGGCGCGCGGACGCCGCGCGTGGCGGTGTTCAGGCGATGCTTCAACTCATCCTCCACCGAGGGCGGGAGGTGATGAAACAGGGTCAGATGCGCCGACAGGACATTGCGCTCGGGCGGGAAATGCGCGCGCCGCAGCGCGTCGAACGTGGCCTGATCCCGCCGCCCGAACAGGGCGGAGACGATGATCGGGGCAAGGTTCGCCGGCGCGGGCGGCACCGCCCTCAAATCTCGACCTGGCTGCCCAGTTCGACAACGCGGTTGGTGGGCAGGCGAAAGAACTCCATCGCGCTTTCGGCGTTGCGCAGCATCCATGCGAACAGCTTCTCGCGCCAGATCCGCATCCCCGGCCGCTCCGAGGGCAACAGCGTCTGGCGCGACAGGAAGAAGCTGGTGTCCATCATGTCGAACTTGCCGCCGCATTTGCCGGCGCGTTTGAGCGCGCCCGGGACGTCCGCTTCCTGCATGAACCCGTAATAGAGCAGCATGCGATGGAATCCCTCGCCCAGATCCTCGTTGCGGACGCGATCCTTCTCGGCGACGAATGGCTGGTCGGCGATCTTCACCGTCAGCAGGATGACGCGTTCGTGCAGCACCTTGTTGTGCTTGAGATTGTGGAGCAGCGCGTGCGGAACCCCGTCGGGCGAGGAGGTCATGAAGACCGCGGTGCCACGCACCCGTGTGGCCGAGACGGCGGCGGACTGAATGAACACCTTGATCGGCATCGCCGCCTCGCGCATCCGCTCGACCATCAGGCGACGCCCCTTGGCCCAGGTGGTGAGCAGCGTGAAGATCACGATGCCGACCAGCAGGGGGAACCAGCCGCCATAGGGAATCTTGGTCAGGTTGGCGGTGAAATAGGCCAGATCGACGGTGAAGAAGAGCGCCAGGAGCGGGATCGCATACCGCTTCTTCCACTTCCACAGGCTGAACAGCACCACCGCCAACAGGCAGTTGTCGATCAGCATCGCGCCGGTCACCGCGATGCCATAGGCCGCGGTCAGGTTCGACGAGGTACGGAAGCTGAGCACCAGCAGGATGATCGCGGTCATCAGCGCCCAGTTGATCAGCGGAATGTAGATCTGCCCCGCCGTCGCCGCGCTGGTATGGGTGATACGCAGGCGCGGGATGAAGCCGAGCTGGATCCCCTGCTGGGTGACCGAGAATGCGCCGGTAATCACCGCCTGTGAGGCGATGATCGCCGCCAGGGTCGCGATGCCGACCAGCGGCAGTCGCAGATATTCCGGCGCAAGCATGTAGAACGGGCTTTCCAGCGCCGTCGCGTCGCGCATCAGCAGCCCGCCCTGCCCCATGTAATTGAGCATCAGCGCGGGCAGCACGAACCACAGCCAGGACACCCGGATCGGCTTGCGGCCGAAATGCCCCATATCAGCATACAGCGCCTCCGCCCCGGTCACCGCCAGCACCACCGCGCCGAGCGCCAGAAAGGCGGCGAGCGGATCGATCAGGAAGAAATTGACCGCATGGACGGGCAGCAGCGCCCAGAGCACTTCGGGCGACTTGATGACGCTGAGCGTGCCGAGCGTCGCGATCGTCGCGAAATAGGTGAGCATGATCGGCCCGAAAAACGCGCCGACCTTTGCCGTTCCGGTCCGCTGGATCGAAAAGAGGAAGACCAGGATCGCCACCGCGATCGGCAGGATCCAGCCCGAGAAACCGGGCGCAGCCACCGCGATACCCTCGACCGCCGACAGCACCGACACCGCCGGCGTGATCATCGAATCGCCATAGAAGAGCGCGGTCGCGAACACGCCGAGAATGACGATCCCCGCGGTCCATTTCTTTTTCCCGCTCTGGCTGTTGATCAGCGCGAGCAGGGCCAGGCTGCCGCCCTCCCCCTTATTGTCCGCGCGCATGATGATGGTGACATATTTGAACGTCACGACGATCATCATCGACCAGAACATCAGGCTGATGACGCCCATGATGTGCGCCTGGTCCAGCGCGAGGGGGTGATGGCCGGCAAAGGTTTCGCGGAACGCGTAGAGCGGGCTGGTGCCGATATCGCCGAACACGATGCCGATCGCCCCGACGGCCAGCTTCCACACCGCCTGCGGGTGACCATGGGCGCCATGCCCGTGTCCATGTTCGAGGTCGGGGGTCGAATCGGCCGCCGGCGCCGGGCTTCCGTTTGTCTCGCTCACGGGAACGCTTTGCGGGCCGTGGCGAGTGGGGATGAGGTCATGTCAGACCAGCTGCCTGTCCGTTGAAACAGGCGCGCCGTTAGCACGCGCAACATCGGCCCGCAACACAGGCCCGGCGCTCCTATCGCGGCTGGAACAGTGCATCCGCCTCGCTACGCGTCGGAATCGATCGCAGTACGAAGCTCGAACTGATCTTCACCACGCCCGGCAGCCGGCCGAGATGTTCGCGGTGAAGCCGTTCATAGTCGTCGAGGTCGCGGCAGAGCAGCTTGAGCCGATAGTCCTGGCCACCCGAAACCAGCGCGCATTCGACGATGCCGTCGATCTGCGCGACCGCGCGCTCGAAGGCGGCGAGATCCTCCTCCACCTGCGTGCCGAGGGTGATATCGACGAGCGCCGTCACGCGAAACCCCAACCGGCGATGGCCCAGCCGGACACCATAGCCCTGGATATGCCGACTCGCCTCCAGCGCCTGGATCCGCCGGGTACAGGCCGATTGGGAAAGCCCGACCTGTGCGGCGACATGGCTGACCGGCGCGCGCGCATCCTCCGCCAGCATCTTGAGAATGGATGTGTCGATTCTGTCCATCGCGCATAAATCTACTGAAGTTGAAGCAGCACCTGCCAATATTATGCGAAGGGGCGATATGTTGCGAGCGATTTTGCAGAGATTCGCGATGCCGATCCGCGCTATGCCACGCTGACGAAACCGGATCGGAGAGCTGCCATGCGCGTCGGTGTCCCCAAGGAAATCAAGAATCACGAATATCGCGTCGGCCTGACCCCGCCGCTGGTGAGCGAACTGACCGCCGCAGGCCATGAGGTGATCGTTCAGGCGAACGCCGGCATGGGCATCGATTTCGAAGACAGCGACTATGTCGAAGCGGGCGCGCGGATCGTCGGCACGGCGGCGGAGGTGTTCGCGCAATCCGACATGATCGTGAAGGTGAAGGAACCACAGGCGAGCGAGATCGCGCTGCTGGAGCCGCGCCACACGCTGTTCACCTATCTCCACCTCGCCGCCGACAAGCCGCAGGCGGAGGGGCTGATGAAATCGGGCGCCACCTGCATCGCCTATGAAACGGTGACCGCCAACGACCGCAGCCTGCCGCTGCTCAAGCCGATGAGCGAGGTCGCGGGCCGGATGTCGGTTCAGGTCGGCGCGCATTATCTGGAAAAGGAACAGGGCGGCCGCGGCGTCCTGCTGGGCGGCGTTCCCGGCGTGGCGCCGGCGCGCGTCGCGATCCTGGGCGGCGGCGTCTCCGGCATCAATGCCGCGCAGATGGCGACCGGTCTGCGCGCCGACGTCACCATCTACGACATCAATAACAGCCGCCTGGCCGAACTGGACATGCATTTCGGCAGCCAGATCAAGACCGCCTATGCCAGCAAGGCGGCGATCGCGGCGGCGGTGCGCAACGCGCATCTCGTGATCGGCGCGGTGCTGGTCCCGGGCGCCGCAGCGCCGAAACTGGTCACCCGTGAGATGCTCGCGACGATGAAGCGCGGCAGCGTGCTGGTCGATATCGCGATCGACCAGGGCGGCTGCTTCGAAACCAGCCACGCGACCACCCATGACGATCCGGTGTACGAGGTCGATGGCGTAATCCATTATTGCGTGGCGAACATGCCCGGCGCGGTCGCGCGGACCAGCACGTTCGCGCTCAACAATGCGACGCTGCCCTTCGTGATGAAGCTCGCGAACCTGGGCGCGGAAGCCGCGATGGCCGCCGATCCGCACCTCGCCAACGGGCTGAACGTCTACAAGGGCAAGATCGCGTTCAAGGCGGTCGCCGACGATCTGAACCTGCCGTTCCAGGCGTGGACAGCCTGACGCGCCCCCCGTCCGCCGCCCCCTACCCATCCCCCGGAAGGGCGGCGGACACCTTATTCCAACGATGGCGCCACAACCCACAATGTCGTTACAAGCATCCGGTAGTAGGAGCGCTTGCGATTGCGCTCATTAAGTAGGGCAGAATGCCGAGACGAAGCTGCCAAACGGTCCGTCAGTTGGCGTACCGCCAGACGATGATAGGCCAGCGCCTCGGCCCACTTTTCATGAAACAAAAGTACCGTCCCAAACTCCGCAAAAGCTGGGTCCTGCGATTGCGCGTCATTTGATCGCGCTGCAGCGTCCAACGGCAACCCGATCCCCGTGAAAAGAGCGATTAGCTAAGTTGCGGACTGCCCAAATACACCCATCCATAAAGGCTGCTCGATGATCGGCATGTTTGCAACGGACAAACTCTGACGCCATTTGAGCGTCCGCAGCTTGCTTTTTGACCCCTTCGGCGCTAAGGGCCGCCCGTCCAGCGGGCTGGTGCTCGCGGAGGGGAGGCGCGGAGATTCGATCTCACGCGCCATTTTCGCTTTTCTGGAAGAGCGCGAACGGCCTCCACCTGCACCCGTCCATCGGACGCCGTGACCGGCATGCGGCCGCCGCGGCATTTCGGCTGAAAAGACCGCTGGATCCAACCAGCCGGCCGGAAAAACGTTAGTCAGGACTGAATCCTATATGGCCACTTCGGCAACCCCCACGCGCGACGATTTCGCCGCGCTTCTCGACCAGACCCTGGGTCAGGCAGACGGCTTTGAAGGCCGCGTCGTCATCGGCACCGTCACCGCCATCGAAAACGACCTTGCCGTCATCGACGTCGGCCTGAAGAGCGAAGGCCGCGTGCCGCTGCGCGAATTCGCGGCGGGCGGGCAGAAGGCCGAGCTGAAGGTCGGCGACGAAGTCGAGGTCTATGTCGACCGCGTCGAGAATGCGAATGGCGAGGCGATGCTGAGCCGCGACCGCGCCCGTCGCGAAGCCGCGTGGGACAAGCTGGAACTCGAATTCAGCCAGGGCAACCGCGTCGAGGGCGTGATCTTCGGCCGCGTGAAGGGCGGCTTCACCGTCGATCTGTCGGGCGCCGTGGCGTTCCTGCCGGGCAGCCAGGTCGATATCCGTCCGGTGCGCGACGTCCAGCCGCTGATGGACCTGCCCCAGCCGTTCCAGATCCTGAAGATGGACCGCAAGCGCGGCAACATCGTCGTGTCGCGCCGCGCCGTCCTTGAAGAGAACCGCGCCGAGCAGCGTTCGGGCCTGATCCAGAGCCTGGCCGAGGGCCAGGTGATCGACGGCGTCGTCAAGAACATCACCGATTACGGCGCGTTCGTGGATCTGGGCGGCATCGACGGCCTGCTGCACGTCACCGACCTGTCCTACAAGCGGGTCAATCATCCCAGCGAGATGCTGAACATCGGCGACACCGTCCGCGTCCAGATCATCCGCATCAACCGCGATACCCAGCGCATCAGCCTGGGCATGAAGCAGCTGGAAAGCGATCCGTGGGATGCCGCCGGCGCCAAATATCCGGTCGGCGCGAAGCTGACCGGCCGCGTGACCAACATCACCGAATATGGCGCGTTCGTCGAGCTGGAGCCGGGCATCGAGGGCCTCGTCCACGTCTCCGAGATGAGCTGGACCAAGAAGAACGTCCATCCGGGCAAGATCGTCTCGACCTCGCAGGAAGTCGATGTCGTCGTGCTCGAGGTCGATCAGGAAAAGCGCCGCATCTCGCTGGGCCTCAAGCAGGCGCAGCAGAATCCGTGGGAAGCCTTTGCCGAGGCGCACCCGGTCGGCACCGAGGTCGAGGGCGAGGTCAAGAACGCGACCGAGTTCGGCCTGTTCATCGGCCTGGACAACGACGTCGATGGCATGGTTCACATGTCCGACATCGCCTGGGGCATCTCTGGCGAGGACGCGCTGGCGCTGCATCGCAAGGGTGAGATGGTCAAGGCCGTCGTCCTGGCGGTCGAGCCGGACAAGGAGCGCATCTCGCTCGGCATGAAGCAGCTTGAGCGCGGCGGCGTGCCGACTCCGGCTGCCGGTGGCAGCACCGCGCGCGTGAACAAGAACGAGATCGTCACGGTCACCGTTCTGGAAGTGCGCGATGCGGGCCTGGAAGTGCAGGTTGGCGACGACGGCGCGACCGGCTTCATCAAGCGCACCGATCTTGGCCGCGACCGCGACGAGCAGCGTCCGGAGCGGTTCCAGGTCGGCCAGAAGTTCGACGCGATGGTGACCGGCACCGACCGGTCGAAGAAGCCGACCTTCTCGATCAAGGCGATGCAGATCGCCGAAGAGAAGCAGGCGGTCGCCCAGTACGGATCGTCCGATTCGGGCGCATCGCTCGGCGATATTCTCGGCGAAGCGCTCAAGGCGCGCGAAGAGAAGAAGTGATTGGGCGCGGGACGGGCGTTTTTCGGCGCCCGTCCCGCCAATCATTTCAACCGCTTCCTGCCGCATCGTCCCGAAACACGTAGCAATCCACCAAGATTCGATTGATGCAGGTAAGGATTCGGGCTTAGGATATGGTCCGAAATGGCGGTCCCGCCCGGCATGGCGCAATCGTCGCCGGGCCAATATCCGTCCGCCTTGTGGGGAAGCGGCATGATCCGGTCTGAACTCGTTCAAATGCTATCGACGGACAATCCCGAATTGTCCGCGCGCGAGATCGAGCAAATCGTCGATACTTTTTTCGAACAGATCACGTTCCGACTGGTCGCCAACGGGCGCGTCGAACTGCGTGGCTTTGGCGCCTTTTCCACCCGCGAGCGTGAGGCACGTGTCGGTCGCAATCCGCGCACCGGCGAAACCGTCGATGTGCAGGCGAAGCGCGTTCCCTATTTCAAGCCCGGCAAGGAAATGCGCGTCCGGCTCAACATGAGCTGAACCGCACGGCACGGCACCCGAATCGCCGGAATGCAGCAAGCGCAAATCGCGGCGAGGTTAGTAAGATCACGCGCCCGGCGCCATGCTTGACTTTCGTCGCGGCCCGCGCGCCGCTTCGGCATCGCCGCGCGGTGCAGCGCAGTGCCGGCGCTTCCTCTACCGCGTACCCGTCATCGACCGGATCTCTGCCGTCCCGCCGATCCTTCTTGGCAACCCCGCCCCACTGCCGATAGGAAGAGGCTGGTCATGCGGGCGTGGCGAAATCGGTAGACGCAACGGACTTAGGCCAAATATTGAGTGCGCTTCGAGAAATCGGGGACGTAGAACTGCCCAAATTCGGGGAAACCTTCACTGGCAATCCCGAGCCAAGCCCCGATCGGGGAAGGTGTAGAGACTAGACGGGCAGCACCTAAAGCCGCGCACGCGGCCATGGTGAAGGGATAGTCCAGACCACAAACGCCCGATCGGGCGGCGGTGAAAACCGTAGCTGGTATGAAAATCCGTCGGGCATATGCCCATGGGGGTTCAAGTCCCCCCGCCCGCACCACGCCGCCGTCGCGCTCATCCGCGCGAAATCAGAAGGCCAGAGAGAAAGCGGCTGCCCCTTCGGTGCGTCGCGCTCAGGATCGCGACGCTTCGACGCGCTGCGACGCCAACCGGGCGATCTCAAAAGGGCGATGCTCAAAGCTGCGGTCGCGGGTGCCGGGGCCGGTGCGTCGGCGATCGCGATGATCGATCCCTGGTGGTCCGCGAACAGGTAGCGTGGGGACGACGTGCCGCTGCCGGTAAACTCGACCAGCGGATCGTCCACCCCCTCCGCCGGGCCGTGGACATAGCGTTTGAGCATGTTGCCCGACCCGTCATATTCCGCCACCAGCGCGTCGCCGTCTGCGACATCGCCACCGTCCGCGTCATCGACCCCCAGGGGGCCAGCGTCCTGGTCGAGAAAGACGACGGCTCACAGCAGATGCTCGACCTCAGCCGCCTCGCCGATCGGCACGTGCGGGACGGATGGGTCAGGACGATCCGCTCCGCCCAGGGCGCGACCGCCGACCGCGTGATGGCCCATCTGGAGAGCTTTCGCGCCAACACTGTCGATGCCGCCTCCGCATACGTCGCCATTTCACGTGCCAGAGACGGGGTGGCGCTCTATACCGATAGCTGCGTCAGGCTCTACGAGGCGCTGGGATTGCGGCGCAGGACGCAGGTAGGGGCGATCGACGGAATAATGCAGCCGAATCAGATGAATACAAGGTTCGTAAAATACGCAGATATTAGCACATAGCGGACGCGGGAGGAGATTAAAGAATGACTGTAATCGCCGCGCTATCAAATAATGGAAACGTTTCGATCGGATCGAACACGGGTTACACATTAGCAAACGACAGTGTCATCGATCATGGAACTCCGCCATGGGTCTTATTCCAAGACTGGGCACTCGGCTTCACGGGGTCAATGCTAGCGTTAAATGTCTGCCGTTCCGGACTAACATCAGCGAAGAAGCAATTATTAAATGAGAGAGATGTTGTAACAGAAATAGGCAAAATACTTTCTGATTATGATATCGGAATAAAAGAGAGTGGTGACCCAACTTGGAGTTATGGAATATGGTGCATATTAGCCCACAGAAGCGGAAAACTGTGGGATATAGACGAAAGCCTTAGCTTAGGACCGATACCAAATGGAAAATTCTGGGCGCGAGGGTCTGGTGAAAAATACGCACTCGGAGCTGCCTATTCGCTTATGAAACAGAAATATAATTTAACTAATCATGATATAGTCAAAATTTCCGTAGAATCGGCGATATATAATGACCTATACTCCCCTGGAACAGCATATATTCATGATATGAAATGACGTTATAAATTATTCATCTCTTTGGTATTTTGGTATTTTCTTGGTGTAGGGGAAGTGCCTGTCGGATTCCGAGATGGCTGCGGCTTGGGAGCCTTAAGACGCCCATCGTTGTCTGCTCTGTTTCGCGTTCCGTCTGCTTTTTCACCCGCTTTTTTTTGTTCCGGGACCAGCACCCCTTACATTCTGCTTTCCTCCACGCCCTCGGGATTGATTTCCACGATTTTCCGAGATCGTTGGCCCGCGCGCGCCAGTCAGTCCTCGTGTAATTCTGCTTGCCCCATCGGCGGCTAGCGCGGTGCTTGCGCCAGTTAGAATAACGCCGCCAGCAACTGCAACAGTGGACGTGCCAAGCGTAGGCACCTCGGCAAGGGCGCCGCCAGTGGCGATCGCAATCCCCGTTCCAGCGCCAACTCCACCGACGACGACTTCTGCGGTTCCAACAACCACGTCGGTAACCCTTTCCCAGAACTCGCTCTGTTTCCCATCCGGATCACGCCCATTGACCGGATCGTTTGCGACATAAGCATACAGATTAACCTGATCGTCATACCCGATCGGATCGGTCTGGAGGAACCTCCCCAGCGTGGGCGAGTAGATGCGGGCCTTGTAGTAGTACATGCCGAGTTCCGGGATCCACGCCTGCCCCGTATACTGGAACCTCCCCGTGTTGCCGCTGCCGGGGATACCATATTCGTCATAGCTGTTGACGTTGGTGCGATTGCCGTTCGCGTCGGCGATCGCGATGATCGATCCCTGGTGGTCCGCGAACAGGTAGCGTGGGGACGACGTGCCGCTGCCGGTAAACTCGACCAGCGGGTCGTCCACCCCCTCCGCCGGGCCGTGGACATAGCGTTTGAGCATGTTGCCCGACCCGTCATATTCCGCCACCAGCGCGTCGCCGTCGTACAGGAACTGCGTCGTCCCCGTGCTCGGGCCGTACACCTGCCACAGCCGCCCCAGCGGGTCGTACGTCAGCACCGCGCCCGCGGTCGAACCAATGAGCCGGTTCTCGATGTCGTAGCTGTATCCCGTCGTCCCGTCCGACGTCAGGTTCCCGTTCGCGTCATAGCTGAAGCTCGCACTGCCCGCGGCCGTGTACTGGTTCAGACCGTTCCGCGCATAGCTGCGGTCCACGCTCGCATAGCCGGTGAACACGTAATCGTCATTGTCCCGCGTTCGCGATACGATCTGGCTCGCCCCATTATAGCCGAACGCCGTCGTGACATTCCCGCCACCCGAAAAGCTCTGCCCATAGCTCGATACCCGCGATATGCCGTCATACGCAAAGACCGTTCCGAACGTCCAGTTCCACGCCGACTGGTTCAGCCGCAGCAAACTCGACACCCGGCCCGCCGCGTCATAGGGCGGATAGAATAGCGGCGTCGTCCCGTTCAGATCCGCATAATAAAGACGCCCCACGCCATCGCGATGATAGTTCACATAGGTGCCGTCCGAATGCGTCACCCGCACACGGTTGCCATCCGCGTCGTAATCATAGCGGAGCCAGCGCCACGCCGCGCCCATATTGTTCACGCTCAGCGTCTGGCGCCCGAACCCGTCCCAGCTGCTCAGCACCGCGTCGCCGCCCGACGCGCTGTCGAACCGCGCCTCCGTCTGAAGCCCGCGCAGATCGTAGGCGTAATAGACCGCCCGCGCCCCGCCCGCGGGATAGGTCTTGCTGGTCATCCGGTTCAGGGCGTCATAGCCATAGGCGATCGTCCGCCCGTCCCGCTTGCGCAGCGCGGTGCGGTTGCCGTTCGCGTCATAGCCATAGTCTTCGTAATCGGCCGCGTTGACCGCGCCCGCGCTGGTGGGCGAAGGAAAGGTCCACCGGATCTTGCGGTCATGCCCGTCATAGGCGAATTGCGCGCGGTTGCCATTCGCGTCGATCACCGCGCTCTGCTGGCCGTTCAACGTATATTCGTAGCGCGCATCGTCGATCTGTTCGGCGGTCCCCACGCCCTTCTGAACCTTCACCAGCTGGCCGGCAGCGTCATATTGGTTCCGGGTGATCCGGTCCGGGCCGTAGCTCCCCTCCGCCCCCAGCGCACAGGCGCTGCTGGGCAGCGAGCCATAGGCCGCCGGATTCATCCGCACCGCCGTACATTCCAGGCGGCCGTAGAGATCGTAGCTATATTGGGTCAGCATATGGATGGTGCCGCCCGACGCCTTTGCCTCGGTCAGCTTGCGGTCGAGCAGGTCGTAGCTCGTGTCCACGCGTTCGCTCGCCGTGAAATTCGCCCAGTCGGTGTCCGACTGGCTCGCCACCGTCCCCTTTTCGACGCTGATGAGGCGGCCGGCGGCGTCATAGCTGTTGCGCACCGCCGGATGCGGATTGCCGGTGCCGGCGCCATCGGGATCGGGGCTGATCACGCCGGTCACCCGCCGCATCGCGTCGTAGCGCCAGCGGGTCGTGTCCGCGCTGCCGGCCATCGGCCCGTCCTCGGTCAGCTTGTCGCCATTGGCATCATAGGTCCAGCTGGTGGTGAGCGTCGTCATCGCCCCCGCCGCGCTATCCCAGGCGATCACCGATTTCGAAGTCGGCAGCAGATTGTTCGCGCTGCCCGCGGACCCATAGGTGAAGACCGTCCTGATCTCGTCATTGCCGCCGACGCACGCGGCCGGATTCCCGGCGCTCGAGTCGCGACACTCCGAAATCTCGGTCACCAGCCAGATCGGCGTCGCCGCCTGGACCACGCTGCCCGACGTGTTGCGATACCATGCGTAGAACTGACCATAGGTGTAGCGCTTCTGCGGACGCGCCGCTCCCGACATGGGCGCCGGCCCGGTCTCTGTCAGCACCCCGCCATGGGTGGTGTCGTAGGTGTAATCCGTCGTGTTGCCACGCGCGTCCGTCACCGTGACCGGTTTGAAACAGACGACCCATGTGGTGCAATTATAGGTCATCGATACAGAGATCGGCGCGTCCGAACTTCCGGTCGCCGCGCTCAATGTTCGCTGGCTCAAAAAACCGTTGGCGTAGGTGAAGCTTTCGGCCCGACCATTGGGCAGCGTCCGCTTGATCAGCCGTTGATACGGCATGTACGGCGCGCCGGAAAATTCGTTCGTCGTGACGCGATTGAGCGGATCAATGATCATTTCGGGCGAAGACGGAACGTATAGCGGCCCGACATTGCCGTTCACCACCTCCTGCCGGTAGCTCCATCCCAGAGCCGTCGCCAGCGTGCCGTTCTCTACCCAGCCGGTTCCGCGGGCATAGCCGCCGCCGACGATCGCCGGATCCGATGTCTGGGGATCAAGATCGGTGTAGGAATAGGTGAAGGTTCGGCCATCGGCGAACACCTGCTGCGTTACCGCCATCCCGCTCGCATCGAGCGCGGAAATCCCGTCCGTGATCGACAGCGTGTTGGTGAGATATGGCGAGGAGAGGCCGGGTTTGTAGAATAGCTGCGTATAGGGGCCGCTACCCGAGAAATTGTTGACGATCGTGCTCACCTGCCCGGCGGAATCGGTAATGCTGGCGACGCGATCGCCCGAATAGCCATAGCTCACGGACTGCGCGCCGCTGGGGCAGACGTCCGATCCTGGCGGCGTCGTGCTTGCCAGGTTGATCGCGCACGCCTTCTGAATCTTGTGCGCGTCCGATCCGCCGAAATATTCGAAGATCAGTTGATAACCGGCATTGCTGGTCACCCGCTTGAGTCGCCTCGCGCCATTGGGGCCACCATTGTCATAAGTAAGCGAGAACGCGGCGCCATCGGGATGAACGACCGTCGTGGCATAGGCATTGCGGCCATCGGCAGTCACTTCGAAGGTCGTGACGACGCCATCGGTCGTCGTGTGGCGGTAATAGTAATTCGACCCGCTGGCGATCCGCTCGAGTTTGTCGAGGCCGTTCGCGCTCCGGCTCATGTCGGTGATCGCGGAATAGTCGAGTTCCGCCTGAAAGGTCTTCGCCAGTGCGCCCCGGTGCGAAATCAGCCGGATCGAATCGACGACCGGAAAGCCCTGCTCGTCCTTGTGCCACTGCGTCTTGTTTTTGAGGTAAAGGTACCAGTTGGTTCGAAACAGCCGCGCCCCGCGGTTGACACGATCGAGCGCCAGTCCCCCTGCACCCTCGGGGCCGATCACCAAATCCCGGGTGGTGTCGCGATACTGCCCCGAAACCATATCGACACCGCCAGGGCTGACCACGGCCGTATCCGGGGGAACTGCGCTGTTCACGACCTGCGCCCATGCGGTCGCGGGTGTCAGTAGCGCCGCAAGCACCAGCAAGCGGGACATCAGATTGGCCAAGACGTTCTTCCTCATGACTGAATTTTCGCCGATCGGCGGGGATGCCCGATCACGCACCACAGAAGCGGGCGCCGCAGGTGATTGCGGCATCGATCGTTTCGATGCGCGTCGCGCGGAGCGGGATGCGACCGGCGGCCGTCGCATCGCGTTTGCGGTGGGGTGCCGTATCATCGTGGATCGCGGTGGAGAGCCGGGGCGCCGCCGCAACCCCACTCACGGACCCTTCGCGGCGTCAATCGTCCGATACGAATCATATGCCCCCCGCATTCAGATCATATGAAGAGGCCGAAATTCCCGATCTCGCACAATATGAAGATTGGTCCGAACCGGAGTAATTCATCGACGGGCGGATAGTTATCTTTCATTTGTCCATATCGGATGCAATTCAGGTTCATCCGTGACCGGTTCGTTATTTATTTCGACGGCCGGACGACTAGGATCGAAAGGTCTTTTGCGATTCAGGACTGGAGGGGCAGTGAACGGTCTTTGGCGATGGGCGCTTGCGGTGCCGACACTGTTGCCCGGCACGGCGTTGGCGCAGGACATGGCGGGCGACCCGGCCGGATCGAGCGCGCTCGTCTCGGCGGTGCAATGGCTTCAGGGGACGCTGCTGGGGACGCTCGCGACCGTGGTTGCGGTGATCGCGGTCGCGGTGGTCGGCCTGATGATGCTGACCGGGCGGATCAACTGGCGCCATGGCGCAACGGTCATCCTGGGCTGCTTCATCCTGTTCGGCGCGGCAAGCATCGTCGCCGGCATCCAGTCGACCGCGACACTTGGCGGCTGAGCGATGGAGGGACTGGAACGCGATATCGTGTTCGTCGCGCTCACCCGCCCGCAGATGTTCGCGGGGGTGACCTATAGCTGGTTCGTCGCCAACGCGGTGATCGCGACCGAATTGTTTCTGGTGTTCCGCTCGCCCTGGGTGCTCGCGCTCGCGCTGATCGTCCACGGCGCGGGCGTGTTGCTGTGTCTGCGTGAGCCGCGCGTCTTCGATTTGTGGCTCACCCGGGCCGGGCGCTGCCCGCGGGTCCGCAACCATGCGGTGTGGCGATGCAACTCCTATCGCCCCTGACCGGCGACCCACGGATCATCGCGCGCGAGAAACCCGCCGGCGATCACCTGCCCTATGCGCGCCATGTCGATGATCGCACGATCGAAACGCGAGACGGATTGCTCATGCAGGTCATCCACCTGCGCGGCCTTCATTTCGAAACGGCGGACAGCGAGGACCTCAATTACCGCAAGCGGTTGCGCGATGCGATGCTACAGGCGATCGGATCGTCGCGTTTCGCGCTCTATCACCATATCGTGCGCCGCCGGGTGGAGCCGCAGATCGACGGCGAGTTTCCCGACACCTTCTCCCGGCAGGTCGATGCCGCATGGCGCGCGCGGCTCGCCTCGAAGCAGCTCTATGCGAACGAGCTGTTCCTGACGCTGGTCCGCCGCCCGATGCAGGGCCGTCTGGGTACGTTCGACCGGGTGCGCAGCTGGCTCGGCACGTCGGCCATCGATCGCGACGCCGCCGCCGCCCATGACCTGCGCCAGCTCGACACCGCGCGCGATGCGCTGCTGGCCGCGCTGGGCAGCTACGGCGCGCGCCTGTTGAGCGTTTACGAAACGCGGCAGGGACCGTGTTCTGAGCCGCTCGAATTCCTCTCCGGCCTCTACAACGGCGAACTGCGCCCGGTGCTGCTGCCGCGCGAGGATATCGGCCGGTATCTTCCCTGGCGACGAGTGAGTTTCGGGCAGGAAACGGTCGAACTCGCGGCCGCCGGCGGGCATGCCGCCAGCTATATCGGGCTGCTCTCGCTCAAGGACTATCCGGCGCAGACCGCGCCGGGCATGTTCGACGAGCTGTTGCGGATGCCCTTCGAGCTGACGATCGGGCAGAGCTTCGGCTTTGTCGAGCGGCAGGCGGCGCTCTCTCGCATGAACCTGGCGCTCCGGCGAATGCGCTCCGCAGAGGACGAGGCGCTCAGCCTGCGCGCCGAACTGGCCAGCGCCAAGGACGATGTCGCGGCCGGGCGCGCCGGGTTCGGCGAACATCACATGACCATCGCGATCCGGGGCGCGTCGCCGGCCATCGTCGATGAAGGAATTGCCGAGGCGCAGGCCATGCTCGCCGATCTCGGCGCGATCGCGGTGCGCGAGGATATCGCGGTCGAACCGGCCTTCTGGGCGCAATTCCCCGGTAATTTCAGCTATATCGCCCGACGCGGGCTGATTTCGACGCGCAATTTCGCGGGGCTGGCGAGCGGACATAATTTCCCCGCCGGCACCGCGCAGGACAATCATTGGGGGCCGGCGGTCACGGTGCTGGAGACGACGGCGGCCGGCCCCTATCATTTCAACTTCCATCAGGGCGATCTGGGCAACTTCACCGTCATCGGACCGTCGGGATCGGGCAAGACGGTGGTGCTCAACTTCCTCCTCGCCCAGGCGCGGCGGTTCCGCCCGCGGATCATCTTCTTCGACAAGGATCGCGGCGCCGAACTGTTCATCCGCGCGATCGGCGGGCGCTATGACGTGCTGCGCCCGGGCATTCCGTCGGGCCTCAACCCGCTCCAGCTGGAGGACAGCGCGGTCAACCGCCAGTTCCTGATCGACTGGATCGCGCTGCTCGCCGGGGGCGCGGACGGGGAGGAGCTAGGCGCCATCCGCGATTCGATCGATGCGAATTTCGCGCAACCGCTGCCGCACCGCCGCCTGTCCCACCTGGTCGAACTCTATCGCGGTGGACAGCGCCCGCACGGCGCCGATCTGTGGTCGCGCCTGCGGCCATGGTGGGGGGCGGGCGAACGCGCATGGCTGTTCGACAACGCGGTGGACCTCACCGATCCGGGCGCGGCGACGGTCGGGTTCGACATGACGCAGATCCTGGACGATCCGGTGCTGCGCTCGCCGGCGATGATGGTGCTGTTCCACCGGGTCGAGGAACGGCTGGACGGCAGCCCCGCAATCATCGTCGTCGATGAAGGGTGGAAGGCGCTGGACGACGATGTGTTCGTGCGGCGCATCAAGGACTGGGAAAAGACCATCCGCAAGCGCAACGGCATCGTCGGCTTCGCGACGCAAAGCGCGCAGGACGCGCTCGAAAGCCGGATCGCGAGCGCGATCATCGAGCAGGCGGCGACCCAGATCTTCATGGCCAATCCAAAGGCGCGCGCCGCCGATTACATGCAGGGGTTCGGCCTGACCGCGCACGAATTCGACCTGGTGCGCGGCCTGCCCGACAGCGCGCATTGCTTCCTCATCAAACACGGCAATGACAGCGTCGTCGCGCGATTGGACCTGAGCGGCGCGCGCGATCTGCTCACCATCTTGTCCGGGCGCGAGCGGACGGTGCGATTGCTGGACGAGTTGCGCGTCAGCCTGGGCGATGCGCCGGAGGACTGGATGCCCCGACTGCTGGATATCGCATGACCTGTCCCACCCTCCCCGCCGACGGATTCCTGCCTGGCCTGCTCCGCTTCATCGATTGCGAGGCGCAGACGATCGGCGCGAACGGCTATCGGGCGCTGAGCGAACCGGGATCGTCGTTTTCGCTGATCCTTGCCGGGTTGCTCACGCTGTTCATCGCGCTTCACGGCTATCGGATGATGCTGGGCCATGTGCCGGATGTCCGCGCGGGGGTGCTTGCGTTCGTGAAGATCGGCGTGGTCCTCACGCTTGCGACCGGCTGGCCCGCCTATCGCACGGTCGTCTATGACACGGTGTTTCGCGGGCCGGCAGAACTCAGCGCGTCGATCGGCGCCGCATCCGGCCTCCCCGGCGCACAGGGCGGGATGGTCGCGCGGCTGGCAGCAACCGACCGCGCGATGGTGCGTCTCGCGATCGCCGGTGCAGGCCAGCCGACGACGCTTGCTCAGGCGGCGGAGCGGATGCCACCGCCGATCGCCGGGTTCGATGCCTTTGCACTGGGTGGCGCGCGGATCGTCTATCTGGGCGGAATCGTCGGCGCGTTCGCGACGGTGCGGATCGTTGCCGGCCTGTTGCTCGCGCTCGCGCCCTTCTTCATCGCCTTTCTGTTGTTCGATGCGACCCGCGGCCTGTTTGCGGGATGGCTGCGCGTGCTGGCCGGTTCGGCGATCGGCGCGCTCGGCGTCTCGATCGTGCTGGCGGTCGAGCTGGCGCTGCTCGAACCCTGGCTGGCGAGCCTGTTGACGGCGCGTGACGCGCGGATCGCGGTGCCGGATGCCCCGGCCGAATTGCTGGTGGTGGCGACGACCTTCGCGCTGCTGCTGGCGGCGATGCTGTGGGCGGCGGCGCGCGTCGCGATGGGGTTTCACCTGCCCGCGCTGCATCCGACGGGTCACGTACCCGCAACGCGCTCCAAAGAGGGGCGCGACGCGGAGCGGCCGACGCGTGAGGCCGCCGTCGATCCGCAGCCCGCCGGCCAGTCGCGCGCGGCGGCGATCATCGAAGCGGTGAGCGCCAGCCAGCGCCGCGAGTCCGGCGCGGGTGTCGCAATGATCTACACCCCGTCGAGCAGCCGCGTGCCAATCGACGCCGCATCGCGAAACGCGGATGCGCCGATCACCGTCCCGTTGGGCCAGAGCGGGCGCCGCCGCACGATCGCGCGCGTGTCGGCCAGCGCCGGACGCCGGGACCGACGCCCGTGAAGGAGGATCCGCGTCAGGCGCGCGAAGCCTATTATCGCGAGGCGGCCAGCTGGGCGCAGGATCGGCGGGACGGCCTGTACAGGTCGCGGCGCATCGCCTGGATCGTCGCCGGCGGCGCATGCACCATCGCGGTGTTGCAGGCGTTCGCGCTGATGCTGATGACCCCGCTCAAGACCGTCGAACCGCTGACGCTGATGGTCGATCGGCAGACCGGGTTCGTCCAGGCCGTCAAGCCGCTGGACCCCGCCCGGATCAGCGGCGACACGGCGCTGACCCAATCGTTCCTCGTCCAATATGTGATCGCGCGTGAGAGCTTCGACATCGACACGCTCCAGGCGAATTACCGCAAGGTCGCGCTGTGGTCCGCCGACAGCGCACGTAGCCGCTATATCGCGGCGATGCAGCCGGGTTTCCCCGACAGCCCGCTCAACCGCTACCCGCGCGCGACCCTGGTCGAAACGACGGTGAAGAGCGTCTCGCCCCTCGGCCCCGGCGCCGCGATGGTGCGGTTCGAAACGACGCGCACCGATGCGGGCGCCCGGCCGCGCGTCACCGGCGCGTTCGTCGCGGTGCTGCGCTATCGCTATTCGGGCGAGCCGATGCGGGTGGAGGACCGCTATCTGAACCCGCTCGGCTTTCAGGTGCTGCGTTATCGCCGCGATCCCGAAGCGATCCGGACGATCGATCCGGCAATCGCGCCGCCCTCCCCGATGCCGGCCGGGGGATCGCCGCAATGAGGCCGCTCGCGCTGGCGGTCGCGCTTGTCGCAACGTTCGCGAGCGGCACCCAGGCACAGGTCCGGCCCCAGCCGGGCGGCGGCGATCCGCGACTGCAATCGATCGCCTATCGACCCGAACAGGTCGTGATGCTGGAGGTCGCGACCGGCTATCAGCTAAGCTTGGAATTCGCGCCTGACGAGGCGATCGAGAGCGTCGCGGTCGGCGACAGCGGTGCCTGGGCCGTCGTGCCGACCAAGCGCGGCGGGCATCTGTTCATCAAGCCGGTGCTGGCGGGCGTATCGACCAACATGACCGTGGTCACCGATGCGCGCACCTATCTGTTCGACCTTCAACCGCTTCCCGGCCCGTCCCCCGACATGGCCTATACGGTGCGGTTCACCTATCCGCGCGCCGCCGCCGCGATGCAGTCGCCGGCCGGACCCGCCCGGGCCGTGGTCGAAACCCTGTATCGCGTACACGGGGACCGCATGCTTCAACCCGCAGCGATCAGCGACGACGGCACCGCCACCTATATCCGCTGGCCCGACGAAGCGGCGCTGCCCGCCGTTTATGCGGTGGATGCGCGCGGCCGCGAAACGCTGGTCAACGGGATGATGCGCGACGGCCTCTATGTGATCGATGGCGTGTCGCGCCGCTTGCGATTCCGCATCGATGATCGCACCGCCCTTGCCGTCCGCAGGAGCGGCAGGAACCGATGACCGCGCCTGACGCCACCAGGACACCATCGGGCGAGGTCGATATCCGGCCAAGCGTAGGCGTGGAGCGGCGCGCGATGCCGATGTGGCTGCTTTTTGGGGCGCCGCTACTGGCAGGAGCGGTCCTGTTCACCATGCTCGATGCGCAGCGCCGCGCACGCAACGCCCCCGCCATCGCGTCGGCGCCAGTCGATCTGGGCGGGGGAGCGCCGCCGCCGCTCCCCCTTCCACCTCCCCCTGCCCAGCCGCAGGTGGCGCCAGCGCTGCCGATCGCGACCGCAAGCCCCGCGCCCACCCCAACGCCGCCACGTCACGCCCCGGCTCCGTCGGTCCCCAACGCGATCCCGCAATTCGCTCCCTATATGACGCCGCCGGCCGCACCGGCTCTGGCCACCCCCCGCGCGGTGCAGCGCGACGGATCGCCGCTTCTGGTGATCGACAATGGCGGGCCGACGCGAAACGACATGCCGCAGCCCGCAGCCGCAAGCGGGAACCGTCGCGAAGATGGCGCAGCGGGCGGGGGCGGCGCCGCGCGCGATACGGCCCGCGCACGCGCGGGTGCATTCGCCAATCGCGCGACCACGATCGTACAGGGGACACTGATCCCGGCAGTCCTCGAATCCGCGCTTGATTCCAGCCGGGCCGGCTTTGCGCGCGCGATCGTGTCGCGCGACGTTCGCGGGTTCGACGGCACACGCATCCTGATCCCGCGCGGCAGCCGCCTGATCGGCGAATATGGCTCCGATGCCGCGCAGGGCCAGAAACGCGCGCTGATCGACTGGACCCGGCTGATCCGGCCCGATGGCGCGACGATCGCGATCGGCTCCCCGCTCGCCGACACGCTCGGGCGAACCGGAATCCGGGGGAAAGTCGATACCCATTTCCTTGAGCGGTTCGGCGACGCGATCCTTCAATCGATGCTCGATATCGGCAGCAACCTCGCCACGCGTGAGATTGGCGGGGCGACCGTCATCGCATTGCCCGGCGCGAACGTCGCGGCTCAGGCGGTCCAGCCGCAACGGATCCCGCCGACCCTTTCGGTCAAGCGCGGCACCAGCATCAGCGTGTTCGTGGCCCGCGACCTCGATTTCACCGGCGTCGAGGCGGATCGGTGACGATGCCGCAAACGGCGCCGGCGGCGACCACGGGCCAGGTCTATCTGCACAGCTATCTGGCGCCGTTCGCCGACGTGTTGGCACGCGCGGACGTGACCGACATCTATGTGAACCGCCCCGGCGAGCTGTGGGCCGAAACGACGGGCGGCGCGATCGAGCGCCACGCGGTGGACGCGCTCGACCGGACGATGCTCGACCGGCTCGCGCGGCAGATCGCCGCGCTCGCGCATCAGGGGATCAGTCGCGAGCACCCCCTGCTCTCCGCCCGCCTTCCCGACGGTGCGCGTGTCCAGATCGTCGCCCCGCCCGCCACGCGCGGCGACATGGCATTCGCGATCCGCAAACATGTGTCGCCCGACCTGTCGCTCGCGGATTATGTGGCGACGGGCGCGTTCGACATACGGGATCGGGCGGACGCACATGCGATCGACGCCGACCTCCATGCCCTGCTGGCATCGGACGACATCCCCGGCATGCTCACCGCTGCGGTCAGGGCGCGGCGCAACATCCTCATTTCCGGCGGCACCGCGACCGGCAAGACGACCTTCCTCAACGCGCTGCTCCGCGAAATCCCCGCAGGCGAGCGGCTCATCCTGATCGAGGATACCGCCGAACTGCGTCTCCGCCACGACAATGCGATCGGCCTGATCGCCCCGCGCAGCGCGCTTGGCGAGGCGCGGGTCACCGCCAACGACCTCGTCGCCGCGTCGCTGCGCATGCGCCCCGATCGCATCATCCTGGGCGAATTGCGTGGCGAGGAAGCGTTCGCGTTTCTGCGCGCGGTCAATACCGGCCATCCCGGATCGATGACGACCGTTCATGCCGACACCCCGGATGGCGCGATCGACCAGATCGCCCTGCTCGTGCTGCAAACCGGCACGCAGCTCTCACGCGCGGACGTCCATCACTATGTGCGGTCGACCATCGACGTGTTCGTCCAGCTGACCCGCACCGGCGGGCGGCGCCATGTCTCGCAGGTGAAGCTGCGCGCGATGCCCGGCGCAGGCGGCTGAGGTGATGACGGACGCGCTCTCCGGCCCGGCGGGTTCAGGCGCGCTGGTCGCGGCGGTGCAGTGGGTCCAGGCGGCGTTGCTCGGCACGCTCGCCACCACGGTCGCGGTGATCGCGGTCGCCGCGATCGGACTGGGCATGCTGACCGGGCGGATCCACGTCCAGCGCGGCGCAACGGCCATCATGGGCTGCTTCATCCTGTTCGGCGCACCTGCAATCGCGGACGGCCTGATGCGGCTGGGAGTGGCCGCCGGAGGATCGAACGAACGCGCGGCGCTTTCCCCGCCGGCGCCGATCCCATCACAATCCCCCCCGAGCCCGGCACCCTACGACCCCTATGCCGGCGCATCGGTCCCGATAAGGTGATGACCGACCTCCGAGAGGCTAGGCGGCGTGGACAAATTAGCGTGAGCGCAGCGGCGCTCAGTCAGGGTTATTCTGCCTGGCTGTTTTCACTGCCCAGCGGACGAGAAGGCCGACCCCGATGGCGATGACAGCGGAGGGTAGTAAGACTTGGGTCAGAAAGCCGTTCTTGCAAGCGGTATCCGGCACGCAGTCGCCCAACGCATCGACAATCAGCAGGAACATGAAGACAGGTGCGCCCAGGACGGCGGAGGCTATACATCCCCACCGGCCTTCGACCGTCGCGCCACCTTTATATCCGCCGTCGCCCATTGGCATTGGATAGCCCGATGCCCTGTCTTCGCAAAGAGGCGCGTCGATCTGGATTCAAGAACCAGATTGACGCGAGCCGGTGACATTGATTCAAGGCTGCTTTTTGGAAGGCAGGTTTGAGCCGGGGCGATGTGACCGAGGCAGAAGGCGCGCTCTGAAAGACTTGCTGCCGATAGAGCCTGAGAACCGCGCGCCGCTCTTGAGCATATGCATGATCCCCGCGATCACACGGCGATCATCGACCCGACGCGCTCCGCTGCGCCCCTGCGGAAGAAGCGGCTCGATCTTTGCCCACTCCGCATCGCTCAGCCACGTCAGTTGCCGCGCCATCCAACGTCTCCGCTCCAAGCAGAAGCCCTGAATCAGCACCCTCCTCTACCCGCAAGATAATTGAGTCCAGAGCCTAGACCGGGGAACCCATTTAAGGCTCACTGGCCCCCGGATTTCTTCCAAGGATTTAAGCTTATCGGCGGTGTCCTTCGCATCCGGGCGCAACTCAAGGGCTCGCCGGTAGAGCGCGATCGCGTCGTCGGTCCGACCGAGCGCGCTGAGCGCGTCAGCCCAACTGTCGTACCAGGATCCGTCGTCCGGATGGAGCGTCACGTTCAGCTGGAAGACATCCTCGGCAAGGGCAGGATAGCCGTTGCGCAGCAGGTCGTAGCCCAGGCGGTTGATACCCGTCTCGGCGCAGTATTTCACATGTATACCTCCAGCTCTTCGGCGGCGAGCAAAACTGGCAAGTTTTGGAGCGAGTTCGAAATTTGATCGCGCGTCAATAGGGCGGGGAAATTGCCGAGGCGCGCCAACACCACTCGCGCTGCCTGGTCTAGAGGTAAGGCGGCCGCACCATACAACTCAAAAGCGGAGGTCGCTGATCGATAAGCCTTTTCCCTGTGTTCGAGCGTCTCCGAGCAGGCGAGAATTGCGGCGGCCCTGACCACCATCGCCGCCTCGTCAAGTGCAGGCAGAGCCCCGAACGGACTCTTGCCCAACAAACTGTAGCGTGCGATGCGCCTTCTCGTCGTTTTTCGCGGCTTCATAAGGGCGCACCGCATCCAACACCTCATGCGGCTGAATTTCTGTGACGGGTCGACCGCCCAGCGATTTGGCAACCAAGCTAAGGAACCACTCTCGCTTTCGTACCGTCGCCTCAGCCAGGCCATCACGGCGGTTCTTTTTGATATATGAGGTTGCGATCGCACTGAACGTATTCTCGGCGTTTATCCGCGCAAGCCGTTTGTCCTGGCGCTTCTTCTCAGCGGGATCTTGGCCCTTGGCGAGTTGCGATCGTGCCCGGTCCCGCAACTCGCGAGCGCCCTTCAGGGTGATATTCGGGTAAGCCCCCAGAGACAGCTTCTTCTCGATCCCAGCCTGAGTTCGAAACTTGAACTTCCACAACCGCCCGCCAGCGGGCGTGACAAGGAGATACAGACCTTTTTCATCTGATACCTTAAATGATCTTTCCCGAGGCCTTAGCGCGCGGATCGCTGAGTCGGTGAGCGACATGCTGGGGGCCTTCCATTTTTATCACATCCAAAAGGCCCCCTCACAAGCCCCCATCAGCGCCCGACTTTGGGCGATCAATGGCGAATGCCGGCGATCGTGCCAGCGCAATATATGGCGGATTTCTGTGGTTTTCACAACCAACAGTGGTCATTGGCGAATGGAGAAATGGTGCCCCATACACCACCCCAATGGGCACTTAGATCATTGGGAAATTTCAGTAGATCTGCACGCCAACAGTTGACAGGCGAACAAGCGCTCGTCCCCGTCGTCCCGAAGGCAGACGTTTCTATTTCAGAGACTAGAAACACCGGCTTTTTCAGCCCGCACCTTCAGCGCCTCGGCAGGAGAGAAGACAACGCGGCGCGTGGCCGGAATAGCCATTGCCTCGCCTGTCCTTGGATTGCGACCCACCTTAGCGGCAACCACCCTGCCTTCAAACTTCCCAAAGCCCACAATAGAAACTTTGTCCCCGCGAGCCGCACGGTCGGCGATCGTGTCAAAAACAAGGTCGATCGCGGAGCGTGCCTCCCGTCGATTCAGTACTGAATTCGCCGCGAGAATCTCCGCAAGCTCACTAATCGTCATCCCATCGCACCCTTCATATGACCGAATAGCAAAGGCAAGAACAAGCAGTCAATCCTGCATGTTTATATGGCGAAGTCACGTCAGGACTTGAACGTCTGTCCACCCCTTTGCAGGCGCGCTTTCGTCGTCCGTTGCCGTCGGCTGCTTACGCCCCTATCGCTCGTCAGCAGCCGTTGCTTCGACGATCATTTTGACCGGACCGACCAGGCCGGATTCGATTAAGGGGCTGTCCTTCGTGAACGGGTTATAGGCGCTGATCGCAAATTGACCGTTGGCGCCGGGTTGCAGGTCTCCGATCAATCGATTGCGCCAGAGGTTTGCGACAGCGATCTCAATCCGATTTTCACCTTTGCGAACCAGCCCGCCGATCTCCACGCGATACGGTGCTTTCCAGGCAATTCCAGCCGAGCGCCCGTTAACGAAGACCTCTGCGACATTTGCGACCCTTCCCAGATCGAGAAGCAGGCGTCCGCCCGTCCGCAAATCTCCAAGCGAGACCGACTTGCTGTAGCGCGCCGTCCCCGAAAAGTAGCGAATTCCCGGGTCATCGCTCACAGACCAAGACTTCAAGGTTGCGAAGGTCGCTGACGCGGGAGCGCCATGGGCGGGTGGAAAGCTCAGTTGCCACGGCCCATCGATCGTTTTCAACGGGAGGTAGCGCGGTGATTGAGTACGAAAGCTGGAGGCGACCGCCGGCTTTCGAAACATGAGGAAAATCGCATCATTTGCCTCAAGTTCGAGCGGGACGCTTGTTCGACCATCCGCAATCCACCAGGAGATTTCGGATCCATAGCGCCGCCAGAAGATCGGCATCGCTACGCGCTTGTACGACCCAGCGTCGATATCGGCTGAGCAAGCCGAGGTTTGCCACGGCATAGGCGACCAGCGATACCGGCAAGGCGACGCGACTTCATGCCCCCCACCCCGCCCGTAGGTAGTCACTTGCACAAGCAGCGTGCGAGAACATCAAACGCCACCGGAACTGCTCAGCACCAGCAGATGCGACCAATTCCGCGCGATCCGCGCTAACCTTTTCCAAGCCACTTTGGCCGCTTCTGAAAACTGGTCGCGTCGTTTGCGCCGACAGTTAGTTTCCTTCCCGCCAGGGTTCGTACTTCGATCCAGAAATAGTTCCGCCCCAGACGGCCAAGCAACTGTGTCCACCGGCTCGCTTTCGCCGCTTCGTTGTCGAAACGATACTTGGCTAAAGGAAAGCTCGTGACCGACGCAGGCTTGAGTTGAAGCGGGAAGTTACCGTCTGTCACTTCGGGATAGTCGAACGCATATTTTGCCACCTGACTGCGCCACAGATACCCTTTCATGATACGCGCGCCGACGAGATACGAAGGCATACTGGAGGTATTCTGGATAGCCAGGTAGGGTTCCTCGTCCATCTCCCCGTTGTATCCCTGCCGCCACTCCCAAGTGACCGCCGCGCACAAACGTTCCTTGTTCTGCTGCCTGAAAACCCAAAGGCCAGAGACAGCCCCGACGAAGCTGGAGAGCAATATCGGCCCAGCCACAGCCAGACCCGCGCTTATCAATTGTGATGACATGCCCGCTCCAAACTAGCCGCGCTCAAGATACTCACGTGTTCCACGCGGCAGCAACCATGCAGCATGGGGCGGTTCCAATGGCGGATTCGACGTTTTGAGGCGACGCAAGCCAGGCCTATTTAGCCGCATCCCGGTGGGGATACGGTGGGGCGTTCTCCGCCACCCTGCTACGATTTCCGAATAAGTCTTTGAAAAATCTGGTGCCGCTTACAGGACTCGAACCTGTGACCCCCGCATTACGAATGCGATGCTCTACCAACTGAGCTAAAGCGGCGTGCCGGCGGTTTGGCCGGTGAAGGTGGCGGCGCTTACCAGCGTCTTTCGCGGCTGACAAGCGGTGCGCGTGGCCGGATCGCGAATTCGCCTTTACGCAAGATTTACCACGCCATGCGCAAAGTTTCCCGGATCGAGGGCAAACCCCCTCTGTGGAGCATGCGCATGGACACCGCCCGCGGACTGCACGACCGCTATGAAACCGATCGCGAGGACGATGTCGGGGTGAGCGATTCGGCCGACGATCGGCCGCGGATCGCGATCGGGACCGATGAGCGGCGCATGCATGTGCGCGCCTATAACCACTGGGTCTCGCTGTTGCGCGGGCGCGCCTATCCCGCGATCGAGGATCTGGACCCGACGAACATCGCCGATTTCGGCCCGCACAGCGTGCTGCTGGATTTCACCGCGGGGATCGAGGATCCGGCAATCCGGTTCCTGGGCGCGTCTCTGCGCGAGGAATGCGGCGTGACCGCTGATATCGGCCATGTCGCCGAAGTACCCAGCCGCTCGCTGCTCTCGCGCCTGACCGACCATTACCTCCAGATCATTGCCAACCGCGCACCGATCGGATTCGAAGCCGAGTTCGTCGGCCAGCGCGGCCACCAGACGCTGTATCGCGGCATCCTGATGCCCTTTTCCTCCAACGGGGATGCGATCGATTTCATCTATGGCGTGATCAACTGGAAGGAACTGGTCGACGCCGAAACCCAGGCCAGGCTGGAGCGTGAGGTCGAGGAGGCGCGGCGCGCCTGCCCGCCCCCGGCGCAATCGAATCCGATCTGGGCCGATGGTCCGAGCGCCGGGTTCAGCACGCCAGACGCGACGGAAGTCGATGCGACGGAAGACGATCCGGAAGAGAATCCGGCGATGCAGGGCGACGAGTCGCCGGCGCTTGCCGACCAGTTGCAGCTGGCACGCGAGAGCGCGGCCGCATCGCGGGCCGCCGACACGCGCAGCCGCGCGTCGCTGTACCGCGCCCTGTCCCGTGCCTATGACTTCGCGCTGGCCGCCGATGCCGATGCCGATGGATATCGCGAATTGCTGGACGATGCCGGGGTGAAGGTCCAGGCGCGCGCGCCGATGACCGCGCCGGCAAAGCTGGTGTTCGGTGCCGATTATGACAAGAAACGCCTGACCGAATTCGCGACCGTGCTGAGCCACGCGCGACGGACCGGGGTGGCGCGCGGCGGCCTGGACGGCTTTCTCGATACCATGCCGGGCGGCATCAAGGGGATCGTGAAGGCCGAACGCGCGCATCGCAGGCCGGTGGCCCCACCCGACACGTTCGATCGCATCCGCGCCGAATTGATGGCGCGCGCGCCGCTGGCGCATGTGCCGCTGGCCGCTGGTGGATCGGATCTGGTGATCCTGCTTGCGCGCGCGGGCCAGGACGGAATGCTGGACGTGGTCGGACGGATCGACGACGACGTGTCGCTCGCCCGCCATGCGGTGCGCAAGGTTGCGGCCTGAACCGCAGCATTGTGCGCAGCAAAGTGACCCTTTGCGGGTAGTGCCTGAAATTTCGTCTCAATTGTAACGGTGCAGTGCAGCAAGTCTTGAGCCGTGCGGCCAGCAGGCGCATAGCGCGCGCCATGAGCAAGACGCCGATCAAGTCGCTCGCCGAGGCGCTGTTGAACCGCCTGACCGAAGGCGCCCTTCCCGCAGAACTCGAAGGGTTCGATACCGATGCGCGGGTGGCCGCCGCACGTTTCGTGGCGGAAGCGGCCGCGACGCGCGCGCCGGGCAAGCCGGGCATCGCGCTGGAAACCGGCTTTGACGAGGACAGTCGTTCGATGCGGCTGGCGGTGGTCAATGACGACATGCCGTTCCTGGTCGATTCGATCGCGGCGACGGTCGCCGCGCATGACATCGCCATTCGCCGCGTCATTCACCCGGTCGTGTCGGTGGAGCGCGCGGGCGACGGTACGCTGGCCGGGATCGGCAGCGGCGGCGCACGCGAATCGATGGTCTATATCGAGATGGAGCGCGCCGATGCGCGCGACCGCAGCGGGCTGATCCGCGATCTCGAACATAATCTGGCCGATGTGCGCGCGGCGGTGACCGACTGGCCCGAACTGCGCCGGGCGATGAGCGAGGATGCGAACCGCGTCGCGGATACCGAGGGCGCGTCGCTGCTGCGCTGGTTCCAGGGCGGCAGCATGACGCTGATCGGCCATGAGAACTGGCGGCGCGACGGCGCGATCGAGGATGCCGCCGGCATCTGTCGGACGCAGCACGACACGCCGCTGCTGGCGGATACGTCGCGCAAGCTGGCCATCGAATGGTTCGAGGACGGCGGACAGCCGCCTTTGCTGCTCAAGTCCAACCTCATTTCGTCGGTCCATCGCCGCGCGCCGCTCGATCTCGTGCTGGTGCCGCTGCGCGACGGGCCGAAGGTGACCGGGCTGTCGGTCCATGCCGGGCTGTGGACCAGCGCCGCGCTGCATGCCTCGCCCGAAGAGGTGCCGGTGCTGCGCGCGCGGATCGCCGCGCTGGAGGCCAAGTTCGGCTTCGATCCGCGCGGCCATACCGGCAAGGCGCTGGCGCACGCGCTGACCGGTCTGCCGCATGATCTTACCACCGCCTTCCCGCCCGAAGCGCTGGAACAGATCGCGCTGACCGCGATGTCGGTGACCGATCGTCCGCGGCCCAAGCTCGTCCTGATCCGCAGCGCGCTGGGGCGGCATCTGTTCGCGTTCGTCTGGCTGCCGCGCGACGAGGTATCGACCGGTCGCCGCGTCTCGATCGGCGAGATGCTGGAGCGTGAGGCGAATGCGACGCAGATCAGCTGGTCGATCGCACTGGACGACGGGCCGGTCGCGCTGTTGCGCTACACGCTCGACCTGCGCGGCGAGGGCCGCATGCCCGACGCCGCGACGCTCGACGTCGAGCTGGAGCGCATGGTGCGCGGATGGCTGCCGGCAGTCGAAAGCGCGCTGGTCGATCAGGGCCTCGCCGGATCGCGCGCGGCGCGGCTGGCGCTGCGTTACGCCCCCTGTTTCCCGTTCGGCTATCGCAACGGCAATCCGCCCGAGGAAGGTGCGCAGGATATCATGCGCATCGCCGGACTGGCCGATCCGCAGGCGCGGTCGGTCCGCATTTTCGAGCAGGATGGCAAGACGCGGATCAAGCTCTATCGCCTGGGCGGTGCGCTGCCGCTGTCCGACGCGGTGCCGGTGTTCGAGAATTTCGGATTCCGGGTGATCGAGGAAGTCCCGACCGCGCTGGACGGCGACGCCGAGGCTTATATCCACGATTTCGAGCTGGAACTGCCCGCCGGCGGCGCGTTCAAGGGCGAGACCGCCGTGGTCGAGGACGCGATCGCCGCGGTGCTGGAAGGCCGGGCCGAGAATGACGCGTTCAACCGCCTGATCGTCGAGACCGGGCTGGAGCCGGCATCGGTCGTGCTGTTGCGTGCATGGTTCCGCTATCTGCGCCAGACCGGCCTGTCCTATGGACTGGTGACCGTGGTCGAGGCGCTGCGGCGCGCGACCGGCGTCGCGACCGCGCTGGTCGAGCGGTTCGCCGCCGCGCATGATCCGAAGCGCACAAAGGGCAGCGAGGCAGCGATCAAGGCGGCCGATACGGCGATCGCCAGCGGGCTGGACGCGGTGAGCGCGATCGACGACGACCGCATCCTGCGCGCGATCGCCGGCGTCGTTCGCGCCACGCTGCGCACCAACGCCTATGCGCCGGCCGCCAGCGAGGCGCTTGCGTTCAAGCTGGACAGCGCGCGTGTTCCCAACCTGCCCCAGCCGCTGCCCTGGCGCGAAATCTGGGTCTATTCGCCGCGGGTCGAGGGCATCCACCTGCGCGCCGGCCCGGTGGCGCGCGGCGGACTGCGCTGGTCCGACCGGCGCGACGATTTCCGCACCGAAATCCTGGGCCTGATGAAGGCGCAGCGGGTGAAGAACGCGGTCATCGTGCCAACCGGTGCGAAGGGCGGCTTCTACCCCAAACAGCTCCCCTCCCCCGCCGTCGATCGCGACGCGTGGTTCGAGGAAGGCAAGGAAAGCTACCGCATCTTCATCCGGTCGCTGCTGTCGATCACCGACAATATCGTGTCGGGCGAGGTGGTGCATCCCGAACAGGTCGTGATCCACGACGGCGACGATCCCTATTTCGTCGTCGCGGCGGACAAGGGGACCGCGACGTTCAGCGACGTGGCGAACGCGATCGCCATCGATCACGGCTTCTGGCTGGGTGACGCCTTCGCGTCCGGCGGGTCGCAGGGCTATGACCACAAGGCGATGGGGATCACCGCCAAGGGCGCGTGGATCAGCGTACAGCGCCACTTCCTGGAAATGGGCATCGACGTTCAGACCGATCCGATCCGGGTCGTCGGATGCGGTGACATGTCAGGAGACGTGTTCGGCAACGGCATGTTGCTGTCCAAGGCGATCAAGCTGGTCGCCGCGTTCGATCATCGTCACATCTTCATCGATCCCGATCCGAATCCCGCGAAGAGCTGGGCCGAACGCGACCGCATGTTCCAGCTGCCGCGATCGAGCTGGGCCGATTATGACGCCAAGCTGATCAGCAAGGGCGGCGGCGTGTTCGCGCGCACCGAAAAATCGATTCCGCTGTCGCGCGAGGCGCGCGAGGCGCTGGGCATCGACGCCGAGGAGATGGAGCCGAGTGCGCTGATCTCCGCGATCCTGAAGGCGCCGATCGACCTGATCTGGTTCGGCGGCATCGGCACCTATGTGAAGGCGGCGAGCGAGGCCCATGTCGAGGTCGGAGATCCCGCCAACGACCGCCTGCGGGTGAATGCCGAGGACATCCGCGCGCGGGCGATCGGCGAGGGCGCGAATCTGGGCGTTACCCAGGCGGGGCGCATCGCCTTTGCCCTGAGCGGGGGACGCATCAACACCGATTTCATCGACAATTCGGCGGGCGTCGATTGTTCGGACAATGAGGTGAACATCAAGATCGCCCTCAACCGCGAGGTGATCGAGGGCCGACTGAAGATCGAGGAGCGGAACAAGCTGCTGGTCGCGATGACCGACGATGTCTCGCACCTGGTCCTGGAGGACAATCGCCTGCAAACGCTTGCGCTGTCGTTCATGGAGAATGACGGCCCGCTGGCGGTGCCGAGCTATGTGCGGCTGACCGAGATTCTGGAGGCGTCGGGCCGGCTGGATCGCGCGGTCGAGGGGCTGGCGACCAATGAGGAATTCCTGCGCCGGTCCAAGGACGGCCAGGGCCTGACCCGTCCGGAACTGGCGGTACTGCTGGCGACGTCCAAGCTCGCGCTTCAGGATGCGATCGAACAGGGCGGGCTGGGCCAGGATCCCGAACTGGAGCCCGATCTGCTCGCCGCCTTCCCGCCGGCGATGCAGAAGAAATTCCGAAAGCCGATCGAGGAGCACCGGCTGCGCGGCGAGATCGTCGCGACCAAGCTGGCCAACCGCATCATCAACCGGCTGGGCGCGCTGCACCCGTTCGAACTGGCCGAGGAGGAGGGATCCTCGCTCCACGACATCGCGATGATGTTCGTGGTGGCGGAGCGGATCTTCCATCTCGACGCGATCTGGGAAGCGATCGAGACCGGCGACATGAGCGAGGGCGCGCGGATCGCGCTGCTCGACGAGGTCGCGGTGGCGACGCGGTCGCAGATCGCCGACCTGCTGCGCGTCTGCCGTCCCGGCGACGATACGGGCAGCGTGATCGGCCGCCTGAAGCCCGGCATCGCGGCGCTCGACAAACAGGCAAAGAAGCTGCTGAAGGACGAGGCGATCGCCCAGTCGGGCCGGATCGCCGCGCAGCTGGAAGAGGCCGGCGCGCCCGCCGCGCTGGTGGCGAAGATCGTCCGCATCTTCGAACTCGACGGGGCGGTGGGCCTGGCCGATCTGGGCCAGCGGCGCGGGATCGACGAGACCGAGTTGACCCACGCCTTCACCGATCTGGGCCAGGCGCTGGGGCTGGACTGGGCGCAGGCCAATGCGGCGCGGATCGTCGCGGGCGATCCGTGGGAGCGGCTGTTGATCGCGGGCCTTGCGCGGGATTTCCAGCAGTTGCGGCTGGAGTTCCTGGCACGCGGAACCGACGCGGACCCGCGTGCCGACGTGCAGGCGTGGCTCCACGAACATGCGGCGCGGGTGGCGCAGTTCGTGTCGCTGGTCGATCGGGCGAAGCGGGCGCCGGCACCCAATGCGGCGATGCTGGCCCAGATCGCCGGCCAGGCCCGGGTATTGCTGGGCCGGTGAGCCGCGCCTAGCGGGCGGCGGCGGCGCCGTCGCCCAGCAGCACGCGCTGATAATGTTCGACCACCTCGGCCAGCGGACGCCCCGTGCCGTCGAGGACGAGCGCGCGGTGGCGGACCACGACGCCGCCGGGCGGCACCCGGCCCGCTTTCACCATCCAGGTCGATAGCGTGACCCGGCGCGGCGAAAGCGGCAGGACGACGCGGCCGAACGGCGTGTCCCCGCCATCGAGCGCCGCGTTCATCGCCGGCGTCAGACGCGCCGGGACGAACCAGTTCGTCGCCTCCGACAACAGGATGTCGCCACACAGCAGCCGGACCCGCCGATAGCCGAGCATCTCAAGCCGGCCGACCTTCAGCCGCCGGCGCGCCGGCGAGGCGCTGGCCACGACCGTGCCGCGCTTCACCTCGGCATGGACGCGGGGCGGATCGGCAAGGCCGAGCGCCGCGCAACGCCGTTCGAGCACCTGAGTCGCGGTCGGCCCGGCGAGCAGCTCCGCGTTGAGACGCTCGACCCGCAGCCGGTCGATGGAGGGGCGTTCGGCGGACGACATCGCGGCCGGCGGGACGGCGGCGATCAGGAGCGCGATCGCCGCCATCCCGATCACCGGACCTTGAGCGCGGCCTGCGCCGCTGCGAGCCGCGCGATCGGCACACGATATGGCGATGCCGAGACGTAATCGAGCCCGGTTTGCTCGCAAAAGGCGATCGAGGCGGGATCGCCGCCATGTTCGCCACAGATGCCCAGCTTGATCTCCGGCCGTGTCGCACGCCCCCGTTCCGCGGCGAGCGCGATCAGTTCGCCCACGCCCTCCACATCGATGCTGACGAATGGATCGCGCGCATAAATGCCCTTTTCGACATAGGTCGTCAGGAAGCGCCCGGCATCGTCGCGGCTGACGCCCAGCGTGGTCTGGGTCAGGTCGTTGGTGCCGAAGCTGAAGAACGCGCCCGCCTCCGCAATCTCACCGGCCCGCAGCGCGGCACGCGGCAGTTCGATCATCGTCCCGACCAGATAGTCGATCGTGCGCCCGCGTTCGGCGAAGACCGCCTGTGCCGCCTTGTCCACCACCGCCTTCATCAGTTCCAGCTCGCGCTTGGTGGCGACGAGCGGGATCATGACCTCCGGCACCGGCGCGGCACCGGACTTTTCCGCCACCTCGCACGCCGCCTCGAAAATGGCGCGCGCCTGCATCTCGTAGATTTCGGGATAGGTGACGCCCAGGCGACAACCGCGATGGCCAAGCATCGGGTTGAATTCGTGCAGTTCGGCGGCGCGGCGGCGCAGCGTCTCGACATCCAGCCCCGCCGCCTGCGCGACTTCGGCGAACTCCGCATCCTCATGCGGCAGGAATTCGTGCAGCGGCGGATCGAGCAGGCGGATGGTACAGGGCAGGCCCGCCATCACCTCGAAAATCTCGACAAAGTCGGCGCGCTGTTCGGGGAGCAGCCGGTCGAGCGCGGCGCGGCGGCCTTCCTCGCTGTCCGCCAGGATCATCTGGCGCACCGCCGTGATCCGCGCGGCATCGAAGAACATATGCTCGGTACGGCACAGGCCGATGCCCTCCGCCCCGAAATCGCGCGCGGTGCGGCAATCGAGCGGAGTTTCCGCGTTGGTGCGCACCTTTAGCCGGCGTACCTTGTCCGCCCAATCCATCAGCGTGCCGAAATCGCCGGCAAGTTCAGGCTGGATCGTCGGCACTTCGCCCATCATCACCTCGCCGGTCGATCCGTCGATGGTGATGACGTCGCCCTCGCGAATCTCACGCGTGCCGACGCGGGCGACGCCTTCCCCGCCCTTGATCGAAAGCGTCCCGGCGCCCGACACGCAGGGGCGGCCCATGCCGCGCGCCACGACCGCCGCATGGCTGGTCATGCCGCCACGCGCGGTCAGGATGCCCTTTGCCGCGTGCATGCCGTGAATATCCTCGGGGCTGGTCTCGACGCGGACGAGGATCACCGCCTCGCCCTGGCCCGCCATCCGCTCGGCCGTGTCGCTGTCGAACACCGCCTTGCCCGACGCGGCACCGGGCGACGCCGGCAGCCCCTTGGTCAGCACGTCGCGCGGCGCATCGGGATCGAGCGTCGGGTGCAGCAGCTGATCGAGCGCCATCGGATCGACGCGCGCGATCGCCTCTTCCCGCGAGATCAGCCCCTCGCTCGCCATATCGACCGCGATCTTGAGCGCGGCCTTTGCGGTGCGCTTGCCCGAGCGGGTCTGGAGCATCCACAGCTTGCCGCGTTCCACCGTGAATTCGATGTCCTGCATGTCCCGATAATGCTTTTCCAGCGTCTCGAAGACCGCCGCGAGCTGGGCATAGACGCCCGGCATCGCCTCTTCCATCGACGCGGGCCTGGCGCCGGCGGCCTCCCGCGCCTGTTTCGTCAGATATTGCGGGGTGCGGATGCCGGCGACGACATCCTCCCCCTGCGCGTTGATGAGGAATTCGCCATAATAGGCATTCTCGCCGGTCGAGGGATCGCGGGTGAAGGCGACGCCGGTGGCCGAAGTATCGCCCATATTGCCGAACACCATCGCCTGAACGTTGACCGCCGTCCCCCAGCTGCCGGGAATATCGTTGAGCCGGCGATAGACCTTTGCCCGTTCCGACTGCCACGATCCGAACACCGCGCCGATCGCGCCCCACAACTGGTCATGCACATCCTGGGGAAAGGGCTTGCCCCACATTTCGAGCACCAGCGTCTTGTATTCACCGACCAGCGCCTGCCAGTCGGCGGCGGTCAGGTCGGTGTCGAGGACATAGCCATGATCCTCCTTGGCGATCTCCAGCGCTTCCTCGAACCGGCCATGGTCGAGTTCGAGGACGACATCCGAATACATCTGGATGAAGCGGCGATAGCTGTCCCAGGCGAAGCGTTCGTCGCCCGACGCGGCGGCGAGGCCCTTTACCGTTTCGTCGTTGAGGCCGAGGTTGAGGACGGTGTCCATCATCCCCGGCATCGAAACCCGCGCGCCGGAACGGACCGAGACGAGCAGCGGATCGCCGGCGTCGCCAAAGCGCTTGCCGGTCAGCCCCTCGATATGGGCGATGCCGCCGGCGACCTCGTCCCGCAGGCTGTCGGGGAAGTTCTCCCCATCGTCATAATAGCGTGCGCACATGTCGGTGCTGATCGTGAAACCGGGCGGCACCGGCAGGCCGATGCCGGCCATGCCGTCGAGATTGGCGCCCTTGCCGCCGAGCAGGTTCTTGTCCTGCGCGCCGCCATCATCGACCCCGCCGCCGAAACGGTACACATATCGAGTCATCCGAACCCCTTCCGTGATCTGCCGCGGCGCCTACCGCAGGTGCGAACAGGGGGAAAGGGCTTGTCCGCCGTTGTCAGGCTCCCGAATCGCGACACGCCCCCCGAAACGCGCAGTTTCGATCAATCGAATCGATGTCGGCGCGGTTTCGCGCGGCGCGCCCTACCCCTCGATCTTCGAGAAATCGGCGACGCGATGCACCGCAGCGCGCATCCGGCCGAGCAGGGCGAGGCGCGCGGCGCGCTTGTCCTGATCCGGATCGTTCACCGTCACATCGGTGAAGAACGCATCAATCGGCGCGCGCAGCGTGGCCAGCGCCACCATCGCGCCCTCGAAATCCTCCGCCTCGATCGCTGCCGCCGCCTTTGGCTCGGCCGTGTCGAGGGCGGCGATGAGGGCGGCCTCGGCGGGTTCGGCTGTGTAGGGAAGTGGTTTCCACTCCGCGTCGGCGACGCCTTCCTTCTTCAGGATGTTCGCAGCGCGCTTGTACCCGGCGAGCAGGTTGGCGCCGTCGTCGGTGGCCATGAAGGCTTGCAGGGCGTGGACGCGGGCGAGCAGGCGGACGAGATCGTCCTCTCCGCCGAGCGCGAACACCGCATCGATCAGGTCGTGGCGGACGCCGGCTTCGCGCTGCTGGACCTTAAGGCGGTCGGCGAAGAAGTCGAGGAGTGACAAGCCGTTACCGTCCAATATGCGGGGCGAGCAAATGCGCAGTTCCTCGGTATTTCGATTGTAGAACGCCCGCGAGATTCCCTCCTCGAAAATCGAGGGTTGGAACTCGCTGCCGGTTTCCCTTTTGCGACTCGCCCGCAGCAAGAGCGGTAGCAAGGCGAGGCGCAGCTGATTTTCGATCAGGAGCTGTAGGACGCCGAGTGCCGCTCGCCGTAAGGCGAATGGATCCTTTGACCCGGTCGGCTTTTCCGCGATCGCAAAAAACTGGGTGAGCGTATCCAGCTTGTCCGCCAGCGACACCGCCACCGTGACCGGCGCGGTCGGCACGTCATCCCCCTGCCCGACCGGCTTGTAATGGTCGCGGATCGCTGCGGCGACGGCGGGGTCTTCGCCCTGGGCTGCGGCGTAGTAGCCGCCCATCAGGCCCTGGAGCTCGGGAAATTCACCGACCATGAAGGTGACAAGGTCCGCCTTGCACAGCCGCGCGGCGCGTTCGGCGAGGGTGGCCAGATCCTCCCCGGCACGGGGAGGGGGACCATCCGCAGGATGGTGGAGGGGGGACTCCACGGGCGGGGTCGCTTGTGGAAGCCCCCCTCCGCCAGCTTCGCTGGTCCTCCTCCCCGTGCCGGGGAGGATTACCCCCTCTTCCACCAACCACCGCGCCAGCTTCGCCACGCGCTCGACCTTGTCGGCGACCGTTCCCAGCTTCTCGTGGAACACGATCTTTTCGAGCTTCGGCTGCAATTCCTCCAGCCGCGTCTTGAGGTCGGTCTCGTAGAAGAAGCGCGCGTCGGCGAGGCGCGCGGCCAGCACCTTCTGATTGCCCTCGACAATCCGCTCGCCGCCGTCCGCCGCGTCGATATTGGCGGTGCAGACGAACGCGTTGGCAAGCTTGCCGTCCGCATTTGTACAGACAAAATACTTCTGGTTCACCCGTGCGGTCAGCTGGATCACTTCGGGCGGGACGTCGAGGAACGCCGCATCGAACCAGCCGAGCAGCGGCACCGGCCATTCGGTCAGGCCGGCATTCTCGCTCACCAGGGCCTCATCCTCGACCAGATGCAGGTTCGCGCGTTGCGCGGCGAGCTTCGCGCCGAGCGCGATCGTCGCGCGCCGCTCATTCTGATCGACGATGACATGGGCGCCGCGCAGCGCCTCGACATAGTCGGCCGCGCTGCCAATGCCGATCGCGTCGGGATGGTGGAACCGGTGACCTACCGTGGCATTGCCCGACGCGATCCCGGCAATCTCGACCGGGACGACCGTTTCGCCCAGCAGGGCGACGATACCCTGAAGCGGGCGGACCCAGCGCAGGCTCTCGGTCGAGCGCGAGGCATCGCCCCAGCGCATCGATTTGGGCCAGGGAAAGGCGCGGACGATCGCCGGGATCGCTTCGGCCAGAACATCGGCGGTGGCGCGGCCGGGCCGTTCGATCACCGCGAACAACGTCGCGCGGCCCTTCACATCGCGGGTTTCCAGCGCGTCGCGGGTCAGCCCCGCCTTGCGCAGGAAGCCGTCGATCGCGGCATCGGGGGCATCGGCGGGCGGCCCCTTCAGCTCCTCGCTCACCGCAAGCGTGCGTTGGGGCATGCCGCGCGCGATCAGCGCGAGGCGGCGCGGCGTGGCATAGGTGGTCAGCCCCTCCGCCGCCAGGCCGGCCTTATCCAGTTCGGCCGCGAACAGCCGGGCGAGATCCTCGCGCGCCTTGTCCTGCATGCGCGCGGGGATTTCTTCGGAGCGCAGTTCGAGGAGGAAGTCCATCACGCGCTCCACCCGTTCTTGTCCATCCAGGCGGCACAGCTGCCCTTCGCCAGATCGCGGACGCGGCCGATATAGGCCTGGCGCTCGGCGACCGAGATCACGCCCCGCGCCTGAAGCAGGTTGAAGATGTGGCTCGCCTCGATCGCCTGTTCATAGGCGGGGATGGGCAGGCCGGCCGCCAGGCAGTTCTCGCATTCCGCCGTCGCCTTTCTGAACAGGTCGAACAACGCGTCGGTGTTCGCAATCTCGAAATTCCATTTCGACATTTCCCGCTCGTTTTCGAGGAACACGTCACCATAGGTGAAGGCCGGGTGATTGCCGCGCGCATCGTTGAACGCCAAGTCGTACACGCTGTCGCGGTTCTGGATATACATGGCGAGGCGTTCGAGACCGTAGGTCAGTTCGCCCGCCACCGGCTTGCAATCGAACCCGCCCATCTGTTGGAAATAGGTGAACTGGGTCACCTCCATCCCGTCGCACCACACCTCCCAGCCCAGGCCCCAGGCGCCCAGCGTGGGCGATTCCCAGTCGTCCTCGACGAAGCGGATGTCATGTTTGAGCGGATCGATGCCGATCGCGGTCAGGCTGCCGAGATACAGGTCCTGCAAGTCCGGCGGGCTGGGCTTCAGGATCACCTGATACTGGTAATAATGCTGGAGCCGGTTGGGGTTTTCGCCATAGCGGCCGTCGGTCGGGCGGCGGCACGGCTGAACGAAGGCGGCGTTCCACGGCTCCGGGCCGAGCGCGCGCAGCGTCGTGGCGGTGTGGAACGTCCCCGCGCCCATGCGCATGTCATAGGGCTGAAGGATCAGGCACCCGCGCTGGCTCCAGTAATCGTGGAGCCGGAGGATCATGGCCTGGAAGCTGAGCGGCGTGGTCATGGCGCCGGGCTTTGGCGAAAGCGCCTTGCAGGGTCAATGTTGACGTTTGCGCGGCGAGGCGCTTTGACCGGGGGCGATGTTCCAGCGAACCCTGTCCCTTCTCGCCGCGCTGCTGTTGTCGGGCTGTTCGCTGTTCGGCGAGGACGCCGATCCGGCGCTGTGGGTGGTGAAGGATGCCGACACCACCATTTACCTGTTCGGGACGGTCCATGTGCTCAAGCCGGGAACGCGCTGGTTCAACGACGGGGTGCGCGACGCGTTCGACGCGTCGGACGAGGTGGTGACGGAGATCGCCCGGCCCGATCCTGCGGCGATCACCGCACTGGCGAGCCGGCTGGGGACACGGGGCGGGCCACCGTTCGACCCGGCGGTCGATCGGGCGGCACGCGAACTTGGCATGCCCGACGGCGCGATCGACAGGATGGAGCCGTGGCTGGCGGCGATGACGCTGGCGCGGCTGGCGGCGGCCAAGGCGGGCTATGGCGCCGACGAGGGCGTCGAGGCGCGGCTGCACGACGCTGCCGAGCGCGCCGACAAGAAGGTCGCGGCGCTGGAGACGGCGGAGGGGCAGCTGCGGCTGTTCGACGGCCTGTCGGGCGCGGCACAGAGCGCGATGCTGGACGCGACGGTGCGCGAACTGCCCGATACCGGCAAGCGGCTGGCGAGCTTTGCCGCGGCCTGGGGCGCCGGCGACGCGGAGAGCGTCGGCGCGGAGATGAACCGCGAGGCGGCGGCCTCCCCCGAAATCGCACAGGCGCTGGTCACCGGCCGCAACCGCCGCTTCGCCGAATGGATCGCGCGGCGGATGCGCCAGCCCGGCACCGTGTTCGTCGCGATCGGCGCCGGTCATCTGGCAGGGCGGCAGAGCGTGCAGGCGATGCTGGCGGAACGCGGCATGCGCGTGGAGCGCGTCGCCTACTGAACCGCGTGCGACACGCGCAGCGGAAGGATTTACTTTCGCCGGCCCCTCCCCTATAGGCGCGCGCTTCCGGTCAGGGTCATCCCTGGAGGCCTGGGCGGAATTGGAACCACTTTAGCGCATTGGAACGACATATGAGCGACACGCTTACGCTGTCGGCCGAGACGCGCGACCGGGTTGGCAAGGGAGCCTCCCGTGCGCTGCGTCGCGAAGGCCGCGTCCCCGCCGTGATCTACGGCGACAAGAAGGATCCGATCGGCATTCATGTCGATGAGCGGGCCTTGATGAAGATGCTCCACACCGGGCATTTCATGAATTCGGTCGTGATGATCGAGGGCGTGGACGGCAAGGCCATCCGCACCCTGCCGAAGGACGTCGCGCTGGACGTCGTCACCGACCGCCCGGTGCATGTCGATTTCCTGCGTATCGGCGCGCATGCGAAGGTGCATGTGAACGTGCCGGTCGTGTTCGCGGATGAGGACGCCTCGCCGGGCCTTACCATCGGCGGCGTGCTGAACGTCGTTCGCCACGAACTGGAACTGGTCTGCGACGCCTCGTCGATCCCCAGCGAGATCAGCATCTCGCTCAAGGGCCTCGAAGTCGGCGATTCGGTCCATATCTCGGCGGTGACGCTGCCCAAGGGTGTGGAAAGCGCGATCGACGATCGCGATTTCACCATCGCCACGGTCGTCGCCCCGTCGGCGCTGAAGTCCGAAGGGGCGGAAGCGGCTGATGCGGCGGCCGAGGTCGAAGCGACCGAGACTGCCGAAAGCGACGCCGAAACCGGTGACGCCGAGGGCGAGGCCAAGGACGGCGAATAAGCCGGCCACCCGCTTTCGGGTTGATTCAGATCGCCTCCGCGCCGCAGGGTGCGGGGGCGATTTTGTTTGTATCGCGGTGTCTGCCCACTGCCTCCGCAGGACCATCCATCCGATCCCGACAGGGTGGACCAAGGGGGAAGCGACCGGCACCGCCAACGGGAATGGACGATGCAGCTATGGGTGGGGCTCGGCAATCCGGGTCCGCAATATGCGATGCACCGGCACAATGTCGGCTTCATGGCCATCGATGCCATTGCCGAGGTGCATGGCTTTGCGCCGCCCGCGAAGAAATTCCAGGGCTGGATTCAGGAAGGGCGGATCGGATCGCACAGGATCCTGATGCTGAAGCCGGCGACGTTCATGAACGACAGCGGGCGATCGGTGCGCGCGGCGCTCGATTTCTACAAGCTGTCGCCCGGCGACGTGACGGTCCTGTATGACGAGCTGGACCTCGCCCCATTCAAGGTGAAGGTGAAGCAGGGCGGCGGCGCGGCGGGCCATAACGGCATCCGCAGCACGATTCAGCATATCGGCGCCGAATTCCGCCGCGTGCGGATCGGCATCGGCCATCCCGGCCATAAGGATCGGGTGACCGGATATGTCCTCGGCAACTACGCCAAGGCGGAGATCGAACCGCTGACCGACCTGCTGGGCGCGATCGCGGCGGAGGCGGACTGGCTCGCGGCGGGGGACGATGCGCGATTCATGAGCGACGTTGCGCTGCGGCTACAGGCGATTCCCTGAACCGACGGAGCCGCCAACGCCACGCAGCAAAAAAGGGCCGGACGCGCACGCCCGGCCCCATTTGGGTTCGCGGATCGCGCGATCAGCTCTTCTTGCCGACCACGACGCCGACCGCGCGGCTGTCCCCGCCCGTCACCGTGCCGCTGATCGCGAAGGTGATGCCGATCTCTGCCGCCTGCGGCCCGTAGGCAAGACCCTGGAAGGTGCCGCCCGCGGCGCTGCCGGTGCCGAAGCTGCCGGTGAACTGATTGTTGCCCGCCGCGATCGCACCGGTGCCGCTGAAGCTGCCATAGGCGACGCCGCCGCGCGTCAGATTCATCGTCAGCGTGACGAGGCCGGTGGCATAGTTGATCGAGACCGTCGCGGTGCCGGCCAGCTTCTGCTCGGCGCTCGCCCCCGTGCTCGGCGAAACGATGCTGCGTCCCGCGACGTTGACGGTGTAGCTGACCGTGCCGGTGGTCGGCATGTCGGTCGGCACCGTCGGATAGCCGAAGGTCGAGTAGGTCACGCGCTTCGCACCCGCAGTGCTGTCGCCGCGCCACCAGCCGGCATAGCTGGCATAGCTGAGCGCAAGCGCGGTGTTCGACGTGACCGATCCGGTGATCGTGTTGTTCAGCAGATCGAGCTGGCTGAACATGCCCGCCGTCGTCGGCGTCGAGCTTTCGCGATAGACATATTCGGTCACCGCCGTGCTGGGCGCGGTCGCCAGGTCGGCGCCGGTGAAGCGCGATTCCTCGGTATTTTCAAGCACCACCGTCTCGGTCGTCTGGCTCGCGGTGGCGGTGCTCTGCAACGCAAGGCGGACGCGGGTCGAGAAGGCGTCGGTGCCGGCGGTGCCGAGCGTGACCGGCCCCGCTGTCGGATCGCCGGTATAGCTCATCGCCGCGCTAACCGAGTAGAATTCGGTCGCCGCCGCGAGCGGAAGCGTCGAATAGGTCGCCGGGGTGGGCGTCGGGGTCGCCGTCGCGGTCGCGGTCGGGGTGGGCGTCGGGCTGGACGAGCCACCGCCGCCACAGGCGGCGACGGTCAGCGCCACGCCGGTGCTGGCGATCAGAACGGAACGACGAATCATACCAAAACTCCTGTTACGGACGCGACTGCAAGACGCGCCGCGCCTGTACCGCGGATGAACATGCCTGGCCCGCCGCGGCCGATCGACGAATGCGGTAGCGCGGCTGGCGCAGAAACGAAAGCCCGGCATTTGCGGCATGGTGCGATCGGGGGACCGCCGTGCCGTCGAACGCGGCGGACTTGCGCAGCGGCGCGCACCATGCTGTGCGCGGGACATGACGATCCGCACCCTGTTCGCGACGCGCTTTTCCGAAACCCGGCTGGACGATGCCGCGCTGATCGCCGAGCTGGGCGAGGCGTGCCGCGATCTGGCCGCACAGGATCGCGCCGGCCAGTCCTGGTCGCGCGACCATGGCTATCGCGGCTATACCTCCTATGCCTCGCTCGATGACCTGCCGCTGCGCGATCCGCGGTTCGGCGATCTGGTCCGCCACCTCAACCGCCATGTCGCGCGGTTCGCCGAAGCGTGCGCGTTCGACCTGTCGCGCAAGCTGCGGCTCGACAGCCTGTGGGTCAACGTGCTGAAGGCCGGAGGGACGCATTCGGGCCATATCCACCCGCACAGCGTGGTTTCCGGAACCATCTATATCGAGGTTCCCGAAGGCGCCGGCGCACTCAAGCTGGAGGACCCCCGGCTGCCGATGCTGATGGCGGCCCCGCCGCGCCGCGCGGACGCGCCGGAGGATTTGCAGACATTCGTCTATGCCCCGCCCGCACCCGGCACGATCTTTCTGTGGGAAAGCTGGCTGCGGCACGAGGTGATGCCGAACGCCGCGAAGGGGGAACGGATCAGCATCAGTTTCAATTACCGCGCCTGATACCGCGCCCGGTCTGGCCGCGTACCTATTTCCCGGTGAACAGTTCGGGATATTCCCAGCGATAGGGGACGCCCGTTTCCCCCAGGATCGTGCGCACCAGCGCCGGGAACGCCGCCTCCGCACGGACATCGTTGGCCAGGATCAGCACGCAGCGCTGTCCCCGTTGCACACAGACCAGCGTATTGCCGGTCGAATCATTGTGACCGCCCTTGTAGAAGCCCGGCCCCTGCGGCCCGGCAAAGGTGAGCACGCCCAGCCCCGCCGCCAGATCCGCCACCCGCTTTTCCGGCGGCGCGTCGGGCAGGAGGCTGGGAAACTGCTGCGCCGTCATGATCGGCAGGGTCGGGCGGAGCATCTGGGCATGGGCGGCGGGTGACAGCCCCTGCCCGCGCACCAGCGCTGCGGCGAAATTCGCCAGATCGCGGATCGTGGTGTCCATCGACCCGGCGGCGCGCACGCGGCTGCGCTCGTCATGCGGTTCGACCTTCCCTTCCGCCGTCCAGCCATCGGCCAGATTGGCACGATAGGCGGGGCGCCAGATCAGGCTGGTACGCGGCATGTGAAGCGGGTCGAACACGCGCATCTGCAACGCGGTGCCAAGATCGATGCCCAGCCCCGATTCGATCCCGAATTGCAGCAATTCGATCCCTTCGCCCGAATAGGCATAGCGGCTGCCCGGATCGAAATGGATGCGCAGCTTTCCATCGGGTTCCAGAAACGCGAAATTGGCGAAACCCGTCGAATGGGTGAGCACCATGCGCGGGGTGATGCGGCGCCAGCGCGGATCATCCTTCAGGTCACCCCAATTCCCGTAGCGATCCAGATTGCCGTAATCGGGCAGCGGGCGGGGCAGCATGTCGGCGATCGGCCGATCGAGATCGAGCCGCCCGTCATCGACCAGAGTCATCGCATAATAGGCGAACAGCGCCTTTGTCAGCGACGCGCCGTACATGATCGTATCAGGCGTCAGCGGATCGCCGGCGGCGTTGCGGATGCCGAACGACTGAACCGAGGCAACGCGGCCATTGTCGATCACCGCGATCGCCAACCCCTTCGCGCCGGTATCGGCCATCGCCTGTCGCGCGGCCTCGGCGACCTGATCGGGCGAGGCGACGCGATCCGCCGCCACGGCCGGACCCGGCGCCGCGACCTGGGCCTGGGCGGTGACCGGCAGCGTCAACGCGAGCGCGGCGGCGAGTGCGATCCGATAGGTCATTTGGCACCTCCGATGCGGGAAACCCCAAGCTGGGCTGGAAAGCTGACGGCAAACACCCTATCGGCGCGGCAACCAAATTCAAAGGATCGTCAAATGGGGTTTCGCTGCGGCATCGTCGGCCTGCCGAATGTCGGCAAATCGACGCTTTTCAACGCGCTGACGGAAACGGCGGCGGCGCAGGCGGCGAATTATCCGTTCTGCACGATCGAACCGAATGTCGGCAATGTCGCGGTGCCGGACCCGCGACTGGACAAGCTGGCCGCGATCGCCGGATCGGGGAAGATCATCGAAACGCAACTGGGCTTTGTCGATATTGCCGGACTGGTGCGCGGCGCGAGCAAGGGCGAGGGGCTGGGCAACCAGTTCCTGGGTAATATCCGCGAGGTCGATGCGATCGTCCATGTCCTGCGCTGTTTCGAGAATGACGACATCCAGCATGTCGACAACAAGGTCGATCCGATCGCCGACGCCGAGACGGTCGAGACCGAACTGATGCTGTCCGACCTGGAGAGCCTGGAGAAGCGCGTGCCGAACCTTCAGAAGAAGGCGGCACAGGGCGACAAGGAGGCGAAGATCGCCGCCAGCGTGCTGGGCCAGGCGCTCGACCTGCTGCGCGAGGGCAAGCCCGCGCGGCTGACCGAGCCGAAGGATGTCGAGGAGGAGCGCGTCCTGAAACAGGCGCAGCTGATCACCGCCAAGCCGGTCCTCTATGTCTGCAACGTCAATGAGGAGGATGCCGCGAACGGCAACGCCTATTCGGCGCGCGTGTTCGACAAGGCGAAGGCGGAGGGCGCGGAAGCGGTGGTCGTTTCCGCTGCGATCGAGGCGGAAATCGCGACGATGCCGGCCGAGGAGCGCGGCGAGTTCCTGGCCGAGCTGGGGCTGGAGGAAACCGGCCTCGCCCGTGTGATCCGGGCGGGATACAGCCTGCTCCATCTGCTGACCTTCTTTACCGTGGGACCCAAGGAGGCGCGCGCCTGGACGACGCATGTCGGGGCCAAGGCACCGCAGGCGGCGGGAGAAATCCACACCGATTTCGAACGCGGCTTCATCCGCGCCGAAACCATCGCGTTCGACGATTACGTGCAGTTCAATGGCGAGGCCGGCGCGCGCGACCATGGCAAGCTGCGGTCCGAAGGGAAGGAATATGTCGTCCAGGACGGCGACGTGATGCTGTTCCGCTTCAACGTCTAGTCGCGGGCGCCCACCCCCGCTCCGAACGCCCAGCGAAAGGTGGCCGCGATCGCCTGGGTCGAGCCGCGCACCAGCGGCAGTGTGGCGACGGGACGGCGCAGGCCGTGCATCGTCCGCGCCCAGTCCGGCAACAGATCGATCGCGGCGGCGAAGATCGCCCGCTGTGCCGGCGCCACGGCAAGGCTGGGCGCGCGATGGTCGAGCAGGAAGCGGGCGACTTCACGCGTGCGGGCGTCCACGCACAGTTGCGGGCGCATCGCGGCGATCAGCGCGTCCGCCGCATCCTGGCCGTGCGGCACCGGGTCGGCGCCAAGAGCCACGCCGATCCGCGCGGTTTCGTCGAAATAGACGTCCCGCTGCGGGGCGGAGAGCGGAATGCCGTATCGTTGCCACGCGGCGAGGAAGCTCCACATTTCCGTCACATGCACCCAGGCGAGCAGCGCGGGATCGTCGGCGCGATAGGGCGTCCCGTCGGGCAGGGTGCCGCCGAACCGCGCATGTACCTCGCGCACCCGCGCGATCGTCGCCTCGGCAATGGTCCGATCGGCGTAGGTGGTCTCCGCGATGAAGCGGGCGGTGCGGCGCAGGCGGCCCAGCATGTCCTGCCGGAAGGCGCTGTGGTCCCACACGCCGGCCAGCACCGCCGGGTGCAGCATCTGAAGCAGCAGCGCGGCGACCCCGCCGACCATCATCGTCGTTACGTCGCCATGCACCCGCCACGTGACGCTGTCGCGCGGGAACAGGGCATTGTCGCTGCGCTGGACCGGCGTCTCGCCGCGCTCCTGGTCATTGAACGTGGCGCGCACCACGCCGATCAGGCGGGCGCGCAGGCCGGCGACGGGATCGGGTGGAGGCATGGACGGCAATTAGGTTCGCCGCGCGCACCCGGCAAGCCTTGGCGAGCGGCGGCGGCGGCGCTAGAGCCGCCGACATGCTGTCGCGGCTGTTCCTGATACTGGCGCTGATGCTGAGCGCGCTGCCCGCCGGGGCGGCGGCGGCGCCGTCATGCCATGACGACGCGAAGGCGACGATGGCGATGGCGATGGCGATGGCGATGGCGGACCATGCCATGCCGATGGCCGGTGCCGAAGCACCCGTTCCCAGGGATCCTCCCGCGCATGGCGAGCGGATGTGCATCGGCTGCATCGCCCCCGCGACGCTGATCGCGCCGCATGTCGCGCCGCCGCACGCGCTTGCGGGACGGCGCGGCGTTCCCCCGCTCCACGACGCGATCGCGCGACGCAATCCCACGGTCGAGCCGCCCCCGCCGCGCGGCTGATCCCGGACGGGCCGACGCCCGACCCGAATGGATCAACCGGAGATTTCTGACATGAAGACGCGAATTTCGATCGTCGCCCTGATGGCGACGGCGCTGCCCGCTGCTGCGGCGGCGCAACAGCATGACCACGGCAAGATGGGACAGGGCATGGCGATGCCGGCGCCCACGCCCATGACACCCGCTGCTCCAAACCCGACCCCCGCCCCGGCTCCCACAGCCGCCCAGGCACCGGCGGCGGCGATGCCGCACATGCATCACCAGATGGCGGACGCGGAAAGCGGTGCGCCGAAGCCCAACGCCACGATCGCGTCCGGCACGGCGCTGCTCCCGGCGGCGACCGGCGGCATGCACGACGGGCTGCACGTGATGGCCGGCGACTGGATGATCATGGGTCACGGCTATCTGTGGGGCGTGGTGACCGATCAGGGCGGCCCGCGGGGCGACGACATGGCGTTCGTCGAATCGATGGGGATGGTCACCGCCGGCCGCGACCTGGACGATCGCGCGCGGATCGAACTGCGCAGCATGTTCAGCCTCGAGCCGCTGATGGGCAGGCGCGGCTACCCCAACCTGATGGCGGGAGGCGAGACGGCCGATGGTCAGGCACTGATCGACCGCCAGCATCCCCACGACCTGTTCATGGAACTTGCCGCGCGGGTCGAGGTCGATGTCGCGCCGGACACCAGCCTGTTCCTCTATGGCGGGCCGGTCGGTGAACCGGCGCTGGGTCCGGCGGCGTTCATGCACCGCGCATCGGCGCGCTATCAGCCGATGTCGCCGATCACGCACCACTGGTTCGATTCGACCCACATCACCTATGGCGTGGTCACCGCCGGGCTGCGCACGCGCGCGTTCCAGATCGAAGGATCCGCCTTTCGCGGGCGCGAACCGGACGAGACTCGCTGGGACATTGAGGCGCCGAAGCTCGATTCATGGAGCGTACGGGCGACGTTCACTCCCTCCCCCAATTGGGCGGCGCAGGTCAGCCACGGGCGGCTCAAGGACCCTGAGACGCTGCATCCGGGCGAGGACGAGGCGCGCACGACGGCCAGCATCCATTATGCGCGCGGCGGCCTGTCTGCGACGGTTGCCTTCTCCGCGAAGAACCGCCTGCCCGGCCCGGTGCTGACCGCATGGCTGGCGGAGGCGAACTGGGACATCGATGCGCGCCATTCGGTGTTCGCGCGGGGCGAACTGGTGGAGAATGACGAGCTGTTCCCCGATCATTCCAGCCCGCTGCACGACCGGATCTTTCGCGTCGGACGGGTTGAGGCCGGCTATGCCTATCGGATCGCGCTCGCCAAATCGGTGACGCTGGCGCTGGGCGGCACCATCGCCGCCTATGTGAAGCCGGACGTGCTGGCGTCCTATTACGGGCGGGCGCCGGTCAGCGCGACGGGCTTCGCGAAACTGTCGCTGGGGAAATGAGCCGGGGCGCGGGCGTGCGATGCCCGCGCCATCCCAAGGCTGCGCGACACACGCAAATCCCCTTGCCAAAAACAGGTTTCAACACGAAACTCACCTGATGCGATATTACGAAGACCTGGAAATCGGCGAGACCGCGCGCTTTGGCAGCTATCAGGTGACGCGCGAGGAGGTGCTGGCGTTCGCAAGAGCCTATGACCCCCAGCCATTCCACCTGTCGGACGAAGCGGCGGCGCAGACCCATTTCGGACGGCTGGCGGCGAGCGGGTGGCACACGTGCGCGATGACGATGGCGATGCTGGTCGAGCAGATGAAGGCCCATCCGTCCGCCGGGCGTGGCGCGGGCGGCGTCGATGAACTGCGCTGGATCCGCCCGGTCTATCCCGGCGACACGCTGCGCTGTGAAACCGAATTGCTCGAAAAGAGCCTTTCGGACAAGCGGCCGGAAATGGGGCGCACCCGCTCGCGCATGCTGGTGTTCAACCAGCATGACGAGCCGGTGCTGACCTTCATCGCCAACGCGCTGATCGCGCGCCGGGCAACCGATTAGGGCCTAACGGCGCGGGCGGCGATCGCGGCGGTCACGGCGATAGTCACGCCAATTGTCCCGCATGGCGCGACGATCGCCGCGCCAGCCCTGCCGGCGCTGTTCCCAATATCGGCGCTGGCCGTCGCTCCAGCGCATCGGCCGGCGATAATTGTCGTACACATAATAGCCGGTGCCGGGATAATAATAGCCGTCGTACCAGCCCCAATAGGGGTCGCCATAGGTTCCGGCATAGCCGGCGCTGCCATAGCCGACCGAAACGCCGGAATAGCCATAGCCGTCGGTGCAGGCGGCAAGGCCGAGGGCGGCGGCGCCGATCAGGCCGCCGGTGACAAAACGCGGAATGTGCATCGATACTCTCCCGAACGGGGTCCAACTTGCGTGGCAACCCAAAGGGAACGGGGGAACGGGCGGCGAAGTTCCGACCTCGCTGGAATGCGCGATCACCGCCGGGGATGACCTGCGGGCGCTATTCGCGGTCGCGACCGGCCCCTAATGCCCCGGAAAGGCGACAAGCGCGCTGACCGCGACGCCTTCGGCCCGCAACGCATCCGCGCCGCCCAGATCGGGCAGGTCGATCACGAACGCCGCCTGCGTCACCCGCGCACCGGCCTTGCGCAGCAGACGGACAGCCGCGCGCGCGGTGCCACCGGTGGCGATCAAATCGTCGATCAGCAGCACCCGCGCGTCGGGTGCGCAGGCATCGGCATGAATGGCGATGCGGTCGGTGCCGTATTCAAGCGCATAATCCTCAGCGATCGTGGCGCCCGGCAGCTTGCCATCCTTACGCACCAGCAGCACGCCGGCACCCAGCGCGATCGCGACCGGCGTGGCGAAGAGGAAGCCCCGCGCCTCGATCCCCGCGACCAGATCGACCGGCTCCTCCACCGCGTCGATGATATGTTCGACCGCGCGCGCCAGACCGACCGGGTCGAGCAGCAGGGTGGTCACGTCGCGAAACAGAATGCCCGGCCTGGGAAAGTCGGGAATCGTGCGGATCAGCGCAGCGAGATCGCGGTTGGCGTCGGACATATGGCTCCCCTGCGGCAAAGCGAACGGCCCGGGAATCGCTTCCCGGGCCGTTACGAGTCATGACTGGCGTGAACGGGTCAGTCCTTCAGGTTCCGCCAGATCTGCTTCTTGGCGCCATAGGCGAGGAAGCAGAAGATCACGAGGAACAGCAGCGAGGCCAGACCGGCGGTCTTGCGCGCCGCCATCTTCGGCTCGGCCGCCCAGGTCAGGAACGCGGCGATGTCCTTCGCATAATTGTCCAGCGTCGGTGCGGTGCCGTCCGAATAGGTCACCTGACCATCCTTGAGCGGGGGCGCCATCGCGAGGTTCAGGTTTGCGAAATAGGGGTTGTAGTGCAGCCCCTTGGGCGTCTTGGCGTCCGGAAACTCCTTCAGCAGCGCGGCCGGCTGATCGGTGAAGCCCGTCAGCAGCGAATAGATATAGTTGCTGCCGTCGTGACGCGCCTTTGCCATCAGCGACAGGTCGGGCGGGATCGCGTTGTTGTTCGCGGCGCGCGCGGCGACGTCGTTGGCATAGACCAGCGGGAATTTGTCGAACGGCATGCCGTCCCGCGTCGCCGCCTCGCCGGTTTCCGGATTGACCGAGGGGACCTGGAAGCCCTTCGCGATCGTCTTCACCTGGCCTTCGCTATAGCCGATCGCCTCAAGATCGCGGAACGACACGAGCCGTAGCGAGTGGCAGGCCGAGCAGACTTCCTTGTACACCTGCAAACCGCGCTGCAACTGCTGGTTGTCATATTTGCCGAACATGCCCTCGAACGAGAACCCGGCCTTGCGCGGGTGCTTGTGGAACTCGTGCTCGGCCGTCGGGGCCGTGCTCATCCCGTTCGAGATCGTGCTTCCGATCCCGAAGATAAGCGCGAGCACGAAGCCGATGCCGACCAAGCCGCCTAGAATGCGAACCATCTTCTTTCGAGCCCCTTGTTATTCGGCGGCAGCCATCGCCGTCTGTGTCGGCGAGGTTCCCCCCTTGCCGGCCAGCACGGCTTCCGTGATCGAGTTGGGCAGCGGGCGCGGACGCTCCATCGCCGACACGATCGGCAGGATCAGCAGGAAATGCAGGAAGTAATAAGCGGTCGCGAACTGGCCCAGCAGGATGACCCAGGGCGAAGGCGCCGCACCGCCGACATAACCGAGCACCAGCACATCGACCAGCAGCACGATCAGGAACCAGCGATAGGTCGGGCGATAATTCGCCGACCGGACCGGCGAGGTGTCGAGCCACGGCAGGAAGAACAGCAGCAGGATCGACCCGAACATCGCCAGCACGCCCCACAGCTTCGCCGGGATCCACAGGAAGTCGAAGGTGAACGACTTCAGGATCGCGTAGAAGGGCAGGAAATACCATTCCGGCACGATGTGCGCCGGGGTCGAGAGCGGGTTGGCCGGAATGTAGTTGTCCGGATGACCCAGCAGGTTCGGCATGTAGAAGATCAGCGCCGCGAAGACGAGCAGCGCCACGCCGACGCCAACGCCATCCTTGGCGGTGTAATAGGGGTGGAACGGGACGGTGTCCTGTTCATCCTTCACCTCGACGCCGGTCGGGTTCGACGACCCGGGAATGTGCAGCGCCCAGATGTGGAGGATCACCACGCCGGCGATCACGAACGGCAGCAGATAGTGGAGCGAGAAGAACCGGTTGAGCGAGGCGTTATCCGGCGCATAGCCGCCGAGCAGCCACACGCGGATGGTTTCGCCCACGCCGGGAATCGCCGAGAAGAAGCCGGTGATCACCTGTGCGCCCCAGAAGCTCATCTGACCCCAGGGAAGGACATAGCCCATGAAGGCGGTGGCCATCATCAGCAGGAAGATGACCACGCCGAGCAGCCATACCATCTCGCGCGGGGCCTTGTACGAACCGTACCAGAGGCCGCGGGCGATATGGACATAGACCACCAGCAGGAACATCGACGCGCCGTTGGCGTGCGCATAGCGCAGGAACCAGCCGGCGTTCACGTCGCGCATGATATGCTCGACGCTGTCAAAGGCGATGCCGGCATTGGCCGCATAATGCATCGCCAGGACGATGCCGGTGACGATCTGAACCGCCAGGAACATTCCGGCGAGCACGCCGAAATTCCAGAAATAGTTCAGATTGCGCGGCACCGGATAGCCGGCGCCGACCGCATTATAGACGAACCGCGGCAACGGGAGCCGATCGTCCACCCACTTCATCAGCGGATGCTTGGGTTCGTACTGCTTTGCCCAGGGAAAGCTCATTACCTATGCCCCCTCAGCCGACCCGGACCGCGGTGTCGGAAATGAATTCATAATTCGGAACCTGCAGGTTCTTCGGCGCCGGCCCCTGACGGATGCGCGCGGCGGTATCGTAGGCGGAACCGTGGCAGGGGCAGAAATAGCCGCCGAACGGCCCCTTGTTCTCGCCCTCGCCCGCGCCCAGCGGCACGCAGCCCAGATGGGTGCAGACGCCCAGCGTGATCAGCCAGTTTTCCTTGCCCGCCTTGGTCCGCTGCGCCAGCGTTTCCGGATCGCGCAGGTCGGACAGCGGCACCGCATCGGCCTCCGCGATCTCCTTGGGCGTCAGGTTGCGCACGAACAGCGGCTGCTTGCGGAACGTCGCCTTCACGGCCTGCCCCGGCTGGATCGCCGAAATGTCGAGTTCGGTGGTCGATTGGGCAAGGACGTCGGCCGACGGGCTCATCTGGTTGATGAGCGGCAGCGCGACCACGCCCGCGCCGACACCGGCCCAGGCGACCGCGCCGATCGCGAGATAATCGCGACGACGGGGATCGGCCGGGGCGTCGATCGCTCCTTCCGAGGGGACAGCTTCATCAAGCGTTGCCATGCATCAGCCCTTGCACTTCAAAATCTGGACGCGAACACGCCCGAAACCGGATGCGGCGAAGCGCGCGAACGCCACGCCAAGCCCCCCGGCGCCCCCGGTGGCTGGCGGGCCTGATAGACGGCCCGGACGGGCTTTGCCAACCGCCTTTTTGACCGGCTTGTTACGCCCGCCCCCGCTCGCCTATGCGTCCGGTCATGCGCGTGGCCCTGTTTCAGCCCGACATCGCCGGAAATGTCGGCACGATCATCCGCACCGCCGCCTGCCTGGGCGCGGGAGTCGATCTGATCGAGCCGATGGGATTCGCGTGGAGCGATCGCGCGCTCGCGCGGGCCGGCATGGACTATGCCGACGGCGCGGTCGTCGCGCGCCACGCCGACTGGGCGGCGTTCGAGGCGCAGGTGGCGACCCGGCTGATCCTGTTCACGACGCGGGCGCAGGCGCGGTACGACACGGTATCGTTCGCGCCCGACGACATCCTGTTGTTCGGATCGGAAGGCGCCGGGGCGCCCGATTTCGTCCACGCCCGTGCGGACATATTGGCGCGGATACCGATGCGCGCGGGCATGCGATCCTTGAACCTGGCGGTTTCAGCGGGCATCGCGCTGGCCGAGGCATTGCGACAGACAAAGGGCTTTCCCGAATGATCGAACCCGATATCCAGCAGACCAGGGCGCGCGACTGGTTCGAGGCGCTGCGCGACCTGATCTGTGCCGAGTTCGTGGCGATCGAGCGGGAGGCGGGATCGGACGCAACCTTCGACTATCTCGCCTGGGACCGCACCGACCCCTCGGGCGCGCCGGGCGGCGGTGGCGTGCGCGGCGTGATGAAGGGCCAGGTGTTCGAGAAGGTGGGCGTCAACGTCTCCACCGTCGGCGGCACGTTCGAGGGCGATTTCGGCAAGACGATCCACGGCGCGGGCGAGGATCCGCGCTTTTTCGCGACGGGCATCAGCCTGGTTGCGCATATGGCCAATCCGCACGTTCCGGCCGTGCATATGAACACCCGGTTCCTTTGCACCACGAAACGCTGGTTCGGGGGTGGCGCCGACCTCAACCCGCCGATCCCCTATCCCGAAGACACCGACGCCTTTCATGCGCGGCTGAAGGCGGCTTGCGACGCGCATGATCCGGATCATTATCCCCGGTTCAAAAAATGGGCGGACGATTATTTCTACATTCCCCACCGCAAGGTCCATCGCGGCGTCGGCGGCATCTTTTACGATCATCTGGAGGGGGATTGGGACGCCAATTTCGCCTTTACCCAGGATGTGGGCCGGGCGTTTCTGGACATTTTCCCAGCGATCGTGCGGCGGCGGATGGCGATGCCGTTCGACGCGGCGGACAAGGCGCGGCAGCTGGAATGGCGGGGCCGCTACGCCGAATTCAACCTGGTCTATGACCGGGGAACGCTGTTCGGCCTGAAAACCGGCGGGAATATCGACGCGATCCTGATGAGCCTGCCGCCGCTGGCGACGTGGAGCTGAACCGATGGGCCTGATCGCGGTAAAGCCGGGCGAGGTCGCGACCATTGTCACCAGCCTGGAGATGCGGACGCGCCCGACGCCGCGGCCGCTGCCCGATTCACCGTTGCGGCTGGCGCGGTGGGAACGCCCGTCGCCCGCCAAATATCGCGCCCTGTTCGCGCGGGTGGGTGCGCCATGGCTGTGGTTTTCGCGGCTGGTGATGGAGGAGAGCCGGCTGACGTCGATCATCCACGATCCCAGCGTCGAGATTTATGCCGTGACCGATCCGCGCGGGATCGAAATCGGTCTGCTGGAACTGGATTTCCGCGCAGAGACGCAGGGCGCGGCGACGTGTGAGCTGTCCTTTCTGGGCCTGGTGCCGGAATTGACGGGACAGGGGCATGGCCGCTGGCTGATGGCACAGGCGCTGTTGCGCGCATGGCGGCGCGAGGTGACGCGGGTCTGGGTGCATAGCTGCACGCTCGATCATCCGTCCGCGCTGGGATTTTATCGGGCGTCGGGGTTCACCCCCTATGCCCGCGCCGTCGAAACCTTTGCCGATCCGCGCCTGTCAGGCCATTTGCCGCGCGATGCGGCCCCTCACGTCCCGTTGCTCGACCCGGCGAGCGCGCGATAGACGGCGACGCGCAGCACGGTGAAGGCGGTGAAGCCCGCCGCACCGGCGGCCGCGACCGGCACCAGGAACAGCGCCTGCGCCCATGGCGCGTCACCTGCGGCAGCGGTGAGCAACTGGGTCACGATCAGCAGTGCGAACACCGCCGCACCGGCGACGATGGCAAGGCCCGATCCGGCAAGGGCGATCCGCCAGCCATTGCGCGCGCTGAGCCTGAAGCCGCGCTCGACCGCGCCGAGCAGACCCGATTCGGGGCTGGCAGCATAGGCCGGTCCCATCAGCCAGGTCCGCCCGAACACGTAGATGCCGGGGATGATGAGCAGCGTGAAGCCCAGTTGCATCAGCGCGCCGACGGCCAGCCCGATCAGCACGAAGGGGAGCAGACGCACCAGCGACCCCAGCAACAGCTCCCGCACCGATTCGCCGCGTTGCAGGAATAGCCGGAGCAGCGCGAACGCCCCATAATCGAGCATGACGGAAATCAGCAGCACCCAGACAAGGTTCGCCTGGTAGAATGCGCCGACCGCCTCCCGAACCTGTTCGGGCGCGGCCTGTTCGGGCAGGGCGATCCCGGTCGCGAGCATCGCCAGCGCCAGGATCGGGAGGAAGAGGAAAACCCCCGCGATGCGCACGATCAGGTCGCGATCCGCACGCCAGAGGGCCGCAGCGTCGGCAAAGGCGCCGCCAAGATCGAGCCTCATCGCGCGGCGGTAGCCTCATCCCGGGCGCGCAGCGCGACGAAGAGCTTTGCGGCAAAGGCGGTGGCGAGAACGGTGAAAGCGGTCCCGACCGCGCCGCTGACCACGGCCGTCAGCACCGTCGCGAGCGACAGGCCATCCTCCCCCGACCCCACGGCGAGCCGGGCGACCGCGCCGAACGCGGTGGTCGCCGCAAGGCTCGCGACGGAAGAAACGATCACATAGAGGATCAGCACGCCGACGATCCGCAGCGCCACCCCGCGCGTCAGCCGCCAGCTTTCCCCGATCGCGCCCAGCGACTTGCCCTCGCCGACCACGGCCGGGACCAGCACCGAGAGGCGCGCGGCCAGCCAGAGCACCAGCGGTACGAGCAGCAGCAGATACGCCGCCACCCACAGGCGCGCGGCAACCGGAATGGCGGGCATCGTTCCCGAACCGATATTCGACAGATCGACGCCCGCGACCGCGAGCAGCACGCCGAACGGGACCGCGAGCAGCAGCGCGCAGAGCACCACCACGACCATCACCAGCAACGCGGCGGGCAACCGGCGGGTGCCGATCCGCGTCGCCGACAGGCCGAGCGAGGGGTCGAGCGCGAGCGCGGTGATCGACAGCTGTCCCCAAAAGGAGACGAGCGCGAGAATGAGGCCGGCGATGCTCAGCCCCATGCGCAGGCCTGCCGACGCACCCTGTTGCAGATCGGTGAAATTGCCGCTGATGACCGCCGGCACGAAGATCGCGAGCAGCGCGATCGGCACCACCGCGCCCAGATTGTCGCTCAGAAATTCCGCCGTTCGATCCCAGACATTGCCCATGCTGATCATAATTCACCCCTTGTCCGCCGTCCGTTAGCCGATCCGCGAAGCGGGCGCCACCGCCGCTTCCCCCGGTTGCGCCGCGCCGCACACTGGCGCAATCGCGAAACCATGGAATCGACCGATGAGATCGAATGGCGCGTCGCGGATGCGCCCGTCCCCTATCCCGACGCGCTGGCGCAGATGGAGGCGCGCGTCGCCGCCGTACAGCGCGGGGAAGCGCGCGAGCTGGTCTGGCTGCTGGAACATCCGCCCGTCTATACCGCCGGCACCAGCGCCGATCCGGCCGAACTGATCGACCCGCGCTTTCCGGTGTTCACCGCCGGGCGTGGCGGGCGATACACCTATCACGGGCCGGGACAGCGGATCGGCTATCTGGTGCTCGACCTTGGCCGGCGCGGCAGGGACGTGCGCTGTTTCGTCCACGCGCTGGAGGAATGGGTGATCGCCGCGCTGGCCCGGCTGGACATCCACGCGTTCCGCGTCGAGGGGCGGGTCGGCATCTGGACCCGCGACGGCGGGCCGGAGGCGAAGATCGGCGCGATCGGGGTGCGGGTGAAGCGGTGGGTGACGATGCACGGCTTTTCGGTGAATCTCGACCCCGACCTTGCCGATTTCGGTGGAATCGTCCCGTGCGGCCTGTCCGAATTTCCGGTGACCAGCGCCGCCGCGCTGGGGCGCCCGGTGTCGGCGGCCGGGTTCGACGCGGCGCTCGGGGCGGCGTTTCCCGCCTTCCTGTCCGCGCTGGGCGGGACGTGCGCGGGGGGTGACGAGCAAAAGGGTTGAGAGCGCGGCACGAAGCGTTTAATTGTCCATCCCGGATTGGGGATATAGGACGAAGCGCCACCCCCATTCGACAATCTAGGGAGCTTATTTCATGCGTGCACTCTTCACCAAGGCGGTTGCCGGTTCGATGATCGCCAGCGCCGCGCTGCTGCTGTCGGCTTGCGGCGACAAGACCGAAACCACCCCCGAAAACACCACGGTTGTCGATGTGAACGCGACCGATCCGGTGCTTGACGGCACCACCAGCGACAACATGACCATGGTCGATGGCGCCACCGGCAACGACATGGGCATGGCGAACGACACCATGGGCAACGGCATGTAAGTTCGCGAAAGCGGATTTACCGGCTTGAGGGGCCGTCCGGGATGCCGGGCGGCCCCTTCCGATTCCGGGATGTTTGCGCAGTCGCAACGAATCGCGGGGAAAAACTGCTTGGGCGGGCGCGCAAAAGTCCGTAACCCCTGCCCCACTTCAGCGTGTTCGAGAGGGTGTGATGTTGGTTTCGCGTATGGTTTGCGGCGTTGCGGGTGCGGCGGTGCTGTTCGGGGCGGCGCCGGCATCGGCCCAATTCTATTTCCGCGGGCCGGATATCGCGAGCGCGCCGGCGACCGGAACCGAGCCGGGCCTGCTCGCCCAGCCACTCCCCGGCGCGACCCCGGCGGAGTTGCGCGCGGCGATCGTGTGGAATGTGCGCGCGGCGTTGAACGTGGCGGCATTGCAGTGCCAGTTCGCGCCGACGCTGTTGACCCTGCCCAATTACAACACGATCCTGAAGGATCATGGGGCGGAGCTGAACGCATCCTACGCCACGCTGTCCAAATATTTCCTGCGGACCGCCAAGAATGCGAAGGCGGGCCAGACCGCGCTCGATCAATATGGCACGCGTGTCTATTCCAGTTTTTCGGTCGTCTATTCACAGCTATCCTTCTGCGCGACCGCGCATGCGGTATCCGAACAGGCGGTGTTCGCGCCGCGGGGCGGGTTCGGCGACATCGCCGTCCAGCATATCGGCGAGCTGCGCAACAGCCTGACCCGATGGGGCGAAATGCAGTTTCCGATGGTCACCTATTACGGCGCACAGGTGAACCTGCCGCAGTTCGGCAACGAGAAATGCTGGCGCAAGGATGTGTACCGGCCGGAACGCTGCGCCTGACCCGGCCGCGTTGACCGCCGGCATCGACCGCCGGCGATCAGCGCAGCCCCAGCGCCTTGTGCGCCTGAAGCGTCAGGCGCCATTTCGGACGCGCGAGCGCAAAATCGATCGCCGCCTGCACGTTGGCGGGCGCATGCGCATCGTCCATCGGCTGAACCAGGAAATGGGCGAAGTCCCAGCGTTCCAGCGCCGCGACATCGGCGCCGGCTTGCGGCCAGACGAGCTTCAGCTCGTCACCCCGGCGCTGGACGACCTGGCTGCCCGCCTTGGGGCTGATACACACCCAGTCGATGCCCGGATGGGCAGGCAGCGTGCCGTTGCTTTCGATGGCGATGCGAAAGTCCCGGGCATGGAGCGCATCGACCAGCGCGTCGTCCACCTGCAACATCGGTTCGCCCCCGGTCAGCACGACGAACCGGCGTTCGACGCCCTCCCCCCAGAATCGGGCAGCCGCATCGGCAAGCGCGTCGGCATCGGCGAACCGCCCCCCGCCCGCGCCGTCGGTGCCGACGAAATCGGTGTCGCAGAATTTGCAGACCGCCGAAGCGCGATCCTGTTCGCGTCCCGACCACAAATTGCATCCGGCGAAGCGCACGAACACCGCCCGCGCCCCGGCATTGACCCCCTCCCCTTGCAGGGTCAGGAACATTTCCTTCACCGAATAGGCCATGGCCGCGTCAGGGCCGCGTGGCGTAGCGGGTGGGATCGGCGATGCCCGCCTGTTCGAACCCCAGCGCGCGCAGGCGACAGCTGTCGCACAGGCCGCAATGCAGGCCGCCGGGCGCGGGATCGTAGCAGGACCAGCTGAGCCCGAGATCGAGGCCGAGTTCGGTCGCCTTGCGCACGATATCGGCCTTGCTCATGTGGAGCAGCGGCGCGTGGACGTGGAACGGATCGCCCTCCACCCCCGCCTTGGTCGCGAGTTCCGCGAGCCGTTCGAAGCCGGCGATGAATTCGGGGCGGCAGTCGGGATAGCCCGAATAGTCGAGCGCATTGACACCGAGGAACATGTCGCGCGCGCCCGCCGCCTCGGCCCAGCCCAGCGCGAGGCTGAGGAAGATCGTGTTGCGCGCCGGGACATAGGTGACCGGAATATCGTCGCCGACGCCCTCCTTCGGCACCTCGATATCGGCGGTCAGCGCCGATCCGCCGAACGCCGACAGGTCGAGCGGCAGGACGATATGCCGTACCGCGCCCAGCTCGACCGCGATACGGCGGGCGGCGGCCAGTTCGATCTGATGGCGCTGATTGTAATCGACCGACAGCGCGAGCAGCGAAAAGCCCTCGGCCCGGGCGCAGGCCGCGGAAACATAGGAATCGAGGCCACCCGAAATCAGGGCGACGGCTGTACGTCCGGATTGTGTCATGGCCCTGCGCTACCCACTTTGCCGCAGCGCGGCAAGCGAGGCGAGAGGCTCACGCGAATGGCCCCGCGTCAAGGATAAGCGGCGGGGGTTCAGCGACAGGGGCCGGTGCGCCGCCCTTCATACTCATAGGTGAAGGGCAGGCCGCGGCTCACCCCCTGCGTTTCGATCCGGACCAGGCGCGGGGTTTCGACGGTGATGCGGGTATCGCCATTGCCGATGCCCGGGCAGCTATAGGTCACGCGACCGCCCAGCGGGGTGTTTTCGACCACGAAGCGCGAGCAGGTGACGCCGCGATGTTCGAGCTGAAGCATCACCTGCGGATCGGAAATGCAGATCGATCGGGTGCCGCCTTCGCGATCGCGCAATTGCCATTCGCCGCGTTCGATTCGACCGAGCGCGGCCAGGCCGCCGCTCTGCGCCGCCGCGGTGAGACCGGCGACGGCCGCGCCAACCAGTGCGCCAAGCGCGAGGAGAGAGCGAATCTTCATTTCACCGCTGGTCTAACACGTTCCGGCTTTCAATTCGCTGACAATTCCTGTCAGCTAACCGCTTCGAAAGGAATCGGAAATTTCCGCGCGCAAAAGGCACAATCGACGGTGATGATGCCATCCTCCGCCATTTCGGCGCGGTCCTCCGGCGTGAATTTGGCGAGGACCGATTCGATATAGGCGGGATCGCAGCGGCAGCCGCGCACCAGATCGACGCCGCCCTGCACGCGCACCTCCGCTTCTTCGTTGAACAGGCGCCAGATCAGCGTTTCGAGCGGCAGCGACGGATCGGCGAGTTCGTCCTCACCCATCGTCGCACCCAGCGCCTCGACCGTATCCCATTCGGGATGGTCGTCGCGGCTGTGCAGTCGCTCGCCACCCTCCTCCCCCTCGGGCAGGTGCTGGAGGAACAGGCCGCCGCCGATGCAATGCCCCGCCGCGTCATGGCCGACGCCCAGCCGGACGAGGCTGGGGATCTGTTCCGACTGGTCGAAATAGCGTTCCGCCGCCTGTGCGAGCGACGCGCCATCGAGCGGGACGATCCCCTGATAGCGCTCGCCGGTCGCCGCCTGATCGAAGGTGATCGCGAGATAGCCCTGCGCGAACAGCGCATAGAGCGACGGCGCCTCGCCCAGTTCGGCGAGCTTGTCGGCATCGAACTGGACATAGCCGCGCAATTCGCCGCCGCGATAATCGCACACCATCAGCGTCACGATGCCGCCCTGCGCCTGGGCCTGGAGGGTCAGCTGGCCGCTGGTATCCTTCAGCGTCGATCCCAGCAGCGCGGTCAGCGTCAGCGCCTCGGCGAGCAGTCGCTCGATCGGCGCGGGATAGGCATGGGCGGCGAGAATCCGATCGAGTACCGGACCCAGCCGCGCGATCCGCCCGCGCGCATGGCGCCGGGGAATCGTGAAGTTCACGGTGCGATCAAGGTCGGTGGTCGTGGTCATTCCAACACATCCGTTTGTCCCCGGACCGGTCCGGGGCTGTTCAGGGCCGCTCCGCCCTGGCCCCCGGGTCGGGAAGGGCATCCGTTTCGCCACGGGCGCGTGACAGGCAGGCGTCAGGAGATGCCCGGAAGATAGGAAGCGCCAGCGGGCGTTCAACTCACCCGATCTGGCCGAAGCACCAGCGCAGGACCGCCTTCTGCCCGTGGAGCCGGTTTTCCGCCTCTGCCCAGATCAGCGATTGCGGGCCGTCGATCACCGCATCGGTCACCTCTTCGCCGCGATGCGCGGGGAGGCAGTGGAGGAACTTCGCGTCGGGCCTGGCCTGCGCCATCAGCGCCTCGGTCACCTGATAGGGCGCGAGCGCGGCGAGCTTTGCATCGGCATGCGCCTGACCCATCGACACCCAGGTGTCGGTGACGATCACATCGGCATCCGCCACCGCTTCGGCGGGGTCGTTGACGCAGCGCGCCCGCCCCTTGCCGAGCGCCATCGCCGCATCGGGCAGCGAAAAGCTCTGCGGACAGGCGGCGACGACGTCGAAGTGCATCAGGCCCGCCGCCTCGACAATCGAGGCGAGGACGTTGTTGCCGTCGCCCAGCCACGCGACCTTGAGCCCCGGAAGCGCCTTGCCGCTTTCGAGGATCGTCTGGAGATCGGCGACGATCTGGCACGGATGGCTGTCGTCGGTGAGGCCGTTGATGACCGGCACGCTGGCATATTCGGCCATTTCGAGCAGCTTCGCATGATCGTCGGTGCGAACCATGATCGCGTCGCAATAGCCCGACAGGACGCGCGCGGTGTCGGCCACGGTCTCGCCCCGGCCGAGCTGGCTGGTCGCACTGTCGAGCACCACCGCGCTGCCGCCCAGTTGGCGGATCGCCATTTCGAAGCTGACGCGGGTGCGGGTCGAGTTCTTTTCGAACACCATCGCGAGGCAATGGCCGGCGAGCGGCGCGTCGGCATCGACCGCGCCCCGGGGCAGGCCGGCCCGCGCGGCCTTACGCTCGATCGCTTCGGAGAGGATCGCGGCAAGGCCGTCGGCGCCGGCATCACTGAGAGACAGGAAGTTGCGATAGGTCATGGACGTGGCCCCTTCGTGGCCGCCGCGGATTGCCCGCAGCGGCGGCACGGCATCAATCGTCGGCGGGCGGCGCATAGCTGCGCGCGCCCGCGCTCAGCTTTTCGACGCACTCGGCGATATGGCGTTCCTCGATCACCAGCGGCGGCAGGACACGGAAGACATTCTCGCCCGCCGCCACGGTCAGCAGCCCGTGATTGTCGCGCAGATGCGCCACGAAGTCGCGCGCGACCGCCGGCTCCTTGAGCTTGATGCCCAGCATCAGGCCCTTGCCGCGAATCTCGTCGAACAGATGATCGTGATTGGGGATCATCTGTTCGAACGCGGCGCGCAGACGCTCGCCCATCCGCGTCACGTGATCGAGGAAGCCGGGCTGGGTCATCACGTCGAGCACCGCCATGCCGGCCGCCATCGCGAGCGGATTGCCGCCATAGGTCGATCCGTGGGTGCCGAACACCATGCCCTTCGCCGCCGCTTCGGTGGCGAGGCACGCGCCCAGCGGGAAGCCGTTCCCGATCCCCTTGGCTGCGGTCATGATGTCGGGGGTGATGCCGTAATGTTCATACGCCCACATCTTGCCGGTCCGGCCATAGCCGCACTGAATCTCGTCAAGGATCAACAGCATGCCGTGCGCGTCGCACGCCTGACGCAGGCCCCGGATGAATTCCGGGGTGCCGGCGGTCATCCCGCCCTCGCCCTGCACCGTTTCGACCATGAAGCCCGCGGTCTGGTCGTCGACGAGCGCGAGCGCGGCGTCGAGATCGTTGAACGGCGCATAGTCGAAACCGGGCAACAGCGGTTCGAACCCGTCGCGCATCTTCGCCTGGTTGGTCGCCGAAATCGCCCCCATCGTCCGCCCGTGAAAGGCGTTGGTGAAGGTGATGATCTTCGTCCGCTGCGGATTGCCGTTCACATAATGATAGCGGCGCGCCGTCTTGATCGCGCATTCGACCGCCTCCGCGCCCGAATTGGTGAAGAACACCGTGTCGGCGAACGAATTGTCGACGATGCGCTGCGCCAGCGCCTCCCCCTGCGGCGAGCCGTAGAGGTTGGACACGTGCATCAGCGTCGCGACCTGGTCCTGCACCGCCTTGGTAAAGGTCGGATGCCCATGGCCCAGCGCGTTGACCGCGATGCCAGCGGCGAAGTCCAGATAGCGCTCGCCTCGCTCGCCGATCAGGTAGCAGCCCTCACCGCGCACCGGACGCACATCGCACCGCGGATAGACGGGCATGAGCGGGGTGATCGACATTGGACTGCTCCTCCTTTTTTGGCTGGGTTGTAGCGCCGTTGAACCTGATACAAACAACAAGGGCGGCCCGACCGGACCGCCCGGATCGCGCTTTTACCCCCGCCGATACGCGCTCGCAACCCCGGTCAGCTGCGCGTCTTCCATCCCGATCGCAGCAGCGCGTAACAGGCCAGCCCCATCACCAGATCGATGCCGAAAATCACCGCCGCGCCAAGCGGGATCGGGGAATCCGCCACCCCGAGAAAGCCGTAGCGAAAGCCCGAGATGATGTAGAAGAATGGGTTGGCGTGGCTGATCGCCTGAAACGCCGGGGCAAGGCGATCGACCGAATAGAAGGTGCCGGAGAGCAGCGCGAGCGGCGCGACGACGAAATTGGTCACCGCCGCGGCATGATCGAACTTTTCCGCCCAGATCGATGTCAGCACCCCCATCAGCGCCAGGAACAGCGCACCGAAAAAGCCGAACCACAGGATCGCCCAGACATGGTGCGGGGTTACCGAGACGCCGGGCCAGATCGCCATCGCCAGCCACACCGCCGCCCCGACACAAAAAGCACGGGTGATCGCGCCGCCGCACAGGGCGGCCAGCAATTCCATCGTCGATAGCGGCGGCATCAGATAATCGACGATCGTTCCCTGAATTTTGCCCACCAGCAGCGAGAAGCTGGCATTGGCGAACGCGTTCTGGAGCATGCCCATCACGATCAGCCCGGGGGCGATGAAATCGGCGAAGTGGATCGCCCGCCCCTCCAGCGTCACCATGCGTCCGCCACCGCCCAGCGCCACGGTGAACACGACGAGAAAGAGCAGTGTCGTGACCGCGGGCGCCCACACCGTCTGGAGCTGCACCTTGAAGAAGCGGCGCACCTCCTTCACATAGAGGGTCCAAAGCCCGCCCCAATTGACGTTGCGGATGACCGGCACGCCGGGGCCGGACGTCAGGGCTGTGGGCATTTCGGGCGGTTGGGACTGGTCGGCCATGGAAAGGCCGGGTAATCGCTGCCGCCGCGCCCGGCAACGGGATTGATTCTTTAGGGACGACAAATGAGCTGGACCGACGAACGGATCGAGACGCTGCGCAAGATGTGGGACAGCGGGATGACCGCGACCCAGATCGCGGAGGAACTGGGTGGCGTGAGCCGCAATGCGGTGATCGGCAAGGCGCATCGCCTGGGCCTTGCGTCGCGTCCTTCCCCGGTCAAGGCGAACGCGCCGGAGGCGAAGGCCGCGGCCCCTGCCGCCGAGCCGGCGCCCGCGCCTGCGCCAGCACCGAAGCCTGCCCCCAAGCCGCAACCCGCGCCCGAGCCGCGCGCCGCCGCCCCGGCCGCGCCGGAACCGCAACAGCCCGCCAGCGGCAAGCCCGCCGGCGACGG
>NZ_JAHBZJ010000003.1 GCF_019635455.1 Sphingomonas sp. | reverse complement strand
CCCGCGCTGACGCTGACCGACAAGGAATATCAGATCATGCGCAACGCCAGCATCGCGGTGCTGCGCGAGATCGGCGTGGAGACCGGCGGGTCGAACGTGCAGTTCGCGGTCAATCCAAGGGATGGCCGCCTGATCGTGATCGAGATGAACCCGCGCGTCAGCCGCTCGTCGGCGCTGGCGTCCAAGGCGACCGGCTTTCCGATCGCCAAGGTCGCGGCGAAGCTGGCGGTCGGATACACGCTGGACGAGATCGAAAACGACATTACCGGCGCGACCCCGGCGTCGTTCGAGCCGACCATCGACTATGTCGTGACCAAGATTCCGCGCTTTGCGTTCGAGAAGTTCAAGGGCGCCGAAGCGACGCTCGGCACGGCGATGAAGTCGGTCGGCGAGGTGATGGCGATCGGCCGCAACATCCATGAAAGCATGCAGAAGGCGCTGCGGGGGCTGGAGACCGGCCTGTCCGGCTTCAACAATGTCGAGCATCTGGCCGGCGCGCCGCGCGACGCGATCGAGGCGGCGCTGGCGGTGCGCTCGCCCGACCGGCTGCTGATTGCGGCACAGGCGCTGCGTGAGGGGTTCACCGTCGCGGAGGTGCATGCGCTGGCGGCCTATGATCCGTGGTTCCTCGAGCGCATCGCCGAGATCGTCGCGGCCGAGGAACAGGTGTGCCGCGACGGCCTGCCGCAGGATGCGGTGGGGATGCGCCGGCTGAAGGCGATGGGTTTTTCGGACAAGCGGCTCGCCTGGCTGTCGCTCAAATCGGCGAACCTGCGCCAAGGCGCCGACGCAATGGCGAAATCGTCCGGCCTGATCGGCGAGGTGGTGAAGGCGATGACCGGTGGCGTGACCGAGGCCGATGTGCGCAAGCTGCGTCACCGGCTGGGCGTGCGGCCGGTGTTCAAACGGATCGACACCTGCGCCGCCGAGTTCGAGGCGAAGACGCCCTATATGTACTCGACCTATGAAGCGCCCAGCTTTGGCGAGCCGGAGAATGAGGCGGCGCCGAGCGACCGGAAGAAGATCGTCATCCTGGGCGGCGGGCCGAATCGCATCGGGCAGGGGATCGAGTTCGACTATTGCTGTTGCCACGCCTGTTTCGCGCTGGCGGATGCGGGTTACGAAACGATCATGGTCAACTGCAACCCGGAAACGGTGAGCACCGATTATGATACGTCCGATCGCCTGTATTTCGAACCGCTGACCGCCGAGGACGTGCTGGAAATCCTGCACGTCGAACAGGCGAAGGGCGAACTGGTCGGGGTGATCGTCCAGTTCGGCGGGCAGACTCCGCTCAACCTGGCGCGCGCGTTGGAGAGCGCCGGGATCCCGATCCTGGGGACGTCGCCCGACGCCATCGATCTGGCCGAGGATCGCGAGCAGTTCGCCGATCTGGTGTCCAGGCTCGGCCTCAAACAGCCGGCGAACGGCATCGCGCGCAGCCGCGAGGAGGCGATCGCGGTCGCGGCGCGGATCGGCTATCCGGTGCTGACGCGGCCGTCCTTCGTGCTGGGCGGGCGTGCGATGGAGATCGTCGATACGCCCGAGCAGCTGGATCACTATATCCAGACCGCGGTACAGGTTTCGGGCGATGCGCCGGTTTTGATCGATCAGTATCTGCGCGACGCGGTGGAGGTCGATGTCGATGCCATCGCCGATGGCGAGGATGTCGTCGTCGCCGGCGTGCTCCAGCATATCGAGGAGGCGGGCGTGCATTCGGGCGACAGTGCCTGTTCGCTGCCGCCCTATTCGTTGCCCGCCGACGTGATCGCGGAGATCGAGCGGCAGGCCGATGCGCTGGCCCGGGCGCTGAAGGTCAAGGGGCTGATGAACATCCAGTTCGCGGTCAAGGATGGCGAGGTCTATCTGATCGAGGTCAACCCGCGCGCGTCGCGGACCGTGCCGTTTGTCGCCAAGGCGATCGGCACCCCGATCGCGAAGATCGCGAGCCGGGTGATGGCGGACGAAAAGCTGAAGGACCTGCCGCCGATCGACCGCGACATCGATTATATCGCGGTGAAGGAAGCGGTATTTCCGTTCGCCCGGTTCCCCGGCGTCGATCCCGTGCTGTCACCGGAAATGAAGTCAACCGGTGAAGTGATGGGAATCGATCGCGATTTTCCGATCGCCTTTGCCAAGTCCCAGCTGGGCGCCGGGACGGTGCTGCCCGGATCGGGAACGGTGTTCGTCAGCGTGAAGGATGGCGACAAGCCGGTGATCCTGCCGGGCGTGCGCACGCTGGTCGATCAGGGCTTCGGAATCGTCGCGACCGGCGGCACCGCCGATTATCTGGAAGCGAACGGCGTGCCGGTCGAGCGGGTGAACAAGGTGGCGCAGGGCCGGCCGCATATCGTCGATCGGATTCGCGACGGCGACATCGCGCTGATCTTCAACACCACCGAGGGGTGGCAGAGCCTGAAGGATTCCGAATCGATCCGGATGGCGGCGCTGAGCCTGAAAATCCCCTATTTCACCACGGCGCCTGCCAGCGTCGCGGCATCGCGTGCCATCGCCGCGCTTTCCCGGCAGTCACTTGAAGTCCGTCCGTTGCAGGCCTATTATTCGCAATCGCACAATTGATCCCCCACAGCGTTGACGAGGGTGCGGGCGGGCCGGTTCAGGCACGCCGGGGGAAGGGGCTTTGACGAAGGACGGACAGGATGGCGACGGTCGAAAAGATGCCGATGCTGGCGGAAGGCTACAACAAGCTCAATGAGCAGTTGAAGGTCCTGAAAGCCGAACGGCCATTGATCGTGGACGCCATCGAAGAGGCGCGCGCGCACGGCGACCTGTCCGAAAACGCCGAATATCATGCCGCCAAGGAGCGGCAGGGCCAGATCGAGGCGACGATCGCCGACATCGAGGACAAGATGAGCCGCGCGCAGATCATCGACCCGAAGGAGTTGTCGGGCGACAAGATCGTGTTCGGGGCGACCGTGACGCTGCTGGACGAAGACGACAAGTCGGTGAAGTACCAGATCGTCGGTCAGGCCGAGGCGGACGCCAAGACCGGACGGATCAGCTATAACTCCCCGCTGGGCCGCGCGCTGATCGGCAAGAGCGTGGGTGAGGAAGTGGAAGTGACCGTTCCCGCCGGCGATCGCTGGTACGAAGTCAGCAAGATCGAGTTTATCTGATCGAGATCCTTTCCGCGCACGGGGGCTGATCGTTGCCCCCGTGGCGGTGGGTCTGTTTGTCAGAGCCGCCCCGCGCCCTGCCGCAAGCGGGAGCGGCGAAGCGTGTCCTCAGCTCTCCAGATCGGGTTCGAGCAGGCGGTGGAGATGCACCACCACATATTTCATCTCGGCATCATCGACCGTGCGCTGCGCCGCGGCACGCCAGGCCTTTTCCGCGCTCGCGAAGTCGGGAAAGATGCCGATGACGTCCAGCTTCGTCGGATCCTGAAAATCGAGCGTCATCGGGTCTTTCACGCGACCGCCGAAGACGAGGTGCAGCTTGCTCATAGGGACTCCCCGGGGATTGGAATATCCCGGTGGCCTTAGCGCCGATGCTGCACCGCACTCAAGTCCGGATCAGGCGTCGGCCTTGCTCTGGGCGGCATCCTTTGCCGCGCTGAACGCCGATCCGATCACCTTGCCGATATGCTCCTTCGCGGTATCGCGCGGGGGGATCAGCGCGTCGATCTCCGCCTTTCCCGCCTCACGGGCGGCGGTGGCGGCGGCGGTCGCGGTCTCGGCGATGCGCTTGCCGACCGGGGCGAGCAGGTCGCGCTCCTTTTGCGGGCGCGGCACCAGAGCGCCGATCACGACGCCGAGTGCGACGCCACCGGCGACGATGGCGAGCGGGTTGCTCTCGATCTGCTGGGCCGCGCGCGCGCGGCGGCCTGCCGGGGCTTCGTTGGGGTCGGTCATCGGCTCAGTCCTTCTTGCTGGATCGCTTGCTGGATTTGGAATTCAAACTCGCGGCGGCGGTCGCGGTTGCATGCCTGGCCCCGCGTGACAGGAGTCGCCCGATCGGCTTGCGCGCCAGAAACAGGATCGCCGCCGCCGCCGCCGTCGCGGTGACGCGCGGGCGCGCCTTGACCGTCTCGATCGAATTGATCGCGATGGTGGCGGCGACATTCTCGACCGCGTTGGCGGCGAGCGCGAGCGGATCGAGCCGCGCCTGAATCTCGTCGATCGTACCGAACAGGCGCTGTCGCGCGGCGCTGGTCCGCGCTTCGGCGGCGATGACGGCGGGGGAGCGTTCGTCGGTCATGGCATCTGCCGGGGCCGGGTGGCACGACGAAAACGCGTCATCGCCGCGCGCGCCGCCAGCACCGCGCATCCGCCCGCCACGATCACGACGATCAGCGTGGCCGCGACTGCGCCGACGATCGGGGTCAGGATCATCAGCAGTCCGACGATCAGCGCGATCGCCCCGGCCTGGGCGAGCAGGAAGACGATGACGCCAAGGATGGCGGCGGCCCGGGCATCGGCGATGCGATCGATCGCCAGCGCCTTCCAGTAATCGAGCTCGGCCTGCGCATAGGCCCGACCGTCCCCGATCGCCCTGGCGATCAGCGTTCCGATTCCCGCCTCGTCCTGCCGCTCGTCCATCGGTCCCCCCGGCGCGCCTTACGCCTTTGGCGTGTCGGAGCCGTCCGCCTTGTCGGCAAGGTCGCCGGCCGCGTCGAGTCCGGACTTGAGCAGCCGCGCGAGCACGAAGCCGACGCCGGCGGCGATGCCGACCGCGACTGCGGGACTTTTCTTCACGAACTCGCGCGCGTCGTCGAGAAGGTCATCGACCTGCTTGCCACGCAGCGACTCGGCAAAGCCCGAAATCTGGTCGGCGGCGGAACGGGCATATTGCCCATATTGTTCGCCCAGCCGCTCATCCACCGACGACGCGGCGTCGCGCATCATGTCGGAAAATCCGTCCAGCGCGCCACTCGCCTTTTCCTTGCCGGTATCGGCATAGGCGCGCGCCTTGTCTCCTGCCTGTCCCATGAACTTGCTCGCCTCCTCACGTACCGTTTCGGCCGCGCCGCGCTTGCCCGGATCGGCGGCGTCGCCGGTGATCTTCACCGGTTCCGCCGCGACCAGCGTGCCGCCTTCGTTGCTGGAAATGGTATCTTCGGCCATCGCTCGAACCCTTCTGCTGCCTTCATACGGAACAACAACGGCGCCGGGAGCCGGTTCCCTGTCACGCATGATTTGCCCGGTGGAGCCGAACGGGATAGAGGCCCGCGCGACATCCTCACGCCCCAAGGTAGGGAGACCATTTCGTGACCGCAATCATCGACATCCATGCGCGCCAGATTCTCGACAGCCGCGGCAACCCCACGGTCGAGGTCGATGTGCTGCTGGAGGATGGCAGTTTCGGTCGGGCGGCGGTGCCGTCGGGCGCCTCGACCGGCGCGCATGAGGCGGTGGAGAAGCGCGACGGCGACAAATCGGTCTATCTGGGCAAGGGCGTGCTGGAAGCCGTCGAGGCGGTGAACGGCGAGATTGCCGAGGAGATCGTCGGTCTCGATGCCGAGGATCAGGCCGATATCGACCTGGCGATGATCGAACTGGACGGCACCGAGAACAAGGGGCGGATCGGCGCGAACGCGATCCTGGGTGCCAGCCTGGCGGTGGCGAAGGCGGCGGCGGACGCGCGCGGTCTGCCGCTCTATCGCTATGTCGGCGGCGTTTCGGCGCACGTCCTGCCGGTGCCGATGATGAACATCATCAACGGCGGCGAACATGCCGACAATCCGATCGACTTTCAGGAATTCATGATCATGCCGGTCGGCGCCGACAGCATCGCCGAAGCGGTGCGGTGCGGCGCGGAGATCTTTCACACGCTCAAAAAGGGGTTGAGCGAGAAGGGGCTGTCCACTTCGGTGGGCGACGAGGGCGGTTTTGCGCCGAATATCGCCAGCACTACCGACGCGCTCGACTTCATCATGACCAGCATCGAAAAGGCGGGGTACACGCCCGGCGACGATGTGATGCTCGCGCTCGATTGCGCCGCGACCGAATTCTTCAGGAACGGCAAGTACGAGATTTCGGGCGAGGGCAAGTCGCTGAGCCCGGTCGAGATGGCCGATTATCTCGCCGATCTCGTCGCGCGCTATCCGATCCTGTCGATCGAGGACGGAATGGGCGAGGATGATTTCGAGGGCTGGAAGGCGCTGACCGACAAGATCGGCGGCAGGTGCCAGCTGGTCGGCGACGATCTGTTCGTCACCAACCCGAAGCGGCTGGCGATGGGGATTGAACAGGGGCTGGCCAATTCGCTGCTGGTGAAGGTCAACCAGATCGGCACGCTGACCGAAACGCTGGAGGCTGTGAGCCTGGCGCAGCGTTCGGCCTATACCGCCGTGATGTCGCATCGTTCGGGCGAAACCGAGGACGCGACCATCGCCGACCTCGCCGTCGCGACCAATTGCGGACAGATCAAGACCGGTTCGCTGGCACGATCCGACCGGCTCGCCAAATATAACCAGCTCATCCGGATCGAGGAGGAACTGGGCGACGCTGCGGTCTATGCGGGGCGGTCGATTCTGCGCTGAAATTCGTTGCGAGAACGAATCGGGTTGATTTTCTTTTGGCGGGGCGAAAGTCCCGCTTGAACCGCGAGTCGCTTTGCGCGACAACGATGATCATGCCGCGTTCCGCCGCCACGTTCAGAACGATCCTCCGCCGCGCAGGCCTGCCGGCGGTGTCGATCATTTTCATGGGCTTCTTCGCCTATTCGGCGGTGCTGGGTCCCAACGGCCTGCTGACCTATGGCGATTACAAGCGGCAGCTCGCGGTGCGGCAGGCGGAACTCGCGAAGCTCGACAAGCAGCGGGCGCAGCTGCGCAACCGCGTTGCGCTGCTCGATCCGAAGGGGGCCGATCCCGACATGGTGGACGAGTTGAGCCGCAAGAAGCTCAACGTCGTGCATCCCGATGAGGTCATCATTCCGCTCGACTGACGTATTTCAAGGGCAGCGTTGCCCGATCTGTTGAACTCGTTCCGGACCTGTTATGATCGGTTCGAGGACGAGTCGATGCTGACGCATGACCTGCATGAGTCGATCGTTGCGCAGCTCTACTCGGCTGCTGCCGGCGACATCGAATGGCGCGAGATCATGGGCCGCATCGCCGATCTTTTCGGTCATGCGGCGGCTGTGCTCGTCGCAATCGATCCGGCGGCCGGAAGTCTGCGGGCGCATACGCACGGCTATACCGATGACGAAGCCAATGCCTATTACCAGAGCGAAACATTCCGGGCGGATCCCCGCGCGTCGCTGCATATGGGTGTCCGGGCGGGCGAAATCTATCACGATCGCGCCCTGTATGATGTGCCGACGATGCTCCGCGATGAACGTGTGCGCGCATCCATCGACGCTATCGGCGTTGCGCACCAGATGGGCCTGTCGTTGCGATTGCCGAACAACCTGTCGGGCGCGTTCACGCTGCTGAGCACCGAGGCCGAGGGCATGCCGACGGACGAAGGGCTGGCTGCGTTTCACCGACTGGCACCCCATGTCGAGCAGGCATGCGCATTGAGTGCGATCATTGAACAGGCGGCCGGCACCCAGGCGGTATTGCTGGAGGCATTGTCGGCGAAGGCCGATGGCGTGATTATCGTCGATGCCAGCGAACGTCTGGCCTTTGTCAACGACGGCGCACGCGCGATTCTGGCGGCTGGCGACGGGCTTGGATGGTCCGATGGCCAGTTTGCAACGGCGCGAGCCGCGGAAACGCGGCGGCTTCGTGCCATGGTCAATGGTGTCACATCTGCACTGAAGAAGAGCAAGGCTCCTGATGTGGGGGGGCAGATTGTGGTAACACGCCCGTCCGGGCGAAAACCCTATGTCGTGCGCGTTCTGGCCGCGCCGCCGGGGGAGCGGCTGTTGTCACATTTCGGCTGTGCCTGTGTCGTGCATGTTCATGACCTTGCGGCTGTGCGGGTCCCGAACCCCGCCATGTTGAGTGCGACGTTCGGATTGAGCGAGCGGGAGGCGCGGCTGGCGGCGGAGTGCATTCGATACGCCGATCTGTCCGCCGCCGCCGCCGCTATTGGAATGGCGCACAATACGGCACGAAATCATCTACAGTCGATCTTTCGAAAATGCGGTGTTCATAGTCAGGCAGAGGCTGTTCAGCTATTTGGTCGCCTTGGCTGAACGAGAAAGAGGCGGTGCTTAGTCCAAATGGACTAGGTGAGCCATATCGACTTCCGTCCCTATTCGGCGAAAGATTTGCGGGCATTGGTTGCTGAGGAGAATTCCATGTCCGAGGGTGAAGAGGTGCTGGGCCGTCGCGGCGCAATTACAAAGGTTGGACTGGCTGCGTTGGGCGGGGCGACGGCGCTTGCAACCGGAGAATCCGCAGCCCAGATCAAGCAGCCGGATCGGGCAGCTGACAAGTATCGCGCTGACAAGTTCGGCCCATCTGCACAAACCTACAAGAACAGTGGTTGGGTGAAACGGCTGGTTCGTAATCCGAAAATGCTGGCGAAATATCTGCGGACGGTTGCCGATTCAGTCGAAACCGGAAGCGCGGCGCCCCTGGGCGTCTACAAGAAAGGAAATCCAGACTATCCGGATGAAGGTCCTTTTCCTGCAAAGACCAAGATTGGCGACTTGCTGATCAGGGTGGGCAGGGCGCTTGTTGGCCTTGGCGAAATCATCAACGAGTTTTTCAATCCGTAGATCTGGTTTCCACGCAGCTACATACGACAGCTGGTTGTCACGATTTTTCGAGCCATGGGCTTTTGAGGCGCTCCGTCGATGGGTGGAGCGCCTCATTGCGTTTCGGTGCCTAATGGGCCTATAGCGCCGCTTCCATCACTCCCCAGGATGAGGACGATCGTGGCAAAAACACCGGCAAAAAGCCGTAAAGTCGAACCGGCAGCGACAAACCGCGAGCGTCCAAACGAACCGAATAGGTACAACGCCTCAAAGGAGGAACTCCTCCAATTCTATCGGCAGATGCTGCTCATCCGCCGGTTCGAGGAAAAGGCGGGCCAGCTTTACGGACTCGGCTTCATCGGCGGCTTCTGTCACCTGTATATCGGGCAGGAAGCGGTCGCGGTCGGCCTTCAGTCGGGCCTGGACGGCGAGAAGGATTCGGTGATCACCGGTTATCGCGACCACGGCCATATGCTCGCTTATGGCATCGACCCCAAGGAGATCATGGCCGAACTGACCGGCCGCGCCGCCGGCATTTCGAAGGGCAAGGGCGGGTCGATGCACATGTTCTCGACCGAGAAGAAGTTCTACGGCGGCCACGGCATCGTCGGCGCGCAGGTGTCGCTCGGCACCGGCCTGGCCTTTGCGCACAAATATGCCGAGGACGGCGGCGTCGCCATGGCCTATTTCGGCGATGGCGCGGCCAATCAGGGCCAGGTCTATGAAAGCTTCAACATGGCCGAGCTGTGGAAGCTGCCGATCATCTATGTGATCGAGAACAATCAATATGCGATGGGGACCAGCATCAATCGCGCCTCGGCCGAGGATCAGTTGTACAAGCGCGGCGAGAGCTTCCGCATTCCCGGCATCCAGGTCGATGGCATGGACGTGCTGGCGTGCCGTGGCGCGGCCGAGGAAGCGCTGGCCTGGGTCCGCGCCGGGAAGGGGCCGATCATCCTGGAGATGAAGACCTATCGCTATCGCGGCCATTCGATGTCCGATCCGGCCAAATACCGTTCGCGCGACGAGGTCCAGTCGGTGCGCGAAAAGTCCGACCCGATCGAAGGTGTGAAGAAGGAACTGGAAGCGGCGGGCGTCAAGGAAGACGAGCTGAAGGCGATCGAGGGCGAAATCCGCAAGGTCGTGAACGAGGCGGCCGATTTCGCCGAGCAGACGCCGGAACCCGATCCTGCCGAATTGTATACCGACGTGCTGGTGGAGACGTACTGACATGGCGATCGAGCTGAAGATGCCGGCGCTCTCGCCGACGATGGAGGAAGGCACGCTCGCCAAGTGGCTGGTCAAGGAAGGCGACACGATCCGGTCCGGCGATATCCTGGCGGAGATCGAGACCGACAAGGCGACGATGGAATTCGAAGCGGTCGATGAAGGCACGCTGGCGAAGATCCTGATCGCCGAGGGGACCGACGGCGTGAAGGTCGGCACCGTGATCGCCACGATCGCCGGCGAGGGCGAGGATGCGTCGGAAACTGTCGCAGCGCCCACGCCCACGCCCACGCCCGACCCCGCCCCGAAGGCGGATGCCGAGCCGAAAAAGGCCGAGAGCGGCACCAAGCAGCTGGCCAGCGAAAAGGCGGCGACGGTTGCCGACCCGGAGGTTCCCGCCGGGACCGAAATGGTCAAGACCACGGTGCGCGAAGCGCTGCGCGACGCAATGGCCGAGGAAATGCGCGCCGATGACCGCGTGTTCGTGATGGGCGAGGAGGTCGCGGAATATCAGGGCGCGTACAAGGTGACGCAGGGCCTGCTCGACGAATTCGGCGCGAAGCGGGTCATCGACACCCCGATCACCGAATATGGCTTTGCCGGCGTCGGCACAGGCGCGGCGATGGGTGGTCTGCGCCCGGTCATCGAGTTCATGACGTTCAATTTCGCGATGCAGGCGATCGATCACATCATCAATTCGGCGGCGAAGACCAATTACATGTCGGGTGGCCAGATGCGCTGTCCGATCGTGTTCCGCGGTCCCAACGGCGCCGCGAGCCGCGTTGCCGCACAGCACAGTCAGAATTACGGCCCCTGGTATGCCAGCGTACCGGGGCTGATCGTCATCGCGCCCTATGATTCGGCCGATGCGAAGGGGCTGCTCAAGGCCGCGATCCGCAGCGAGGATCCGGTCGTCTTCCTCGAAAACGAGCTGATGTACGGTCGCACGTTCGAGGTGCCTAAGCTGGACGACTGGGTGCTGCCGATCGGCAAGGCGCGGGTCGTGCGACCGGGCCAGGACGTCACGCTGGTCAGCTATTCGATCGGTGTGGGCGTCGCGCTCGAAGCCGCCGAGACGCTGGCGGGCGAGGGGATCGATGCGGAGGTGATCGACCTGCGCACGCTGCGCCCGCTCGACAAGGCGACGGTGCTCGAAAGCCTCAAGAAAACCAACCGTATGGTGGTGGTCGAGGAAGGCTGGCCGACCTGTTCGATCGCGTCGGAAATCGTCGCGATCTGCATGGAGGAGGGGTTTGACGATCTCGACGCGCCGGTGATGCGGGTGGCGAATGAGGATGTGCCGCTGCCCTATGCCGCCAATCTGGAAAAGCTGGCGCTGATCACCGCCGACAAGGTGGTCGCGGCGGTGAAGAAGGTCACCTATCGCGGGTGATCGACGGCCAACGCGGGGTCAGCAGGTCGAGGCGGCGACGCCGTTGACCGGATAGACGCCGTTATTGCCGCCGGTATTGTCGCGATTGTCGCGCACGACCATGGAGGCGATTTCGGTCATCTCCGTGGTCGGCGCCAGCCCGATCTGCACCAGCGGGCGATATTGATAATAGACTTCGACGAAGATGGTGGCGCCGCCCGGCGGGGCGAACGCCTCGCGATCCTTGCGCCCCATCCCCTTGGTGATCATGTCGCCCTCATTGCCATAGCTGGACGCGTGACCGGTCTGGTCGCCCCGGCACCGCTGCCAGTTGATCACATAATGGCCGCTGGGGTTCGGGTCGCTCTTCGGCACGATGCTTGAAACGATGACCCGCCCGCGTGGGTAAAGGTCCAGTTCGCCAGCCTGAAGCCCGGCGCCGGTCAGCAGGTCGTTGATGTCCGCTTCGGTGATCGTCTTGGACTGCAACTGACTGCCCGATCCGATCCGCGCCGCGTTGTCGGCCAGGTGCAGCGCGATCTGACTGACCCGCATTCGGGTGATGACATAGTTGGTCAGCTCCGCCCCGGTCAGGCAGAGGACCAGCAGGATCGGCAGCGAAAAGCCGAATTCGATCAGCGCCACGCCGCTGCGGTCGGCGGCGAGTCGATACGCCAGCCGCAATCGCCGCAAAGAAGGTTTCAAGGCGCCCAAACCAGACATCCATGTGAGGGGTGATAGACCAGGCACACGGGCGTCGGCGACGGCGTGGGGCTGGGCGAAGGGGACGGTGTAGGCGTGGGCGTCGGCGTGGGCGCGGTTACGGCGGGCGGACAGTTGCGCACCGTGGCCGTCGCATAGGTGCTCTGATCGCCATAGGGCTGATTGCGAAGCACCGTCGTGGCGGTCAGCTTCGTCGTTCTGGAAACCCCGATGAAGTTGTACAGCGGAAACATCCGTGGATAGGTGACGGTGACGGTGTAGAGCGTCGCGTCCTTCGCCCCCCCCTGGCCGTTATCGGCGCCATCGCGATCCCACACATTGTTGTTGTTCGCGTCCTCGTACGGCTCACTGCCGTCGCACACGCCGTTGCTGTTGGTGTCGGTCCATGTCTCCGCGCGGGCGGCGGCCGCGTCGGTGAACGTCCGGTAATAGCGCCGGGTGATGTCGATCGTGGCGTTGTTGGCCAGCGCCTTGATCTGCATCCTTACCTTTTCGTCGAGGGCGGCCTGGGCATCCGCGTCAGATCCGCTTTCGAGCGTCGAATCGCGCGCGGTCTTTTGCACGATGCCCTGCAACGCGGCGCGGGTGTAGAGGGTGTGGGCGATGTCGAATCCGCCCAGTAGGACCAGCCCCAGCACGGGCGCCACCATCGCGAATTCCACGACGGTGACGCCCGATTCGTCGCGCCGGAGCGCGCCGGGAGCGACGCGGCGGAGGGAGAATCGCCGCGTCACTTGGTCAGCCTCAGCTGGGAAATCTGGTCGGCGATCGATTTGAAGGTGTTTTGCAGATCGCCGGCGTTGCGCGCCGCGAAATAGCGGCCCGGCGTCGAACAATCCTGCATCATCTTTTCGATCGTGTTGTTCTGCGCGCCGAACCAGATCACCCACAGGGTGATGTTCTTGTTCTTGATCGCGGTGCAGAGCGCCTGGGTACGTGCGTTCACCTGTTGCGTGATCGTCCCGGTGGTCATGCAGCCGCCGGTGGGCGCGGTCGAGGGATCGGTCGTCCGCCGATCCAGCCAGGCGAAGCCATAGGCGTTATAGTCGGTATCGCTGGTGCAGGCCTCACCGTCCGTCATGAAGATCATGTGCCGCTCGATCTCGCCGCCCTGGGGGGTATAGGCATTCTCAGATCCGAATATGCCGGTCGGCGACAGGAAGCGCGCGCCCCACAGCAGCCCGATGTCGTGATAGGTGTTTCCGCTGGGCGTCAGGCCATCGATATAGGCCTCGAAATTCGCCGCGACCGGCCATGCCTGTAGCTTGCGGGCCTCGGTCGGGCAGTAATAGGGGACCGAATTGTAATAGTCGGTGGTGGTATAGGCGTCGTTGCGATCGAGCTGCGACCAACTGTTGACCACATCGCGCGCAAAGATCGCGCCGTTGAGCGCCGGACCCCACAAGGTGGTCGAATCCGACGGATTGGGGGCGAGGTCGATATCCAGATCCTTCGCGCCCGCCGGAATCGGCGTGTAGCTGGACTGGGACACGGTCGGACGCTCCTCGATGCACCCGTCCCAGGTGACCGACCGCATCGTGCCGGACGGCCCGATCGGAAGCTGGACCGAATTGTTCCAGCTGCTCCCGTTCTTCAGGCCGGAGATGTTCTGCGCGATCAGGCCATAGTGCCAGCGCGAGAAGGTCTGGCTGGTCGTCGTCGACTGGGTCTGGGTGTGGGTGACCGTCGTGTAGCTGCCCGACGGACGCTTGCGCGATTGCAGGTAGCATGACCAGCCGGACCAGGCGGTCTGGTACTGAATGTCATATTTCGAATAGGTCCGCGTGTCCCAGGTCCGCGTATTGCCGGACGTAACCACGCTGGTGTCCACGGTCGTCGTCCCGTTGACGCCGCTCTGATTCGACGGCTGACTGGGGCAGGAGAACCACTGGCCGCTCACATTCGTCCACGAATCCCACGATCCGGTATCGCTGCCCGGTGCGCCGACGCTATCGACGGTCGGACCCCAGCTGGAGCTGGTCGATGTGTTCCATTGCGGCTCACGCGACTGATAGGACCAGCTGTCGGCGATGAAGCTGGTGGGAAGCAGCTTTCCGACATTCACGTTGGTCGAATAGGGCATGAAGCCGAAGCGGATCTGCACCGTGCTGCTGGTGCCGCCCGACGGCGCGCCGGTTACGCAGTTTTCGCTGGTGTCGAGGCGCGCGACGATCTCGTAGAAGCATTTGACCGAGGATTTGAGCGCCTCGATCTTGGTCTGGCTGTCCGTGCCGACCGCCTTGCTGCCCATCGAACCGGTGGTGTCGAGCACGAACATCACGTCCGTATTGGGAAGCCGCATTTCCGCGTCGCAGGTGACGGCGAGCGTCTCGCTCGTCTTGCCCAGCACACGCATCAGCGTCATCGGCAGGATCGCGCTGGCGGTGCCGGATACCTTCCCCGCGCTTTCGGTGAACGCCCGGGTGACGTCCGACGCGCCATAGGGGCTTTCCTGGATGTTCGCGTCGAAGAATTTTTCCGCCGCGTCGCGCGCCGCATAGTTGTTATAAGCCCAGGTGCCGCCGCCCATCGTCTTGCGGCCGGCCAGCGCGCCCGCGTCGCACGCATGTTGCAGCCGCGTCTTGACGATGTACATGCGGCTGATGTCGACACCCCCGCCGACCATGCCAGCCAGCGGAATCAGGGACGCAGCGACGATCGCGAGCGTGTTGCCGCGCACGTCGCGCGCCAGTGCGGCCATGAAGCCGCGCGTGCGTTTCGCCAGACTGAAGCGCCAGATCATCGGTGCAAGGTCCCCGGTTCGATCAGGCGCTATGGCGCAGACGCGGCTAATGATGGTTGAAAGCGCATGGTTAACGCGGCGTCTACGATTGCGCCGGAACGGAGCAGGCGGATGATTGCCGAACCGGAACGGAGGATGATCCTGACTTACGCCCCGTCGCCGGCGGGTGCCGAGGGACTGACGGCGCTGTTCGCGCTCGACGATCGGCTGGCGGAGACGGTGCGGACCACCAGCGAGCCGATGCTGGGCCAGATCCGGCTGCAATGGTGGCACGATGCGCTGATCGCACTGGATTCCGCCGCCGCGCCACCCGAGCCGGTGTTGCAGGCGATCGCCGAACGGATCGTTGCCGCCGGAACGCCGGGAAGCGCGCTCGCGCCGCTCGCGCTGGCCTGGCAGGTGTTGCTCCAGAGCGAACTTGGTCCGGCGGAGGTCGACGCGTTCGCCCAGCGCGGACGGACGCTGTTCGGTGTCGCTGCGACGGTGTTGGGCGCGCGGGCGGACGCGTTCGTGGCCGCCGGGGGCGAGGGATGGGCGCTGGCCGATCTTGCCGGAAAGCTGAGCGATCCGCGTGAGGCCGGTCTTGTCCGCGCGGCTGCGGCCGGGCGGCTCGACCGGGCATGCGCGGCACGCTGGCCGCGCGCGCTGCGGCCGCTGGGCGCGATGGCGCATCTGGCGCGGCTGGACCTGTCGGATGTTTCGGCCGGATCCCCCCGCCGGGTGGCGCGCGCGTTGTGGCACAGGCTGACCGGGCGATGACCGCAAGCCTCGGGGGCAAGGCGTCTTGCCGTCGCGCTAATCCGCGCTAGGCTCGCCCCGGACCCAGCGGGAGGAAGGACATGTGGCGCTATCTGGCCGGCGGGGTTGCCGCGTTGTTGATGGCGGGTGCCGGCGTCTTCCTCTTTCAGAGCGGCGCGGCGCCCGATCCGCTGCCATCGGCGCCGCCGCCCGCGCGCGTACAGTCAGGCACCGACGCCGCCGCATCGGAGGAGTTGCCGACGATCCGCGAAGCCCCGAGCGCGCCGGCGCGCTCACGCGAGCAGAAGCGGTTCGACCGGTATGACAAGGACCGGGACGAGAAGATCACGCTGGCCGAACTGACCCAGCCCCGGCGCAAGGCGTTTGCGAAGCTCGACCGCAATGGCGACGGCAAGCTGTCGTTCGAGGAATGGTCGCTGCGCACCATCGAGAAATTCGACAAGGCCGATGCCGACAGGTCGGGCGCGCTCAATCGCGCCGAATTCGCCACCACCGCACCCAAGCGGAAGGCGAAGACGGCGCCCAAATGCGACTGTCGGCCGGCCACGGCCAGGGCGGCGGGCGACGCCGAGGACGATTGAGCAGCCCGATCAGGCGGCGGATCCCCACGCCGCGAACGCATCGCGCGCGCGGGCAGTGTAGAGCAGCTTGCGATCGGCCTTTTTCGTTCGCCCCTCGATCGGGGGGAACAGGCCGAAATTGACGTTCATCGGCTGATAGGTTGCGATTTCAGCGCCGCCGGTGATGTGGCCCAGCAACGCGCCGAGCGCGGTTTCGACGGGGGGAGGCGCAAGTGGCCGGCCGAGCAGTTCGGCGGCGGCGAAGCGGCCCGCCAGCAGGCCGATGGCGGCGCTCTCCACATATCCTTCGCACCCCGTCACCTGCCCGGCGAAGCGGATGTGCGGCCGTGCCTTCAGCCGCAGCGTCGGATCGAGCAGTTCGGGCGAGCGGATGAACGTGTTGCGGTGCAGCCCGCCCAGCCGCGCGAATTCCGCCCGCTCCAGCCCGGGGATCGTCCGAAACAGCTCGACCTGCGCGCCATGTTTCAGCTTCGTCTGAAAGCCGACCATATTCCACAGCGTCCCGGTCGCATTGTCCTGCCTCAGCTGGACGACGGCATAGGGCCAGAGGCCGGTGCGCGGATCGTCCAGCCCCACACCCTTCATCGGCCCATAGCGCAGCGTATCGACCCCGCGTTCGGCCATCACCTCGATCGGCATGCAGCCTTCGAAATAGGGAACGTCCTCCCACTCCTTGAACTGCGTCTTCTCCCCCTCGACCAGGCCCTGGTGAAAGGCGAGATACTGGTCCTTCGTCATCGGGCAGTTGATATAATCCTTGCCGGTCCCGCCCGGCCCGGTCTTGTTCCAGCGCGACTGGAACCACGCCACGTCCATGTCGATGCTCTCGCGATGAACGATCGGGGCGATCGCGTCGAAAAAGGCAAGGCTGTCGCTGCCGGTCGCGGCGCCGATGCTGTCGGCCAGGCCCGGCGCGGTGAGCGGGCCGGTTGCGATGATGGTCAGACCCTCCGATGGGAGCTGATCGACCCGTTCGCGCACGATGGCGATATTCGGATGGCTGGCGAGCGCCTGCGTCACACCCTGGGAAAAATGGTCGCGGTCCACTGCCAGCGCCGATCCCGCCGGCACCTTGTGCAGATCGCCCTGGGCCATCACCAGCGAACCCAGGTCGCGCATCTCCCGATGCAGCAGACCGACCGCGTTGCGCTCCGCATCGTCGGACCGGAAACTGTTCGAACAGACCAGTTCGGCGAGGCCGTCCGTTTGATGCGCCGGGGTCGTATCCCCACCACCGCGCATTTCGGAGAGTTTCACGCGAATGCCGGCATTGGCGAGTTGCCAGGCGGCCTCGGACCCGGCGAGGCCGCCGCCGATGATATGGACTTGATGATCGGACATGGGCATCGGTTAGGCGAAGCGGAGGGGAAGGGGAAGCATGGCTTTGGTATTCGGCGCGGCGCTGGTCGCGGGGGCGAGCTACTGCCTGGACGCATGGCGGATCGTCGATCCGGGCGCATGGGGCGCGGTGTGGAAGACGAGCGGCGTGGCGCTGCTCGCCCTCTGGACGGCCAGCCGGGCGCGCTCGCCCGATGGGTGGTTGCTTGCCGGAGCGCTGGCGCTGGGGGCGCTGGGCGACCTGTTGCTCGAAACCCATGGGCTGATCGTCGGCGGCGCGTTGTTCGCGGCAGGGCATCTGGTCGCGTGCCTTCTGTATCTGCGCAACCGGCGGGATGCGCTCACACCCAGCCAACAGGCGGTGGGATGGCTGCTCGCGCCCGCGACGATCGGGATCGCGGCGCTGTTCGCGGCACCCGCGGGCGGCGCGATCCAGGCGGGTGTCTATTCGGCGTTTCTGGGTGTGATGGCCGCGCTGGCATGGACCAGCCGCTTTCCGCGCTATCGCGTCGGGCTGGGCGCGGTGCTGTTCGTCGTATCGGACCTGCTGATCTTCTCACGCTTCGGACCGTTGAAGGGATCGTTTATCCCAACGCTGCTGATCTGGCCCACCTATTTCGCGGCGCAGGCGCTGATCGCGTGGGGCGTGAGCCGCGCGCTCGGCAAGGATGACGCGGCCCGATCCGCGTTATAGCCGGCAGGGGGTGGCGCAGCCCGGGCGTCAGACGTGGCACCCGGGCTCAAGCCCCGAACGCAGGACGCGAACCGCGGGCGGCGGCGGCGCGTTCGGCATGCTGGCGCACGACGGCGAGGACATTGGACGAAACGTCACCGACCAGCAGTTCGCCCCACAGGCGCGCGTACCAGTTGACCGGGGTCTGTACCCAATAGTTGGTGGTGAGGGTAAGGCGGGTGCGTCCATCGGCCAGCGGCTGGATGACATAGCCGCCATCGGTGATCCGGTAGTGCGGGCTGTCAGGCAACAGGTGGCGGTCCTGCATCGCCCAGGCGTTCATGTCGATCGCGTCGAAACGGAAATCCCACCAGATGCGCCGTGCCGGTTGCCAGTCGGTGATCACCTCCTTGAACCGGATCCCGTCCCGCCAGGTGACGTGACGGATCGCGCCGCGCCCTTGCCCATCGAGCCGGGCGCCGATGGGGCGGGGCAGACCGATCAGATTCTGGGAAACGTTCCACCGGCCATCGCCGGGCGCGATGTGCCGTTCGCCCCGCGCGTGCCGCCAGACCGTGGCCGGATCGGCGTTGATGACGACGGTGCGGGTGACGCGGCCCCCGTCGCGCGGGAGCGGGATCATCGGTTCGACCTGCATCGCCACCAGTGGAAAGAGTAGAAGCGAAGAGGCGCTGAAGATGTTCGCATCCACCTGCTCCTCCCGCTTGCGCGCGCGCCAGGTGAGATAACCGCCGAGCATGCTGAGCGCCAACCAGAACGGGCTGAGCATCAGGATGCAGATCGTCCCTTCGCGCAAGAAAACCAGCGACGCGACCACGACCGCCGCGAACAGGGTCAGCGGGACCGCGCTGACGTAGAAGCGCCGTGGGCGCCGACCGAGCGGATCGCCGATATAGGTGACGAAGGCGGTGACCGTGGCGGGCAGGATCATGAGGAAGGTGAAGCTGATCAGGCCGTTCGGGTTTGCGGCCTCGATCAGGAGATAGACGCCGAGCGCAAAGGCGAGACCGAACAGCATTGCGGCGATGATCCGGATTGTCGCGGTCTTGCGGCGATCATGGCTGTCCATCCCTCTATTCCTTTTGCCTGATATTTCGGTAAATACAGAAATAACTTGATATGGTTGGCCCATGCCGGATGGGGCGGCGTGGGTTCAGTTCTTCTTTCTGGAGCCGGGAATGAAGCGCGCGACCTTGCCGCCGAGCTTCATCAGCGCGACCAGCGTCGGTTTCGGCAGCACCCGCACCGAGTCATACCAGCCGCCCAGCGTGCCGATGAACTCGTGCATGCGGGTCACCCGTTCGCGAACCTGGGGCGGGGCGGACGTGTCGGCGGCAAGGCGCTGGGCGAGTTCGCCGAGCAACTGAACCGTCGGATCGATTTCCCGCCGCTTGCGCTCCGCGACGATGCGCATGAGCATGTCCCACAGATCGGTCTCGGCGACGAAATGATCGCGCCGGTCGCCCTCGACATGCACGCGGCGGACGATCGAATAGCCCTGAAGCTCCTTGAGTCCCGTCGAGACGTTCGACCGGGCAAGGCCCAGCGTCTCGACGATCTCCTCGGCATGAAGCGGCCGATCGGCGAGGTAGAGCAGCGCATGAACCTGCGCGACCGATCGGTTCACGCCCCATTGGGTCCCCATCTCCCCCCAATGAAGGATGAAGGCCTTGGCATCGGGATGATTGGCGAACTGGGTCATGATGATTATTTCTGTAATTTCAGAAATTGCAGATGTCAACAGGACCCCGCGCTCGCGATCTTCGCTGGATCGATGCGTCGTCGGGTCGGGCAGGGCGCCGCGGTCACTCGCCCGGGTCGGACCAGCGGGTGCCGAAGCGGACGACCAGGGCGCAGATCGCGCCGGTCAGCGCAAACTGCGCGATCACGATGGGGACGCTCCCCTTGTCGAAGAACAATGCCAGTGGCCATGACAGGATCGCGCCCGCCAGCGCCCAGGAAGCGGGATGGCGCGCCCATCGACGCGATCGCCCCAATGCGCCCATCGTCCAGCCGCCTGCCAGGACGGGAATTGCCGACGATGGCACGCCGACCACCACGGCGATCGGCACCGCGACCAGCGGCCCCACGGTGAAGCCGCCCTGGGTGATGGGCGGTTCCGGAAACAGGAGTTCGTTCAGCGTGATGACCGCCAGCATGCAAGGCCCGGCGAGCAGGATCGCGAGCGTGGCGCCGCGCCAATAGGTGAACGACTTCATCCGCAGGTTCCCGTTGCGTGCCGGCAGCATCATGCATCCGCCGTCCGCCGGCAACCGACGAATTCGGATGGCGTACCGCACGCGCCATTGCGTCACCCCCGCATGGGCATATGCTGGGTCGATGTCGATCGACGGCTCCCGCATCCTTTCCGCGACGTCGCGCGCGGAAGAGGTCTTCAACGACTTTCAGCGCGAGATTCTGTCGGAAAAGGCGGCGACGCTGTCGCGCGCGGCGAAGAAGCTGGAGGCGGCGCTGGCGGCGCTTGGCCGCGCGGGGGAGGAGGAAGGCAGTCGCGCGGCGCGGGTGCAGGAGGCGGCCGACGCCGCCTATGGGTATCTCGTGCAACGCGAAGCCTGTGGGGTTTTCGGCCTGGGCGCGCCGCTGGACGCGTTCGACGTGCCGCGCGAGGTCCGCGTGCGGATTGGCGTATCGGCCCGATGAACGCGCGCGCCCGGCGCTGGCTGGTTTCGCTGGGCGGGGCGGGGGTGGTGCTGCTCGCCGGCTATGCGACGCTGGGCGCCCGTGCCATTCTGGTCACCGCCCCGGTCGCGATCCTGCTGGTGACCGCGCGGCATGACAATCGGCTCGGCACGTGCCTGCCGCTGGTCGTGCTGGTGATGATCGTCGTGGCGATGATGGCGCTGCTGATGTTCCTGATCGCGCTCGACCACCGGCCCTGAGCACGGGCCTCAGCCGGCGACGGGCAGCCGCACCGTTCCGTCGTCCGCGTGCTCGATCGGGCCATAGGCGATGACGGTTTCAAGCGTCAGCCGGCCATAGAGATGCGGGAATTCAGCACCGCCACGAGAGATTTCCCACCGAATTGCGCGCCCCAGCGCCTCCAGATCGACGGCGGCGACCCACAGATCGGCCTGCCCGGCGAAATGCTTGTCCACCGTTTCGGTCAGCTGGGCCGCGGTGGACAGGTGGATATAGCCGTCCCGCACGTCGATCGGCGCGCCGGCGAAGCTGCCGGATTCGAGCGCCGCCATCTGGTCGGCGGTCAGGACCTTGTAGGCGGTCTTCGGATGCATCGCGTTTCCTTTGTCGGTCATGCGGGTGCAACCGCCGGGACGGGCGTTCGATCCGCGCGCGGCACGGGCGGTCGCGTTACGCGCCGTCCTCCGGCCCCGCTGCCAGATCCTCGCCGGTATCGCCATCGGGGACCGGGCCGGTTTCGACCGCGCCGTCGCCCAGATCGATCTCTGCCTCGTCTTCGCTTTCCTCGATCCGCGCGGCGGAGACGACATGCTCGTCCTGTGCGACCTTGAAGAGGCGAACCCCGGCCGAACCGCGACCGATCACGCGCAGCGAGGTGAGCGGCAGGCGGATCATCTTCGCCTGGTCGGTGACCAGCATCAGCTGTTGCGAGGTGGTGGCGGGGAAGCTGGCGACGACCGGCCCGTTCCGGCCGATATTGTCGATATTGGTGATCCCCTGACCCCCGCGTCCGGTACGCCGATATTCATAGGCGGACGACATCTTGCCATAGCCGTTCGCGCAGACGGTGAGGATGAACTCCTCCTCCGCGCGAAGCTGCTCCATCGTCGCGTCGTCGAGGGTGCGCGGCGCGCCATTTTCCTTCCAGGGAGCCGCGCGCAGATATTCCTCGCGCTGTTCCATCAGTGTCGACCCGTGGAGGATCGACAGCGAGATCACCTGATCGTCGCCCGACAGGCGCATGCCGCGCACGCCGGTCGAGTTGCGGCTCTGAAACTCGCGCACCTCGTCACCGGCGAAGCGGATCGCCTTGCCCTGACGGCTGGCGAGCAGCACGTCGTCACCCTCGCCGAGCAGGGCGACGCCGATCAGCCGGTCGTCGGCATCCTCACCCTCGAACTTCATCGCGATCTTGCCGTTCGACGGGACGTTGGTGAAGGCGTCCATGCTGTTGCGCCGGACATTGCCCTTCGCGGTCGCGAACATGACATGCAGATCGCCCCATTCGGCCTCGTCCTCCGGCAGCGGAAGCACGGTCGAGATGGTTTCGCCATTGGCCAGCGGCAGCAGGTTGATCATCGGCCGGCCGCGGGTGGCCGGGCCGCCCTCGGGAAGGCGCCAGACCTTCATCCGATAGACCTTGCCCAGCGTCGAGAAGAACAGGACCGGGGTATGGGTGGATGTCACGAACAGTTCGGTGATCGCGTCCTCGTCCTTCGTGGCCATGCCCGCACGGCCCTTGCCGCCGCGTGCCTGTGAGCGGAAGGCGTCGAGCGGGGTGCGCTTGATATACCCCTCCATGGTCACGGTGACGACCATGTCCTCGCGTTCGATCAGGTCCTCGTCCTCGATCCCGTCGGCGGCGGCGGCGATTTCGGTCCGGCGCGGCGTGGCATAGGCGGCGCGCACCGTGGTCAGCTCTTCGCGCATGACTTCATAGAGCCTGGCACGGTTGGCGAGGATTTCGAGCAGTTCGGCGATCGAATCGGCAAGCTCGCGCAGCTCGTCGCCGATCTCGTCGCGGCCGAGCGCAGTGAGGCGATGGAGGCGCAGGTCGAGGATCGCGCGGACCTGGATATCGGAGAGTCGGTAGCTGTCGCCCGACACCTCCGTCTCGACCGCCTCGACCAGGCGGATATAGGGAGCGATCTCGGCGATCGGCCATTCGCGCATCAGCAGCGCGTCGCGCGCGGCGGCGGGGCTGGCCGATCCGCGGATGATGCGCACCACCTCGTCGAGGTTGGTGACCGCGATGACCAGGCCGAGCAGGATGTGGGCGCGGTCGCGCGCCTTGGCCAGTTCGAACTTCGAGCGGCGGGTGATGACCTGCTCACGGAAGCGGACGAACGCCTCGATGATATCGCGCAGGTTCAGCAATTCGGGACGACCGCCCCGGATCGCGAGCATGTTGGCGGGGAAACTCGACTGGGCGGGGGTGTTGCGCCAAAGCTGGTTGAGCACGACTTCGGGGGTGGCGTCGCGCTTCAGGTCGATGACGATGCGCACGCCCTCACGCGAGGATTCGTCGCGGATGTCGCTGACCCCCTCGACCCGCTTTTCCTTCGCGGCTTCGGCGATCTTCTCGACCAGTGCGTTCTTGCCCTGTTGAAAGGGAATTTCGGTGAGGACGATCGAGCGACGCTCGCCACGTTGTTCGGTGGTGTGGCGGCTGCGCACGATGATCGAGCCGCGGCCCGACTGATAGGCGCTGCGGCACCCCGACCGTCCGAGGATGAGCGCGCCGGTCGGGAAGTCGGGTCCCGGCACGATCTCCATCAGTTCCTCGATCGTGATCGCGCCATTGTCGATATACGCGAGGCAGGCGTCGATGACTTCGCCAAGATTGTGCGGCGGAATGTTCGTCGCCATGCCGACCGCGATGCCGCCGGCGCCGTTGACCAGCAGGTTCGGGAAGCGTGCCGGCAGGACCGTCGGTTCGCTCTCAGAACCGTCATAATTGTCCTGGAAGTCGACCGTGTCCTTCTCGATATCGTCGAGCAGGGCGCTGGCGACGCGCGCCAGCCGCGCCTCGGTATAGCGCATCGCGGCGGGCGGATCGGGATCCATCGATCCGAAATTGCCCTGGCCGTCGATCAGCGGCACCCGCATCGCCCAGTCCTGGGCCATGCGCGCCATCGCGTCGTAGATCGAACTGTCGCCGTGCGGGTGGTATTTACCCATCACGTCACCGACCAGGCGGGCGGACTTGCGATAGGCGCGGCCGGCGACGTAGCCGCCCTCCTGCGCCGCGTAGAGGATGCGGCGGTGAACCGGCTTCAGGCCATCGCGCACGTCGGGAAGCGCGCGCGCCACGATCACGCTCATCGCGTAATCGAGGTAGCTCGTCTTCATCTCATCGACGATCGAGATTGGGGTAATGTCCGAGGGGTCGGCGAGGAGGGTCTCGTCGGTCAAGTTGCGATGCTCTTCTGGGCTTGTTTCAGGATTGTGACCGCTCTAGCGGCCCGGGGACCACCTGCCAAGCCCGCGCGCGTACACGCGCACGCGCGTACGCGAGGGCGGAGCTTTCGCCGTTCAATGAGCGTTCAGCGTGTCGGTGGCATAAAATCGACTGTTCGCCGCGCCTTGACCATGGCGAGCGGAAGACTAGAGCGATTGCGCCCCATTGTGCCACGCCAATCGCGTAAGGAGAGTCCTGGATGAAGTTGGTTTCGAAGGCTGCGCTTGTCGCGGCGATGGCCGTCACCGCGCCCGCATTGCTGGTCGCAACGCCTGCGGCCGCGCAGAAGAAGAAGGGCGACGAGGGTCCGCAGCTGAAGGTCAGCGCGGAATTTCGCAAGGCCGCGACCGAAGTCGAAACGCTCATCAAGGCGAAGGATTACCAGACCGCCGCGACGAAGCTGGACGCGCTGGACGCGCTGGCCCAGAATGACGACGAGAAATTCTATGCGGCGAACTTTCGCCTGCAAACTGCGGCCAATCTGAAGGACAATGCGGGCATGCTCCGCGCGCTGGACGTGCTGATCGCCAATCCCAACACGCCGCAGGCCGATCGCGGGCGTTTCAACTTCTTCCGCGGCGATCTGACGCTTCAGCAGGCGACCGACGCGCCGTCGAAGCAGCGGAAGTCGGCCGAGGCGATTCCCTATTTCGAGAAGGCGCGTGAGCTTGGCTATGTGCCGCAGGGGTCGTCGATGGACCTGCAGCTGGCGCGTATCCAGTTCGATGCCGGGCAGGTCGCACCGGCGGTCGCGAACCTCGAATCCGCAGTGAAGGCGGAGATTGCGGCGGGTCGCAAGCCGCCCGAGGCGTGGTACAAGCTCGCCACGTCGCGCCTGTATCAGAGCGGTGATCGGGCCGGTGCTTCGAAGTGGCTGAGCATGCAGCTCGCCGCCTATCCCACGCCGGAAACCTGGCGCTCGTCGCTGATGGTCTTCATGGAGCAGGAAAAGGCCAAGGGCGTGACGCTCGACGCCGACCAGCGGCTCGACGTGCTGCGGCTGCTGCGCGCGACCAAGGCGCTGGCGGGCGAGAGCGATTATTTCGACTATGCCGATGCGGCGCAGCGTCGCGGCCTTCCCTGGGAGGCCAAGGCGGTGATCGAGGAAGGCCGCGCGGCGAACAAGATTTCGACCAGCAGCACGACGCTCAATCAGATCTATGCCCAGGCGGTCGGCCGCGAAAAGGCAGAGGTGCCGCTGGCGGGCGAGGAGAAGAAGGCCGCCGCCGCAGCGCGCGGCGACCTGGCGATGCAGACCGCGGACGCGTATCTGGCCAGCCGCAACCTGCCCAAGGCGATCGAACTGTATCGCATGGCGTTGCAGAAGGGCGGGGTGGACACCAACCTGGTGAACACGCGCCTGGGCATCGCGCTCGCGCTGTCGGGGCAGAAGGCGGAGGCCAAGACGGCGTTCGCGGCGGTCACCGGATCGCCGCGCGCGGACATCGCGCGCTTCTGGACCACCTATGTGGACCAGAGCGGCAGCTGATCCGGCGGGGTCAGGAACATGCGGGAAGGGCGGTCCGGTGTTCGGGCCGCCCTTTCTCGTTCACGCGTCGGCGGGGACGCCGGGCAGCGATTTGGACGAGCGCATCGTGAGCGATGTGCGGACATGCGCGACATTGGGCGCGGTGGTGAGGCGCGAGGTCAGGAACTGCTGAAAGCTGCTAAGGTCCTTTGCGACGATCTTCAGCATGAAATCGATATCGCCGCTCAACATGTAGCATTCGCGGATTTCAGGGATTTCGGCGACATATGCCTCGAACGCGGCAAGGTCGCTCTCCGCCTGGCTCTTCAGGCTCACCATCGCGAATACGGTGATCGTATAGCCCAGCCATGCCGGGTCGAGATCGGCGTGATAGCCGCGAATCGCGCCACGTTCCTCCAGCGCGCGCACGCGGCGCAGGCAGGGCGGGGCGGTCAGCCCGACCCGGTCCGCCAGCTCGACATTCGTCATGCGTCCGTCACTTTGCAGATGTGCCATGATCTGCCGGTCGATTTCGTCGAACGCCATCCTGGTCCCGTCTCCACTTCGGCCGAATGATTCGGTCCAACTCGCTTTCTCTAGCATAAGAATATTACTTCGCGGCGCAATTGTCCCACAATGCGACGGCGCCAAATCGGCGGTATCAGCGGGGCGGTTTAGAGGTTAAGGATTCGTTACCGGGCGGCTCCTCGCGCGGGAGGACGACAGGCTCGGTGCGCTTCGACGATACCCTTGAAACGGTGCTGGCCGCAGACGTTTCGACGCCGCATGGCAAGGCGTCGATGTGGCGCCAGCTGGTCGATCTGATCGGCCGACGCCGCGTTCCGGCGGACGCGCGCGCGGTCGCGCTGCTGGCGTCGATTCGCGCCGACGTGCCGGTGTCGGTCCGTGCCGCCAGCGCGCGGGCGCTGGAAGGGATTCAGCCGCCCGCCGCGCTGGTGGTGCTGTGCGCGACCGACACGATCGCCATCGCCGCGCCCCTGTTGCGCAGCGCGCGCCTGGCGTCGGGGGAATGGATCGAACTGATCCCCCGGCTCTCGGGCGCCGGGCGCAGCGTGTTGCGCGCGCGCCGGGACCTTCCGCCGGGGATTCCCGAAGCGCTCGCCAGTTATCAGACGATCGATTTCGCGATTGAGGGGGAGGTGGCGCCCGCGCCCGCCATCACTGCGCCGGAGATCGAGCAGGCCGAGATCGGGCAGACCGAGATCGAGCAACCCGAGATCGAGCAGGCCGACATGCCCGGCCCCGCCTTTGCGTCGGACGCAGCGCCGGCCGGAGTGGACGCCGTCGCTTCCGCGGGCGAGCCGCGTGCCATCACCGCCTCCGAAATTCCCGAGGCCAACCCCGCCGGTCCGGTTTCGGCCAGCGACAGCGAAGCGGCGGCGCACATCGATTGGACGATGGTCGTCGCGGGGGCAGCCGACCTTGCCTTGCCGGATCCGGCACCGGCGATGACCGCGTATGAGGCATCGTCCGCACCGGCGGCATCCGCACAGGTCGCGGCGGAGGCGACTGCTCCGGCGCACGCCGCACCGGATGGCGATCCGATCGACTGGACCGATGTCCTTGCCGCGCGCGCCGGTCCCGAGATCGTCCTCCCACAGCCGACGGTGGAAGGTGCCGCGCCGCCGCGCCGTCGGTTCCGCCTGCGCGCGGTGCTCGACACCGAGCCTGACGCCCCCGGCCACACGGCGGCAGTGGTCGAGCAGCCGGTCGAAGCGGCTGAAGCACCGGCAGAGGAGGTCGATGCCGCGCCGCCCGAAGTGCCGGCGGCGGCCGAGCAGGCGGTCGAGACCACGGATATATCGGCCGGGAATCCGGACGCGGCCCCGGGCGAAACGACGCCTCAGCCCCCGGCGCCGGCCGCGCCGCGGCATGTGACCTTCGTTCCCGTCGGCACTGTCGCGCGCGGTATTCCGGTGGTCGCGGCGGCATTGCGCCAGTCGGCGAACGACGATGGCGAGGGCAGCGCAGACGCCTTGCCCCAAAGCGAGACAGGACCCGTTTCCGAGTCCGCCAGCACGCTTGCCGTGGAGTCTCAAGAGGCGCACCAAGGCGGCATGTCAGGGGAAGATTTGATCCTCGCCGATCGCGATATCGCGGCGGCGGATGGCGGCGTTTACGCTACGGAATCGGGCGCGACCGCAGGGATGCCGGGACCGTTCGAGATCGCCGACGTCGTCGCGCGGATCGACGCCTTTTATGTCCGCCAGCAGGAGCGTGAGGCCCAGATCGCCCCGGTTCCGACCGGCGACAGTTTTCGGTTCGAAACCGATGACAAGGGCGTGATCCGCTGGATCGACGGCGTATCGCGCGCGCCGCTTGTCGGCCTGGCACTGGATCTTGCGGCGACGAACGGCGATTCGCGCGTCGATGGGATCGCGGCGGGCGCATTTCGCCAGCGATCCGCGTTCAGCGACGCGCGCCTGTTTGTCGGCGGCGAGAGTGACGCGGCGGGCGACTGGCGGATGTCGGCGATCGCGGTGTTCGATCCGGCGAGCGGCCGTTTTTCCGGCTATCGCGGCATCGCGCGGCGGCCACGGGTCGATGAACAGCCATTGCCGACGCGCGAAACCCGCGCGGCGGATTCGCTGCGTCAGCTGATGCACGAACTGCGCACGCCGACCAACGCCATCGCCGGCTTTGCCGAAATGATCGAACGGCAGATGCTGGGCGAGGTGACCGAACCCTATCGCGACCGGGCGTCGGCGATCCGCGAGCATGCGCGCGCGTTGCTGGCGGCGATCGACGATCTCGACATCGCGACCCGGATCGAGGCGTCGGCGCTTCACCTCAACCCCGGCGAGATTGCGGTACGCCCGTTGCTCGCCCGCATCGCCGACGAGCTGGGGCCGCTGGCGGCGACGCGCGGTGCCTGGGTCGCGTTGCCGGTGGACGATCTTGGCGTGCGCGGCGATCCGCGCGCGGTCGAGCGCCTGCTTTCCCGCACGCTGGCGACGCTGGTCGCGGCGGCCGGGGAGGGGGAGCGGGTGGAGGTCAGGCTGAGCGCGGCCGACGATGCCGTCGCGATCCGCTTCGATCGGCCGCGCGCGCTTGCCGCCTATCACGGCGACGCGCTGTTCGGGATCGACGATGAGGAAGAGGGCGCCGCGCTGCTCGGCACGGGCTTCGCCCTGCGCCTGATCCGGAACCTTGCGCGCGAGCTGTCGGGCGCGTTGATCATCGAAACCGAAGCGTTGACCATCCGGCTGCCGGCGGCGGTAACCAAGTCTTTGGAGCAGTTGCGCTAACGCTCTGCCCGTCGTGGACGATCAGGATCATCAGCCCTGCGGGGGGTATCGCGTGCCGGCGCCTGCGCCGGACGCCATGGTGCGCTGGCCAGATGGCTTTGGCACCCGCTTCGCGGTGTTTGTCGATACCGAGGAGGAATTCGACTGGTCGCGCCCGTTCACGCGCCGCGATCATGGAACGCGTGCCATGCGGGCGCTTCCCGATCTTCATGCCCTGTTCGTCGCGCATGGGGTGCCGGCGACGTTCATGATCGATCATCCGATCGCGACCTGCGCCGAATCTGTCGATATCCTCAACGCATTGCTCGGCGATGGGGGATCGGCCATCGCGACCCAGCTGCATCCGTGGGTCACGCCCCCGTTCGAAGAGGCGGTGACGCCGCGCAACAGTTTCGCCGGCAACCTGCCGCGTGATCTCGAGCGCGCGAAGATCGAGACGATCACCCGCGCGGTCGCGCACGCATTCGGCGCGCGTCCGCGCATGTTCCGCACCGGCCGCTACGGCCTTGGCCCCAACACGCTGCGCCTGCTGGCGGAGGCGGGCTATCGCGTCGATTCCTCGATGCGCTCGGGCTATGATTATTCGGCGGACGGGGGCGCGGATTTTCGTGACATTCCCAACGCCGCCTTCCGGACCGGGCATGGCGACCTTGTCGAATTGCCGCTGACCACGGTCTATACCGGCGCGTTGCGGCGGGGGGGACGCGCGCTTCATCGCCTGCTCCGCCATATCGACCGGGGACCGGGATTGGCCGCGCGCCTTGGTCTCTTGTCGCGGGTCGCGCTCACGCCGGAGGATATGCCGATCGCCGATGCGATTGCCGCGATCCGGATCGCGGCGCAGGCGGAGCATCGCCTGCTGCTCTTTTCATACCATTCGCCGTCGGCGGCCCCCGGCCACACCCCCTATGTGCGCGACGCGGCGGACCTGCGCGCCTTTCGGGCGTGGTGGGAGGCCGCCTTTGCCGAACTCGCGCGGCTGAACATCGCGCCCGCGTCGCATGACGACATTCTCGCCGCGCTGGACGCCGCCCGCTGATCTGATCGCTTGCCGGATGCGCGGTTCGCCCGTAATCGCCATGGCCTTCGCTGGGGGCCTGTAGCTCAATTGGTTAGAGCTGGCCGCTCATAACGGCTAGGTTGCGGGTTCAAGTCCTGCCGGGCCCACCAGCGGACGATTGCCTTTGTCCCGGTCCGCGTCTAGGCGGGCCGTTCGGTCGGGGAGTGGCGCAGCCCGGTAGCGCGCTTGCTTTGGGAGCAAGATGTCGCAGGTTCGAATCCTGTCTCCCCGACCAACGCATCATTCCCAGGGTTCGGTACACATTGACGGGCCAGTTGCGACCTGACGGCAGGTCTGGATGGTTTGCCGCCTGGTATTCGACAGCTGCGTCAGTACCGGGGCGAGCTGGGGGTCCTGTTCGCACTGGCGGAAGACGACCATGGCGAATTCGAGCATGATCGCCGCCGCCCGCGCCGAATAGGCGGCCGAACCGGTGCTCTGCATGGGCTTGATCCGTGCCGCCAGGTTGCGCTGAACATCGCCATTCGCCTGCGCCTTGCATTCGGCGAGGGGCAGGTTGTGCGCGGTATAGCGATTGTACCAGCTGGCCGTCAGGATCGGATCGGGGATCTGTGTCCGGTAATTGCCGCCACCGCCCGGGGGGGCGGGCCGGGTCCCGACGGCGCCGCCCGGCGATCCGGGCGATGGCGCGGCGCCCCCTCCCGGCGAACCGCCGCCAGGCCGGGTTCCGGACGAACCACCCCCGCCAAATCCGCTCAGCTGTTGTGCAGCGGTCGCGGCCAGCGGGGAGTTGGGGAAGCGCGAGACCAGGCTGCGCAACGTCTGACGGGCAAGGTCCAGCTTGCCGGCGGCGCGCAGTTCGTCCGCCTTTGCGAACAACTCGCCGGGACCCATTTTGGCGATGCTGGCCGCGAATGCCTGCTCTTCCTCAGCCGCCAGCTGCGCGGGGGATTTGTATACCGCCTCGACCGGGGCCTGCCCGGCGGGAGCGGACGGGCCGACGGCGATGCGCGTTCCCCCTTCCCACAATTCGCGGCGCGAGGACCGATCCCCGAACGTCGTCGTTGCGCGGCCGTTGAGTTTGTCGTCGGCGAACACGCCCTCGGTCACATAGGCGCGCCCGCCTTCGCTCCCCGAAACGAATCCGTTGCCCTGCTGCTTTCCGTTGCTGAAATAGCCCCCGCGAACGGTGCCGTCGGGATCGCGGATTTCGCCGATCCCGTTCAGCCCCTTGTCGCCGACAAGGCCCCGGACCATGCGGCCGTCGTCGCCGATCGAAACGGTCGGGGTGCCGGAGCCGGGCATGACCCCCGGCTTTCCCGTCTGACTTTCAACATAGGTGAGGCGGCCATCGGTCACCGTATAGCTGGTCGTTGAGGTGATCGTGCTGCCCGGCGCGCTCTTCGCCTCGCTCGACGTCAGGCGACGGCCGGTATTCCGCGCGATGCCGACATAGCCATCGACGGCCGGCGTGGTGACCAGATCATCGGTCGCCGCGTCGAACACGTCGTTATTGTCGATTTCGCCATCGCGGGAGAACAGCGAGCCGATCTTGTTGAAGAACGACTTCACCTTGCCGCAGATCTTGGCGAGGCCGAACACCATCCGGCATCCGACATGGGCGCTGCACAGTTCGGCCTGAAAAGCGGTATCGTCGTCCCAGGTACGCGGATTGCAATTCGCATCATATTGCGGCGCCTGGGCGCGCACGGGCTCGGGATGCGACGCCGGCACGATCAGCGCGAGCATGAGGATGAGCGCCAGCCGCCGCAGGCCGGACAGGGCGGGCTTCATTGTGCGCCTCCGATCTGGGGCCGGGCGCGCAACGCGCGCAACCGGGCGTCATATGCCGCCTGGTTGCCGGCGAAGCGGGTGTCCATTTCGGTCAGTTCGTTCGCCAGGTTTTGCGCCTCCTGCGCTTTCAGTTCGGCGAATTCGGCGCGCCACGCGGCCAGCACCGGTGCGACCTCGTCCAGACATTTGCTGACCAGCGTCCCTGCGCAGGGGTGAAAGGTGATCGCCGTGTCGATCCCGACGTCCTGCCACGCGATGCGACCCTGACCATCGATATTGCCGAAACGATGGCCGGTCACGATTCCCGGCAGGGTGACCGCGTCGGGATAGTTGGCCGAACAGCCGCTCAAAATCCGCTGCGCCGCGCCCTTTTCGAGAAAGGTTTTTCGGAACACCGTCGGATAGGTTTTGAGCGCGGCCCGTTCCGCCTTTTCCGGGCATGCCGCAAATCCGACTGCCAGCGAATGAAACTCGACGCGACCGGGCGTGTATTCATATTTCTCGAACGCGCTGACGGTGTTTGCGCCAAAGACGGTCGCCGTGAAGCTGCGGTCGGTTCGCTGGATGAACTCGGGCAGCGATTTCTCCCATGACTGGAGATATTTCACGCGATATTCGGGCGTGAAGGCGCGCGACCAGGCCCATCGCTCGTCGGGTTTCAGCACCTCCTTGCCGAGGTGAAAGCTGAAGTCCTGGGAGCCGGCCTTGTCGTACATCACGCCCGACTGATCGACATAGCCAAAGCGGCAGGCACCGGCCCAGCGCTTCTGCGACAATCCGTTGGCGCGGTCGGGATTCAGCGAGCCGTCATAGATCGCCTTGCACCCGTCCAGGGTGGTGACGACATATTCGCCCGGGCGCAATTCGATGGGCCGAAGCCAGGGCCGTGAGGAAGCGGCGGCGTCGCCGCCCGACTGGCCCGCCAGGGTCGCGACCGGAATCGCCAGCCCGGTGAGCGCCGCCCAGAAGATCGCGTACCGCATTCGGCCGGTTCCCCCACTCGATTTTTGACGTCGAATAGGCGACGCGACGGGCGCGAAATCAATGCGAATTTTTATTCCGTCAAATCAGCCAATTGGTCGCCGACGCCCGGTAGATGGCATCGCGACTCGGCGTAAACGGGCATCCGCCAATCGCGGGATTCAGCAAAAGGCGGCCGGTCTCTCCGCCTCAATTCACCGCCGGTCCCTGATCGTCGCCATAGTCGCGGCGCAGGGCGATCAGGCGCGCCTTCAGCCGCGCGATCTGCGGCCGCATCGTGGGATCGTCGATGCGGTTGCGCAGTTCATTCGGATCGCTCTTCAGGTCGTAGAATTCCCACTGATCGATATCGCCATAGAAGCGCATCAGCTTGTAGCGCGCATCGCGAACGCCATAATGGGCGCGGACGGCGTGAAAGCCGGGAAATTCGAAATAATGGTAATAGACGTCCTTGCGCCAGTCGGCGGGAGCCTTGCCGTCGAATAGCGGTTCGAGCGCGCGGCCCTGTACCGACGCGGGCGCCGGCACGCCGGCGGCAGCAAGGAAGGTCGGCGCATAGTCGATATTCTGGATGAAGGCCGACACTTTCGTGCCGGGCCGGATATGTCCCGGCCACCGGATCATGAACGGCGTGCGCAGCGATTCCTCGTACATGAACCGCTTGTCGAACCAGCCATGTTCGCCAAGGTAAAATCCCTGGTCAGAGGTGTAGACGACGATCGTGTTCCGGCTCAGCCCCGACTGATCGAGATAGTCGAGCACCGCCCCCACGCCTTCATCGACCGAGGCGACGGTGGCGAGATATTGCTGAAGATACCGCTGATATTTCCATTCGGCCAGCGCGCGGCCTTTCAGGTTGGCGGCATTCATCCGATCATTGTCGGGCTGCATCAGCCGGTCCCATTCGGCCTGCTGGTCATGCGTCATCCGGTCGAACGCGCCGGGCCAGCGATTGTAGCGCAGTTTCGCCGACCCCACCCCGACCGTCATCTTGAGGTCATGGCCCTCATACATGTCGCGATAGATGTTCATTTCCTGCGCCGCGGCGGCGGGGCGGCCGCCATACCGATCGTAATAGGTGGGCGGCAGCGGGAATTTGACGTTCTGATATTTGGTGAGATGGCGCAGCGCCGGCATGAAATTGCGGTGCGGCGCCTTGTGATGGATCAGGATCGCGAACGGCTTTGACTTGTCGCGCCCGTTTTTCAGCCAGTCGAGGCTGTATTGCGTGGTCAGGTCGGTCGCATATCCCTCGACGATGCTGCGCCCCTTGGGCGTGATGATGTCGGGGTTGTAATATTCGCCCTGATCGTCGAGCACCTTCCAGTCGTCGAAGCCGATGCCTTCGGGCGAATAGTTGATGTGCCACTTGCCGAACATCGCCGTGGCATAGCCGGCCCGGGAAAGCGCGCGGGGCCAGTTCCATACGCTGTTGTCGAACTTCTGTCCGTTGCGGGTAAAACCGTGCCGGTTGCTCTGCTGGCCGGTCAGCATCGTCGCGCGGCTGGGTCCGCACAGCGAATTGCCGACGAAGCTGTTGGTGAACAGCGCCCCGTCGCGCGCGATCCGATCGATGTTCGGCGTCGGTGCCAGGCGCGCGATCGGACCGCCATAGGCCGAAATCGCCTGATAGCCATGATCGTCCGCCATGATGAAGACGATATTGGGGCGTTCGGTCGTTGCCGTCTGGGGGGGAGCCGCCTGCGGCCGTTGGCGGGCGTCCGCCGTCCAGCCGAGCAAGAGCGGGGCGGCGGCGATAGCGGCGATCAGGCGCTTGGACATCGGATTTCTACTCCGTCAGTTCGAACGACGCCTCCGACCCCTGGGCCGATGACGGGCCGATCCACAGCGTGAACGCGCCTGGTTCGGCGCCCCAGCTCATGTCCTGCCGGGTAAAGGCGAGATCCTTGTCCGACAGGCGGAATCGGATCGTACGCGCCTCGCCCTTTTTCAGCATCACCTTTTCGAACCCCTTGAGCTGCTTGACGGGGCGGGTGACCGATCCGACCAGATCGCGGACGTACAGCTGAACGACTTCCTCGCCATCGCGCGTGCCGGTGTTGGTCACGGTGACGCTGGCGGTGAGCGTTTCGCCGGGGCGAATCTTCGCCTTGTCGAGCGTGACCGGCGAATAGCCGAACGTCGTGTAGCTGAGGCCGTAGCCGAACGGATAGAGCGGCGTGTTGGGCGTGTTGAGATAGCGCGAGACATATTTCTCGTTCGGCTTGGCCGGATCGATCGGCCGGCCGGTATTCTTCATGTCGTAATAGATCGGCACCTGGCCGACATTGCGCGGGAAGGTGACGGTCAGGCGGCCCGAGGGATTGTAATCGCCATAGAGCACGTCGGCGATCGCCGCGCCGCCCATCGTTCCGGGATACCATGCGTGCAGGATCGCATCGACATTGGCGTCTTCCCACGCGATGCTGTTGGGCCGTCCGGACATCATCACCAGGATGATCGGCTTGCCCAGCTTCTTCAGTTCCTTGAGGAGCGCTTCCTGATTGCCCGGCAGGTCGAGCGAGGTGCGGCTCGCCGCTTCGCCGGTCATGTCCCACCGCTCGCCCATCGCGGCGATGATGACGTCGGATTTCTGCGCCAGCGCGATCGCCTCCGCAAAGCCGTCGCTCTTGCCCGCATCCTCGAACGCGTAGCTGGCACCCTTTGCATAGGCGACCGCCGTACCCTTGGGCGCGCGCGCCTTCAGCCCCTCCAACAGGGTGACGGGCCGCGTCTTGCGGTCGCCCGCTGCGGACCAGCTGCCGATCATGTCGGTCTTGCTGTCGCCAAGGGGACCGATCACCGCGATCGACTTTGCGGTTGCGGCAAGGGGGAGGGTGTTGTTCGCGTTTTTGAGCAGCACGATCGACCGGCGGGCGACATCGCGGGCGGCGGCCAGGAATTCGGGCTTGTAGATCGTCGCCTTCTCACGCGCCTCATCGGCATAGCGATAGGGGTCCTCGAACAGGCCGAGGCGGTACTTCATCTCCAGGATCGCGCGGACGGCGGCATCGATGCGCTTCACATCGACCTTGCCCTCGGCCACCGATCTGGCAAGGTTTTCCATGAATACCGCGCCCTGCATGTCCATGTCGACACCGGCGTTGATCGCCTGTTCGCCGGCCTGTTTCAGGTCCTTCGAATAGCCATGGGCGACCATTTCGTTGATCGAGGTATAGTCGGTGACGACGAAGCCCTTGAACCCCCATTTCTCGCGCAGCACGTCGGTCAGCAGATAGTGGTTGCCCGAGGCGGGGACACCATCGACTTCGTTGAACGAGGTCATGAAGGTCGCCGCGCCTGCATCCGCCGCCGCCTTGAACGGGGGCAGATAGACGTCGCGCAGCGTGCGTTCGGAAATATCGACCGTGTGATAGTCGCGTCCCGCCTGCGCCGCGCCATAGGCGGCGAAATGCTTGGCGGTGGCCAGGATCGTGTCGGGTTTCGACAGGTCGTTGCCCTGGAACCCGCGCACCCGCGCTCTGGCGATCTGCTCGCCCAGATACACGTCCTCGCCGGCGCCTTCCGACATGCGGCCCCAGCGCGGATCGCGGGCGATATCGACCATCGGCGCAAACGTCCAGTGGATCCCCTCCGCCGCCGCTTCGGTCGCGGCGACATGCGCGGCCTTTTCGATCGCGGCGAGGTCCCAGCTCGCCGATTCGCCGAGCGAGATCGGGAAGATGGTGCGATGACCGTGGATCACGTCATAGCCGAACAGCAGCGGGATCTTCAGCCGGGTCTCTTCGACGGCCATGCGCTGAAGCTCGCGCGTATATTTCGCGGTATAGGCGTTGAAGATCGCACCGACGCGGCCGGCGCGGATATCGTCCTTATATCCCTCGCGCATCGTCGGGCCGGTCGCTTCCCAGTTGCTGGTGAAGAGCGTCAGCTGGCCGATCTTTTCCTGAAGCGTCATCTTCGCCATCAGCTCGTCGATGAAGCGATCCATCTTCGGATCGGCGCGCGTCCAGGACGCCGAATCGGCCTGCGCGGTCTGCTTTGCCTGTGGCGCGGGGCGGGCGAGCAGGGCGGGGGAGGAAACCGTCCCGGCAAGCAGCAACGAGACAAGCGCCAGGCGCGGCAATGAGCGGGGCATATCGGTCCTTCCCTAAATCGATTCTGTTCTGGCTGCGGCGCGCATGTTGCGCAGCGCAAGTGGCCGGGCAGTTGACGCGAGCGCGTCACGAAGCTCGGTGCATAACCTCTATACAGCGATCATGAAACCGGTTACAAATCAAAAAAGAACGATAAAAGGCGCGCATTCGATTCGCGGCGATTCGCCGTCGGATGCGACGAAATTTGGCAAACAGGGAGGATGCCGTGACGTCATCACATGCAGTGACCAACAGGAATGTCCGTCGTTCGCGGACGCGTGCGCTCGCCACCGCGCTGGCGTGGAGCAGCGGCGCCGCCGCACTCGCCATCGGGTTCAGCGCGCCGGCCTATGCGCAGCAGGTGAACGCGTCGCTGCGCGGCAAGATCACCGCCGAAGGCGGCGTGAGCCAGGTGACCGCGATCAACGTCGATACCGGCCTGACGCGCAGCGTCACCGCGGGTACGGACGGCACCTACAACATCGCCTCGCTGCCGCCCGGGACCTATCGCCTGGAAGTCACGACGCCGAACGGCGTGCGCCGCACCGACGAGTTCCGCCTGTCGGTCGCGCAGGACGCGGTTCTCGACTTCGACCTGTCGGCGCCCGCCCCGACGACCGCCGCCGGCGGGGATGAAGGCATCATCGTGACCGGCAGCCGCATTCGCACCATGGAAGGCGGCGAAGTCGGCGTGAACATCACGCAGCGCGACATCGAGCAGCTGCCCCAGGTCAACCGCAACTTCCTCGCCTTCGCCGATCTGGCGCCGGGCGTGCAGTTCGTCACCGGTTCCAACGGCCAGTCGCGCCTGCAAGGCGGTGCGCAGGACAGCCGCACGGTCAACATCTTCATCGATGGCGTCGGCCAGAAGGATTACGTCCTCAAGAATGGCGTGACCGGGCAGGATTCGACGCAGGGCAACCCGTTCCCGCAGCTGGCGGTGGGCGAATATCGCGTCATCAGCTCCAACTACAAGGCGGAGTTCGATCAGGTCAGCTCGGTCGCGATTACCGCGGTGACCAAGTCGGGGACGAACACCTTCCACGGCGAAGGCTTCATCGACTATACCGACCAGCATCTGCGCGAAGCGACGCCGGTTGAACTGATGGGAACCACGGGCAAGGCAAAGACCCGCGACTTCCAGTTCGGTGGCTCGCTCGGCGGTCCGATCGTCAAGGATCTGCTGCACTTCTTCGTCAGCTACGAAGGCAAGCGCCAGCAGGTTCCGGTCGATATCCTGCCGGGTACGACGAACAATACCCAGAATATTCCGACCAGCTATCTCGGCGAATTCGGTTCGACCAACCGCGTGTTCAACGAGGACCTGTATTTCGGCAAGCTGACCTTCTCGCCGACCACATCCGACCTGATCGAACTGTCGGGCAAGGTGCGTATCGAAACCGGCGAGGGCCTGAACTCGGGGTCGAACCTGCGCAGCAACTCGATCGATTCGAACGTGGACGAGTATCGCGGCCTGGCACGGTGGGAACATACCGCCGACAATTGGGTGAATGATTTCAAGGTCACCTATGAGGATGCGCGCTGGTCGCCCACTCCCCGGGTGTTCGCGAACAGCTCGATCTTCCGCGACGCCAACAACGCGCAGATCTTCCGCACCGGCGGCGGTGCCAACTATCAGGACAAGGGCCAGAAGGGTTGGGGCCTCCAGGACGATTTCACCTACACCAAATATGAAGGCCACACGATCAAGGCCGGTGTGAAGGCGAAGTGGGTCACGCTGCGCACGTTGCAGCAGAACCTGTTCAACGCCGCCTATGAGTATAACACCCAGTATAATCCGACCGCGCAGAACCTGACCGGGACGTGGAACGACCAGGTTCCCTATCGGGTGCAGTTCGGGTTCAATTCGGGCCTGGGTGGCAGCCCGGAAGTGGTGTCGAAGAACTTCCAGCTCGGCCTGTACGTTCAGGACGATTGGGAAGTGAACGATCGCCTGACGATCAATGCCGGTATCCGCTGGGACTATGATCGCACGCCGTCGTACATCAACTTCGTGACGACCCAGGCGTCGAAGAACGCCGTTTCCGCCGCGAACTATCCGAACCTCGTCAACGCCGACTATAACATTTCGGACTATTTCACCGACGGTACGCAGCGGAAGACGTTCCTCGGCGCGTTCCAGCCGCGTATCGGCTTCAGCTACGAGCTGGACGATGCGGCGAAGTGGGTGCTGTTCGGTGGCTATGGCCGTTCGTACGACCGCAACCAGTTCGATTTCCTGCAACAGGAAGTGCAGGTCGGGTCCTATTCGACGCGTACCTTCAATTTCCAGGTGCCGGGCGATACCCGCAACAACTGCACGCCCAGCTCGACCTGCGTCGTGTGGAATCCGATCTATCTCACCGAAGCGGGTCGTGCGCAGCTCGTCCAGTCGGTCGGTGCGCTTGGCGGGTCGGAACTGCGCTTCTTCACCAACGATCTGAAGGTTCCGTATTCGGATCAGTTCAGCCTGGGTCTGCGCGGTCGCGTGAGCAGCCTGCTCGAGCTGGAAGTCGGCTACAGCCATGTCGAAAGCCATGACGGCTTTGCGCTGCTGCTCGGCAACCGACTGGCGAACGGCCAGTTCTTCCAGTCGACCGGCAATCAGAGCTCGCCGTTCGGCAGCGCGCCTCCGGGACGCGGTTCGATCATCATCGGCACCAATGGTCTCGAGACGAGCGCGGACACGGCCTATTTCAAGCTGAACAAGCGCTACACGCCGACCTCGCCGTGGAGCCTGACGGCGACCTATACCTATACCCAGGCGACCGAAAACCGCGCCTTTGGCCAGACCTTCGCGCTCGACTTCCCGTCGGTCGACGATTATCCGACCATGCGTTCGTCGGGCGTGCCGAAGCATCGCTTCGTCGCGGCGGGCAGCGTCGATCTGCCGTTCGAGTTCACCCTGTCGGGCAAGCTCACCCTGTCGTCGCCGCCGTACATGACGGCGTTCGCGAACGACGGAAATGGCAAGCGCATCGTCGTCGGGACGGAAGGCAACAACCGCCAGCCGTTCATCCTGGGCGATGTGTGGGCGCAGCGTCAGATCGACCTGGCGCTGACCAAATATGTCACGCTGCCGTTCATCACGTCGAACACCCGCGTGCGGTTCCGCGTCGATGTGCTGAACGTGCTGAACGAGCGTAACTATACGCAGTACAACACCAACGCGAACGACACCAATCCGACCCCGCTGTTCGATTCGAACAACAAGACGATCAACCCGGGCCAGAACGGCACGTTCGGTGATCTGAGCGGTTATTCGGTCGGTGGCTATCCGATGCGGACGTTCAAGTTCTCGGCCGGCTTCTCGTTCTAAGCTGACCGTTCAGTTCGGGGCGCGCGGTCATAGCTTGCTGACCGCGCGCCCCTTTTTTTGTTACAGGAGTATCGCATGTCCCTTCGGTCCGCCCTGCTCGGCTTCGCGGCGCTGCCGCTTGCTGCCTGTTCGACGATGACCGGGGGAGATGTGGGGCCGGCCGCCGGACCCGCCGCACCCGCTGGCACCGATGCCGCCGCGTTTTCCGAGGATCTGACCCGGCGGACCTTCGCCTATTTCTGGGATACGACCGATACCACGCGCTGCCTTGCCCCCGATCGCTGGCCCAGCAACCCCTTCTCCAGCATCGCCGCAACGGGTTTTGCGCTGACCGCCTATGGGATCGGGGCGGAGCGCGGCTATGTCAGCCGTGCCGATGCGGCGGCGCGCACGCGCGATTGCCTGCGCTTTTACTGGAACGCGCCGCAGGGACCGGAAACGACCGGCGTGGCCGGATATAAGGGCTTTTTCTACCACTTCCTCAAGAATGCCGACGGCACCCGCCACGGCAAGACCGAACTGTCGACGGTCGATACGACGTTGCTGCTGGGCGGGGTGCTGTTCGCGCAGAGCTATTTCGACCGCGCCGATCCGGTCGAGGCGGAAATCCGCGATCTGGCCGAAAAGATCTACGGTCGCGTCGACTGGACGTTCGTTCAGCGGCGGAACAGCGCCATCCCCTCCGGCAATGGCGGAGGGCCGGAATCGATCGCGATGGGATGGTATCCCGAACGTGGCAATGGCGGCGATTTCGGGACGCATGACTGGGTCGGCTATAATGAGGGGATGCTGGTCTATATCCTGGCGCTCGGCTCACCCACGCACCCGCTGGACAAGGGCGCGTGGGACAAGGGGTGGGCGGCGCATCTCGAACGGGACTGGGGCCGATATTACGGCCAGGAGTTCCTGCAATTCGAGCCGCTGTTCGGTCATCAATACAGCCATGTCTGGGTCGATTTCCGCGGCATCCGCGACGCCTTCATGGCGAAGAAGGGGATCGACTATTTCGAGAACAGCCGCCGCGCGACGCTGGCGCAGCGTGCCTATGGCGCCGACAATCCGAACAAATGGGTTGGCTATAGCGCCGATATCTGGGGTTGGACCGCGTCGGACGGCCCCGGCTATTCCAAGGACAAATACAGCGTGAACGGCATTCCGCGCACATTCATGGGCTATTCCGCGCGTGGCGTCAGCGCGACGCGCGTGGTGGACGACGGCACCGTCGTGCCGACGGCAGCGGGGGGATCGGTCGCCTTTGCCCCCGAAGTGACGATTCCCGCGCTGATGGCGATGCGCGCGACCTATGGCGAATGGCTCTATGCCCGATATGGGTTCAAGGACGCGTTCAACCCCAGCTACACCTTTCTTGATGAGCGCAACCGGACCGGGGTGGTGAGCCAGAAAACGGGCTGGGTCGCGAACGACTATCTTGGCATCGACCAGGGACCGATCCTGGCGATGATGGAGAACCACCGCAGCGGCCTGGTGTGGAAGACGATGCGCAAAAACCCGCATATCGTGCGCGGGCTGAAACGGATCGGGTTCAAGGGCGGCTGGCTCGACCGGCAGCGCTGAGCGTCACTGCGGGCGCAACGTCCACTCGACCCTGTCCCGCAGGATCCGTGATCCGAACCGGGCGCTGGCCTCGACGCGATTGGCACCCTCAGCCAGGCGGATTTGGGCGACGGCGCACACCCGGTCGATGCACGGGACATTGCCCAGCGACCTGCCGTTCAGGGCGACGTGGACGCTGGGCGCGTTGCTGTAGAGTCGGATCGACGTCAGCGGATCGGTTCGGATGCGCCAGCGCCGGCTGTTGATGTGGAGGACCGGCGTGTCGCTCCACTGTGCCTTGTAATAGAAAAACGCGTCCTTCCTTACCTTGCGGTCAAAGGTCACCAGCCCCTTGTCGTTGATGTCGGTGGCGTCGCCCTCCTGCCGGACGCGCGAAGAGAAATCGAACATGTTCCAGATCCAGCTCGCCCACAGATAGGGTCGCGCACGCAGTTGCGGCCAGCTGCGTTCGTGAAGCCAGCTCTGAAACTCCTCGGGATGCGGGCGACCGCCGGCGTTGATCCGCCATGTCCCGGGATTTTCGACATGCTGGCTGAGCGCCGCGCCGGCGCCATATTCGCTCACCGATATCGGCACGCCGGGATAGCGGGCGTGCATGGCATCGAGATGCGGGCCAAGGTCATCGACCTTCCCGTAATACCAGCCATAATATCGATTATAACCGATCAGGTCCGCCTGACCGGTCAGCGGCGCGAGATAGGGAACCTTGTCGCCCGGCGTCCCCTCACAACAATCGGCGAGCACCGTGGGGCGGGTGCGATCCTCCGCATGGGCGAGAGCGTCGAGTTCGCGCAGCAGTGGCCGGGGATCTGCCCGCGGCCCAAGCCGGCCAAAGGCGAGGTCGATATCGATCTCGTTCGCGATGCCCCATGTGACGACCGAGGGGTGGTTGTAGTTCTGGCGAATGAGTTCGATCAGCTGCTGCCGCGCGTTCGCGACCAGTTCGGGCGATGCCGGCGCATCGCCAAAGGCGATCTTGTTGACCAGCGGCGCCTCGGCCCAGACGACCATGCCATAACGGTCGGCAAGGTCGAACCAGTCTTCGGCGTGCTGATAATGGGCGAAGCGCACGGTGTTCGCGCCCATTTCCGCGATCAAGGCCATGTCGCGCGCGTGATCCGCCGGCGACAAGGCCCAGCCCTTGCCCAGATCGTCCTGATGGCGCGATACGCCGTGCAGCGCGACATGCCGCCCGTTGAGCCAGAAGCCGGTCGCCGCATCGATGCGCACGTCGCGAAAGCCGATCGGCACGGTGACCGAATCGAGTGTCCTTCCGCCTGTGACCAGCCGGGTTTCGAGCCGGTAGAGATAGGGGTCCGCGCGCCCGTTCCAGCGCCGCGCGGCCGGCAGCGCGAGGCTCAGCGCCACCTGTCGCTCGCCCGGGGCCACCGCTTGCGCCGATCGGGCCACGATCCGTCCCGCCGCATCGTGGAGCAGCGCGACCATGTGTTGCCCGGATGCGGCACCGGTGAGCATCACGCGCGATGAAATCCGGCCCGTGCCATCGCCATCGACATGGCTGTCGGCATAAACGCCCGGCCCGCCGAAGTCGTCGAGCGCAATATGGCTGGCCGGCACATGGATCAGCCGGGCGGGGCGATAGATTCCGCCATGGATGAAGAAGTCGCCCAGCAGCGGGATGACGTTCCTGGTCGTGCTGTCGGGGGCCGGCGCGCTGTTGTCCGCGCGCAGCAGGATAAGGTTCGTGCGATCGGGGTCGAGCAGGTCGGTGATATCGAACCGAAAGCGGGAAAAGGCGCCGGCATGATGGCCGGCATGGCGACCGTTCACCCACAGATCGGCGATATTGCCGACGCCCTCGAACTCGATGACATGCCGTTTTCCGCGCGGCAGGGTGCGTCCGTCGATGGACCGTCGATACCACCCCTTGCCCTGACGATTGTCGGTCGCGGTGGTGCGGCCGATGCGATATTCGCCCAGCCGGTTCCAGCTATGCGGCAGGGTAACCGGGTCCCACGACGCGGTGGAGGGGCCGGCGGTTTCGGGGGACAGCGCATCGTCGAACCGGAACTGCCATCCCGAAGCGAGATCGGTGATCGTCCGTCCGGCGGCCGCCGCCGATCGCGGCCCGGCTTGCAGCGGCGCGCAGGCAGCGAGCAAGGCCGCCCACGCCAGCGCCGCCAGCCGCCACATCGTCAGCAGGCCCGGCCGATGCACAGGCTCGCCAGCACCGGATAGTGATCGGACGGCAACCGGCCACCATCCTGTTGCGTCAGCGTCGCGTGGCGCAGCACGGTGATGCCGTCGCTGACGAAGATATGGTCGATGGGGCTGTCCTGCGCCTGTTCGATCTTGAACGCGTTGAAGGTGCCGAGCGGGCCGAAATGCGGGGTGCGGCTGAGCATCTGGGTGTCGCGCAGCATGCCGCTCTCGCCCACCGCCGCATAGGGCGGGCTGCCGATCGGGCTGTTGAAGTCTCCGGTCAGGACGACCGGCTCCCCCGCTCTGCGGTGGGTCGCGATCCAGCTGCGGATCAGCCGCGCGCCCTCCAGCTGCGCGATCGGGCCGATATGATCGAGATGGGTGTTCACCGCCAGCACGGCGCGCCCGGTGCGGCGATCGCGCAGCTGCGCCCAGCTGGCGATGCGCGGATAGGCCGCGTCCCATCCCTTGCCCGGACGATCGGGGGTGGGGGACAGCCAGAAGGTGCCGGAGGCGAGCAGGGTGAACCGGTCCGCCCGATAGCCGACCGGCGAATATTCGCCGCCCTCCCGGCCGTCATCGCGCCCGGCCCCGACGAAGCGATAGCCGGGCAGGTCCGCCTCGATCGCGTCCTTCTGACGTTTCAGCACCTCCTGCATCCCGATGATGTCGGGCGCGTAATAGGCGACGAGGCTGGTCAGCGCCTTGCGCCGGTGCGGCCAGGCGTCGGGTCCGTCCGATGCGAGATCGAGCCGGATGTTGTACGTCATCACCGCGAGCGGCGTCGCGCGGTTCTGCGCCAGCGCAGGCAGTGCGAGCAGGATGGCGAGCAGCGCCGCCGCGCGGTGCCACAGGCGGGTCATGCGAGGTTCCCGCCGTTGCTCGCGATCACCTGGCCGTAGAAACGGGCGCTGCGCTTCGGCGTCCGCGTCTGGCTGGCATAATCGACATGAACGATTCCAAAGCGTTTCGAATAGCCGAGCGACCATTCAAGATTGTCGAAGAGCGACCAGACCATATAGCCGCGCACGTCCACCCCCTTTGCGATCGCATCGGCAATCGCGTTGAGGTGGGAGTGAAGGTAATCGACGCGTAGCGGATCGTCGATGCCGTCCGGCCCCGCGCGCGGCGGATCGTAAAAGGCGGCGCCGTTTTCGGTAATGTAGAGCGGAATCTCGCCATAGGTATCGCGGAACCAGACCAGCAGGTCGGTGAGCGCGGGGGGGTACACCTCCCAGTCGGTCGTGGTGTGGGTCGCGTCCTGTTTCACCATCGACGCGCGCAGCGGCCATTGCGCGGGATCGTTCCGCACGACGTTGCGCGTGTAATAGTTGATGCCGATGAAATCGACCGGCTGGCAGATCTGATCCATGTCCCCGGCCGGCCAGTCGGGCCACGCCTCGCCGAAGATCTCTTTCAGCTCCTCGGGATAGCTGCCCTTGAGCGCGGGATCGAGATATTGGCGGTTCATATAGGCGTGCGCGCGGGCGGTCGCGGCGACATCCTCGGCACTGTCACTGGCGGGATATTTGGGTTCGATGTTGACGACCAGCCCGATTTCGTGCGCGCCGACCTCCCGATAGCGTTGCACCGCCGCGCCGTGCGCGCGCATGAGATTGTGGCTGGCGATCGGCGCTTCGAACATGTTGCGGTGACCGGGCGCCAGCGCGCCGTGCAGATAACCGCCATCGGTGATGACCCATGGTTCGTTGAGCGTCACCCATTTCTTCACCCGGCCGTCGAGCCGCCGATAGAGGACTTCGGCATAATCGGCGAACCAGTCCGCGCTGTCGCGGTTGAGCCAGCCGCCGCGATCGTCCAGCGCGGCGGGCAGGTCCCAGTGATGCAGCGTCAACAGCGGTTCGATACCATGGCCGAGCAGTTCATCGACCAGCCTGTCGTAGAAATCGAGGCCGGCGGCGTTCACGCGACCGGTCCCTTCCGGCAGAACCCGGCCCCAGGCGACGCTGAACCGATAGGCCTGAAGCCCGAGCGACTTCATCAATGCAACGTCGGACGGCATGCGATGATAATGATCGCAGGCGATATCGCCGGTATCGCCCTTTACCGCCATCAGGCGCGGATCGTGGCTGAACCGCTGCCAGATGCTGGCGCCGGCGCCGTCGGCGAGCGGCGATCCTTCGATCTGATAGGCGGCGGTCGCCGCGCCCCACAGGAAGTTTTCGGGAAATCTGGCGGTCATTTCTTGTCCTTGGTGGTTGCCCCGGCGGGGGCGAGACGCTGCGCGAGCAGCCAGGTGTAGAGGGCGGGGTCGTCATAGGCCGGATCCCAGGCATTGTGGCCCAGGTCCGGATAGATGGTGAGGCGCGCCTTGCGCCCGCCACAGGCCCGGATCGCGCGCGCCATGTCGAAACTGCCTTCGGGCAGGACGACATCGTCGCGGTCGCCGTGAAAGGCCCAGACGGGAAGGTCCATGATCCGGCACGCGCCACCCGGATCGCCGCGCCCGGCGACCGGCGCGATTGCCGCGAACCGGGTCGGTTCGGCCAGCGCCCAGCGCCAGGTGGCATGTCCGCCGCGGCTGAGCCCGGTGAGATAGACGCGCGTCGGATCGATCCGCAGCCGGCGCATCACATGATCCATCAGCCGGTCGAGCCTGGCGATGTCCCAGTCCTGATCGGTGCCGAGCAGGGGCGAAACGGTGACGAACGGAAAGGCGCCGTCGCGATCGGCGATCTTGGGCGGCCCATGCACCTTCACCTTGGCGATGTCGTCGCCGCGCTCGCCCGATCCATGCAGGAAGATCAGCAGCGGCCAGCGTTTCGCCGTGTCGGCGTTATAACCGCGCGGGATGAACAGCTGATAGGGATAGTTGCCCGCCTCGATCGCGGGTTGTGGGGTCTGGCCTTCGGTCATCGGTTGCGCCGTTGCGGGGGAGGGGAGGAGGAGCAGCGCCAGCAGCGCCGCCAATGTCCTGAACATGTCCGTCATCCTTTCACACTCCCCGTCAGCAGGCCGCTCAGATAAAAGCGCTGAAGCGCGAGGAAGAGGATCAGCACCGGCAGCGTCGTGACGACGGCACCGGCCATCATCAGCTCATTGTCCTGCACATGCTCCCGGCTCAGCGCCGCCAGCGCGACCGGCAGGGTGTAGAGGTGCTGATCCGCCAGAACGATGAGCGGCCACATGAAGTCGTTCCAGCTTCCCAGAAATACGAACAGCGCCAGCGTGACCAGGATCGGCGTGAGCAACGGGAGCACGATGCGGCGCAGGATCGCCCATTCGCTCGCGCCGTCGATCCGCGCCGCCTCCAGCATCTCGTCGGGGATCGACAGGCAATATTGACGGACCAGGAAGATCCCGAAAATCCCCGCCAGCCACGGCACGAGCGCGCCGGCATAGCTGTTGACCAGGCCCATCGCCTTGAGTTCGAGGAACAGCGGAAGCATGCCGATCTGCCCCGGCACGACCAGCGCGGCGACGAGAATGCGGAACACTTCCTCCCGCCCGCGAAACCGCAATTTGGCGAAGGCATAGCCGGCGGGGACGGTGAACAGGAGCGCCAGCAGCGTCGCCAGTGTCGAGACAAGGGCGCTGTTGAACAGGAAGCGGCCGACCCCATAGCTTTCGAACAGCGTCCGATAATTCTGCCACCCCGGGTGGTCGGGCAGCAGCGGCGGGGGGAATTGCGCGGCCTCGCCCGGCTGCATGAAGCTGACCGACAGCATCCACAATAGCGGCGCAATCGTCAGCAGCGCGACCAGCGCAGCGAGCGTGGTGACGGCGGCGCGGCGGATCATATCGCTCCCCCGCGCCGGGCGAGGCGCAGCTGAACCAGCGTCAGCGCCAGGATGCACAGGAACAACAGGAACGCGACCGCCGCGCCGGAGCCGAGGTTCCACCATTTGAACCCCTCCTCGTACATGAAATACAGGACGGTGACGGTCGATTGCGCGGGGCCGCCCTGCGTCATCACATAGGGTTCGGCGAACAGCTGGAACATCGCCGCGACGGTAAGCACGGAAACCAGCAGCACAGTCGGGGCGATCGCCGGCAGGATGACGTGGCGGAACCGGGTCCACCATCCCGCTCCGTCGATCCGCGCCGCCTCGTCCAGTTCCTTCGGCACGATCTGAAGCGCCGCGAGAAAGATGATCATGTTGTAGCCGAAACTCTTCCACGCGACGAAGATCAGGATCGCGGGCAGCGATGCGGTCGGGCTGCCCAGCCAGTCGATCGGCGCGATGCCGAACCCGCCCAGCAGATAGTTGACCAGCCCGTAGCGGGTGTGGAGCAGATATCGCCACACCACGGCGGTGGCCACCAGCGTGGTGACATAGGGCGCGAACAGCGCGACACGCCAGAACGGCGCCCAGCGCAGCCAGCGCGAATTGACCAGCATCGCCGCCGCGAGTGAGACGGCGACCACCAGCGGCGTGCCGAGCAGCACGAACCACAAGGTGTTGCTCATCGCCTTCCAGAACAGCGGATTTTCGAGCAGGCGCGTATAGTTGTGGAAGCCCACGAAGCGCAGGTTCGACAGATCGGCGAGCGCATAGATGTCGAAATCGGTGAAGCTGAGGAACAGCGACGCCGCCGCCGGAACGACGAAGAAAATCCCGATCGCGGCGAGCGCCGGCCCGGTCATCGTCCAGCCGGCACGCGCCTCGCGGATGCGGGCGGTCGCGCTCATATCGCCTGACCCCGTTCGAGCATCCAGCGCCGCTTTTCGAGGAGCCGGTCGGCGCGCCGGTCGATCTCGCGCCCGGCCTGCGCGACGGTGAACTGGCCGCGCACCATGCGCTCGGCCACGATCTGCATCTCGGTGACGATGCGTTCCCACTCCGGCACCTTGGGAACCGCTGTCGCATGTTCGAGCTGCGTCGCGAACGAGGCGAAGACCGGATCGCGCGCCAGCCCCGCCTGAGTCCAGACCGAGCGGCGCGCGGGCAGGTCACCGGTCAGTTGCTGAAAGCGCAGCTGGGCGCGGGGGGAGAGAAGGCGGGAGATCAGGTCCCAGCTTGGATCGTCGCCATCGCCCGCCGCCGCGTGCGATCCGCGAAACACGACCAGGCTCGAGCCGCCCGGCGCTGCCGAACCGATCCCGCGCGGGCCGGGATTGGGTGCGGTCCCCCATCTGCCCTGCATCTCGGCAGGCAGGCGCGCGCGCAGGTCGCCGACCGTCCAGGGGCCGGAGGTGAAGATCGCGAAGGTCCCGCGCGCAAACTCGTTCCACAGGTTCGAAATCTGGGTCGCGGACGCGACCGGGGCCAGCCGCTCGTCGAACAGCGATTTGTAGAAGGCGAGTGCCGCGAGGAATTCGGGTTCGGAAAAGGCGCCGCGCGCTCCATCGTCGCGCAACAGCCGCGCGCCGGCGGACAGGGCGATGGTCAGCAGCTGTTCGAATTCGTTGACCGGGAGCAGCACCGCGAAATCGCCGGCACCGCCCAGCGCCTTGACGCGATGCAATGCCCGCTTCCACGCGTCCCACTCAAGTGGAGGTGCGGCATGGCCGGCGCGTGCGAACAGGTCCGTGCGATAGAATTGCAGCCGCGTATCGACATACCAGGGGATCGCCCAGACCGCCGCGCCGATGCGATTGGTCTCGACCACCGCCGGGAACTGGTCGGTGAGCAAGCCATGCACGGCAGACGGGACCGGCGCGATCGCGCCGATCGCGGCAAGTTCGGCGATCCAGCTGTTCCCGACCTGGCCGATCCGGGGAAGCGACCCGCCGGCAAAACCGGTCAGCAGCTTTTCGTGCGCCGCCGACCAGGGAAGCGGCTGGACCGTGACGGCTGGCGCGCCGGCGGGGCGGTTCAGGTCCGCGAGCAGCCGGGGCAGGCTCGCCGCCTCATTGCCCATCGCCCAGATGGTGATCCCCTGATCCGCGCGCGCGCCGCAGCCGCCGGCAAGCGCCAGTGGCAGCGCCGCGATCCCGCCGATCATGGATCGCCGTGACAGATTCACGGCGCCGGGGCTCGATGCGCGGCGGCGCTCGTCGCCTCGTCCGACGCGGCCGGGCCGCTGGTGGTGCCGCGCGCAATCAGTGTCGGGGTGAGGATCGTCGCGCTGGCCGCGCCCAGCACCTCGCCCCGCAATTGCCGCAGCAGCATCATCATCGCCGTCGATCCGACCTGATCGATCTTGACCTGCATCGTGGTGAGCGCGGGGCTGATATGGCGGGCGAGGGGGATGTCGTCGAACCCGGCCACCATGATGTTGCCCGGAACCCCGATGCCGGCCTCTATGAACTGGGCGATGCAGCCGACCGCCATCACGTCGTTCGCCGCGAACACGGCATCGACCTGCATCTGGCCCGCGATCAGCAGGCGCGCGGCCTGCGCGCCGCCATCCTCGGTGAAATCGCCCGGCAGGATCAGCGGGCTGCGCTCACCCGCGACCTGCGCCATCGCGTCGGTGAAGCCGCGCTGGCGGTCGCGCGCGTCGCGATTGTGCTTGGGGCCGGCGATATGGACGACCTGTCGCGCGCCCCGATCGATCAGCGCCTTGGTCATCGCATAGGCGCCGCGATAATTGTCGATCGCCACGAAGGGCAGGTCGAGGCCGTCGGCATCATAGTTGAGCAGCACGGTCGGGATGGCCGGGTCCAGATTCGCCGCCAGTGCCTCCGGCTTCACGTCGGGCGGCATCACCAGCAGGCCATCGACGCGACCGCGCATCGACGCGACCGCCGCGGCGGTTTCATGCGCGCTGCCATGCATGTTGCCCAGCAGCAGGTGCATCCCCGATTCATGCGCGACGAGATCGATGCCGCGAATGACCTCGGAAAAGAACTCGCCGAACAGATCGGGCAGGATGACGCCGATCGTATCGGTCTTGCGCCGGGTCAGGCTGCGTGCGCCGCTATGCGGGACGAAGCTGAGCTTCTTGACCGCCGCCATCACCAGTTCACGGGTGGGGCCGGTCACGTTCGTATGTCCGTTGATCACCCGCGAGGCGGTGGCGACCGAGACCCCGGCTTCGCGGGCGACGTCCCTCAGCGTTGCCATGGCGATTCCTCCTGGCGCAATCGGCGGGCGATGGGCGGGGGGGCGTCAGCCACGCGCGGCTCCCCGGATGGCGAGGCCCTGGGCGTCGAACAGGTGCAGCTTTTGGGCGGGAAGGCGCACCGGCACCACCTCCCCCTCGCGCAGCGTGCCGTCGTCGCGATGCTGTAGAATCAGGGTCATGTCCTCCTCGCCGCGCAGATGGACCGTCGCGAAGCCGCCGAGTCGTTCGATGAACGTCACGGTGAATGGCAGCGCGTCGGCCCCCGCGCCAATCTCGATATCGTCGGGGCGGATGCCCAGCGACAGCGCCGCGCCGGGGGCGATGCGCGCGACCGGTTCGGGCAGCGGGATCGTATCGCCGCTGATGAGCCGCGCGGCCGGGGGTGGTCCCGCTTCCACGGTGGCGGACAGGATGTTCATCCGTGGTGTGCCAAGAAACTGCGCGACCGTCAGGTTCGCAGGGGAGTCGTAGAGCGTGCGCGGCGGCCCGGCCTGCTCCACCTGACCCTCGCGCATCACGATGATCCGGTCGGCAAGCGTCATCGCCTCGACCTGATCGTGCGTGACATAGAGGGTGGTGGTTCCCAGCTGGCGGTGCAGCTCGGCGAATTCGTAGCGCATCCGCGCGCGCAGGTCCGCGTCCAGGTTCGACAGCGGTTCGTCGAACAGGAAGATGTTCGGCTGGCGCACGATCGCGCGCCCGATGGCCACGCGTTGCCGCTGCCCGCCGGACAGCGCCGCCGGCTTGCGGTCGAGATAGTCGGAGATGTTGAGGATGTCGGCCGCGCGACGCACCGCCGCGTCGATCTCGGCCGATCCCACGCGGGCGATGCGCAGCGCGAACGCCATATTCTCATAGACGGTCAGGTGCGGGTAGAGCGCGTAGGATTGAAAGACCATCGCGATGCCCCGCCGGGACGGGGCGAGGTCGTCCACCTGCCGGTCGCCGATGCGGATCTGCCCTTCGTCCAGCTGCTCCAGCCCGGCGACGGCGCGCAGCAGCGTCGATTTGCCGCAGCCCGACGGGCCGACGATGACCGCGAATTCGCCGTCCCCCACCTCGACATCGACCGCGCGCAGCACGTGGGTCTCGCCAAAGCTCTTGCTTGCGCCGTGGATCGACAATCCGGCCATCTCGCCCCCCGCCGTTCCGGCTATCGAACCGGAGTCAGGATCATCGCGAACCCGCCCCCCGCCGCCATGGTGATGCGCCAGTCGGACGCCGATGTCACGGTGCGGCTTTCGACCGTCATCGCGAACTGGTCGCCGTCGATGCCACCGCCAGGCCCGTCGCGCCACAGCTGCGCGCGATACCGTTTGCCGGGGGGCAGAAAGGCGAAATCGACGGTAAAGTCGCGCGCCTTGCCGTCGGTCACGCCGCCGACCGCCCAGTCCTGGCCGCCGCGCCGCTGCCGCGCGAACACCGCATATTCGCCGACTGCGCCGCCCAGCATCCGCGAGGTCTCCCAATCGATCGGCACGCGCCGGATGAAATCGAGCGCCTGGGGATGCGCGGCATAATTTTCGGGCAGGTCGGCGGCCATCTGTACCGGGCTGTAGATCACGACATAATTCGCCAGCTGCTTGGCGAGGGTGGAGGGGATCTTGCGCCCGCCCTTGCCGCGCAGGCTGACCACGCCGGGCGTATAGTCCATCGGGCCGGACAGCATCCGGGTAAAGACCAGTGTCGCTTCATGTTCGGGCGGGTTGGGCGGGTCGCCCCAGGCGGCATATTCCATGCCACGCGCGCCTTCCCGGCTCACCATATTGGGCCAGGTGCGCCGCAGGCCGGTATCCTTGATCGGTTCATGCGCGTCGATGGTGATATGATGCCGCGCCGCCGCCTCGGCCACGGCGACGTGGTGGCGCGCCATATACTGGCCGTCATGCCAGTCCCAGATGTCGCTGCCGTCCGCCGCCTGGTGCAGGATGCCGCCTGCATCGGCGACGTAACCGGTCTTTACCGCCGGCACGCCATGGCGTTCGTAAAAGGCGAAGGCGCGCTCCATCTGGTCGGCATAGCGCCCCGCATTGCCCGCGGTTTCATGGTGACCGATGATCGCCACGCCCCTGCGCCGGGCATAGGCGGCGACCTTGTCCATGTCGAAATCGGGATAGGGTTTGTCGAAGATGAAGTTGCGCCCGCTGTCGCCGATCCAGTTGCCGTCCCATCCGACATTCCAGCCTTCGATCAGCACGCCGCCAAAGCCGTTCTGCGCAGCGAAATCGATATAGCGCATCGCGTGCTCGGTCGTCGCGCCGTGTTTCGGGCCGCTGTTCCAGCTCCACTGGTCGAGGTGCATCGCCCACCAGATGCCGACATATTTGATTGGCTTCACCCAACTGACATCGCCCAGCCGGTTGGGTTCGTTGAGGTTCAGGATCAGATCCGACGCGGCATAGAGGCCCGGCGCGTCGTCGGCGATCGTGATCGTTCGCCACGGCGTTTCGAACGGCGCGGCGCGGCGCACCTTCCATGCCTCGGCCCCGGGCGACAGGCGCGTGCGAAAGCGCTGGCCATCGATCCGTTGCAGCCAGAAACCGGCATAGTCGATCAGCGCGGCCTCATGGATCGAAATGTGCAGCCCGTCGTCGCGGCGAAAGGTGATCGGCGAATGGGCGGTGCCGACCTCTCGCGCCGGCGTGTGGTGATAGAGATATTCGTACCGGTTCCATTCGCCGGCCGGGATCCACCATGCCTGTGCGTTGCCCGCGATGTTGAACTCGGTCAGCTCCTCGTCGATCCGCACGTCGCGCAGTTGCGGCTGATCGGGAAAGGCGAAGCGGAACCCGACGCCGGAATCAAAGACGCGGGCGATCAGGTCGATCCGCCGCTTGGACTTCACCAGTTCCAGGATCGGCACCCGCATTTCGCGATACTGTTCGCGCATCCAGCGGTTCTCGCCCCAGGGTTGCTCCCATTTGCGATCGGCGTCCGTATAGCTGGCCTCGCCCAGGCGCATGCCATGTTCGAATTTTCCATCGCCGCGCAGCATGAAGCCGAGCGTCGAGGGCGCGATCACCGGCTTGCCGTCGCGGGTGACGGTATAGGTCGGCACCTCGTTCACGGTGGTGAGGGTGAAGCAGATGCGCTTGTCCGGGGAACACACGCCGTGCGTGACGTCATCGCGCGCGGCCAGCGCCGGTGCGGGGAGCAGGAATGCGAGGAGCAGCGCGATCGGCAGGACAATCCCCGCGCGTTTCCGCCTGCCCACGCTCTGGATCGAGCGGCGCCCCATCATCCTCGTCTCCACGTCATTCTGTTGTAGGGCCAAGTCTAGACCGCGGCCTGCCGCTGTGCAACCGGTTACATTTTGAGCCGTGCCGCGTAATTGGCGCGCCCCGGCCCTAGTCGCAGCGCGGGGGTACGCCGATCCCCGTTTCGGGGTGCGCGAAGCGATAGGCGAGGGTGGTGAAGGTGCGAAACGTGCCGGCGAAGCGGGTGATGTCGTTGCGCGCGCCGGCGTCGAAGTCGCGATATCGCGCCTGTCGCTCCATCGCCAGGCCCATCGCCCGCCGCGCAAGCATATAGGCGGCGGACGCGCATCCCTGTGCGCCGCGCAGTCGTGCCAGCAGTTCCCGGGTTTCGATCGAAACGCTGTCGCCCTCCAGCCCCTTGCCCCGCGCGAGATCGAGCGCGCGTTGCGCCAGGGTGATCGCCTCGTCCCGCCGACCCCCGGCGATCGCGACCTGCGCGCTGAGGTACAGGCGCTCGATTTCCAGATCGGGGGGCGGGTCGAAGGTCGATCGCGCCGCGTTGGCGCTCCGCCAATAGGTGTTGAGGTGCTGCATCGCCTCTTCGAAGGCGATCCGCGTCGGCCGCGTGATCGGAATGTTCAGGAAATCGTCGAACGTCTTGAGGGTCTGGACATAGGCGAACAGGTTCTCGCCCGTGGTGGTACGCAAAGCCGCCACCTCGGCAAGGCGGATGCGCATGTTCAGCAGGCATGACTTCAGCGCCCAGACCGTGTCGCATTCCTCGTCCGCATATTCGGCCAGCGCCCTGGCGGGCTGGCCCAGCCGGTAATAGGCCAGCGCACGGGCATAATAGAGCCTGGCCGACTTGCGCGCCTCCTCGCCCGTGATGCGGTTCGCCATTGCCAGCGCCCGATCATAATAGCCGGTTTCGGCGAGCAGCACGGCATAGGTGGCGATCGTATCGTCGATCTGTTCGGGGATTTGCTGGCCGAGCAATTCGGCGAAACGGATCGCCGCGTCGAGATGGCGTGTCGCGGTGGCGACGTCGCCGCGCAGATAGGCGCTCGCGCCGATCGCGCCCCAGGCCAGCACGATCATCCGGTCGCTCCGCCGGCTGTGGTCGAGCGCGCGTTCGAGCCGTTCGCTCCAGCGTTGCGCGCGGGCGCGATCCCCCGCCGCCACCGCGATCATCGCGCCGCTGATCGATGCGGACAGGCAGGTATCGGCGTCATAGTCACGCGGGCCGCACCAGCGATCGACCGTCTCGATCAGGTCGAGCGCTTCCGCCTGCCGTCGTCGCGCGGCCAGCAGGCGGGCATTATAGGCTGCGGCATCCTGCGCCAGTTCGGGCCGCGATGCCAATTTCTGCAACAGGGGCGCGAAATCGACCTTCTCACGCGGATAGCCGAACTCGAGCCGGTCCGGCTCCATCCGCCCCAGCACCAGCCGCTCGAACAGGCGGAGCATCGGATCGCCGGTCGTATAGCCACGCGCCAGTGCGGTGTCCGCCACGCTGCGGATCTGTTGCGCAAGCCGCGCGTCGCTGGCCTCGCTGGAGCGATAGGAGGCGACCGACCAGTCCGCCCACGCCTGTCCGGTGCCGCCGACAAGCGACGGTTCGTCGCGCGCGATCGACATCGCATCGTAGAAATAGGGATAGGCAAGGTCGCCGCGCTCGATCGCCATGGCGTCCGCTCCCCATGCCATGAACAGCGTGTAGCAACGGCGCCTTTCGGTCGCGTCTGCCGGCTTTTGGCATTGCCGCTCCCGGCTGCCATCGGCATCGCGCGCGGCGAAGGCCTGTCGCCGCTGGTCGAGCAGCGCGGCGCGCGCCGCGACGTCAGGCTCCGCCGCATGGGCGGTGGTGGCGACACAGAGCGGTAGGGCAAGCGCGAGGATCGACGCGAGTCTACGCATCCCGTCGTTATCGCTGGCGAATTCGGCGCGGCAACTGACAAATCGCGTCCTTGACGCGCCGCGGCGGCGCCGCCGGTCGGCGCCCGCCATTGACATCGCCCCGCGATCTGATGAGCCTCTCCATCCCATGCATGCACCCACCTCGCCATGTTTCGCGCCGCGTTCCGCCATTCGCTGGCGGCTGATCAGGGTAGCGTTCGCGCTGCCCATCCTCGCCCTTCTGCCCGGCGCCGGGCCGGCACCGCAGGGGCCGGCGCTGTGCGCCACCCCACGCGTGCGGATCGATGCGGATTTCCCGGCGGCGGGGGCATGGCGCTGTATCGTCGAGGCGCCGGACCGGGTCGCGATCGTGATCGCTCCCGATCGGCCACCCCCGCTCAACCCCAGTCCATGGTATGCGGTGCGCTACCGGATTACCGGCGATGCGCCGGTGACGCTGCGATTGAGCTATCTCAACGCGGGCCACCGCTACGCGCCAAAGGTGAGCGCGGACGGGCTTTCCTGGCACCTGCTCGATCCCCGGTCGGTTCGCGCGGACAAGACCGGGGTCAGCTTTGTCCTGCCCGCGGAAGGCCAGTTTGTCGCGGGGCAGGAAATCGTCGATTCCGCCCGGCATCACCAGTGGCTGGTCGCACTGGCGCAGCGGCCCGGGGCGATGCTGCGCACGATCGGCGAGAGCCATGACGGACGCCCGATCGAGGCGCTGACGTTCGGCAATCCGCGGGCGAAGCGGATCATACTCCTTCTCGGGCGTCAGCACCCGCCCGAAGTGACCGGGGCGTTTGCCATGAACGCATTCCTCACCGCGCTGCTGGGCGACGATGAGGAGGTGCGGGCGATGCGTGCGGCGGTGCGGTTCGTGGCGGTCCCGCTGCTCAACCCCGATGGCGTCGATCGCGGCTATTGGCGGACCAATATGGGCGGGATCGATATCAATCGCGATTGGGGCGATTTCTCGCAGCCGGAAACGCGGGCGGTGCGCGATCTGGTCGATGCGCTGGTTCGCGATGGCGTCCGGCCGCTTGTATCGATCGACTTTCACTCGACCGACCGCAACCTCTTCTACACCCAGGGGGAAGGGGACAATGCCGCGATCTATGCCTGGTCGAAAGCGTGGCTGGACCGCGCCCGGCCACATGTGCCGGACTATGCCTTCACGCAGGAGCCGCGCAACGCCAATCCCGGCAGCGGCACCGCGAAGAATTATTTCTTTCAGACCTATGGCATCCCATCGATGACCTATGAGGTCGGTGATGAGACGGATCGTAAGGCGATCGCCACGGCTGCCCGCGCCTTCGCGATCGCGCTGTCCCCCAGTGTGATCCGCGCGCGCTGAACTGCGCGGCGACTGAAATCGTCGCGCTTCGCCAGATTGACAGCGAGACTGCGCCCGGCGACGTTCCACACGAAAATGGCGGGGTGCGACGATGTTCTCGATACTGGCGACGGCACTGGCACTTGGGTCCGCAGCGCCGCAGGCGCCGCCCGATCCCTATCAGCCCGAGAAATGCCGGTTCGATCTGGGCCAGGGGACGCTTCGCACCGCGACGCTGGGTACGCAGACGGTCGCTGCCGGGGAAAAGATCGACCTGACGATCTATTATTCACGCTATCCAAGTGATTTCAACAATATACCGGTCAAATGCCTCACCGGGTGGAAGGTGTCTTCAAAGACCGCAATGCTGGCCCGGGACCGGAAATCCTTCACGGTCGATGCCGCCGCGAAGTCCGGATCAGAATTCACCATCGCCTACAGCTATCGCGGAAAGCGATTCATCCAGCGGTACAAGGTGATCGAGCCGACCACGTCGCCGATCACCGGTTTCTGGACGCAGGAGGGGGTCGCCGCCTGTACCGACGATGACCGTGTCTATGATCTCGTCTTCAACCGCGACGGCAGTTTCGGCGTGATGTTCGGCCCCAATATGGGCTTTCGCAAGGATTTCACCGGAAAATGGCGCGTGGAGGGCAATCGCGTCATCGTCTTTGACCTCAATGGCGCGAAGCCGGCCGATTTCGTCGGCACGGCGACGTTCTCGATCGACGCCAATGGCGGATTGACGTTCGACAGGCCGTGGTTCGGCACATCGGGAAAACGCGGCACCTGCGTGGCGCCGTTTCGCAAGATGCGATGAGGACCGCAGGCGTCGCCGCCGCGCCGCATTCGCCGAGTTGAAGGCCGCCTGTACTCCGCGCTAACACCGTCGCATGTCGGAACCCCGCGATTCCACGCTTCGGCTGGACCCGAAATATGATGCCGACGGCCTGATCACCGCCGTCGCCACGGATGCCACGACGGGCGAGCTGTTGATGCTCGCCCATATGAATGCCGACGCGCTCGTGCGGACGCTGGAAAGCGGGGAGGCGTGGTTCTGGTCGCGCAGCCGCCAGCGACTGTGGAAAAAAGGCGAAAGCTCAGGCAACGTGCTGCGCGTGGTCGAGGCGCGGATCGATTGCGATCAGGACGCGCTGTGGCTCAAGGTCCAGCCTGCCGGGCCGGCATGCCACACCGGCGCGCGTAGTTGCTTTTTCCGCCGGATCGAGGGCGATCGACTGGTGCCGGCGGAATGATCGCCCGCGCCGCGCCGGGTCGCGCCGTCGGGACCGGCATCGGATTGGCGTTGTTGCTGGGCCTCAGCGCCTGTTCATCCAATTCGCCGGGCGACAACCGGAACGCCGCTGCGCCCCCTGACCTTGAAACCGCGGCGATCGCGCGCGGCCTGGTGCGCGACCCGGCGGACACCAATCCGACCGGCCTCTACGCCCGCGATACCGACCGTGTGTGCATCGTTCCCAAGGGCAATGCCTATCGGATCGGCGCCTTCGTGGATTATGGCGACGGGCTGAGCTGCACCGGCTCCGGAACCGCCGCGCGCGCGGGTGAGACGCTGTCCGTCGAGCTGAAGGGAAAGGGCGGCGCGACATGCGCGTTCGATGCGAAGTTCGACGGGGATCGCATCACCTTTCCCGCGACCCTGCCCGACGGGTGCGCGAAATTGTGCGGACCGCGCGCCTCGTTCGGGGCGCTGGAGGTCGCGCGGCTGAGCGAATCCGCGGCCGAAGCGACGGCATTGCGTAGCGCGACCGGGCAGCGGCTCTGCGAAGATTGACGTTAACGTAAAGCTGGCGTAGATCGAGCCATGGCCACGACCTCGAAAACCGTGGCGAGCTTCGCACCGATCGATGCCCGCCCGGACAAGGAGAGCTTCTCGATCTCGGACCTGTGTGCCGAGTTCGAGGTCACGGCGCGCGCGCTGCGCTTCTATGAGGATGAAGGGTTGATCGCGCCCGAGCGCCGGGGGCTTCAGCGCATCTACTCGCACCGCGATCGCGCCCGGCTCGCCTGGATCCTGCGCGGCAAGCGCGTCGGGTTCAGCCTCGCTGAAATTCGCGAGATGATCGACCTCTATGATGTCGGCGACGACCGCCGGACCCAGCATCAGGTGACGCTGGACAAGTGCCGCGCGCGGATCGACCTGCTCGAACGGCAAAAGGTCGATATCGACGCGGCCATCGCCGAACTCGATGACTTTATCGCGGTCCTGGAGGGCCGTGCCGAACCCGCCAAATAGGAAGAGACAAATGCCCCAATACACGGCCCCCGTGCGCGACACCCGCTTCGTCCTCGACCGGGTGTTGAAGCTCGACCAATATACCGGCCTTCCCGGCTTTTCCGCGGCGACGCCCGATGTCGTCAGCGCGGTGCTGGAAGAGGGCGGCAAGTTCGTCGCCGAGGTGCTGTTTCCGATCAACCATTCGGGTGACCAGCAAGGCTGTACCCGCCATGCGGACGGCAGCGTCACGACCCCGGATGGCTTCAAACAGGCCTATGACCAGTTCGTCGAGGCCGGTTGGGGACTGCTCTCCGCGCCGGAGGAATTTGGCGGGCAGGGGCTTCCCCATGTCATCGGCACCGCGTTTCAGGAATATATGATTTCCGCCAACATGGCCTTCGCCATGTATTTCGGGCTGACCCATGGCGCGATCGAGGCGCTGCGCGCGAAGGGAAGCCCGGAGCAGCAGGCGAAGTATATCCCCAGGATGGCGTCGGGCGAGTGGGGCGGGACGATGAACCTGACCGAGCCGCAGTGCGGCACCGACCTCGGCCTCATCAAGACGCGGGCGGAGCCGAATGCGGACGGCAGCTGGTCGATCACCGGGACGAAGATCTTCATCTCCTCGGGCGAGCATGACCTGACGCGTAACATCATCCACCTCGTCCTCGCCAAGACTCCCGGCGCGCCCGACAGCACGAAGGGGATCAGCCTGTTCGTCGTCCCGAAGTTCATCGTGAATACGGACGGCTCGCTGGGGGATCGCAACGCCGTTTCGTGCGGATCGATCGAGCACAAGATGGGAATCCACGGCAATTCCACCTGTGTCATGAATTATGACGGCGCGACCGGCTGGCTGGTCGGCGAGGAGATGAAGGGCCTTGCCGCCATGTTCATCATGATGAACGCCGCGCGCCTTGGCGTGGGGTTGCAGGGCGTCGGCATCGGCGAGGTCGCGTTCCAGAATGCGGTGCAATATGCGAAGGATCGCCGCCAGGGCCGGGCGCTCACCGGCGCCGCCGAGCCGGACGAAAAGGCCGACCCGCTGTTCGTCCACCCCGATGTCCGCCGCATGCTGATGGAGGCGAAGGCGATGACCGAGGGGCTGCGCGCGCTTTGCCTGTGGGGCGGCCTCCAGGTCGATCTGGCGCATCAGGCGGAGAGCGAGGAGGAGCGTCAGCTGGCGGACGATCTGATCGGCCTGCTCACCCCGGTGATCAAGGGCGTCGGCACCGATGCGGGGTACAAGATCGCGACCGACAGCCAGCAGGTCTATGGCGGGCATGGCTACATCGCCGAATGGGGCATGGAGCAATATGTGCGCGATGCCCGGATCGCGATGATCTATGAAGGCACCAACGGCGTGCAGGCCATGGATCTGGTCGGCCGCAAGCTGGCGCTGAATGGCGGACGCGCGATCCAGTCGCTGTTCCGGATCGTCGGCGAGGAAGCCGCCGCCGCCAAGAGCAAGCCTGAGCTGGCGCATCTGGCGGAATCGCTGGAAAAGGCCAATGGCCAGCTACAGGCCGCGACGATGTGGTTCATGCAGAACGGGATGAAGGATCCGAACCAGGTCGGCGCCGGCGCCTATTCCTATATGGAACTGATGGGCGTGGTGGCGATCGGCCTGATGTGGCTGCGCATGGCCGACGCCGCCGTCGAGGCGCTGGCCGAAGGCGGCGAGGACAAGCCGTTCTACGAAGCGAAGCTGGTCACCGCGCGCTTCTACGCCGACCGCATCATGCCCAATGCCGGTGCGCTGCGTCGCAAGATCGAAAGCGGTGCGGAGACCATCATGGCGCTCCCGCCGGAGATGTTCGAGGTCGCCTGACCGGGTTCGGTTCGCTCAGGGCTGATCGCCGGACGCCCTCGCCGGCGCATCGCCTGCGCCGGCGGGGCTGGGGCCGGGTGACGGCGCCGCCGCCGGAGGTGCCGGTTCCTTGCGGCGCACCCCGGTCAGGCCGTCGGGAACGCTGGCGCGCTTCACCGCGTCGCCAGTGTCCTGAGGCGTGGCCGTCGATACCGCCTGCGGGACGGGGCCACGGCGCATGCACTGGACCGGACTCGGCCGCTTGAATTCGGTGCAGTTCCACAGCGCCTTGCCAAAACCCTGCGCCGCATCGCGCAGATAGCTGAACGACATCGTCTCGAGCTGCGCACGGCTGAGCGTCGTGCCGGCCGGCGGCACCTTGCGCGGATCGGTCCAGCCCAGGAACTTGCAATAGGGGCGCTCGCCGCACGTCCGGATCGCCAGTGCGGCAAAACCGTCATCGCCCAGCTTTCGATCCAGCGCGACATAGAATGTGTCCGGTTCCGCCGCGGCCACCGGCGCCGGAACGGCGGAGTCGGGAATGCTGGCGGGGTCGATCGCGCCATCGACCTTCTCGATGCCTGCCAGCGGATCGGCGGCGCCGCGATGCGCGGGCGAGAGCAGGGCCATTTTCGCGATCACCGGCTCGGCGCCGGCATAGGCGCGGCGAAATGCGGGCGGCGTCCCCCACCAGCCGGTCCACCGGAAGAACAGGTGGGTATGCACCTCCGCCACCTTGTCGAGGCTCGCGCTCCAATAGGGAACGACCCAATCGGTGTGGTAATGGGTCGCGTGTCCCACCTTTGCGAAGACCGCGCCGTTCAATGCCATGCGCGCGATCTCCTGCGCGCGGACCCAGGCAGCGGGGGAGGGGGTCCGTGTCATCGCCCCGTCACAGGTAAAGGTGAACTGACAGCCGGTACGCCGCTCCTGCCCCTGAAAGACCACGCCGCACACCGTCTTGGGAAAGGCGGGATGGCGCAGGCGATTGAGCACCACCTGAGCCACCGCGCGCTGCCCCACGGCGTCGTCGCCAGCCTCATACCAGGTCGCGGCGGCGAGGCAGTCGATCGCCCGCTCGCGATCGGCGGTCGCGCCGGTAAGCACGAATGGCCGCGCGGCGGGGTTGGGCGCGGTGGAAAAGGGGATGGCGGCGTTGAACGCGCGGGCCTCGTCTGCCGGGAGCGCCGCGATCTCGACCGGTTCGACCTCCGGGATTTCGGCCTTTGGCACCACCCGCTTGGGATGGACGATCCGGGCGAGCGCGCTGCGATCGACGGTCGCGCGCGGCATGGTTGCGACCACCAGCGCCGGTACGCCAAGCGCCAGGCTCGCGATGGCGGCCATCGCGAGCCACAGGGGCAGTGGCACCGTCTGTCGCGGACGATCGGTTGAAACGGGCAAGGTCACGATGCGCGGCGGATCCTGAAGCGGCAAAAAGGCCGCCGCGCATAGCGCATCGCCGCGCGTAGCGAAACCGCTGCCCCCCGGACGCAGCTGCCGCCCGGTTCAGCCCGGGACCGGCGGAGACGTTATTGCGGCCAGAAGCCGGTGGCCTCGCACAGGTCCCACTGATCGGCGACGTTCATCCGGCAGCCGGAACTCGTCGCGCCACAGCGCGCATATTCGCGCTCGTACCGCTTGAAACACGCCTCGATCGCGACCGACGGCGCGCGCGATACCGCACGGCCCCCCGCCTTGATCAGCCGCACGCCCGATTCGGTGGCGGCGGCGGGCTTCACCGCGACACTCGCCGCCTGTTCGGCCGCACGCGCCGCGGCGCGTGCCGCCGCATCCTTGCCACCGCCGAATACCAGCGGCCACGTCAGAAAGATCGCCAGCATCACGCTGACGCAGATCATTGCATTTCGCACGATTTCCCCCCGGAATCCGTGTTCCCCGACTCGGACAGCTTACCGCATGTCGGGCGAAATGCGAGTCCGTCAGCTCTCCGGAAGGAAGTCCGGAACGCTCAAATAGCGCTCACCTGTATCATAATTGAACCCCAGCACCCGCGATCCGGTCGGAAGATCGGCGAGTTTCTTCGCGATCGCCGCCAGCGTAGCGCCCGAACTGATGCCGACCAGCAGCCCTTCCTCGCGCGCGGCGCGGCGGGCATATTCCTTTGCGTCGCCGGCATCGACCTTGATCGCGCCATCGATCGCATCGGTATGCAAATTCGCGGGGATGAAGCCGGCGCCGATCCCCTGAATCGGGTGCGGCCCGGGCTGGCCGCCGGAAATGACGGGCGACAGCTCCGGCTCGACGGCATAGACCTTCAGGTCCGGCCAGGCTTTTTTCAGCGTTTCGGCCACGCCGGTGATGTGGCCGCCAGTGCCGACCCCGGTAATCAGCACGTCGGGCGGGCTGTCGCCGAAATCGGCGAGGATCTCCTGCGCGGTCGTGCGGACATGGACATCGATATTGGCGGGGTTTTCGAATTGTTGCGGCATCCACGCGCCGGGGGTCGATGCGACGATCTCGGTCGCGCGCTCGATCGCGCCCTTCATTCCCTTCTCCCGCGGCGTAAGGTCGAAGCTGGCCCCATAAGCGAGCATCAGGCGACGGCGCTCGATGCTCATGCTTTCCGGCATGACCAGGATCAGCTTGTAGCCCTTGACCGCCGCCACCATCGCCAGCCCGACGCCGGTATTGCCGCTGGTCGGTTCGACGATCGTGCCGCCGGGCTTCAGGCTGCCATCGGCCTCCGCCGCCTCGACCATCGCCAGCGCGATGCGATCCTTGATCGAGCCGCCGGGATTGGCGCGTTCGGATTTCACCCACACCTCCGCGCCCGGAAACAGGCGCTGGATGCGGATGTGGGGCGTGTTGCCGATGGTTTCGAGGACCGTGTTCGCCTTCATGTCGTGGTCTCCTCTACAGGGGGTTCGTCAAGCATGACGGGCGCGTCAAAGGTTCGCGCGCGCCGCAATTGCGGAAAGATATGCGCCCAGAGCGCGGTTACCAGCACCGCGGCGATTCCGCCGCCCACCGTGGCGACGACCGGCCCGATCAGCGCGGCGAGAAAGCCCGACCGCGCTTCGCCCAGTTCGTTGGAGCTGGAGATGAACAGCGTCGAGACCGAACCCACCCGTCCGCGCATCGAATCGGGCGTATAGAGCTGAATCAGCGAGGACCGGACATAGACCGACACCATGTCGAACGCGCCGAGTGCGACCAGCGCGACAAGCGAAAGCAGCACCGCCGGCGCCAGATCGCTGCCCACCATGCCAGGCCCGAACCAGTGTTTGAGCAAGGGGCCGGCGGCGCCGAACAGGGTCGTGGCGATGCCGAACCCGATCACCGCCCAGAGCATCTTTACCCCGACATTGGTCTTGAGCGGGCGCCAGGAAAACAGGACGCCGACAATCACCGCGCCCAGCGCCGGCGCCGCGCGCAGATGGCCCAGGCCGTCCGCCCCGATCATCAGAATATCGCGCGCGTAGATCGGCAGCATGGCGGTCGCTCCGCCCAGCAGCACCGCGAACATGTCGAGCGAGATGGCGCCCAGCACCAGCCGGTTGCGCCGCACATAATGCAGGCCATCGACCATCTGGGTAAAGGGGTTGCCAACCGCCTTGATCCGGCTGTGCGGCACGCGGGACACGAGCAGCATCATCAGCAGCGAGACGCAGAACAGGGCGCCCGAAACGAAATAGGGAAGCGAGGCGTCGGCCGCGTAGAGATAGCCGCCCATCGCCGGACCGCCGATCGACCCGACCTGCCACGCGACGGCGCTCAGCGCGATCGCGGTCGGCAGCGATTCGCCGGGGACGAGGTTGGGCGCAAGCGCCTGGAGCGCGGGGCTGGCAAAGGCGCGGGCGACTCCCAGCAGCGCGGCGATCCCGAACAGCCAGGGCAGGGTGATCGACCCGCTCGCGGTCAAGAGCGCGAGCGAGAAGGCGCACAGCACTTCCAGCGAGATCGATGCGCGGATGATCCATCGGCGGTCGATGCGATCCGCCACCCATCCCGATACCAGTGTCAGCGCGAGCAGCGGCAGGAACTGAGCCAGGCCGACAAAGCCAAGCTGAAGCGCGGCCTCGCGCATTCCCATCGTCTCGCGGGCAAGGTCGTAGACCTGCCACCCGATGACGACGACCATCGACAGGCTGGCGAGCGTCGAGGCGAAGCGCGCGATCCAATATTTGCGGTAATTGGCGACGCGAAAGGGATGGGCGGCCATATCGTCCTGTCGGGCCGCCCAACGGCATTGCGGGCGGCTTCACTCCGCCTCTAGGGACTCGCGGTCGGGTCGCGCAATGAAGGATTCGTTGGCGCGGACCACCGAACCCTTTTCCGGATTGCCGAGAAAGGTGATCAGATCCCGGCTCAACCGATCGCCATGAGTCGCGAACAGGCCATGCGGCGCGTCGTCATACTCGACCAGCTGCGCATCGCGGATGCCGGCTGCGGCCGCGCGCGCGGATGCGGCGATCGGCACGGTCGCGTCACCCGTGCCGTGCAGCACGAGCGTCGGCACGTCGAAGGCGGGCAGGTCGCCGCGAAAATCAGTGAAGCCAAATGCCTTCGCGCACGCCAGCGTCGCCGGAAGGCTGGCCTGCATCGCCAGTCGCCAGGCCCAGTCGAGCGTCGCGTCCGAAACCGGATGCAACAAGGTCCCGACGCCAAAGAAGTCGCGAAAGAACGATGCGAAAAAGCCGGGACGATCCGCCGCCAGCCGCTCGCCAATTTCCTCGAGCTTCTCGCGCGGTACTCCATCCGGGTTGTCGTCGGTCTTGAGCATATAGGGGACGACCGAGCTGACAAGCGCCGCAGCGACGACCCCCTTGCCGTCATGACGCGACATATATCGCGCCACCTCGCCGCCACCCATGGAGAAACCGACGATGCTCGCCTCCTCGCCAATGTCGCGCGCCGCCATGACATCGGCGAGATCGTCGGCCAGCGTATCGTACTCATAGCCGGTCCAGGGCTGGGACGAGCGGCCGAACCCGCGACGATCATAGGCGATGACGCGGAAACCGGCCCGCGCCAGCGCCATCGCCTGAGAATCCCAGCTGTCGGCAGACAGCGGCCAGCCATGGATCAGTACCACCGGCCGCCCGCCGCCGTCCCAATCCTTGAGGTACAGATCGACCCCGTCCCTCGTCTTTACATACGGCATGGTGAGGTTCTCCGGCTTCAGGCGAGCGAAACCTCGGCGACCTTGTCGCGATATTCCTTCTTCGGATCGGCGCCGAGCAGCATCTTCACGCCGGCGAACAGGCTGTTCTCGTTGAGCCAGATCTGCGCGCGTTCGGGGTTCAGGCGGATCAGTTGGAGATTGGGATCGTCCTTTCCGCCCTCGTACCAGGCGGCGACAAAGGGATTCCACAGCCGGTCGATCGTGGCGCGATCATTGTCGAGGACGAGATTGCCATGGATCGTCGCCCACAGATCATGCCCCTTGGACGCGAAATGGGCCATGGCGCGATGCCCCTCGCGCATCGCCGCGACGATACCATTGTCCCTGGTGGTGAAGAACCAGACGGGACCGCCATCGCTGTCCTTGTCGCGCATCGCGGTCATCGGTTGCGCATGTCCGTCCTCGACGCCGTCAAGACCGAGGAAGAGGGTGCGATCGTCGTCGAGTGCCTTCCAGAATTTTTCCTGAAGCTCCTGCGGGGTTGGCATGGGCTGCTCCTCTCAAAATTGATTTGCAGCACGAACGGATGGCAAAAGGCAGGGTTCCGGATTTGGCTCAGCCCAGCACGGGGAGGGCCGGTCTGCGCGCGATATAGGCGTCGCCCGCGCGATCCGCGACGAACCCGGTCTGGGCCAGGCGGTTCAACAGAAAGCGCCCGCGGTCCCGCAACTCGTCACGCGCGTCGCGCCCGGCCGCCTTGATCGGGCCTAGCCCGTCCGGTCCGCGCTCCAGCAGTCCCCGCCGGACCAACGCATCGGCATGGCGGGAGGTGGTGGCATAGGGCATGCCGAGCAGGCGGGCGATCACGCTGGTCTTCACACCTGTACCCTGCGCATTCCCCCCATAGCGGGCGCTGCTCCACTCGACCGCCAGCAGAACCGCCTGGCGGGTCCAGTTCGACTCCCGTCGGTCATGCGATCCGACCGCCGACAGCAAAAGGTCCAGCGCCACGCCCGTTCCCAGGCGCGGATCATAGCATATGCCCTTGCGCGCCGCGGGTACTTTGAGCGCGGCGGCCATGGCATCCTCGATCAGGCGGACCAGCAGATCGTGGCACCGGTCGGTAAACGTGGAGGTCACCGGGTCGGAGAGCGCGGACAGCGGAGCCGATACCCCCGCGTCGTTTCGAACCAGCAGATTGGCATCGACCAGCGCGATCACGTTGCGCCGCGTGGTTTCGAACGGGCGGTTGAGCGACGTCGCCAGCGCGTTGATGCTGACCGGACGCGGTGGGGGAGAGGCGGGGGTAAACGGCCCGCACGCCCGGGCCACTGCCGCGAACAGAAGTGCGCGATTGAGCGATCCGAAGGTCGTCATGCCGGCCGCGAATGCGCAGGCCGTGAATTCCAGAAGCAGAAGGTCGAAGGTCGGGCAGCCTTCTTCGACCGGTTCATCACGCTCGGATGCGCTTGGCCCGGATCGAACTGGGTCGGACCGTCTCTGTGTACCCGCGACCAACCGTACCGCCTACTACTGTCAACTCACACGCGTGGGCGAGTGAAGGAGCAAATCGCGTGGGTGGCAACGCGGTGGCTACCCATTTTGGGGGTAATCGGCCGCTCGAATCCCGTTTTGGGTAACTGGGCGTCCGATTGTGCGCGTAAACTGGAATTTTCTGCCGCAATCGCGCGGACTTGATACGTTTTGTTGCGCGACGCCCGGCGCGGTTCGCGCGCCGGGAGTACATGGTCAGGCGAGGGCGGGCTGTGCCGGAGGAAGCCGGCTGCCGATCGAACCGAGCGGTCGGACGATCATCCGCCGCATCGGCTGCCAGAAGGCGGAGAGCATCAGCAATGCCGACCCGATCACCAGCCCGGTGAAGGCCGCGCCGAGTTCGACGGCGCCGGCCCGGGTGAAGAGCGCGTACAGGGCATAGAGGACATAGACGAGGCTGGACACCAGCAGCGCCCGGCGGTCCACCGCCAGCGCGATTCCCGCGAACGCCACGTACAACAGCAACACGATCGCGGCGATCCCGGGCTGAACATTGCCGTCAAAGACGCCGAGCATCTGAAAGATCGGATGCGCGATCATCGGTGCCGCCGCCAGATGGAGCCAGAAGGCGACATCGGCGCGTCGGGTCCGGCGCTGCGGATCGGACATGTCCCACCGCATCGCGAAGCCGAACATCAGCAGGCCGCCAGCAAGGACGATCGGCATTGCCCATGCCTGCGCACCGGCAAAGCTGCTCATCACCAGCGCGATCAGCACGCCGACGATGGCGATCGCTCCGGCAGCCACGGTGATCGGCACCATGAACCGGCGCCAGTGCAGCCAAGCCGCGCCGGCGGTGATCAGGCAGATGCCCGCCGCGATCCCGCCGGCGACCTGCCGCGCGAGCGTATCGTTGCCGGCGCCGACCCACGCCTCGATGGTGGCGGCATTCACCGCGACGGCGGCGATCAGCGCCCCCGCCACGCCGCCGACAAACGCAAGCAGCAGCAGGATGCTGGGGAGCGCCATGCGCCGCACGCGTGTGAAATATTCGGCTAGTCCCCAGGCGAGCGCGGCAACGGCCAGTCCGCCGAGCCAGGGGGTGATCGTTCCGCCGATCCATGCGACGGCGGCAAGCATCAGCGCCGCGGCGACCGCGACGAAAATATCGTTGAAGCCGGTCAGCAATCGGAAATGTTCTTCATCCGCGATCGGTGCGGCCCGCTCGATCGCGACATGGTCTCGAAAAGCGGCGGCCGCTTCCGCGCTGATCGCGCCGGCGGCGACCGCCTGATTGAGATCGCTTTCGCTGTACATGGCATCCCTCCTGTCAGGGCTACCATGCCATAGCTGTATTAGTGATGCAATACGGCGGGTCAGCTCTGGAGCTTTGCCATGATCGTCATCGCCTGCTCGCTGCCGGACTTCGGTACGATCTCGCCCGTCCGGTCGGTGATTTTGGCCCAATGGGCCGCTACGCCGTCCGGCGAGAGATCGTCGCCCGAGAGGTGAACTCCGGGTGTCAGGGTGACGTAGGCGGCCTGGAACACGCCCGCGCCGGCGCCGATGATCATGTTGGTGGGCGCATCCTCGCTGACCAGGAACAGCGCGGCCGGTGCCACGCTTTCCGGCGTGAACGCCTTGAACGCGGCTTCGGGAAAGATGTCCTCGGTCATCCGCGTGCCGGCGGTCGGCGCGATCGTGTTGACGCGGATGTCGTATTTCGCGCCTTCCAGATAGAGCGTCTTGGTCAGCCCGGCGAGGCCCAGTTTCGCGGCGCCGTAATTGGCCTGGCCGAAATTGCCGAACAGGCCGGTGGATGACGCGGTCATCAGAATGCGGCCGTAATTCTGGCCCCGCATCGTCTCCCACACGGCCTTCGTCACATTCGCCGATCCGTTCAGATGCACATCGACAACGAACCGAAAATCCTCCGGCTCCATGTTCGCGAAGCTCTTGTCGCGCAGGACGCCGGCATTGTTGATGAGGATGTGGACGCCGCCCCATTTCTCGACCGCGCGCGCGACCATTTCCTGCATCTGCGCATAGTCGGTGACGCTGCCGCCATTGGCGAACGCTTCGCCGCCCGCCGCCTCGATCTCGGCGACGACCTGCGCCGCCGCGTCGGAGGTTCCGGTTCCGTCGCGCGCGCGCCCAGATCGTTGACAACCACCTTGCACCGGGCGCCGCCAGTTCGATCGCATAGGCACGGCCAAGGCCGCCGCCGGCTCCGGTCAGTCTTGATGGCTATCTGCTACAAATAGGTCAATTCTGTCCGAGTTTTCGAACTCACGCGACCTATCCATCACGCGCCGGATCGGCTACAAAATCCACGTGAAACCAAGGCCTTTGTCATCGGTAATCGGGCGGGGAAGGGGTCGATCACATCGGTCCAGATACGGAACAACTTCGCGCACCCCTGACGCGATCAGCCGCCGCGCTGGCGGCAATTGTCATACTGCCCCTTCTTGCAGATCGGGTAGCTCGCCATCGGCGGGGGCGGGGGATAGGCCTCGGTCGGCGACTTGGACGGCTGGAAAATGACCTGCTGGCCGGGCAGCGGTTGCGCGGACATAGGCGGGGTGGACGGCTGATATCCGCCGACCGGATCGTCCATCGTCTGGCCGGTGGTTGCCGTCGTGGCGGGCGGAGTCGTCATGTCCTGGGCGATCGCGGCGGTACCGGTCATGGCGAGCGCCGCTGCAAGGGCGATCAACTTCATGTCACTTACTCCTGACTGTGTCGGTCAGAGCGTCTTTCGCTCGGCCGGCAAACGCATCAGGCGCCGAATCTATCCCTCGTTTCGCTAGCGTGTCCGTTTGTTAATGTCCGGCGTCGAGCGCATAGCCGGCCGAACGGACGGTACGGATGATGTCGGGGCGGTCGCCGATGTTGATCGCCTTGCGAAGGCGCCGGATATGGACATCGACGGTGCGGCTTTCGATGTCGCTGTCATGCCCCCAGACCGCGTCCAGCAGGCGTTCGCGTGAAAAGACCCAGCCGGGATGCTCCAGGAAATGCTTGAGCAGGCGAAATTCGGTCGGCCCCAGCGGGACGATCTCGCCGCCGCGACGAACCTTGTGGCCGACCGTGTCCATCTCGATATCGGCATAGCTCAGCGCCTCACCGGCCAGCGCCGGGCGGACGCGGCGCAGCACCGCGCCGACGCGCGCGACCAGCTCGCGCGGTGAAAACGGCTTGGTGACGTAATCGTCGGCGCCGGTTTCCAGGCCCCGGACGCGATCCTCCTCCTCGCCGCGTGCCGTCAGCATGATGATCGGCACGTTCGCGGTCTCGTTCATGCGGCGCAGGCGGCGGCAGACCTCGATCCCCGACAGGCTTTCCACCATCCAGTCGAGCAGGACGATGTCGGGCGCCGATTCCTTCGCCAGCAATAACGCCTCCTCGCCGTCGGGGGTGTGAAGGACGTCGAAATCCTCGCGTTTGAAATGATAGGTCAGCAACTCCGCCAGCGCCGCGTCGTCCTCGACCAGCAACATCCGCGCCCGGCTCATCTCAACCCTCCGACGCTTCGGCCGCGTCGCGCTCGGCCATGTAATTGCCGGTCGCGGCGAAATAGACCATTTCGGCGACATTGGTGGCGTGATCGCCGATCCGCTCGATATTCTTCGCCACGAACAACAGGTGCGCGACCTCACTGATCGTGCGCGGATTTTCGACCATATAGGTCACCAGGGTACGGAAGATGCTGTCGTAGAAATCGTCGAGGCGGCGGTCGCGTTCATAGACCCGGATCGCGGCCTCGGCATCGCGCGCCGAGAAGGCGTCCAGAACGTCATGGACCATCTCCGCCGCCAGACGCGCCATCGCCGGCAGAACCGAAACCGCGTCGATCCGCTCCGCACCCTCGACATGGATATGCGGGATGCGCTTGGCGATGTTCTTGGCATAATCGCCGATCCGCTCGACCACCGCGGCGATCTTCAGCGCGGCGACGACTTCGCGCAGATCGTCGGCCATCGGCGCGCGGAGCGCAATCACGCGCACGGCGAGCTTTTCGACCTCCGCCTCGATCGCGTCGATCTGCCGGTCGTTGGCGCGAACCTCCTTGGCCAGCGTGGTGTCGTTCCGCTGAAGCGCGGTCATCGCATCCTGGATCGCCTGTTCGGCAAGCCCGCCCATCTGCGAGATCAGCGCGCGCAGATGCTTGATGTCCTCGTCGAACGCCTTGACCGTATGTTCCTGGCCGGTCGCCATTATCCGTACCTTCCGGTGATATAGTCCTTGGTCCGCTCCTGTCGGGGGGCGGTAAAGATCTGGTCCGTGTCACCATATTCGACAAGCGTGCCGAGATGGAAGAAGGCGGTGCGCTGCGACACGCGCGCCGCCTGCTGCATGTTGTGGGTGACGATCACGATCGCATATTTGCCGCGCAGTTCGTGGATCAGCTCCTCGATCTTCGCGGTCGCGATCGGGTCGAGCGCGCTGCACGGCTCGTCCATCAGGATAACCTCCGGATCGACGGCGATCGCGCGGGCGATGCACAGGCGCTGTTGCTGCCCGCCCGACAGCGCGGTGCCGCTGTCGCCCAGCCGGTCCTTCACCTCTTCCCACAGGCCGGCGCGGCGCAGCGACCGCTCGACGATCTGGTCCATGTCGCCCTTCGCCCGGGCCAGGCCGTGAATCCGGGGGCCATAGGCGACGTTTTCATAGATGGATTTGGGGAAGGGATTGGGCTTTTGAAAGACCATGCCGACCCGCGCGCGCAGCTGCACGACATCCATCGACCGGTCATAGATATCCTCACCGTCCAGCGTGATGCGGCCCTCTACCCGCGCGCTGGCAACCGTGTCGTTCATGCGGTTGAGCGTGCGCAGAAAGGTGGATTTTCCGCAGCCCGACGGGCCGATGAACGCGGTCACATTGTCCATGTCGACATCGATCGACACGTCCTGGATCGCCTGTTTCTCGCCATAGAAGACGTTGACGCCACGCGCCGACATCTTGGGTTCGGCGGTCGCCGCGGCGGATGGGTGCGCCGTTACGGCGGCGGCGTGAAGATCGGCTTGGGTCATTACCAGCGGGTCTCGAATCGGTTGCGAAGATAGATGGCGAGGGCGTTCATCGCGAGCAGGAAGGCCAGCAGGACGATGATCGCGGCGCTGGTCTTTTCGATGAAGCCGCGGCTCACCTCGTCCGACCAGAGGAAAATCTGCACCGGCAGCACGGTGGCGGGGTCGAACACGCCGCCCGGCGGTGTGACGATGAACGCCCGCATGCCGATCAGCAGCAACGGCGCGGTCTCGCCCAGCGCGCGCGCCATGCCGATGATCGTGCCGGTCAGGATGCCGGGCAGCGCGAGTGGCAGGACGTGATGGAACACCACCTGCACGCGCGACGCGCCGATGCCCAATGCCGCGTCGCGGATGCTGGGCGGCACCGCCTTGATCGCGTTGCGCCCGGCGATGACGATCACCGGCATGATCATCAGGGCAAGGGTCAGGCCGCCGACCAGCGGCGCCGAACGCGGCAGGCCAAGCGTGCCGAGGAACACCGCCAGGCCGAGCAGGCCGAAGATGATCGACGGCACCGCAGCCAGATTGTTGATCGATACCTCGATCAGGTCGGTCCAGCGGTTCTTGGGCGCATATTCCTCAAGATACACCGCCGAGAGCACGCCGATCGGAAAAGCGATGATCAGGGTCACGAACATCGTCAGCAGCGACCCCTTGAGCGCGCCCCAGATGCCGACCGCCGTCGGGTCGGTCGAATCGGCGCGGGTCAGGAAATCGGCGTTGAACCCGCTTTGCAGGCCACCGCTCGCGCGCAGCCGCGCGGCGAGCGCGCGCATCGGTGCGTCGCCGCCGCCATCGATCGCGGTGTCGAGCGCGCTGGACGCGGGAACCCAGATGCGGCTGTCCTGATCGAGCAGCGTCGGATCGGCCTTGATCGCCTCGCGCACCGCGACCCATGCGTTGTTCGCGATCGCTTCCTCGCCATCGGGGCCGAATGCCGCCGTGGCGGCGGACGAGACGCGGTTTTCCAGCCCGGCGCCAGCCAGCGCCAGGTCGGCCGCGCGGGTGGACAGCTGCGCACGCTCGACCTTCAACGGTGCCGACTTGAACGCCACCGGCAGCGATACCTCGGTTCGCATGAACCCGGCCGCGCCATTGCCGATCATCGTGACCAGCAGGAAGACGAGGAACGCGGCGGAAACGACCACGGCGCCAAGGCCGAGCGCGCGGAACCGCCGCTCCGCACGGTAGCGCCGGCGGATCCGCCGCTGCATCGCTGCGGCCTTCCAGTCGGTGGGAGCGCGTGGGGCCGGCACTTTACTCATAGGCTTCGCGATACTTTTTGACGACGCGCAACGCGACGATGTTGAGAAGGAAGGTGATCATGAACAGCGTCAGGCCCAGCGCGAAGGCGGCCAGCGTCTTGGGGCTGTCGAACTCGGCCTCTCCGGTCAGCAGATCGACGATCTGCTTCGTGACGGTGGTCGCGCTTTCGAAGGGGTTGAGCGTGATGTTCGCCGCGCCGCTGGCCGCCATCACCACGATCATGGTTTCGCCGATCGCACGGCTCACCGCCAGCAACACGCCGGCAACGACGCCGGGCAGGGCGGCGGGCAACAGGACCTTGCGGATCGTCTCGCTGGTGGTCGCGCCCATCGCCAGGCTGCCGTCGCGCATCGCGCGCGGGACCGCCGCGATCGAATCGTCCGCCATCGACGACACGAAGGGGATGATCATCACCCCCATCACCAGTCCGGCGGCGAGCGCGCTTTCCGAACTCGCATAGGTGAAGCCGAGCGACACCGCGAGGTCGCGGATCGCCGGCCCGACGGTCAGCGCGGCGAAATAGCCATAGACCACGGTGGGGACGCCGGCGAGGATCTCGAGCAGCGGCTTCATCCACTGGCGCACGACGGGGCGGGCATATTGGGTGAGGTAGATCGCGCTCATCAGCCCGAAGGGGATGGCGACGATCATCGCGATGACCGCGCCGATGAAGAACGTTCCCCAGAACAGCGGCACCGCGCCCAGCGTCGCGCCGGGCCGGGCCGGGTCGATCACCTGGGGGCTCCAGTTGGTGCCGAACAGGAAATCGGTGACTGGAACCACCGAAAAGAAGCGGACCGATTCGAACAGCAGCGACAGGAAGATGCCGAGCGTCGTCAGGATCGCGATCAGCGACGCGACGAGCAGCGCCCCCATCACCGTCCGCTCCACCCGGGTGCGCGCGCGGAAGTCGGCGTTGACGCGGGTATAGGCGAAGGCGCCGGTGGCGAAGGCGAGCAGGACCGCGATGGCGGTGCCGATCCAGCTGTAGAAGCGCGCCGCGCTGGCATAAATCGGTGCCAGCTGCTCCGCGAGCGGATAGAAACCGTAGCTGCTGCCGGCGGCGCGGGCGCGCACTTCGTTCAGGATCGCCTGTCGTTCAAAGCCAAAGGCCGGCAGCTCGAACGCGGCTGGCGCGCGGAGCAGGGCGTCGGTCGCCAGCATCGGCGAGACGATCGACCAGGCGATCACGAAGATCAGCGCCGGCACCACCGTCCACATCGCGACATACAGGCCGTGCTGCCCCGGCAGCGAATGGAGCCGGTGCGCACGCGCCGCCCCCAGCCGCGCGGCGCGCGCACGCCCGGTGAGCCAGGCGATGATGCCCAGCCCGGCGACCATGAAGAGAAGCGCGTAGACGTTCACGGACCTGTCGCTCCGCCGCTATTTCAGCGTCGCGGGATCGAACGTGGTTTCACGATCGATCATCTGTTGCGACGCGTCGCGCACATCCTGCGGGCTGGCGATCAGGCCGCGCTTGACCAGCGGGCCGTCGGGCGCCCACATCTGGCTGTACTGGGCCAGGAATTCCTTGAGGCCAGGCACCGCCTTCAGGTGCTGTTTCTTGACATAGATGTAGAGCGCGCGCGCACCGGGATACGTCTTGCCGGCGATCGTCGCATAGGTCGGTTCGACCCCCTCGATCGGGATGCCGCGCAGCCGCTGGGCATTTTCCTCGAGATAGGAATAGCCAAAGATGCCGATCGCATTGGGGTCGGTGGACAGCTTCTGGACGATCAGATTGTCGTTCTCGCCCGAATCGATATAGGCCGCGTCGCTGCGGATCAGCAGGCACTGGTTCTCGAACTTCGTCTTGTCGCTGTCTTTCAGCGCCTTGACCGCCGGATCGCTCTCCTCACAGCCCTTTTCCATGATGAGTTCGGCGAACGCGTCGCGCGTGCCGCTGGTCGAGGGGGGGCCGAGCACCTTGATCGGGATCGCGGGGAGCGACGGATTGACGTCACGCCACGTCTTCGCCGTGTTCGGCTTGCCCATCGGATTGGCGGCGAGCGCCAGATAGATGTCCTTGCGGGTCAGCGCGAATTTCGGCCCCTGGGTCGATTCGGCCAGTGCGATGCCGTCGTTGCCGATCTGGATTTCCATGATGTCGGTCACGCCGTTCTGCCTGCACAGTTCGTATTCCGACTTCTTCATGCGGCGCGACGCATCGACGATATCGGGATGGGCGACGCCGATGCCGCCACAGAACAGCTTCATCCCCGCGCCGGTGCCGCCCTGTTCCACCACGGGCGCCTTTACCTGGGTGCTGCGGTTGACGAACGCCTCTGCCACCGCGGTGGTGAACGGATAGACGGTGGAGGAGCCGACGACCTTGATCTGGTCGCGGCTGGTCTGCTCGCCGCATCCGGTGAGCGCGAGCGCGAGCGCCGCGACGGTGATGACGGTGAAGCTGCGCATGTCGATGTCCCCTTGCGGATCCGATAAGTCTCGCGGTCGGTGACCGGCCGCCACGCGGCGGCCTCTGTTGCAATAGCGTTACGCTATGATGACAACGCTCCGGTTTCGGTGGCGGTGGGCAGCAGGATCGATACGGTGGTGCCACTGCCGACGGTGCTGGCAATGTCGAGCCGGCCGCGATGCCGTTCGACGATGTGCTTCACGATGGCGAGGCCAAGGCCGGTTCCGCCCGCGGCGCGGCTGCGACTCGAATCGACACGATAGAATCGTTCGGTCAGGCGGGGGAGGTGTTCGGGCGCGATCCCCTCACTCTCGTCGCGTACGCTCAGGCGGACCATCGATTCGCCCGTCGGTTCGATCGCGACCACGACGGGGGTTCCCGCCCGGCCATATTTCATCGCGTTGCCGATGATGTTGTGCAGCAGCTGCGACAGCTGGATCCGGTCGCCGCGCACCGGCGGCAGCGGCGCGATATCGATGGTGATGTCGGCGGCGCGCACCGGGGACTGGGCGAGCAGCTCGTCGCGCACCTGCCCGATCAGCTCGGCGAGATCGATCGAGTGATCGGGCGCGCGATATTTCTCCGCCTCGATACGCGAAAGCGACATGAGATCGTCGATCAGCCGCTGCATCCGCCGTGCTTCATTGCCCATCACGCCCAGAAAGCGGGTGCGCGTTTCGGGATCGTCCGCCGCATCCTCCAGCGTTTCGATGAAGCCGAGGATCGAGGCGAGGGGGGTGCGCAGCTCGTGACTGGCATTGGCGACGAAGTCGATGCGGATGCGGTCGGCGGCGTGGCTGCCGGTACGATCGCTCAGATGCACGATCCGTTCGCCGCTCGGCGTCGCGCGTACCCGCATCTCCCACCGCTGTTCGCGCGCGCCCAGGCCCACCAGATGGACCGGGCCGCCCGGTGCGCCGCTTTCCGGGTTCAGCAAGCGTTCGGCGGCGGCGGGGTGCCGGATCGCCACCCGCACGTCCTCCCCCAGGATATGCTCGCCCAGCAGCGCGCGGGCCGCGCGGTTGGCGCCGGCCACGCGATGGTCCGCGATCACCAGCACCGGTTCGAAGATCGCCTCGCTGACGTCGGACAGCGCCCTGGCGGTATCCGGCGCGGGCGCGCTGGTGCTGGTTTCCGTGGGTTCGGCGGGCTGGGCGGCGATCAGCGTCGCGATCGCCCCGCCGACCAGGGCGAGCGCCGCAGCCTCCACCCCGGCGACGAGCCACAGGGCGATGGCGGTGGCGATAATCGCGGCCAGCGCGAAGAGGCTGCGGGTCGAGAGCGGCATGGCGATCCCCGCCTCTAGCGGACGCGGCCCGGTCCGGCCAGCGGCAAGCGGGCTTGCGCGCGATTCACCTTTGTGAAAGGCAGCTATGGCAGGACGGAGGAACATGGACGATCGCGATCCCAACTCGTCGGGCGCCGCCAAAGGCCCCAGCCGCCGCGCGCTGATGCTTGGCGCGGTGAGCGCGTCGGCGATCGTGTCGATCAAGCCCGCGCTGGCGCAGACCGCCGGGTCGGTGCTGAATTGCGAGATTCCGGTTCCCGATCCCGGCCGGGCGGGCAACTATATCGCCGCCGACGGCACGCTGGTCCCCGCCGGGACGCAGGGCGCCTATCCCCCCGCATTCCGCGCCTTTCGCGGCGAAGAGGTGAAACAGGCGCTGAACGGCGCGAACCTGCCCGGAACGACCTACGAACAGAGCCGAGCCTACACCAATTATATCCGTCGGCTACAGCGCGGGACGAGCGGCTTCACCTGCTTCGCCTCGCTTCAGATGCCGCGCGGCTGAGCCGCGATGCACCAGTATCGCGCCGCGCCCGCCGCGACGCTGCGGATCGTGCCGCTCGATACGCTCACCCTGATCTATCATCGCGCGTCCGGCATCACGCATGTGGTCGATTCGCCGGTCCCCGAACTGATCGCGGTGCTGGGCGAGACTATCCTGTCGGTGGATGGCGTCCTGTCGGCGCTGGCGGCGGCACATGATCTGGTCGATCCCGACATCGCGGCGCTGACCGCGCGGCTGGACGAGCTGGTCGATGTCGGGCTGGTCGAGCGGATCTGATGCGCCACGTCACCAGCCTGCGGATCGGCCCGACCGGTTTTCGCGTCGGGAGCGACTGGCGGGCGCCGATCGCGCAGATCGAGGCGCTCTATCGCGACTATCCGAAGCCGGACGACGCCATCCCCGATTTCAACGTCCGCCTGTTCGCGGCGCGGCCGTGGCGACGCTGGATCCGGCCCGCGGTCCATCTGGGCGGCGATTTCGTCATTCCGGACGCGGCGCCGCTGCCCCTGGCCCAGGGGCTGCTGGCGGCGGAGATGGCGATGAACCTGCAAATGGCGCTGGGCCAGCGGCGCTATCTGCTGCTCCACGCCTCCGCGGTCGAACGCGACGGACGCGTGCTGCTGATGAGCGGCGAATCGGGCGCGGGCAAGTCCACGCTCGCCGCGCTGTTGATGGCGCGCGGATGGCGCCTGATGGGCGACGAATTCGCGCTGGTCGATCCGGCGACCGGGCTGATCCACGGCTTTCCGCGCCTGATCAGCCTGAAGAATGAAGCGATTGGGGTGATGGAATCCGCGCTTCCGGATGCGCGCTGGGGACCGCGACTGGCGGGAACGCCCAAGGGGACGATCCGCCATCTGGTGCCGGACGCACGCGCGATCGCGGGGATGGCGACGGCGGCCCGCGCCGGCCTGATCCTCTTCCCCGCATTCGGTTTCGGCGCGGCGGAACGCGCGGTGCAGCCAAGCGAGTGCTTCGTGCGACTGACCCAGGCATCGACCAACTATGTCTCGCTGGCCGAACCGGGCTTCGACGCGCTGACCGGCCTGGTCCGCGACACGCCGGCCCATGCGATCGACTATCCCGACACCGCCACCGCGATCGCGCTGGTCGAGCGGCTGTGGAGCCAGTGCGGATGAGCGGCGCGCTGCTGGTGCGGGTCCTGCGCGATCCGGCGCAGGTCGCGTCCCTGGATGCGGCGGGGTGGACCGCATTGCTGGCCGCCGCGCGAGCGGAACAGCTGATCGGATCGCTGGCGCATCGCCTGTCCGGCCTGGCGTCGATGCCGGGGGCGGCGCGGCGCGTGCTTGACGACGCGAAGGCGGCTGCCGAGCAGGGGCGGGTCGCCGCGCTCTGGGAGGCGGAGATGGCGCGCCGTGCGCTCGCACCGACGGGGATGCCGGTCGTGCTGCTAAAGGGAACCGCGTTCGTGGCGGCGGGGCTTGCCGCCGGGGTCGGGCGACAGATCGGCGATCTCGACATTCTGGTGCCGCGTGCGCGGATCGGCGAAGCGGAGGCGGCGCTGATCGGGGCCGGCTGGGAATGGGTCAAGCCCGATCCCTATGACGACGCCTATTACCGGCGCTGGATGCACGAGCTGCCGCCGCTGATCCATCGCGAGCGGGACCGGATGATCGACGTCCATCATACGATCCTCCCGCTGACCGCGCGGATCGCCCCCGATGCCGACGCGCTGATCGACAGCGCGATGCCGCTGGCGGGTGGCCTGTCGGTGCTCCCGCCCGAGGGCATGCTGGTCCACGCCGCCGCGCACCTGTTCGCCGATGGCGACCTTGCCGGCGGACTGCGCAATCTGTGGGACATCCACTGCCTGATCGCGGAGTTTGGCGGGCAGGGGTTCGACCTTCAACTCGCCGCATGCGCCGCCCGACATGGCCTGACCCGCGAGGTGGAGCGATCGCTGCGCCTCGCGGCGGCGCTGTTCGGGGACGGTGCGCGGCTGACTCCCGTCGATCACCTTTATGTCCGGCGCCTGTTGGCCCGCGACGGGTGGGGGTGGCCGACGCGGCGATTGACCCGGCTCGGTTTCTACGTCCGTTCGCACTGGCTGCGCATGCCGCCGTTGATGTTGGCGCGACATTTGTGGACCAAGTGGCGCAAGACGCAGTAGCCTGCGGCGAAAGGAGACGGGAACGATGCGCGGACTGGGGATCGTGGCGGTGGCGATGCTCGCCGGCTGTTCGGGCGGCAGCGCGGACATCAAGGCCGCGCAGGCGGCGGTCACGGGGTTTCACGCCGCGCTCAATGCGGAGCGTTACCAGGCGATCTATGCCGAGACCGCGCCGCAATTTCGCGCGAACACGCCGCAGGACCGGCTGGTGAAGCTGCTCGCCGCCATCCACCGCAAGCTGGGCGACGCCGGCGAGACGCGGTTGCAGGGCTGGAACGTGCAATATGCCACGGGCGGCAGCGCGGTGACGCTCACCTATCAGACGCGGTACGCGAAGGGGGTGGCGACGGAGGTGTTCGTCTACTCCACCGGTACACCGCCACGGCTGATCGGTTACAACATCAATTCGCCGGACATGATGATGAACTGATCGTGCGGCCGGGCGTTCAGCGTGCGCCGCGCGCGACGCGTTCCAGTTCGGGGATCAACGCGCCATACTCATCGATCACGCCATCGGCGCCCAGACCCTCAACCGGGCCGAGCAGAAAGCCGAAGCTGACCGCGATCGACGGGATGCCGGCGGCGCGCGCGGCGCCGATATCATAGACCGAATCGCCGACGAACGCGGCGCTGCCGCCGCCCAGTCGCGCGATCATCGCATCGATCGGCGCGCGATGCGGCTTCGAAAAGCCCTTGCCCATCGTGTCGCCGCCAATCACCACACCGAACCGTTCGCGCAACCCCAGCGCGGACAGCAGCCGGTTGGCGAACGCTTCGAACTTGTTCGTCACGACGGCGAGCCGGACGTCGCGCGCGGCAAGCGCGTCCAGCGCCGCGACCGCGCCGGGATAGGGTGCGCTGCCATCCGCCAGATGGTCGCCATAATGGTCGAGCAACAGCCGGTAGAGGCGCCGGAACTCGGCGTCGTCGCACCCGCCGCTCGCCTCCAGGCTTTGCCGCAGCATGTTTTTCGCCCCGCCGCCGATCATCGGCGTCACCCGCGCCGGCGTCAGCAGCGGGCGACCGGCGGCCGCGAGCGCGTGGTTCACCGCCGCAGTCAGGTCCGGGCTGGTATCGACCAGCGTGCCGTCGAGATCGAACCCGACGATGTCGAATGGAAAGCGCGCCATGGCTTTCCATAACGCCGCGCCGATTCTGGCCAAGCCCTGACCGGCAGATTACCGGGAATTAAGAGGAAAGCGGGCAGGGGAACGGCTATGCACGGCCTGGAGAACGCGCGGGTGACGCGGGCGTTCGCGGCGGCTAAGGCCACCGCCAGTAGCAACGGAGTGGACACGCGATGAAGAGCCCGATCGCCGCCGTCATCCTCGCTGCCGGCAGCGGCACCCGGATGAAGTCGGACCTGCACAAGGTGCTGCACCCGATCGCGGGGCGGCCGATGCTGCTGCATCTCATCGATACCGCCTCATCGCTGTCGCCCGATCGGACGGTGGTGGTGGTGGGCGCGCGGCGCGAGCAGGTGGAAGCGGCGGTCGCGCCCCATGGCGCCATCGTCGCGCATCAGGCCGAGCAGCTGGGAACGGGCCATGCCGTGGCCCAGGCGCGTGACGCGCTTGCCGGCTTCGCGGGCGATGTGCTGATCCTCTATGGCGACGTGCCGCTGGTGCGGGCCGAAACGATGCGGCGGATGGTCGATCGCCTGCATCATGACGACGCGCCGGCTGCGGTGGTGCTGGGATTTCGCCCCGCCGACCCGGCCGCCTATGGCCGGATCATCGCCGGTGCCGATGGCCGGATCGACAAGATGGTCGAATATAAGGACGCCGCCCCGGATGAACGTGCGGTCACCCTGTGCAATTCCGGCCTGATGGCGGTGCGATCGACGGATCTGTTCGCGCTGCTCGACCGGGTCGGCAACGACAATGCCGCCGGCGAATATTATCTGCCCGATATCGTGATGCTCGCCGCCGCCGACGGGCGCGGTTCGGCGGTGATCGAAACCGATGCGATCGAGGTTGCCGGGGTGAACAGCCGCGCCGAACTCGCCGCGCTCGAACGCGACTGGCAGCATGAACGCCGGGCGCAGGCGATGGCCGACGGGACGACGCTGGTCGCGCCGGAAACCGTCTGGTTCGCCTATGATACGGTGCTGGGCCGCGACGTGACGGTGGAACCCAATGTGGTGTTCGGCCCCGGCGTGTCGGTGGCGGACGGGGCGGTGATCCGCGCGTTCAGCCATATCGAGGGGGCGACGATCGCCGAAGGAGCGACCGTCGGTCCCTATGCGCGGCTGCGGCCCGGCGCGGTGGTCGGCGAGGGCGCGCATGTCGGCAATTTCGTCGAGATGAAGAAGGCGGTTCTGGGCAAGGGCGCAAAGGCCAACCACCTGACCTATCTGGGCGACGCGGATGTGGGGGCGGGGGCCAATATCGGCGCCGGCACGATCACCTGCAACTATGACGGATTCTTCAAATATCGCACGCGGATCGGCGCGGGCGCGTTCATCGGATCGAACAGTGCGCTCGTCGCGCCGGTTTCGATCGGCGATGGCGCGATCGTCGGGGCAGGCGCCGTGGTGACGCGCGATGTCGAAGCGGATGCGCTGGCGCTGGTGCGGCCGGAACAGGTCGTGCGGGCCGGCTGGGCGAAGCGGTTTCGCGCGACGATGCAGGCGCGCAAGCAGGAGAAGTCGTGATGCGTTTGATGAACATCGTGTTGGGCGCCTCGCTCGCCCTTGCGGCTCCCGCGCTCGCCCAGGCGGCCGCGATGACGCCGGCGGAGGCGATCGCCGCCGCCGCCAAGGCAGCCACCGGCGAAGTGCGCGGGGTGTTCGAATTCCGCGTCGGATCGACCGGCGCGTCGGGGTTCAAGGTCTTCCTGAACTCCGATCCCGACTATCGCGCGCCCACCAACCTGACCGCCGAATTGCAGCCTGCCGCCAATACCGAATTGCGGCAGAAGCTCGGCGCGCTGCCGCAGGACGTTCTGACCGGAAAGCGGGTGCGGATCACCGGTACGGCGCATCGCGTTTCGATTCCGAAGCGGGACGGCACCAGCTATTTCCAGACCCGGATCGAGGTCGCCGCGGCGAACCAGATCCAGATTCTCGATTGAGGGAAAGCAACACGGCATGTGTGGAATCGTAGGAATATTGGGGCGGGGCGACGTCGCCGATCGCCTGCTCGACGGGCTGAAGCGCCTCGAATATCGCGGCTATGATTCGGCCGGGATCGCGACCGTCATCGATGGCGCGATCGACCGGCGGCGCGCGTCCGGCAAGCTGGTCAATCTTGGCCGGGAGCTTGCCGCCAACCCGCTGCCCGGCGATGTCGGCATCGCGCATACCCGCTGGGCCACGCATGGCGGTCCGACCACCAGCAACGCCCACCCGCATGCCACCGGCGAAGTCGCGCTGGTCCACAACGGCATCATCGAGAATTTCAAGCCGCTGCGTGAGGAGCTTCTGGCGCGCGGGCGCGTGCTCGAAAGCGAAACCGATACCGAAATCGTCGCGCATCTGGTCAGCGAACAGGTCGAGGCCGGCCTCGATCCCGTCGCGGCCGTCCGCGCGGTGCTGCCCCGCCTCCATGGTGCGTTCGCGCTCGCGATCCTGTTTCGCAGCCATCCCGACCTTCTGATCGGCGCGCGGCTCGGTTCGCCGCTGGTCGTGGGCTATGGCGATGGGGAGACATATCTAGGCTCCGACGCGCTCGCGCTCGCGCCGCTGACCCAGCGTATCTCTTATCTGGAGGAAGGCGACTGGGTCGTGCTGCGCCGCGACGGCGTTCAGGTGTACGATCAGGACAATCGTCCGGTCGAGCGCGAGATCGTCAATTCCGGCGCCTCCGGCCAGATGGTGGACAAGGGCAATCACCGTCATTTCATGGCCAAGGAGATTTACGAACAACCGATCGTGGTCGCCCAGACGCTGCGTGCCTATCTCCAGCGGCTCGACGAACAGGTGACGTTGCCGATCCCCGATTTCGATCTGTCTGCGATCCGGCGCGTGACCATCGTCGCGTGCGGGACGAGCTTTTACGCGGGTATGGTCGCCAAATACTGGTTCGAACAGTTCGCCCGCGTTCCCGTCGATATCGATGTCGCGTCCGAATTCCGCTATCGCGCGCCGGTGATGGAAGCGGGCGGCCTGATGATCGTCATCAGCCAGTCGGGAGAGACCGCCGACACGCTGGCCGCGCTGCGCCATGCCAAGGGTGAGGGGCAGACGATCGCCGCGGTGGTCAATGTGCCGACCAGCACGATGGCGCGCGAGGCGGACCTGTTGCTGCCGACGCATGCCGGACCCGAGATCGGCGTTGCATCGACCAAGGCCTTCACCTGCCAGCTCGCCGTACTGGCGGCGCTTGCGGCGAACCTCGCCAAGGCGAAGGGGCGGATGACCCCGGCGGAGGAAAAGGCGATCGTCCGGCATCTGGCCGAGGCGCCTGCCGCGCTCAACGCCGCGCTTTCCTATGACGAGGCGATCGAAGCGATGGCCGGCGCGGTCGCCGGCGCGCGCGACGTGCTGTATCTTGGCCGTGGCACCGATTACCCGCTCGCGCTTGAAGGTGCGCTTAAACTCAAGGAAATCAGCTACATTCATGCCGAAGGCTATGCCGCCGGCGAAATGAAGCACGGGCCGATCGCGCTCATCGACGAAAATGTGCCGGTCATCGTCATCGCGCCCAGCGGGCCGCTGTTCGACAAGACCGTGAGCAACATGCAGGAGGTGCAGGCGCGCGGCGGCAAGGTGGTGCTGATCAGCGACGCAGCGGGCATCGCTGCGGCCGGCGAGGGGTGCATCGCCTGTATCGAAATGCCGGCGGCGCATCCGCTGATCGCGCCGATCGTCAACGCGGTGCCGATCCAGCTCCTCGCCTATCACGTCGCGGTCGCCAAGGGGACCGACGTGGACCAGCCGCGCAATCTGGCGAAGTCGGTCACGGTGGAGTAGGGTCGCGCCGGTAACGGCGGCCGGGATCGACCGACCGCCGGAAACCGGAGCGTATCGGCGATGTTCAGCCTGTTTCTCGCACTTGCCTCAGTCCAGGATTCCGCGCCGATCATCGTCACCGGCCAGGTTGGCGATGCCCGCCGCGCGCTGGAGGCGTGCCTTGCCCGCAAATGCCCCCCGCTTGAGGATATGGCCGCCTCGCTCCGCTATGCGGAGGCGCAGTTCGTCGCCGGCCAGTATCAGGGCGCGCGCAAGACGCTGAAAGGCGCGACCGACCGCAATCGCGGCTTTGCGGCGGAGCATCCGCGCGAAGTGGCGGGCCTGTATCGCGCGGCGTCGCGGGTGGCGGCGCATCTGGGGGAGGGCGACGAATCCGAATCGCGCGCCTTTGGCATGATGCGCGCGATGAAGGCGGGGCTGCCCGATCAGTCGCCGGAGGTGCTGCTCGCCCGGCTCGAAGTCGCCAAGACTCAGGCGAATTTCAACAAGGTCGCCGGTGCGATCATCACGCTGGAGGGTGTGTGCAGCGCCGCCGAGGCGTCGGGGCAGCGGCTGATCTATGGCATCGCCGCCATCCGCCTCGCCGCACTCAAGGATATCGTCGGCGGCAAGAGCGAGGCGAAGCGCCTGCTGCGTCCGATCACCGGATGGACCGAGCCGGAAATGGCGCAGGTGCGCTTTGCCGCGCGCCTGCTGCTCGCACGGCTGGAGGACGGGCCTGAGGCGATGGACAAGCTCATCGCCGAACTGCGCAGCGCGCCGGGCCAGCCGCCGGTGCTGCTCAAGATGGCGCCGCTCAAGATCGACTGGTACGATCCGCGCGGTGCGAGGCAGGGCGTGGGCGAGGTCGCGACCGTGAAGGTCGAACAATGGTATCAGCCGCGCGTCGATCAGAAATGGGCCGATATCGGATTCTGGGTGCGCCCTGATGGCACGGTGGACGATGTCGATGTGCTGCGTGAGAGCGGTGCGGAGAAATTCTGGATCGATCCCATTGTCGCCCAGACGAAGAGCCGGGTCTATGCAAAGGCGGCGAATCCGGCCGGGCCGGCCGTCTATCGCGTCGAACGCTTCACCCTGACCGCGCTATGGGACAAGCTCACCGGCACCCACCAGCGCGTCCGCGCGCCCGCCTATCGCGTCGAGCGTCTGGATCTCACCGCCGACCCCGCGCCCAAATCGGCGGAACCCGCCGGGGCGAAGTAGCGTCCTGTCCGGGGTCCGCGCGCATCAAGCTGGTCGAAGCACAGTGCGGGAGCGAGGGGTGGTGCAACCGGCGGCGCGGGACAGGTGAAACGCCTCATATTTGAAGCGCCGAGCAGCTTCGCGCACGTTGTGAGTCGCGAAACGCTGCGTCAGTTCGGCGCCCCGGTTTTACACATTGATGCTCTGCGACCGGTTGGCTGAAAGTGGACATCAGTTCGTCACGGGTGGAAGGGCTGGACACTTGCGAACACCCGGTTCGGCGGCAATATCGATTGGATGCAGCCCAATGCGGAACATCACGATGCCGGTCTGCATGGTTCTGAGGTCGAGCTGATTGAAGCGCAGCTTCGCGCGGGTGCGTTTTCGCCGCATCGCCACGATACCTATACGATCGCGGTGACCACGTCGGGGGTGCAATCATTCAATTATCTGGGGAAGCGTTGGCAGTCTCTGCCCGGGCAAGCGGTGATCCTGCATCCAGACGAAGTGCATGATGGGTACTGCTGCAACCAGACTGGCTTTTCCTATCGGGCGGCCTATCTGCCACCGGCACATATCCAGACCGTGATCGGGGGAGCGGCCCTGCCGTTTCTGGCGGAAGGGGTTTCAACCGACGCCGATCTGGTCGGCTCGGCGCTTCACCTGATCGCGATGTGCAGTGCCGAGGTTGATCTCTTCGGTTATCAGGACGCGCTCCACCAGTTCGTTTCCGCGATGCAGCGGTGCGAAGGCCGCCGGCTGCCGGCCAGGCGGAATATCAATCGTGAAGCCGTGATGCGGGTGCGCGAATTTCTCGACAGCATTCCGGCCCCCGGGGTGAACCTCGATCAACTCGAGGAACTGGCCGGTTATGATCGCTGGCAGCTTTCACGCGACTTCCGCGCGCTGCTGGGGACCAGTCCCTATCGCTATCTGCAATGTCGCAGACTTGAGCGCGCTGGTCGGCTGCTGCGCAGCGGGCTTGGCATGGCCGCAGCTGCCCACGAGGCCGGATTCGCGGATCAGAGCCATTTTGGTCGGGTGTTCAGGCGCACTTTTGGAACCACGCCACTGGCTTGGCACCGGTCCGGGCAGACGCGCACAATCATTCTATAACCCGGACCAGCCCCCGGGCTAAGCGGCTGGAATGACCCAAACCATCTTTTCGCCCGAATCGCATCGCGGCTGGCTGCCCTGGGCCTGGCTTTCGCCGGTGGTCTGCATCCTGCTCGTGGCATTTTCCAGCCTCCCCCTGGATTTCGGCCTTGAATGGATCGGCGTGATCGATGCCAAGGGACAGCCCCGGTCCGCGTTCGGCTTTTGCCTGAACCTGCTGCTGCCATTCGCTGCGATGGGAGCCGCAGTCTGGGTCTGGTCGCGGTTCGTCGAACGCCGCAGCCTCGCGACCCTGGGTTTGACCGGCGCGGGGCGGTTGCGCAAACATCTGGCCGGACTGGCGATCGGGGTTGGCATGATGGCGGTTGCGACCATGTCGATCTGGCTCATTGGGGGGTATGTCGCCAAGGACGTTCTTCCTGCCTTTTCCTCTCCCGCATCGCTGTTCTGGATTGCAATTCTGCTGCCCTGCTTCGTTTTCCAATCGGGCGTGGAGGAGTTCATCTTCCGCGGCTGGCTGCTCTCGACGGCGACACGCCGCTGGAACCTGACGGCGGGGTTCATTGCCAGTTCGTGCGCATTCACGTTTCTTCACTTCTCGCCGCACCAGCCGGTTCGCGAAATCATCATGGCGTTCACCTTTGGACTATTCACTTGCGCCTGGGCCTGGCGGGCCGGCAACATCTGGGGCGTGATGGGCTGGCATGCGGGCTGGAACTGGATCACAGGCGTCGGCTTTGCCGTGCCGATCACCGGGTTCGATCTGCAATTGCCGGCCTTGTTGGTGCAACTGACGCCCTCTGGTTCGGACATGCTGACCGGCGGACCCGCAGGACCGGAGAGCAGCGTGCTGACGATCGGCTTGATGGCGGCGGCCACGCTGGCTCTGTTGATATGGCCCGGAGGTCCGATGGCCGCTGCGCAGCGGACACCGGCACGAAGCGGCGCAACGACAACGGGTGAGCCCGCGTGATACCCGCGGTGAATGCCGGCTCGGCCGGTGGGGATTGAGCAACCTGACTAACCGACCAAGGATAGCCGAGCCCATCTTCACACCTGGAAGCAGGCGACCTGCTTCCGGCCCAGCGACCTGCTTCCGGCCCAAGAGCCGCCCAAATGTGCCTTGCGGAAGCGTGTCCGGTTGCGGAGTTCAGCCGAGCGTCCGCGATCGACCGCGATGCCTGCGGAAAGCCGTGGAGCGGGTGAAGGGAATCGAACCCTCGTCGTAAGCTTGGGAAGCTTCTGCTCTACCATTGAGCTACACCCGCGCGGGGCGCTCAAATCATCGCTTCGGGGGCGGATGTCAAGCGCGCATGCGGCGGATATGAAACGGGCCGGTGCGTCGTCGCCCGGCCCGTCATTCCATCTGCCCTATGGGCTGGTGGGTCAGCGCCGCGCAGGCGGCGCGGCGGCGGCCGGATCCTCGGGCAGCCCGCCAAGCTGATAGACCAGCTTGGTATAGGCATCGAGATAGGCGAGCACGATCACCTGGCCGATCTCGGTATTCTGGTAGCCGCCACCGCCGGCTGCGGCGAACCCGCCCCACCAGCCGCTGGCCGCGCCGCCGCCAAAGCCGACATCGGTCTTGCGGGCATAGCCCTCGGTCAGCGCCTTTTCCTCGGTCGTGCGCGCATCGACCATCGACAGGGTGACGCTGGCTTCCTTCTTGCTGATCTTCAGTCCGCCGGCGATCGCGCCGACCCCGCCCAGGACGCCGCCGCGACGGCCGAGGATGCCGCCGATCGCGCCACCCACCGCGCTTCCGCCCGAATCCTTGTTGCCGGACACGATATCGGGCTGAAGGAAATAGTCGGCGGTGCGCACCTGGCCCTTTCCGACATTCTGGCCCGGCTGCATCTCACCCTGCTCCTGGAGCGCGCGTTCCATCGCCCGGCTCTGCATCGCGCGACCGCGATTGACGATGGTGAAGCACCCGGACTGCTGGACGAACACCTTCAACACCGCTTCAGGGCTGCCGAGATTGAATTCGCGCCACCACTGCTTGTCCGGCTCGACGATCGCGACGGTGCCGAGATTGCGGGTGCAGCGCGGGATATCGCGCTGTCCGCGCTCCTGGTCGCGGCGGCCGGACGAGGCGCCCTTGGTCGTGCCGTCGCGATAGGTTTTGCCCGACGAACTGGTTGCGGTCTGCGCGGTGGCGGCGATCGGCCCGGCGGCCATGGATGCAAGCGCCGTGGCGGCGATGAGATTGCGGACGATACGCATGAATGTCTCCCTTCCTGGCGGGAGCATCGCTGCTCCCTGCGTTACGGCGCAAGGTGCCGGCGCGGCGCGGCGCGGACAACTGATACGCTCTGACAATGAAGGCTCTCGCCCTCCCCTGGAAGGGCTTGTACCGCAACCGTTGCGAACGCGTCATGTAAAAAAGCGCGACGCGTTATTCGATGCGGCCATGTACCGTCCGTCCGTCGCGCACCGTCCAGATGTCGCCGAAATCGCCATGCTCCAGATCCACCGGCCGGGCGCCGCCCAATTGCGCGACAATGTCGGGAACGGTGTTGCTGTGGCCGACGATCAGCACCGGGCCGCCGGCGGCGCGGGCGCGCGCGACGATGCCCGGCGTGTCGCGCGGGTCATAGGTCTGGACGTCGATCCCGCGTTTCGTCGCCAGCGGCGCCACGGTTTGCCGCGTTCGCCGGAAATCGCTGACGAAGATCGCCGTCAGCTTCTTTCCGCGAAACCAGGTTGCCAGCCTGTCGGCTCGCCGCGTTCCGCGCGGCAACAGGTCCGGATCGCGCGCGCCCGCGGGCGTATCGAAATGGCGGACGACATAGATCGGCGCATCCCTGGCCACCGCCGGGATCGCGGCGAGGAGCAGCGCGGCAAGGGCGGCAAGGCGTGCGTAACGCATCGCGCGATGCTGCCGGTTCGACGGTACGATCGCAACCCTCTTCGCAAGTGCATCCGCCCCTGCTAACGCGCCGCGATCATGGCGACCGACCTTTCCCGTATCCGCAATTTTTCGATCATCGCGCATATCGACCATGGCAAGTCGACGCTGGCCGACCGGCTGATTCAGCGTACCGGCGGCCTGACCGAGCGCGAGATGTCCGAGCAGGTGCTCGACAATATGGATATCGAGAAGGAGCGGGGCATCACCATCAAGGCGCAGACGGTGCGCCTGAACTGGAAGGGGCCGGACGGGCTCGACTATGTCCTCAACCTCATGGACACGCCGGGCCATGTCGATTTCGCCTATGAGGTGAGCCGCTCGCTCGCGGCCTGCGAGGGGGCGTTGCTGGTCGTGGACGCGGCACAGGGGGTGGAGGCGCAGACGCTCGCCAACGTCTATCAGTCGATCGAGCATGACCATGAAATCGTGCCGGTCATCAACAAGATCGACCTGCCGAGCGCCGAACCGGAAAAGGTGAAGAACGAGATCGAGGAGATCATCGGCCTGGACGCGTCGAACGCCGTGCTGGCGAGCGCCAAGGCCGGGATCGGCATCGACGAGATCCTGAACGCCGTGGTCGAACGCATTCCCGCGCCAAAGGGGGATGCGACCGCGCCGCTCAAGGCGATGCTGGTCGACAGCTGGTACGACCCCTATCTGGGCGTCGTCATCCTGGTCCGGGTGATGGACGGCACGATCCGCAAGGGTCAGCAGGTCAAGTTCATGCAGGCCGGCACCACCCATCTGGTCGATCGCGTCGGCGCGTTCCGGCCCAAGATCGAGCAGCTGCCCGACCTGGGTCCCGGTGAAATCGGCTTTATCACCGCCCAGATCAAGGAAGTGGCGCAGGCACGCGTCGGTGACACGCTGACCGATGCGAAACGGCCGGCCGCCGCGGCGCTGCCGGGATTCAAGGAGGTTCAGCCGGTCGTGTTCTGCGGCCTGTTCCCCACCGATGCCGCCGATTTCGAGAAGCTGCGCGAGAGCATCAGCAAGCTGCGCCTCAACGACGCGTCGTTCAGTTTCGAAATGGAGACGAGCGCGGCGCTCGGATTTGGTTTCCGCTGCGGATTCCTGGGCCTGCTCCACCTTGAAATCATTCAGGAGCGGCTGAGCCGGGAATATGACCTCGATCTCATCACCACCGCGCCGTCGGTCGTCTATCAGATCGAATTGACGCATGGCGGCGGGCATATCGAGCTGCACAACCCCGCCGACATGCCCGATCCGAACCGGATCGAGGCGATTTCGGAACCGTGGATCCAGGCGGTGATCTATGTGCCGGACGAATATCTGGGGTCGGTGCTGAAGCTGTGTCAGGACCGGCGCGGCATCCAGCAGAACCTGACCTATGTCGGCGGACGGGCGCAGGTGACCTATGAATTGCCGCTCAACGAAGTGGTATTCGATTTCTACGACCGCCTCAAATCGTTGTCCAAGGGCTATGCCAGCTTCGATTATGAGCAGATCGGCTATCGCGAGGGCGATCTGGTCAAGATGAGCATCCTGGTGAATGAAGAGCCGGTCGATGCGCTCAGCATGATCGTCCACCGCTCCACCGCCGAGGTGCGCGGGCGCGGCATGGTCGAGCGGCTGAAGGAACTCATCCCGCGCCATCTGTTCAAGATTCCGATCCAGGCGGCGATCGGCGGTAAGGTAATCGCGCGCGAAACGATCAGCGCGATGCGCAAGGACGTGACCGCGAAATGCTATGGCGGCGACGCGACGCGCAAGCGCAAGCTGCTGGAAAAGCAGAAAAAGGGTAAGGCGCGGATGCGCGAATATGGCTCTGTCAGCATCCCGCAGGAGGCGTTCATCGCCGCGCTGCGGATGGGCGAGGAATAGCGTGGCCGGCCAGACGCACGCGATTGCCAGTTCGCGTTCGCGATCCTAGCATCCCGCCGGTAGCAGGGAGCGGGACATGGCCGAAGACGAGGGTTGGGCGCAGCTGAAGGCAGATATCGAACGGCTGTCGCCGGGCGCGCGCGACGTCGTTCTGTACCGCGCGTCGCTCCGCATCCTGCCCAAGGCGCTGAGCCTGCATTATTCGGATCGTCCGCGCGCCGATGTGCCGGACCTTGAACAATGCGCGTGGCGCTGCGCGTTCGTCAGCTGGGCAAAGGTCGCCGGATATCCGGGCGCGCAACCCTCCCTGGCGAGCGCGTCGGGCGCGCTGCGCGTCGAGGCGGAGCGGCGTGGCGCGCGCCGCAGCCGCGCGACGAATGCGCGGATGCGCGCCAACGGCAATGCCGCGTCCCGGCAGAGCATGAACGCGGGTCTGGCGGGCCTGTACCTGACCGATCCCGCGCTGGCGCTCGACGCGCTGCCCCATGTCGTCGGCGATCATCGCGATTTCGGTGCGCGCGCACGCGATCTTCAGCGGGACGCGGCGCGATCGCATGTCGAGCGCGATGTCGCGTCGCTGATACAGGCCGGCGATGCGCCGGCGGCGGCTGCGGATCTGTTGCTGCGGCCGTTATGGTCCGAGCCGGTCGACTGGGCGGATGCAGCGCGGGATAGCCTGACGGACTGGTTCACCGCAGGCGGTACGCATCGTTCGCCCTGGCCGCTGTGGTACGCGCGGCGCCAGGCCGGAGACGCGTCGGCATTCGGGTTGCCGGAGGGTCCAGATGGCGCGCTGGTCACCCGGATCCTGGCGGAACCCGACGATTTCTGGGATCGCGCGCCGCGCTTGCTCGAAAGCGAGATCATGGGGTGGATCGACGCCGCATGATGCGGCGCGTCAGAAAGCGACCGTGGTTCGGCGCGCCCGTGCGGCTAGAAAGAGGGGGTGCGGAGACGCATTCATCCCCTGAAAAACTCGGGGCGCCTCGAAAGGGGCGCCCCCTTTCTTTGTCTCCAGCCCTTAGGGAAGCTTGGAACCGCGCGGGCGCTCGTGCATTGGCGAGCCCGAAGGGGCATCATCCACCGCCATGAACGACCAGGCTTTCGCGATCGCGCTGATCGGCGCGCTGGGCATCGGTGCGCAGTGGGTGGCGTGGCGCACCGGCTGGCCGGCCATCGCCCTGATGCTGGTGGCGGGGGTGCTCGCCGGGCCGGTGTTCGGCCTGATCCATCCCGAAGCGGTCTTTGGCGAACTGATGGAGCCGATGATCTCGGTCGCGGTCGCGCTGATCCTGTTCGAGGGCGGACTCAGCCTCAACCTGCGCGAGCTGCGTCAGACCGAGGGGGCGGTGATCCGCCTGCTGGCGCTGGGCGTGCCGATCGGCTGGGCGCTCGGCGCGGCGGCGAGCTATTATGTCGCGGGCCTGGTTTGGCCGATCGCCGTGCTGTTCGGCGGCATTCTGGTCGTGACCGGGCCGACCGTGGTCATGCCGCTGTTGCGTCAAAGCAATGTCGCCGCCCGTCCGCGCGCGATCCTGAAATGGGAAGGGATCGTCAACGATCCCTTCGGGGCGCTGTGTGCCGTACTGACCTACGAATATCTGCGCCGTTCGGCCGACGGGGCCACGCTGTTCCAGGTCGTATTCTCGCTGGTCGGTGCGGTGGTCGTCGCGGGACTGATCGGCTATGGCGTTGCCCGCGCCATCGCCTGGGCATTTCCCCGCGGCCATGTGCCGGAATATCTGAAGGCGCCGGTCCTGCTCGTTGCCGTCATCGGCACCTTCGTCGTCTCCAACACCATTCAACAGGAAACCGGCCTGTTCGCAGTGACGCTGCTCGGCATCGCGCTCGCCAATATGCGGCTCGACAGCCTGCGCGACATCCACCCGTTCAAGGAGAACGTCACCGTCCTGCTGATTTCGGGTGTGTTCGTGATCCTGTCCGCCTCGCTCGACCTTGAGGTGCTGCGCCAGTTCGAGTGGCGATTCCTCGCCTTCCTCCTCGCGCTGCTGTTCTTCGTGCGTCCCGCGACGGTGCTCGCCAGCCTGGCGTTCAGCCGGATTCCCTGGAACGAACGGCTGCTGATCGCGTGGATCGCGCCGCGTGGCATCGTCGCGATCGCGATCGCCGGGCTGTTCGCGCTGCACCTCAACGATCTGGGCTATACGGACGGCAGCATCCTCGTCACCCTGTCGTTCCTGGTCGTCACCGGCACGATCCTGGCGCACGGGTTCAGCATCCGCCACGTCGCGCGCTGGCTGAAGGTCACCGGCGCGGAAAAGCGCGGCCTGCTGATCGTGGGCAGCACCAGCTGGAGCCTCGCCCTGGCCGAGCAGCTCAGACAGCTTGAAGTGCCGGTGCTGATCAGCGATTCGAGCTGGGAGCGCCTGTCCTCCGCACGACAGGCCGGAGTACCGACCTTCCATGGCGAGATCCTGGCCGAAGCGACCGAGGATCGACTCGATATGAGCCAGTTCCAGGTCCTCGCCGCCGTCTCGACGAACGAGGCGTACAACACGCTGGTGTGCAGCGAATTCGCGCCGGAGATCGGCCGCGATTCGGTCTATCAGCTGGGTGACGCGACCCGGCACGATCCGCGCAGCCTGCCCGAGGCGCTGCGCGGACGGACGATGTTCGACGCCGGCTGGGGCGTGGAGGACATTCTTGAGCGCGAGGCGCAGGGATGGGTTTTCCGCAAGACGAAGATCGGCGAACAATATGATTTCGCCAACGCCAAGGCGGCGCTGCCGGAAGGGGGAGACATGCTGTTGCTGGTCCGAAAGAACGGGTCGATCCGGTTTTTCACCCATGCGACGCGGCCGACGCCGCAGCCGGGAGACATGGCGATCTCCTACGTTCCGGCAAGCGGGCGCAAGTCGCGCAATCGCGGCCAGGTTTCGGCATTGGCCGGAGCGGTGACGTGAGGGCGCCGATCGCCGCCGCCGCGCTGACCCTGCTCGCCGCTTGTGGAAAGCCGGCAGCGCCCGACGCTTCCCCCACGCCGACTCCGACGGTGACGCCATATCCGACACCCACGCCTTCACCATCATCGGAAGAGGCGGCCAAGTCGATCCTGCGCCCCGAATCGGTCGAGACTCCCGTGCCTGAGCCGGCGATCGAACGGGTCGAGGCGACGGTGCCGTTCGATGATCACGGAATGCGGCTGAACGATGCCGCCCGTGCGCAGATCGATACGCTTCTCGAAACGCCGGCGATGCAGGCGGGCGGCGCGATCACGCTGCGTGGACACAGCGATTCGCGCGGATCGGACGGCGACAATCTGGTCGCGTCGCGCAAGCGGGCGGAGGCGGTGGCGGCATATCTGACCGCGCATGGCGTCGCTGCCGATCGGATCGCGGTGATCGCGCTGGGGGAAACCCGGCCGATCGCGCCCAATGCCAATCTCGACGGCACCGACAATCCGGACGGGCGCGCGAAGAATCGCCGCGTCGATATCGTCGTCGATCCACCAGCTGCGCCCGCGCCCGCGCCCGGAGCCAGCCCGGGGGCCGTCGCGAGCGATCCCGTTCCTGATCCGGCGCGTTAACCCTTTTACCCCACCTTAACCCTGCTGCCCCTACGCCATCGCCATGTTGATGAGGGGGATCCGGTCTTGCGCATTCTGATCGTGGACGACGAACCGGGGATGCATGAATCCTATCGCCAGTGTTTCAAGGCGAAGGGCGGGGCGCAGGGCGCCGCGCTCGACGCGCTGGCGGCGGAACTGTTCGGCGACGCGGATGCGGATGAGACGAACGGCGCGCCGGCCGATGGCGAGCAGTTCGACACGGTCCATTGCATGCAAGGCCTGGACGGGGTCGAGGCGGTAGCGGCCAGCCTCGACAGCGGGGACCGCTTCGCGGTCGCGTTCATCGACGTGCGCATGCCGCCGGGGATCGACGGCAAGGAAACCGCCAAGCGCATCCGCGCGCTCGATCCCGACATCAACCTGGTTATCGTGACCGGCTATTCGGATTTCTCGCCGCTGGAGATCAGCCGCGAAGCCGGGCCGGCGGACAAGATCTTCTACATCGCCAAGCCGTTTCAGGTCGAAGAGGTCGTCCAGACCGCGACCGCGCTCGGCGCCCGCTGGGAGGTGGACCGCCGGCTTGCCGCGGCGATGGTCACGCTGGAGGAGCAGAAGGCCGAACTCGCCGCGAACGAGAGCAAGGCCACCCACCTCGCCAATCATGACAGCCTGACCGACGCGCCCAACCGCCTCGCTTTCATGCGCGCGCTGACCGATCATGTGCGCGGGCCGGACACCTTTGCGATGGTGATGATGGATCTCGACCGGTTCAAGCTGGTCAACGACACGTTCGGGCATTTGGCTGGAGACGAGCTGATCCGCATGGTGTGCGATGTCGTCCAGTCCAACGTTCCCGCCGGTGGTTTCGTCGCGCGTCTGGGCGGCGACGAATTCGCGGTGCTGATGAAGGTGACCGGGGAAGACGAAGCGGTGATGGCGTGCGAGCGCCTGCTGCTCGCCTGCTCGACCACGTTCAGCGTCTTTGGCCATTCGGTTCAGGGTTCGGCATCGGCCGGGCTGGTGATCGTCGGTCCGGGCATGCGGCACGATCCGATCGACGTCATGCGCCGTGCCGACCTCGCGCTCAACGAATCGAAGCGGGGGGGACGCGGCATCGTCAAGGTGTTTGACGAAAGCATGGATGAATCGATCCGCTTCCGTCGCCAGATCGAAAGCGGGCTGAGCCAGGCGATCGCCAATGGCGAGTTGCGGCTGGTCTATCAGCCGATTTGCGCGCGCGACCGCATGGAGGTCGTCGCGTTCGAGGCGCTGCTGCGCTGGAACAGCCCGGAATATGGGAATATCTCGCCCGGCCTGTTCATCCCGATCGCCGAGGAATCGAACCTGATCCACGAACTGGGGGACTGGGTGCTCGATGAAGCGCTCAAGATGCTCCAGCGCTGGCCCGGCCAATATGTCTCGGTCAATTTCTCGCCGCGCCAGTTCCGGCGCCAGAATTTCGTCGGCCATGTCGTCGAGCGGGTGCAGCATGCGGGAATCGAACCCACCAGGTTGCAGATCGAAATCACCGAAACGGCGATTTTCGACAATGCCGAGCGTGCGGCGGAAACGCTGTATCGCCTGCGCCAGATGGGGTTCCGCATCGCGCTGGACGATTTCGGCACCGGCTATTCCTCGCTGTACAATATCCGCAAGTTCGCGCTCGACTGCCTGAAGATCGATCGCAGCTTCATCGACGGCATGGGTCGCGAGCGCGAAAGCGCGGCGATCGTCCATTCGATCATCCATCTCGGCCGCGCGCTGGGGATGGAAGTGGTCGCCGAGGGCGTGGAGACCGAGGCGCACCTTCAGGCGCTCCGGCTGGCCGGGTGCAGCCATTATCAGGGCTATTATCTCGCACGGCCGCTGGAGGCGGATGTCGCGATCGACGTCGCGAACGAGCGCTACATGGCCCCCGATGAACCGGGCGCTGGCGACGATCCGGAGGCGCAGCCGGCCAACGGCACCCACGGCTGATGTCTTTTTTCCGCGCAGCATTTTCGCGCATGGGCCGATACGCGCCCCGGTCGCTGGGGGCAAAGCTGGTCGCGATCCTGACCGGGATCGCGCTGCTGGGCGCGGGGGCCGTGACGCTGCTCCTCGCGCTGGTCATCACCCCCAGTTTCGACCGGTTGGAGCAGCAGGCGATCGACGGTCATATCGAGCGCACCCGCGCCGCCCTCGCCGAATATGCGACGAAAGTGCGCGCATCGGTGCGCGATTACGGTGACTGGAACGAAAGCTACGCCTATATGGCGGCGCCCAACCGCGCGTTCGAGCAGGACAGTTTCGCGACCTCCGCGATGGTCAATCTGGGCGTCAACGGCATGGCCTATGTCGCCCCGGACGGGCGGATCGTCATCGCCCGGTGGCTCGACCTTCAATCCGGGCGCGACCTGCCGGCGATGCGCGCGCAGATGATCCGGGCGATCGCGAAGATCGATTTCCGCACCGCATTGGCGCGCGAAAGTTCGGACAGCTTCTATGTCCGGCTGGGCGACCGCATTGCCGCGTTCGGCATCGCGAAGGTGCGGCGGACCGACGGGACCGGCGAATCGCGCGGCCATGTGGTGATGGCGCGCCTGATCAGCGCAGCGCAGCTCAGCACCCTGCTTCAGCTCGATGCGCAGCTCGACATGCCGCACCCGATAACCGCGCCGACGATCACGACCGGCGAGACCCAGATCCGGGTCGCGGTGCCGGTGCGCGGGGAGGGGGGCGTCCCCGTCGCCAGCGCCACCTATCGCGTTCCGCGCGATCTTTCCGAACTGGGGCGCAGCATGCTGCAACTCGCGGTCGGCGGCACGATCGGTCTGTTGCTGGTGCTGATGGCGGTGCTGAGCCTGATGATCGTGCGACTGGTGCTGCGCCCGCTCAACCGCGTCGAGCGGCATATGGGGCTGGTCCGCAAATCGGGTAACCTGACCCCGCTCACCGAAGCGCCCCGCGCGGACGAGATCGGCAGCCTGGTCACGAGTTTCAATGCGATGCTGAGCCAGCTCAAGGACCTGCGCGAGCAGGTGGAGGCGCAGTCGTTCAAACTCGGCCAGTCCGAAAGCGCGGTCGCGGTGATGCACAATGTCCGCAACGCGCTCAATCCGATCAGCACGGTGCTCAGCCAGGGCCTCGCCCAGGCGCCGGCGACCGACCGCGCGCTGCTCGACCGGGCGCTTTCCGAACTGGCGGACGAGGGCATTCCGGCCGCGCGCCGGCAAAAGCTCGCCGCGTTCCTCGCCGCGGTGTTGCAGAGCGAGGTCCAGGCGCGCGAAGAGCGCAAGGAACAGCTCTCGATCGGTCGCGACGCGTTGCACAATGTCCTCGAAATCATCGGTCGGCAGCAGGAACAGGCGCATGAACGTCCGCCGGTCGATCCGTGCGACGTCACCGACATCGTCGCCCGCAATGCGACGATCGCCCGCTATTCGGGGAGCAATTCGATCGCGTTCGACTTCCCCTCGCTCCCGCATTGGGCGCTCGCGAACCGCGTGCTGCTGAGCCAGGTGATCGGCAACCTGTTTTCCAATGCCGCTGAGGCCATCGCGGCGACGGGGCGGTCGGGCGGCAGCATTTCGGTGACGATCGCCGAACGCGGCCAACAGGTTGAGATCACGATCCGCGACGATGGCGAGGGCTTCGATCCCGACGCCGCGCCGCAGCTGTTCCAGCGCGGATTTTCGACCCGCGCGCACAAATCGGGCGGCCTTGGCCTGCACTGGTGCGCCAATTCGATGATCGCGATGGGGGGCAGTCTGGAATTGCGCAGCGATGGCAAGGGATGCGGCGCGCGCGCGGTGCTGACATTGCAAGCCGCTGCCACGATGGCGGAGGATGTCGCCGCCTGATTTCGTCCGGGTTCGACCGTTTCGGATCCCCGACCCGGTCGTCTAAAGCCGCGGTATGCGCAGATCATTTCTGTTTGCCGCCGCGCTCCTGATGGGCGCGACCGTGCTTCCTGCCGCCGCCTGTTCGGTTGTCCCGGGCTATCGTATTCCGACCACGCTACAGCTTGTCGAACAGGCCGACCTGATCGTGCTTGCAAGGGTCGAGGATGGCCGGGGCGGCACGGACGACGACCCTGAACTGAAGCTTGTCCCGATCCTCACGCTGAAGGGGGTGAACCCGCCGCCCAAGCTCGACATGGCCGGTGCGCTGGAAACGGGCAACATGCGGGCGACGCCGAGCGATCCGACGGAGATCGTTCGGGCCAATCCCGACGCCTATACCGGCGCCTGCAACCGCTATGTCTTTCGGCGCGGAGCGACGTTGTTGCTGTTCTTCCGGCGCGAAGGGCAGGGGTATGTCCAGATCTCGCAGCCCTTTGCGCGCACGGCGGAGGACGTGACCGGCATCGATTCGCTGTGGGTCCGGGTGGTGCGGGAATATATCGCGATCGATGAATTTCCGCCCGCGCTGCGCCGCGCCCGGCTGGCCGCCCGCCGCGATTTGCTGCGCACAAAAGCCGATCCGGAGTCGCGCGCGATCGCGGCGGATATGGACGCAACGCTGAACACCGTGCGTAAACCGCTGCGCGCGCCGTTGCCGCCAGCGCCTGCGGAGGATCGACCCTAGGCCGAGCGCCGGACCGGCTTCACCTTGTCGCTGCGGCGCAGATAGGGGGCGACGAGATTGCGGGCGCGGAAAAATTCCTGCCGATCAGGGTCCAGCGTCTCGAAATTGCCGATCACGCGCCGACAGCTCTCGCTGCGGCACTGGCAGATCATGTGCCAGTTCGACTGGGCGAGGGTGGTCGAATAGTCCCACGTCACCTCGTCGCCGCTCGCGATGTCGCGGATGGCGACCAGGATGACGCCGTCATCGGTGAAACGCAGCCCTGCATTGGGGGCGCAGCTGTGATTGACCAGATCGTCCAGCTGCCCCGACGGCCCCATATAATGGTCGGGCGTCACCTGCACGAACCGGTCGTCGCTGCCGCGCATCAGGCTGGGGATTTCATCGACATGGAAACGGCGGCCGGTGAAGCGCATCAGTTCCGCGCCCTCGGCAAAGCGGCAGGTCGCATAGACTGCCTTGCCAAGGTGGTTCTCTCCCACCGCGAACAGGTTGCGCGCCGGGTGATAGCGATCGAGGATCAGGAACCCGCCGCGCTTCCAGCCGAGCGAGCGGAGCGGATTGAGCGTGGCGAGGCCGATCATGAACCACACGCTGGCGTGGCAGGCGAGTTCGACGAAGATATAGGCATATTGATCGACGCCATTGCCCCCGGTGCGCGTCGCGACGATCAGCGTGGCCAGATCGCCCAGCGTCCACAGGCCCCAGGAGGGCGAACGTTCGCGCCGGCGGTCCTTCCACACGCTCGCCCAGGTGGGCCAGAAGCTGACCGGCACCGCCGCGACCACCAGCATGTGCGCCCAGAACGCCTCGCGAAAGGCGATCCAGATCACCAGCGCGATCAGGCAGGCCGCGATGCATACCGATTCGATCATCGTCGGCGGCGCCCAGCTCGATCGCCGCCACAGGGCAATGGTGACGACCGCGCAGCATGCGGCGGAGAGCAGGAATACCCACCCCTGTAACGCGCCGGGATTGACCGCCTGATAGGTCAGTGCCTCCGCCGTCGCCGACGCGCTCCAGATCAACCATGAGGCACGATTGGGCTGAACGATCTGTCGCCGCAGGCCGAGCAGATACGCGCCATAAGCCGCGAAGCTCAGCCCCATCGCGATCGCGAACCAGATTCCGGCGCCCATACAGCCCCCCTGTTAAGGAGGTTTGTTTACCGTGTTCGGTAACGCAAGTCAAAGCGCGACTCGCGCTGAATCCACGAGTCGCATCGAATCTACATCAGGTGCCGGGCGGCCAGTTCCAGGATTTGCGGAGCCAATTCGCGGCGACAGATCAACAGATCGGGAACCAGCGTGTCGGCGCCATTATAGACGAGCGGCGATCCGTCGATCCGCGACGCGTGCAATCCGGCGGCGAGCGCGACGGCGGCCGGCGCGCAATTGTCCCACTGATGCTGTCCGCCGGTATGCAGGTAGATTTCCGCCTCGCCCAGAACGATCGCCATCGCCTTCGCGCCCGCCGATCCCATGCCGATGGTTTCCCCGGCGAGTGCGTCGGCGACACCCCGGCACAGCGCGCTCGGGCGGCTGCGGCTGACCAGCACGCGCGGCGGATCGGCGGCGGGGGGAAGGGCGGGCGGCGCGGCGCTGGTCAGCACGAGTCCGCGCCGGGGGAGGCCGACCGCGCCGAGCGCGGGCGCGCCATCGATCGCCAGCGCGACATGCACGGCCCAGTCCGCGCGCCCCTCGGCGAATTCGCGTGTCCCGTCGAGCGGATCGACGATCCACACCCGGCGTGCGCCCAGCCGGGCCGGATCGTCGGGCGATTCTTCCGACAGGATCGCGTCGTCGGAGCGTTCGGCGCGCAGTAGGTCCAGGATCAGGCGGTTCGCGTCCCGGTCACCCCTGGCGCCGTCACGGGATTCGGACTGGATTTGAAGAAGCAACGCTCCGGCGGCTTCGGCCGCGCGACGGGCCAGTTCGGCATCCGCGCTCATCACGGCCGCCCGCCTGGCGCGGCGCGCCTAACGCCGGCGCTCAAACTCGCGCCGTTTCGTCGCACCGTCTCCCGCCAGCCGCAGCTTGCGGATGCGCGCGCGACGTCGCGCGATGATCCCCCCAACGCTAGCCCCGATGACGAGCAGACCGATGAGCCCGAAAGCCACCAGTTCGCGCACTTCGAACCTATCCAACACAAATCTCCGACACGCGCTGAAGCTGACATACTCACAGCGTCGGAGACCAGATACCGATGATCCGCTCGACGATCAATTCGGCAGCATCCTCAGCTGTTTGTTTTGTCGTGTCGATCCGGATTTCGGGGTTGGCGGGTGCTTCATAGGCGCTCGAAATGCCGGTGAAGTTCGCGATCTCGCCGGCGCGGGCCTTTTTGTACAGGCCCTTCACGTCACGGCGCTCCGCCTCGGCCAGCGGCGTATCGACGAAGATTTCGAAGAACTCGCCATCGGGCAGCATGCGCCGCACCATTTCGCGTTCGGCGCGGAAGGGCGATATGAAGGCGGTGAGGACGATCAACCCCGCATCGGCCATCAGGCGCGCGACCTCGCCGACCCGCCGCACATTCTCGATCCGGTCGGCGTCGCTGAACCCCAGGTCGCGGTTCAATCCGTGACGGATATTGTCGCCGTCGAGCAGGAAGCTGTGCTTGCCCATCGCGTGCAGCTTCTTCTCGACCAGATTGGCAATCGTCGATTTTCCCGCGCCGGAAAGGCCGGTGAACCACAGCACCCGCGCCTGCTGTCCTTTTTGCGCGGCATGGCGGTCGCGCGTGATCTCCACCGCCTGCCAGTGGATCTGGTGGGCGCGACGTAGCGGGCGATCGATCATGCCCGCCGCGATGGTCGCGTTGGTCAGCTTGTCGATCAGGATGAACCCGCCCAGATCGCGGTTCCGGCGATAGGGTTCGAACACGATACCCCGGTCGGTCGCGATTTCCGCCACGCCGATATCGTTGAGTTCCAGCGTCTTGGCGGACAGCTTTGCCATCGTGTTGACGTCGATCGCGTGTTCCGGCTCGCGCACCGTGGCCCCGACCGTCTGGGTGCCGATCTTCAGCCAATAGCCTCGGCCCGGCAGAAGGGCGGTGGGGTCCATCCACACGATCGTCGCACTGAACTGATCGGCGACTTCGGGCGGGTCGTCGGCGGCGGCGATCACGTCCCCGCGCGAACAATCGACTTCGTCCGCCAGGGTCAGCGTTACCGACTGGTCGCGCCCTGCCGCGTCCAGGTCGCCGTCGAATGTCACGATCCGGGCCACGGTCGTGAGCCGGCCGGAAGGAAGGATGCGGACCCGGTCGCCCGGCGTCACGCGGCCTTCCGCGATAGTGCCGGCAAAGCCGCGAAAGTCGAGATTGGGCCGATTGACCCATTGTACGGGCATGCGAAAGCCAGCTGCGTCGCGGTCCGCGTCCGCCACCTGCACCGTTTCCAGATGCTCGATCAGAACCGGCCCGTCATACCAGGGCGTGGCCGTGGAGCGCGTCGCGATGTTATCGCCGGCCAGGCCGGATAGCGGGATCGCGGTGAAGTCCGCGATGCCGATTTCGGTGGCGAAGGCGCGATAGTCTGCGACGATGCGGTCGAACACCGCCTGGTCATATCCCACAAGATCCATCTTGTTCACGGCCAGCACGATCTGGCGGATTCCCAGCAGATGAGCGAGGAAGCTGTGGCGGCGCGTCTGCGTCAGGACGCCCTTGCGCGCGTCGATCAGGATCACCGCCAGATCGGCGGTCGATGCGCCCGTGACCATGTTGCGCGTATATTGTTCGTGGCCCGGCGTATCGGCGACGATGAACTTGCGCTTTTCCGTCGCGAAAAAGCGATAGGCGACGTCGATCGTGATCCCCTGTTCACGCTCCGCCGCCAACCCGTCGACCAGCAACGCGAAATCGATGTCCTGCCCCTGCGTCCCGACCCGCTTGCTGTCGGCCTCCAGCGCAGTCAGCTGATCCTCGAAAATCTGGCGGCTGTCATAGAGCAGCCGGCCGATCAGCGTCGATTTGCCGTCATCGACGCTGCCACAGGTGATGAAGCGGAGCAGCGATTTCGACTGATGTTGCGCCAGATAGGCCGCGATGTCGGTCGCGATCAGATCGTCGGGGCGATAGGATGGCGTGGGCATCAGAAATAGCCCTCCTGCTTCTTTTTCTCCATGCTCGCGCTCTGGTCGTGGTCGATGGCGCGGCCCTGCCGTTCGCTGGTGGTGGTCAGCAGCATTTCCTGGATGACCTCGTCCAGGCTGGCGGCCCGGCTCTCCACCGCTCCGGTGAGCGGGTAACAGCCAAGCGTGCGGAACCGGATCGAACGTTCGACCGGCACTTCCCCCGCCAGCGGAAAGCGGTCGTCATCGACCATCAGGATCATGCCGTCACGGACCACGGTCGGGCGCGGCGCGGCGAAATAGAGCGGGACGATCTCGATCCCCTCGGCACGGATATATTGCCAGATATCCAGCTCGGTCCAGTTGGACAGCGGGAAGACGCGGATGCTCTCCCCCTTTGCCTTGCGGCCATTGTACAGGCGCCACAGTTCCGGCCGCTGCGCCTTGGGGTCCCAGCGATGGCTGGCGGAGCGAAAGCTGAATACGCGCTCCTTCGCCCGGCTCTTTTCCTCGTCGCGCCGGGCGCCGCCGAACGCAGCGTCGAACCCGTGGGCGTCGAGCGCCTGTTTCAGCCCCTCGGTCTTCCACATGTCGGTGTGCAGCCCGCCATGATCGAACGGGTTGATCCCCCGGGCCTTCGCTTCGGGATTCTGGTGGACCAGCAATTCCATCCCCGCAGCCCGCGCCGCGCGGTCGCGCAGTTCGTACATGGCGCGAAACTTCCACGTGGTATCGACGTGCAACAGCGGGAAGGGCGGCGGCGCGGGAAAGAACGCCTTACGTGCGAGATGGAGCATCACCGCACTGTCCTTGCCGACCGAATAGAGCATCACGGGGCGTTCCGCCTCGGCGACGACTTCGCGCAGGATGTGGATGCTCTCGGCCTCCAGCCGGGCGAGATGGGTAAGCGGTTGCATGGCCGCCGATCTAGTGAGCCGGTGCGCCGCGTGCGATCTAGATAAACTTTAGACGGGGTGAGATGGGGTCACGCCCCGCGATTGTGCGGGCGGCGCCGGCGGATGCTCCGGGGAGCGCGAAGGGCGCACACGGCTATCGGACCGTCCGGATGCGCGCGTCGCGGCGTCGCGGAAGGGGTGAGGTGCGATCGCCCCTTTCCGCTCGCCGGGCTTGATCGGTCCTTCTGGTCGCCGCAGGAATTGACCCGATCGGTGGCGTCGCGGCCATCAAGGACGCAGGCATCAAAAAAGCGCGCGGCCAACCGGCATCGCGCGCCTGGGATGGGGAAATAAGCCCGGGCGAGATGAAATCGCGCGTTTCCGCAGATTCATCCGCCCGGGCCGGAGAGGTTACCAGGGACGAAGATCGTCGCCGTAGCCTTCCCGGAAAAGAAGGTTGAACATGTGTTTTCTCCCATTGTGCGCAAAAGGCGCACCCATATTGGTTACCGAAAAAATAACCATAAATCAATCGGGGGCGGCGTGAATGCGACGCGATCGCCCATCGCGGGGATTTCGTCCTTAAGGGTTCTTTCAAGAGTAGCGCCTATCCCGGTCGGGTGATGTCGAACCTCGGCGATTTCAGCGCGGGAATGCACCCGCCCGGGCAAGCCACGCCCTCGGGCCTGCCGCCGCTCGCGTTCGATATGCTCAACCCGATCCGCTCGTTCGATGCTGAGCACGCCGACGACGCCGACGAACGTGGCCGCGCACGCGCCAGGCCCTGGCGCGCGATTGCGCTGTGCGAGATCGTCAATTTTCAATCATTGCGCCGGCATCTCGGTCGGGCGCGGGCGGACACGCTGGCATGTGACGTGGCCGAGCATATCGGATCGCTTCACCCCGGTATTCGCCTGGCCGTGGTCGGGCGGGCGCTGGTCGAACTTTCCTTTGAATCCGACACGCCGGCAAAGGCGACGGCATCAGTGGAGGAGCTTTGTCGCGTGTTCGCGCGCACGCTCGACCTTGATGGCGAACGTCACCTGATCCAGATGCGCTGGGGCCTGGCCGTTGCTGCCGCCAGCGATGACGATGAGGTGCGCCTGAGCGAGGCTGCCGAAGCGGCGCTGGAGCAGGCGCGGCAGGAGGCGCGCGTCGTCACGCTCGACCTGTCGCAGGCGGGAGTCGCCTTCGATCGCGTCAGCCTGATGCGCGAACTGCCGCGTGCGATCAGTGCGGGCCAGATGTTCCTGCAATATCAGCCAAAGGTGAACGTCCGGCGCGAAGCGGTGTCGAGCGCGGAGGCGCTGGTCCGCTGGCAGCATCCGGTGCGCGGGCTGATCCTGCCGGGTGATTTCATCTCTGCGGCGGAAGAGGGTGGGGAGATTGCCGGCCTGACCCTGTGGACGTTGCGGCAGGTGATCGCCGATCAGCGCGTCCTGGCCGCGCACGGCCACGACATGCCGGTGTTCATCAATATTTCCGGCGTGCTTCTGGCGGACACCGCTTTCGTCGAAGAGGCGTGCCGCATCGTTCGGGAATCGGACGCGAAGATCGGGTTCGAAATTACCGAAACCGCGGTCATCCGCGATCCCGAAAGCGCGATCCGCCATCTCAAACTGTTTTCGGACATCGGGATTCCGCTCGCGATCGACGATTACGGTGCCGGCCTGTCATCGCTCGCCTATCTCAAGCAGCTGCCGGCCACCGAACTCAAGATCGACAAGATGTTCGTGATGCAACTGACCAGCAGCAATCGCGATCCGCTGATCGTGCGATCGACCATCGATCTCGCCCATGCGCTGGAAATGGAAGTGACCGCCGAAGGTGTCGAAACGCCCGCCGCGCTGGCGCTGCTCAGCGTGATGGGGTGCGATATGGTGCAGGGATATCTGCTCAGCCGGCCGATCGCGCTCGATGCGTTCATCCGTTATCTGGATGAGGAAGGTTTCAAGTCGGTGTCCAGTGCGCGGCCCAGCTTCGCGGCCTTGCAGGGATTCCGCCGGAAGGCCGGGTGATGCTGCGCGGCATTGCCCTCGCATTGGCGACGCTGTGCCTTGGACTGGCGATGCCCGCCGCCGCGCAGAGCGGCCCGGCACAGGCCGATATCGACAAGGCGAAAGCGGCGATGATCGGCGAACCGCGCGACGCGCTCGCGCTGTCGCTGGCGGCGGAGAAACAGGCGGCGACTATCGCCGATCCTGCCGCGCGCGCGACCGCCTCGGCCACCGCATTATGGCTTCAGGGCGAGGCGCTGATCCGGATGCGCGACGCAAAGGCCGCATCGCCGCGCATCGCACGGGCGCTGCGGCTTATCAGCGGCGATCCCCGTCCGGGCAAGCTGAAGGGCGACCTGTTGCTGGCGCGCGCGGGCGTGCAGCAGGACCAGCTGCGCCCCGCGGAGGCGCTCGCCTCGCTTCAGGAGGCCTATACGATCTTCGCCGATGTCGGCGAGAAGCGCAGCCAGTCGATCACCCTGCAAACCATCGCCACCCTCTATACCCAGGCGAACGACCTTGCGAGCGCGGACAAATATTTCCGGCAGGCGTCGGAAGTGTATGAAGGCGACCCGAAGCTGTCGATCTTCCTGCTCAACAATCGCGGCAACGTCCTGCTTCAGCTCGATCGGCCGGCAGAGGCGGTCGCCCAGTATCGCCGCGCGCTCAAGATCGCGCGGTCGCTGGAAACCGAGCAGATCCTGCCCCAGATCCTGATCAATCTTGGCCGCGCCTATCTGCACGACAAGGATACCGCCAATGCCGATGCGGTGCTGGGCCAGGCACAGCGGCTGATCGATTCCGGCGTTGCACCGGGGATGGAATGGAAGCTGCTTTCGGTATCGGCGAAGCTGGCGTTCGACCGCGGTCGGCTCGATCTCGCCGAAGCACGGATCGCGCGCGCCTTTGCCGGGGTTCGCCTCGCCGACACGACGATCGCCTATCGCGACGCGCATCTGACCGCCTATGAAATCTATCGCGCGCGTGGCGAAACCAAACAGGCGCTGGCCCATCTGGAACGGGTGCGCAATCTCGGCGACGAGGCGGCGCAGCTGGCGACATCGACCAATATCGCACTGATGGCGGCGCGGTTCGACTATGCCAATCAGGAACTGCGCATCGCCAATCTGAAGGCCGAGGAGCTGCGCCGGGCCGCCGAATTCCAGCGCACGATCTTCATCGGGCTGGGCGGCGCGACGCTGATCATCATCACGCTGCTCAGCATCGGCCTGTTCACCATCCGGCGCAGCCGCAATCAGGTGCGCGCGGCCAATACCGAACTCAACGAAACCAACGTTGCGCTCGAAAAGGCGCTGAAGGCGAAGACCGAATTCCTGGCGACGACCAGCCACGAGATCCGCACGCCGCTCAACGGCATCCTGGGCATGACCCAGATCATGCTGCGCGATCCGTCTGTCCCCGCCGCGACCCGCGACCGGCTGGATGTGGTCCACGGCGCCGGCATGACGATGCGCGCGCTGGTCGATGACATTCTTGACGTCGCGAAGATGGAAACGGGGAACCTGTCGGTCGAGCTGGTCGCGACCGACCTTCAGGCAACGCTGCGCGACGCGGCGCGGATGTGGCAGGAACAGGCGCGCGGCAAGGGACTGGAGTTCCGTCTCGATATCGATGGCGCGCCGAACTGGGTGAATACGGATCCGGGCAGGCTCCGGCAGATGTTGTTCAACCTGTTGTCCAACGCGATCAAGTTCACCGAAAGCGGCACGATCGCGCTGACGGCGTCTGCCGAGGGCGGGCGGCTGTGCATCGCGGTGACCGACAGCGGCATCGGCATCCCCGCCGAAAAGCATGAGGAAATCTTCGAATCGTTCAAGCAGGTCGATGCAGGCACGACGCGCAAGTTCGGTGGCACCGGCCTGGGCCTTGCGATCGTCCGCAACCTTGCGCGCGCGCTGGGCGGCGACGTCGCGGTACGCAGCGACGAAGGTGCAGGCACCTGCTTCACCATCGACCTGCCGCTCGATCTGGCGGAGGCGCCGGGCGGGGACGGGGTGAGCGGCAACGCGCGCCGCATCGTCGTGCTCGATCGCAATCCGATCGCACGCGGCATGCTCAGGACCCTGCTCGAACCGGCATTCGCATCGGTCCAGTTTGCCGGAACGCCCGAAGAGGCGGTCGATCTGCTGGACGCATCGACGCTCCTGCTCGCGGAAGAAGCGACGCTCCGCGCGGCTGGCGACGATATCGGCGCGACGGTTGCGGGCCTGGCCAGCTCCGCCCAGGCGCGCGGCGCGGCGGTGGCGGTGCTGTGGAGCAAGCTGGACGATGACATGCGCGCGTCACTTCTGTCGGCAAAAGTCGGAATGATCGTTGAAAAGCCGATTGCCGGCGCAATATTGATTGAGCGATTGATTGGGTTCGCGGAAGAAAATTTCCCGAACTTGGCGAATAGTTCACTTGTGTCCCAGGCGGCTTAGGGCGATAGCACACATATGCGTTTAGCGTTGCGCCTCCATACCGATCCCGGACTGACCTCGTGAATATCCTGTTCATCGAGGACGATCCGATGAATCGTCGGGTCGTCCGCGACATGCTGGACGTTGCCGGCGCGGCGATGACGGAGGCGGAGGACGCGGAAACCGGGCTGCGTCGCATCGATGCGGAGGATTTCGACGTCATCCTGGTCGATTTGCGCATGCCGGGCATGGACGGGATCGAGGCGATTCAGCACATTCGCGCGCGCGGCGATCACAAGGCGGAATTGCCGGTGATCGTGGTCACCGCCGATACCGCGGTCGATCTGCGCGAACGGTGCCTGGGCGCGGGTGCGGACGAGGTGTTGTTCAAGCCGGTTGCGATGGACGCGCTGTTCGACACGATCGGGCGCGTGCTGGCGCAGCGCAGTGGCGGGGACATGCTGCTTTAGAACGGTCCGGGTCGCCCCGTCGGATCAATAGGTCCGGATCGGCATGTTGATCCAGGGATGCTCCCGGAACCATTTGGTGATGATATATTTGACGCCGCGCACCACCGGCGTCCCCTCATGCAACGTCGCCGGATTGGGTGCGCCGTCGGGCTTCATGTTGTTCCACGCGAGCAGCATGCCCTTTTTCGGCGCGACCCGCAGGCCGGCCTGGGGGAACCAGGTCGCGCCCCCTTCCTCGACATCGTTCAGATAGATCATCGTCGTCCAGGTGCGCTGGCCGCCCGAGGATTTCATCGCCGCCCAATATTCCTGGCTTTCGCTGAACCAGTCATAATGCGCGCGGAATTGCTGGCCCGGCGCGTAACGCTGGCCCTGCATCGTCTCGCCATGTTCGGGCGGGATTCCCAACAGGCTGGCCATCCGCTCGTCGATCGGCTGGACATAGGGGGACCAGCGATCGAGGTCGCAGCTCTCGCTGGTGCGGAATTCGGGATCGTCAGACGCCGCGAGCAGGGTCGATGGCCGGCGGTTCGCGTCGATCATTCCAATCAGTTGGCGGCATTCGGTGTCGGAGAGGAAATCGGGGTGGTAATAGAATTGGACGTTGTCCACCTTCGCCTTGCGAACGGCGCCATTGGCTTCGATCCGGGCGGTGGCCTGTTGCCCCAGGCGCGCACGCGCAAGCGATGCGCCGCCGGACTTGGGTTTCGCGAAAATGCTCATCGCGCGCAATTTGCCGCGACGCCGCCGAAACGCAAGAGGCCCGACCGTTGCCGGCCGGGCCTCCCTTGCGTGACGACGCGTCTCGCTTACCAGAAGATGTCGTACACGACGTCCACGACATAGCCGGTCCGGATATCGACGAGCAGCGCGTCATTGTAATAGCGCACCCAGCGATACGGGCCATAGGCCGGCGGCAGGCGATAATAGAACGGATCGTTGATCCAATAGTTCTGCGAGAACAGCAGCGCGCCGATCGTCAGACCGATCGAAAAGCGCTGATAGCCGTAACGATAGCCAGCCGGCGCGTAATAGCGGGGCAGGCGATAGATGTTGCGGTTATACTGGCGATAGCTGCCCCAGTCATAGCGGCGATCGCCCCGCCAGCCGCGGCTCCAGTCGCGCCGGTCGCCGCCGCGATATTGCTGCGAACGCTGATCCTGGCGATAATCGCGTCGATCGTCGGTGCGGTCGCGGCGATATTGCTGGGGCGCCTGATATTGCGGCTGCGGCGCGGCCTGCTGACGCTGCGGGGCCTGATACCGGCCCTGCGTGCGTTCGCCACCACGGTCGCCGCCGCCACGCCGGCCCTGCCACTGCGGGGTGGACTGGGGCGCCTGAGCCTGGGGTGCCTGATAGGACGGCGCGGCCTGCTGGCGCTGGGGTGCCTGATAGGATGGCGCGGCCTGCTGGCGCTGCGGCGCCTGATAGGACGGGGTTGCCGGCTGACGCTCGCGCGCCTGATACATGGGGCGCTGGCTGTCCTCGGACGAGCGGCGCTGCTGCCACTCCTGTCGCGGCGACTGGCGCTGCTGTCCCGACTGGTCGCCACCACGTCCCTGCCAACGGCCACGCTCCTGCGCGATCGCCGTGGCGGGGGTCAGAATTGTCGCGCCGATCAGCGCGGCCAAGATCATCTTCTTCATTTCCATCCTCCGCTCCCGGCACACGCCGGCGTTCAGACTAGGCCCCTTTTGCCGCGAGTCGGCTGACACGTCTCTGAATCGGGCTGACAGCATTGCGAAAGGATTCATCAATCGCTCGGGGAGGGCTGTGGGTCGGCGGTTTCGGCTTCGTCGTCCTCCTGCTCGCCGCGCGCCAGTCGCGCAGCCCGGCCGATCGCGTCGATCAATCGCGGATAGATGCCGCACCGGCATAAATTGGTGATCGCCGCCTCGATCTCCTCGTCGGACGGGCTGCGATTCTTGCGCAGCAGCACCGCCGCCGCCATCACCATGCCGGGGACGCAATATCCGCACTGCCCGACATTGGCGGACAGGAACGCGCGCTGCACCGGATGGTCGCGCGCTTCCGCCAGCCCCTCGATCGTCGTGACGAACGTCCCCTCGATCGCCCCGATCGTCACCTGACAGGATCGCACCGCCTCGCCATCGATATCGACGGTACAGGCACCGCAATCGCCGCTGCCGCAGCCATATTTGGTGCCGGTGAGGTTCGATGCGTCGCGCAGCGCCCAGAGCAGCGGCGTGCGCGGATCCAGCCTGTATTCGACCGGCTGGTTGTTGACCGTGAACTTCGTCATGCCGCCGACCCTAGCGCGAAGGCGGCGGCGGCCCAATAGGGCGCGGTCACCCGATCAGGACGGGATGGCCGCAACGATAGCCATCGATCCACACCTTGGCAGTGCCGATCTGAAGGCCGGCGAGCGTGAGCAGGTCGAACAGCGTGCGCTCAAGCCCCGGCGTGGCGGCGGAGATCGCCGAGGCGACCTGGCTTTGCCCGGGCAGCCCCATGCCCAATCCCAGGCCCGGGAAGCGGACATCGATCCGGGTCGAGGCGAGTGTCGATCCGATCAGCGTCGATACGCCGTCGGTCGTCGCGACCGACTTTCCGACATGCCCGGCAATGTCCTCGCGGGTGAAGGACAGCGGCTGCCAGTCGGACGCCTCCAGCGCCCCGAAGGCACGCCCGTCCACCTCCAGCAACGGCGCGCGCAGCATCGGTGCCGGGGGGAGGGCGGTCGGGCCGTCCGGAATCGCCTGACCGATCGGGATTGCGGCCACAGCCACCCGCGCGACGCCCGCGCGCGCACGGACGGCCGCAGTCGTGCGTGGCGCGCAGGGCAGGGCGTCCAGGACCGCACGCGCCTGCGCAATGTCGGCGGCAAGCGGCAGGTTCAGCGAGAAACCGAGCAGCGGGCCGATATCCGCGACCAGGTTGATCCGCGCCTGCGCCGTGTTCACCTCGATCCCGCTGCGTTCGTTGACGATCATCCACGGGCTGGACTGGATCGCCTCACCGATGCGCAGTTCCGCGCGAACCGCGGACAGGCCGGCAATCCCGCTTCCCAGGTCCAGCGAGACGGCGTTGCCGCGATTGGCAAGGGCGAGCATGGCGCCCAGCAGGTCGCTCGCCCGCGTCTGTGCGCGCACCGCCGACTGGCCGCCCCCACCGACATTGCCCGCGCCGGGCAGGTCGAGCCCGATCAGGTCGCCGAGCCGCAGGGTGCGCGGCGATCCGCCGATCCCCGCCGCGACCCCCTCCAGCGCACCGCTGCCCGACGCATCGCCGAGCGCACGCAACAGCAGCGGCAGGTCGAATTCGCGATCAAGCAGGCTGTCATAGCTGATCGCGCCCAGGTTCGCGCGCAGCGCCACCGCGTCGAGAAAGGCGAACAGATCGACATTGGCGCTCGCCAGCCCCTGATAGCCGAGCAGCGACAGGCCGACCGACGAGCCGGTCATCGCGCGGGTAAAGCCGTTGACGACCCCATTCTCAAAGCTCGCCAGCCCCGATCCGATGGACAGCGCCCCCAGATTGCGGCGCGCCGCGGTCGCGGTGACGGTCGCGGGCGGGAAACGCAGGCCCAGCGCGCGCAGGAAATAGGTGTCGTTGGGATAGGTCGCGCTGACCTGAACCGCGTCGCCGGCCGGGTTCGGCGTCAGCACGATGCCGGTGGCGCCACGAGTCGCGATTCCGGCGGTAACGCGCGTGTCGATCACGACGCCCGGGCGGTTCGCGGCGATCGCCTGCCGTGCGCGCGTCGCGGCGTCGGACGGCGCCTGTGCCGCCGCCAGCGCCGCCGCATCGACCGCGCCCTGCATCCGCCGCCGCTCCAGCGCCACCGCGCCGACATCCACCGCCGCCGCAGCAGCACCGAGCAGTACCGGCAGCATTCCGCCCACCAGCACGGCGACGCCGGCGCGCCGGTCGCTGGTCAGCCGGCGCATCATGCCTCACCGTCCAGGATGGTGCAGTCGCGCGTGATGGTCCCGGGCGGAAGCGGAACCATCGCCGCGAACGAGAAGATCGGCAGCCATGTCGCGTCAAAGGCGATGCGGATTCGCGTCCGCCCGTCGCCGATCGCGGTGGCGCTCACTTCGCGCAGCCGGTCGGCGCGGATCAGGAAATAGCCGGTGGCATTCGCATCGACATAGGCGTGCACGATCGACGATCGTTCCGCCGCGTTCGATCCCGCGACCGATCGCCGCGCGGCGTCGGCGGCCAGCTGCTGCACCGAATGGGCCGCACCGAAATACAGGCCGTAGGACAGGATGCCGACCAGCATCGATGCGAGTATCGGCAACAGCAGCGCGAACTCCAGGATCGCGCTCCCGCATTCGCCGTTCTTCAAGTTCGTCACGCCACGCATGAACTTTCCTCGAAATCAGGCGCATAGCGTGGCGCGGGGGCGGTTAACGGCATGCGCAAATCGGGTAACGGACTGGACCGTTATGGATCGTGGGACGGGCAAGTCGCGCGCCGCCCACGCGGATCCGCGACGTTGGAACCATCCGGAATGGACGCGAGTCCCTGGTGCGCGCACTCCGTTAGCGCTGCGTCCGTCCGGGCGAGCGGGCGCCCATTGCGGTGCGGGGCGGCACGCGGCTATTGGGCGACAAAAGAACAGGAGAGCATATGAGCCTGCCCCAGATGGATTTCGACCTGGGCGAGACAGCAGAGATGATTCGCGAAACCACCGAGCGATTCTCGCGCGAGCAGATCGCGCCGCTGGCCGCGCGCATCGACGCGGAGGACTGGTTCCCGCGCGACGAACTCTGGCCGGCGATGGGCGAGTTAGGGCTGCACGGCATCACCGTGGAAGAGGAATATGGCGGGCTGGCCCTCGGCTATCTCGAACATGTGATCGCGTGCGAGGAGGTATCGCGCGCGTCCGCATCGATCGGGCTCAGCTATGGCGCGCATTCGAATTTGTGCGTCAACCAGATTCGCCGCTGGGCGTCGCCCGCGCAAAAGGCGAAATATCTGCCCAAGCTCATCAGCGGCGAACATGTCGGCTCGCTGGCCATGTCGGAGGCGGGCGCGGGCAGTGACGTCGTCAGCATGAAGCTGCGGGCCGAGCACAAGGGCGACCGATATGTGCTCAACGGAACGAAGTTCTGGATCACCAACGCCGCCTATGCCGACACGCTGGTCGTCTATGCGAAGACCGGCGAAGGATCGCGCGGGATCACCACGTTCCTGATCGAGAAGGACATGCCCGGCTTCTCGATCGGGCAGAAGATCGACAAGATGGGGATGCGCGGGTCGCCGACGGCGGAACTCGTGTTCACCGATTGCGAGGTGCCGGAGGAGAATGTCATGGGGCCGCTGAACGGCGGCGTCGGCGTGCTCATGTCGGGCCTGGATTACGAGCGCACGGTGCTGGCCGGAATCCAGCTCGGCATCATGCAGGCATGCCTAGATGTGGTGCTGCCTTACCTGCGCGAGCGCAAGCAGTTCGGCCAGGCGATCGGCAGCTTCCAGCTGATGCAGGCGAAGGTCGCCGACATGTATGTCGCGCTCAACTCCGCGCGTGCCTATGTCTATGCCGTCGCCCGCGCGTGCGACGCGGGCAGGACGACCCGCTTCGACGCCGCCGGCGCGATCCTGCTGGCGAGCGAAAGCGCGTTCAAGGTCGCGGGGGAGGCGGTTCAGGCACTGGGCGGCGCGGGCTATACCAGGGACTGGCCGGTCGAACGCTTCCTGCGCGACGCGAAGCTGCTCGACATCGGCGCGGGGACGAACGAGATCCGCCGCATGCTGATCGGCCGCGAACTGGTGGGGGCGGCGTGACCCGCGATCACCGTCCCACGAACAGGAACGCGACCGCCGCCATGATGCAGGCGAAAGCGGCCAGGTGGCGCCAGCTGATCGCTTCGCCCAGCACCGCGACCATGAAGACGCCGAAGACGATGAGCGCGATCGCCTCCTGCACGACCTTAAGCTGGCCCGGCGTCCACCCGCCGGCATATCCCAGCCGGTTGGCCGGAACCGCGAAGCAATATTCGACCAGCGCCAGGCCCCAGCTGATGAGGATGACCGCCAGCAGTGGCCGGTGCATCCCGCCTTTCGACAGATGCCAGTACCAGGCGGTGGTCATGAAGACGTTGGAGACGATGAGGAGCAGGATGGTCGGCATGTTCGGTTCCGGCTGTCGGCACGGCGGCGCTGCGCTGTGCGCCAGCTTTGGCGGGGTGGCAAGATGAGCGCGCCTGTTCTCAAGACGCTGGTGTCGGCCGACGACCCGCAGTTCCGCGCCAATGCCGCGCACAATCGCGCGCTCGCGGACAAGCTCCGCGCGGATGTGGCACAGGCCGCGCTGGGCGGGAACGAGAAATCGCGGGAGCGGCATGTGGCGCGGGGCAAATTGTTGCCGCGCGAGCGGGTCGAGCGCCTGCTCGATACCGGCGCGCCGTTCCTTGAAATCGGTCAGCTCGCCGCGAACGACCTCTACGACGGCGAAGTCCCGGGCGCGGGCGTGATCGCCGGCATCGGCCGCGTGTCAGGCCGCACCTGCATGATCGTATGCAACGACGCCACGGTAAAGGGCGGCACCTATTATCCGATGACCGTGAAGAAGCATTTGCGCGCGCAGGAGATCGCCGAGGCGAACCGGCTGCCGTGCATCTACCTTGTCGATAGCGGCGGCGCGAACCTCCCGCATCAGGCGGATGTGTTTCCCGACCGCGATCATTTCGGCCGCATCTTCTTCAATCAGGCCAATATGAGCGCGAAGGGCATCGCCCAGATCGCTTGCGTCATGGGCAGCTGCACCGCCGGCGGCGCCTATGTTCCGGCAATGTCGGACGAGACCGTGATCGTGCGCGAACAGGGGACGATCTTCCTCGCCGGGCCGCCCCTGGTAAAGGCGGCGACGGGTGAGGTCATCAGCGCCGAGGATCTGGGCGGCGGCGATCTGCACGGACGCAAATCAGGCGTCGTCGATCATGTCGCGGACGACGATGCGCACGCGCTGACGATCGTGCGCGACATCGTCTCGACCCTGCCGCCCGATCGCGCGGCGGAGGTTGCGATCCGCGATTCCCGCCCCCCGAACTATGACGCGGAGGACCTGTACGGCGTCCTCCCCACCGACGTCCGCGCGCCCTATGACGTGCATGAGGTGATCGCGCGGCTGGTCGATGGCAGCGAATTTCACGAATTCAAGCCGCTCTATGGCGCAACGCTTGTCTGTGGTTTCGCGCATATCTGGGGTTTGCCGGTAGCGATCCTCGCCAATAACGGCGTGCTGTTCAGCGAAAGCGCGCAAAAGGGCGCGCACTTCATCGAACTCGCCTGTCAGCGCCGCGTCCCGCTGCTGTTCCTCCAGAATATCAGCGGCTTCATGGTCGGCGGCAAATATGAGGCGGAGGGGATCGCCAAGCACGGCGCCAAGCTGGTCACCGCCGTCGCCACCGCCAGCGTGCCAAAGGTCACCGTGCTGATCGGCGGCAGCTTTGGCGCCGGCAATTACGGCATGTGCGGCCGGGCCTACGCCCCACGCTTCCTGTTCAGCTGGCCGAACAGCCGGATCAGCGTGATGGGTGGCGAACAGGCGGCGAGCGTGCTCGCGACCGTTCACCGCGATGCAGAGAAATGGACCGCGGAAGAGGCCGAGGCGTTCAAACAGCCGATCCGAGACGATTACGAGGCGCAGGGCAACCCCTGGCACGCCACCGCGCGCCTGTGGGACGATGGCATCATCGATCCCGCGCAGACCCGCGATGTGCTTGGCCTCGCCCTGGCTGCCACGCTCAACGCGCCGATCCCGGAACGCCCGGCGTTCGGCGTCTTCAGGATGTGATGACGATGGAATTGAGAACACATGCCGGGTCGGCGACCGTGGGTTCGGCCGATCGGCTGCGGGAATTGCTGCGATGGATGCCCGCCGCGACGGATGGCGCCTTCGCCGTCCTCACCCGATCGCCGACCGATTACATCCAGGCGATCCTGAACGGGCGCCGCTGGGTCGTCGAATTGCGCGCCGGCGGCCCGGAAACGCATGTCGAGATCAGGAAGCCCGGCCTCGCACCCGACCCGGGCGACGCCGGGCGCGATTTCGGCAGTTCGTCCGCCGGCACGCTGACCGCTGACGAAGTCACCGCGCTGTTCGCCGCCTTTTTCGAGGGCGAGGATCCGTTCGAACTTGCCGGGACGCTCCATTGATCACCTCTCTTCTCATCGCCAATCGCGGCGAGATCGCGTGCCGCATCATTCGTACCGCGCGGACGCTCGGCATTCGTACCGTCGCGGTCTATTCCGACGCCGATGCCAATGCGCTTCACGTCCGCACCGCCGATGAGGCCGTGCATATCGGCGCCGCCCCCGCGCGCGACTCCTATCTCCTCGGTGACCGGATCATCGCCGCCGCCAGGGAAAGCGGGGCGGAGGCGATTCATCCCGGCTATGGCTTCCTGTCCGAAAATGCCGATTTCGCCGATGCGGTAATCGCCGCCGGCGTGATCTGGGTGGGGCCAAAGCCGGCCAGCATCCGCGCGATGGGCCTGAAGGATGCCGCCAAGAAGCTGATGCAGGATGCCGGCGTGCCGGTCACGCCCGGCTATCTGGGCGAGGACCAGTCGGCCGGCCGCCTTCAGGCGGAGGCGGATGCGATCGGCTATCCCGTCCTGATCAAGGCCGTCGCGGGCGGCGGCGGAAAGGGGATGCGGCGCGTCGATGCTGCGCAGCATTTCGCCGACGCGCTCGCCAGCTGCCAGCGTGAAGCGGCGTCATCCTTTGGCGACGACCGGGTGCTGATCGAGAAATATATCCTCAGCCCGCGCCACATCGAGGTACAGGTGTTCGGCGACAGCCATGGCAATGTCGTCCACCTGTTCGAGCGCGACTGTTCGATGCAGCGCCGCCACCAGAAGGTGATCGAGGAGGCTCCGGCTCCGGGGATGGATGCGGCCACACGCGAAGCCGTCTGCACCGCCGCCGTGCGCGCCGCCCAGGCGGTCGATTATGAAGGTGCGGGAACGATCGAGTTCATCGCCGACGCCAGCGCGGGGCTGCGCGCCGACCGCGTCTGGTTCATGGAGATGAATACGCGGCTCCAGGTCGAACACCCGGTTACCGAGGCGATCACCGGCGTCGATCTGGTCGAATGGCAGCTGCGCGTGGCGTCGGGCGAACCGCTGCCGTTGCGGCAGGGGCAGCTCTCGATCAATGGTCACGCGGTCGAGGCGCGGCTCTATGCCGAGGATCCCGCAAAGGGATTCCTGCCCAGTGTCGGCCGTCTCGAGGTGCTCGATTTCCCCGACAATTCGCGCGTCGATACCGGTGTCGAGGCGGGTTCGGTCATCTCACCCTTTTACGACCCGATGATCGCAAAGCTGATCGCGCATGGCGACAGCCGCGACGACGCGATCGCCTTGCTCCGTGCGGACCTGTCCTATCTGCCGGTGTGGGGCGTGAAGACCAATGCCGGGTTTCTCTATCGCCTGCTGGGTGACGAGGATTTCGTTGCAGCACGGCTCGATACCGGTCTGATCGATCGTCGCGGCGACGCGCTGGCCGTCGATCCGCTGCCCGGGGCGGTGGACCTGACCCAAGCGAGCTACTGGCTCGATGCCGATGTCCCGCGCGAGCCGGTCATCCGTGCGCGCGAGCTGGAGGGCTTTCGCCTCAATCGCGCGCCGGTGACCCAGCGGGCGCTGAGCGTGAATGGCGTGCGGGTGACGTTCGACGTCGCCGCCGATGGCGATCTGTCCTCGCACTTCCACCGACACCCGCGTGACGGGGCCGCACTGCTGGTCCATGGCGGGGCGACCTTCCGCGTCACCGCCGATCGGACCGACGGCGGTGGGGGCGGTGCGGCCGGCGACGGGTCGATCCTCGCGCCGATGCCCGGTCGCATCGTATCGGTGGAGGTCGCACAGGGTCAGGACGTGACCGCCGGCCAGAAGCTGCTGGTGCTTGAGGCGATGAAGATGGAACAGGCGCTCACCGCCCCCTTTGACGGGACGATCGAGACCCTGAATGCCGTCCCCGGAGCGCAGGTGCAGGTCGATGCGTTGCTGGTGAAGGTGGCGAAGGGCTAGGCGCCCGCTCGTCCCGGCAGGGTTTCGATCAGCGCAACCGCTTGACGAAAATCTGCCCGTCCTCGCGCTGTTCGGTCTGAAAGCTGGGGATGGCGGCGAGCATGTCCGACAGCCGCTTGTATCCGTAATTGCGGGTATCGAAGCTCGACCGGTTGCCGGCGCGCCGCCCCAGCTCGTTGAGCGAGGCAAAGCCGCGCTGGTCGCGCTTCGAGGCGTTGTAGGCGTCGATCAGCAGCGACAGCAGCGCCTCGTCGGTCGAACCGCCGGTGCTTTCGACGGCGGACTGGATCGCGGCGCTGCGCTCTGCCGCCTCGCTCTCGCGGGTGCGCAACAGCCCCTCGACCTCGATGAAGCGGGTGCAGGATTCGCGAAATCCCGCCGGCGTCTTGCCGGTGCCAAAGCCATAGACCGGGATGCCATCCTGACGGATGCGCTGCGCCAGCGGCATGAAATCGCTGTCCGAGGACATCAGGCCGAATCCGGTCACGCGTCCGCCGAACAACAGGTCCATCGCGTCGATGGTCATCCGCATGTCGGTCGCGTTCTTGCCCTTGGTGATGTCGAACTGCTGATAGGGCTGGATCGCGTGTTTCAGCGTCATCGCTTCCCAGGTCTTGAGCGCCGGCTTCTTCCAGTTGCCATAGACGCGGCGGATGTTGACCGGCCCCAGTTCGGCCAGAACGCCCAGCACCGGGTCGATCGCGGCGGGCGAGGCATTGTCGGCGTCGATCAGCAGGGCGACATTGCCCGGAGGGATATCGGTCACGTCAGTCGCGCCAGCTCGTGTCGATACGATCGACCAGCCGCACCATTGCCGCAAAGTCCGCCGCGCCCGGCCCGCCCGGCACCTGCGCCATGTGCAGGTCGCGCTGATGCACGGCGACGACGTCATCGGATACGGTAAGCGGGGTTCCCATGCTCGCGGTCGCCACCTGGATCTCGCACGCGCGTTGCAGCGACCAGTGTTTGATGAACGCCTCGGGCAGGGTGCGGCCCATCACCAGAATGCCGTGATTGCGCAGCAGCATCACCCGCTTGTCGCCCAGATTGGCGAGCAGCCGCTCGCCCTCCTCGTCGCGGACCGTCACGCCTTCGAAATCGTGATAGGCGATCTGCCCGGCGAAATTGCACGCGTAGAAATTGGTCGGGCGCAGCCCGCCCTCCACGCTCGATACCGCCATTCCCGCGGTCGTGTGGCTGTGCATGATGCAGTGCGCATCGGGCAGATGGCGGTGAAACAGCGCATGTTGGACGAAGCCGGCGCGGTTCACCGGATAGGGGCTGTCGTCCAGCTTGTTGCCGTCGATGTCGATCTTGACCAGGTTCGACGCCTTCACCTCGCTGAAATGCAGGCCGAACGGGTTGATCAGGAACGCGCCTTCCTCGCCCGGCAGCTTCACGGTGATGTGGTTGTAGATCATTTCAGACCAGCCGAGCATGTCGAACACGCGATAGCAGGCCGCGAGCTGCTGGCGGGCTTCCCATTCGGCGTCCGAAGCGACGCGGGGGGTATCGGCGATCGCGGTGGCCATGACTCTCTCCATTCCTGTCTGGCGTGCCTATGCCATGCGGGCGCGGTCGCGCGCAACTTGCGCCGGCGGGAACGAAGCGCTAGGGCCACCGCAGTCATCTGGGGAGTAGCCAGCCGCCATTCCGGCGGGCTCGCGCGTCAACATACTTGGTCGAGAGGCCATGGCGCACGGGGGACGGGAAACCGTTCGGGCGAGACCAATGACGCCATGCTTTCCGCTCAATGGCCGGGCGGGAGGGTGTGGTGTCGTTGGAACACGCTTCGCCCGGCCCGGAGACCTGATTTGGAAGCCTTGCTCACATCCACCGCCGTGGTCGCGCTCGCCGAGATCGGCGACAAGACGCAGCTGCTCGCGATCCTGCTGGCGACCCGCTTCAAACGGCCGATTCCGATCGTTCTGGGCATATTCTTCGCCACGATCGCCAATCATTTTCTCGCGGCGCTGGTCGGCGAACAGGCGGCGTCGATCCTTCAGGGCGAATGGTTCCGCTACGTGATCGCGATTTCGTTCATCGCGATGGCGGTGTGGACGCTTATCCCGGACAAGATCGACGATCTGGAAGACAGGCCGGCGCGCTTCGGCGCGTTCCTGACGACGCTGATCTCGTTCTTCCTGGTCGAAATGGGGGACAAGACGCAGATCGCGACCGTGGCGCTCGGCGCGCGGTTTGCAGAGGTCGGCTGGGTCACGGCGGGAACGACGCTGGGCATGATGCTCGCCAATGTGCCGGCGGTGTTCCTGGGCAACGAGCTGGTGAAGCGTGTGCCGCTCAAGGCGGTGCGGATGGTCGCCGCGCTGCTGTTCCTGGCGATCGGCCTGTGGGTACTCGCGCAGACGATCTGGGGCGGCTAAGCCTCGCTTCATGAACGACGACGCGATGTTGCTGGCGGTCGAGACGGGCGGGACGAAACTCCTCGCCCGGCTTGTTCGCGGGGAAGAGGTGCTCGCGGAGCGTCGATGGGATACCACCACGCCGGCGGAGGCGGAGGCCGTGCTGCTTGCGTTTGCCGGCGACGTGCCGATCGCCGCCGCCGGCATCGCCGCCTTCGGCCCGCTGGTGGTCGATCCCGACGCGGCGAACTATGGCGAGGTGCTGGCGACGCCGAAGCCGGGGTGGAGCGGCTCCAACCTGCGCCGCGCCCTCGCCACGCGGCTCGCCGTCCCGGTCGCGGTCGATACCGACGTCAACGCCGCCGCGCTGGCGGAAGCGACGCTCGGCGCCGGCCAGGGGTGCGCGAATGTCGCATATGTCACAGTCGGTACGGGGATCGGTGCCGGATTGGCGATGAACGGCATCACGCTGAAGGGGGCGATGCACCCCGAATTGGGGCATGTGCCGGTCATCCGGGCGCCGGGCGATGGCCTTGCCAGCGCCTGCCCCTTTCACGCCGATTGCGTTGAGGGGCTGGCCGCCGGTCCGGCGATCGCGGCGCGGACGGGCGGCGCCCCGCTCGACTCGCCGGGCGAGGCGTTCGGGCGGGTTGCCGACTATCTCGGTCAACTCTTCGCGACGCTGGTGTTCGCATGGTCGCCCAATCGCATCGTCGCGGGCGGGGGCGTGATGTCGGTGCCGGGCCTGCGCGCGGCGGCGGAGGCCCGGATGCGCGCGGCGATCGGTGGTTATGGCGTCGGCCCCGCCGCGCTTGCGGACGGGTTCATCGTCGCGCCGGCTCTCGAAAACGCGGGACTGGAGGGCGCGCTCATTCTCGCGCGGGCCGCATCCAAAACAGGTTGATGGTCGGGGAGAGAGGATTCGAACCTCCGGCCCCTGCCTCCCGAAGGCAGTGCTCTACCAGGCTGAGCTACTCCCCGACGGAGTGCCGCGTCCTTGTCGTTCGGCCCCGGGATGGGCGGACGGGCGATCGCTTGGAGGCGCGCCTATAACCAGCGTCCGGCGGGGACGCAAGCGCCGTCTTGCACGGTTTTTTCAGACGCCCCGCGCGTCCAGCATCGTCTCCACCGTGACGAACTTCTCACGCGGGCTGCCGCTGCGCGCTGCGGCGATCTCGGCGGTGTCGATCTTTTGCCAGTCGCGAAAGGTGACGACATCGGTGCCGCGCGCCTCGAGCAGCGCGTCGAGGCCCGGTCGGCCCGATTTCCCGCTTGTTCCCGACAGGTCCTCGGCGATCTTTTCAGCGATCGCGAACCCGTCGGGGCGGTTCGTTCCGATTGTGCCGGTCGGCCCGCGCCGCGCCCAGCCGACCGCGTACAGCCCGGGAAGCACGCGACCATCGTCATTGGCGAAGCGGCCCGCACGGTCGTCATAGGGGACCCCCGCGATCGGCGGCGTGCGATAGCCGATGCATGAAACCACCAGGCTGGCCGGGACCGCATAGGTCTCCCCGGTCCCGTTCGCGGCGCCGCGCGCATCCAGCTGGGTGCGTTCGACGATCACCCGCTCCACCCGGCCATCTCCCTCGATCGCCACCGGCCGCGCGAAGAAATCGAAGATGATATGTACCGGCTTGTCGACCGGGGTCGCGGCAAAGGTGCGGAGATAAGCGACCGATTTGCGCTGGCCCGGCTCCAGCATCGCGTCGTCGATCTCGGGAGGGAAATCGCCGATCTCGACCACCGGCGCGGCGCGGCGCAGCTCGCCAAGCTCGCCCAGTTCCTTCGGCGTCATGTTGATCTGGTGCGGTCCGCGCCGGCCAAGCAGCGTGATCGTGTCGATCCGCGCGCCCTTCAGCGCGTCGAGCGCGTGGCCGACAATGTCCGACCCGGCGAACTCGCCCTGGGTTTTCGCGAGCACCCGCGCCACGTCGAGCGCGACATTGCCGTTGCCGATCACCACCGCGCCCGGCCCGGCCAGCGGCGGATCAAGGTCGGTGAAATCGGGATGGCCGTTATACCAGCCGACAAATGCCGCCGAACCGGTGACGCCGGGCAGGTCCGCCCCGGGGATGTCGAGCGGACGATCGCTCGGCGCGCCGGTGGCCAGCACAACCGCGTCATAGAGCTGCATCAGCTCCGCGATCGTCACGTCCTTGCCCACCGTCACATTGCCGACGAAGCGGACATTGTCGGTCAGCGCCACCGCTTCGTACCGGCGCGATACATTCTTGATCGACTGATGATCGGGGGCGACTCCGGTGCGGATCAGCCCGAAGGGGACGGGCAGGCGATCGATGATATCGACGCGCACCGCGTCGCCGAACTGTTTCTGGCACGCTTCGGCGGTGTAATAACCCGCCGGCCCCGATCCGATCACCGCGATATGCCGCATGCCCGATCCTCTCGATTGTCGTGCAGGAGCCTAGCGGGGAAACGGGGAAGGGCAAGCGGATCGCGCTCGACCTGGCTGCGATGCCGCGCTACCGGGTCGGAGTGAACCCGGTCGAGATCGTCGCATCGTTGCTGTTGCTTGCGAATATCGCGCTCGTGGCGCGCCGCAGCATCTGGAACTACCCGGTCGGAATCGCGGCGGTGCTGCTCTACGCCTCCGTCTTCTACGGCGCGAAATTGTACAGCGACATGCTGCTTCAGGGCCTGTTTCTCGCGCTCAATCTCTATGGCTGGCTCAACTGGGCGCGCGCGCGTGCGCTGACCGGGGAGGTGCAGGTGCTGACACTCGGCTGGACGGGGCGAATCGCCTGGATTGCGGGCTGTGCGGTCGCGACGATGGCCTGGGGGACGCTGATGCACCGCTTCACCGACGCGTCGCTGCCCTGGTGGGATGCCGCCGTGGCGATGACCAGCATCGCGGCCCAGATTCTGCTGTCGCGCCGCTATCTGGAAAATTGGGTCTTGTGGATATTGGTCGATATCGTTGCGGTGCCGCTGTTCGCGATCCGCGAATTGTGGCTGACGGCGGGGGTCTATCTGGTGCTGCTCGTCGTTTCGGGTTGGGGACTGATTGACTGGGAGCGGGCTTTTCGGCGAAGGGCCGCGCCATGACGCTGCGCACCATCTGTCTCCACGGTCCGGAAAGCACCGGAAAATCGACTCTTGCGCCGCGTCTCGCCGCGCATCTGGGCGGCGAGGTGGTCGAGGAATATGGCCGCGAATATGCCGAAACGCGCGGCATCGATTTCACCATGCGCGATCTGGTCGAAATCGCGAAGACGCACGATGCGGGCGTTCAGACGATGCTGAATGCGGGCCTTGAACCCCTGATCCTCGACACTGACCCGCTGATGACGGCGGTGTGGGCCGACATGCTGTTCGGCACGCGCGATCCGTGGTTCGACGGGTGGACCGGCACCGCAGACCTCTATCTGCTGTTCGACATCGACCTCCCCTGGGTTGCCGACGGCACGCGGATGTTCGGCGACCCGGCGGAGCGACAGCGGTTCTTCGACCTCTCGCGCGCAGAGCTGGAGCGTCGGCAGGTTTCCTGGGCGCTGATTTCCGGGGATGGCGACGCCCGTTACGTGCAGGCGGTCGCGGCGATCGATCGCGCGGGCTGAGCGGGGGATGGAGACGCTCTCGACCGGCGCATCGACGCTCCTCGCGCTGCTCGTCCTCGCCGCGTTCGCGCTGGCGGCCGGCGGCGTGGCGATGATCCGGCGCGGCGCCCGGCAAAAGGGGCTGTTGATGATCGCCTGTGCCATCGTCGCGCTCGGCAATGTCCTGATCTGGACGGTCTGAACGCGCGAAGCGTCGCCGGTCAGCCCTGTTGCGTGATGCGCAGCGCCCAGCGATCATAGCCCAGATCCTGGACCCGTTCGAGCAGCGACTGGAGCGTGTCGGGCGCCGGCCGCGCCTCCCGGCTCAACAGCCAGAGGTAACGGCCGCTCGGTTCGCCGACGATCGCCCAGTCATAGTCGTCGCCATGGTCGAGCACCCAATAGTCGCCGGTGTAGAGCGGGCCGAAGAACGACACCTTCAGCTTTGCATTGGTCGCTTCGTCCGCGACGATCGCGCGCCCCTCGCTGACGTCGCGTTCGGATTCGCCGCTCCGTTGCCCGCTGTTGACGATCACGATCCTGCCATCTTCGCCGACAGCATATTCGGCGGTCACCGCGTCCATCCCCTTTTGGAACCGGTTGTCGTGGCGGGCGAGTTCGAACCATTTGCCGGTATAGCGTGCCAGGTCCACCGGTTTGGCGGGTTCCGGCACCTGCGGATTGATGACCGACGGGCGCGAGGCGCGCGAATAGAGGAACAGGCCGCCCAGGGCGGCGGCGGCGACGCCGGTGGCGATCTTGATCGCGGTCGATTGCTTCATGCGCGCATCATGCGGCCTGGGCGGTCGCAGCGATAGGGGGCATCGCAACGAAAATGGCCGGAGCATCGCGCCCCGGCCATTTCATCGCGTTGATCGCGCACGGGATTCCGTCGGTCACCGGATCGGCGAATTGGGATCCAGCCGCATGTCCAGATATTTGTCCACGCTGCCCATCAGCTGATCCATTTCATGTTCGAAGAAATGGTTCGCGCCGGGGATCGTGTCGTGATGGATGGTGATGTGCTTCTGGGTGCGCAGCTTGTCGACCAGCTTTTGCACCGCGCCGGGCGTCACCACCTCGTCGGCGTCGCCCTGGATGATGATGCCGGAGCTGGGGCAGGGGGCGAGGAAGGTGAAATCATACATGTTCGCCGGCGGCGCGACCGAGATGAAGCCGCGAATCTCTGGCCGGCGCATCAACAGCTGCATGCCGATCCATGCGCCAAAGCTGACGCCGGCGATCCAGGTGGTGGACGCTTCCGGGTGAAAGCTCTGCACCCAGTCGAGCGCGCTGGCCGCGTCGGACAGTTCGCCGATGCCGTTGTCGAACGTCCCCTGGCTCTTTCCGACTCCGCGAAAGTTGAAGCGCAGCGTCGCAAAGCCGCGGCGCTGGAACGTCTTGTACAGCTCCTGCACCATCCGGTTGTTCATCGTCCCGCCCGCATTGGGATGCGGATGCAGGATCATCGCGACCGGTGCGCGGGGGCGGGGAGCGGGGGCGAAACGCCCTTCGAGGCGGCCTTCGGGGCCGGGAATGATGACTTCGGGCAAATCGGACCTGCAAGGCTTGAGCGCGCGGTGGCGCGAAATACGATGGGGGCTATATAGACAGCGCGCGCGCGTGCGCAATTGCAACCGCATCCCGAGCCTTCGGAGTCCGCTCTGACCGACCGCATCTATCTCGATCACGCAGCCACCACGTCGATGACCGACGCGGCGCGCGCCGCCGTCGCGGAGGGGATGGCGCGCTGGGCCAATCCCTCCTCTCCCCATGCGGAGGGGCGGGCGGCACGGCGCGCGCTCGAGGACGCGCGTGCCGCGATCGCGTCGGCCTATGGATGGCGGCGTGAGATCCTGCTCACCAGCGGCGCCAGCGAATCGATCGCCATCGCGATGCAGCGGTCGATGGCGCCGGCAAAGATCGTGTCTGCGGTCGAGCATGACGCGGTGATGCGGCATACCGGCCCCGGCGTGGCGATGATGCCGGTCGCGGCGGACGGACGGATCGATCCGGTGGCGCTGGCGGGACTGCTTTCGCCTGACCGCCCCACGCTGGTCGCGGTGCAATGGGCGAACAGCGAAACCGGTGTGCGACAGCCGATCGCGGAAATCGCGCAGGTCGTCCACGATGCCGGCGGCCTGGTGTTCGTCGATGCTGCCCAGATGCCCGCCGGCGCCGATCCGGAGGTCGCGGCCCATGCCGATTTCGTCGCGCTGTCCGCGCACAAACGGGGTGGCCCGCCGGGCATCGGCGCGTTGCTCGTCCGCGATTTCGCGACGCTGCTGCCGACCGGCGGGCAGGAGCGGGGCTATCGCCCGGGGACCGAGAATCTGCCCGCCGCGCTGGGCTATGCCGCCGCGCTGGCCGAGCCGGAGCCGTTCGCCCGCTGGCGTGTGCTGCGCGACTCGCTCGACGGCGCGATTTGCGCGGCGGGGGGCGAGGTCGTTCTGGCCGACAGCCCCCGCCACCCGGCCATCGCCAGCTATCGCATGCCTGGCATTGCCAGCGCGGCCCAGTTGATCCAGTTCGACAGCGCCGGGTTCGCCGTGTCGGCGGGCAGCGCCTGTGCGTCGGGAACGCTCAAGCCCAGCCACGTGCTCACCGCGATCGGCCTCGACGATCCGGCGCGCGGTGAGGTCGTCCGCGTCAGTTTCGGTCGCGCGACCACCGCCGGGGAGGTGGACGGATTTGCCTCGGCGTGGAGTTCGGTGGCGCGGCGAGGGCGGATCCGCGCGGCATGACCTATCTCGACTATCAGGCCACGACACCGCCAGCACCCGAAGCGGTCGAGGCGATGCGCCCCTGGCTCGCCGACGGCTTCGCCAACCCGCATTCGGCGCATGCGCCTGGCCGGCGGGCGAAAGCGGCGGTCGAAGCCGCGCGCGAGGCGGTGGGCGACCTGCTGCCCCCCGGCGGTGCCGTCAGTTTCACGAGCGGCGCGACCGAGGCGCTCAACTGGGCGATCAAGGGGACGCGCGGGCCGATCGTCACCCTCGCGACCGAGCATGCGGCGGTGCTTGACACCGTCGCGGCGCTTGCGGGGCAGGGCCGGGAGGTCACCATCGTCCCGGTCGGTCCCGACGGCCTGATCGACCTTAACGCCGCGCGTGCCGCGATCCGGCCGGGCATCGGCCTGGTCGCCGCGATGCTGGTCAATAACGAGATCGGCGTGATCCAGCCGATCGCGGCGATCGCCGACCTGGCCCACGCCGCCGGCGCGACGATGCTGTGTGACGCGGTGCAGGGCTATGGACGGGAGATCATTTCCGATGCCTGCGACCTCGTCGCCATCTCCGCGCACAAGATCCATGGGCCGAAGGGCGTCGGTGCGCTGTGGATCCGCGACGGGGTCGCGCTCGATCCGCTGTTGCATGGCGGCGGGCAAGAGGCGGGGGGCCGCTCCGGCACGCTCTCGCCGATGCTGTGTGCCGGGTTCGGCGCTGCGGCGACGCTTGCAAAGCAGCGCTTCGGCGCCGATCGCGCGCATGTCGCCCAGCTGTTTCGCGCGGCCCATCGCGCGCTCGGCAGCGCTGGCTGGACGCTCAACGGATCGCTGGACGAACGCTATCCCGGCAATCTCAACATGCGCCGCCCAGGCCTCGATGTCGCGCGGCTGATGTCGGACCTGCGCGACATCGCCTTTTCCGCGGGGTCCGCCTGCGCCAGTGGGTCGGGCCGTCCCAGCCATGTGCTGCGGGCGCTGGGCCTTGCCGATGGGGACGCGCGATCGAGCATCCGCCTCGGTTTCGGGCGCTATACCAGCGAGGAGGAATTGATGAGCGCGATCGAACGGATCGACGCGGCGGCGCGCGCCCAGCAGGTAGCGGCATGATCCGGGTGCGTCTCCTGACCCCTGACGGCGATCTTGCCGCCGAGGCCGAGGCCATGGCGGGCGATCGCCTGCTCGAGGTCGCACAGGCGCGCGGTATGCCGCTTGAGGGAACGTGCGAGGGGCAGATGGCCTGTTCCACCTGCCACGTCATCGTCGATGCCACCGACTTCGCCCGCCTCCCGCCCGCCAGCGAGGAGGAGGAGGACATGCTCGACCTGGCGGTCGGTGCCACGCGGACCAGCCGGCTTTCCTGTCAGATCGTCCTGACGCCGGACCTTGACGGGTTGACGGTGAGCCTGCCCGCGGAGCATCGCGACATGCAGGGACGATGATGACCACACGCCGTAATCTGATCGCTGGCGCCGCCACCCTGGCCGCGCTCCCCACCGCCGCGTTCGCGCAGACGCCGCGCGCGCCCAAATCGAGTCCGTTCGACCGGATCCGGGCGGAAACCGGCGGGCGGCTTGGCGTCGCGGTCTATGATACCGGCACCGGTCGCCGCTATTTCGACGGGGCGGAGGCGCGCTTCGCCATGTGCTCGACCGTCAAGGTCCTGCTCGCCGCCGCGGTGCTCGCCCGCGCTGACCGGGGCGAGATCGACCTCGCCCGGGAGATCCGCTTCGGCGAGGCCGATCTGCTGGAATATGCGCCGGTCGTCCGCGCGAACGTCGCAAAGGGTGCGCTGTCGATCGAGACGCTGATCCGCGCCGCGGTGGAGGTCAGCGACAACAGCGCCGCCAATCTCGTCTTCGGGCAGGTCGGTGGCCCACGCGGCCTTACCAAATTCATTCGCGACGCGGGGGATGTCGTCACCCGCTCCGATCGCGACGAACCCGGCCTCAATGTGGTTCGGAACGGCGAGGTGCGCGACACCACCACGCCAGAGGCGATGCTGTGGCTGCTCAACAAGCTGCTGCTGGGCGACATCCTTTCACCGGCCGCGCGCGCCAAGCTGATCGGGTGGATGGAGGCATCGCCGACCGGCAAGGATCGCCTGCGCGCGGGCCTGCCCAAAAACTGGCGCGTCGGCGACAAGACCGGGACGAGCGGGGAGGGTTATTTCAACGACGTCGCGATCGTCACCCCGCCGGGCCGCAAGCCGATTCTCGTCACCTGCTATCTCGACGCGCCGGGGCTGGACGGGACGAAGGCGAACGGCGCGCACGCCCGGGTGGGCGAACTGGTCGGGGCGCTGTTCGCCTGACCAGGCTACGGTCGGGCGCCGCGCCGCTCATCGTCGCAGCGCCGCGATCATCTCCCGCTCGAACCCGTCAATATCGCGCGATCCGGCACGAAGCGTTTCGCGGTCAAGCTCCAGCGATATCGCTCCGCCCGCCATGACAACGCCGTGATCGCACGCGCCGCACAGGGTCGTCAGGTCGTGAACGGCGGTCAGCAGCGTCGTTCCCGCCCGCACCAGATTCGCCAGCGCCGCCCGCGTGTCGAACGCGGCCACCGGATCGAGCCAGTTGAACGGTTCGTCCAGCACCACGATCGGCATCGGCCGGGCAAAGGCCAGCGCGATCGCAGCCCGCTGGCGCATGCCCGACGACGATTCGCCGATCGCGCGATCCAGCAGCCCATCGATCCCCAGTGCCGCCCACAGATCCGCATTGCGATCCCGCTGCCGGTCAAGGGCTTCGCCGGCGATCTCCAGCAGGGCGCGGACCGTCAACAGGCCGGGCAGGCGTTCGATAGGGGGCGCAAAGCCGATGCGGTTCGCCCGTGCCGACCGGTCCGCCGCCATCTCCTGCCCCTCGATCGCGCATCGGCCGGCGGCGATGGGCAGGCGGCCCGATACCGCCCTCAGCAGCGTGGTCTTGCCCGACCCGTTGGCGCCGACGACCCCCAGCCAGTGTCCGCTCTCCACACTGGCGGAAAGGTCGCGGACGACGGAGCGACCTCCGCGATCGACCCGCAGATCGACGAGATCGAGTGCCGATGTCATCGAATCAGCCACGCCTCCCGCGCGCCGCGACGGGCAAGCCAGGCGATCGAACCGGCGATCGCGAACGGGCAGAGGGGGGGCAGCATCAGGGCGATCAGTGTGCAGGCGGCAAGGAGGATCGTCACGATCCAGTCGCCGGCCCGGCGGCCATGGGATTGATAGGCGATGACACGCATCGCGATGAACAGCGCAGCGGCGGCCGCGACGAGCAGCGCGATCGACGCGGCCTCCCAGCGCGAGAAGATGGCCAGGGTTGCGGCGAACGGAATGAGGACCATCAGCGGTGCAGCGGTGTGAGCGCCGGCGAGTTGCCAGGGCGTGTCGCCGATCATGGTGCGGAACCGGATCGCGTCCGCATCGACATTTCCCAGCAGGGCGATCGCCGCAATCGCGACGGCGAGTACGGTTGCGAACAGTGCGGCGGGCGGCGCCGGCATCATGGCACAGCCGATACCGATCAAAGCCCCCGCGAGCGCGTGTGTCGGGCGGATCCCCGGCGTCGATCCGCGCCGGCCCCTGAACCAGCGAACCATGGTGGTCAGCGCCGCCGGCGCTGTTTTGGAACGCGCCGACCAGGCGAGTCCGAGCGTCGCGCCCGTCACCGTTCCCGCGCACCACGCCATGCGCTGCCCCGGAAAGAGGGCGATCGACAGCATCAGGCTGGTCGCGACGGTGGCACTCCACAGCGGAATGGCGAAGCGCAGCGCGTCGGATGTCCGCTGGGCATGGGCGGCCAGCACCCCGTCTTCGCGATGATAGGTCCAGCGGTCGATCACCAGGGTGACGCCATAAAATGCGATAACCGCGCCCAGGGCGGCGGACTGTGTCATCACGACCTGTTCGGACAATCCCATCGCCCATGCCCGCCAGGCAAGCAACAGAAGGGGGGCAAAGAGCGCCAGCGTGACGACGTCCCCCGGCCGGCGCACCGTCCGACGCACGGCGACCCGCGCAATCTCCAGGTCGTGCCGGAGCGGCGCGGACGCGGACCATGGACTGCTGGTGCTCAAAACCGTCCTTGTCATGCGATACGCTCTTTCGGGAGATCGTATGAAAGATCAACTGCCGGGCGTGGCGCGCGTCACGCCCCGGCACGTCGCGCGTCGGCGTATCGCGCACGCGACCGATGGCGACATTGCAATCCCCCGCGGCTTCCCCCATATGCGCGCCGGGAGTCGGGCGGACGATGCCGTCGCCAACCCGGTCAGGTCCGGAAGGAAGCAGCCGTAACGATTTTCGTGTCGGGTCGTCCCGGCTCCCACCTTCCACACCGCCGATAGATCATTGCCTTGCCGATACCATGTCGGGGGCGGACGATGCGCGACGTCGAATTCTTCTTCTCGTTTTGACGGACTGCCGCTCGGACTGTCGGGCTTCTTCATCTTCCACCATGGCCTCGTCGCGCTGGGCATCACCGAACCGCCATCGGGCGGCTGGTCGGTCGCAATGGGACTGTAGCTGAGCGCCCGTGCGGGGCGGCCCGCCTTTCCCCGGCCAGATTTCGTTTTCCTACACGGCCGCATTTGGTCACAATGGCGTGCATGCCCGCGCACCGCCTCCCGCCGATTCACCGTTCGCCCGATATCGCCAGAAATCGTCGCCGGTGGGACGGCGCCGACAGTGCCAGGCTGGCATCGATTTCGCGCGCTCGACACGCCCGGTCGGCCCGCTAAGAGGGGGGCAGGATGAGCGAATCCCTTCTCGGCCTCGACGAACCGCCCCAGCCGCGCGACCCCAATGCGTCCGGGGTCTATCGCGTGCTGGCGCGCAAATATCGTCCACAGACCTTTGCCGAGCTGATCGGGCAGGACGCGATGGTCCAGACGCTGGGCAACGCGATCCGTCGCGATCGGCTGGCGCATGCGTTCCTGCTCACCGGTGTCCGCGGCGTCGGCAAGACCTCGACCGCACGGCTCATCGCAAAGGCGCTGAACTGCATCGGTCCGGACGGGCAGGGCGGTCCGACGATCGATCCGTGCGGGGTATGCGAACCGTGCCGCGCGATCGCGGAGGGGCGGCATATCGACGTGATCGAGATGGACGCCGCCAGCCACACCGGCGTCGATGACGTGCGGGAGATCATCGACGCCTCACGCTATGCGGCGGTCAGCGCGCGGTACAAGATCTACATCATCGACGAAGTCCACATGCTCTCGAAAAACGCGTTCAACGCGTTGCTCAAGACGCTGGAGGAGCCGCCCGGTCACGTCAAATTCCTGTTCGCGACGACCGAGGTGCAGAAGGTTCCGGTGACGGTCCTGTCGCGCTGCCAGCGTTTCGATCTGCGTCGCATTCCCGCCGAAAAGCTCGCCGCCCATTTCGCGGAGGTTTCGGAGAAGGAGGGGGCAGAGGCCGAGCCGGAGGCGCTGGCGATGATCGCCCGCGCGGCGGAAGGGTCGGCCCGTGACGGCCTCTCGATCCTCGATCAGGCGATCGCCCATGCCGGGATCGAGGGTGGCGCGGTGACGGCGGAGGCGGTGCGCCACATGCTGGGCCTGTCCGACCGTAACGCCATCCGCAGCCTGTTCGGGCGGGTCATCGCCGGGGACGCGCCCGGCGCGCTTCAGGGGCTTCGCGACCAGTATGACATGGGCGTCGATCCGCAGGCGGTGCTCAAATCGCTGCTCGAAACCGTGCATCGCGTGACGTTGTCCAAGCTGGGGAACGAGGCGGTGCCGGGGCAGGCGGCGGAGGAAACCGCGGCGCTGTCCGAATGGGCGGCACAGCTCGGGTTTCCGGCGCTGCACCGTTTGTGGCAGTTGCTGCTCAAGGGGCATGACGAGGTCGCTCGTGCGGCGCTGCCGATTGAGGCGTGTGAGATGGCGCTGCTGCGCGTGATCCATGCCTCGACGCTGCCCGATCCCGGCGAACTGGCGCGGAAGATCGCCGATGGCGCGCCGATCGGCGGTGCGCCGGCCCCCGCGCCCGCCGCCCCGGCAGAGGCGCCTGCCCCGCGCGATCTGGCCGAACTGGTGCAGCGGCTCGCCGACGCGAACGAGGCGCATCTGGCCGCGCGTGTCCGCAACCTCGTCCGCCCGATCCGGCTGGAGGAGCCGGTGGTCGAGGTGAGCAGCCGCGGCCTGCCGGCGGATCTCGTCCGTGATTTCGAAACCGCGCTGCGGCACGTCCTTGGCAAGCGCTGGTCACTGCGGGTCAGCGACGCGCCGGGCCAGCCGACGCTGAACGAGGCGCTCGCCGCACTGGAGGCGCAGGAGCGCGAATCGGTCCTCAAATCCCCCATGGTCGCCGCCGCGATGGAGGCGTTTCCGGACGCCGAACTGATCGGCTGGAACCGAGACAGGAGACAGGCATGAAAAGTATCGAAGACATCATGGCGATGGCGCAGAACGTCCAGAGCGAGCTGACCAAGGCGCAGGCAAATCTCGACACGATCGAGGTCGAGGGTGCGTCCGGCGGTGGCCTGGTCAAGGTGAAGGCGAGCGCCAAGGGCCGGATCATCGCGGTCGATATCGACGAATCGCTGCTCGCCCCGTCGGAAAAGCAGATGCTGGAGGATCTGATCGCCGCCGCGCTCAACGACGCGCGCGCAAAGGCGGACGCGGCGGCGCAGACCGAAATGTCGAAACTGTCGAGCGGCATTCCGCTGCCGCCGGGATTCAAACTGCCCTTCTGAACATTTCACCACGGGAACAATCGCTCCGCCGCCCGCGTTGGCACGGCAATATTTATTGAGGGAGATGCGAAATGGCGGACGAGCGGATTATCGAACGCGACGATGGCGTGACGACCGAACGCGTGACCGAGCGTAATGGCGGCGGCACCACCACCGTTGTCGAACGTGGCGGCGGCGGTGGCGGCCTGATCCTCGGGATCATCGCTCTCGTGATCGTCGTCGTCGGCGCCTTCTACTTTCTGAGCACGAACAGCAGCGAAACGCGCAAGGACGATGCGATCGCCGAAGCGGCGAAGAGCATCGGCGATGGCGCGAAGAAAGTTGGCGACGCGGCCGAAAAGGCCGGCGACAAGGTTGAGGCTTCGACCACGACGACCACCGAATCGACCAAATAAGCGCCCTGGGCGGATCGACATTCGAAAGGCGATGCGCCGAACGGGCTTATCTTGCCTTGCTCGATGCGAACAAACCCGATCGCGTCTGATCGCCGGAAGCGTGTGAAGGCGCCAATTGCGGAGCCTTCAGCGCCGAATGCCGGTCCGCACTAGCGTACGCACGCGTCCAGGCCGTCGCGCTGAACGATGGCGATGCGCGCGGCGATCGAATTGCCATAGCGGCGGGTGAAGCCCTGCGGGGCGACCCCCGCCCGCTTCTTCGGCAGCGGCAGGACTGCGGCGATCCGCGCCGCCTCGCTGCGGCTCAGCCGATCGGCCCCATGGCGGAAATAGCGCTGCGATCCGGCCTCGACGCCATAGGTGCCGATCCCGGTCTCCGCGACGTTCAGATACACTTCCATGATCCGCTTCTTGGGCCAGATCAATTCGATCAGAACCGTGAACCACGCCTCCAGCGCCTTGCGGAAATAGCCGCCGCCCTGCCACAGAAAGACGTTCTTCGCGGTCTGCTGGCTGATCGTGGACCCGCCGCGCAGTACCTTGCCGCCCTTCGCATTGCGGTACATCGCTGCGGCGATCGCATCATAGTCGAAGCCGGAATGGCTACAGAAACGCGAATCCTCTGCGGCAATCGCCGCACGCGCCATGTCCGGATCGATGCTGTCGATCGCGCGCCAGCGCTTGGTCACGGTATGCCCGCCGATCAGATCACCCGCCATCGTCCAGGTGAATGGCGGGGGAACGAAGCGATAGACGGTCACCATTACGAGCGAGAGCGCGACGAATGCCAGCACGGCCTGTCCCGCCCAGCGCAACAGGCGACCGCCGAACGGGCGACGCGGTTCAACATTCGCCGCCATAACCCCCTCTGCCCGCTGGTCGCGCGACGGATCCGGATCAACCATCGAGTCCGCCGCCCCGCTGTCGAAATCAGGCGTCAGGTCGCGGGCAGCAGCCGGCGATCGCCCGCCAGCCGCATCATCGCCTTTTGCAGCTTTTCAAAGGCGCGCACCTCGATCTGGCGGACGCGTTCGCGGCTGACGCCATAGACCTGCGAGAGTTCCTCAAGCGTCTTGGGGTCGTCGGTCAGCCGGCGCTCCGTCAGGATGTGCTTTTCGCGATCGTTGAGCTCGTCCATCGCCTCGACCAGCATCCCGTGGCGCACATCCGCTTCCTGCGCATCCGCCACGACCTCGTCCTGAAGCGCGCCGTCGTCCTGAAGCCAGTCCTGCCACTGGCCCTCGCCGTCCTCACGCATCGGCACGTTGAGCGAGGTGTCGCCGCCCATCGCCATACGGCGGTTCATCGACGTCACCTCTTCCTCGGTCACGCCCAGATCCTTGGCGATCTTGGCAAGGTGCTCGGGCGAAAGGTCGCCATCCTCGAACGCGTCGAGCTTTGCCTTCATCCGGCGCAGGTTGAAGAACAGCTTCTTCTGCGCGGCGGTGGTCCCCATCTTGACCAGGCTCCACGAGCGCAGGATGAATTCCTGGATCGAGGCGCGAATCCACCACATCGCATAGGTGGCGAGGCGGAAGCCGCGATCGGGCTCGAACTTCTTAACCCCCTGCATCAGGCCGATATTGCCTTCGGAGATCAGTTCGCTGACCGGCAGGCCATAGCCGCGATAGCCCATCGCGATCTTTGCCACGAGGCGCAGATGCGAGGTTACCAGCTGGGCCGCGGCCTCCGGATCGCCATGCTCCTGAAAGCGCTTGGCGAGCATATATTCCTGCTCGGGCGCCAGGATCGGAAACTTCTTGATCTCGGCCAGATAGCGGTTGAGGCTCGCCTCTCCGCCCAATGCGGGGATCGTCGCCGGGACGTTGCTTCCGCTTGCCATGATCTACTTACTCCCTTTCAAGTGACTTCCCCCCTGTTGCGGCGAGGAGGTCGTGCGACCCTCCGAATGGACGGGCCAATCTTCTATACGACGAGACTATCGAACAGTTCCTGCATGTCCGAAGGCATTTCACTTTCGAACGCCAAAGCGTGGCTATTTATCGGGTGAATAAACCCAAGATGCGCCGCGTGTAAGGCCTGACGATGGAAATTCAGGGTTTCCAGAACCTCCCTGTGTTCCTTCTTCGTTCTACCATAGACCGGGTCGCCCAGCAAGGGATGCCCGATCGAAGCCATATGGACGCGCACCTGATGCGTGCGCCCGGTTTCGAGCCGGCATTCGACCAGCGCCGCCTCACGAAGTTGCGGGGCCTCACGCACGCTCCAGTGGGTAACGGCGCGCTTGCCCCCCGAAACGATCGCCATCTTCTTGCGGTTCTGCGGCGAGCGCGCAAGCGGCGCATCGACGGTTCCGCCTGACATTTTCGGTCGCCCCGATACGATCGCGCGGTAGCGCCGATCGATCGAATGCGCCTTGAACTGGCGGGCGAGGCCGACATGGGCGGGATCGGTCTTCGCGGCGACCATCAGGCCCGACGTATCCTTGTCGATGCGGTGGACGATACCAGGCCGCGCGACTCCGCCGATCCCGGACAGGCTGCCGCGACAATGGTGGAGCAGCGCGTTCACCAGCGTACCGTCGAGATTGCCGGCGGCGGGATGGACGACCAGTCCCGCCTGCTTGTCGATCACGATCAGATGTTCGTCCTCGAACACGATGTTGAGGGCGATCGCCTGTGGTTCGTTATGGGCCGCTTCCGGTTCGGGAACCGCGATGCTGAACACCGCGCCGGCCGGGGCCTTTTTCTTCGGGTCGCGCACCAGACCGTCCGGGCCGGTGACGTTGCCGGTCGAGATCAGTGCCTTGATCCGTTCGCGCGACAGGGTGGGCAGCGCCTCGGCCAATGCCCGGTCGAGCCGCCAGCCGTCCGCCGCGTCCCCGATCCGCGCCTGATATGTGGAAACCCCCCGGTCCATTGTCGTAGGAAGATGGGCATGAAGGTCCGGATTTCAAGCTGTGTTATCGAGCTAATTCAGCAGGGCGCCGCTACGGCGGCACCGCTGGAAGTGTGCGGCCTGCTGTTCGGTGGCGAACAGGTGGCGCGGGCAAGCGTGACCGCGAATGTCGCGGCGGATCCGCGCCGGCATTTCGAGATCGATCCGGGCGCGTTGATCGCCGCGTTGCGCGCCGAACGGGCAGGGGAAGAGCGCCTCGCCGGCTATTGGCATTCGCACCCGTCCGGCGATACCCTGCCCTCCGTCACCGACGCGGCGATGGCCGCGCCCGACGGGAAATTGTGGATCATCGTCGCGGGGCAGGATGTAAGCGCCTGGCGTGCCGGCGATAGCGGGTTGCACGGGCGATTTGCGCGACTCGAGATCGAGATCGCCTGAAACCGGACCGCGCTCGGGCGACACCGGGGCGGCCGGACATCGGAAATTTCATGCGCGCGGCCCTCGATCCGGGAACGTTTCGCCTGTGCAACACGTTGAGCGCCCACCTGAAAAACAAGGGGAGCCGTTATCATGTTGTGGACCATCGCCGTCATTCTGCTGATCCTGTGGCTGCTGGGATTTTCGATGCATGTCGCGGGCGGATTGATCCACCTGCTGCTGGTGATCGCCGTGATCGTCGTGGTGGTGCAGTTCCTGCGCGGGCGACGCGTCTGAATCGGGCGCCGATGTTCCGGTCGCGTCAGCCTTGCGGCGCGACCGGTGCTGGGCCAAAAGGCCGGCACCAACTGGAGCGCCGCTTTGAACATCTCGCCGACCGATTTCGCCAGCCTGCTTTGCTCACGCCTGTGCCATGACCTGCTCAGCCCGGTGGGCGCGCTCAATAACGGGCTGGAGCTGCTCGCCGACGAGCATGACCCGGAAATGCGCGCGCGCTGCCTGGAACTGCTCGCCGAGAGCGCGAAGGCCAGCGCGAACAAGCTGAAATTCTTTCGCCTGGCGTTCGGCGCCGCCGGCGGTTTCGGTGACACCGTCGATACGCGAGAGGCGCAGGCCGCGATCGAGGGTCTGTTCGGCGACAATCACCGCGTATCGATCGGGTGGCTGGTCGAGGATCCGGTTCTGCCCAAACAGGCGATCAAGGTGCTGCTCAACCTCGCACTGATCGGTGGCGACGCGCTGGTGCGCGGTGGCCAGCTCGACGTGGGGGCGGAAGTGCGGGGCGACACGGTCGAAATCGTGGTGCGCGCGCAGGGGCAGCGCATCGTGCTCGATCAGGAACTGCGCGGCGCGCTCACCGGCCAGAGCGGCGACGCGCCGGTGACCCCGCGCGCGGCGGCGGCCTATCTGGTGCATCAGCTGGTGGAACAGGGCGGCGGCGAGCTTCAGGTTTCGCCGCCGGAGGACGAAGTGCTTCTGTTCGGGGCGGCGTTTCGCGCCTGATGGCCCGGCTCTCCGCCTGACCGTTTTTGTCGCTTGCGGGCGACAGGCCGGCGCGGCATCCATCGCCGCATGAGATTGGCCGCGATGTTCGCCCGACTGACGATGTTCGCATTGCTGGCCGCGTCGCCGGCGATGGCGGGCGAGTTCAAACTGGGTCTTCAGCTGGACGAGAGCGCGACCCCGATCGCGCGGGAGGCGGCGCTCGCCGGGACTGCCAGGCAGCGGGAATCCTGTGCGGCGCCCGACGAAAAGCGCGAGGATTGCGCGCTCGATCTGGTCGCGGCGGCCGACATTCTGGCGGGTGCGGGCCTGTTCGACGAGGCCGAGCGGAGTGCGCGCATGTCGGCGGCGATCATGGAGCGGCTGCGCGGGCGCGATCATCCCGACACCGGCGTCGTCTATGGCGCGCTGGGATCGATCCTGGTGCGCGCCGGCCGTTACGACGCGGCGGAGCCGGTGCTGCGCGCCGCCCTGTTCGGGCTGGAGGGGCAGGCGGATGCCGATCCGGAACTGCTCGCCGATCACCGGATGAACCTCGGCATCGTGCTCGCCGAACAGGGGCGTCTGGAGGAGGCGGAGCCGTTTCTGCGCGGCGCGCTGGCGCTGCGGCGGGCGAAGCTGGCGGAGAACCGGCGCGGGATCGCCACCGCCTGGGCCAATCTGGGCGTGCTGCTTGACCGGATGGGGCGCTATGCCGAGGCGCTGGACGCGCATCGCGAGGGCATGAAGATCCGTCAGCAGGTGCTGAAGCCAAGCGACTATGATCTTGGCACCTCGATGCTCAACATCGCCGAAACGCTGGCGCGACAGCAGGATGCGGGCCGGCTGCTTGCCGAACCCTATTTGCGGGCGGGGCTGATGACGCGGGAGGCGGTGCTGAACCCCGGCGACCCGCGCACGACGCTGGCGCAGACCATGCTCGCCGAGAATCTGGACGCGCAGGGCAAGCGACGGGCCGCGCTCGAACTCTACGCGCTCGCCTATGCCGGCGCGCGGGTCGGAAGCGAGCCGGACAGCCCGCTGCGTATCCGTACCGAATGGAATTTGGCACGGTTGCTGATCGACAGCGGGACCGGGTTGCCCGTGGCGCGCATGCTGTATCGTGAGGCGGGGCGGGGTGTCGTCGCCCGGATCGATCGCGCGAAGGAGTTCGATGCACGGGCGCGGGCGGATCTGACGCGCTATCGCGGTGTCTTCGCCGGAGAGGTGCGCACCGCCTGGGCCTTGGGCGGCGGCGGCTGAACGAGGCGCGCGCGCGGCCCGTACCGGCCCCATGGGGTGGCGAGTGGTCGCGACTACCGATCGCCAACCGCCCGCCACCCTGGAGGACCCTGGTGGGACGTTTTTGGACGGACCGGGTGCGGTCTATCCCTTCACATTCACCACCTGCCGCAAGCGGTGGCGGATCGCCACCAGGTCCTGCTGCGCGTCCATGACGGCGCCGATGTCCTTGTACGCCGCCGGACTCTCGTCCAGCACGCCTTCGTCCACCCGCGCCTCGATGCCCGCCATCGCGGCCTTGTGCTGATCGAGCGTGATCAGCTTTTTGGCCGCCCCGCGCGACATCACCCGGCCCGCGCCGTGCGAGCAGGAGCAGAAGGACTCCTGGTTCCCCAGTCCCTCGACGATGAAGCTGCCCGTTCCCATCGACCCCGGGATGATCCCGAGCTCACCCTCACGCGCGCTCACCGCCCCTTTCCGGGTGACCCACACCTGCTCACCGAAATGGAGTTCCCGCGTCGCGTAATTATGGTGGCAGTTGATCGCCGCCTTGTCGGTCTTGAACCCCGGCAGGTGGCGGCGCAGGGCATCGAGCACCCGGACCATCATCAGCTCGCGATTGGCCATGGCATAGTCCTGCGCGAAGTGCATCGCTTCGACATAGTCGTCGAACAGCTGCGACCCTTCGGTCAGGAACGCCAGATCCTTGTCGGCAAGATGAAAGTCGAGCGTCTCCTTCGCCATCGCCTCCTTGGCGGCGTCGATGAAGTAGGTGCCGATTCGGTTTCCGGTTCCGCGCGAACCCGAATGGAGCATGACCCACACCCGGTCCTCTTCATCCAGGCAGACCTCGATGAAATGGTTGCCGCCACCCATCGACGCGAGCTGGTCGGTCGTCTTGCCGTCCACCTTCGGGTGGCGGGCGACGATCTTGCGCCAGCGCGCCTCGAACCGGTCGTACCAGGTCCGCGACACGCTGTTCGGCGTGCTGGCCCATCCGCCCTTGGCGTGGTTGGCGGACTGGCTCGACTCCATGCCCTTCGGCACGGCGCGCTCGATCTCGGCACGGATCGCCGAGAGGCTGTCCGGCAGCTGTCCGGCGGTCAGCGAGGTGCGCATCGCCATCATTCCGCAACCGATATCGACGCCCACTGCCGCCGGCACGATCGCCCGGTCGGTCGCGATCACCGATCCGACCGTCGCGCCCTTGCCAAAATGCACGTCGGGCATGCCGGCCACATGCCGGAAGATGAAGGGGAGCGCCGCCACGTTGCGCAGCTGTTGCATCGCACCGGCCTCGAACGGGCCGGCGCTGTCCCACAGCTTGAGCGGCACGTTCGGCGTCGCATGGATGGAAAACTGGTTCATCGGACACTCCTGTAATCGGTTCAGGGGTGCCGGGCCGGGCGCTGGAGACGTTCCAGTCGCATGAATTGGCTGCACCCCGAACGGGTGCAGCGACCCGCGGGTTAGTGGGTACCCTTGACGGTACCGGGGAAGAGGTCGGGTCGGGTCATTGCGAACCGGGCTTTACCGCGATCGCATCGCATTGGGAAGCGGACGAAATCTGACATGTGGCTAACCTCGTCTTAACCCCGGCGGCTCCATGAGCTGAGCGGACCGCCCAGGGGGAAATGTGGACGATCTGTTGCAAGAGTTCATCGCGGAGACCCGCGAAACGCTGGAGGCTCTGTCGGGCGAGATCGTCGCCTGGGAGGCCGACCCCGACGATCGCGCGCGCCTGGATGCCATTTTCCGGTTCGTTCATACGGTCAAGGGAAGCTGCGGCTTTCTCGACCTGCCGCGTCTCGCGCGGCTGAGCCATGCGGCGGAGGACGTGCTGGCCGCCGTTCGTGCGGGCGAGCGCAAGACCGATCGCGCGCTGGTCAACGCGGTGCTGGCGGTCGTCGATCGGATCGGCGAGCTGGTGGACGCGATCGATTCGGGCGCGTCGCTGGACGATACCGAGGAGGATCTGCTGATCGCCGCGCTCGCCGAGGGATCGGACGAGGTTCGCGAATCGGTGGCGGTGCAGGGGGGGCGTGGCCAGTCGCGCAGCGTGCGCCTCAACGTCGATCTGCTCGACCGGATGATGAGCGGCATGTCCGACATGGTGCTGGCGCGCAACGAACTGGCGCGTCGTCTGCGTGGGGCGGTGATCGACCCGCAGATCGAGGCGGCACTCGAGCGCATGTCCGCCACCGTCGCCGATCTGCGCGACACGGTGACGCGGACGCGGATGCAAAAGATCGAGGCGCTGTTTTCGGCACTGCCGCGCATGGTGCGCGACACGGCGGCGGGGCTGGGCAAGTCGGTGACGCTGCACGTCGAGGGTGCCGAGGTGGAACTCGACCGCGAGATGATCGAGGTACTGCGCGATCCGCTGGTCCATATCATCCGCAATTCGATCGACCATGGGATCGAAGCTCCGGCCGCCAGGCGCGCCGCGGGCAAGCGGGAAAACGGGCGATTGACCGTTCACGCGCGCCAGTCCGGAAACCAGATCGTGGTCGAGATCGCCGACGATGGCCGGGGGATCGATACCGATCGCCTGGTCCGGAAGATGATCGAGAATGGCGGCGACGCGCGCGCGCTCAATGCGCTGAGCGAGCGCGCCAGGCTCGATCTGGTGTTCGAGCCCGGACTGTCGAGCAAGGACGAGGTGACCGAAATCTCGGGGCGCGGCGTCGGGATGGACGTGGTGCGCGCGGCGATCGAACAGATTGGCGGACGCGTCGAATTGCAGAACGAATTCGGTCGCGGCCTGCGGATCCGCATCCATGTGCCGCTGACCCTGTCGATCATCCCGACGATCGTCGTTGCCGCCGCCGGGCAGCGCTTTGCGGTGCCGCGTCAGGCGATCGAGGAAATCCTGAGCGAGTGCAGCGAATCGGTTCATATCGACCGGATCGGAGATTCCGAGGTGGCGCGGGTGCGCGATCGGCGCCTGCCGCTCATCGATCTGGCGTCGGCGTTGCGCATCGCCGACGCGCCCCGCCGGCCGACGTCAAAGCTCGCGATCCTGAACGCGGGCGAGGGCTGCTATGCGCTAAGAGTAGATGACGTGCTCGACAATGAGGAGCTGGTGATCAAGCCTGCCGCTCCGGCGGTTATGTCGGCGGGGCTGTTCGCGGGCAAGACGCTGCCCGACAGCGGCCTGCCGATGCTGCTGCTCGACTGTGCGGGGATTGCACAGGATGCCGGCCTGAAATTTCGTCGCGAGGAGATTTCGGACGAGGAGGAATTTCACGCGGTCGAGGACGAGCGCGAGAGCGCGCTGGTCTTCATCGATCTGGACGGCGTGCGTCGCGCAGTTCCGCTCGCGGCCGTCGATCGGGTGGAGCCGGCCGAGGAAAGCGCGATCCGTCATAGCGCCGGCCGTCTCCGCCTGGTGACCGACGGGCGGATGATCCCGCTTGCCGCACAGACGCCGATCGATGGTGGCTGTTCGATCCTGCGCCTGACGGATGGCGAGGACGAACTGGGCTATGCGATCCGCGAGGCGGCGGAGATCGTCAGGCTTTGCGACGAGATCGCGCCGGCGCGCGAGGCGGGTCCGGTCCTTGGCGTCACCCTGATCGAGGGGGAGCCGGTCGAGCTGCTCGATGTCATGTGGCTGTTCGGCGCGCATGGTGAGGACGAGGTCCTTTCTGACAGACAGGCGGTATGCCTGCTGGCGGAGGGATCGAGCGCGTGGCTGAAGACGTTCGTCCGCCCGCTGCTCGAGAGCGCGGGCTATCGCGTCGTATCGAGCCTGGGGACCGACGAGCGTGCCGACGCCATCCTGACGACCGGGGACGATCCGGCGCCGGCGAGCGGCGGGCCACCGGTCATCCGCCTGCGCCATCGCCGCGCCGGGGGTGAGGATGGAAGTATCTACCGTTATGATCGCGAAGGGCTTCTGACGGCCCTCGCCGAGCTGTCGAGGCGCTGCGCATGAGTGAAATCCAGCTGTTCCTGATCGCGCATGCCGCCGGACGATCGATCGCGATTTCCGCCGCGCACGTGGATTCCGTCGTGGATATCGGGCCGATCATTCCGGTGCCGCGGGCAAGCGCGCTGGTTCGAGGGCTGAGCGCACTGCGCAGTCGGGTCGTCACCGTGATCGACACGGTGGCGGCGCTTGGTATCGTCTCGGACGAGGCGCGCGGCACCCGCGCGGTGATTACCCAGGTCGACGGGCATTATTACGCCATGCTGGTCGATGCCCTGGACGATGTCGCCCCGTTCGAACCCAAGCCGCTGGCGTCGGGCATTCCGCTGTCGCAGTCGTGGCAATCTGCGGCCTGTGGCGTGATCGAGCGGGATGGCGAGCCGATCCTCGTGATCGACCCGGCCGCGCTGATCCCCGGCGCGCCGAGCCTGGCCGCGTGACGCAGCGTTAACGCCACGCTTACATCTCTAGGTCATAAATTACCGCAATCGCGCCAAATTCCGGGAACTGCAGATCATGAAAACCTGTCTCGTCGTGGATGACTCCAAAGTGATCCGAAAGGTCGCCCGTCACATTTTGGAGACGCTGAACTTCGAGGTTCGGGAGGCCGGCGACGGGCGGGAAGCGCTCGATTCATGCATGGCGGCGGCGCCCGACGTGGTGCTGCTCGACTGGAACATGCCGGTCATGAGCGGGATGGATTTCCTGCGCGCGCTGAAGGACAGCGGGATCGAGGCGAAGCCCAAGGTCGTGTTTTGCACCACCGAGAACGGCATGGCGTATATCCGCGCGGCGATCGACGCGGGGGCCGACGAATATGTGATGAAGCCGTTCGATCGCGAAACGCTTGAAAGCAAGCTCCAGATCGTCGGCGTCGCCTGAGCCCCCGACCGTGAGCGCCGGACCGGCTATTGCCGCGCATCCGCGAGGGGGCGGCCCAGCGCCCATCCGGGTGCTCGTCGTCGATGATTCGGTGGTCGCCCGCAGCGTATTCGCGCGGATGGTGGAAGCGATGCCGCGCTTCGAGATTTGCGGCGCGGTGAGCGACGTTTCCGGTGCGCTGCGCTTCCTCGCCGATCATCGCGCCGATGTGATCCTGCTGGATCTGGAGATGCCGGGGATCGATGGACTGACCGGGCTGCCCGACCTGATCGCATTGGGCCAGGGCGCGAAGGTGCTGGTGGTTTCATCCAGCGCCGAAGACGGCGCGGCCGCCGCCGTTCAGGCGCTGGCGCTCGGCGCCGCGGATACGCTGATGAAGCCCGGAGTCAGCAACTTCGCAGGGAAGTTCGCCAAGGTGCTGGAGGATCGCCTCGAACGCCTGTTCGAGCACGAGCCGGCACCGGTGATGAATCGGGATGGCGTGGGACGGGTCAGCGGCCAGTTCGATATCGTCGCGATCGGCGCATCGACGGGCGGCATCCACGCGCTCAGCCAGTTGCTGCGCGCGATTCCCGCCGATTTCGCGCCGCCGATCCTGGTCACGCAACATCTACCCGCGTCTTTCATGAGCTACTTCGCCGCCCAGCTTGCGGTGCTCGCCGGCCGGCCGTGCGAGGTGGCGACGGACCGTATGCGGCTGCGGCCGGGGCGCATGCTGGTGGCGCCCGGCGACGCGCATGTGCGGATCGTCCGGATTTCCGACGGGATGGCCGTGCGTCTGACCCGCGAATCGGCGCCGAGCGGGTGCATGCCCTCGGTCGATCCGATGCTCGCGTCGATTGCGGAGGCCTTCGGGAGCAGGGGGCTTGGCATCATCCTGTCGGGGATGGGACGCGACGGCGCTATCGGCGCCAGGCAGCTGATCGAATGCGGCGGCTCTGTGATCGTGCAGGACCGCGCGAGTTCGGTCGTGTGGGGCATGCCCGGAGCGATCGCCGATTCGGCGAGCGCCATCCTACCGCCGGCCGAGATCGGTCGCATGGTGGCCAGTTGCAGGAGGCCGGGGTGATGCCGGCGCTTCCCGCGATGCCCGGATCGAGGACCGCCTTCGCGACGGTGATGGCACTTCTCGAACGGCGCACTGGCCAGGAGGTCGCCGCCAACCGAGCGTGGCGGATCGAGGCGGCGCTGAAAACCGTGCTGCGCGAGCACGATCTGTGCAGCATCGAGCAGCTGGTCGAACGGTTGCGTAGCGCGGCGAGCGGACCGCTGGCCGACGCGGTCGTGGACGCGATGCTCAATCAGGAAACGTCGTTCTTTCGCGACGCGGCGGTCCTCGATCAGGTGGTGGAGGCGGTGCGGGCGATTCACGCCGAAAATCCCGATCGAAAGGTGCGGATATGGTCGGCCGGCTGTTCGATGGGTCAGGAGCCGCTTTCGCTCGCGATGCTGTTCGCAGAGGCCGAGCGCACGAGCGGGCTGCCCGGCCCCGAAATCCTGGCCACCGACGTGTCGGCGGGCGCGATCGCGCGGGCGCGCGCCGGGCGGTATTCGCAATTCGAAATTCAGCGGGGCCTGCCGGTGCGGCGCATGGTCGCGTGGTTCGAACATGTCGATGGCGACTGGATCGTACAGCCCGATCTGGCGAAACGGGTTCAGTTCCGGCGCCACAATCTGGTTGGGGATGTCCCGCCGATCGGCCGTTTCGACGTGGTATTGTGCCGCAACGTCCTGTTGTATTTTCCCGCGAAGGTACGCGCCGAGGTGTTCCGCAAGCTGCGAACCGGCATGCGCGAGGGCGGCCTGTTGGTACTGGGGGCCGGCGAGACGGTGATCGGTCAGACGGACGCGTTTCGGCCAAGCCCGCAATTTCGCGGCTTTTACGCTGCCGAACCCGCCTCGATCGTGCCGATCACGCGCTAGCAGGGGCTGGCGCGCGCAAGGTGACGCTTGCGTTTCCGTCCTGCGCGCCCCATCCCTGACACAGAATGACGCAGGATCGTGCCGAACTGAACTGGATCGACGCGCCGTCGCCCAATTTCGACGTGCGTACATTACCCGTCAGCATCATCGTGCTGCACTATACCGGGATGAAGACCGCGGAAGAGGCGATCGAGCGGCTGCGCGATCCTGCGGCGAAGGTGTCCAGCCACTGGCTGGTCGCAGAGGATGGCCAGATCGTGAAGCTGGTCGATGAGGCGAACCGCGCCTGGCATGCGGGGCGATCGCACTGGCGCGGCGTGACCGACGTCAATTCGGCGTCGGTGGGTATCGAGATCGTCAATCCCGGACACGAATTCGGCTATCGCCCGTTTCCCGACGAACAGATGGACGCGGTGATCCGGCTGACCGCGGCGATCAAGGATCGCTATGGCATCACCCGTGGCAATGTGGTGGGCCATTCGGACATCGCGCCGGCGCGCAAGCAGGATCCCGGCGAGCTGTTTCCCTGGGGCAAGCTCGCGCGGCTGCGGCTGGCGCTGCCCAGGCCGACGAAGAATTTGATGGACCCCGGCTGGACCGATGGCGGATTCCTGCTGGCGCTCGAACGGTTCGGCTATGACGTCACCGATCCACTGGCGGCGACGGTCGCGTTTCAGCGGCGCTTTCGCCCCGAACTGATCGATGGAACGATCGACGCCGAATGTCGCATGATCCTGCTCGCGCTGTTGCTGCCCAAGCCGCAGGGAGACGATTGAGGCCGATCGGCGTGTTCCGGGGGCAGTTCCCCGTCCGAACCGCTTTCGCCCGCCATCGAATGGCCCTATAGGGGGCGGGCCAGAGGGCCGGGCGGCCACGTCGCATTTCGGTGCGCCGAGGAAAGTCCGGGCTCCACGGAAACACGGTGCCGGGTAACGCCCGGCGGGGGTGACCCCAGGGAAAGTGCCACAGAGAGCAGACCGCTCACCGCTTCGTTTCGAAGCAGGAGCAAGGGTGAAAGGGTGCGGCAAGAGCGCACCGCGCCTCCGGCAACGGCAGGCGGCACGGCAAACCCCACCGGGAGCAAGATCGAATAGGGGCCGCGCATGGGGAATTCCGCCCCTGCGGCCCGGGTTGATTGCTCGACCCCGGACGCAAGCCCGGGGCTAGAGGAATGGCCGCCCATCGCGCGCACCTCCCGCAAGGGAAAGGGCCGTGAGGACAGAACCCGGCTTACAGGCCCTCTGGCGTCTCAACCTGACTGAATTGCCGGGCTTGTCACCCGATCGGACGGCGGGGATAATGCGTCCCGGACGGTGATGATGGCACGCAATCTCTTTCTGTTCGCGACGATATCGCTTTCGGCGCTGGCATCGAACGCCGCGCAGGCGCGTGAGCCGGACCTGCGCAAGGCGTGCGCGAACGAGGCACGCCTGCCGACCCCCGACGACAAGACGGGCAAGAGCTGGGACGGGATTTTCGCCGATCGCGCGGTCGAGATCTGCCGCCGCGCGGTCGAGCTCAATCCGGACGATCCCGACGCGCTCGCCAATCTGGGGCGCGCCTATAGCAAGGCGGGGGAGGGCAAGCTCGCGCTGCCGCTGATCGAAAAGGCCGCCGCTGCCGGCAGTCTCCAGGCCGCCAACACGCTGGCCGCGATGTATGAACAGGGCGATGGCGTCGAGAAGGACGCGAAACGCGCGTTCGCATATGCCAGGGTCGGAGAGACGAGCCGCTATGTCTGGATCGTCGGGCGGCTGGGCCAATATTATATGGAAGGCACCGGAACCCCCGCCGATCCCGCGCGCGGCCTGAAGCTGTTTGCTCGTGCGTTCGAATTGGGCAATGCCGGGGCTGCCCATGACCTGGGCGATATCTACCGGTTCGCCAGATATGGTTTCGCCCGCGATTATGCGCTGGCACGCAAATGGTATGCGCGCGCGACCGAAATGGGCCACGGCGATTCGCCCGCCGCGCTCGCCTATATGACCGAGAAGGGGCAGGGCGGGCCGGTGGACGAGCGCGAGGCGCGCCGGCTCTACAAGGTCGCATGGGATCGCGGATCGGGCTGGGGCGCGGAGAATTACGCGGTGATGCTCCAAACCGGGCGCGGCGGCGCGAAGGACCTGCCCGGCGCCGCGACGGCGATGCGGGCGGCCGTCGATCTGGACGAGACGAGCGCGATGCGTCGGCTTGGCAATTATTATGAGAATGGCGTCGGGGTCGAACAGGATATCGGTCTGGCGATCGCCTGGTATCGCAAGGCGGCGGACGCCGGCGATACCGACGCCATGGTACGGCTGGGCTTTATGGCGCAGAACGGTCGCGGCATGCCACGCGACCTGGTCGCCGGACGCGCCTGGTATCGCAAGGCGGCGGAGGCGGGTAGCGGCGCGGGAATGAGCGCGCTGGCGTTCGACCTGTCGTCGAGCGAGTTCACCGGGGTGCCGAGCGACAATCCGGCGGCGGTCGAATGGTATCACAGGCTGGGCGAGACCGACGAACCCGAGGACGCCGCAACCGCCGCGGCGGTCTTTGCCGCGGGCAAGGCGGTGCCGATGGATCTGAAGGCGGCGCGCAAATATTATGAAAAGGCGCTGGCGGGCGATGTCGATGATGTCGCTCAGCCGCTGGTCGAGGTGGTGCTGCGCGATAGTCCCGGCGACGCCGAACGGGCCTACGCGCTGAAGATTCTCGAGGATCGCGCGTCGAAGGGAGAGGGGTGGGCGCTCGCCGCGCTGGCGCATCCAGGGCCATTGATCGATAATGCCGGACTGAAGGTGGACAGCGCGAAATGGCGCGCGCGTATCGCGACCCTGGCGGATGCCAAGGTGCTCACCGATGTCGCCAAGGCGTTGCAGGACGGCAAGCTGTCGAAGCAGCAGTTTGGCCTGGGCGTGCGCTACACCGCTGCGGCGAGCGATCCGTCGGCGGCGAAGCAATATCAGATCGGCCTGATGGTCGATCTGAAACTGCAAGAGGCGGCGCTGCGCGAACTGGCCCGCTATACCGCGAGTGATGCGTTCAAGGCGCTGCCCGCCGCGCGCCGCACCGCGTTCCTGGATGCGTTCGACAATGAGACGACGTTCAATTTCAACGGCGACGCATCGAATATTCCGATGTTCCAGGCCCTTGCCGAACTGGGAATGAAGGAGGCGGCGGCCAAATATGCCTGGCGTCTGCTGGACGATGGCAAAGGCGACCCCGCCGCCGCACTGAAATGGTTCAAGATCGCCGCCGAACGCGGATCGGGCGATGCGCAACGGGCGATCGGCTATATCTACCTGAAGGGATTCGGCGTCGAAAAGAGCGCGGTCCAGGCGGTGCGTGCCTGGGAGGAAGCGTATCGCCGCGGCGAAACCATCGCCGCGTTGAGCCTTGCGCTCTATTACAAGGGCGATCTGGAGTTTACCGACAAGGAGCGCGCGGGCGCGCCGTCGCTCAGCCGCGAACAGGCGTTCGAATGGATGGAGCGGGCCGCCTCATCGAGCTACGCCAATGCCGTGCGGCTCGCCCGCATGTACCTTGCCGGCGACGGGACGAAGATCGACGCAAAGGAAGGAATCCGCCTGCTCCACTGGGCGGTGCATTGCGGCGACTACAGCGCGCGCGTCGCGATGGGGGAAGCGTTTCTGGCGGGCGCCGGCGTGCCGAAGGATCCGGCGATGGCGTTGCGCTGGTTCAAGCATGCGGCGGCCAGCGGCTATAGCGGCGGCGCTGCGGCGATGGTTCGCGCCGCGACGCTTGGCTGGGGCATGAAGCCGGACGTGAAGCTGGCGCGGTTCTGGCTCGCCGAGGCGGTGCGCCGGGGCAGCGAGGACGCCAAGCAGTGGCAGGACGATTGCGGCATCCAGGCCAGCCTGAAATGCCTGTCGCGGCAAAAGGACTTTGCACCGCTGCCGATCGGCCCCGAAACCGCCGGGGTCGCGCCGCTGCCGACGTTCGAGGCGCGCGAGGCCTCGCTCAAGAAGGATCTGGAAACCGCAAGCGCCAACGGATCGCAGTTCGCGCTGTTCGAAGGGTTTCGCAGCCTGGAGGAACATTATCTGCTCTATGGGCGGATGGACGCCTATGTCGCGACGAAGATGCGTTCGCTCGCGTTGCAGGAAGCGCGCTATCAAAAGACGTTCGGCACCCGTGACAATTACTTCGCGCTGATCGAATCCGCCTGTGGCTGGGCGACGGCGGCGAAGGAGGCGAATGGCGGCGGGCGGCCGGAGGCGGCGCTGTTCTTCGCCAAGGTTGCGGTCAACAAGTTGCAGGACGCGCGCAAGCGGATCGCCGACCTTGATCCGTCGATCCGCGAGTGTTTCCTGAAGGTGCATCAGGATCGCTATCGCTATCTCGCCGACATCTTCATGGGCATGGGCCGTTTCGCCGAGGCCGAGCATGTGCTGGCGATGCTCAAGGATTTCGAGACCTACAGCTATACGCGCGACCGCAAGCGTGAGGGCGAGGCCTTTGAGCGGATGCCGCTGGCGAAGAAGGAAACCGACAGCCTGGCCGCATTCGATACCGCGATCGGCGCGCTGGTCGAAGCGGGCGCCGCGCGCGACCGGCTCATCGCGTTGCAGCGTCAGGGCAGCCTGACGCCGGTCCAGCAAAAGGAACTGGAGGCGGCGACGACCGCGCTGGGCGCCGCGAACACCGCGTTTCGCAGCGACATCGCCGCGCTGGGGAATGCGGTGAGCGGCCTCGACGCCAAGCTGGCCCCCGATGCGGAGGCAAAGGCCGATCGCGTCGCGTCGATCCAGCCGCGGCTGATCTCCACCGTCCGCCGGCTGGGCAAGGATGTGGCGGCGGTCCACGCGGTGGTGCTGCCGGATCGCATCCACTGGCTCATCACCACGGGCAATTTCCAGAAGTCGGTGGTGGTGCCGGTCGATATCACCGCGTTGCGCAAGGATGTCGGCGCCTATCGTCAGGCGATCAGCGACAAGGCCGCGTACATCACCGATCCGGCCGCCAAACTCTATCGCGAAGCATTTGAGCCGGTCGATAAGGTGCTGCGCGCGGCCGGTGTGAAGCAGGTCATGCTCTCCCTGGACGATGCGCTGCGCTACCTGCCCTTCGCGGCGCTGTATGACGGTCAGGAATGGCTGGCGAAACGTTACGCGTTCAGCGCCTTTCGCGCGATCGACGAGGTGCAGACCGGGCCGTCCGACGGCGCGGAGTGGCGCGTCGCCGCGCTGGGGGCGAGCAAGGGCGGATCCGGCCTCAGTCCGCTCCCCGCCGTGCCGGCCGAACTGGGCGGCATCGTGCGCGCGGACAGCGGCGGGGCGACCGGGGTCCTGCCCGGCATGGTCAAGCTCGACGGCGCGTTCGACGAAGCCGCGCTTGGCACCGCGATGGCGGGCGGGTTTCGCGTGATCCATATCGCATCGCATTTCGCACTGGATCCGGCGAGCGAGGACAAGTCGTTCCTGCTGCTCGGCACGGGCAAGGAATTGCCGCTCAGCAAGTTCATCGCCGATGGTCGCTTCACCGCGATCGACGTCGATCTGCTGGCGCTGTCGGCGTGCCAGACCGGCGTGCCGCGCAGCGACCAGAATGGCGCGGAAGTCGATGCGAGCCTGGCCGAGCTGGCGCAAAAGGCGGGTGCCGGCGCGGTGCTGGCGTCGCTATGGTCGGTGGCGGACGAATCGACCGCGCGGCTGATGCAGGAATTCTACGCGATCCATTCGCGGGACAAGGTGAGCAAGGGCGAGGCGCTGCGCCGCGCGCAGATCGCGCTGATGGACTCGCAGGGCGCGGTGGGCGGCGATCGCGGCGCGATGCGGCGCGAGGATCCCGCGTCGAAGGGGCCGGCGATCACCGGCTATGCCCACCCCTTCTACTGGGCGCCGTTCATCCTGCTCGGCAACTGGCAGTGAGGTGCCTGTCGTGCTCCCGGCGATAGCGCTGCTGCTGGCGGTTGCGCCGCTTCAGTCGGGCGAGGCGACGGCGCGCGCAGCAGACCAGCGCGAATGCACCCTGTGCGCCCGGAAGCTTGAGCTCGATGCGGCGCGCTGGAATTGTCTGCTGCGCAAGCGCGAAGCGTTGCAGGGCGAGCCGGGAGACGCCGTAATCGTCCAGCTAGATCCGCGAAGCTGCAATGAGCCCGTGGCGAGCGCGCGCAAGGCGGGCGCGTCGTCGCGCAGCGGGAGCGCTGATCTTATCGTTACCGACGGGGGCGGCATGTCACGCGCCCTAATCATGCTGAGCAAAAGACAATTGCAATGCCTGGCAGATGCGAAATCGGCGAAACAGGCGGGGGCGCTTGTGTCATTTGATTTTGGGAGACAGTGTCCGCCTTAACAAGGCGATTCGACCGGTCTGTGGGGGACGAGACCATGGGTTTGATGGCGCGGGCCTGGATATGGGTTGCGATCCTTTTCGCATTGACCGGACTACCGGATCGCGCCGAGGCGCAGTCTCGTTTCGCTCTCGTGATCGGTGTTTCGGCGTATGAGGGGCGGTACGCCCTTGAAAACGCGGTAGGCGATGCGGCGCTCGTTGCGGCCCGCTTGTCATCCGCAGGATTTGGCAGCGACGATCTTAAGCTGCTCACCGACCCGACAAAGGGGCAAATGCGCGACGCCCTGGACGCGCTTTACGCCAAGGCGCAAGCCGCTCCAAATTCCCTCGTGGTTATTTATTATGCCGGACATGCCGTCCAGTATGACGGGGTCAACTATCTCGTTCCAAAGGGCGCCGATCTCCTTGGGCGGCAAGTGACCCCTGGTGATTACGACGATCAGGCTTTCAACGCCCAATTGTTCATGAGCAAATTCGCAAGAACGCGCGTCGGCCATCTGCTGGTGGTTCTCGACGCGTGCCGCGACAATCCGTTCGGCGGCAGTCCTGGCCTGGCCGAAATCACCGGCGCACAGACCGGCCCGGAGTGGATGGTCGCATTTTCGGCAATGGCGGGTCAGACAGCGTCTGACGGGACGGGAAAGAACAGTCCCTATACTGCGGCGCTGGCCGCCGAATTGTCCGTCCCGGACATCACGCTGACCCAGGTGTTCGAGCGAATCCGCGCGCGTTTTGCCGCCGATCCGGGCCTTGCCCGGCAGCGACCCTATTCGAAGGGGTCCCTCAACGTCGTCCTTCGATCCGCGCCTGCGGAGACGAGCCTGACCTCGCTGGGGGCCGCGTTGACGGGCGCGACCGGATCATCGCGCGGAGATGGCGCGCAAACGGAAATTACGCGATTGATCGGCGCCGAACGGATCGGGAGCGGCGAGGACGGCCGCAAGTTGCTCATCGATGCGCTCAAACTGCGCCCGCTTTCTGCGATACGTGCCGATGCCGACCGGGGCGATGGCTTTGCGCTTTATCTTCTTGCCCTTGCCCATTGGGATGGGATGGGGGGCGCTACGAAGGATCCGAAGCTGGGCGCTTCGCTGTTGCGTCGTTCGGTCGCCCGTGGAAGCGGACGTGCCGCAAGCGCACTCGGGTTTTTTCTCTGCTGCGAACCGGACGGGCCAAAGAACGAGCAGGAAGCGGTAGAATGGTTTCGGGTCGGATCGTGGCTGAAATTTTCAGGCGCGACCCGAAACCTCGCCGTCATGTATCGCGACGGCACGGGCGTGAAGAAGGACCTGGCTGAGGCGATTCGCCTGTTCGAACTGGCGGGAAAGCAGGGGTCAGGCCAGGCACTCTCCAATCTCGGCGGCATGTATGACGGGAATCGCTACGGCCTCTTGGATCGTGCCAGGGCGCGGATCTATTATCAGCGCGCAGCAGATGCGGGATACCCGGAGGCGTATGAATCCCTGGGAGACGGATACTGGTTCGGCATCCGGCCAGATGCGAGCGACAAGGATCCCAAAACGGCGCTCGAGTTCTTTATTCGTGGCGGTAACGCGGGTTGCGCCACCTGTTGGGAGCGCGCGGGAGCGCTATTGGCGTCCGGCGATCTGGGCGCGGTCGATGATGCGCTGGCGTTCAACGCCTATATGAAAGGGGCCGAACTGGGGAGCGTGAGCAGCACGGTCGAGGCGGCCCGCAAGCTGCTTAACGGCAAGGGTACGGCGAAGGACCCGGTTAAGGCGTTGGCTCTTTTCCAGCGAGCGGCGGACGCGGGCAACGTGGAGGCGAAGGCAAGCATCGGCATCATGCTCGCGCGAGGAGATGGCGTCACACGAGATCCCGTTCGTGCGGCGACAATCCTGCGCGAGGCGCTCGCGCGAGACCTGAGTGCCGATCCCAAAGTGCGGCATGCCGTATACCAGCCAAATTATTGGGGATATGCCCGCGATCTTGGCTTGCTGCTCGAAACAAAGCTCGTGCCACAGCGCGTGCCGACCGAACTGGCCGACCTGCGGGCGCGTTATGGCGCGGCCACGGGTTCGATGAAGCGCTTTACGGTCCCAATTGATTGCGGCGGCAGCAAATCGACGTTCCACGTCTACCTTGTCAATTGGGACCGTCCGAATGACGAGACTTCCGTCGATCCGCAGGCCGAGTGGTTGCAGGAACAACGTGGCTGCACAATACCTGTAACGGTCGTTGATTCGTTCCGTAAACTCAAAAGGATAGCGCGGGAAAACAACGTTTCCTTCATCGACCTCACCGTCTACGCTCTCGGCGAGGCCCAAAAGGAGCAGGCCCAGCCGAAACCGGTCGAGCGGAAGCCCGTGACAAAGCCCTGATGCCGGACCGCGATTTGTCGTAGGGATTGACCCGGCTCACGCCGCCTTGCGGCGCTCCGCCATTTCCTCGTTCAGCATCTCGGCCAGCAGGAACGCCAGTTCCAGGCTCTGACCCGCGTTCAGCCGGGGATCGCAATGCGTGTGGTAGCGGTCGGCCAGACCCTGTTCGGTGACGTCGATCATGCCGCCGGTGCATTCGGTGACGTTCTGCCCGGTCATCTCGCAATGGATGCCGCCGGCGAACGTCCCCTCCGCGCGGTGAACGGCGAAAAAACCGCGCACTTCGGCCAGGATCCGCTCGAACGGGCGCGTCTTGTAGCCATTCGCCGCCTTGACGACGTTGCCGTGCATCGGGTCGCAACTCCACACCACCGGATGTCCCTCGCGCTTCACCGCGCGGACGAGCGCGGGCAGGCCGCTCTCGATCTTGTCATGGCCATAGCGGGTGATGAGCGTCATCCGCCCGGGCGTCCGGCCCGGGTTCAGCGTGTCGAGCAGGCGCAACAGTGCGTCCGGCTCAAGGGTGGGGCCGCATTTCATGCCGATCGGATTGCCGATGCCGCGCAGGAATTCGACATGCGCCGACCCGTCGAACCGGGTGCGATCGCCGATCCACAGGAAATGGGCGCTGGTGTCGTACCACCCGCCGGTCAGGCTGTCCTGCCGGGTGAGCGCCTGTTCATAGGGGAGCAGCAGCGCTTCGTGGCTGGTGTAGAAGTCGGTCGCCTTGAGCTGCGGGACGCTGTCCGCGTCGATGCCGCATGCCTGCATGAAATCCAGCGCCTCGCCGATCCGGTCGGCGACGTCGGCGAACTTCTTGCTCCACGGACTCTTGCCCATGAAATCGAGCGTCCATTTATGGACCTGGTGCAGATTGGCGTAACCGCCACTGGCAAAGGCGCGCAGCAGGTTCAGCGTCGCCGCCGACTGGGTATAGCCACGGATCAGCCGCTGGGGATCGGGAATGCGCGATTCCGGGGTGAAGGCGATGTCGTTGATGATGTCGCCGCGATAGCTGGGCAGTTCGACGCCATCGATGGTTTCGGTCGGCGCCGAACGTGGCTTCGCGAATTGGCCCGCCATCCGGCCGAGCTTCACCGTCGGCAGCTTCGACGCGAAGGTGAGGACCACCGCCATCTGGAGGATCACCCGGAACGTGTCGCGGATATTGTTGGGGTGGAATTCGGCGAAGCTCTCCGCGCAATCGCCGCCCTGAAGCAGAAACGCTTCGCCGCGCGACACGCGGGCCAGTTCCTGGGTCAGCGCGCGTGCTTCGCCGGCGAAAACCAGCGGCGGGAAGCTGGCCAGTTGATCCGTTGCGGATTTCAGTCCGGCCTGATCGGGGTAATCCGGGAGCTGTCGGGCCTCGGCCTTCGTCCAGCTGTCGGGGGTCCAGTCCATCGCCTGCTCCAGGTTGCGGACATGGACGTACCAGTCCTGATGATGCGCGATTCCGTTTGCGGCGATCTGGTTCAACACGGCGGGAGACGCGCGCTTGCCGTCCTCCTCCCACCCCTGGACCGTGGAACCGGGGGTGTCGAACCACGCGCCGAAGGCGGCACGGGAAAGCGAGCGGTCTTCGCGGAAGCGGCGAATCTTGGTACCGGCGAGTGTCGTCATGATATGCGCCCTTTACCCAGGGCGGGTAAAGAGGTGCAAGGGCTAATTTCACCCTTTTCGGGTAATTTGCGCTGGGTGCAGTGGTTCAGCCGTGCTTCATGCGGATCGGGTGTTAGGTGGCGGGTGTTTTCGGGAGTGTCCAGATGATCCGGTTGGCGTTGTTCATGGCGATCGTCGCGTCCCCCGCCCTGGCGCAGGATGCCGGCGGCGAGGGAAGCGAGCCGCCCCAGAAGGTGCGGAGCGTCATCCTCTATGGCGACGACAAATGTCCGGCCGCCGCCGCCGATGAGATCGTGGTGTGCCACAGCGGCGGGGAATCGCCGTTTCGCATTCCCAAGAGCCTGCGCAAAAGCCCCGAACGCCCCGCCAATACCAGCTGGGTGCGTCGCGCCGAGTTGATCGACGAGGTGAACCGCGCGACCCTGCCGGGCAGTTGCAATCCGATCGGCAGCAATGGCCAGACCGGCTGCACGCTCAAGATGCTGCAACAGTGGAAGGCGGAGCAGGCCGCCAAAAAGGCCGAGGAGGCGAATATTCCACGCGCGCAAGACGAATGAAGCGGTTGCCCGGCGTCCGCTACTGACCAAAGCCCGGCGCGGCGGCGCGCGCAACGGCCTCTCGCGCCGCGGCGAACAGCGCGCCGGCCTTGGCCTCGCACTCGCGCTGTTCATAGGCCGGATCGCTGTCCGCGACGATGCCGGCGCCGGCCGTGACGTGCATCGTGCCGTCCTTCACGATCGCAGTGCGCAGGACGATACAGCTGTCCATCGAACCGTCTGGCGAGAAATAGCCGACGCCGCCGGCATATGGCCCGCGCTGTTCGGGTTCCAGCTCGGCGATGATCTCACACGCGCGCACCTTTGGCGCGCCGCTGACGGTGCCGGCGGGGAAACCGGCGAACAACGCATCGAGCGCGTCGGCATCCGGGCGCGACGTGCCGACCACGTTCGACACGATGTGCATCACATGGCTGTAGAATTCGACGGTGTAGCTGTCGGTGACGCGGACCGTTCCCGCCTGGGCGACGCGACCGACATCGTTTCGGCCCAGATCGAGCAACATCAGATGCTCGGCGCGCTCCTTCTCATCGGCGAGCAGGCTCGCGCGATTGGCGGCATCCTCCTCCGCATCGGCGCCGCGCGGGCGCGTGCCGGCGATCGGGCGGATGGTGACCTTTCCATCGCGCATCCGGACGAGGATTTCGGGGCTGGAGCCGGTGAGCGCGAAGCCGGGAAGATCGAGATAATAGAGAAATGGCGAGGGATTGATGCGGCGCAGTGCGCGATACAGTTCGATCGGGGGCAGCGCGAAGGGCGCGGTAAAGCGCTGCGCCAGCACCACCTGAAAGATGTCGCCGGCGGTGATGTACTCCTTCGCCCGGCCGACCATCGCCGCATAGTCCCCGGGCTTCATCACCGGCTGCGGATCGATCGGTTGCGCCGCCGTCCGGGCGCGGGCCGGAAGCGCGGCGGCGGCCAGCCGGGCAGCGGTGGCATCGATCCGATCGGCGGCGATGGCTATCAGATCGTCGGGATCGCAATCCGCGTCCGGCCACACCGGCGCGACGACGAAAAGCGCGTCGGTCAGCCGATCGAAGATCAGCACGACGGTCGGCCGGACGAAAATCATGTCGGGAAGGCCGAGCGGGTCGCTGTCGGCGCGGGGCAATTTCTCTGCCAGGCCGACCGTTTCATACCCGAAATAGCCGACCAGACAGGCGAGCGCGCGCGGCAGTTCCGTTGGTACGTCCATCCGGCACAGGCGCACCAGATCGCGCAACGCATCGAGCGTGGAGGACTGACAGGGGTGAAATGCGGCGCGGTCGCTCAGCCAGCGGTCGTTGATTTCCGCGCGTTGCCCCTCGGCGCGAAAGACGAGATCGGGGGCGAGTCCGATCAGGCTGTGTCGCCCGCGTACCGCGCCGCCCTCCACCGATTCGAGCAGGAAATCGCCGCGCCCCGGCTCGATCAGCTTCAGCGCGGCGGCGACCGGCGTGTCGGTATCGGCGAGCTGGCGCCGCCAGACCAGTGCCGGCCGGCCGTCGGCCAGTGCCGCGCGCGCCTGCGCGACGCCCTCCAGGCCGACGGCGAACGTCATCGGGTTCAGTCGGCCGAGGCGCGACCGGCGAGCTGCGCCTTGAGCTGCGCGATCGCCGCCTCGTTGCGCTTGACGCCGACCGACTTGCGCAGCGCGGCCACGAACTGCTCGGCGAATTCATTGCCGAGAATCTGGCCGAGCTGCCCGCGTGTCTGCTGGATCAACGCGTCATTGCCCTTGGCGTCGCCGCGCTCAATCTGGTCGAGCCAGATGATGAAATAGCCCGCGCCCTGCGGCGCTTCGGTCATCTTGGCCTTTTTCTCCGCCATGCTGAACATCAGGCGGACCGGCGGCGGCAGCTGCTGGCCCATCTGCGCCAGCTGGGCGCGCGAGGCGTCAAGCGGTTGAAGCGGGGGAAGGCGCAGGCCGCTCTTCCTCATCGCATCGGCGATCGGCGTCCCCTTGTTCACCTCGGCGAGGATCGCGGCGGCAGCCTTGCGCGCGCCCTGTAGCTGGCGGTCGCGGATCAGGTCGGCGGCGACGCGCGGCTTGATATCGGCGAGCGGACGCGGCGCGGCGGCGATCACGCGTTCGGTCTTGATGAGCGCGAATCCGCCATCCTGGCCGATCGGGATCAGCTGCGGATCGTCGCTCGCATCCATCGCGAAGCCGCCCTGCGCGATCTGTGCGATCGCCGGATCGGGCTGTGCCTGACCGCTGTCCATCGTCCGGCCGTCGGCGAACAGCGGGTCGGTGGTCTTCGCCTCGACCTTCGCTTCGGCGACCGCCTCGTCAAAGGTGGCGTTGTCGCCGACCGCGCCATCGATCTTGGCGCGCAGATCGGCGAGCGCTTCGGCTTCCTTGCGCTTGGCGATCTCTTCGGCGAGCGTCCCGCGCACCTGCGCCAGCGTCTTGCCCGGCACCTGCGTCACCTTTTCGACGCGAACGATGTGCCAGCCGAGCGGGGAGCGCAGCGGTCCCACCAGCGCACCCTGCTGTGCGGCGAAGGCGGCGTCGGCGATCGCCTGGCTGGTGTCGCGCGCCAGCGTCGCCTTGTCGGCGCTATCGACGGTCGATGCCTGAAGCCCTGCGGCCTTGGCGGCGTCGGACAGGCTCGCTCCCGCCTTCACCTTCGCGGCGATGCCCTCCGCCATTTTCTGGTCGGCGACGACGAGCTGGGTCAACGACCGCTTGGTCGATGGCGCATATTCGGCGGCCTTTTGCTTATAGGCGTCGGCGATTTCCGCATCGGTCGCCTTCGACACGGCGGCGAAGCGCGACGGCGCGACGATCGCATACCGGATCACCCGGCGTTCCGGCAGCGTGTAGCGGGTCGCGTTGCGGTCATAAAAAGCCTTCACTTCGGCGTCGGTCGGCGCCTTGCCGGGATCGATCGCCGATAGCGGGACGAAACCGACCGTTCCCTTGCGCCGTTCCAGCAGCAGCGAGGCATAGGGCAGCGCCAGCTTCGACGGCACCTCGACCCCGGTCAGGGTCGGCGCGATCAGCCACTGGTTCAGCGTTTCGCGGCGAACATCGGCGCGCAGCTGGTCCGCCGTGATGCCTTCACGGGCCAGCAACTGATCGAACTTCGCCTGGTCGAATCGGCCGTCAATGCCCTGAAAGGCCGGGATCGACGCGATTTCGCCATCGACCGAGGCCTTGGACACCGCCATGCCCTGCTGCTGCGCGAACTGTTCGATCACCAGGCTGTTGATGACCTGTTCGAGCACCTGGTCGAAACCGCCGCTGTTCACGAACTGGGTCATGTCGAGCATCTGCTGCTCCTGCCGCACCCGTTCGAACGCCGATTTGATACGGGCGCGCAGTTCCTGTTCGGTCACCTTCGCATCGCCCACCTGAACCAGCGCGCCGCCCGCCGGGGCGCCGCTCTGCCCCAGATGCATGACGTCGCCGAGCGCGAAGGCGATGGCGATGACGACAAGCAGGGCGAGGGCGATGAACTTGCCGGCAGTCGAGAAGAGCAGGCGCCGCAGAAAGCTGAGCATGGATATCCGATCGATGAAGTCTGGCGGGTGCTTTAGGGACGTGCGCGCGCCTCATCAAGCTTGTGTGCGCCACCGCCGCCGCCTAACGCGATGTCCGAAATCGGACAGCGGGAGGATCGAATGCGGCGCAAGCTGGTGGCGGGCAACTGGAAGATGAACGGCGTCACGGCGACGCTGGGCGAGGTCGAGGCGATCGCCGCCGCGGCTGCGGCCCATCCGGGGGTCGATGCGGCGTTGTGCGTGCCGGCGACGCTGATCGCGGCAGCGGTGCCGGTTGCGGGCGCGCTGCCGATCGGGGGACAGGATTGCCACGAAGCGGATTCGGGAGCGCATACCGGCTGTATCTCCGCGCCGATGCTGAAGGATGCGGGCGCCACGCTGACCATCGTCGGGCATAGCGAGCGGCGCGCCGACCAGCATGAGACGAGCCACGATGCCTGGGCCAAGGCGGCGGCGGCCCACCGCCACGGGCTGGACGTCATCCTGTGCGTTGGCGAGACCGAGGCGGAGCGGGATGCCGGCCGGGCCGAGCGGATCGTTCAGTCGCAGATCGAGAAATCGGTTCCCGACGATGCCGATGGCAGCTGGTTCACCCTTGCCTATGAACCGCGATGGGCGATCGGCACGGGACGCACCCCGACGCTGGAAGAGATCGCGTCGATCCACGCCATCGCCCGTGCGAAGCTGGCGATGATGATCGGAAGGGAGCGCGCTGAGGGAATCCGCATCCTGTATGGCGGGTCGGTCACCGGCGCCAATGCCGGCGACATTCTGGCGATCGACAATGTGGACGGCGCGCTGGTCGGCGGGGCCAGCCTGACCGCCGCGAAGTTCGTGCCGATCATCGAAGCGGCGGCGGCGCTCTGACTCCCGCGCCGTCGCCCGCGCCGTCGCCCGCCCCGGTCGAGGGTGCTCGCCGCCGGCTCGGGCGATGGGCGCTCGCCCTGTTCTATGCGGCAGCTGGATTAGCGCATTTCGTGTTCACCGATGCGATGGTGCGGATCGTTCCCGCCTGGGTGCCGTGGGACGCTGCCGAGGTCGTGCGGACCACCGGCATCGCCGAGTTGCTGGGCGCGGCGGGGCTGATGACGCGCAAGTGGCGGCTGACGGCCGGCTGGGCGCTCGCGCTCTATGCGCTCTGTGTATGGCCGGCCAACGTCAAGCACGCGATGATCGACCTGACATGGCTGGGCGGGAGCGGACGGGGGCTGTCGGCATGGTATCACGTCCCGCGCCTTCTGGCCCAGCCGTTGCTGATCGCATGGGCGCTATGGGCGGTGGGGGCGGTGCGGATCGACCGCGTCGAGCGGTCGCCAGAAGGATGATTGTCCGCGTGAAAACAGCGCGCTAGGCTGAATCCCGGACAGCAGGCGGGGACGCGATGACGGACGGGGCGGTGTCGGAGCCGGGGCGGCCATGTCCCGAATGCGGGTTCGCCGCCAGCCATAATTACTGCGCCGATTGCGGTTCGCCGCTGATCCGCGGCCGCGCCCCGATGCGTGCGGCGAAACTGATGTTCGCGCCGCTGTTCGACTATTTCGAGCAGGCGCGGGCGATCCTGTTCCCCCGCAGGCTGGTCGATGCGATCCGCGCCGGCCGCTTCGGATGGGGGGAGGCGCTCGCCTTCTGGTTGGCGGCGACGGCGATCGCGGCGCTGGTGAACGCGGTGGTGGACCGACCCGCGCTGACCCCGGTGACGTTACCGATCGTCGATGAGGTGAGCGAGGCGCTCATCGCCTGTGTGGTGCTGGTGCTGCTCTATTCCCCGGTCCATCCGTTGCTCAATCGCGGCGGCCGCGCCGTGCGTTACGGGGCATTCGTCGTGACGACGCTGGCGATCGGCGCGCTGCTCTACCCCTGGCTGGTGCTGGTCCAGGGCGTAATGGCGGCGCTCAGGGTCGAGGACCCGGTGGGGATCACCACGCCGGTTACGATGTTCTTCTTCACCGCGAGCTACGCGGCGCTCTATCGACGGCACTGGGGCAAGGTACTGGCCTGGATTGTCGGCTATTTCCTGGTCCTGGTGATCGTCGTGTCGGCGATCGGCGCGGCGGCGGGTGTGAACATCGATTGAGCGCCGCCGCGCCGGCCGGGACGATATGTTTACTTCGCGGGTGCCGGATCCGGGGCAATGCGGCTGCCGTCGGCATTCAGGCCCATATTCTTGAGGAACGGACCGATTTCCGGATCCTTCCCGTAGAAGGTACGGAACATCGGCGCATAATCCTCGGTATGACCCTTTGAAAGGATAAGGTCGCGGAAGCGCTGGCCGTTGGCGCGGGTCAGGCCTCCGTTGCGTTCGAACCAGTCGGTCGCGTCGGTCGCCAGCATCTTCGTCCACTGATAGGCATAATAGCCGGCCGAATAGCCGTTCGCCCAGATGTGCAGAAAATAGGTGGAGCGATAGCGGGTCGGCACGTCCGCCACGTCCAGTCCCGTCGCCGCCAGCGCCTGTTTCTCGAACGCGTCGGCATCCTGTTTCGGTGCGTCGGCGCTCAGGGCGTGCCAGCTCATGTCGAGTTCGGCGGCGGCCAGGGTCTGACCGACATCCCATCCGACATTGAAGCTGGAGGCGCGGCGGATCTTGTCGATCAGCGCCTGGGGCATTGGCGCCCCGGTCTTGTAGTTGACCGCATAATGCGGAAGCACCTTGGGATCGAGCGCCCAATGTTCGTTGAACTGCGACGGGAACTCGACGAAATCGCGCGCGGTGTTGGTCCCGGACACGCTCGGATAGGTCTGATTGGCGAACAGGCCGTGCAGAGCATGGCCGAATTCGTGGAACATGGTGGTGACGTCGTCGAAACTGATCAGCGCGGGCTGCCCCGCGGCCGGCTTGGTGAAATTGGCGATGTTGTAGATGACCGGCTTCGTCCCCAACAGCTTCGACTGGTTGACGAGGTTCGACATCCACGCGCCGCCCTGCTTGTTGTCGCGCTTCCAGTAATCGAAATACATCAGGCCAAGCGGCTGGCCATTCTCTTCGAACACCTCATAGACCATGACGTCGGGGTGCCACACCGGGATGTCGGTGCGGCGCTTGAACGTGATGCCGTACAGTTCGGTCGCGGCGCGAAAGACGCCATCGACCAGCACCTTGTTGATTTCGAGATAGGGTTTCAGCTCGTCCTGGTTGAGGTCATAGCGTGCCTTGCGCAGGCGTTCGGCATAGAATTGCCAGTCCCAGGGGCGCAGTTCGAAATCGCCGCCATCGGCCTTGATCTGCGCCTGGAGTTCGGTCGCCTCGCGCTTCTGTTCGGCGGCGAGGGGTGCGCCCATCTGTTGCATGAAGGCCAGCGCGGTCTTCGGCGTTCGCGCCATCTGGTCCGCCAGGACGTAATCGGCCCAGGTCGGAAAGCCCAGCAGCCTGGCCTTTTTCGCGCGCAGCATGGCGATGGTCGAGATCGTTCCGCGCAGATCGTTGCCATCTCCCTTCACCGCGCGCGTCCATGAGGCGTCGAACAGCGCCTTTCGGGTCGCGCGATCGGTCAGCGAGGCCAGCGCCGGCTGTTCGGTGGTGTTCTGAAGCGGGAGTACCCACTTTCCGGCCAGGCCGCGGGCCTTTGCCGCATCCGCCGCTGCCGCGATCTCCGCGTCCGACAGGCCCGCCAGCTTCGCCTTGTCATCGACGACCAGCGCCCCCGCTTTTGCCGCCGCCAGCAGCTTTTGCTGAAACGTCGTTTCAAGCGTCGAAAGGTCGCGATTATATCCGCTCAACACCTTCTTGTCGGCGGGCGAGAGCAGCGCACCGGCGCGTACCATGTCCTGATAGCTGAGGGTGAGCACCTGAAGCTGTTCGGCAGACAGGCCCAGCGTCGCGCGGCGGTCATATAGCGTTTTCACCCGCATGAAGAGCTTGGGATTGAGCGCGATCGCGTCACGATGCGCCGCGAATTTCGGGGCCAGCGCGGATTCCGCCTTTTGCAGCGCCTCGTCGGTATTGGCCCCGGTCACCGTGTAGAATGCGAGCGACGCCCGCTCGAGCAGCCGGCCCGAACGCTCCATCGCCGCGATCGTGTTGTCGAAGGTGGCGGGCGCCTTGTTGTCGGCGATCCGCGTGATCTCTGCGCGCTGCGCCGCCATCCCGGCCTCGATCGCCGGCTGATAATCCGCGTCCTTGATCCGGTCGAACGGCGCGGCCTGAAACGGCAGGCTGCTTGGTTTTGCGAACGGATTGGACGCGGGCAGCGTCTGGGCGAGCGCCGGAGTCGATAGCAGGGCGAGGGCCGAAATCGCGGAGGTGAAACGCATGGGATACTCCAGAGGAAGCGGGCGGGGGGCGCCGCGCGGGCAACGTGGGACCATGCCGAATGGTTGCATCGCGCCGTCGGACAGGATCGCCAACGACTCGAACCCGGCACGATCCGAACGCGATAGTATATCATAAACCACGCGCGTGAAGCATCGTGGTTGCGCGCGGGAGGTGGCGCGCGATGCCGGTTCCGGCGATTTTCATTCGTCCGGCTTGCCCTGTCGGGCATCGCGGCCTAACGGGGCGGCGGCCACGCCTTTGGGTGGGGCCGATCGCGCCGGTACCGGGAACGCAGTGGACCTTTGGGTGAATCTGCGGCTGACCCTGCAACTGTGAGCGGCGAGTGCGGCATGCACGTGTCCCGATATCGGGGCGCAGCCACTGAAGGATTTTCCTTCGGGAAGGCGGATGCCGGACGATGACCCGCGAGCCAGGAGACCGACCGGAGCGATGTCGCTCTTGCCGGGTTCATGGGACTGACCGGGCGCGAAGTCTTTCGTCTGAGCGACGAACGTGCGGCGGGGGCCGCATCGGTGAGGGGCCGGGGCGTCAGCGTCCGTCCGCGGCCCGTCATCGACCGTTCGCGCGGAGGCCCCGGTCGATGTCGCTCGACGCCGGGACTGAAGATCGATGAAGCATATCCGTTTTGTACCCGCGCTCCTGCTCGCCGGAGCCGCCGCCACGCCCGCCTGGGCGCAAACCGTCGACCCGGACGGTGCCGCCGATCAGGACCTGATCGTCACCGGCACACGCGCCGACACCGCGATTCCGGTCGGCCAGACCGGCGGCGCGGTTACCGTGCTCGACTCCGCCGCGCTGGAGGAGCGACAGACGCGGATGGTCGCCGATATCCTGCGCGACGTGCCGGGCGTCGCGGTCGCCCGCGTCCCGGGTCAGACGCAGATCCGCCTGCGCGGCACCGAGGCGAACCAGGTGCTGGTCCTGATCGACGGGATCGAGGTGTCGGATCCGTTCACCGGCGAATTCGACCTTGGCACGCTCCCCGCCGATGCGGGCGGCCGCATCGAGGTGCTGCGCGGACAGCAGAGCGCGATCTATGGCTCTGACGCGATCGGCGGCGTCATTCACTATATCACCGCCACCGGGCGAGAGATGCCCGGCCTGTCGGCGCGTATCGAGGCCGGATCGCTGGGAACCGTCAATGGCGCTGTCCGCGCCGCCGGCGGGGGTGACGTGGCGGATTATGCCCTGACCGCGACGCTCAATACCATGGCTGGCACCAGCAATGCCCGCACCGGCGGACGCGACCTGCGCGACGATACCGGGGCGATCGCGTTCAAGGGGAACTGGCAGCCGGGGGCCGATGCACGGATCACCGCCGTGGCGCGCTATTCGCACAGCCGGCAGGATTTCAACGACACCGATTCGAACCCCGCCAGCCCGACCTTCGGCTATGTCGTCGATACGCCGGGCAACCATGTGGAGAGCGAGGGGCTGTACGCGCTGCTGCGCGGAACCTTCACCCTGCTAGACGGCCGGTGGAGCCACAGCGTCAGTGGACAGATCGCGGATACCCGCCGCGACGGATATAATGCGGCGGGCCGCAGCTATGGCGATGTCGGCACGCGATTGAAGGGATCGTACGAAACGACGCTGACGCTGGGGGGGGCGGCATTTCGCCAGCTGTTCACCGTGGCCGCCGATGTCGAGCGCGAACGCTATCGCAACACCGATCCGACCGGGTTCGCGTTCACCGGCGCCCGCCATGTCTCCAATGTCGGCATCGTCGCGCAATATGAAGCGCGCATTGGCGAGCGTGGCGCTTTCGGTGCGTCGTTGCGCCATGACGCCAATGATCTGTTCGACGACACGACGACCTATCGCCTTCAGGGCAGCTATCGCTTCGCCAGCGGCACCAGGCTGCGCGCGGCGGCTGGATCGGGTGTGAAGAACCCCGGATTTTACGAGCTTTATGGCTATATCGATGGGCGCTTCATCGGCAATTCGGCGCTGAAGCCCGAACGGTCGGAAGGTTGGGAAGCGGGGATCGAGCAACAGGTCGATGGCGGGGGAATCGTGTTCGGCACGACCTATTTCCAGAGCGTGCTGCGCGACGAGATCTACACCAGCTATCCCGCCCCCACCTATGTCGCGACGCCGGCGAACAGCACCGGACGGTCGCGCCAGCATGGCGTGGAGGCCTATGTGAATGCGCGGCTGGGCGCCGGCTGGCGGATCGACGGCGCCTATACCTGGCTTCATGCGCGCGAGCGCGGGGCGGAGGAAGTGCGTCGGCCGCCCCACAGCGCCAGCCTGGCGGTGAACTGGTCCGCGCCGGACGGGCGCGTGTCGGTCAATGCCGTCGTCCGCTATACCGGCGTTGCGCGCGACCTTGCCTATATCGATCCTTCCTATGTGCCGGTGCGCGTGCGACTGGACGATTATGCGCTGGTCAATCTGGCGGCGGAATGGCGGGTGACCCGGACGCTGTCGGTGTTCGCGCGCGGGGATAATCTGCTCGACGCGCGGTATGAAAGCGTCTTCAGCTTCACCAATCCCGGCATCACCGGGGTCGCGGGCATGCGCGCCAGATTCTGAAGGACCGCGTCCGGGGCTTGGCCTTTCCGCGCGGAAAGGCCTAAGCGCGGGGCAGAAGAACAAGCGGAGGATGGGCGATGGCAGGGGTTTGGTTCGACGAGATGCATGTCGGACAGACGTTCGAGCATCCGATCCGGCGGACGGTGAGCGAGACGGACAATGTCCTGTTCACCGCGATGACCCATAATCCCGCGCTTCTTCACCTTGATGAGGAATATATGAAGGGGACGGAGTTCGGCGCCCGGATCGTCAACTCCGCCTTCACGCTCGGCCTGATGGTCGGCATTTCGGTGGGCGATACGACGCTGGGTACGGCGGTCGCCAATCTCGGCTGGGACGAGGTGCGTTTTCCAAAACCGCTGTTCCACGGCGACACGGTGAACGTGGTGACGGAGGTGATCGAGCTGCGCGAATCGCGATCGCGGCCGGAGGCGGGGATCGTCACCTTCCTCCACCGTGCCTATAATCAGCACGGCGATCTGGTCGCATCGTGCAAGCGCTCTGGTCTTCAGCGCAAGCGGCCCCAGGCATGAGCGCGCGCCGGCCGCTTCGTTCGATGCTGTTCATCCCGGGGGACAGCGAGAAGAAGATGGGAAAGATCGCCGCGTGCGGTGCGGACGCGGTGATCCTCGACCTGGAGGATTCGGTCGCGCCGGAAAACAAGGATGGCGCCCGCCAGCTGGTTCGCGATTATCTTCGGGCGCATCCCGCCGGCGCGCGCGGGCCGCAACTATGGGTGCGGATCAATCCGTTCGACACCGGGCTGACGCTTGCCGATCTGACGGCGGTGATGGCGGGTCAACCGGACGGGATTCTTCAGCCCAAGATCGACGGCCCGGCGGACGTCGCGCGCCTGTCCCACTATCTCGACGCGTTCGAGGCGGCAAACGGGATCGCCGCCGGCGCGACCGCGATCATCCCCGTCGCGACGGAAACGGCGACCGCTCCCTTTCACCTGGGCGAATTCGCCAAGACCTCGCTGCCGCGCCTGGCGGGCCTGACCTGGGGAGCTGAGGACCTTGCCGCAGCGATCGGGGCGAGCGGCAATCGCGCCGCCGACGGGGGGTGGGCGTTCACCTTTCGTATGGCGCGCTCCCTGTGCCTGCTGGCGGCCCATGCCGCCGGCGTGCCGGCGATCGAGACCCTGTACGCCGACTTTCGCGACGAGGACGGGCTTCGCGCCAGTTGCCGGGAGGCGCGGGGCGAAGGGTTTGGCGGCAGACTGGCCATCCATCCGGCACAGGTCGCATCGATCAACAGCGGCTTCACCCCCGATGAAGACGAGATCGCGCACGCCCGTCGGGTCGTAGATGCCTTTGCCTCCGCGCCGGGCGTCGGGACGATCGGCATCGACGGAAAGATGTACGACATTCCGCACCTGAAGGCGGCGCAGCGCGTGCTCGACCAGGCCGGGGCGTTCGGCGTTAACTAGCGCGCGTATCAAAATCGAACGTGGGTTAACCACCCTTTAACCTAGGCGAAAACGTAAACACCGCGTTAACTTGCGGACATGCAACGTGATCTCATCCTCGCCCGCCGCCGGCCCGGACATCCGTTCCGCGCCGCGCTTCCCGAAATCCGCGCGGCGGTGCGCCAGCGCGAGCAGGATAGCGACATCAAGCTGTTCGCGCTGAGCTTCGCCGCGTTCTTCGTCTGCTTCTACACCTTCATCCTCTGACGCGGCGCTTCGCGTCAGTCACAGGCGCGATGTAGCCGCTGGGCGATCCAGGCGGACACCAGGCCCATCGCGGCAACGAACAGAAGCTGGTCGGCGGGGCCGACACCCAGTGCGGTGATCCCGATCACCATCAGCGCCCCGGCCACCATGCCGAACGCGTTGACGATATTGTTCGCCGCCACCGTCCGGGCGGTCTGGTCCTTCGTCACCGTCGTGGTCAGAAATGCGTAGAGCGGCACCACGAACATGCCCCCGGTGATCGCGATCGCCATCAGCGTCGCCAGCACCAGCCACGCCTGCGGCATCGTCATGAAGGTCGCCATGTCATAGAGCCGGCCCGGTTCCGCCGGGATCCAGAGGCGCGATTCGACCGAAAATCCGACCACGATTCCCGCCATCGCGATCACCGAGGCGGGGGCGTATTTCGCGGAAATCTCGCCCTTCAACATTGCGTTGATGACGACCGAGCCGATCGCGACACCAATCGAGAAGGTCGCGATCATCAGGCTCGCCACCCGTTCGTCCGACGTCAGGACGTTCTTGGCCAGCGGGGTGAAAATGACGATCAGTACCGAACCGATCGTCCAGAAGAAGCTGATCGCGCAGATCGCCCAGAACAGGCGCGGAATGTGCATCGTGTTCGAGATCAGGCGCCATGAAGCGGTGAACGGATTGTAGTTCAGTTTCAGACGCGCGCCCACCCGCGGCGCGGCCGGCACGAACCGGCCGGAGACCCAGCCAAGCCCGGCGGCCGCGAGCGTCAGCAGGCCGGCGGTTTCGATCGTGACCCATCCGGCGATGATGGTGCCGAGCAGGATCGAGAGATAGGTCCCCGCCTCGACCAGGCCGGTCCCGCCCAGCACTTCGTCCTCCTCCAGATGCTGGGGGAGGATCGCGTATTTGATCGGGCCGAAAAAGGTCGAATGCGTTCCCAGCATCAGCACCGCGCCGAGCATCATGCCGACGCCCGCGCTGGCATATCCCATTTTCGCGACCACGATGCCCGCGCCGCCGAACAGCATGATGCCGATCTCGACCGTCTTGATGATGCGGATGATCCCCGCCTTGTCATAGGTATCGGCGAGCTGCCCCGAGAGCGCGGACAGCAGCACGAACGGAATGAGCGCCAGGCCGGTCGCCAACGCGTTGAAATAGAATTCGGTCGCCGCGTCGTTGAACACCGAATAGGTGGCGAACAACACCATCGCGGTCTTGAACAGATTGTCGTTGAACGCCCCCAGAAACTGTGTGGTGAACAGAGGGAGGAAACGGCGCTCTTTGAGCAGTCCGAGCGCATTGATCATCGGGTTGGCGGGCCTTCGTCCGTCGAAACTGGCGCTGACATAGCCGGGCGGGGCAGGGCGCGGCAACCGCTAACGCGGCGATGTGGCGAGCCGGTCGAGGCGGTGCTAAGGCACGTATCGATGCTGACCCTGCCCAACATCCTGACGCTGTCGCGAATCGTCGCCGTGCCGCTGCTGCTGGCATTCCTGTGGTGGCCCGAATGGCAGCTGGGCTACGCCCTTGGCTACGCCACCTACTGCCTGATGGGCATCACCGACTATTTCGACGGATATCTCGCCCGTTCGCGCGGCACGGTGTCGAAGCTGGGCGTGTTTCTCGATCCGATCGCGGACAAGATCATGGTCGCGGCGGTCATCCTGATCCTGTGCGCAAAGGGGATCATTTCGGACCTGAACATGATCGCCGCGCTGGTGATCCTGCTGCGCGAAATCGCCGTGTCGGGGCTGCGTGAATTTCTGGGCGGGATCCAGGTGTCGGTGCCGGTATCCGCGCTCGCCAAGTGGAAGACCGCGTTTCAGCTCGCCTCGCTCGGCGGCCTGGTGCTCGGCGTCGCATTGCCCGACTGGCCGTGGGTGCATCAGGCGAGCATCGCGATGCTGTGGGCAGCGGCGGTGCTCACGCTGATTACCGGATGGGATTATCTGCGCATCGGCCTGAAACATATGGATAGCTGATGCGGGTGCTGTATTTCGCCTGGGTACGTGAGCGGATCGGCACCGGTGAGGAAGAGGTTGAGCCGCCGGCCGGCGTCCATACGCTCGCCGATCTCGCCATCTGGCTCCGCGATCGAAGCGCGGGCCATGCCGAGGCGCTGGCAGACATCACCCGCCTGCGCGGCGCGATCGATCAGCGTTTCGTCGCGCTCGACGCTGAAATCGGCGCCGCGCGGGAGGTCGCGCTGTTCCCCCCGGTGACGGGCGGATGATCCGCGTCTCGGTCGATCCCGCGCCGATCGAGGTCGCCAGCGAACTCGCCGCGCTTGAGGCGCATGGCGCCGGCGCGATCGCCAGCTTTACCGGTATCGTGCGCGGCGATGACGGGGTCACCTGCCTCGAACTCGAACATTATCCGGGCATGACCGAGGCTGCGCTGTGCGATATCGCGGAACAGGCGGTGGCGCGATGGTCGCTGCTGTCGGCGGTGATCGTCCACCGGATCGGCCCGATGAGTCCGGGCGAGCGCATCGTGTTCATCGGCACCGCGGCCCAGCATCGCCACGCCGCGCTGGACGCGTGCAGCTTCCTGATCGACCGCCTGAAGACCGATGCGCCCTTCTGGAAGCGCGAGGTGACGGACCGGTCGCCCCGCTGGGTCGCGGCCCGCGCGGACGACGATCAGGCCGCGTCGCGCTGGACCCGATCCGCGGACAGGCCGGCCTGAGCCAGCACATCGGCGAGCAGGCGGAAATCACGCTCGCGCGGGGATGCCTTTCGCCAGACCAGCGCGATCCGCCGCGACGGATTGTCGGCCTCAAGCGGGCGGGCGGAGACATGCGTATGGTCGAGGATGCCGGCGGCCAGCGCCATTTCGGGGAGCATTGTCACGCCAAGCCCATTGTCCACCATCTGGACCATGGTGTGAAGCGAGGTGCCGAGCATCGTCGCCTCCGCGCGCAGTTCGGGGCGGTTGCATGCGGCCAGCGCATGGTCCTTCAGGCAATGCCCGTCCTCCAGCAGCAACAGCCGGGTCTCGTCGATCTCGTTCGGGGCGACGGCGCGATGATCGCCATGATATTCGCCCTCCGGAAAGGCGACGAACAGCCGATCCTCGAACAGCGGCGCGGTTTCGACGTCGCCACAGGCATAGGGGAGGGCGAGCAGCACGCAATCGGTACGCCCGGTGTGCAGGCTCTCGCACGCGGCGCCGCTCGGCTCCTCGCGCAGGAACAGTTTGAGGTCCGGATAATCCCGTCGCAGGCGGGGGAGAATGCGCGGCAGCAGGAACGGGGCGATCGTCGGGATGACGCTCATCCGCATCTCGCCGGACAGCGGACGGCCCGACGCGCGGGCCAGGTCGGCCAGCTCATCCGCCTCGCGCAGCACGCGACGCGCCTTGTCCACGATCCGCTCACCCAAGGGGGTAAATCGGACCACCCGCCGCGTCCGCTCGACCAGCACGACCCCGATCAGCGTTTCCAGTTCGCGCAGGCCGGCGGACAGCGTCGACTGGGTCACGAAACACGCCTCCGCCGCACGGCCGAAATGGCCATGATCCTTCAGCGCCACCAGATATTGCAGCTGCTTGAGAGTCGGGAGGTAGGTTTGCGCCATGGATCGTCCGGGTCGATTGCCAGCCGGATATAAGAAGGACGACCTGCGCAAGCCAGCCCCGTCGCGCCCGATTTTCCGGGCGCGACGGACAGGGTCACGCGGCCTGCGCAGCCTCCGCTTCGGCGGGCAGGCGGATCAGATAGTCGAACGCGGAGAGTGCGGCGGTCGATCCCGCGCCCATCGCGATCACGATCTGTTTGTACGGCACCGTGGTCGCGTCCCCGGCGGCAAAGATGCCGCGGCGGCTCGTCTCGCCGCGCGCGTCGATCTCGATTTCGCCTCGCGGGGTGAGCGCGATCGTGTCGCGCAACCATTCGGTGTTCGGCACCAGCCCGATCTGGACGAAAATCCCCTCCAGTTCGAGATCATGTTCGACGCCGCTCTCGCGATTCTGGTACGTCAGACCGGTCACCGTCTCCCCGCCATTGACCCGGGTGGTGAGGGCGGAGGTGATGATGCGGACATTGGCCAGGCTGTTCAGCTTGCGTTGCAGCACCGCATCGGCACGGAGTTGATCGTCAAATTCGATCAGCGTGACATGGCCGACGATTCCCGCAAGGTCGATCGCGGCCTCCACGCCGGAATTTCCGCCGCCGATCACCGCGACGCGTTTGCCCTTGAACAGCGGGCCGTCGCAATGGGGGCAATAGGCGACGCCCTTGTTGCGATATGCCTCCTCGCCCGGCACGCCCATCTGTCGCCAGCGCGCGCCGGTGGACAGGATGATCGTCCGCGCCTTCAGCGTCGCGCCATTCTCCAGCTCCACATGATGAAGGCCGCCTTCCTGCGTGGCGGGGATCAGCTTCGCCGCGCGCTGGAGGTTCATGATATCGACCTCATTCTCCCGCACATGGCTTTCCAGCTGGGCGGCGAGCTTCGGGCCTTCGGTATAGGGGACGGAGATGAAATTCTCGATCCCCATCGTGTCGAGTACCTGCCCGCCGAACCGTTCGGCGGCGACACCGACCCGGATCCCCTTGCGTGCGGCATAGATGGCCGACGCGGCGCCCGCCGGTCCGCCGCCGATCACCAGCACGTCGAACGGGTCCCTGGCGTCGAGCTTTTCGGCGGCCTTCGCGTCGGCGCCCGCGTCGAGCTTCGCGACGATCTGTTCCAGTTCCATCCGGCCCTGGCCGAATGGCTGGCCGTTCAGGAACACCGCCGGCACCGCCAGAACCTGACGCGCCTCGACCTCGTCCTGGAACAGCGCGCCATCGATCGCGACATGGCTGATCCGCGGGTTCAGCACCGCCATCAGGTTAAGCGCCTGAACGACGTCGGGGCAGTTCTGGCACGAGAGCGAGAAATAGGTCTCGAAATGCAGTTCGCCTTCAAGGCCGCGAACCTGCTCGATCACGTCCTGGGTCGCGCGCGAGGGATGCCCGCCGACCTGAAGCAGGGCGAGGACGAGCGAGGTGAATTCATGGCCCATCGGGATGCCGGCGAAGCGAACCCCGATATCGGTGCCGGCGCGGCGGATCATGAAGCTCGGCTTGCGCCGGTCATCGTCCTTGCGCACCAGCGCGATCTTCCCGCTGAGCGCGGCGATTTCGTCCAGCAGCGTTTCGAGTTCGCGCGACTTCGCATCCTCGCCCAGGCTGGCGACGAGTTCGATCGGTTCGCGGATGTTGACGAGATAGGCTTCGAGCTGTTGCTTGAGATGCGCGTCGAGCATGGCGGACTCCAGTCGGATTGGTGCGAAAAACGAAGCGGCCCGGGGCGGGGGAAGACGTCCGCCCCGGGCCGCGACAGCGCCCGCAAGAGGGAGGGGCGGGCGCCGGTCAGATCTTGCCGACGAGGTCGAGCGACGGCGCCAGCGTGGTTTCGCCCTCTTCCCACTTGGCGGGGCAGACTTCACCCGGATGCGCGGCGATATACTGCGCGGCCTTGATCTTGCGGAGCAGTTCGGTCGCGTTGCGGCCGACGCCTTCGCTGGTGATCTCGACCAGCTGGATCACGCCGTCGGGATCGACGACGAAGGTGCCGCGATCGGCCAGGCCCTGTCCTTCGCGCAGGACGTCGAAATTCTTCGACAGGACATGGTTCTGGTCGCCAAGCATGTAATAGTCGATCTTGCCGATCGCGGGCGACGTGTCGTGCCATGCCTTGTGGCTGAAATGAGTATCGGTGGAGACCGAATAGACCTCGACGCCCATCTTTTGCAGCGTCGGATAGATGTCGGCAAGATCCTCGAGCTCAGTCGGGCATACGAAGGTGAAATCGGCCGGGTAGAAGAAGAAAACCGCCCACTTTCCCTTCACGTCGGCGTCGGTGACATCGACGAACTTGCCCTGTTTGAAGGCGGTGGCGGTGAACGGGGTGATGGTGCTGCCGATAAGGGCCATGATCTGTTTTCCTCTGACGGGTTGTTGTTGCCGTGCAGCAAATAGCTATGCCGCACCGCAATGTGAAATTCGAATCGATGGTCGATGTGATCGGATCAATCGATCAGTACGGGCGCGATCGGGGGATTTGCCTGCGCCTGTTGCGATGCAACTGGGGCGTTGGCGCGATGCAGCGATGGCGCGACGGTCAGCTTAGCGCGCGATAGATCGTCCACGCGCTGGTAAGCGTCAGCAGCACGCCGACCATCGCCATCAGGGTGCGGGTCGGGACCCGCTTGGCCAGAAGGCCGCCGAACGGCGCGGCGATCAGCCCGCCGATCAGGATGCCCAGGGTCTGGAGCGTGAACATCTCCCACCCCAGCGTCGCGATGAACGTCGCCGATACGCTGGCGGTGAGGAAGAACTCGCTGGTGTTCACCGTTCCGATCGTCGTGCGGGGCGATGCGCCCTGCACCAGCAGGTTGCTGGTGACGACCGGACCCCATCCGCCACCGCCCGCCGCGTCGAGGAACCCGCCGACCAGGCCGAGCGGTTCGATCACCTTCGGCTCACGCGGCTCCACCTTGCCGCGCCACGCGCGGAACAGGAGGTACAGGCCGATACAGGCGAGATAGGCCATGACGAACGGCTTTGCCTGCGAGGCGTCGATCCGGCTGAGCACGGTCGCGCCGAGCACGCCGCCAATCACGCCGGGAACCACGAGCCGCCCGAACAGCTTCCAGTTGACGTTCCGGTGCCACACATGGCTTGCGCCCGAGGCCGCGGTGGTAAAGGTCTCGACCGTGTGGACCATCGCCGAAGCCTGGGCCGGCGCGACGCCCATCACGCTGACCAGCAGCGTCGAATTGATGACGCCGAACGCCATGCCGAGCGCGCCGTCTACCATCTGGGCGGCGAATCCGACGGCCACGAAGGGCAGCAGCGCGGTCAGATCAAATCCTGCGAACATTCCTGCCTCTGCATTGGCGATAATGGGGCCGGTGTGGCGGGCTTGTCGAATTCCCACAAGATACATCGTGTTTAGACGCGCGAAGCGATTGCGGGGGTGCGCTGGAAATTCCCGGCGCGCGCGCCTAGATACGCCGTTCAAAGAAGGGGCCGCCCATGTTTGGACGTCTGGGATCCTACCTCAAATCTATTCAGGCGCGCGATCCTGCACCCCGCAGCCGCGCGGAAATCCTGCTCTATCCCGGCGTGTGGGCGCTGTTCTGGCACCGGATCGCGCATTGGCTGTTCGGGGCGCGGCTGTTTTTCCTGGCGCGGGTCGTCAATCACCTGTCCCGCTGGATGACCGCGATCGATATCCATCCGGGGGCAAGGATCGGCCGCAATTTCTTTATCGACCACGGATTTGTGGTGATCGGCGAGACGGCAGAGATCGGCGATGACGTCACCATCTATCAGTGCGTGACCCTGGGCGGCACCAGCCCGGACAATGGCGTCGGCGGCAAGCGGCACCCGACGCTGTCGGACGGGGTGATCATCGGGTCGGGCGCGCAGGTGCTGGGTCCGATCACGGTCGGGTCGCGCGCGCGGGTCGGCGCCAATGCCGTTGTGACGAAGGATGTGCCGGACGGCGCGGTGATGGTCGGCATCCCCGCCAAGGCGACGCTGGTCGAGGCGGACAAGTGGCAGCGCGATTTCGTCCCCTATGGCACACCGTGCAGCGAGATTTACGATCCGGCGACGCAAAAGCTGGAGATCATGCGCTGCGAGCTTGAATCGATGCGCAAGCGCGTCGAGGAACTGCTTGCCGAGCGCGACGCGCGACACGCCGAAGAGGCGCGGCGCGACCGGGCGTGAGCGCGACCGTCACGCCCCTCCCACAGCGCGGCGGTGCGCATCAGATCGGGTTCGAACGCGCCGAACTGATGCGCATCCTCGACCTCTACGGTCGTATGGTCGCGGCGGGCCACTGGAAGGATTATGCCATCCATCTCGGCCGGGACGCCGCGGTGTTCGCCGCCTTTCGTCGCGCGGCCGAACGCCCCGAATTCCGTGTCGAGAAGCGTCCCGCGCTGCGTAACCGGCAGGGGATGTGGTCGCTCGTCGCGGAATCCGGCGCGGTATTGAAGCGCGGACACGAACTGGGGCCGGTGCTGGCGCCGGTCGAGCGCCGCCTGCTCAAACTCGTCGAGGATTGATGTTCAGGCGGTGAAGCGCTTGGTAAAGCCCTTGACGTTGCCGCGATCGGCCGGGGTGGCGTCGATCCGCGCGACATTCGCCAGCAATGGCCCTTCGCGACAGCGATCGACAAAGGTGTCGAGCGCCATCTCGTCGCCATCGACCAGCATCTCGACCCGCCCGTCCGCCAGATTGCGGACCCATCCTACCACCCCCAGCTGGTGCGCGGTGCGCACTGCCCAGTCCCGGTAGCCAACGCGCTGAACGCGCCCTTCGATCAGCAGACGCTGAGTCGCCATGTTTCGATACCCCGCATACAGGTGCGCCTACATCGCGCACCCGGCGTTGATAGCGCGCCGGACCGGGGTGCGCGAAGACCGGGCAGCCGCGAAAGCGGGGCATTTCGGCGTGGTTTCGAAGCGTGCTAGGGATTTGCGATGAAGATCGATCTTGGCGACTATGAAACCGGCGCGAAGCTGGATGGCGACTATGACGCGCAATTGGCGAGTGTGCAGGGCCGGCTGGAGAAGATCCAGGTCGCGCATATCGTCCACAAGAAACCCGCGATCGTGGTGATGGAGGGGTGGGACGCGGCCGGGAAAGGTGGCGTCATCAAGCGGCTGACCGCCAATTGGGATCCGCGCTTTTTCGAAGTCATGCCGATTTCCGCGCCGAGCGAGGCGGAGCTCGCGCATCATTTCCTGTGGCGTTTCTGGACCCGCCTGCCAGCCAACGGCCACATCACGATTTTCGATCGCAGCTGGTATGGCCGCGTGCTGGTCGAGCGGGTCGAGGGCTATGCCAGCGAGGCCGCGTGGCGGCAGGGCTATGATGAGATCAACGCGTTCGAAGCGCAGCAGATCGAGGCGGGCGCGACGATCGTGAAGATGTTCGTCCATATCACCCAGGAAAAGCAGGACGAGGAGCTGGCCGAGCGGCTCGACGACCCCTGGAAGCGGTGGAAAACGGGCGCCGACGATTATCGCAACCGCGCCCGGCGCGCCGATTACCTGTCCGCGATGGCCGACATGTTCGATCGGACCAGCACCGAACTCGCGCCGTGGACGGTCATCGACGGCAATAACCGCAAGGCCGGGCGGATTGCCGCTCTGACGGCGATCGCCGACCGGCTTGAGGCAGGGGTTTCGATGGAACCGCCCTCGCTCGACCCCGATTTCGAAAAGATGGCGCGGGCGGCGCTACGCGCGGATTAGCCGGGTTTGCATTCGCCGTGATTGATTTCGTCCCGCCTGTCGACGCCTTCGCACGCCTCGGGATCGCGGACGCGTTCCGTCGCGGCGTCGGTGCCGACATCGCGCGCCAGATTGCCGCCATTGCGGCCCTGCCGTCCCGGCGTGTCGAGGGGGGAAGCGATCAGGTCGCCGCCATCATGATTGCGGGCGGTTTCGGTACGGTCGGTCATTCTGACTCTCCTTCGCCCGATCAATGAGCGAAGGGGCCGGGAGTCGCGCAACCCCGCCGGACGCGGCGGTCAGGCGGGATGAAATGCGCCGTCCGCGTCCATCAGATACAGGATGCCGTCGCTGATCGCGAAATAGGCGCCATGAATCTTGAGCTTGCCCGCCGCCTCGCGTTCGGGAACGAACGGAAAGCTGTGCAGATTGCGGATCGAGGTGCGGACGGTCTCCAGCTCCATTTCGCGCGCCGCCTCGGGCGTGTCGCCGAACCGCGCCTTTACCCGTTCGCGCGATTCGTCGAGCAGGCTGACCCAGGCATGGACGAATCCGCCATCGCCCGGGGGGCTGTCCTGAAACATTTCGGTCAGCGCGGCATGGGCGCCGCCACACATGCCGTGACCCAGCACCACGACCTCTTCGACCTCCAGCTTGGTGACCGCGAATTCCAACGCCGCGGAAACGCCGTGGCGGCCGCCGTCATTTTCGAACGGCGGGACCAGATTGGCGACGTTGCGCACGACGAAAATCTCTCCGGGCAGCGTGTCGAAAATCTGCGAAGGCTCGACCCGGCTGTCCGAACAGGCGATCACCATGACCTTCGGCGCCTGCCCCTCGGCCAGTTGCGCCCAGCGTTCGTGCTGGCGCCGATAGTCGGCAGTGCGGAAACGGCGATAGCCGTCAACAAGGTCTGCAAAGTGAGTCATGCGCGAACCATTGGCGCACGCGCAAAGGGCTGGCAAGCCGGGGGCTGGATCGCTATCTGCGCGGCATGAATGACATGTCCCCGACCGCAGCGCCCAGGCCCGAGCGCCAGCGCAAGCCCGACTGGATCCGGGTAAAGGCGCCGACGTCCGCCGGCTTTGCCGCAACTCGTGCGCTGATGCGGTCGAAAAGCCTGACGACGGTGTGCGAGGAGGCGGCCTGTCCGAATATCGGCGAGTGCTGGTCGAAAAAGCACGCGACGGTGATGATCCTGGGCGATACCTGCACGCGCGCCTGCGCATTCTGCAACGTGAAGACCGGCATGCCGCGCATGGTGGATCCGATGGAGCCGCAGAACGTGGCCGATGCCGCCGTGCAGATGGGGCTTGAGCATATCGTCGTGACGTCGGTCGATCGCGACGACCTGCCCGATGGCGGCGCGAAGCAGTTCGTCAAGGTGATCGAGGCGGTGCGCAAGGCGAGCCCGACCACCACGATCGAGATCCTGACCCCCGATTTCCGCAACAAGCACGAGGCGGCGGTAGAGATGATCGTCGCCGCGCGGCCCGACGTGTATAACCACAATCTCGAAACGGTGCCGCGTCTCTATCCGACGATCCGGCCCGGCGCCCGTTATTACGCCTCCTTGCGCCTGCTGGAGCAGGTCAAGAAGCTCGACCCGTCGATCTTCACCAAATCCGGCATCATGCTCGGCCTGGGCGAGGAGCGGCTGGAGGTCCATCAGGTGATGGACGACATGCGCAGCGCCGACATCGATTTCATGACGATGGGCCAGTATCTGCAACCGACTCCCCGCCATGCGAAGGTACAGGATTTCGTGACGCCCCAGGCGTTCGACGCCTATGCCGCGATTGCCCGGGCCAAGGGATTCCTGCTGGTCGCGTCCTCACCGCTGACGCGGTCGAGCTATCACGCCGGCGACGATTTCGCGCGGATGAAGGCGGCGCGCGACGCCCGGCTGGCAAAGGTCGCGGCGGGGGCCTGATGCCCAGGCACAGCGAAACGCGCCGGCTGCCCTACACGCCGGAGCAGATGTTCGATCTGGTCGCTGACGTCGCCCGCTATGGCGAATTTCTGCCCTGGGTCAGCGCGGTGCGGGTGCGGTCCGACGGCGAGACGGAGATGGTCGCGGACCTGATCGTCGGATTCAAGGGCCTACGCGAGACGTTCACCAGTCGGGTCGAGAAGCAGCGGCCGGCCCATATCCGGGTCGATTATGTCGATGGCCCGCTCAAATATCTGCACAATGACTGGAAGTTCCGGCCCGACGGGGACGGGGGCGTGCTGATCGATTTCTGCGTCGATTTCGCGTTCAAGAGCCGCGTGTTCGAAATGCTGGCGGGACAGGTGTTCGACCGCGCCTTGCGGATGATGATCAACGCGTTCGAGGAGCGCGCGGCAAAGCTCTACAGCGATTCGGCGTCGGGCGACGGCGGCTTGCCCGGGACCAGCAGTTCGAGCGCGCACAACGCGGCCTGAAGCCGCACGCCGCCCCGGCCCAGATCGCCGAATTCACGCGTGTCCGCGACGACGATGTCGGGATCGGCATCGCGCTCCGCCCGGGCGAAGACGACATGGCCGACCGGCTTTTTGTCGGTGCCGCCGTCCGGCCCGGCGATGCCGGTGACCGCCACCGCGACATCCGCCCCGCTTTCCTCAAGCGCGCCCTGCGCCATGCTCCACGCGGTCGCGACCGACACGGCGCCAAAGGTTTCGAGCACGTCGCCGCTGACCTTCAGCTCCGACATCTTGGCGTCGTTGGAATAGGTGACGAAGCCGACGATCAGCACTTCGGACGAGCCGGGAATTTCGGTGAGCGCGGCGGCGACGAGTCCGCCGGTGCAGCTTTCGGCGACCGCCACGGTGCGACCGGCGGCACGGTTGGTTTCGACCACCTTACGGGCAAGGTCGACAAGGGTCTGGGGTAGAATCGTATCGGTCATCGTGCCGGCGCCATAGGGCAAAGCGGAAGTCTTGGCCCGCGTTTTTCGTCCGTCTGGGCGATCTGCGCCAATGCGACGAACACCGCCGCCAGGTTGCGCGGGGGAAGCGGGGCGAGATTCGCGACGGCCCGGTCGATGCCGGGGCAGTCGGCGGGCCGGATCCGCTGGGCGATGGCCGGTGCAAAGATCGCGCGGACCGCGCCGACCGCGAACTGCGATTCGGCGATCGCCTCTCCGCCGGGACCCAACAGCTTGCGGATGCCCGCGCGGGCGCCGGGAAGCGCAGGCGCAACGCCGGCGTCGATCCGGGCGAGGAAACCGGGATCGGGCCGGCGAAGAAAGGATTGCGGCGGCAGGCCGGCGCACACCCGCCCCATTTCGCGGATCGTGTCTGGAAGCATGACCTGGAACAGCGACTCCGCCTCCGGCCCGGTGATACAGGCCGGCTGTGCCGCGGCGGGCGCCGAAAGCAGCGCCGGGGCCGCGAACAGAAAGGGGATCGATCGAAAACGCATGCCTTACTCCGGGACGCGCACCGTCGCGATGGCCTGGGCCGCCATCCCTTCGCCGCGACCGGTGAAGCCCAGTCGTTCGGTGGTGGTCGCCTTTACACTAACCTGTTGAACCTTAAGGTTCAGCAACGCGGCGATGCTGGCGCGGATCGCGTCGCGATGGGGACCGATCTTGGGCGCTTCGCAGATCAGCGTCAGGTCGATGAAATCGATGACGCCGCCCGCTGCATCGACAAGGTGAGCGGCATGTTCGAGGAATTGGGCCGAGGCCGCGCCGCGCCATTTGGGGTCGCCGGGTGGGAAATGCATGCCGATATCCCCGGCGCCGACCGCGCCGAGCAACGCGTCGGTGATGGCATGAAGCGCGACATCGGCGTCGCTATGGCCCGACAGGCCCCGATCATGGGGAATCCGTACCCCGCCGAGCCACAGCTGCGCACCGGCGTCGAACCGGTGAACGTCGAACCCCATCGCGCTGCGCGAGACGAGGGCGGCGCGGTGGCGCGCCTGTGCCGCGGCGAAGTCGGCGGGGTGGGTGATCTTGTCGAGCATCGGGTCTCCGGGAACCAGGATGACGTCATGGCCCGCACGGCGGAGCATCTGGGCGTCGTCGGTCGCCTCTTCCTCCGCAGGCCAGGCGCGATGGGCGGCGAGGATGGCGTCGAGATGAAACGCCTGTGGCGTCTGGATGCGGTGGAGGCCCCCGCGCGGGACATTCTCGCCCAACCGATGGTCGCCCCGGGCGAGCGTATCGGCGACCGGCAGGGCCGGAACGGCCCCGGGCGCGCGATCGAGCGCGGTGAGCAGCGCATCGATGACCGCCGGCGGGAGAAAGGGGCGGGCCGCATCGTGAATCAGGACGCGGGTCACGCCCCGGTCCGCCAACACCTCCAGCCCCGCGCGGACCGACTCGCGGCGTTCCGCACCGCCGGTGACATGATCGATCCGGCTGACCGATCTGGCCGGATCGGCATTGGGATCTTGAAGCGCGTTGTGGAGCGCGTCGGCCTGCCCATCGGCGATGACGAACAGGATCTGGTCGATGCCGGGATGCGCGGCGAACGCGGCATGGCTGTGCGCCACCAGCGGCCGACCGCACAGGGCGACGAACTGTTTGGGAATGTCGGTGCCGGCGCGCACGCCCTTGCCGGCCGCGACGATCAGGGCGGCGGTGGTCATGGGATGCGCCGCCGGCAGCCGGTGACGGCGCGGTTCGACGATGGCATGCGGATCGCTGGCATGGCGAGGGAACTAGCGCGATGCCCTGGCATAGGGAAGGGTCGAGCGGGATCGGCGCGCCCTTGCGCCCCAAGCCATCGCCATGTACAGGCGCTGCCTGTTTTTCAGGCACATATGACGATGCTCAAGCCCATCCAGGTCGGACCGGTGACGGTCGAGACGCCGGTGATCCTGGCGCCGATGACGGGCGTCACCGATCTGCCGTTCCGGCGGCTGGTGCGGCGCTATGGCTCCGGCCTCAACGTCACCGAAATGATCGCGAGCCAGGCGGCGATCCGCGAGACGCGGCAATCGGTGCAGAAGGCGGCGTGGGACCCGATCGAGGAGCCGGTGTCGATGCAGCTGGTCGGCTGTACCCCCTATGAAATGGGCGAGGCGGCCAAGCTGAACGCTGATCGGGGCGCCGCGATCATCGACATCAACATGGGCTGCCCCGTGCGCAAGGTGACCAATGGAGATGCGGGATCGGCGCTGATGCGGGTGCCGGAACTTGCCGCCAGGCTGATCGAGGCGTGCGTGAAGGCGGTCGATGTGCCGGTGACGGTGAAGATGCGCATGGGATGGTGCCATGACAGCCTGAACGCCCCCGAACTCGCGCGTGTCGCCGAGGATCTGGGCGCGAAGATGGTGACCGTCCATGGCCGGACCCGCAACCAGATGTACAAGGGGTCCGCCGACTGGGCATTCGTGCGCGGGGTCAAGGATGCGGTGTCGATCCCCGTCATCGTCAACGGCGATATCTGTACCGTGGACGATGCGCGCGCGGCGCTGGCGCAATCGGGCGCCGATGGGGTGATGATCGGGCGCGGCGCCTATGGCAAGCCATGGATCCTGCGCCAGGTGATGGACGCGCTGTCGGGGAAGGACGAGCGCCCCGATCCGGACATCGACGAGCAATATGCGCTGATCGCCGAGCATTATGCGATGATGCTCGACCATTATGGCGAGATGACCGGCGTCAACCTGATGCGCAAGCATGTCGGCTGGTACACCAAGGGGCTGCCCGGTTCGGCCGAGTTCCGGAACAAGGTGAACCAGGAGCCGAAGGCGGCGACGGTGCTGGCGATGCTGGACGAATTCTACGCACCACTGCGTGAGGCAGCCGCGGCGGGCGGATCATGGCCGGCGCGCGAAGCGGCCTGAGGCCCCCGCCCCAGGCGGGCGAGCCGGACCTGGGCGAGATGTTCGGCGCCCTGCCCGTCGCGGCACTGGTGCTGGACCCGCAGGATCGCGTCGTCCGCGCGAACATCGCGAGCGAGCATCTGTTGAACCATAGCGAGCGCGCGATGATCGGCCAGCGGCTGGACCGGATCGTCACCCCGCCCGAGGGCTATGCGACGCGGCGCGAGGGGCATGGCTTTGCCGCCTATGACGTCGAGATCGAACCCACGCGATCGCCGCGCACCCGCGTCGATTTCGTCGAGGCGCAGATCGCCGAACATCCCGGATGGCGCATCGTGACGCTGCATCAGGCACCGACGTCACGCCGGCTGTCGGTGGGCGCCGACCGCAGCGCCGGCGCGCGTGCGGCGATCGGCGCGGCGGCGATGCTGGCGCATGAGATCAAGAATCCGCTGTCCGGCATTCGTGGCGCCGCGCAATTGCTGGGCAGCGCCGGCGGGGAGGAGGACTGCGAAGGACGCGCGGAACTGACCGGCCTGATCACTGCCGAGGTGGACCGTATCGCCGCGCTGATCGACCGGATGGAGGATTTTACCGACACCCGTCCGCCCAAATTGTCGCCGCACAATATCTACCCGCTGCTCGATCATGCCCGGCGCGTCGCGCTGGCCGGATTCGCGCGCGGTATCGTGATCGAGGAGCGGTTCGACCCGTCGCTGCCGCCGGTACTGATCGATCGGGACGCGTTCACCCAGGTGGTGATGAACCTGCTGAAGAACGCCGCCGAAGCGTTGAAGGACGTGGCGGAGCCGCGCATCGTGATGGCGACGCAATACCGCCACGGCGTCGCGATGCGCCCCGCGCCGAACCGGCCGCGCCGATGGTTGCCGATCGAACTGTCGATCGCGGACAATGGACCTGGCGCGCCGTCGGACATTGCCGGGCATCTGTTCGAACCGTTCGTATCGGGCAAGCCCGAGGGCAAGGGGCTGGGCCTCCCGCTGGTCGAAAAGCTGGTTCGCGACATGGGCGGCGTGGTCGAATATGCGCGCGCCGGCGATCCGGAACTGACGATCTTTCGGGTCAATCTGCCGCGGGCGGACGGATGATGATGGTGAGGGTTCACGGGTGATGGATTGGGTGGATGTCGTCGGCTGGGCCGGGGCCGGGCTGGTACTGGTCGCCTATGCGTTGTTGTCGGCGGGCCGCGTGGACGGGCGCGGGGCCGCCTATCAGCTGATGAACGTGTTCGGCGCCATCGGCATGTTGATCAACGGCTATGTGCGCGGGGCGCTGCCGTCGGCGGCGCTCAACCTGATCTGGATGGGGATCGGCATCTATGTTCTCGCGCGCGGGCGGGCCGGACTGGTGCGCGAACGGATCGGCGCGGCCGGGACGCGCGAATCATGAGTGTCAGCGGCGCGATCCTGATCTGTGACGACGACGCCGCGATCCGCACCGTCGTCACCCAGGCGCTGCGACGGGCCGGCCACCGGGTGACCGCAGCCGCGTCGCTGGACGAGTTGCGCAAGGCGATGCGGGTCCAGCGGCCTGACGTGGTGGTGACCGATGTCGTGCTGCCCGACGGCAACGGCCTGGACCTGGTCGCGACGCTGACCGGCGAGCATCCCGACCTGCCGGTGATCGTGCTGTCGGCGCAGAACACACTGACCACGGCCGTGCGCGCGACCGAGGCAGGGGCGTTCGATTACCTGCCCAAGCCGTTCGACCTGGACGCGCTGACCACCGCAGTGGGGAGCGCGCTGGTGCGCGGGCGGCGGCTGGTCGAGGATCTGCCGGCGGCGGAGGACCACGCGGTCGCGATGATCGGCCGGTCGCCGGCGATGCAGGACGTCTATCGCGTGATCGCGCGCGTGGTGTCCAACGAACTCACCGTGCTGATCAGCGGGGAGAGCGGGACCGGCAAGGAGCTGGTGGCCCAGGCGATCCATGACCTGGGTCCGCGCCGGCGCGCGCCGTTCGTAGCGATCAACATGGCGGCGATCCCGCGCGAGCTGATCGAAGCGGAGCTGTTCGGGCATGAAAAGGGTGCCTTTACCGGCGCGGCAGCGCGATCGGCTGGCAAGTTCGAGCAGGCATCGGGCGGCACACTGTTCCTGGACGAGATCGGCGACATGCCGATGGACGCACAGACGCGGCTGCTGCGCGTGCTGCAATCGGGCGAATTCATCACCGTCGGCGGCGCGCGGGCGATTCGGGCGGACGTGCGCATCGTCGCGGCGACCAACAAGGATCTGGGCGCGCTGGTGGCGAGCGGGCAGTTTCGCGAGGACCTGTTCTATCGGTTGAACGTCGTGCCGATCGCATTGCCGGCCCTGCGCGAGCGGCGACAGGACGTACGGCTGCTCGCGCGGCATTTCCTCGATCGTGCGGTAGAGGACGGCTTGCCGCGCAAGGCGATCGGTGACGATGCGATCGCCGCGCTTGAGGCGCATGACTGGCCGGGTAATGTGCGCGAGCTGGAAAATCTGATGCGGCGGATGGCGGCGCTGCACCGCGACGAGTGGATCGATGGCGCGGCGGTGCGGACCATGCTGGGCGAGGGCATGAACCCCGCCCCTGCGACGCGGGACGAGGGGATCGAGGCGGCGGTGATCGCGCGACTGTCGCGCATCGCGGCGGAGGAACCGGCGGTGCTGGAGGACGGCACCCTCTACGATCGCATCATCGGCGAAGTTGAACGACCGCTGATCGAGGCGATGCTGGCACGGCACGGGCAGAACCAGTTGCGGGCCGCGCGGGCGCTGGGGATCAACCGCAACACGCTGCGCAAGCGGCTCGATACGCTGGGGATCGATGTCGGGGGGCGGCAGGACGATCCCGCTTAGCGACAATTGGCACAAAGAGTGTGTTTTCACGGCAACGGTCTTGTTGTAGCCATGCAACGATGAATGCCGCCGCCGAGCCGATCGACGTAGCTGTAAGGCGCCCGTGGCGGTTTGCCGTCACGCCGGTCGTCGAACTCGCGGTGCTGGCCGTGGCGGCCGCGGTGATGGTCGGCAGCTATTTCGTCATCAGCGGGAATGACGAATCGCAAAAGCTGCTGACCCCGCCACTGGTCGCGCTGCTGCTGGTCGCCAACCTGGTTCCGCTGGTCGCGCTGATCGTGCTGATCGGGCGGCGCGTGGCGAAGCGTCGGGCGGCGCAATCGCCGCTGGGCGGGCGGGCGCGCCTGCATGTGCGTCTGGTGGCGATCTTTTCGATCCTGGCGAGCGTTCCGACGATCTTTGTATCGATCGTCGCGTCGCTCCTGTTCCAATATGGGGTCGAGTTCTGGTACTCGGACCGCGCGCGCTCGATGCTGGAAAATGCCTCCGCCGTGGCGCAGGGCAGCATCAACGATCTGAAGGAGCGGGTCGGCGGCAATACCGAGAAGATGGCGATCGATCTGGGCGTTTTCCTGACGGAGCAGCCGATCGATAGTCAGGCGTTCATCAACTATCTGCTGTTCCAGACCACCCAGCGCGAACTGTCGGAGGCGGCGATCGTTCGCCAGACATCGCCGGACGGCGAGTTGCAAACGCTTGCGATTCTGAACCCCTATGAACAGCTTATCGATCAGCAGATCAGTCGTGATGCGATCCGCCAGCTTCGGGACGGAAAGGACATTGTCGTCGAAGATGCCGGCGGGCGGATCCGCGCGCTGACCCGGTTTCCCGGCGCGCCGGATACCTATCTCTATGCCGCGCGCGTGATCGATCCCGCCCTGCTTCAGCGCAAGCGTCGCGCGGATAGTCTGGTGAGCGATTACCGCACCCTGACCGAACGTTCCCGCTCGCTCCAATTGCAGTTCAATGTCGCGCTGCTCCTGCTTTCGCTGGCGATTGTCGGGCTGGCGGTGTGGGTCGCGTTGCAGATCGCCGACCGGCTGGTGCGCCCGGTGGGCGATCTGGTGAAAGCCGCGCGCGAGGTTGCCGATGGCGATCTGGCGACCCGAGTGCCGACGCCGCGTGCCGACGACGAGATCGGCACGCTGGCGACCGCGTTCAACCGGATGACCGACCGGTTGCAGGAACAGACCAACGCGCTGGTCGATGCGAACGCCGAATCGGAAAGCCGCCGCGCGCTGATCGAGGCGGTGATGTCGGGCGTGACGGCCGGGGTGCTGTCGATCGATGCGGACCGGCGCATCCGCCTGATCAACAGTTCCGCCATGGCGCTGTTGCGTCCGGGTGAGGCGCCGGTCGGCAAATTGCTTGCCGATGTCGCGCCCGAACTCGACGCCGTACTGGGCGGCGAATCGCGAGAGGATATCGTCCAGCTGACCAGTGGCGGAGAAGCGCGGACGCTGGCGGTGAAGATCACCCGCGATGAGGCGGGGCAAGTGCTGACCTTCGACGACATCACCCAGCAATTGCTCGATCAACGGCGCGCCGCCTGGTCCGATGTCGCACGGCGCATCGCCCATGAGATCAAGAACCCGCTGACCCCGATCCAGCTGGCCGCCGAGCGGCTTCAGCGCCGATATGGCAAGAAGATCGAGAGCGATGACGGCACCTTTGCCAAGCTGACCGATACGATCGTGCGGCAGGTGGGCGATCTGCGGCGGATGGTGGACGAATTCTCGTCCTTCGCGCGGATGCCCAAGCCGATCTTTCGCGAGGAATCGCTGGTCGATATCGCCCGCCAGACCCTGTTCCTGCACGAGGTGTCGAAGCCGGAGATCCGGTTCGGCATGAGCCATCCGGACCATGTGCCGCCGCTGGTATGTGATCGCCGCCAGCTGGGCCAGGCGCTGACGAACCTGGTGAAGAACGCGATCGAGGCGGTCGAGGCGCGGGCCGAGGGAGAAGGCGAGGGCGGGGGCGCGATCGACATGGCGATCCGCATCGACGAAGACCGCCAGATGCTGGTCGAGATCGCCGACAACGGCATCGGCCTGCCCGCCGAGCGCGACCGGATCGTCGAACCCTATATGACGACCCGCAGCCGCGGCACCGGACTTGGCCTCGCCATCGTCAAGAAGATCGTCGAGGAGCATTTCGGGACGATGGCGTTCGCCGACCGGCCGGGCGGCGGGACGATCGTGACGCTGTGTTTCGACACGACGACGCTGGAGCGGCTGGCAGGCGACCCGGCAACCATTGAAGAGAGTGCGGTGGGTGAGGCGTCGGCCGCACCGACACGTATCTAGAACGGACCGAACGCATGACACTCGATATTCTGGTGGTCGATGACGAGAGCGACATCCGCGAACTGGTCGCGGGCGTTCTTGAGGATGAGGGTTATGAGACCCGTGGCGCGGCCGACAGCGACGCCGCGCTGGAGGCGATTGCCGAGCGTCGGCCGAGCCTGGTGCTGCTCGACGTATGGTTGCAGGGATCGCGGCTCGACGGGCTGGACCTGCTCGATGAAATCAAGCGGCGCGATCCCTCGATTCCAGTGCTGGTGATCTCAGGGCATGGCAATCTGGACACGGCGGTCGCGGCGATCCGGCGCGGCGCGAGCGACTTCATCGAAAAGCCGTTCGAGGCCGAGCGACTGTTGCTGCTGGTCGAGCGCGCGACCGAAACCGAACGGCTGCGGCGCGAGGTCGCGTCGCTGCGCGCGAGCGTGGGGCGCGAAACCGACCTGACCGGGACGTCGAACGCGATCAACACCGTTCGCGCGACGCTGAAACGGGTCGCGGCGACCGGCAGCCGGGTGATGATCACCGGCGGACCCGGCACCGGCAAGGAGGTGGCGGCGCGGCTGCTGCACGAATGGAGTACGCGCGCGGCGGGACCGTTCGTGATCGTGAGCGCGGCGCGCATGACCCCGGAGCGCGTCGAGGAGGAGCTGTTCGGCCTCGAAGAGGACGATCTGGTCCATCCCGGCCTGCTGGAGCAGGCGCATGGCGGCACGCTGTTTCTGGACGAGATCGCCGACATGCCGGTGGCGACGCAGGGACGCATCCTGCGCGTGCTGACCGAACAGAAGTTCAGCCGCGTCGGCGGGCAGCGGCAGGTGAAGGTCGATGTCCGCGTGGTTTCCGCGACCGGCCGTGACCTGATGGTCGAGATCGCCGAGGGACGGTTCCGCGAGGACCTGTTCTATCGCCTGAACGTCGTGCCGGTGCCGATTCCGCCGCTGGCGGAACGCCGCGAAGACATCCCCTCTCTGGTCGAGCATTTCGTGGCGCATTACGCCAATGAACGACGGGTGCCGACCCCGGAGGTGTCGCCCGAGGCGATGGTGGCGCTGCAAAGCTATGAATGGCCGGGCAATGTACGCCAGTTGCGCAACATCGTGGAGGCGACCGTTATCCTTGCCCCCGGCGACCGGATCGGGCGGATCGACCTGGACCTGCTTCCCGCCGACATCATGGGTGGGCGCGACGAGGGCGGCGCGGCGGGGGCCACCGCGATGATGGGCGCGCCGCTGAAGGAAGCGCGCGAATCGTTCGAGCGGGAATATCTGCGCATCCAGATCCGCCGCTTTTCCGGCAATATCTCGCGCACCGCGAACTTCATCGGCATGGAGCGATCGGCGCTGCACCGGAAGCTGAAATTGCTGGGGATCACCGACGCGCGGGACGAATAGCGTCGCGCCGGCGACCCGCCGCTGCACAGAACCCTAGACCTGGGTGTGGCGGCACCCTAGATTGGCGCTGCACGCCGTGGGTGGCGCGCCTCCGACGCCGGGAAACGGCGCCTGTCGCGGGAAAGATCCCGCCAAGAATAGTGGAGCCGATCAAATGGCCGACAAGCATACCTCGCTTCAGGATTTGTTCCTCAACGCGCTTCGCAGATCCAAGACGCCGGTGACCATGTTCCTGGTGAAGGGCGTGAAGCTACAGGGGATCGTCACCTGGTTCGACAATTTCTCCGTACTGTTGCGCCGCGATGGCCAGTCACAGCTGATCTATAAGCACGCGATCTCCACGATCATGCCGTCGGGTGCGATCGATGTGGCGTCGATCGTCGATGCGGTTCCGGACAGCGCGTCGAAGAACCCGGTATTGCAGGAAATCTTCCTGGGCGCGGTGAAGCGGCAGGAAGAGAATGTCACGATGTTCCTGGTGAACGGCGTGATGTTGCAGGGCGGGATCGCTGCGTTCGACCTGTTCTGCATGCTGTTGGAGCGCGACGGGGTCTATCAGCTGGTGTACAAGCACGCGGTATCGACCATCCAGCCGGCGCACCCCCTCAACCTGGCCGATGAGGGCGAGGGGGACTGACGCCCGCCGACGGCGCGCGGGGCCGCGCCGCCGCCCTAGCTGCGATAATCGGCGTTGATCGAGATATAGCCATGGGTGAGGTCGCACGTCCAAACGGTCGCGCGGCCCTCTCCCAGTCCCAGATCGACGCCGATATCGATGTCCTGCCCCTTCAGATGCGCGGCGACCGGGGCTTCGTCATAGCCCTCGACCGCGAGGCCGTGGCGCGCGACGGGGGTGCCGCCAAAGGTGATGGCGAGCCGGTCACGATCGGCGGGTTCGCCGGCTTTGCCCACCGCCATTACGATCCGCCCCCAATTCGCATCTTCCCCTGCGATCGCGGTCTTGACCAGCGGTGAATTGGCGATGCTGAGCGCGATGCGGTGTGCGCTGGCGTCGCTTTCGGCACCCTCGACATCGATACGGATGAATTTCGATGCGCCCTCGCCGTCGCGGACGACAAGGTGCGCGAGTTGCAGGCAGAGATCGGCGAGCGCCGCGCGAAAGGCATCGGCGCCGTCGTCATCGTCCGACGCAAGCGGCGCGTTGCCCGCCGCGCCGGTGGCAAAGGCGAGGACGGTATCGCTGGTCGACGTGTCGCTATCGACGGTGATGCACGAGAAGCTGCGCGCGTTCGCGTCCGACAGGGCGCGCTGAAGAAAGGCGGAATCGACCGCGGCGTCGGTGAAGACATAGCCCAGCATCGTCGCCATGTCGGGCGCGATCATGCCCGATCCCTTGATCACGCCGACCAGGGTGACGGTGCGATCGTCCACGACGGCGGTCGTCATCGCGCCCTTGGCAAAGGTGTCGGTGGTGCCGATCGTGTTCGCGACGTCCTCCCACCCGCAGACCGGCGCGGCGAAGGCGGCGTCCAGCCCCGCCTCTGCCCGGTCGATCGGAAGCGGCACGCCGATCACGCCGGTCGAGGATACGAACACGTCCGAAGGGCTGCACCCCAGATGCGCGGCGACGCGGGCGGCGATCGCCTCCACCGCCGCGCGGCCCCGATTGCCGGTAAAGGCGTTGCTGTTGCCGGCATTGACCACGAGCGCGCGGGCCTGGCCGAGCACGAGCGCGTCGCGGCACCATTCGACTTCCGGAGAGGGACATTTGCTGGTGGTGGTCACCCCGGCGACGCGGGTCCCCGCATCCAGCGTGACGAAGGTGAGGTCACAGCGGTCCCAGGCTTTGTATTGCGCGCGCGCGACCCGCGGGGTCACGCCGGCGACGGGAGGCAGCGGCGGGAAGGGAGAGGCGAGGGGGGAGGGGGGCATCGGGGTTCCTGCGGACTGAGGGAGAGCGGTGCGCGGTCGAGAGGCCTGGACGCGTCAGCCGACCGCGCCAGCGGCGCTGAGCACGGCACGGACGCTGGCGGTGGCGACATCCTCGTCGATGCCGACGCCCCATACGGTATCGCCGTTGCCGGTGCGGCATTCGACATAGGCGGCCGCCTGGGCGCCCGACCCATGACCGATCGCGTGTTCGGCATAATCGGCGATATCGAGATCGACGCCGAACCCGTCGCGGATCGCGGCGACGACGCTGGAAATCAGCCCGTTGCCGCGTCCGCTGACCGATTTCTGAACGCCGTCATGCAGGATCGCGCCGGCGAAGATCCGTTCGCCGTTCGGCGCGCGCGTTTCGTCATAGGCGCCTAGGCGAAAGCGCTGCGGGTGATCGAGACGATAGGCGGCGGCGAAGGCGCGCCAGATGTCCCGCGCGTTGAGTTCGCGACTGGTTTCGTCGGCCATGCGCTGGACGTGGCGGCTGAAATCCGCCTGGAGCCGCTTGGGGAGTTTCAGCCCCTTGTCCTGCTCCAGCACCCAGGCGACTCCACCCTTGCCACTTTGCGAATTGACGCGGATCACCGCTTCGTAGCTGCGCCCCAGATCGGCCGGGTCGATCGGCAGGTACGGCACCTCCCAATAGGCGTCGTTGCGGGCTTCCTGGGCCGCGAACCCCTTTTTGATCGCGTCCTGGTGGCTGCCCGAAAAGGCGGTGAAGACCAGTTCGCCGGCATAGGGCGTGCGCGGATGCACCGCGATGTTGGTGCAATATTCCACCGTCTTCACCACCTCATCGATGTCCGAAAAGTCGAGGCCAGGATCGACGCCCTGCGTGTACATGTTCATCGCGACGGTCACGAGGTCGCAATTGCCGGTGCGCTCACCATTGCCGAGCAGACAGCCTTCGACCCGATCGGCCCCCGCCATCACGCCGAGTTCCGCCGCCGCGACGCCGGTGCCGCGATCATTATGGGTGTGGAGCGAGACCACCACCGCTTCACGGTTCGGAATATGCCGGCAGAAATATTCGATCTGATCGGCATAGATGTTCGGCGTCGCGCATTCGACGGTTGCGGGCAGGTTGAAGATGATGGGCCGGTCCGCCGTCGGCCGCAGCACGTCCATCACCGCCGCGCACACTTCGACCGAAAAATCGATTTCGGCGGTGGAGAAGGTTTCGGGACTATACTGGAAATGCCAGTCGGTATCGGGCCGGGCGGCGGCATTGTCGCGCAACAGCTTCGCCGCATCGACCGCGATCTGCTTCACCTGCGCCCGGTCCATGTCGAACACGATCCGCCGCCATGCCGGCGAGACGGCGTTATAGACATGGACGATCGCCTGTTTCGCGCCGACCAGGCTGTCGAACGTGGTGTCGATGAGATCGCGGCGGGCCTGGGTCAGCACCTGGACGAACACGTCGTCGGGAACATGGCCATCGCGCACCAGTGCGGAAATGAAATCGAATTCGGTGGCGCCCGCGCTGGGGAACCCGACCTCGATCTCCTTCAGCCCGACGCGGCAGAGCAGGTCGAAGAAACGCGTCTTCTTCTCCGCGTCCATCGGGTCGATCAGCGCCTGATTGCCGTCGCGCATGTCGGTCGACAGCCAGCGCGGCGCGCGGGTGATGGTGCGGTTCGGCCATTGCCGGTCGGGCAGGTCGATCTGGGGAAAGGGGCGGTATTTGACGCTGGGATCGCGCAACATGGGTCAGCTCGCTTGCAGATATGGCGGTCGGGGTGGCTCGGTTCGCCCTTAGGCCGTGTGCGCAGGACGCGCCCGCGCAGGTTCACGCCCTAAGGGCGCGTAAGTCGTGCAAGAAGAAGCAGGCCATGGATGGCAGTCATGTGCCGCCCATAGCCCGCGCGGGTTAACAAAGAAAGCCTGGTTTCTGCGGTTACTTCATGAAGGCGGCAGAGATGTTCAGTTGCACCTCGTCCGAGACGAGGGGGACGGCGAGACCCAGACCGAAATCGCTGCGCCGGACCGTGCCGGTCGCGGTGAAGCCGACATTCTCCTTCCCGCCCATCTGAGCGGGCATCCGGCCGGCACCGTAGAATCTCACCGCGAGCGTCACCGGCTTCGTCACGCCGTTAAGGGTCAGGTTGCCGGCCAGCGTCGCCGCATCCTTGCCCCGGACGGTGACGCGCGTGGACACGAACCGGCCGGGAGCCGGGTCCGGACCAAAGAAATCGGGCTTGCCGCCATCCTTGCCCGGGCGGAGGAAGTGGTTCTTCAGCCCCTCGACCGTCATCAGGCCCTTTTCGATCGGGATAGTGACATCGACCTTCGTCGCTGCGGGAGCCTTTGGATCCAGCTGAAGCGTCCCGGTCATCGATCCGAAGATGCCGGTGAGCGGTGTGAAGCCGAAATGATCGACCGTCCATGTCGCGAAAGTGTGATTGGGATCGACCTGATAGGTGCCGCCGGTGACGATGGCGACATTCTTCGTCCCCGGCGCCTTCATCTGCTGGGCGACGATCGGCGTCGCAACGGCGGTAGTGGCGACGAGGGCGGCGATGAGGATGCGCATGGGCGGTCTCCGAACGTGACGACGGGCGCGCAGCCTTCAGAAACATCGCGCGCGCGTCAAACAACGCGTTGGAAACCGATCGTTTCCGCCCGCCCAGGACGGATCGGCTCTCGCCCTTTTCCACCAGCTTGCCGGCGCCGGTCCTTTCGATGGGATGCGCCTCGGCCCCGCCACTGGCTTCGATCTCAGCCTAGCCGGGGCGACACGCAATTCTCTTGCGTGGCAAAATCCGGATCGGCATCGTCCGACAGGCTAAGGGGGAGAATCGCGATGTACTACCTGGTCGCAATTACCTTGTTCGTCGGTGGCATTGCGCTTTGCACCTGGTGGGCAAAGGGTGCCGAGAACATCAAGCGCGATGCGTTCAACCGTCGTAATGCCGCGGGCGTGCTCATCTACGATAGCTATGAGCAGTCTGAGGCGGCGAATCGCGCCGAGGGCAGCAACCAGATGAAGGGCGCGCTGGGCTTGCTGGCGATCGGCGCGTCCTTTGTGCTGGCGCTGATGCAATATGTCTCGGATGAAAAGCAGGGCCTGATCGATGCCGATCGGGAAGACCGGGCGTATCGCATGTGTACCAAGGCCTGGGATCAGCGCGATGGCTCCCTTCAGTCGTGCCGCGACTGGTGCGTGTTCAAGCAGAACAAGAACAATTGCCAGAAAATCTTCGGCTCGACGGACGGGCCGGTCGGCGAGACTCGCTGACCGCTGACCGCTGACCGGCGGCGAAGGCGCCTCGCCGGGGCGCCTTCGCTCTGGCTCAGTTCCGTTCCTTGTCGACCAGCTTGTTGGCGCCGATCCACGGCATCATCGCGCGCAACTCCGCGCCGGTCTTTTCGATCGGATGCGCCTCGGCCGCCTTGCGCGCGGCCTTCAGCTCCGGCTGACCGGCGCGATTGTCGAGCACGAAGTTCTTTACGAACCGGCCCGACTGGATATCGGCCAGCACGCGCTTCATCTCTGCCTTGGTCTCGTCGGTGATGATCCGCGGGCCGGTGGTGATGTCGCCATATTCGGCGGTGTTGCTGATCGAATAGCGCATGTTGGCGATGCCGCCTTCATAGAGCAGATCGACGATCAGCTTGGTTTCGTGAAGGCACTCGAAATACGCCATTTCGGGGGCGTAGCCGGCTTCGACCAGCGTTTCGAACCCGGCCTGGATCAGGTGGGTGATGCCGCCGCACAACACCGCCTGTTCGCCGAACAGGTCGGTTTCGCACTCTTCCTTGAAATTCGTCTCGATGATCCCCGATCGGCCGCCGCCGACGCCGCTGGCATAGGCGAGTGCCACGTCATGCGCGTTGCCGGTCGCATCCTGGTGGATCGCGATCAGGCAGGGGACGCCGCCGCCTCGCACATATTCGCTGCGCACGGTGTGGCCCGGCCCCTTGGGCGCGATCATGATGACGTCGATATCCGCGGGCGGCTCGATCAGCCCGAAATGGACATTCAGCCCGTGCGCGAAGGCGATCGCCGCGCCGGACTTCATATTGCCCTTCAGGTCGTTCTCCCAGATCGCCGCCTGATGCTCGTCGGGGGCCAGGATCATCAGGATGTCGGCCCATTGCGCCGCTTCCTTGTTCGACATCACCTTGAACCCGGCGCCTTCCGCCTTCTTCGCGGTGGCGGAGCCTTCGCGCAGCGCGATCGCGACCTCCTTCACCCCGCTGTCACGCAGGTTCTGGGCGTGGGCATGGCCCTGCGACCCATAGCCGACAATGGCGATCTTCTTACCCGTGATCAGGTTCAGGTCGGCGTCACGATCGTAATAGACACGCATTTCAGTCAGTTCCCTTTCGTAAGCTGACCGTGCTCCTGCGAAGGCAGGAGCCCAGAGTCACGGGCGATATCGCTTATGGCCCTAGGCTCCTGCTTTCGCAGGAGCACGGAAGAAATTGTTCAGGCCGCTTCCTTGCCCCGGCCGATGGCGACGATGCCGGTGCGAGCGACCTCGATCAGGCCGACTTCGCCCATCAGTTCGACGAACTTGTCGATTTTTTCGGTGGTCCCGGTGACTTCGAACACGAAGCTGGAGATGGTCGCGTCGACCACCCGGGCGCGATAGACCTCAGACAGGCGCAGCGCCTCGATCCGGTGATCGCCGGTGCCGGCGACCTTGACCAGCGCCAGTTCGCGCTCGACATGCTCGCCCTCGGCGGTCAGGTCGCGCACCTTATGCACCGGCACCAGCCGGTCGAGCTGCGCCACGATCTGTTCGAGCACATGCGGACTGGCGCTGGTGACGATGGTGATGCGGCTCACCGATTTGTCGTCGGTGATCTCGCTGACCGTCAGGCTCTCGATATTATAGCCGCGCGCGGTGAACAGGCCGGCGATCCGCGCGAGGATGCCCGGTTCGTTGTCGACGATGACGGCGAGCGTGTGCCGCTCGGCCTTTTCTTCCTTGATGTGCATGGGATCAGACCAGCGCCTTGGCTTCGTCGTCCATCAGCCCCGAAACTTCGGCGGCCTGGAGGAGCATTTCGGTATGGGCGGCGCCCGACGGTATCATCGGGAAGCAGTTGGCGAGCTTCGCCACGCGGCAATCGACGATCACCGGGCCGTCATGGGCGAGCATCGCGGCGATGCCGTCGTCCAGTTCGCCGCGCTTGTCGATGCGGATGCCCTTCCAGCCATAGGCTTCGCCGAGCTTCACGAAATCGGGCAGGGCGTCGCTATAGCTTTCGGCGTAGCGCGATTGATAGGTCAGTTCCTGCCACTGGCGGACCATCCCCATATATTCGTTGTTGAGGATGAAGATCTTGACCGGCAGGCGATATTGGGTCGCGGTCGCCAGTTCCTGGATGTTCATCTGGATCGACGCTTCGCCGGCGATGTCGATGACGAGTGCGTTCGGGTTGCCGAGCTGCGCGCCGATCGCGGCCGGCAGGCCATAGCCCATCGTGCCGAGGCCGCCGCTGGTGAGCCACTTGTTCGGCGCTTCGAAGCCGAAATGCTGGGCCGCCCACATCTGATGCTGGCCGACCTCGGTCGTGATGATCGGTGCCTGGTTGTGCGTTGCCTCCCACAAGGCGCGGATCGCGCGCTGCGGCATGATGGTTTCGGGATCGAAGCCGGGGCCGTCCTCCGGAAAGTCGAGGCAGCGGACGTGCCGCCACCCCTCGATCCGGCGCCACCAGTCGCCCAGGGCGGGTTTCGGGTGCTGGCGCGCCTTCCAGAGGCGGACCATGTCCTCAAGCGCGCGGCCGACATCGGCGACGATCGGCAGGTCCACCCGCACCGTCTTGTTCATCGACGATCGGTCGATGTCGATATGGATCTTCTTCGCATGCGGCGCGAAGGCGTCGAGCCGACCGGTCACGCGATCGTCGAACCGCGCGCCCAGCGCGACGATCAGATCGGCCTGGTTCATCGCCATATTGGCTTCATAGGTGCCGTGCATGCCGAGCATGCCGAGCCACTGGTCCGACGAGGCGGGGAAGGCGCCCAGGCCCATCAGCGTCGAGGTAACCGGCGCGCCGGTGATCTTTGCCAGCTCGCGCAGCAATTGCGAGGCGCCCGGTCCGGCATTGATGATGCCGCCGCCGGTGTAGAAGATCGGCCGTTCCGCCGCCGCGAGCATTTCGATCGCCGCATCGAGCAGCGCCGGATCGGCCTTGACCTGCGGGCGATAGGTCTTGTGCTGGATCGGGCCGGGCTTGGCGTAGCGCGCGGTCGCGATCTGCACGTCCTTGGGAATGTCGATCACCACCGGGCCGGGGCGGCCGGAGGTGGCAATGTGGAACGCCTCATGCACGACCGCGCCGAGCTGGGCGGGGTCCTTCACCAGATAGTTGTGCTTGGTGCAGTGGCGGGTGATGCCGACCGTATCCGCCTCCTGAAACGCGTCGGAACCGATCAGATGGGTCGGCACCTGGCCGGTGATGACCACCATCGGGATCGAATCCATCAGCGCGTCGGTGATGCCGGTGACGGCGTTGGTCGCGCCGGGACCGGAGGTGACGAGCACGACCCCGGGCTTGCCGGTCGCGCGGGCATAACCCTCCGCCGCGTGCGTCGCGGCCTGTTCGTGGCGGACGAGGATGTGGCGAATCTTCTTTTGCTGAAAGATCGCGTCGTAGATCGGGAGGACCGCACCGCCAGGATAGCCGAACACGACCTCCACACCGAGGTCGACCAGCGCCTCGATCAGGATATCGGCTCCGCTTTTCTCCGCCACGTCACGTCTCCTTTGATGCCGCACTGCAATAGCAGCCGGGGAAGCGCGCTGCTATGCGTATGAAAGATACGTGTCAACCTCTATTTGTGTAATAATGATGCGAATGAGGATATTTGTTTGGATATTTCTGTCTCATCCCGGCGCGGCCATTCGCCCGGCATCTGGTGGCGCAGCCAGGTATATTGCCGCTTCGCATACTGACGAGTCGCCGCCTGGGTGCGTTCAAGCGCCGTTTCCCGTGAGATTTCGCCGGCCTCCATCGCCGCGATTTCGGCGACGCCGATGGCGCGGCGGACCGGAGCGGACGCGGTGATATCGGTCCGCGCGATCAACGCCCGAACCTCTTTGACCGCGCCGCTGTCGAACATCGCGACGAGCCGGCGGTCGCACCGGGCGGCAAGCCAGGCGCGGTCGGGCAGCAGGATGAGCGGATGGAGCGCGATCGCGCCGCCGATCCCGCCGACGCGGTCGCCCTGCCAGTCGGAAAGCGCGCGGCCGGTGGCGACCACCACCTCCAGCGCGCGGGCGACGCGCGTGGTGTCGGCCGGGTGCAGGCGCCGCGCCGCCTCCGGGTCCAGTTCGCGAAGACGGATATGCGCGTCGGCCACGGGCAGCGCGCGAACGCTCGCGCGAACCTGCGGATCGATCTGCGGCACCGGAGCGATCCCGTCCAGCAGCGTGCGGATATACATGCCGGTCCCGCCGACCAGGATCGGCAGGCTGTTCCGGGCAGCGGCCGCTTCGATCTCCGCCCGCGCTTCCTGCGCCCAGCGGGCGGCGGAATATTCCTCGTTCCCGGCGACATGGCCGAACAGGCGATGGGGCGCCTGCGCCTCCTCCTCGGGTGACGGACGGGCGGTGAGGATGCGGAGATCGGCATAGACCTGCGCCGAATCGGCATTGATGATCGTACCGCCGATACGCCGCGCCAGCTCGATCGCGAGAGCGGACTTGCCGCTCGCGGTCGGCCCTGCGATGAGCGCGACCCTTGGCTTCATGGAGTTCGGCATGTTCATTGCGACCTTGATAGCAGCGGACAGGCTGAAAGCGGGCGATATTTCCAACGTGCTCGACAGGCTTCGCGCGGCGGGGTGTGCGCCCGGCGAGCCGGTGTCGCTCGATGAGGGCGTGGCGGTGGACCTGCCGTTCGACAAGGCCCCGGAGGCCGGCCGCACGGCGATCGACGGGACGATTGCCGGGATCGACACCGTGGTTCAGCCCGCCGCCAACCGCGCCAAGAAGCTGATCGTCGCCGATATGGATTCGACGATGATCACCGTCGAATGCATCGATGAGCTGGCCGACTATGCCGGGATCAAGGCGCAGATCGCCGAAGTGACCGAGGCGGCGATGCGCGGCGAGCTGGATTTCGCCGAGGCGCTGGACGCGCGGGTCGCGCTGCTGACGGGACTGGGCGCGGACGCCATCGACCGGTGCCTTGCCGAGCGGGTGAGGCTGATGCCGGGCGCCCGGACGCTGATCCGGACGATGAAGGCGCACGGCGCACATGCCATTCTGGTGTCGGGTGGGTTCACGCGGTTCGCGCAGCCGGTGGGCGCGCAGATCGGGTTCGACCGGGTGATCGCCAACGAACTGCTGATCGACGGCGATGCGCTCACCGGCAAGGTCGGCAAGCCGATCGTCGATTCCTCGACCAAGGAGGAGACCCTGTTGGGGGCGATGAACGAACTGGGGCTGGATGCGAACGCGACGATGGCGGTGGGTGACGGCGCGAATGACCTGGCGATGATCCGCAGGGCGGGGCTGGGCGTCGCCTATCACGCCAAGCCGGTGGTTGCGGCCGCGGCTGGCGCGCGGATCGACCATGGCGACCTGACCGCGCTGCTGTACGCGCAGGGATATCCGCGTGCCGAATGGGTGGCGGATTGAACCTGGTCCGGATCGCGATGGGGGCAGCGCACCAGCTGCGCCGCGCGCTCTGGTTCTTCACCCGACCGCATACGCGCGGCGTCCATGCGGTTCCGTTGACCCCGGCAGGCGAGGTGGTGCTGGTCCGCCTCACCTATCTGCGCGGGTGGCACCTTCCCGGAGGGAAGGCGAACCGGGGGGAGGCGGACGAGGCGGCGGTGTTGCGCGAATTGCGCGAAGAAATCGGCCTGCGCGGCTGGAGCCGGTGCGCAATCGCCGACCGGTTCGAGCACCGGATCGACTGGAAGCATGACCGGGTGACCCTGTTCCTGCTCACCGGGGTCGATCATGCGCCGCGCCGATCGCTGGAAATCGCGGAAGTCGCGGCATTCGCGCTGGACCGGCTTCCCGCGCGTCTTTCCGAAACGGAGCGCGGATGGATCCGGACCGCACTCGCATTGCTGACGCCCGACGCGGCGCCGTCCGACCCGTGAGGAAGCGCGCGGCGCGCGTTGGCGGAGAGGGTGGGATTCGAACCCACGGTGGGCGTGAACCCACGGCGGTTTTCAAGACCGCTGCCTTAAACCACTCGGCCACCTCTCCGCTGGTCCGGCGCCTTTGGGCGTTTGGCGGTTTTTCTGCAAGAGGGGTGCGTCAGGGGGTTCATGCCCGGGCGGGGCTGTGGCAGAAAGGCGGCATGCGGGGATTCAGCGGCCTAGTACGGCGTATCATGACGGTCGGCACGGTGGCGGGGGCGTGGCTGCTTGCCGCGTCGCCGGCCGTGGCTCAGGACGAGGCCGGCTTTCAGACCTATATCAATGGCGAGTTGCGGCAGCAGGCGCTGCGCGAGGGCGTGAGCGCCCGGACGCTCGATATGGTGCTGCCGTCGCTGACGCTGAGCGCGCGGGTGGTCGAGCTGGACCGCGACCAGCCGGGCGGCAGTCCGAACGGGCCGATTCCCGCCTTTGCCCCCTATCAGGCCCGCCATGTCGATGCGGCGCGAATCAATCGCGGGCGCGACACCTATCGCCGCCTGCGCGCGCGGCTGTCGCAGGTGGAGCGTGAGACGGGGGTCCCCGAATCGATCATGGTCGCGATCTTTGGCCATGAAACCAATTACGGCGCCTATACCGGCGACTTCGACCTGCCACGCAGCCTGGCGACGCTGGCTTATGAAGGGCGTCGGCGCAGCCTGTTCGCGGCCGAGTTCATCGCGACGATGAAGATGATCGATCGCGGGGTTCCGCGCGACCGGCTGAAGGGAAGCTGGGCCGGGGCGTTCGGCTATCCCCAGTTCCTTCCGTCGGTCTATCTGCGGCTCGCGCGGGACGGCGACGGGGATGGCGTCGCCAACATCTGGTCGAGCGAGGCCGATACGCTGGCTTCGATCGCCAATTATTTCGTCAACGCCGGCTGGCGTCCGGGCCAGCCATGGGGCGTCGCGGTCAATGTTCCGGCGGGATTCGACCGGACGGCGGTGGCCAATCGCACCAATGCGCCGCGCTGCAACCGGGTGTTCGAACGGCATTCGCAATGGCGGTCGATGGCCGAATGGCGCGCGATGGGGATCGTGCCGCGCAGCGGGCGCTGGCCCGATGGCGACATCCAGGCAACGCTGCTGGAGCCGGACGGGCCGGGAAAGACAGCCTATCTGCTGACGGGCAATTACCGCGTGATCCTCGATTACAATTGCTCGAACTTCTACGCTCTATCGGTGGGATTGCTGGCCGATGCGGTTGAAAACTAGCCTGGTCGTTCCGCTCGCGCTGCTTGGCGCGTGCGGCGGGCGGGGTGGCCTGGAGGAATTGCCCCCGGCGCCGGTCTATGCCGGTGCGCAGCCGGCCGAGCGCGCGCCGACCTATCGCGTGCGCCCGCAGGACGAGGCGCCACCTGCCCAGCAGCCGCAGCCGGCGGCACCGCCATCACCGCAATATTCCGGCCAGCAGCCGTCCCCGACGATGGAGGGCGCGCCGCCGTCTTCCCAGGGGCCGCAAGGATCTTCGCAGCTGCGCCCGGGGGAAGAGCGGTACGACCGGGTCGGCTATGCCGGCTACGCCGGGGCGGGCGACGGGCATTATGCGCTCAGCGCGGTCCTGCCGGCGGGCAGCTTCGCCGAAGTCACCGCGCTCGACACCGGCCGCACGATCCTGATCCAGGTTCGCGGACCGGGTAGCGGCCTGATCGACCTGTCCGCCGCCGCCGCGCAACAGTTGGGGGTGACCGGCACGCCCCCGGTGCGGGTACGGCGGGTCACCGTGACCGCGCAGGACCAGGCGTTGCTGAGCGCCGGACGCCCCGTGTCGCCGCGCGCCGACGCGCCCCCGGTGCTGCTCAACGGTCTGCGCAAGCGGCTGGGCGAGCGCGGCACGGCGCGAACCGAGCCGCCGACCCCCGCACCGGCATCGTCCGCCGCAACGTCGCGCCCGACACCGCAGCGGCCAGCCCCCGCCCAGCGGGCGACACGGGGGCTGTTCGTCCAGGTCGCCGCGCTGTCAAACGCGGCGCGCGCCCGCGATCTCGCCAGCCAGCTGGGCGGAATCGTCCGCCCGGCGCGCGGCCTGTACCTCGTCCAGATCGGGCCGTTCGACAGCAATGCCGCCGCCGAACGCGCGCGTGCGGATGTGGCGCGGCGCGGCTATGGCGATGCGCGACTCGTTTCCGTTCCCTGACCTTTCCCTCGAACCATCCGGACCCGATCTGATCCCATGAAGAAGTTCCTGCTCTCCGCCGCCGCCTTCACCACCGCCGTCGCGCCCACCGCCGCGCAGACGCCGCCGTTCGAAACCAGCGCGCCGGTCGCCTATATGGAGGATCTGTCGTCCCACGCCGTCCTGTTCCAGAAGGACGCGGACCGGCGGATGCCACCGGCATCCATGGCAAAGATGATGACCGCCTATGTGGCGTTCGACCTCATCAAGCAGGGCAAGCTGAAGCTCGATCAGGAGATCGACGTCAGGCCGGAAACCTGGAAGAAATGGCATGGTCCGTCAGCGGGTTCGACCATGTTCCTCTCACCCGGTACGAAGGTGAGCGTCGAGAATCTGTTGAACGGAATCATGGTCGTGTCGGGCAATGACGCGTGCGTGGTGCTGGCCGAGGGAATTGCCGGGACCGAGCCGGCGTTCGTCAACCTGATGAACCAGAAGGCGCGCGAGATCGGCCTGAAGAACAGCCAGTTCGGGACGTCCAATGGCTGGCCCGATGGCGGGCGCACCTATGTCACGGCGCGCGACCTGGCGACGCTGGCCAAGGCGACGATCGAGAATTTTCCCGATCTCTACAAGCGCTTCTATTCCAAGGAGAGCTTTACCTATGGCTCGACCATGGGCGGCGCGCCGATCACCCAGGCGAACCGCGACCCGCTGCTGGGCCGCGTCAAGGGCGCCGACGGGTTGAAGACCGGCCATACCGAGGAGGCCGGCTATGGCTTTACCGGGTCGGCGGAACAGAATGGCCGCCGGCTGGTGATGGTCGTCGCGGGATTGAACAGTTTCAATGCGCGGATCGAGGAGTCGGTGAAGTTCATGGACTGGGGCTTTCGCGCCTGGTCCTCGCGCAAGCTGGTGAACAAGGGGCGGCAGGTCGAAACCGCCCAGGTGCAGCTGGGCGATGCGTCGAGCGTCGGGCTGGTGGCGCCGCGCGACCTGGCGATCGCGATCCCGGCGGGAAGCAATCCGGATCTCCAGGCTCGCGTCGTGTATGACGGCCCGGTGAAGGCGCCGATCAAGGCGGGCGCGCATATCGCCGATCTGGTCGTGACCTCCCCCGGTATGCCCGAGCAGCGGCTGCCGCTCGTCGCGGCGGCGGATGTGGGTGAGGCGGGCTTTTTCGGGCGCGCCTGGGCCGGGTTCCTCTCGCTGTTCGGCGCGTGAGGGGACGCTTTCTCAGCCTGGAGGGCGGGGAAGGTGCGGGTAAGTCGACCCAGGCGCGGCGGCTGGCCGAGGCGCTGGAGGCGCGGGGCGTCCATGTCGTGCGGACTCGCGAGCCCGGTGGCACCGACGGCGCGGAGGCGATTCGCGGCCTGTTGATGCAGGGCGCGGTCAATCGCTGGAGCGCGCATGCCGAGGCATTGCTGTTCGCCGCCGCGCGCGCGGATCATGTTGAAAAGCTGATTCGCCCCGCGGTGGAGGCGGGCAGCTGGGTGATCTGCGACCGCTATCTCGATTCGACGCGCGCCTATCAGGGGGCGCAGGACATTGACGATGCCGCGATCCTGGCGCTCCACGCGTTCGGATCGAAAGGGCTTCTGCCCGACCGGACCCTGGTGCTCGACCTGCCCGACGGGGCGGGCCATGCGCGCTCGCTCGCGCGTGACGGCGGCGCGGCGGACCGGTTTGGCGCACGCGGGCCGGAATTTCACGCCGCGGTCGCGGCGCAGTTTCGGCGGATCGCCGCAGACGAGCCGGACCGCGTCCGCCTGATCGATGCGCGCGGGAGCGAGGATGACGTCACGACGTCGCTTCTGGACGCGCTGACCGATCTGCTGCCATGACGTCAATGCCGGGCAATGCCGCGGCAAAGGCCGCGTTCCGCGCCGCGATGTCGAGCGGGCATCTGCACCACGCATGGCTGTTCGCGGGACCGGAAGGTGTGGGAAAGGCTGCGTTCGCGCGCGCGGCGGCGGCGCGCATGCTCGCCGAAGCGGCGGGGCAGGGGCCGTTACCGGGCGATTTCGACCTGCCCGACGACAATATGACCGCGCGGCTGATCGCGCGCGGCGCACATCCCGATTATCGCGAACTGGTGCGGCTGCCCAAGGATCCGGACAAGCCCGACCAGAATCTCGCCCGCTCGATCCCGATCGCACAGGTGCGCGGGCTGTTGCCGATGTTTGCGACCAAACCGGCATTGTCCGACCGGCGGGTGGTGCTGATCGATTCGATCGACGATGTCGAACGCCCCGGCGCCGCGAATGCGCTGCTCAAGAATCTTGAGGAGCCGCCGGCCGGGACGATCTTTCTGCTGGTCAGCCACTCGCCGGGGCGTCTGCTTCCGACGATCCGGTCGCGGTGCCGGACGCTGCGGTTCGATCCGTTGCCCGACGCGCAGGTCGCCGAACTGCTCCGCACGCGGTTGGGTGATGCGAGTGCTGCGGAAATCGACGCGCTGGTGCGCGCGGGCAATGGCTCGGTGGGCAAGGCGCTGGGGTTTGCCGGCCTCGACCTGGCGACGCTGGACGGAGAGATGGCGGCGATCGCCGCGCAGGGCGACGTGGACAATGTCATTCGATCCCGGCTGGCGAAGACGTTGGGCGCGAAGGCGGCGCAGCCGCGATACGAGGCGTTTCTGACACGCGTCCCCGCCTTTATCGCGTACCAGGCGCGTGGACGGGAGGGGCGCGCCCTTGCCGAAGCGATCGACGCCTATGAACGCGCGGCGTCGCTGGGGCCGCAGGCGCTGGCGCAATCGCTGGACGCACAGGCCACGGTGTTCGAGATGGGCGGGATTTTGGCACGGCTTGCACCACGCTGATGCTTCCAGCGCGGGCGCGCTTGCTCTAGAGCGCGGCCATGGCCGAACCCTATTATATCACCACCGCGATTCACTATCCGAACGGCAAGCCGCATATCGGCCACGCCTATGAGATGATCGCCGCAGACGCGATCGCGCGCTTTCAGCGGCAGATGGGCCGCGACGTGCGGTTTCAGACCGGAACCGACGAACATGGGCTGAAGATCGCCCAGACGGCGCGCGGCCGCGATATGACCCCACGCGAACTGGCCGATGAAATGTCATCTTATTTCAGTGCGATGGCTGGTGAACTTAATATCTCATACGATCGGTTCATTCGCACCGTCGATGCCGATCATTATGCTGCGAGCCAGGCGATCTGGAAGGCGATGGAGGCGAAGGGCGACCTGTATCTTGACCGCTATGAAGGCTGGTATTCGGTCCGCGACGAGGCGTTTTACGAGGAGAAGGAGCTGACCGAGGGGGAGGGCGGCGTCAAGCTGTCGCCCCAGGGAACGCCGGTCGAGTGGACCGCCGAGGAGACCTGGTTCTTTCGGTTGTCGCGCTATCAGCAGCCGCTGCTCGATCTTTACGCCGCGCAGCCCGAGTTCATCCAGCCGGAACGGTCACGCAACGAAATCCTGAAATTCGTCGAGGGCGGGCTGACCGACCTGTCGGTCTCGCGGACCAGTTTCGACTGGGGGGTGCCGGTGCCGGATGCGCCGGGGCATGTCATGTATGTGTGGGTCGATGCGCTGACCAATTATCTGACCGGCATCGGCTATCCGGAAATGGATGGCCCGCTGGCGAGATACTGGCCGGCCGATCTCCACCTGATCGGCAAGGACATTGTCCGCTTTCACGCGGTGTACTGGCCGGCATTCCTGATGTCGGCGGGGATCGACCTGCCAAAGCAGGTGTTTGCGCATGGTTTCATCCTGAACCGGGGTGAGAAAATGTCGAAATCGACCGGTAATGTGGTCGATCCGATCGAGCTGGCGCGCCTCTATGGCGTCGATGCGTTGCGCTATTTCCTGTTGCGGGAGGTGAATTTCGGCGGAGACGGGAGCTTTAGCGACGAAGCGATCGTGACGCGGGCCAATGCCGATCTGGCCAACAGCTTCGGCAATCTGGCGCAGAGGACGCTGGCGTTCATCGCGAAGAATCTGGAGGGGGTGCTGCCGCAACCGGGCCGGAGCGATGCGGCGGACGGCGAGCTGGCGGCCACCGTGGGTGCGGAGATCGAGCAGTTCCGCACCCATTTCGCCGCCCTCAACCTCAATCAGGCGGTGGAGGCGTGGATGCGCGCCGTCTTTGCCTGTAACCAGTATATTGACGTTCAGGCCCCGTGGGCGCTGCGCAAGAGCGATCCCGAACGGATGCACGCCGTGCTGGGGACGCTGGTCCGGGCGATTCACGATCTGGCGATCTGTATCTGGCCGGTGATCCCGCAATCCGCCGAAAGACTGCTGGCGCAGATCGAATGCACTCCCGCCGATCCGATCGGTCCGGATTGGTATGACGCCATGGCGTCAGGCGGTTTCCGCCTCGATCCGCCGACCGGCATCTTCCCCCGCCTGGACTTGCAGAGCGCGCCGGCATGAGGCTCGCCGACAGCCACTGCCACCTCAATTACAAGGGGTTGGGCGAGCAGCAGCCAGAGGTGCTGGCGCGCGCCCGGGCGAGTGGCGTCGTCGCGATGCTGAATATCGCAACGCGCGAGCGGGAGTGGGATGAGGTGGTCGCCACCGCCGAGCGTGAGGACGATGTGTGGGCGACCGTGGGTATCCATCCGCATGAGGCGGATGAGCACCCGCATATCGACACCGCGAAACTGGTCGCGCGCGCAACGCATCCACGTGTCGTCGGGATCGGCGAGACGGGTCTCGACTATTATTACGACCACAGCGATCGGGCGCGGCAACAGGCGAGTTTTCGCGCGCACATCGCCGCCGCGCGTGAGACCGGATTGCCGCTGATCGTACACACCCGCGATGCGGAAGAGGATACCGCCGCGATTCTGGCGGACGAGATGGGGAAGGGCGCCTATCCGGGGGTCATCCACTGTTTCACTGCGAGCGGAGCCTTTGCCGACCGGGCGATGGCGCTCGGTTTCTATATCTCGATCTCTGGCATCGTGACGTTCAAGAACGCCCGCGATCTTCAGGAAACCGCCGCGCGACTCCCGATCGATCGGCTGCTGATCGAAACCGATGCGCCGTTCCTGGCGCCGGTGCCGCATCGCGGGAAAACGGGGGAGCCGGCATTCGTGGCGGACACCTGCCGCTTCCTTGCCGGGCTGCGCGGTGAGGATCCTGAGCAACTGGCGGAGGCGACCCGCGCCAATTTCCACACGCTGTTCGCGAAAACGCGGGCGTGAAGGTCCGCATTCTGGGGTCCGGCACCTCATCGGGTGTTCCGCGGATCGGCAATGACTGGGGCGCCTGCGATCCCGCCGAGCCGCGCAACCGGCGCACCCGCGCGTCGATCCTGGTCGAAAGCGCGACGACGCGGGTGCTTGTCGATACCAGCCCGGACATGCGCGCGCAGCTCTTGGCGGCGGGCGTGAGCGATATCGATGCGGTGATCTGGACCCACGACCATGCCGATCACTGCCATGGCATCGACGATCTGCGCCAGCTGATGCACGCACGCGGCGGGCCGGTGCCGGGATTCGCGCCCGATGCCGCGGCGCGGTCGCTGCGCGCGCGCTTTCGCTATGTGTTCGAGGGCGGTGGGCCGTATCGCGCGACCGCGACGATCGCGCCGCTGGTTGACGGCATGACGATCGGCGACATCACCATTCGAACGGTGGATCAGCCGCATGGCGGCATCACATCGGCCGGCCTAAGGTTCGAATGCGGCGAAAGATCTGTAGGATATGCCACTGATTTTAATGAATTTACAACGGGAATGAGGCATCTTTACAGCGGCCTTGACCTGTGGGTCGCCGATGCGCTGCGCCACCGGCCACACCCCACGCATCCACATCTCGCCCAGACCTTGCAATGGGCGCGGGAGTGCGCCGTGCCGCGAACCGTGCTGGTCCATATGGACAATTCGATGGATTATCGGACACTTTCGCGGGAACTGCCCAATGGCGTCGAGCCGGGCCATGACGGAATGGAGTTGTTCGTTTGAGCGAGGATCAGGTCGTCCAGCTGGTCGCGTTGGTCGGCTTTCTCGTGCTGGTGCTCAGTTCGCTCGCGGTGCGCCGGCTGCGGATCGGATTCATCCTGAAGACGGTCGTCGGCTGGGCGGTCATCGGTGGCCTGCTGTACCTGATAGTCGTCAACCGGGAACGGATCGGCGATCAACTGGCGACGCTGGGCGCGAAGGTCGGCCTTGGCGAAGAACCACAGGTCGCCGATGGCGAGACGGTTCGCATCCGCATGTCGCCCGACGGCCATTTCTGGGCGCGCGCGACCATCAACGGCGTCGAGCGCCGGATGCTGATCGACAGCGGCGCGACCGTCAGTGCGATCAGCGCCGATACGGCACGGGCGGCCGGGATCGATTTCGAGCGCGGCATGCCCGTCCAGGTATCGACGGCGAATGGCACGGTGGACGCGCGCCGGGCGCAGGCGTCACGCGTGCAGATCGGTCCGCTGGGTACGGACGACCTGACCGTGTTCGTCGCGCCGAGTTTTGGTGACCTCGACGTCATCGGAATGAACTTTCTTTCGCGGCTCAAATCCTGGCGGGTCGAGGCCAATGTGCTGATCCTGGAACCGCAGGGGGCCAAGTCCGACAGCGATACGGATTTAACATAATGTATATTATCGGACTTTCGATATGAGCACGGCGTCTCCCCGTTCAGCCACCCCCGCCAATGCGCAGGATGGCGATCAGCGCGCGGATCATCCGGGTTCCGCGACCGGGCGCGCGGCGGACATCGCGCGGTTGGTGGCGATCATGGCGCAGCTACGCGATCCCAAAACCGGATGCGAATGGGACACGGTTCAGACGTTCGCGACGATCGCGCCATATACGATCGAAGAAGCCTATGAGGTCGCCGACGCGATCGAGCGCAACGATATGGCCGATCTGAAGGACGAACTGGGCGATCTGCTGCTCCAGGTCGTGTTTCACAGCCGCATGGCCCAGGAGGCCGGCGCATTCGACCTGGCCGACGTCGTTTCGGCGATATGCGACAAGATGGAGCGGCGCCACCCGCATATTTTTCGCGGTGCCGCGGAGGGCGGGCATCATCTGTGGGAACAAATCAAGGCCGCGGAGCGGGGGGCGAAGGGGGTGAGCGGTACGCTGGACGGCGTGGCGACCGGCCTCCCCGCCCTCTCCCGCGCCGAAAAGCTGCAAAAACGGGCGGCGCGGACCGGGTTCGACTGGCCCGACCCGACCGGCGCGCGCGCGAAGATCGACGAGGAACTGGCCGAAGTAGAGGCTGCCACCGCCCCCGCGTCGCAACAGGAAGAGATCGGCGACCTGTTGTTCGCGGTCGTCAACTGGGCGCGCAAGCTGGGGGTCGATCCCGAAACCGCATTGCGGGGCGCCAATGCGAAGTTCGAACGCCGGTTCCGCGCCATGGAGACGAAAGCCGGCGACGCGTTCGCAGACCTGGGCCTGGAGGCCCAGGAAGCGCTATGGCAGGCGGTGAAGGCAGATGAAGCCTGATCGGCTGCATCATGCGGCCACCGCGCCCCCCCGTTCGACCGCCATCAACGTCGTGCCGGCATATTTCTCTGCTTCGGGTTCGAACAGGTCGCTGATGTCAAATCCGCGCCCGGTAAGCGCCAGATCGTTCAGGCCATCGAGCTTGAACGTTCCGATCTTCGCCTCGCGCGGAATGAGGAACTCCCGCGAAACGATCAGCGCGTCGAGATAGAGCGCGCCGGCGCGCATGTAGAGAATGTGCGGCGCGAGAACCATGCGGGTGCGATTATAGGTGGCCGAAAGGCACCGCTGCTTCACGATCCCCTCCAGCACGATCGGCGTTGCGCCCGCCGGTGCGTCCGCGCTTTTGTCAGTCATGCGTAGAATATGGTGTCTATGCTGCGATGCAGCAAGCCAAAATGTGAACCGACTTTCAAGTTAACCGCGATTTATCGCTATTTCCGCTGCCACGGAAGCACGAGCAGCCAGGGTTTTGGCAGGCCGGTCGGCCTCGCCACTCCATCCAGCCGCTCGGCACGAAGGATGCGGACCGGCTTCAGGATCATCTGTCCGAACATTACGCCCCGCCCGCCCCCGGTGGGCATCGCCAATATCCGGCGAACGACATCCATGCCGGCGATCACCTGCCCGAACGCGGCGAACCCCGCGTTTCCGGCCGTCGCATCGAGCGATGGATTGTCCCCGACCATGATCGAGAAATTGCCGTTTCCCGAATTTGGATCGACGCCATGAGCCATCGAAATCGTGCCGTCGCGATGCCGCAGCCCGGTGCGGTTTGTCGGCTCGATCGGCACCGATGGCAGGATGCGGCGCGCGTCGGTGGCGATCCCGCCCTGCACGAACCCCAATTTGGGATCGGTCTTGCGCCGCGCGGAGCGGTAGAATTCGGTTCCGTCGAGCCGCCCGTCATCGACATAGCGCATGAAGTTCGCAACGGTGCGGGGCGCGCGTCGCGCATCAAGCGCGACGACGATATCCCCTGCCGATGTGACGAGTCGAACCCGGATGATCGCGGGCTCGGGCGGCGGCGGCGCGGCGTTGGCGGTCACGAGCAGAAGAGATACGAACGGCAGAAAATGACGCCGTGACAATATCATGTGGAACGAACCTCGAACCGTTCGTAATCCGCTGGAGCCATCCGCACGTCATAGACCGCGCGATCGCCATCGACCCAATGTTCCACCACCTCCCCATGCTGGTGCAGCCAGGCGGCGGCCGCGCCGTCGCTGGGGTCGAGCGTGATCCGGTAACGCCGGTGCCCCTCCGTCAGCCGCGCGGCGACGGTGCGGACGAGCGTATCGACCCCCTCCCCACTCAGCGCCGACACGGCGACGACATCGTCGCGGCGCGCGGCATCGGCGAGGAGTTCGTCCCGCCGCTCGCCGTCGAGCAGATCCAGCTTGTTCCAGGCTTCGAACCGGGGCGTGGCGGGATCGACGCCGATTTCCTCCAGCACCTTCTCCACATCGTCTCGCTGCGCCTGGCTGTCGGGATGGGCGACGTCGCGGACATGGATGAGCAGGTCGGCCGAAACCACTTCCTCAAGCGTCGCCTTGAACGCGGCGACGAGCTGGGTCGGCAGTTCCGACACGAAGCCGACCGTGTCCGACAGGATCGCCTTGTCGATGCCGGGAAGCGAAATCTGACGCAGCGTGGGATCGAGCGTGGCGAAGAGAAGATTTTCCGCCATGACGTCAGCGCCCGTCAATCGATTGAAAAGCGTCGATTTTCCGGCGTTGGTATAGCCGACCAGGGCGATCACGGGCCATGGCGCGCGCTGGCGGCGATCGCGGTGTAACCCCCGCGTGCGGCTGACCGATTCGAGTTCGCGCTTCAGCCGCGCCATGCGGTCGCGGATCAGGCGGCGATCGGCCTCGATCTGCGTTTCGCCAGGCCCGCCCAGAAAGCCGAAGCCGCCGCGCTGTCGCTCAAGATGGGTCCAGCTGCGCACCAGCCGGCCCGCCTGATAGTCGAGATGGGCAAGCTCCACCTGAAGCCTGCCCTCCGCCGTGCGCGCACGCTCCCCGAAGATTTCGAGGATCAGGCCGGTGCGGTCGATCACCTTGCAGCCCAGCGCGGTTTCGAGATTGCGCTGCTGCACCGGCGTCAGCGCGGCGTCGAATACCGCCAGGCCAAGTTCGCGATCCCGAACCAGCTCCGCCAATGAATCGACCTGCCCCGATCCGATCAACGTTCCGGGCTTCGGAGCGCGAACCCGGATCGCCGCCCGCTCGATCACCTCGATCCCGATCGCCAGCGCCAGGCCGGCGGTCTCTTCCAGCCGCGCCTCGGCGTCGCGCGTGCTCGCGCCCAGATCGGGATAGACGACGACCGCCCGCGCGCCGCGCGCGAACTCCTGCGCGTCGCGGTCGAACCCGGTGCTCATGCGTATGCGATCGGTGGCCGGCGAGGTGCGATCAAACGACGCTCTCGATCCAGGCCTTGAGCTTCGATTTGGTCGAGATGTTCTGGATGCCGATTTCCTGCGCGACCTTCTCGCCGTTCTTGTAGACGTGCAGCGTCGGGATGCCCCGGATACCAAGCTGACCCGGCGTGTCCGGATTCTCCTCGATGTTCAGCTTGGCGATGGTGACCTTGTCGGCCATCTCCTCGGCCAGTTCCTCAAGGCTCGGGCCGATAATCTTGCACGGTCCGCACCATTCCGCCCAGAAATCGACGATCACCGGCTTGTCCGACTGAAGGACGTCGGACTGGAAACTCGCATCGGTTACGGCCTTGGCCATCTTGTTCACTCCTGTCTGTTGCCCATTACCTAGGATGCCGGCCGGCATGGCTCAAGCGTTCGAGGCGAAGCTTTGCTCCCCGATCGGCAAGCCCGGCTTGTGCGCGTCGAGGAGCGCGTCGGGCAAATCGAACAACGCGGGGCCGGCAGTATAGAGCAACGCCGCCTCGACCTCGCGATCGGGAAAGATCACCCGCAAGGCGGCGACATAGGCCGCCATCTGACGCAGGTGATAGACAGGCACGTCGTCCAGCGTCGCCGGTGCGCGCCGGCCCGTCTTGAAATCGATGACCTGAACCCGCCGCTCGGTCACCAGCAGCCGGTCGGCAGTCCCCGAAACGACATGACCACCGGCGATGACCGCCGCGATCGGCGCCTCCGCCAGCGCATCGGACCCGAACAGCGCATCGAAGCGCGGGTCGGTCAGCACGCCAAGCGCCGCATCGGCGATTTCGTGCCGGATTGCGGAGTCGCTCACACCGCCGGGGCCGGCGAGCCAGCGTTCGGCGGCATCGGCGCGCGCGCTGGGTTCGATCGCCGGCAATCGTTCGAGCAGCGCATGGATCAGGCGCCCCCGCTCGGCCGCCGCACGCATCGCGGGGCCGGGCGGCGGATCGGCCACCGCATCGTCGCCGATCGCCGACGGGGCCAGTGGCCTCGGCGGACGCGCCTCGATCGGGGCGGGGCGATGCGCCCAGCCGGGCAAGGGTGTCGCGGGGACGCTTGCCGGGGCGGCGCGCGCTGCCACCTTGACACGATCCTGTGGCGCGGTGCCGACAAACGACCGCGCCCCCTCCTCCGCCGCGACCCCCAGCCGGTCGAACGCGGCGGCTGCGGTGGCGTACCAGCTGTTGGGCTGGGGAACACCCTTGTCCTTGGACCCAAGCGCGCCAGTGATCACCAGCCGCTCCTCCGCGCGGGTGGCGGCGACGTAGAACAGCCGCCAATGCTCCTCCATCTCGCGGCGGTCGGTTTCCTCGATCAGATCATCCAGCGCACCGTGTCGCTCGCCGGCACGCGGCCGGATCACCGGGATCGACCCACCGTCATGGCCGTCGGGCGTCCAGCCCAGCAGGTCGCGCCGCGCGTCCCCCGGATTGAGCGTCGCATCCGCCAGGATCACGAGCGGCGCCTGCAACCCCTTGGCCCCATGCGCGGTCATGACGCGCACCGCATCCTGGGGTTGGGCGGCATCGCGGACAATCTCCACATCGCCGCGATCGAACCAGTCGAGGAACCGCTGGAGCGACGGGGTGGCGACACGTTCGAAATTGAGCGCGGCGTTGAGCAGTTCCTCGATCGGATCGCGCGCTTCGGCGCCCAGCCGCCTGAGCAGCCGGCGCCGCGCGTCGATCGGACCGGACAACAACCATTCGAGAAACTGATAGGGCGTCGAAAAATCGGCCCGTGCGAGGATCGCATAGAGCGGCTCCAGGCGCTCCGCCGCGACGCTGTCCCGCACGTGCCGCCACAACCCTTCGCGCCGATGCGCCGCAACCGCCAGAAGATCGTCCTGTGTCCAGCCGACCAGTGGAGACACGAGCAGGGTGGCGAGATTGAGATCGTCCTCCGGCTGAAGCGCGAACCGCACCGCCGCGAGCAGATCCTGGACCGCGAGCGGCGCGTTGAGCCGCAGCCGATCGACGCCCGCGACGGGAACCCCCTCGGCATAGAGGCGTGCGACGATGAGCGAGGCCAGTTCCCCGCGTCGCTTGACCAGGATCATGACGTCACCGGGCGACAGCGTCTGCCCTTCCCGCCGCATCGGCAGCGTGCCGATCCATTCGCGAACCTGTCGGGCGATCCGCCGGGCGACCTCGCGCACTGGTTCGGCGACCCATTCTTCCTCATCCGCGTCGCTTCCGCCGGCGACGACCGGCGGCCACAAGGTGACGCTGCCGGGGCCTTTCACCTCGCTGGCATGCGGTTCGGGATCGCTCAGCGCGCCCATCGCCGGTGGCGGCATGCTGGCGATGGCGGCATCGACGAATTCGAGAATCGGGCGGGTCGACCGAAAGCTGTGGGTCAGCGACAGGTCGTTGAGCGGCGCCGGCTGGGGATCGTCGGGGCCGATCAGCTCGCTCGCCACCGATGCGCGCGCCCGATACCGATCGAGCATCGCGCGAAAGATCGCCGGATCCGTCCCCTGAAAGCCGTAGATCGCCTGTTTATAGTCGCCGACCGTGAACAAGGTACGCAGCCGGTTTCCGCGCGTGCCGGCGCCGGCGAAATATTCGTCGACGATCGCATCGATGATCGCCCATTGCTCGGCATTGGTGTCCTGCGCCTCGTCGATCAGGACATGTTCGGTCTCCTGATCGAGCTTGAAGCGGATCCACTCCCCCATCCCTTCCTGCCCCAGCAGGCGGATCGTCGCGCGGATCAGATCATCGAAATCGACCCCCCCGATCCGCTTCTTCGCCTCGGCATAGGTGCGGGCATAGGTGCGTCCCGCCTCCAGCCCGTCCGCGAGCAGATCGGCATAGGCGGCGCGCACCTGCAACGCGGCCAGTTCGGCGCACTCCGCATGGATCGGTTCCGCGATATCGGCATAGGCGGGGTCGGGCGGCACCCAGCCCTTGGCGAAATTGCCCTTGGAGAGTTCTGCATGAAGGATGCCGATCCCGGCGGCGCGATCCCCGGGCGTCATCGCGATCCACGCCTGGATCGCGGCGGCGCGATGCCCGGCACGCGCGGTTCCCCAGGCAAGGTTCATCGCCAGCAGGTCTGCAAGACCAGCGCGATCGAAGACGTCGTCCCCGCACCGCCGCGCGATTTCCGCCGGGATGTCGCCGGTCGGCAGGTCCAGTGCGCGCCGCAGCCATGGCTGGATGCCATGGGGAAGCGCGTCGAGCGCATCGCCCCGGCGCGCGCATTCGTGCAGGAACGCTTCGGCCTTTTCCTCGCCCAGGCGCAGGCTGAGCGCCCCGATCGCATCGGCCACGCCCCGCCGCCCCTCTCGCTCGGCCTCAATCAGCATGTCCGCCAGCGCCGCGCGTCGCAGCACCGCCTCTTCGCGCGGTTCCAGCGCGCGAAAGCCCGGGGTGAGGTTCGCCTCGAGCGGGAAGCTGGCGAGCAGGCTTTGGCAGAAACTGTGGATCGTCTGAATGCGCAGACCGCCCGGCGCGTCCAGCACGTCGGCGAACAGCGTCCGCGCGCGGGCGATCATGGCGTCATCGGCCACTTCGCCCAATGCCTCAAGGTCGGCAAAGACCTCGGCACGGTCGGCGCGGACCCATCGCGCCAGCTGGCCGGTGATGCGCGCAGACATTTCCGACGCGCCCGCTTTCGTGAAGGTCAGGCACAGGATCGCCCCCGGCCGCGCCCCGTGCAGCAACAGGCGCCACACCCGTGCGGCGAGAACCTGTGTCTTCCCCGTCCCGGCCGACGCGGCCAGCCAGACATGCGTATCGGGCGCCGACGCGTCGGTCTGTGTCGCCGTGAGCGGCAACAGGGCGCCGCGCCTAGTCCCGGCCATACCATTCGTCCCGCCGCATCAACTGGTCATAATCGCCATAGGGCGCATATTCGGGGCGCAGCTTGGCCGTGAACGGCTCCTCCCCCGTCAGCCACCGGCGCGCCGCATCGATGAAATTGTCCCGTGCAACGGCAACGAACTCGTCGGTCACGATACGATCGTGCCTGCCATCGCGATCGACCGGCGTGGCGACGTAGCCGAATCCGTTCGGCCCCTTTCCCAGCGACCAATATTCGAACGCGCCGGCTGTTCCCGAGATCGTCTCGAACCGCCCCTCCTGCGCGAGCAGACCGAGCAGGCCGAGCTGAAGGCTGAACCCCGCCCGGACCGCCGCGGTGCTGGGCGGCTTGCCCGTCTTGTAATCGACGATGGCGATCGACTCGTCGGCCATCCGGTCGATCCGGTCATAGGTGCCGCTCAGCTCGACGCCGGCGATGTCGAGTACCCCCTTCCCTTCGACGCCCAGGATGACGCGCCCGGTTTGCGCCTGCGCCTGAAGGCGGGCCACGATCCAGTCGATCGCCTCCAGCAGGCGCGGCTGCCACAGGGCGCGCATCATCGGGTGCGTGGGGGCATGTTCCAGCATCGACAGCGCACGGGGGCGCAGACGCGCCGGATCGCCTCCATCCTCGCGAAACCAGCGCTCCAGCACGTCATGCACCGCAGTGCCGCGCCACGCCGCACTGGGATCGGCATCGACCGCATCAAGCGGCGTGAGCCGAAGCATCCGCCGCGCGTAGAAGGCATAGGGATCCGCCTTCAGCCGATCGACTTCGGTCACCGAGATACGACGCGGGCGGTCCGCCGCCGGCGGACATGGTTCGGGCCGCGCGACCGGTTCGGGTGCGCCGGGATCGTCGATCGCCTGCGCCCAATCGGCCAGCCGCGACGCGCGATCGAGACCGTCCGCCAGCGCTTCCAGCCGCAACCAGAAGCGCGAGGCGATGGTCGGCGCGCTGGCGTCGCGACGCGCACGGGTCAGCAGCACCTCCCGCGCGCCGAGGCCCATCGCCAGATCGTGCGCGGCCAGGCCGATGCGTCGTTCAAGGCCGGGCAGGCCCAGTTCGGCGCGGATGCGCGGCGCAAGCCACGGGTCGGGCGCGGGCAGGCCCGGCCACACGCCTTCGTTCAGCCCGCCCAGGATCATCAGGTCGGCGGTCTGCAACCGCGCCTCGATTAGGCCGTAGATGGCGAGGCGCGGATGCCCCCCCTGAACCGGGCGCACCGCGACTTCGTCCGTCACCGTGCGCAGGATCGCGGCGAGATCCGCCGGCTCGACAAGCGCGGGTCCATGCGGCGCTTGGCGTTCCAGATCGTCGAGCAGGCTCGCCGCCGCCCGCCCCTCCGCGCGCGACCAGACGGCGTCGCCGCACAGTGCGCTGGCGGTGTCACGCAGTTGCGCGAGCATCGCCGGCAGCGGCGCCGCGCCGCCCGCGAACATCGCCTCCAACGGTTCGAGCATCGGGCGCACCTCGCGCCACCAGGGCGCGGCAGCCGCCCGCAGCTTCGCATCGCGCGCATCGGCATCGGCAAGATGCGCGTCGAGGCCGGAAAGTCCCGGCGCCGGGCGCGGCCCGCGCAACGCGAGGTCGAGCCGCCGCGCACCCTCCAGCCAGGCGAGACGCGCGTCCCCCGCCGCCACCAGCGGATGTTTGAGCAAGGTCAGCAGCGCCATGGGCGCAAACGCCTGCGCCGCCGCCTCGGCAAGTGCGAGCAACAAGGTCCCGGGCGGAAGACTGGACAGCGACGTGCCGGCACTATCGTCGATCTGGATCCCCCAGCGCGCGCAATGCGCGGCGACGCGGCGAGCCAATGCGCGATCGGGAGTGACGAGCGCGGCGGTGCGCCCTTCGGTCTCCAGCGCCTCGCGCAGCGCCAGCGCGATCGCCTGCGCCTCCTCCGCCGGCGTTGCGACCTCCAGCGCGCGGACGTTCGACAGGCGCCGGGCGGCGGCATCCATCGCGCTCCAGCCGGTGGTCAGCGCCGCGGGCATCATCGCGCTGGCGATCGCGGCGCTCCGCGCGGGCCGCGCATCGAGTTCGGTCGCGACTTTCCAGGGCGCGATTTCGCGGCGCTGGACCCCCATCCGCTCGAGCAGCAGCTTCAGATGAAATTGCGGGTGGGTTTCAAGTGGCCGCTTCCGCCCCTCCCCCCGCGCTTCGGGATCGAACGGTCCCAACATGTCCCATTCGGCATCCGGCATCGCCAGATCGACCCCGGGCAGCACGACCATCCCGTTGGGCAGCGCTGCAACGACCTTCAGGAGACGCGCCACGGCGGGTGCCGCCGTGGTGATACCGGCGGCGCAGACGAAGCGGCCCGGCGGCGCCCCCTGCCACCGCGCGGCAACCCGGTCGAGCAGGCGGTTGCGCCGTTCCGCCAAATCTATTCGCCCAAGAGAAACAAGCTCTTGTGGCCATTTACTCAGAATGATTTCGAATAGATCGAGCGAGTGTTGCCAGTGCTGCGACAGTTCGCCGGGGGCAACATCGCGCATCCGGCGTGGATCGACCTGCTCGACCAGCAACTGATCGAGCGTACGGCCGAGATCGCCGGCAAGGCGGATGGCTTCGGCTGCATCCACGTCGCGATCAGCTGCCTGCACCAGCCGCGCGAGGATCAGCCGCCGCTGCAACGGCTCGACCGCCGGCGGGACGGGATCGTCATCATCGACGGGGTCGAGAAACGGCCCGGCCGCCTCGTCAAGGTCGGGATCGCCGATCGCCACCAGTCGCGGCAGCAGCAGTCCGCCCCCGCTCGCCCGCACGAATGCGTCGGTGATCGCCCGCCGCGCGCGATTGGTGGGCAGCAGAATGATGCCGCGCGCAAGCTGCATCGGGTCGCCGCCGAACCGGCGGATCAGGCCCTGGGCGAGCGCATCGGCGAACGCCCGGTGCGGCGGGATCGAGAAGAGGTGAAGGCCCCGCCCTTCACCCATCGGCGAGCACCGACTCCGTGGCCGCAATCGCCTGGGGCGTGCCGACATCGAACCACAGGCCCTGATGGACCAGCCCCCATGCGCGCCCGGCATCGATGGCGCGTTGCCAGAACAGGTTGGTGGAGAACGGCCCCTCCGGCCAGTCGCGGATCACCCGGGGTGAGAGGATCTGGACGCCGGTAAAGACGAAGGGGGCCAGCCGGCCCGGCTTTCGCCGCCCGACGATCCGCCCGAACGCGTCGAGGTGGAAATCGCCCTGGCCCCGATGGCAATGCGCCCGGGCGAGGGGAACGAGCAGCAACAGCGCGTCCATCCGCTCGTCGTCCCACGCCGCCGCAAGCTGGCGGATCGCGTCGATCGGCCCGTCGACCCACAGATTGTCGCTGTTGACGCACAGGAACGGTTCGTCGCCGATCATCTCCCGCGCCTGCACCAGCCCGCCGCCGGTTTCCATAAGCTGCCGGCGCTCGTCGGACACCACCACCTCGACATCCTTCACCCGATGGGTGACATGCGCTTCGAGTGCGTCGGCCAGATAGTGGACGTTGACGATCGCGCGCTGCACCCCGGCACTGCGCAGGCGATCGAACACATGGTCGATCAACGGCTTTCCGGCGACCTCCACCAGCGGCTTGGGGCGCGTCGCCGTCAGCGGCCGCATCCGCTTGCCCAGCCCGGCCGCCATCACCATCGCGGTGCGCGGGACCCGCGCCGCGAGCGTCGGGCGCATCGCCAGAGTCTTGCGTGCGGTCACGCCGTCACCTTCATGGGATCGCCGCGCAAATGCATCGGTACATTCGCATCGAACCATGCCGCGACCGGCGCGAGCGCGGGATGCTTCAAATCGCGGTGGAGATAGGTCCACACGCGCGGACACAGGCCCGGATAGCGCGGCTTGCCGTCACGCCGCCACAGCCGGGTGAAGATGCCGACGATCTTCGCATTCCGCTGCGCGCCCAGGACGTGATAGGCATCGAAAAAGGCCGGCGCGGCCCCGGTGATCCGGCGATAGCGGTCGAGCAACGCCGCCTCGAGATCGGGATGCACGTCGCGCCGGGCATCCTGGAGCAGCGAGACGAGGTCATAGGCCGGATGCCCCGCCAGCGCGTCCTGGAAATCGAGCAGGCCGAGCGTTTCGCTCCCCTCGATCAGCATGATGTTCTCCGCATGATAGTCGCGCAGCACCGTGACCGGCGTGCAGTCGAGCGCGGGGGCCAGCACCTCCTCCCACGCGGCGCGGTAGCCGGCGACATCGACGTCCAGCCCTACGGCGGGGCAGTACCAGTCGGTGAACAACGCCGCTTCCTGGTGATAGACGCGCATGTCATAGGCGCCGATCTCGGCCGCGCCATGGTCCGCGAGGCGGATGAGCAGATCGACCGCCGCTTCATAGAGGCGCAGTTCGCTCTCCGGCGCGGCATCGACCGTTTCGCGCATTCGCGCGTCGCCGAAATCCTGAAGCAGCACGAGCCCTTCGGCCAGATCCTCGCCATAGATGGTCGGCGCGGCAAACCCCTTCCCCGTCAGCCAGCGGGCGATGCCGATGAACGGGCGCGGATCTTCATGCGGCGGCGGGGCATCCATCAGGATCGCCGTCCTGCCCGGCGCCTGCACCCGGAAATAGCGGCGGAACGAGGCGTCCCCCGCCAGCGGCAGGATTTCGCCATCGCCCCAGCCCAGCCGATCGAGGAATCCCGGCGCGGATGGCGGCGGGTTCATGTCGGGAATCGAAGGCGCGGGCGTCACAGGGGAAGGTTCAGGGGCCATCGGTCCTTCCATGCCGCCGGCACCCGCGCTGTCAAGGCGCGCGCGCCGTCCGGCATGATCGTCAGGGTCAGCCACAGCGCATCGGCCCATGCCGAATCCGGCAACCGTTCGGGCCATTCGACGATCAGCAGCGAGTCATGCCGGGCGTCATCCAGACCCAGTTCGGCGATCTCCTCCGGATCGTCGAGCCGGTACAGATCGACATGAAGGACGGGACACCGCGTCTCCGGCGGCTCATAGGGCTGAACGATCGCGAAGCTGGGGCTGGGCGCCTCTCCCTCCAGGCCAAGGGCGGCGAGCAATCCGCGCGCGATGCTCGTCTTGCCCGCCCCCAGCTGACCCGATAGCGCAACGATGTCCCCCGGGCCGACGACGCCGGCGAGCGCATGGCCCAGCGCCTCGCTGGCCGCCGCATTCTCCAGCCGCATCATCCGCGTGGCAGATCGACGATCACCATCGTCCCCTCGCCCGGCTCCGACACCAGCTCGATCCTGCCGCCATGCGCCTCGACAAATTGCTTGGCGAGCGGGAGGCCGAGGCCCAGCGCGCGATCCCCGCTCCTGCTCACCCCGGCCTGCACGAAGCGGGTGAAGGCGCGGGCGATCGCGTCCTTCGACATGCCCGGCCCGTCATCCGACACGATGATGCGCGCGCGCTGATCGGTGCCATCGATATGGAGCAGCACGCGGCCGTGTTCGCGCGTCGCACCGACCGCATGGCGCAACAGATGCTCGATCGCCTGGCCGATGCGGCGCGCGTCGCCGGTGATCGCGCCGGCGCTCCCCTGAATATCGACCACCAGTTCGATTCGCCGCGCCGTGGCAGCGGGTAGAATATGCTCCGCCGCGCCCCGAGCGACCAGTTCCAGGTCGATCGGCTCGCGCACCATCGCGTCCCCTTCGCGCGTCAGGTCGAGGACATCGTCGATCAGATCGCCCAGCCGTCCGACCGAATCGAGGATCGCCTCGGCATATTCGACGGCGCTCTGAGAGAGTTCGCCGGCATAGCCGCCATGCAGCATCTCGGCGAACCCCTTGATCGAGGTGAGCGGGGTGCGCAGCTCGTAACTCATATTGGCGACAAAGGCGGTCTTGACCCGGTCCGCCGCTTCCAGTGCGTCATTGCGTTCGCGCAGCGCATTTTCGATCCGCCGACGGTCGGTGATGTCCAGCATCGTGAACAGCGCGTTGCCGTCGGGCAGCGGCACGGCCGCGACCTCGAATTGCCGGCCATCGGCGAATTCGATCGATCCGCCACGTTGCTGCCTCTCGACGGTGGCCGCACGGACCAGCTCGCCGATCAGCGCCGCACGTTGCGGGTTGGCAAGCCGGGGAGCCGCCTGTTTGATGAGCGCATCGACGCGTGGATGGGCGGTGACGAACGCCTCGTCGAAGCCCCACAGGCTGCGGAAACGGTTGTTCCACAGCTGCAATCGCCCGTCGGAGGCAAACACACCCAGCGCCTCGAACAGATTGTCGAAGGTCGCCGTCCTGACGCGCAGCAGCGTGTCGCGCGCACTCGCCAGTTGTACCTGTTCGGTCAGATCCTCGAAGATCAGCAGCAACCCGCCTTCGGGAAGCGGTTGCGCCACCACGCGCAGGTGGTTCCCGCCGGGCAGCGTCCAATTCTCTTCCTGTGCGCTGTCGCCGGCCTGAAACCATCCGCGCCGCTCCGCCTTCCACCCCGGAAAGTCGCGAACCACCGGCAGCCGGTTCGCCTCACGCATGCGTTCGAGCACGCGATCGAATTCCGGGCGGTCGGCCAGCCACTCGTTGCGCATTTCAAAGAGCCGGCGGAACGGCTGGTTGCAGAAGACCAGGCTGCGGTCTGCGGCGAACTGGGCGACACCCGCGGACAGGCGATCGAGCATCGCGCGCTGTGCGGCCCCGGCGCGCTTGATCCCCGATCGTGCCTGTTCCAGATCCTCGACATCGACGGCATAGCCGGCGACCCCGCCCGTCGGCAGCGGGACATCGTGGATTTGCAGCGTGCGCCGTGCGCCGGCGATCGTCACCGGCAGCGTCGCCATTTGCGGCCGCTTCGATTCGCGGGCCGTCCCCGCACCCGCCAGCGGCCCGCCCGGCGCGGAAATATCGACCAGTTCGGTCTGCGCGGCCACGACGGCCTCCGCATCGCGACCGCCAACCGCCTTCACATAGGCAGAGTTGACCATCGCGAGCTTCAGGGACGGATCGCGATACCACATCGGCATCGGCGCGGCCTGAATGAGGCCGGTCAGCGCCTCGAACGCGTCGCGATAGCGCCGCGCCTCGGTGGACAGCCGCGTAACCTCCTCCTGCGATTCGGTCGCGTCGAAAAACCAGATGACGACGCCACCCGGTGCGCGCAGGGCGTCCGGCGCGCGCGCGCCGATCGCCAGCAGGGTGCGGCTCGATTCCCGCGCGCGCACGGTGCGGCGGAACGGGCGTGCGGCCCGCTGCGCGGCCGCGATATCCGCTTCGAGCGCCTGCGAATCCTCGACCGAGAGCACCGCCTCGTTCCCGATGATGTCGGAGAGGATGGCGGGCGGCTGCGCGAAGCCCAGCACGCGGACCAGCGCATCGGGCATTTCGACGCGACCATCGGCACGTACCACCATCGCCAGAATCGGCGCCGCCTCGGTCAGCGACTGTAGCCGGCGATTGGCGTCCCCGATCGCGCGCGCCTCGCCACGCGCGCGCAGGCCCATCGCCAGCATCGCCGCGCCCGCGAACAGCAGCAGCGCGACAACGCCGCCGGCGATCGCAAGCGCGCTCTGCGACAATTCGGTCACGCCGTCCGGCTCCTCATGCCGCGGGTCTTAGGGGCCTGTCTCATGGGCGGCAATGGCCTCGTTCCCTTCGGCACGAAGCGGACACGAAAAGGGGCGCGGCCGATGCCGGCCACGCCCCAATTCGTTCGTCCGGGGACGATCAGTAGCGGTAATGGTCGGGCTTGAACGGCCCCTCGACCGGGACGCCGATATAATCGGCCTGGCGCTGGCTCAGCTTGGACAGCTTGACGCCCAGCTTGTCGAGGTGGAGTGCCGCGACCTTCTCGTCGAGATGCTTGGGCAGGACATAGACGTCGTTCTTATACTCGTCCGACTTGGTCCACAGTTCGATCTGCGCGAGCACCTGGTTGGTGAAGCTCGACGACATGACGAAGGACGGGTGGCCGGTCGCATTGCCCAGGTTCACCAGGCGGCCCTTCGACAGCACGATGATCTTCTTGCCATCGGGGAACTCGACCTCGTCGACCTGCGGCTTGATCTCGGTCCACTTCATGTTGTTGAGGCCGGCGATTTCGATCTCGCTGTCGAAATGGCCGATGTTCGACACGATCGCCATGTTCTTCATCGCGCGCATGTGATCGACGGTCAGGACGCCCTCATTGCCGGTCGCGGTGACGAAGATGTCGGCGCGCGGGGCAGCCTCTTCCATCGTCACGACCTCATAGCCCTCCATCGCCGCCTGCAACGCGCAGATCGGATCGATTTCGGTGACCAGGACGCGCGCGCCGCCATTGCGGAGCGAGGCGGCCGAACCCTTGCCGACATCGCCGAAGCCGGCAACGACCGCGACCTTGCCCGCCAGCATCACGTCGGTGGCGCGGCGGATCGCATCGACCAGCGATTCCTTACAGCCGTACAGGTTGTCGAACTTCGACTTGGTGACGCTGTCGTTCACGTTGATCGCCGGGAACGGCAGCTTGCCCTTCTTCGACAGCTCGTAGAGGCGATGGACGCCGGTGGTGGTTTCCTCCGACACGCCCTTGATGGTCTGCACCGACTTGGTGAGGTAGCCGGGACGCTCCGCCAGGAAACGCTTGAGCGTCGCGACGAAGATTTCCTCTTCCTCGTTCGACGGGGTGAACAGCTCCTCACCCGCCTCGACGCGCGCGCCCCACAGCGCGAACATGGTGGCGTCGCCGCCGTCGTCGAGGATCATGTTGGCGGTCTGGTCCTGACCCCAGTCGAAGATGCGGATGACGTAATCCCAATATTCCTCCAGCGTCTCGCCCTTCACGGCGAAGACCGGGATGCCCGCCTGCGCGATCGCGGCGGCGGCGTGATCCTGCGTCGAATAGATGTTGCAGGTCGCCCAGCGCACCTGCGCGCCCAGTTCGACCAGCGTTTCGATCAGCACCGCGGTCTGGATCGTCATGTGCAGCGACCCGGTGATGCGCGCGCCCTTCAGCGGCTTGCTCGCGCCGAACTCCTCGCGCAGCGCCATCAGGCCCGGCATTTCGGTTTCGGCGATCTCGATCTCCTTGCGACCGAACGCGGCGAGCGAGAGGTCCTTGATCACGTAATCGTTCTTTTCGAGCACGGTGGCCACGACATGTTCTCCGGAAAAATTGAAACGTCGCGCCGGAAACAGCCGGCGGCACGCCGCGCCCCCTAACCGCTTTCGCGGTTGCGCGCAAATGAAACATAAAGATATCTTTATATGACCCGTCGCGATTGACGCGCGACAGAGGGCGCGCCACACCCCGCGATGATCTCCACCGCCATTGAGGTGGTCATGCGTATCCTGTTCCTTGTCCTCGCCCTTTCGTCCGGCATCGCGTCGGCGCAGACCCAATCGACCCGCGTCGATGAATATGGGCGACCCGACGACAATGACGTGATGGGATTGCCCGATCCCAACACCGTGCGCCCCGCCACCTACACCACCCCAGGCCAGGCCGAAGTCGTCGCGAAGGCGATGGCGGGTCGCCTGATCGCCGCCGCGAAGGGAGAGCGCTATTGCGAGCGCGAGGGGTGCCTGGTGCTGGTCAACGCCAATCGCGATTATCGCCTGACCGGCTTTTTCGTCGCGAAGGATATCGGCGCGTCGGGTTCGGACCCCTCATGGAGCCGCAACAAGCTGAGTGCTTCGCTTCCGCCCCTCATGGCCGTTGCGATGCCGAAAAAGGGCGGACCGGAAGCATGTGCGACGCATGTCCGATTCAAGCTGAGCAATATCCATCGCAAGGAGGAACTGGCGGTGGAGGGCGTTGCCGACATGTGTCGGCGCCCGGGCGTCGATTCGATGATCCGCGTGCGTGTCGTGCGGCCGATCGTCCGAATCGAGCCGCCGCTGCCCGGCGATCCCTGAGCACATCGGGCCGGCATCGCTCACGCGTCGCGCAGCTCACGCTTCACGCATTGCCCGCATCATTCGCGAGCAGGCGGGGATCGATGCCAGACCTGCGGAAACAGCTTTCCCAGCGCGCGTGGGTATCGACGTCGAACAACATCGCCGCATCGCCCGCGATGTTGAACCAGCCGTGGCGCGTCATCTCACCGTCCAGCTGTCCCTCGCCCCAGCCGGCATAGCCGAGCGCGACCAGCCACCGCGACGGCCCACGCTGTTCCGCGATCGCGCGCAGCACGTCGATGCTGCCCGACAGTCCCCAGCGCCCGGCGACATCGATCGTATCCTGTCCCGCCCAGTCGGTCGAATGGAGGACGAAACCGCGCCGCGGCTCCACCGGACCGCCGGCATGAACGGGGGCGTCGGCGACATTGCCCGGATCGATATCGAACTGGCCGAGCAGCTCGTGAAAGGTCAGCCCGGCAATCACCTCCCCGATCCCGATGCCCAGCGCGCCCTGCGCGTCATGTGCGCACATCGCGATCACGGCCCGTTCGAACCGCGGGTCGCCGATGCCGGGCATCGCGAGCAGGATCTGTCCGGTCAGATACGCAGTGGACTCCATGCCTGCACGTCATATCGGGGTCCGACCGGCTCCGCCACCGCTTGAAAAACCGCCATCACGCGCCAATTGAAGCGCGACCGCATTTTCGCGGACCTCAGAGGAGAGCAGCATGAGCATCAATGTCGGCGACCGCGTGCCGAGCACCACCTTTATCAAGCCGACCGACAACGGCCCGGAACCGGTGCAGTCGGACGAATTCTTCAAGGGTCGCAAGGTGGCGCTGTTTTCGGTCCCGGGTGCCTTTACCCCCACCTGCTCCGCCCGCCATCTGCCCGGCTATGTCGATAAGGCCGACGAGCTGAAGGCGAAGGGCGTGGACGAAATCGCCTGTACCGCCGTCAACGACGCGTTCGTGATGGGCGCATGGGGCAAGAGCGCCGACGCGGGCGACGTCACGATGCTGTCGGACGGCAATGGCGCCTTTGCCAAGGCGGTCGGGCTTGAGTTGGACGGCAGCAAGTTCGGCATGGGTACGCGCGGTCAGCGTTTTTCGATGCTCATCAATGACGGTGTCGTCGAGCAGCTGCACGTCGAGGCGCCGGGCGAGTTCAAGGTCAGTTCCGCCGAGTATCTCCTCGAAAACATGTGATCGCCCGGGCTTTTGCCCGGCTGACGCTTTCGGTCGCGCGCCGCTTTTCCGTTGACCGGGGAACCGGCGCGCACCGAGGATGTTGATCGATCAGAGATGGAGACAAGCGACATGATGGACGAAACCAGCCCCGCGACCGCGACCACCACCCCGGCCGATGCCCCTGAGGAATCGCTGATCGATCAGGCGAAAGACGCGCTGAACGAAGCCGGAGAGACCATCTCCGAAGCGTTTGGCGATGTGGTCGATGCCGCGAAGAAGAACCCGATCGCCGCAGCCGCGATCGCGGCGGGCGCAGCCGCGGCAGTCGCGGGCGCCGCCTTTGGCGTCAGCAAGCTGCTTGACAAGGACGACGCCGCCGATTGAGGCGCGCAGGCGGCGCGCGAAGCCGATCGCGCGCCGCTTTCCCGCCATGCGACGGTCTTGCCAATGTCATTTTACCGCACTAGCGGCGGAAGATGACAACGAAAGCAGAAGAAATCGTCGCCGAACTGGATCGGCTCTACACCGCCTCCGTCGATCGCTTGAGGGAGGCCCTCGACCTTTATCTCACCAGGGGCGTCGCGCCCGACCCGGAGCGCCGCCGTGACGGCAGCTTCGCCTATCCCGAGATCAGGGTTTCCTATCGCAACGAGGTGGACCGGCCGACGCCGCCGCGTTCCTTTGGCCGGCTGGTAACGCCGGGCGACTATGCGATCAGCGTGACCAAGCCGGCAACCTTTGCCAGCTATATCGTCGAACAGCTGACCCTGTTGATCGAGGATTATGATGTCGAGGTGACCGCCGCGCCGGGCCGGCAGGAAATCCCCTTCCCCTATGTGCTGGACCCCGGTCACGCGCTGCGGCTGGACGAGGTTTCGGCGCTGGAACTCGCCCGGCATTTCCCCGCCACCGAACTGGCGCATATCGGCGACGAAATCGCCGACGGCACCTGGGTCAGCGGCGACACGTCGCGCCCACTTGCCCTGTTCGACGGGCTGCGGACCGATTTCAGCCTGGCGCGGCTGCGGCATTATACCGGCACGCCGTCCGAACATACGCAGCAATATATTCTGTTTACGAACTATCACCGCTATGTCGATGAATTCGTTCGTTATGCCTGCGCCCAGCTGGCGACGGACAATCGCTTTACCGGTGTGTCCGGGCCGGGCGGCATCGTCATCAAGGCGGGTGACGATCCCGATACGCTGCTGACCGACGGCGCGTGGCGCCGGCACCAGATGCCGGCATGGCACCTGATGGCCGCCGACGGCAGCGGCATCACGCTGGTGAATATCGGCGTCGGGCCGTCCAACGCGAAGACGATCACAGACCATCTCGCCGTGCTCCGGCCGGAGGCATGGATGATGATCGGCCATTGCGGCGGTCTGCGGCCCAGCCAGCGGATCGGCGACTATGTGCTGGCTCACGCCTATCTGCGCGACGACCATGTGCTGGACGATGTGCTGCCGCCGGAAATCCCGGTGCCGGCGATCGCCGAGGTACAACAGGCGCTCGCACGGGCGGCGGAGACGGTGTCGGGGCAGTCGGGCGACGAACTCAAGCGGCGGCTGCGCACCGGCACCATCGTCACCACCGACGACCGCAACTGGGAACTGCGCTTTTCGCGGTCCGCATTGCGCTTCTCGCTCAGCCGCGCGGTCGGCGTGGACATGGAAAGCGCGACGCTGGCGGCGCAGGGCTATCGCTTCCGCGTGCCATATGGCACGTTGCTGTGCGTGTCGGACAAGCCGTTGCATGGCGAGCTGAAACTGCCCGGACAGGCCAATCGCTTTTACGAGCGCGCGATCGCCGAACATCTCAAGATCGGAATCGAGGCGTGCCAGGAACTGCGCCGTGAGGGCGCAAAGCTCCATTCGCGCAAGTTGCGGGCATTCAACGAGCCGCCATTCCGGTAATCTTGACCGCTTTTCGTTGACGCGGGAAACCGATTTGCGTCAGGTTGGTTACAGACACGAAACCAATGGAGTATCGTGATGGCCAAGGCCCCGAGCAAATCGAAGACCAAGGCAGCCGACACGCCGGCGACCGACATCCAGGCGCCGGCGGCGAAGACCGCCAAGGCACCGGCGAAGACTGCCGCAAAGCCCAAGACAGCTGCCAAGCCGAAGGCCCCGGCAAAGGCGACCACCGCGAAGGCCGCCCCAGCCAAGGCCCCGGCGGCGAAGTCCACCGCGACCAAGGCAGCAGGTGGCACCACCGCGACGGCAAAGGCACCTCCGCCCCGCCGGAAAGCGGCACCGCGCAAGCCGGCGGCTGCTGGCGCCGGTACGAAACCGTCCACGCCAAAGGCGGCGGCGAGTGCGGCGAAGTCTGCCGCGTCGAGCGCCAGGGCGGCAGCGGGCAAGGCTGCGTCGAAGGTGTCCGCGGCGGCACAGTCCGCGGCGCACAGCGTCACCGACTCCGCGCCGGCGCAGTTCGTTTCCGATACCCGCGAGCGGATGGGCGACCGCAACTTCTTCGCCTCGCTGATCGGCGGCGCGGCCGCGATCGGCGCGGCGGTGGCTGGCATCTTCATGGCGGTTCAGAAAGGCGGCGGCGGCCCGACCGACACCCCCGCCGACAAACCGAAGGGCAAGGCGAAAAGCTGATCGCAGCCGCGCGACGAACGTGAAAACGGCCGCCGCGAGGGGATCGCGGCGGCCGTTTCGTATCGGCATTGGCGCGCGGCGTTACCAGCCGCTGGGCTTGCCCTTGTTCTGTTCGTCCAGCCACGCCTTGAGCGGGGCGAAATATTCGACCAGCGCCGCGCCGCTCATTTCCCGGCTGCCGGTGAATTTCTCCAGCGCATCGGGCCACGGCTTGGAAGCGCCCATCTCCAGCATCGCGTTCAACCGCTCGCCGACCTCCTTGTTGCCGTAGAACGAACAGCGGTGCAGCGGCCCCTTCCACCCCGCCTGTTCGCACGCCGCCTTGTAGAATTGGAACTGGAGCAGCCGCGCCAGGAAGTAACGGGTGTAAGGGACGTTGGCCGGGATATGGTATTTGGCGCCCGGATCGAATCGCGTCTCGTCGCGCGTCACCGGCGGCACGATACCCTGATATTGCAGGCGCAGCGCGTCCCATGCGCCCTGATAGCCGCCCGACGGGATCCCGCCCGAAAAGACGCCCCAGCGCCATTTGTCGATGAGGAGTCCGAACGGCAGGAACGCGACCTTGTCCATCGCCTGCCGCAGCAGCAGGCCGATATCCTTGTCCGCGCTCGGCACCTTGCTGGGGTCGAGCAGGCCGATCGATACGAGATAATCGGGCGTGATCGACAGCGCGACGAAATCGCCGATCGCTTCGTGGAAGCCGTCATTGGCGCCGGTGCGATAGAGCAGCGGCTGCTGGTTATAGGCGCGCTGATAGTAATTATGGCCCAATTCGTGATGGATCGTCACGAAGTCGTCCGAATTCACCTTGATGCACATCTTGATGCGCAGGTCATCGACATTGTCGAGATCCCATGCCGAGGCGTGGCACTGCACCTCGCGATCGGCCGGCTTTGTGAACAGCGAGCGCTTCCAGAACGTCTCCGGCAGCTCCTTGAAGCCCAGCGAGGAATAAAAGCCCTCGCCCGCCTTCACCATCTTGATCGCGTCGTAATCCTTCGCCTTCAGCAGGTCGCCGATATCGTAACCGAGATCGCCCGATCCCGCCGGCGCCACCACGTCATAGATGTTGCCCCATTCCTGCGCCCACATATTGCCGAGCAGGTCCGCGCGGATCGGGCCGGTCTTGGGCTGGACGGCGTCGCCATATTTCTCGTTCAGCTTCCAGCGGACATAGGTGTGCAGCGATTCGTAGAGGGGCTTCACCTCGTTCCACAATTTGTCGGTCAGCTTCGCGAACGCCTCGGGCGACATGTCGTAGTTCGACCGCCACATCGCGCCCGCATCCTTGAACCCCAGTTCGCGCGCGCCCTCGTTCATCAGGCCGATCGAGCGCTGGTAGTCGCCACGCTGCGGCGCCCCGACATTGTCGTGCCAGCTGGTCCACATCTCCTTAAGCTCCGCCGGGTTCCGGCTGGTCCCCATCGCGGCCTCGATGTCGCTGCCGCTGATCGGCTTGCCGTTCAGCGTTCCCTTGCCGGTGCCATAGGTGGTCTGCATGTCGGTTTGCAGTTTCGCGAGCGCCGCGGAGGCGCCCTCACGCGTGGGGGCCGGAGAGGTGATCCCGCTGCGCAGGATGTCGAGCTGGCGACGGGTGTCGTAGGACAGACCCTTCACCTTTTCATATTTCGCCGCCTCCAGGGCGAAACGGACCGCCAGGTCGGTTCCCGCCGCCCCGCTCTTGGCGACCAGCGCGGCGGTGTCGTCGGTGATGTAGGTGGCGTAGACCCACTGGATGCGCGCGTCATCGACCGAAAAGGCATCATATTCCTTGGTCGCCTGTTTGACGAAGGCGTCGGCCTGCGCGGCGGTGGGCGCGTCCTTCTTCGCCTCCTGGGCGGTGGCGGCGGGGCCGGCGAGCAGCAGCGCCAGCGCGACGGTCGAAACTCCGGTGCGGATCATCAATCCCTCTTTTGTCGTGATTTATGGATGGTCCGCAGCCTGCGCCCGGGGCGGGGGCGGGTCAAGCGGTCAGGAATGAAACCATCGCCGCGCCCAGCTCACGCCGGGTGACCGCGCTCATATGGTTGCCGGGAATCTCGACATCATGCGCCTCCGGCAGCATCGCGGCCAGCCCCGCGAACGACCCGACCTCGTCGTCATCCGCCCCGCCGATGACGAGAATCGGCAGGTCCAGCCGCGCCAGTTCCGCCGGCGTCGTATCGACAAAGGTGTCGAGAATGCCGAGCAGCGCCTGCGGATCGCCCCCGGTGGTCTTCAGAAACGCCTGTGCCATGAATTCGGGATCGCCGTGGCGAAAACTGCCGAATCCGGTCAGTACGCGGCGAAAATGACCCGCCCGACGCGCGGTATCGGTCACGCCCTCGTCACCCAGCCCCGACAGGATCGCCCGGCGCGGGCGCGGCGCGATCCCCCGGGCCAACACCCGGACCGTGGTTCGCGCGCCGAGCGAATAGCCGCCCAGATCATAGTCGGTCAGGCCAAGATGCGCGATCAACGCTTCAGCGTCTCGCGCAAGCGCATCCGGCGGATAGGCCGCCGCGTCATGCGGCTTCGCACTGTCCCCGTGCGCGCGCAGATCGGGCATGATGACCCGGAACCCGGCGTCCACCAGACGCGCGGCGGACCCATATTTGATCCAGTTCGTTCCGGCGTCGGAAAAATAACCGTGAATCAGCACCACTGGCCGGCCCTGCCCCATTTCCCGCCAGGCGAGGGTCGTTCCGTCGAAGCTGGAGAAGCTATGCATATCCATCGGCCGGTCATGCCGCGTTTGGGATGTGCAGAAAACCCCCGTACGATTGCATGAAACGCAACCAAAAAGTCGCGCTTTGCAACTGATGTGTATAGCAATATATAAGCACGCTCATTATATCGCGCGCCATGAGTGACACTCTCGGCTTTCTGATCGGCGATGTTTCGCGCCTGCTGCGGCGCGAATTCGACCTGCGCGCGCGCCGGATCGGCGTTACCCGCGCGCAATGGCGCACACTGAAAATCCTTACCCGGCACGAAGGCAGCAATCAGGGGACGCTCGCCGACCTGCTGGAGGTCGAACCGATCACCCTGGCACGAATGATCGACCGGCTGGAGGAGGCCGGGCTGGTCGAGCGTCGCCGGGATCCGGCCGATCGCCGCGCATGGCGCATCCACCTCACCGATGCGGCGCAGCCGCTGCTCGCGCAACTGCGCGACCTGGGCGATTCGATGCTCGATGAAATGCTCATCGGGATTTCGCCAGACGATCAGCGGCGCCTGCTGCGCTCGCTCGAACAAATCCGCGCAAACCTCAGCGCGCCCGAAATGCAAAGGGAGGCCGCAAATGGCTGACGCAGATCCGAAGGTCCGGTCGGCGACCGCCATCGAAATCGGCACCAACGACGTGTCGAGCGACACGACCGCGGCCGCGCCCGCGGCTGAACAGACGCGTCGCCGCTGGCTGCGTCCAGTGCTGATGTTCGGCGTGCCGGCCGTGGTGATCGCCGCGATTGCCCTCTGGTGGGCATTTTCGGGCGGCACGGTATCGACCGACAATGCCTATGTTCAGCAGGACAAGGTTTCGGTCGCCAGCGACGTCGCGGGCCGGATCGTCGAAGTGGCGGTCAAGGAAAACCAGAAGGTGAAGGCCGGCGACCTGCTGTTCCGGATCGATCCCGAACCCTACCGCATCGCCGTCGCACAGGCCGACGCCGCGATCGCGAATGCGCAGGTTCAGGTGACCACGCTTCAGGCAAATTATGCCGGCACCGGCGCCGACATCCAGGCCGCAAAGGACCGGATCGCCTCTGCGCAGGAGGATTTCGACCGGCAAAAGGCCCTGATGGCGCGCGGCTTCACGACGCGCGCGCGCTACGAACAGGCGCAGCACGCGGTCGAACAGGCGCGGGCAAGCTACCAGAGCGCCGTGTCGACCGCCGAGGAGGCAAAGGCCAAGCTGTCGAGCGGCAGCGCGGTTCCGGGCGTCAGTCCCGCGATCGCCGCCGCCCGGGCGCAGCGCGCCAAGGCCCAGCTGGACTTGAGCAGGGCCGAGCGCCGCGCCCCCGTCGCCGGCATCGTCAGCCAGGCCGATCGGTTGCAGGTGGGACAGATGATGATGACCGGGCTGCCCGCCGTCACCATCGTGCGTTCGAACGGCGCCTGGATCGAGGCCAATTTCAAGGAGACCGACCTCAACAAGATGCGCGTCGGTCAGCCCGCCGAAATCAGGTTCGACGCGTATCCCGACCTCAAGCTGAAGGGGCATGTCGCATCGATCGGGTCGCAGACCGGTTCGGAAACGTCGGTGCTCCCGGCCCAGAATGCGAACGGGAACTGGGTGAAGGTGACCCAGCGCGTGCCGGTGCGCATCGCGATCGATGAACAGAGTCCGCGCCAGTTGATCGCCGGTCTGTCGGCCGACGTCACCGTCGATATCAGCGGCAAATAAGATGGCGAGTTCCGCCGCATCCGCACGGCCGCGCGGGCCGGCGCCGGCGGCCGTCGATGCCGGCGGCGCGTCCCTGCCGGTTCGGAACAAGGGGCTGCTGACCGTCGGCGTCATGCTCGCGACGCTGATGCAGATCCTCGACACGACGATCGCCAATGTCGCGCTGCCCCATATGCAGACCGCGCTTGGCGCGACCGCGGACACGATCACCTGGGTCCTGACCAGCTATATCGTCGCATCGGCGATCGCGATCCCGATCACCGGATGGATTTCCGACCGGATCGGATCGCGCAACCTGTTCCTGTTCTCGACCGTCGGCTTCATCATCGCATCGGCGCTGTGCGGCACTGCGCAGAGCCTGGAAGAGATGGTGCTGTTCCGCATTCTGCAAGGCGTGTCGGCCGCGTTCCTCAACCCGCTCAGCCAGACGGTGATGCTCGACATCAACGCGCCAAGGGACCAGCCTCGGGCGATGGCGATCTGGGGCATGGGCATCATGATCGGCCCGATCCTGGGTCCGGTGCTCGGCGGATGGCTGACCGACAATTTCAACTGGCGCTGGGTGTTCTATGTCAACCTGCCCGTCGGGGTGGTCTGCATCGTCATCCTCTGGTGGCTGTTGCCCAGCCGGCCGACCCGGAAACGCGATTTCGACGTCTTTGGCTTTTCCCTTCTGGCGATCGGGATCGGCGCGCTCCAGCTGATGCTCGACCGCGGACAGGGGGAGGACTGGTTCGGATCGACCGAAATCTGGGTTGAAATGATCATTGCGGGTGCCGCGATCTGGATGTTCATCGTGCATCTGGCGCTGGGCAAGAATCCGATGTTCGATCGCGCGATGTGGCGCAACCGGAACCTGGTCACCGCCCTCGCCTTCATGCTGGTGGTGGGCGTGGTGATGATGGCGACGATGGCGCTGCTGCCGCCGATGCTCCAGACGCTCTATGGCTATCCGGTCGTCGATACCGGCCTGTTGCTGATGCCACGCGGGGTCGGGGTGCTGATCACGATGGCGCTCTCCGCCCGGCTGATCGCGCGTGGGCTGGATCCGCGCATTTCCGTGGCGTTCGGCTTTTTCCTCGCGGCCTGGTCGCTTTACGACATGACCCGCTGGACCTTGGAAATGGGCGCGGACCATTTCGTCATCTCCGGCTTCATCCAGGGTCTGGGAATGGGCCTCATCTTCATGCCGCTGAACGGCATGGCGTTCGCCACGTTGGCGCCGGAGCACCGGACCGAGGGCGCGAGCCTCCTGAACCTGTTCCGCAGCATCGGCGCGTCGATCGGCATTTCGGCGGTGACGACGATCCTCGCCCGCGGCATCCAGGTGAGCCATGCCGATATCGGATCGACCCTGACGGTGGAGCGGCTCCAGACGCTCGACCCCGGCCTGCTCTCCAATCTGGGCGGCGCCAGTGATGTCATCCTCGCCATCGCCAATGCGGAGGTGACGCGGCAGGCCGCGATGATCGCGTATCTGGACGACTTCAAGGCGATGATGATCGTCACCGCCTGTTCCATCCCGCTGGTGCTGTTCATGCAGAAGCCCAGCGCGCCGCTTTCCAGCGACCCCGCCGCCGCCGGGCATTGATGACGGAGGCGGGCGACCGTGTTGCGCGGTCGCCCGATCCGCACTCCTACCCCTTTTTGAGCTGAGTGCGGCCCAGCAGTTCGGCGATCTGCACCGCGTTCAGCGCCGCGCCCTTGCGCAGATTGTCGCTGACGCACCAGAAGGCCAGGCCGTTATCTACCGTCGGATCGTCGCGCACGCGGCTGACGAACGTCGCATAGTCGCCGACGCATTCGACGGGCGTCACATATCCGCCGTCCTCGCGCTTATCGACCAGCATGACGCCCGGCGCCTCGCGCAAGATCTTCTGCGCGTCCTCGGCCGAGAGTTCGCGCTCGAGTTCGACATGAACCGCTTCGCTATGGCCGACGAACACCGGCACGCGCACACAGGTCGCGATCACCTTCACCTTCGGATCCAGGATCTTCTTGGTCTCGACCACCATCTTCCACTCTTCCTTGGTGGAGCCATCCTCCAGGAAGCTGTCGATGTGCGGGATCACGTTGAACGCGATCTGCTTGGTGAACTTCTTCGGTTCCGCCTGATCGCCGACAAAGATGTTGCGGGACTGTTCGAACAGCTCGTCCATCCCCGCCTTGCCGGCGCCGGACACCGACTGGTAGGTCGAGACGACGACGCGCTTCACCCCCGCCGCATCGTGGAGCGGCTTGAGCGCGACCACCATCTGCGCGGTGGAGCAATTGGGGTTGGCGATGATGTTCTTCGCCTTGTAGCCGGCAATCGCCTCCGGATTCACTTCCGGCACGATCAGCGGCACGTCGGGATCCATGCGGTACAGCGAGCTGTTGTCGATCACCGTGCAACCGGCAGCCGCGAAGCGCGGGGCATGGACCTTCGTCGCGTCGCTCCCGATCGCGAACAGCGCCATGTCCCATCCCGTCGGGTCGAAATGCTCGATATTCTGGATCTTGTACTGTTTCCCCGTCTCACCGAAATCGACCATGTCGCCGGTCGAGCGCGACGAGGCGACGACCGCCAGGTCGTCCAGCGGAAATTCACGCTCGGCGAGGATCGCGAGCATCTCGCGACCGACATTGCCGGTGGCGCCGGCGACTACGACACGGTAACCCATTGCTAGACCCTTTCATGCGGCATGGCGCCCGTCTCCGGGCAGCCATCTGGTCGTTTTTCGGTGAAGGATAAGGCGGCCCGGCGGCGCGCCAAAAAAGGTGTTTCGTCGCGACGGCCCGGCCCCCGCGCCCACGCGTTCAGCGCGGCGCGATCCGGGCGGCGGTAATGGTGCGTTTTCGAAACATGGCGCGCCCTTAGCATCACAATTGCGCAATGCACAGCGGCATTTCTTCTTTTCTGTCGCGAAAGCGCGGGTTTCGATGCAGTGGACGAACGCCCCGGCGCGCGCCTAAATGCGCGCCGCACCAACAGGAGACGCTGCCTTGACCGATCCGTTCGTCCGCCCCGACGTTCGCGCGTTCCTCGATATGATCGCGGCCATGCCACAGCCCGAATGGCCGCCGGAAACCGCCGCCTATCGCGCGCAATATCTCGCGATGAAGGACCTGGTGGACCTGCCGCTCCCGGAACTTGCCACCGTGCGCGATCTGGCGATTCCCGGCCCCGCCGGCACGATCCCCGCCCGCCTGTTCGACGTGCGCGAGAAACGGGAGCCGGGACCGGTGGTCGTTTTCTATCACGGTGGCGGATTCGTTATCGGCGATATCGATACCCATGCCGCGTTCACCGCGGAAATGAGCCGGATGCTCGACCTGCCGGTGGTTTCGGTCGATTATCGGCTCGCGCCCGAACATCGCTGGCCGGCCGCGTCGGACGATGCGGAGGCGGCGGCGCGCTGGGTTGCATCCAGCCCCGCCGAACTCGGCCTTGCGGTCACGTCGATCGCGGTCGCGGGCGACAGCGCGGGGGGGCAGCTTGCCGCCGTGGCCGCCATCGATCTGCGCGACAAGCCGGCGGCGACGCCGGTGATCGCCCAGCTGTTGATCTATCCGGCCAGCGACCTCGGCACCACCTACCCTTCCTACGATCAGTTCAGCGAAGGCTATGTCCTGACCGCCCGGAGCATGGAGTGGTTCGACGATTGTTATCGCGCGGACGTGACCCATCCCCGCGCCTCGCCGATGCGGGGTGGCGGTCTCGCTGGCCTGCCGCCGGCGGTGATCGTCACCGCCGGCCTGGACCCGATCCGCGACCAGGGACGGGCCTATGCCGCCGGGTTGATCGGCGCCGGCATTCCCGTGGTGTTCCGCGAGGCGGTGGGCAATGTCCATGGCTTCGTCACGCTGCGCCGGGTCATCCCGTCGAGCCAGGGCGACGTCGCCGGCATGCTCGCGGCGTTTCGCGATGTGGTGACCGAGGCAGAGGCCAATCGCGTCATGGTGCAGGCGGCGGCATGAGCGGCACTGCCGCCCTTCCCTATCGCCCGTGCGCGGGGGTGATGCTGGTCAATGCCGACGGACAGGTGTTCGTCGGTCAACGGCTCGATTCCACGCTGGAGGCCTGGCAGATGCCACAGGGTGGGATCGATCCGGGAGAGGAGGCGATCGACGCCGCCTATCGCGAGCTGTGGGAGGAAACCGGCGTCGTGCGTGCGCATGTCGAATTCGTCGCCGCCGCGCCCGAGGAACTTCAATACGACCTGCCCGACGATCTGATCGGCAAGGTGTGGCGGGGGCAGTGGCGCGGCCAGCGGCAGCGCTGGTATCTGTTTCGTCTGACCGCCGGAGACGATGCGATCGACATCGCGACCGCGCATCCCGAATTTCGCGCATGGCGCTGGATCGACCCGCGCGAGCTGCCTGAAGTGATCGTGCCGTTCAAGCGCGATCTATACGTAAGGCTGCTCGAAATCTTCGCCGAACCGCTGGGATTGCCGGCGCCCCGGTCGGATTGATCTCGATTTTGCCGCATTGCCGCATTAGGCGGATCGCCATGCGCCGGACGATCCCCCTCCTCCTCGCCCCCCTGCTGCTTGCCAATGTCGATGAGGCGGTCGGGGAAAAGCCCGCCCCTGCCGAAGTGCCGCCCGCCGTCCAGGCGATGCTCGACGCCGCGATGAAGGCAGGCGACGAAGGGGCGGTCGCCGCGATCGTCAAATATGCCAAGGCCGCCGACAAACCGAGCGGCGAGGTAATCGAAAAGACCGCCGGTACATGGAAGCGCGAACGGCGGGAGGCGGCGGAACGCAAATTGCGCGAGGCCAGCTTCCTCGACCTGTGGAAGGGGCGCGCCGAACTGGGCGGCTATCTGACCACCGGCAATTCCGACACGCTGGGCCTTACCGGCGTACTTGACGTGAAGCGTGAGGCCCTGCGCTGGCGGCACAAGCTGAAGCTCCAGGCCGATTATCAGGAGAGCCTGGGCCGCGTGGTGCGCGAACGCTACCTCGCCGCCTACGAACCCAATTTCAAGATCGATGACCGCGCCTATATCTATGGCGCCGCGATGTTCGAGAGCGATCGCTTTCTCGGCTTTGACGAACGCTATTCGCTGTCGGCCGGTGGCGGCTACACGGCGATCCGCTCGCCGCAGGTCAAGCTCGATCTGGAGGTCGGCCCGGCCTATCGGCGCACCGCCTACACGTCCGGCATGCTCGAGAACCAGCTGGCGGTGCGCGGCAAGCTGGACCTCGACTGGAAGCTGACGCGCGGCATCACCTTCAGCCAGGATGCCGCTGCCTATGTGCAGAGCGACAACAGCACGATCCAGACCAAGACCGCGTTGCGCGTGCGCCTGTTCGGCCCGCTTTCGACGCAGATGTCCTACGCCGTAAACTATGAAAGCGCGCCGCCGGCACCGCGCGTCAACACCGATACGACGACGCGCGCATCGCTGCTGATCGACTTCTGACCGATCGGCGATCGTTACATTCGATACTTTTGCGGTCGAGGGGGTTCACCCGCGCGGCGTGAGCCGATAGACCCGCGCCATGCCCCTCTCCCCCACCGAAGCCGCCGCCGTCGAACACGCCCGCGCGGCCCCGATGCTGGAACAGGTCGAACGCTGGGTCGCGGTCAACAGCGGGACGCGTAACCTGACCGGACTGGCGCGCATGGCCGAGTTGCTCGCCGCCGCCTTTTCGACCCTGCCCGGTGACCTTCGGCTCGTCGATCCGGCGCCCGTCGATGCCGTCGATGGCGCGGGAGAGACGCGCGCGGTGGGCCATGGCCATCACCTTCACCTGCGCGTCCGGCCCGAAGCGCAGGTGCAGATGCTGTTCACCGGGCATATGGATACGGTGTTCGCGGCGGACCATGCGTTTCAGCAGGCGACATGGCTGGACAATGGCTGGCTGAACGCACCCGGCGCGGCCGACATGAAGGGCGGCCTGGCGGTCATGCTCGCCGCCCTGAATGCGGCGGAGGCGCATGCGGACCCCGCGCGTTTCGGTTATGAAGTCGTCATCAATTCGGACGAGGAAACCGGGTCGTTCGCGTCCGCCGCGCTGATTGCGGAGGCGGCGCGCGGCAAGGCCGCGGCGCTCACCTATGAGCCGGCCCTGCCCGACGGAACGCTGGCCGGTGCGCGTGGCGGCACCGGCAATTTCTCGATCGTCGTCCATGGGCGCAGCGCGCATGCCGGCCGCAATCCCGACGAGGGTCGCAACGCGATCGTCGCCGCCGCCGATCTCGCCCTGCGGCTCGCGGCGATCAAGGGCGACGGCCTGTCGGTGAACCCGGCCCGGATCGAGGGTGGCGGGCCGAACAATGTCGTCCCGGACCTCGCAATCCTGCGCATCAACTTCCGGCCCGCATCCGCCGACGCGATCGCGCGCGCCGGTTCGGCGGTGGAGGATGCCGTCGCCGCCGTCGCGTCCGCGCATGACGTGAAGGTCCACGTCCATGGCGGCTTCAACCGCCCGCCCAAGCCGATCGATCCGGCTGCCGAGCGCCTGTTCGGCATGGTCAGGCAGGCCGGCGCCGATCTCGACATTCCCGTCGCGTGGCGGGCGACCGGCGGGGTGTGTGACGGCAACAACATTGCCGCCTGCGGCGTGCCGGTCGTCGATACGATGGGCGTGCGTGGCGGCGCCATCCACAGCGCGGACGAATTCCTGATCCCCGAAAGCCTTGCCGAACGGGCGGGTCTTTCGGCGCTCACCATCCTGCGCATCATTGAAAAGGGAGGCGTATGAGCTTCGTCATCCGGCCCGCACGAGCGGACGATCTACAGCATCTTTATGAAATGGCGAAGCTGACGGGGGGCGGGTTCACGAACCTTCCCCCGGAAAAAAAGTCGCTGATCGCCAAGCTGGAGCGCAGCGCCGAGGCGTTTGCCCGTACCGACGATGCGCTGAAGGACGAGCTGTTCGTGCTGGTACTCGAAAATGTCGCGACGGGCGAGGTGCGCGGCACGTGCCAGATCTTTACCCAGGTCGGCCAGCGCTGGCCCTTTTACAGCTATCGGATCGGCACCGAGACGAAGCATAGCGAGGCGCTGGGACGGACGTTTCGCGCTGAAATCCTGAGCCTGGTCAACGATCTGGAGGGGTGCAGCGAGGTGGGCGGCCTGTTCCTCCATCCCGGCGAGCGGGCCGGCGGCCTGGGCATTCTGCTCGCGCGCAGCCGCTATCTCTTCATCGCCATGCACCGCGCGCGGTTCGGTGACCGGATGCTGGCGGAACTGCGCGGCGTGATCGACGAGGCGGGGGGATCCCCCTTCTGGGACGGGGTCGCCGGGCGATTCTTCGGCATGAATTTTCAACAGGCGGACGAATTCAACGCGATCCATGGCAACCAGTTCATCGCCGATCTGATGCCCAAGCACCCGATCTACACCGCAATGCTCACCGAAACGGCGCGCAGCGTGATCGGCCTCCCCCACCCGTCCGGCCGCGCGGCGATGCGGATGCTGGAAAATGAAGGGTTCGCGTTCGAGAATTACATCGACATTTTCGATGGCGGACCAACGATGACCGCGCGGACCGATCAGGTTGCGACGATCCGCGACTGCCGTACCGATCAGGTGGCCGCAATCGGCCCCGGCGGGGGCGCAGCGATCGCAGCGCGCGGCATGCTTGGCGAGTTCCGGGCCTGTCACGCAAAGGTCGGGACGGACAGCGATGGCGTCACGCTCGACGCGGCCTCGGCGGACCTGTTGGGCATCGAACCCGGCGCTCGGATCGTCCATGCCGCACGTTGAGATCAATTTCGACGGGATCATCGGGCCAAGCCATAATTATGCGGGCCTGAGCCCCGGCAATCTGGCCGCGACCCGCAACCGGGGGGCGGTGTCCCATCCGCGCGCCGCCGCCCTTCAAGGGATCGCGAAGATGCGCGCCAATCTGGCGCTGGGGCTGACCCAGGGCATCCTGCTGCCCCATGCGCGGCCCGACCATCGCTGGCTCTCCACGCTGGCGGTCGCATATGCCGATGCCGCGCCGCACCTGCAGGCGCAGGCGCTGTCGGCGTCGGCGATGTGGGCCGCGAACGCGGCGACCGTCTCTCCGGCGGCCGACACCGCCGATGGCCGTTGCCATCTGAGCGTCGCCAATCTCGTCACCATGCCGCATCGCAGCCATGAGTGGCCCGAGACGCTGGCGCAGCTCCAACTGGCGTTCGCCGATCCCGCCTTCCGCGTCCACGGTCCCGTCCCCGCGCCGTTCGGGGACGAGGGCGCGGCCAATCACATGCGGCTCGCGCCCGCGCATGATGCGCCCGGGGTCGAGATCTTCGTCTATGGCGTCGGTGGCGGCCCGTTCCCCGCGCGGCAGCATCGAACCGCCAGCGAGACGATCGCGCGCCGCCACGGACTCGATCCCGATCGCACCTTGTTCGTCGCCCAGTCGGACGCGGCGATCGCCGCCGGCGCCTTTCACAACGATGTCGTCGCGGTGGCGAACGGGCGCGTGCTGTTCGCGCATGAGGATGCCTTTGCCGACAAGGAGGGAGTTTACGCGCGGTTGCGCGCGATGATGCCGGAGGTCGAGATCGTCGAGGTTCCCGCGGCAGAGGTGAGCCTTCAGGACGCGATCACCTCTTATCTCTTCAACGCACAGCTGGTGACTCTGCCATCCGGCGAAACCGCACTGATCCTGCCCCTTGAAGCGCGCGAAACGCCTTCGGTATGGGCCTGGCTGGAAGCGCATGTTGCGGGCAATGGGCCGATCCGCCATCTCGAAGTGGTCGATGTCCGCCAGTCGATGGCCAATGGCGGCGGGCCGGCGTGCCTGCGCCTGCGCGTCGTCGCCGATCCAGCGACGGTCGATCCACGCTTTCTGGTCGATGACCAAAGGCTCGACCGGATCGCGGATGTCATCGCAACCCACTGGCCCGAAACGATCGCGCAGGACGAAATCGCCGATCCCCAGTTGCTCGCGCGGATCGAACGGGCGCGTACCGCCCTGCATGGACTGTTAGGCACTGTCGGGTTAATTGACAGGTAACCATGACGCTTAACGCGAATCGTCGGATAATCGCCATTGGCCCGACTTTTGCGTTGAAACTGTCATGGTTGTGCGCATCAAACGCCTGTTCACGATAAAGACCAAGTTCGAGGCGTTCCTCGTGATCTATGCGCTGGCCAACGGCGCGGTGCAGCGGGGCGCAGTCTATCTGGATCAGTATCCGGGCGTTGGGGGCTGGATGCTGTTCGCCGCATGTACCGGCGTCGTGTTCATGGCGGGCGGGCGACTGCTCGATTCGCTGGCATTGGGCTTTGGCGCGGAGTGAACGACATTTGATCGGAGCGCAGGGCGGTCCGGCCGGGGGAGATTGAGTTGCGATTGTTTCGTCGAATGTTCACCACGCTCGCCGCGCAGGCGTTGCTGGTCGTCGCGCTTCCCGGTGGTCTGTTGCTGTGGAACGTTCACACCAGCAGCCAACGCCTGATGGCGGTGCGCGATCGCGAGCATCTGGACATCTTCGCCGCGCTTGCATCGGCCTCCGCAACTGCGGGGAAGCCGTTCGCGCAGGTCATCGACGAACTGGACACGCGCGATCCGATGATCCTTGGCGGGCGTACCGCGATCGTCGCGCCGGACGGCCGGCTGCTCGCCGGGCCGACCACGACCCCGATGCTGCTGGAGCGCCCGGTCACGGTGAACGGACGCGAGGTCGCGAAGGTGCGGATCGTGCGGCCGCCCCGGCTGACGGATGGCGACCGCGAGCTGCTGCGCGATCATTATCTGGGCATCGCGGCGGTGCTGTTCGGGATGTTCGCGCTGTTGTTGCTCGCCGCCTACTGGATCGCGGGCCGCTGGTCGCGGCCGCAGATCCAGATGCTGCACGCCAGCCAGGAGGTGATCGAGGGCGCCGACGACATCTATATCGACGAAACCGCCCCGCGTGAAACCGTCGCGACGATGCGCAATCTGCGGCGCATCGCCAGCCGGTTCGGGCGCATCGAAACCGCACGCCGCACCTGGCTGGTGATGATCGCGGAGGAACTGCGCGATCCCATCCAGCGATTTGGCGAACGGCTGTCGATGGTCAACGAGCGGCTGGCGGGCGACACCGAATTGCAGGCGGAACTGGAAGCCGATCAGTTGCGCCTCTCCCGCATGGCGGAGGATTTGCACGCGGTCGCGCTCGCCGATCTCGGCCGGCTGCCGCTCCGCTTCGCCGATGTCGATCCGCGCGCGCTGATCCACAACGCGATCTGGAGCCATGGCAAGATGGCGCAGGCGGCGGGGGTCAGCCTCGAAACGAGCAATCTTCCTCCCTTCACCATCATCGTGAAATGGGATGCCGAGCGGATCGAGCAGCTGTTCGGCGCGCTGATCGAAAACAGCATGCGCTATGTTCCGCGTGGCGGCCGGATCGTGCTGGGGCTGGAAAGCCAGCGCGACGCATGGCGTCTGATCATCGACGACAATGCGCCGGGCGTCGATGTCGCGCTCGCGCAGCAGCTGTTCGAACCCTTTTACCGCGCGGACGCCCAGAACACGCCGGGCGGATCGGGCCTTAGCCTTGCGACCGCACGCGCGATCGTCGAGGGGCATCACGGCCGGATCGAGGCGGGGAATTCGCCGATCGGCGGGCTGCGCATCACCGTCGTGCTGCCATCCGCGCCGCCGGCGGTCTGACCCCTATTCGAACTCCAGGATGGCGGCATCCACGGCCAGGCTCTCACCGGCGCCATAGTTGACCGCCTTCACCACGCCAGCCTTTTCGGCGCGCAGGATATTCTCCATCTTCATCGCCTCGACCACCGCCAGCGGCTGTCCTGCCTCGACCTTGTCACCCGGTTCGACATCTACCCGGGTCAGCAGCCCCGGCATCGGACAGAGCAGGAACCGGCTCATGTCGGGCGGCACCTTCTCGATCATATATCCGGCCAGTTCGGCGACGCGCGGCGAATAGACGCGCGCCTCATGCGCCGCGCCGCGCGTGCGCAACCGCCAGCCGGACCGGGTCCGCGTCACCGCGACGGTGAGCAGATCCCCATCGACACGAAATGCGGCAAGGCGCTCGCCCGGGCGCCACTGGCCGATCACATCGACCGGCGGTTCGTCGGCATCGAGACGGACGAGCAGCCCCCCCTCATATGGCTCGATCGTCGTATCGAAACGCGTATCTCCGATGAGTACCGCGCGGTGGGGAGACAGCGGGGGCGGCCCGGCCATCTGGCCCGACAGGTCGGCGGCATGGGCAGCGCGCGCGATGTCCAGCGCCACGGCGATGGCGGCGAGCCTGCGGATCAGCTCCGGCGTCGCGGCGGCACCCGCGAACCCGTCGGGATATTCCTCCGCGATAAAGCCGGTCGTCAACGCACCTTCGCGAAAGCGGGGATGCTGCATGAGCGCGGACAGGAAATCGATATTATTGCCCAGCCCCTCCAGCTCGAACCGGTCGAGCGCCGCGACCTGAAGATCGGCGGCGGCATCCCGCGTCGGCCCCCAGGTGATCAGCTTGGCGATCATGGGGTCGTAGAACATGCTGACCTCGCCGCCCTCTTTCACGCCATCATCGACGCGAACATAGCCGGCGGCGTCCGCCATGACGTCACCATAGGGCGTGTCCTGCGACGCGGGCGGCTGATAGCGGACCAGCCGCCCGGTGCTGGGCAGGAACCCGCGATAGGGATCTTCGGCATAGACGCGGTTTTCGATCGCCCAGCCGGTCAGGGTCACATCGTCCTGCGTGAACGCCAGCTTTTCGCCCGACGCGACGCGGATCATCTGCTCGACCAGATCAAGGCCGGTGATCGCCTCCGTCACCGGATGCTCGACCTGAAGCCGCGTGTTCATTTCGAGGAAGTAAAAGCCCTGGCCCGTCGTATCGGCCCCCGACACGATCAGCTCGACCGTGCCGGCGCTGTAATAGCCCACCGCCCGCGCCAGCGCGACCGCCTGCTCGCCCATCGCCCTGCGCATCTCGGGACTGACGAATGGCGATGGCGCTTCCTCCACCACCTTCTGGTGGCGGCGCTGGATCGAACATTCGCGCTCGCCGAGATAGACGATGTTGCCGTGCTGGTCGCCCAGCACCTGGATTTCGATGTGGCGCGGGCTCTCGATGAACTTCTCGATGAACACGCGGTCGTCGCCGAAGGATGCCAGCCCCTCGCGCTTGGTCGCCTCAAAGCCTTCGCGCACGTCCTGTTCGCCATAGGCGAGCCGCATCCCCTTGCCGCCGCCACCGGCCGAGGCCTTCATCATCACGGGATAGCCGATATCGGACGCGATCTTCACCGCCTCGTCCGTGTCCGCGATTTCGCCCAGATAGCCGGGAACGACGTTGACGCCCGCTTCCTTGGCCAGCTTCTTGGACTCGATCTTATCGCCCATCGCCGCGATCGCACCGGGCGGCGGCCCGACAAAGGCGATTCCCGCCTCGGCGCAGGCCTTGGCGAAGCTCTCACGCTCCGACAGGAAGCCATAGCCCGGATGGATGCAGTCCGCCCCCGTTTCCTTCGCCGCAGCCAGGATGAGGTCCGCCTTGAGGTAACTCTCCGCCGCCGGCGCCGGCCCCAGCCGAACCGCCTCGTCAGCCATCAGCACATGCGGCGCGCGCGCATCCGCGTCCGAATAGACCGCGACCGTCGCGATCCCCATCCGCTTCGCCGTGCGGAACACCCGACACGCAATCTCGCCACGATTGGCGACCAGGATCTTCTTGAACATTGCGGCCCCTATTGGCTTGGTTGCGGGTAAAGCTGGCGGATCGCGGCAAGCGCGGCGCCATGATAGATGGTGGCGTGGGTCTCGTCGGGACACGGTGCGTAGGTCCAGGCAAGGGTTGCCGGCACCTTGTCCTTGAGCAGCGCCGCAAAGGGCGCGACCCCCATTCCCTGTTCATTGGCGACGCTGAGCCACAACCGGCCTCTCGCCTTGGAAAGCAGCGCGGGCGCCGCCTTCACCAGCGCCTCATTATCCCACCACAGGCTGGGACTGATCGCGATCCAGGTATCGAACAGGGTCGGCGCGCGCAGCATCGTTTCGACGACGAACAGCCCGGCGAGCGATTCCCCGATCAGCGCGCTTTCACCGCTGGTGCGATAGGTCTTCTCCACCCACGGTTTCACCTCCTGCGCGAGGTAGCGGCGGAAGCGATCGGATTGACCGGCCGTCGGATAGTCCGCTTTCAATTTCGCATCGGTCGCGATCGGGAAAGCCAGTTCGTTGCGTCGATCCACCGTCTCGATCCCGACGACGATCATGTCGCGCGTCGTGCCTACAATCGTACCAAGCTGCGCGATGCCGGAAATGTGGTGGAAATCCTGATCCACTCCGCCATCGAGCAGATAGAGCACGGGATAGCGTTTCGCGCCCTTCTCGTAACCCGGTGGCAGCCAGACATTGATCGTACGTGCCGAACCCATGATCGCGGACGGTAGCTTGTAAGACTGGCCGATGACGATCGGCGTGCCAACGGGCTGCGCGAGCGCGGAGAGCGGGAGCAGCGCCAGCAGGAGGGCGAGGAGGCGGATCACTCCGCCGCCTCCAGCTCCGTCTTCACCTCGCCCGCCATCGCGCGCATGCCCAGCCGGGCGAACAGCGCCGCGTCCTTGTCGTCGCCGGCATTGCCGGTGGTCAGCAGCTTGTCACCGGTGAAGATCGAGTTCGCCCCCGCCATGAAGCACAGCGCCTGCGTCTCGTCGCTCATGCTCTCACGCCCGGCGGACAGCCGCACCATCGATTCCGGCATTGTGATCCGCGCGACCGCGACGGTCCGCACGAACTCGATCTCGTCGATCTTCGCCAGCGGCGTATCGTGGAGCATGTCGCCCAGCACCGTCCCCTTCACCGGGACCAGCGCGTTCACCGGAACGCTCTCCGGATGCTTCGGCAGCGTCGCCAGCGCGTGGATGAAGCCGACGCGGTCGCTGCGCGTCTCACCCATGCCGACGATGCCGCCGCAGCACACATTGATCCCCGCCTCGCGCACATGGTCCAGCGTCTCCAGCCGGTCAGCAAACGTGCGCGTCGTAATCACCTCGCCATAGCGTTCGGGGGCGGTGTCGATATTGTGGTTGTAATAATCCAGCCCCGCCTCGGCCAGCTGAGCCGCCTGTTTGTCGCTCAGCATGCCCAGCGTCATGCAGGTTTCCATGCCCATCTGGCGCACGCCCTTCACCATCTCGACGATGGCGGGCATGTCGCGGTCCTTGGGATTGCGCCAGGCAGCACCCATGCAGAAGCGCGACGAGCCATTGTCCTTCGCCTGTGCCGCCGCCTGCAACACCGCGCGCACGTCCATCAGCTTGGTCGCCTTCAGCCCCGTTTCGGCATGGGTCGATTGGTTGCAATAGCCGCAATCCTCAGGGCAACCACCGGTCTTGATGCTGAGCAGCGTTGACAACTGAACCTCGTCCGCCGCGAAATGCGCGCGATGGACGGTGGCGGCCTGAAACAGCAATTCGGCAAACGGCAGGTCGAACAGCGTGGCGATTTCGTCGCGGGTCCAGTCGGTGCGGATATTGCTCATCGTCTCTAGAACTTCCGTTTCGCAAGGTCGAACACCGGAACCTCGGTTTTCCGGCATTGCATGTCCCACGCTATTTCGTGATAGCGCCCGTCTTTCCACTCGCCGCGCAGGATATAGCGCGCCGTACCCGCCATCCGATCAGCCTTGAACGTGCAGGTCCAAAGCGGATCGCCGTCCGGAGCATCGTCGCTACTGACCGTCACAAGACCCGGCGATATCGAAACGAAACGCAGCCCTTTTTCGGAACCGCACACCGGTTCGAACTCCTGTCGCGGCATCATCGCGCGACGGACCGTTTCGGTCGAGGCGTCGAACACGAACACCTGCTGCTGGAGCGCGCCCTTCCTCACGCTGCCGCCGTCGCTTTTCGCGGTCGCGGCACCGATGCACGCGATCGCGACCGGTCCCTCCGCTCCGGAAGCGATCCCTGCGGCAAGCAGGGTGATCGAAGCCCAGCCAAGGGTCATTCGGCGGCTTCCCGTTGCGGCGGCATATTGTGGCCCAGCAGCGTCAGCACTTCCTCGGCCGCCTCGACCAGATTGGTGCCGGGGCCAAAGATCGCCTGGACACCGGCATCGCGCAGCATCTGATAGTCCTGAGCAGGGATCACGCCGCCCGCGATCACCTTGATATCCGCCCGCCCCGCATCGCGCAGATGGCCGATCAATTGCGGAATCAGCGTCTTGTGTCCCGCCGCCAGGCTGGACGCGCCGACCACATCGACATCCTCCGCCAGCGCCAGCTCGGCCGCTTCCGCCGGGGTCTGGAACAACGGACCGGGAACGACGTCGAACCCCAGATCGCCGAACGCCGAGGAGACCAGGTTCGCGCCGCGATCATGCCCGTCCTGCCCCATCTTGGCGACCAGCATGCGCGGCCTGCGCCCCAGACGGCGCTCGGTCGCGGCGACGCCGTCCTTCAGCCGCTCCCAGCGCGCGTCATCGTCATAGGCGCCGCCATAGATGCCCTTGACCGGGGTCGGCACGGTGCCGTGGCGGCCGAACACATCCTCCATCGCCAGGCTGATCTCGCCCAGCGTCGCGCGATGCCGCGCCGCCTCGACCGCCAGTTCGAGCAGATTGCCCTTACCCCGCGCGCCCTCACGCAGCGCGTCGATCGCCGCCCGGCACGCCGCCTCGTCGCGAGACGCCTTCACGCTGGCGATCCGCGCGACCTGTGCCTCGCGCACCGCGTGGTTATCGACATCCAGGATGTCGATCGCGTCCTCGTCCTTCAGGCGGTATTTGTTCACCCCGACGATCACGTCCTCACCCCGATCGACGCGCGCGGCGCGGGCGGCGGATGCCTCCTCGATCATCGCCTTGGGCCAGCCGGCGGCGACCGCCTTGGCCATGCCGCCCTCGCCCTCGACCCGCTCGATGATCTCCCACGCCTTATCGACCAGTTCCTGAGTCAGCGCCTCGACATAATAGGAGCCGCCCAGCGGATCGACGACCTGCGTCATCCCGGTCTCTTCCTGGAGCACGATCTGGGTATTGCGGGCGATCCGGGCGGAAAAATCGGTCGGCAGCGCAATGGCTTCGTCCAGCGCGTTGGTGTGCAGCGACTGCGTCCCGCCCAGCATCGCCGCCATCGCCTCGATCGTCGTGCGGATGACGTTGTTGTACGGATCCTGCTCGGTCAGGCTGACGCCGCTGGTCTGGCAATGGGTGCGCAGCATCTTGCTGCGTTCGTCCTTCGCGCCCAGGCGGGTCATCACGCGATGCCACAGCACGCGCGCCGCGCGCAGCTTTGCGACCTCCATGAAGAAGTTCATGCCGATCGCGAAAAAGAAGCTGAGCCGGCCCGCAAACTTGTCGATGTCGAGGCCGCTGGCGACCCCGTATTTCACATATTCCATGCCGTCGGCGATGGTGAAGGCCAGTTCCTGCACCTGGGTCGCGCCGGCTTCCTGCATGTGATAGCCAGAGATCGAAATACTGTTGAATTTCGGCATGTTGGACGACGTATATGCGAAAATGTCCGAAATGATCCGCATGCTCGGCTCGGGCGGGTAGATATAGGTATTGCGGACCATGAACTCCTTCAGGATGTCGTTCTGGATGGTCCCGTCCAGCTGATCGGTCGGAACGCCCTGCTCCTGCCCGGCGACGATGAAGAAGGCGAGGATCGGGATCACCGCGCCGTTCATCGTCATGCTGACCGACATCCGGTCGAGCGGGATGCCGTCGAAGAGGATCTTCATGTCCTCGACGCTGTCGATCGCCACCCCCGCCTTGCCGACATCGCCGGTCACGCGCGGGTGGTCGCTGTCATAGCCGCGATGCGTCGCCAGATCGAAGGCGACCGACAGTCCCTTCTGCCCCGCCGCGAGGTTACGGCGATAAAAGGCGTTCGATTCCTCGGCCGTCGAAAAGCCCGCATATTGCCGGATGGTCCAGGGGCGGCCGGCATACATGGATGCGCGCACCCCGCGCGTGAACGGCGCAAAGCCGGGCAGGCCGGGGTCGATGGTCGCATCATCGGCGGTGTAGAGCGGCTTGACCTCGATCCCCTCAGGCGTGCGCCACGTCAGGTCGCGGCCCTTTACCTCCTTGTCGGCCAGGGCTTTCCAATCGTCGCGGGTCGGCTTGTCGGTCATTACTTGCCCTTGAACTCCGGCTTGCGCTTTTGCAGGAACGCGGCAACGCCCTCACGAAAATCCTCACTGTAGCCGGCGCGACGCTGGTTGGTCGCCTCAATGCTCAGCGTTTCGGACAAGGTGCTGTTGAGCGCGGCCTTTACCTGCGCACGGATGAGGCCAAGCGCCATGGTCGGCTTCGCCGCCAGTTGTGCAGCGATGGCGAATGCCGTTTCCATCAGCGCCTCGTCCTCGACGACCCGCGCGACCAGCCCCGCATCCTTGGCTTCCTGCGCGCCAAGCTTCTCGCCAAGCAGCGCCATTTCGAGCGCCTTGGCGCGTCCCGCCGATTTCGCGACCAGCCACGTCGCCCCGCAATCGGGTACCAGGCCGATGTTGGAGAAGGCGAGGAGCAGATAGGCGGATTTCGCCATCACCACGATGTCGCCGCCCAGCGCGATGCCGGCGCCGGCCCCCGCAGCCGGACCGTTCACCGCGACAACGATCGGGATCGGCAGTTTGGACAGCGCCTCCGCGACCGGATTGTAGCCAAGCTCGATCGACCGGCCGAGATCGGGATTCAGCCCCTTGCCGCTTTCCGTACCAAGCTCCGCGCCGGAGCAGAAGCCGCGCCCCTCCCCCGTCAACAGAACGACCCGCGCGCCCTCGTCCGCCGCACGCCACAGCGTATCGCGGATGAGCGTGAGCATGGCGGGAGTGACCGCGTTCAACCGGTCCGGGCGATTGAGCCGGATCGTCGCAATGCCATTTTCCAGTGCGTAGAGGACGGTTTCTTCAGTCATGCGCCTCTCCCTTCGGCGTCTCCATGATCTCCGTCAGCACGCCACCCATGTCTTTGGGATGCAGGAAAAAGATCAGCGTGCCGTGCGCGCCGATGCGCGGTTCGCCCAGCACCTTGGCGCCCTTTTCCTCGAACCACGCCTTCGCCTCGTGAATATCGGGAACTTCGTAACACACATGATGCTGCCCGCCCGCCGGGTTCCTGGCGAGGAAAGCGTGGATCGGCGAGGTCTCGCCCAGCGGCTCGATCAGTTCGATCTGGGTATTGGGGGTATCGACGAAACACACCTTCACCCCCTGGGCGGGCAGGTCGAACGGCATATGCACCGTCTCCGCACCCATCACGTCGCGGTAAAAGGCGATGCTGTCCTCGATCGAGGGCGTGGCGACGCCGATATGGTTGAGGCGGCCGAGTTTCATGGCTTGCATCCCAATTTCAGCACGAGAGGCGCGACTCCTTTTGCACCGGCACGAACTTCCCGCCGCGATATTCGTAGCGCTCGACGAAGCTCGCCGTGCCGCTAGCGCGGACCGCGAACGACTTTCCCTTGACGATATCAACGATTTTTCCGTCGAGGTTGCTGAGCGGCTCGCCGCCGAACGTCTTGCCGGTGGTTTCATCGACCGCGCCCTCGTTCGACGAGGACAGCCACACGCGATCGGATTCAACCGGCCCGTCGGGCTTCAGTTCGGTGATCGACGCCCCACCGCACGAATAGCGCTGCCCCGACCAGCCACTCTCGACATAGATTGCCGGATTGTCGGTGAAACGATCGACCAGCTTCCATTCCGGTTCCGCGCCCCAGCCGGAGCCGCGCACCAGGGTGGGCCATTTGCCGGTCACCTCAAACCCATCGCCCTGCGGCTTCAGATAGGCGATCGCCAGCGCGCCCGAACAGGCATGGCAATCGGACTCGTTTGCACCAGGGCTCAGCAGGACCGCCCTGTCGCCGATCCAGAACAGGCGGCCCGGCTTCACATTGATGATGTCGGCATCGCCCCCCCGCACCTGCGCGGCGCCATCCCTGCCATAGACGGCGCGGAAGGCGAGCTTGAGCTGCTCCGCCTCGGACAGGGCGCGCACGTCTTTCGCTGCCGCAGTCGCGGTCGCGGTCGCCGAAGGGGTCGGCGTGGCCGCGTTACCGCTCTCGGGCGTCTGTTTACAGCCGGCCAGCAGCACGATCGCACCGCCAAGCGCGATGCCGAAAAGAGTGAGGCGATCGGCTTTCATTTCGAATTCCGGTCGCTGTCGATGAACACCGGAGCCATCAGGTGGCCCTCACAGCGGGATATTGTCATGCTTCTTCCAGGGATTTTCGAGGCTCTTGTTCCTCAATTTCCGCAGGCCCAGCGCAATCCGTCGGCGCGTCGAGTGCGGCATGATGACCTCGTCCACGAATCCCTTGCTGGCGGCCACGAACGGGTTGGCGAAGCGTGCCTCATATTCGGCGGTCTTTTCGGCGATCTCCTCGGCGGTCTTGCCGCGGAAGATGATCTCCACAGCCCCCTTCGCGCCCATCACGGCGATTTCGGCGGTCGGCCAGGCGTAATTCAGATCGCCGCGCAGATGCTTCGACGCCATCACGTCGTACGCGCCGCCATAGGCCTTGCGCGTGATCACCGTGATCTTCGGCACCGTCGCCTCGGCATAGGCGAACAGCAGCTTTGCGCCATGCTTGATGATGCCCGAATGCTCCTGGCCCACGCCCGGCAGGAAGCCCGGCACATCGACAAAGGTCACGATCGGAATGTCGAACGCGTCGCAGAAGCGGACGAACCGTGCCGCCTTCTTGGACGAATTGATGTCGAGCACGCCGGCCAGCACAATCGGCTGGTTCGCGACGATCCCGACGGTGCGTCCCTCGATCCGGCCGAAGCCGATGATGATGTTGCCCGCATGCGCCGGCTGAAGCTCGAAAAACTCGCCCTCATCGACCGTCTTCGCGATCAGCTCGTGCATGTCATAGGGCTGGTTGGCCGATGGCGGGATCAGCGTGTCGAGGCTGTCCTCGGTCCGGTCCCACGGATCGCTGCTGGGGCGTTCGGGAACCTCTTCGCGGTTCGATGCCGGCAGGAAATCGATGAAGTCGCGCGCCGCCAGCAACGCCTCGATATCGTTTTCCAGCGCCAGGTCGGCGACCGACGATTTGGTGGTGTGCGTCACCGCGCCGCCCAGTTCCTCCTGGGTCACCACCTCATTCGTCACCGTCTTCACCACATCGGGACCGGTCACGAACATATAGCTCGAATCCTTCACCATGAAGATGAAGTCTGTCATCGCGGGGGAATAGACCGCGCCGCCGGCGCACGGCCCCATGATGAGGCTGAGCTGCGGCACCACGCCCGATGCCAGCACGTTGCGCTGAAACACTTCGGCATAGCCGCCAAGCGAGGCGACCCCCTCCTGAATCCGCGCGCCGCCGCTGTCGTTCAGGCCGATGACCGGCGCGCCGACCTTCAGCGCCATATCCATGATCTTGCAGATCTTCTGCGCATGACGTTCGCTCAGCGATCCGCCGAAGACCGTGAAATCCTGGCTGAACACGAACACGAGCCGACCGTTGATCGTGCCGGAGCCGGTGACCACGCCGTCGCCCGGCACGATCTGGTCCGGCATGCCGAAATCGACGCAGTTATGCTCGACATACATGTCCAGTTCTTCGAACGATCCGGCATCGAGCAGGACGTCGAGCCGTTCGCGCGCGGTCAGCTTGCCCTTGGCATGCTGCGCGTCGATCCGTTTCTGTCCGCCGCCCAGCCGCGCCGCGGCGCGACGCCGTTCCAGTTCCTCGATGGTCGAAGACATAGCTTCTCCTTGTCCCGCGTGCCTTCACAGGACACGTACGGGGATGCAAATGCAATCTTGCGAAGTTGCATCTGTCGTATCTGCGGATATGGTCGCGGCCATGACTCAGCCCCGCCGTCGCCTCTTCGCCGGTGCGCGCGTGCGCGATCTGCGCGCGCGTCTCTCGCTCGCGCAGGCCGCGATGGCGCAACGGCTGGGCGTGTCGGTCAGCTATCTGTCGCAGATCGAAAATAACGAACGGCCGCTGACCCCGCCGGTCCTGATCGCCCTCGCCCGCGAATTCCCCCAGGAATGGGGCGATGTCGGGGAGGATCACAGCGTCGCCGATCTGGTCCGCGCGATCGAGGCGGGGACCGACAGCAGCATCGCCGGCGCGCGCGTGGATGAGGACGCGGTGCGCCGCGGCGTCGAAAAGCATCCCGCGCTCACCCGGCGGATGATCGCGATCCACGACGCGTGGCGGCGCAGCCAGGCCCAGTTGCGCGTGCTCGACGACAAGGTGGAAAGCGGCGCGGGCGGCGGCGGCGCACTGCCATGGGAAGAGGTGCGCGACTGGTATCAAGCGGAGGGGAATTACATCGATGCCATCGATCGCGCCGCCGAATCGCTGGCCGACGAATTTGACGGGCCGCATCCGATCGAGGACCGGCTGCGCGGCTGGCACGGCGTGCGGATCGCGGATGCCCGCGACGACGATCTGCGCCTCTCCCGCTATGACGCGGACAGCCGCCGGCTGATCGTCAGCGGCGTGCTCCCGCCCGAAAGCCGCGCGTTCCTGCTCGCCCACCGCCTCGCGGTGCTGGAGTTCGGCAACGAGATGCGCGCGGTGAGCGAGGCAAGCGGCCTCGCCTCCCCGGCGGCGCGCGAACTGTTGTCGCTGGGGCTGGCCAACTATGCCGCCGGCGCGCTGCTGATGCCCTACACCCGCTTTCGCGCCGCCGCGCTCGACGTGCGGCACGATATCGATCGCCTGCGTCAGCGGTTCGGCGCCAGTTTCGAACAGGCATGCCACCGCCTGTCGACGCTTCAGCGGCCCGGCGCGCAGGGGACCCCCTTTTTCTTTTGCCGTGTCGATATGGCGGGGAACATCACCAAACGCCATTCGGCCACGCGGCTTGAATTCGCGCGCTTTGGCGGCGCCTGTCCGCTCTGGGTGGTGCATGAGGCGGTCGCGATCCCCGACCGCATCCTGGTGCAGCTTGCCGAAATGCCCGACGATGTCCGCTATGTCGTGATGGCGAAGGGGCTGGTAAAGCCCTCCGCCAGCTATCAGCGCCCGCCACGCCGCTATGCCGTCGCGATCGGTTGCGAGGAGAGCCACGCGCCCGCCTTCGTCTATGCCGACGGGCTGCGCACCGGCGGCGTGGCGACCCCGATCGGGACGAGCTGCCGCATCTGCCCGCGCGCCGATTGCGACCAGCGGGCGTTTCCTCCCGCCGCCGGGGAAATCCGCATCGACCCCAATGTGCGTGCGCCTGTCCCCTATTCGATTTAGGTTCAGGTCGAGCGAGTGGGATCGGTCATCGGATCCGCCAGTTCGCGCGCACTGGGCAGGCGCAGGCCCGGCAGCGTGCCGGTCGAGCGTTCGACCATCCGGTGGACCTGCGGCGCGGCCGGGCCGCGATGCAGCTGTGCGATCGCATCGCTGTTGGCGGTATCGGCATGGGTGCGGCGCTGGTTATGGCGCACATAATCGAGCCAGGTCGGCACATGATACCGCTCGATCCACAGCATCTCGTCGGCAAGGTCGCGCAACAGGGACCATCCCCGCGCTCCGTCGCGCGCGCGAATCCGATGCCGTTCGGACATCACGTTCAGAAAGGCCGGGATGTCCGCCGCCGCGATCCGGTATTCGATGGTGATGACGACCGGGCCACTGCGCGCCTCGACCGGGACGGCGGTATCCGGTTCCTCCCAGGTGCCGCGCGGATCGAGATTGGCCTCCTCAAGCCGGGGAACCGGAAGGATGAGGCCGAGCAGCGCCACTCCGGCCTGAGCCGCGGCGGCGCACAGCAATCCCGTCGAAACGCCGTGATGCGTGGCGATCCAGCCGAATATCCAGCTGCCGATCGCCATCCCGCCAAAGGCCACCATCTGATACAGCGCGAGCGCCCGCGCGACGACCCAGCGCGGTGCGGAATATTGCACCGTCACGTTGAAACTCGACAGGGCGAGCACCCATCCCGCCCCCGCGCCGGCGAGCGCCAGCATGGTGAGCGGCAGCATGGTGCTCACCGCGGCCACGCCGGCCCCCACCGCCATCGCGAGCGCAGCGACACGGACCAGCCGCTCAGTCGACCAACGGGCGCGGATCGACCGGCTGACCAGCGCGCCGCCGACAGCGCCGACGCCGAATCCGCCCAGCAGCAGGCCATAGGTCAGCGGACCGCCGCCGATCACGTCCCGCGCCACCAGCGGCATCAGCGCGACGATCGCGCTGGCCGAAATCCCGAACGCCGCCGCGCGGAGCAACACCACCAGGATGTTCGGCGACATCGATACATAACGCACCCCCGCCACCATCGCGGTGAACAACCGCTCGCGGGGAAGGATACGGGCCGGCAGATCCGGTCGCCAGCGGGCCAGCACGACGATCAGCCCCAGATAGCTGACCGCATTGATCGCGAATGCCGCCGCCGCCCCCGCCGCCGCGACGATCGCGCCGCCGATCGCCGGGCCGACACTCCGCGCGATGTTGAAACCCATGCTGTTATAGGCGATCGCCTGGGGAAGCACCGCGCGCGGGACCATTTCGCCGACCGAAGCCTGCCAGGCCGGCCCGTTTACCGCCACGCCGCATCCGATCAGAAAGGTAAAGCCGAGCAGCAGCCACGGCGTGAGCAGCCCCGCCCAGGCGCAGATCGACAGCCCCAGCGACACCAGCAGCATGAACCCCTGAGCCGCCAGCATCACCTTACGCCGGTCGAGATTGTCGGCGACTGCCCCGGCCCATAGCGCCAGCAGCATGATCGGCAGCGTCACCGACGCGGAAACCAGCGCGATCAGCTGCGCGCTCGCTCCCAGCCGCACCATCATCCACGCCGCGCCGACCGACTGGATCAGTCCGCCGAAATTCGACGCCATGCTCGCCACCCAGACGCGACGAAAGACCGGAACCTGAAAGGGTGAGGTGATCGGCGACTCGGCTGGATCTGCTTCGGCCATGGTCGCTGTTTAGGCGCTGTCGACCGCTTGACCAGCCGTCGATACAACAAAGCCCCGCCGGCATGACCGGCGGGGCTTTGAATGGCGCGCCCGGAACGATTCGAACGTCCGACCCTCAGATTCGTAGTCTGATGCTCTATCCAGCTGAGCTACGGGCGCGCAGTGGAGGGGCGCAGATAGAAGCGCTTTTCCGGAAACGCAAGCCCGTTGCGAATGGTTTCTTGCCGGCATAGACCGGCGCGCGATGCGAATGCTTCCTCTTCTCGCGCTCGGCCCGGTGCTGGCGGGCTGCACGGTCACCGACGCGGCCTATCCCTCGCTGCTTCCGCGACCGATCGAAAGCGTCTCCGATGCCGAACCGGTTCGCCCCGATCCGGTCGTGGCGCCGGACGCCACGCTCGATTCCCGGATCGCGGCGCACCGTGCCGATGCCGACGCGGCGGCAGAGGCGTTTCGATCGCAGGCCATAACGGCGGAGGCGAAGGTCGCGGTCGCTCGCGGTGTGGCGGCCGGATCCGAGTCGTGGATCGCGGCGCAGTCCGCGCTGGCGGATCTGGGCGCGACGCGCGCGCGCACGGTCGAAATCGTCACCGCGCTGGAGGAGATTGCGATCGCGCGGGCGCAGGCGGGTGAGCCGTCCTATCCCGCGCTGGATGCCGCGATTGCCGAGATCGGCAAACGTGCGAGCGATCAGGCGGCCCGCGTGGCCGCGCTCGATACCGCCCTGGCCGGCTGACCCGCGCGCGCTACGGGACTCCGTCAAGCGGACGCAGAAGCGGCAGGATCGTCGCATAATCGTCGGTCCAGGGGGCAAAGCCCGCGCGTTCCGACAGCGGTCGCCATGGACCGCCCCGGGTGATCAGGGTGACCAGCGTCGCGCGTGACGGAGACAGGGCAATCCACTCCGAAGCCGTTGCTTCCTCCCGCTCCTCGCTCGGCGTGGGGGTGTAGTCGATGAGCGCCGCCTGCCACCCCTGCGCCCTCGCCGCCGCCGCGACGACGGGTTCGAGGTCGAGGAAACGGTTGGAGATATGGACCAGCAGCAATCCATCGTCCGCCAGCGTGCGGCGATAGGCCGCAAAGGCCTCGAGCGTCATCAGGTGCATCGGAACCGCGTCCGACGAAAAGGCATCGAGCACCAATAGGTCGAGGCTCTGTGCGGGAGCCTCGGCGATCCGCAGCCGCGCGTCGCCCAGTTCGATCCGGGCGTCAGGCAGGCATTGATCGAGAAAGCGGAACGCGCTGTGCGCCAGCTGCACGACCGCCGGGTCGATCTCGTAAAAGCGCCAGGCCTGACCGGGTCTGGCATAGCAGGCCAGCGTGCCGGTCCCCAGCCCGACCACGCCGACGCGCGCACCCGGCCCGTACAGCAGGTCGAGCGATCGCATCGCCAGGCCGACGCCCGAATTCGGCACGTAATAGGTTGTCGGACGGCGCAGGTCGTCCGCACTCCCGCGTAATTCGACGCCATGGAGCGTCGTGCCATGCGCCAGCCGCCGCTGACCCGCGCTGTCGCTGATCGTGTAGACGCCGAAATAGCTGCGGGTCCGCGCGTCCCCCGCCCAGCTGATCGCCAGCGACCGATAGCCCCCGAACAGGAACAGCGCGCCGACCAGCACGATCATGAACGCGGTCCGCTGCCCGATCACGATCAGGCCGATGGCGGCGATCGCGAGGTAGAGCGGCCCCAGCGGCGCCGCGCCCATCGCGCGTCCCGGCCCGAACAGGCCGAACCACGCCACCAGCCCGGTGCCGAGTGTGGCTGCACCGACGCGCAACCACCACCCGCGGCGCGAGGTCTGCCAGAGCCGCGCGACGGCGGGGAACAGCGGCCGCTGCGGCACCAACAGGCCGGCGGCGAGGATCAGGATCGGATATTCCCATGTCCAGTCGAACAGGATCGGCGCGATCAGCCCGGCAAACACCCCGCCCAGCGCGCCCCCGACCGCCATGGCGAGGTAAAAGCCGGTCAACCGGTCCGGTGCCGGCCGCAGATCGTACATCCGCGTGTGCAGCGCGACCGCGACCATGAACAACAGCATGAGCGCCATGATCGCGTTGAGGGCGGGATTCTGGTGATCGTTGGTGATCATCAACCCGCCGAACATCAGGATCGTGAGCGCCGCGAACCGCGCGAGAAAGGCCGCCGGCCCGCGGCGTACCGCGAATGCGAGCGTGAAGCTGAGCAGGTAGAGGCCGAGCGGCACCACCCATAGCAGCGGCACGGCGACGATATCGGTCGTGAGAAAACTCGACGTCGCGAGCATCAGGCCCGACGGAATTGCGGCAAGCGCGATCCATTGCGTCACCCGGCCGGGCGACGAGCGCGGACTTGCCGGCTGATCCCGCGTCCCCTGCGCCGTCGGCGGGACGCCGCGCGGCAGCAACAGCGCGCACGCCGCGACCGCCACCGCCAGCAGGACATATCCCGCGCTCCACAGCCAGCTTTGCCCGCGCAGCGCCAGACCCGGCTCGACGACCAACGGATAGGCGATCAGCCCGGTGAAACTCCCCACATTCGACGCGGCGTAGAGCGCATAGGGATCGCGCCCGCCCGATGCGGCGGCAAACCAGCGCTGGAGCAGCGGCGCCTGCGCCGACACCGCGAAAAACAGCGGGCCGATCGATGCCGACAACAGCCACGGCACCCATAATGCCGGCTCCGCGCGGGCCGGCAACTGCATCTTCATCAGCCCGATCGGCAACCACAGGGCCGCCACCGCAAGGATGACGAGATGGAGCATCGCCTGGCGCCGGACGGTCAGCCGGCCGATCGCGTGCGCATAGGCATAGCCGCCCAGCAACAGCGCCTGATAGACCAGCATCGCGCTGTTCCAGACCGCCGGCGCGCCGCCCAGCCGTGGCAGCGCCATCCGCGCGATCATCGGCTGGACCAGAAACAGCAGGAAACTGCCGAGCAGGATCGTCGCGACGAACAGGGGGCCGGCCCCGGCGCGCAGCCATGCCGGCGCCGGGATCGACGAGCCGGGCGCGGCGCCGGCGCTCATCGCGTCTCGCTCATGCACCGGGTCAGGACGCGGCGGGCCGGTCGATCGCGTAGACGATCATCGCGCCGAGCGGATCGGCCGGATCGATATCCGGATGCCGAAAATCCAGATCGGACCGCCGTCGCATGCCCAGTCGCTCCATCAACCCCCAGGAGCGTATATTGCCGATCACCGTCCATGCCGCGATGCGGGGACGCGCGCTGTGCGCCCATCCCCAGGCGATGCTCGCCTCGGCCGCCTCACGCGCGATCCCCTGGCCCCAGAATTTCTCCCCGATCCGCCACCCGATTTCCAGTTCCTCAGGCACCGGTGTACCCGGATGGCCCCCGATCCGAAGCCCGCAGACTCCGGCGAGCTCCCCGGTCTCGCGCAGATCGACCGCCCACATGCAATGGCCGTGACGCGCCTGTTGCTCCATCTGCCGGTCGAGGATGGCGTCGTGCTTTGCCTGTGGCACGGGTCCGCCGAAATGCGCCATCATCGCCGGGGTATTCACCAGCGCGTGAAACACCGGCTTGTCAGCCTCCCGCCAGGGCCGAAGATGCAGGCGCGGGGTCGTAATCATGCGGCGAGCAGCCGGGCCGCGTGCAGCGCATGATAGGTCAGGACGCCGCTGCACCCCGCCCGCTTGAACGCCATCAGCGTTTCCAGAACCAGCCCGTCCCGCTCGCCGGCGCCGGCGGCCGCCGCCGCCTCGATCATCGCATATTCGCCGGACACCTGATAGGCGAAGACGGGAACCTCGAACCGTTCCTTCACCCGCCGGACGATGTCGAGATAGGGCAATCCGGGCTTCACCATCACGCTGTCCGCCCCCTCGTCCAGGTCGAGCGCGACTTCGCGCAGCGCCTCTTCGGCATTTGCAGGGTCCATCTGGTAGGTCTTCTTGTCGCCCTTCAACAGGCCACGCGAGCCCACCGCGTCGCGAAACGGGCCATAAAAGGCCGAGGCATATTTGGCGGCATAGGCCATGATCTGGACGTTCACATGCCCCTCGTCCTCCAGCGCGGCGCGGATCAGGCCGACGCGGCCGTCCATCATGTCGCTCGGCGCGATCACGTCGGCGCCCGCTCGCGCCTGGTTGAGCGCCTGTTCGACCAGCACCTCGGCCGTCACGTCGTTGAGGACATAGCCGGTCCCGTCCACCAGCCCGTCATGGCCATGGGCGGTGTACGGATCGAGCGCAACGTCGGTCAGCACGCCGATATCCGGCACCGCGTCCTTGATCGCGCGGATCGCCCGGCACATCAGGTTGTCCGGATTGGTCGCCTCACGCCCGTCATCGGTGCGGCGATCGTGCGGGGTGTTGGGGAACAGCGCCAGGCACGGGATTCCCGCCGCCGCCGCCTCACGCGCGCGATCGGCGATCCGGTCGACCGACCAGCGCGACACGCCGGGCAGCGCATCGATCGGCTCCTCCATCCCGTCGCCGCCGGTGACGAACAGGGGCCAGATCAGGTCGGCGGGTGTCAGCACGGTTTCGGCGTGCAGGCGCCGGCTCCAGGCGGTCGAGCGGGTGCGGCGAAGGCGAAGCGCGGGATAGCTGCTCATGATCCGCCGCTTCTGGCGCGCCCGCGCCGGCAGGGCAAGCGTCACCCGGTCGGCTGGGGCCGCCCCGCCGGTTCCGCCTCGGCAAAGGTCTGTTCGCGCAACGCTTCGGATGCCGGCGGCACGGCCAGCCGTGCCGCCCGCCAGCCGCCCCAGCGATAATAGCCGATCGCGATTCCCATCGCGGTCAGCGATCCCACGGGAAAGCTCCACCAGATCGAATCGGCACCCAGCCACGGCGCGGCCAGCAGCGCGACCCCGATCCGCACCGGAAACATCGCCACCGCCAGCGCGATCAGCGGCGCCCACACCGCCCCATTCGCGCGGACGGTGGAAAACAGGACCATCGTCACCCCGAACAGCACGAAGCTCCAGCTGGCGATCAGCTGAATATGGCGACCGATCGGGATGGCCGGGCTGTCGCCGCCCAGGAACAGCGCCATGGCCGGGCGGTCAAAGACGATCACCGCGGCGATCATCACCCCGGTCAGCAGGCAGTTATACAGGATGCCGGACCGTGTGATCGTCGCGATACGGTCCCACCGCCCCGCCCCGATATTCTGCGCCGCCATCGCGCTCACCGCCGCGCCGATCGCCATCGCCGGCATCTGGATATAGGTCCATAATTGCTGCGACACGCCATAGGCGGCGGCGGTGTCGATACCGTGCCGGTTCACCAGCTTGATCATCGCGAGACCGGCCAGCGTCATCACCAGCATCTGCGCGCCCATCGGCAAGCCCTTGCTCAGGATCAGCCGCATCAGCTGCGGGTCGGGAATCAGCCATTTCAGCTCCTCGCCCCGCAGCCGGATCGCCAGATCGCGGCGATAGATGGTGACGAGCAACGCGATCACGCTGACATGCGTAGCGATCAACGACGCGGTCGCCGACCCGGCGATCCCCATGCGCGGAAACGGCCCAATGCCGCCGATCAACAGCGGATTGAGCGCCACGTCGATCACCGCGCTGGCCCCCATGAACCATAGCGGCGTCATCGCGTCTCCCATCCCCCGCAACGCCATCATCAACAGCACGAACAACATCGAGGCCGGGAGCGCGAGAAAGATGACGCGCAGATAGGCGAGCGCGAGCGCAAAGGCATCCGCGGGAGTGGAGAGCAGGGTCAGGATCGCGGGTGAGAAGATCCACCCCGCCGCCGCCACCGCAAAGGCGCCACCCATGACCAGGCCGACCGCGGACCCGAATGCGCGCCGCGCGCCGGTGACGTCGCGCCGCCCCATCGCCTGCCCGATCAGGATCGTCGCCGCCATGCCGAAACCGAATACGGCGGAGAACATCAGGAACATGATGATGTTCGCGTTACTGGTGGCGGCAATGGCGCCCTCACCCAGGAAACGCCCGACCCAGATCGCGTTGATCGATCCGTTGAGCGACTGGAGAATATTCGATCCCAGCGTCGGCAGCGCGAACAGCAACAGCGTCCGGCCGACCGGTCCCGCCGTCAGATCGCGGCTGCGTGCGCCCGCCGGACCGGCCATGGTCAGCCGAGCCGCCCCAGCGCCGCCTGCAACCGCGCCGCCTCCGCCGCCTTTTCGGCATGATCGGCCTTCGCCTTTTCCACCGCTTCCGGCTTCGCGCGCTCGACGAAGCTGGGATTGGAGAGGCGGGTGTTCAGGCTGTCGCGCTCTTTTTCCGCCGCCGCGATCGCCTTGGTCAGGCGGGCGCGTTCGGCGTCGAGGTCGATCACCCCCTCAAGCGGGAGGACGAAGGTCGCTTCATCGACAACGATCTGAAGCGCGCCGCCCGCCGGCGCCTCCCCCACCGCCCGATCGACCCGGGCGAGGCGTCCAAGCGCCCCCTCCTGCCGGTTCAGCCGCGCCAGCGTTTCGTCCTGCGCGTCGCGAACATGGATCGGTAGCCGTGCGCCCGGCGGCACGTTCAGTTCGGTTCGCGCCGCGCGCAATTCGGTGACCAGACGGATCAGCCAGTCGATCTCCCGCACCGCCTCCGGATCGAGCGCGCGGGCGTCGGCCATCGGCCATTTGGCGGTGATGAGCGGAGTGTCGGGACGCTCGCCCATCTTCGACCACAGCTCTTCGGTGATGAACGGCATGAACGGGTGGAGCAGGACCAGGATCTGGTCGAGCACCCAGCCGGCGACGCGCCGCGTCTCCTCGGCCCCGTCCGCCCCCTCGGTCTGGAGCACCGGCTTGATGAGTTCGAGATACCAGTCGCAGAAGCGGCTCCACACGAACTGATAGATGGTGTTCGCCGCCCCGTCGAAGCGCAGGTCGGCAAAGGCGAGGTCCATCGCCTGCACGCACGCCACCGTTTCGGCGATGATCCATTTGTTGACCGCGAGCATCGCGGCGGGCGGTTCGATCTGCTCGCTCGCGCGGATGCCGTTCGACTGGGCGAAGCGCGCCGCGTTCCACAGCTTGGTGGCAAAGTTGCGATACCCCTCGACCCGCTTCTCATCCATCTTCACGTCGCGGCCCTGGCTCTCCATCGCCGCCATGAAGAAGCGGAGCGCGTCGGCGCCGTATTTGTCGATCAGCCCCAGCGGATCGACGACATTGCCCTTTGACTTGGACATTTTCGCCCCGTCCGCCGCGCGGACAAGGCCGTGGAGGTACAGCGTCCGGAACGGCACCTGCTTCATGAAGTGCAGCCCCTGCATCATCATCCGCGCATCCCAGAAGAACAGGATGTCGAAGCCGGAGATGAGCACATCATTGGGATAACGCCCGCCCAGAGTCGGATCGCCGTCCTCGGGCCAGCCGAGCGTCGCAAAGGGCCACAGCGCGGAGGAGAACCAGGTATCGAGGACATCCTCGTCACGCTTGAGCGCTACGCCCTGCCCCGCTTGTGCCTGCGCCTCTTCCTGCGTCTCAGCGACGAAGACGCTGCCATCCTCGGCAAACCAAGCCGGAATGCGATGCCCCCACCAAAGCTGGCGGCTGACGCACCAGGGCTGGATGTTCTCCATCCAGTTGAAATAGGTCTTTTCCCAGCTTTTCGGCACGACCTTGGTCGCGCCCGACCGCACCGCCTCGATCGCAGGCTTTGCCAGCGTCGCGGCATCGACATACCATTGATCGGTCAGCCACGGTTCGATCACCACGCCCGAACGGTCGCCGAACGGCGTCTGGATCTTGCGCGGTTCGGCGTCATGCTCGGCGCCGTCCTTATCGACATGCGCGATCAGGAACCCTTCGTCCTTCAGCCGCGCCACCACCTTCTCGCGCGCGTCGAACCGGTCGAGGCCGATCAGTTCGGCCGGGATCAGCCCGTCCGACGTCTGGCAGATCGCGGCCCTGGCATCGAGCATGTTGAGCATGTCGCGCGCCTCGATCCCCGCGCGGCGACCGACCTCGAAATCGTTGAAGTCATGCCCCGGGGTGATCTTGACCGCGCCCGATCCCAGTTCCGGATCGGCATGTTCGTCGGCGATGATCGGGATCAGGCGGCCGGTGATCGGCAGCTTCACCTGCTTGCCGACCAGCGCCGCATAGCGCGCATCCTGCGGATGCACCGCGACCGCCATGTCGGCGAGCATCGTTTCGGGACGCGTCGTCGCGACCTGGATGAAGCCGCTGCCATCGGCGAGCGGGTAGCGCAGGTGCCAGAACTTGCCCGCCACCTCACGCGTCTCGACCTCAAGATCGCTGATCGCCGTGCCAAGGCCCGGGTCCCAGTTCACCAGCCGCTTGTCGCGATAGATCAGCTTTTGATTGTACAGATCGACGAACACCTTCAGCACGGCCTTTGAAAAGCCCGCGTCCATCGTGAACCGTTCGTCGGACCAGTCCATCGAACAGCCCAGGCGCCGGAGCTGGCCGGTGATCGCACCGCCGCTCTCCGCCTTCCACTCCCACACCTTCGCCACGAATTCGTCGCGGGTGAAGTCGGTGCGCTTCTGCTGACGTTCGTTGAGCTGGCGCTCGACCACCATCTGGGTCGCGATGCCGGCATGGTCCATGCCCACCACCCAGCGCGCGTCCATCCCCTTCAACCGCGCGTGGCGGACGAGGATGTCCTGCAACGTGTTGTCGAGCGCATGGCCGATATGCAGCGAGCCGGTGACGTTGGGCGGCGGGTTGACGATCGTCCAGGGCTGGGCGCCCGGCCGGTCGGGGCGGAACAGCCCGTTGCGTTCCCAATGCGCGTACCAGCGCCGCTCGATCTCGGCAGGGTCGAAAGTCTTTGGAAGTTCGCTCATGCCCCGCCCTCTAACGGGCGGGCCAGCTTAGGCAAGGTCAGTCGCGCCCCGCCGTGATTCGCGCGATCTCGCGCTGCACCATATCCTCGACCATGCGCGGCAGGTTCGCGTCCAGCCAGTCGCGGAGCATCGGGCGGAGCATTTCGCGCACCATCCCCTCCAGCGTGTCGCTGCCCGCGACCTCCGGCTTCACGACCATGCGCGAGAGCGCTTCGAGCGGACCCCGCGTCGCCTCCGCGGCGGTGCGCGACAGGATCGATTCGGACGGTGCCGGTTCGGCGGTGGCGGCCGGTGCCGCCTCCGGCTCGGCGCGACGGGTGGCAGGCCGTGCAGGCTCCGCCGGTGCCGGCTCGCTCAGCTCCAGCACCTCGTCCTCGGACGGCGCGGAGGGCGCCGCACGGGCGGGGCGCCGCGAACGTGCGGACGCCGCGCTGTCGCCTTCCTCGGCGATGATCCGTTTGATCGAGGACAGGATGTCCTCCATCGACGGCTCGTTGCTGACGTCCCCCATTCGAAAACCCCTGATTAGGGTTAAGACCGAGCCGCCACCTGTCGGATCGGCAGGGGGTCTGTCAACCGTCTAGCGTGGATTTTGGGGATCGAGCGGCCCCGAAACGATCGGCGTCTGTGCCGGCGTGTCGGTTGTGCGCGTCGCCTCCGGCTTGGGCGCGGGGTTGTCCCGCCAGTCGGACAGGCTGCGCTTCACCCGATCGTAATTGGCGACCGGATCGTAGAGCGGCCCGCCATCCAGCCCCAGGTCGGCGGCTTCCGCCCGGCCCATCGCCGCCAGCACCGCAAAGCCCGCGACATAGGCATCGCGCTCCGCCGTCACCAGCTGGACCTGGCTGTTCAGCAATTCCTGTTCGGCGTTGAGGATGTCGAGGATCGTCCGCGTGCCGACGCTGTTTTCCGCACGCACCCCTTCCAGGCTCAATTGGTTGGCCTGCACCGCCAGGCGGCTGCTCTCGATCACCCGCTGCGCCGACTGCCACACCGCATAGGCCGAGCGGGTCTGCGCGATCACGCTACGCTCGGTCGCGGTCACCTGCTCGATCGCGACCGACTGGCGCGCTTGTGCCTGGCGCACCTGTGCCGCCGGGCGTCCGCCCTGGAACAGCGGCATGCGCAAGGTTACCCCGGCGGAGGTCGCGAAGCCGTCATTGGCGATGCCGGCGGTCCGACCGAAGCCGCTCACCGATCCGAAACGGTTGTAATAATCGCCGCCGACGCCGACGCTGACCTGTGGCAACCGCCCGGCGCGGGCGACATTGACATCATACCCCGCCGCGTCGCGCGACTTCTTCGCCCCGGCGAGCGCCGGATTCTCCTCCAGCGCGACGCTCACCGCCTGATCGACGCCGGCGGGCATGTTCGGCAGCGACGGCGGTGCGGCCAGCGTTCCGGGAACCGATCCGACGATCCGGATGTAATTTTCGCGGCTGGAAATGAGGCGCGATTCGGCGCTGCGCAGCTGGCTCTCCGCCAGCGCCTGGCGCGCTTCGGACTGGGCGACGTCGGTGCGGGTCAGGTCGCCCACCTCGAACCGATCGCGCGTCGCCTGGCTGTTCACGCCCAGCACGCGGGCATTCTGCTGGTTCAGGCGCACGATCGCCTCGTCACGGATCACATCCATATAGGCGGCGACCACGTTGCTGAAGAGCTGCGATTCGGCGCTGCGCAGGCCGTCGCGTCCTGCCTCGACCCGGGTTTCGGCGGCGCGCACCGAATTGCGCACCGATCCGCCGGTAAACACCGGCACGCTCAGATCGACGCCCAGCGACCCCTGACGCGTCGGCCCGAGGCCGCTCGAATCGGTGTCATAGAGATTTTCGTTGTAGCTGCCGCTCGACGACACGCTCGGCAGGCCGGCGGCGCGCGCGATCGGCACCGATTCGTCGGTGGCGCGCAGGCTGGCGCGCTGGCCCGTGATGTCCGGATTGGTGCGATACGCCTCGACCATCGCCTCGCGCAGCGTTGTCGTCGGCGTGGCGGCGGGCGCCTGGCCGGCGGGGGGCGGAGCGCCCGTCTGCGCTGCGGCGGGCAGTGCGAGGCCCAGCAGGCTCACCCCGGCAAGAATGTCGCTCAATCGCATCTTTGCTTCTTTCATCAGAATCTGAACCCTTGCGGAGCCTCGAACCCGGGGAGCACCGCGCATTCGCTGTCGGCAAAGGCGGTGAGGCCGAAACCCCCTTCCGTGCGCACCCCGGCGGCAAGCCGCGTGACACCGCGTTCGAGCAGGCCGGCGACGATCCGCCCGCCCACGCGCACCTGCGCGACCAGCGCGTCCGGAAGCACCTCCACCGCGCCATCGACGATCAGTACGTCATAGGGCGCACCGGCCGGCCACCCCGCCATCAGCGGACCCTCCGCGACATCGGCAACGCCGCCGAGCGCGGCTCGCGCACGTGCCGCCAGCTCTCCGTCGCTCTCCAGCGCGATGACCTTCGCTCCCAGTTTCGCCGCGATCGCGGCCGCATAGCCGCCCGCCGCGCCGACGATCAGCACCCGGTCGCCCGCCGCGATCCCCGCCTGGGTCAGCAACAGTCCGGTGGCGAGCGGCGGGTTCTGCATCCGTCCCCCGCCCAGTGGCAGCGGCCGATCGCGATAGGCCAGGCCGCGATGCCGTTCCGGCACATAATCCTCGCGCGCCACTTCGTTCATCGCGGCGACGACGCGCGCGTCGCTGACGCCGCTGGTGCGCAGCTGGCTCGCCACCATCGCCTCGCGGGCGGGGTTCGGAATGAAGGAATTGGCGGTTGCGGTCATCATCTAACCCCTGTTCGCACAACTGTTATAGTCATGCAATACACTGTGTTACTCGGCGCGCTTGTAACTTGTGCGGTGCGCCACGCCAAGCAAGACCGCGCGTGAAATTCTCAACCGGGCAGTTGACATGGCGCACGCCCCCGCGCATTTCCGCCGCTCTTTCGCCGAGGCCCGATGGCGGAGTGGTTACGCAGAGGACTGCAAATCCTTGCACGCCGGTTCGATTCCGGCTCGGGCCTCCAGAAACGCGCGCACCCGCACCGATTGTCGGGGCGGCATTTTGTCGGGGTGGCATCGCCCCGGACAGCGGCCCTGCCCTTCCGCTCCGCGCAAATCCGACCATTTGTGGACCTCTCGACGCCGCGCCGGCGATATGCTCCGAATCCGGACCGATGAGCCATGGGGATGGCGGGTGATTCGCGGGCTTTCCTGCGTGGTCGCCACCACGATTGCGTGCATCGGGACCGTGTCGCGCAGACGCCGCTGCCAGACTCTGCCGCGCTGAAACGCGCGCCCGAGGCCCAGCGGGTTGGGCAGGGCGAAAATCTGTGGGAGGAGGCCTCAGGCGGCTACACCCCGGCCAACATGGCCCGGGACTGGGGCGATGAGCGCGCCAATTTCGTCCCGGCATCTTTCCCGGCGTCGATCCGTCCGGCGCGGTGGTCGGTCACTACACGCAGATCATCTGGCGACAGACCCCACGAGTCGAATGCGGCGTGCATCGCGCCGGAGACCTGGATTATCTGGTCTGCCGGTACAGCCCGGCGGGCAATGTCGAAGGTGTCGCCATACCCTGGATCGACAGATCGACAGGTCGACAGGTCGATACCGATCTCCTGGTCCGGGCGGTCGCGCGGGTTGATCGGAGCAGCCGACCGCTGCGCATGCTTCACGGCAAGCCGGCGTTCATCCGCGCTGCGGCACCCATGCCGGCAAGGAGAATGAACATGCGTCCCGGAACCCTGATCCTCGCCGCCGCACTGCCGCTTGCGCTTGCCGGGCCTGCGCTCGCCCGGCCCGACGCCCCTTATCGCGCGGTCGGCACGGAGCCGTTCTGGAGCCTTACCATCGACGATCGCGCGATCATCTTCGAGCCGATGGAGGGCCGCGCGCTCCGCGTTGCGAGGCCGCGCCCGATCGTCGGCTTCAACGGCGAAATCTACCGCACACCGCGGCTCAGCGTGGATGTCACGCATGTCCGCTGCAACGACGGGATGAGCGATCGCACCTATCGTGACACGGTCAAGGTGACGCTGGGCCGTCGCGTGCTGAGCGGTTGCGGCGGCCCGGCCATCGCCGGCGCGGCGCGCGCGGCGGTCGATGGCGACTGGCACATTCAGCGGATCGCCAACGCGCCGGTCGCCAATCGCGACCGCGTCACCATTCGCTTTGCCGAGGGTCGGGTGAGCGGCGACGCGGGCTGCAACCGGTTCAGCGGCAGCTTCCGTCTCGATCGCGGTATCGTCAGCATCGGGCCGCTGGCGACCACGCGGCGGGCCTGCACCAATCGCTATGTCCAGCAACAGGAGAACGACCTGCTTCGCCTGCTACAGGAGAAATTGAGCGCGTCCACCAACCGCGCGGGCAAGCTGATCCTGACCGCGCGGAACGGCCGGTCGCTGGTGCTCGCGCCCGCGCGCTGAACGGTCATTCGGCCAGCATATCGTCCACCATGCCGTGCGGATCGAGCGCGAACTGGCGATAGATACGGAAATGCGCCGTATCCTCCAACTCGATCGGCTCGATCGCGTATTTTCCCATGCCCAGCAACCGCGCGTCGGGGCATGCCATCAGGATCGGCGAGTGGGTAACGACGATCGCCTGCGACTGGCCGCCATCCTGCATCCGCCTCAACAGCTTCAGGAACTCGAACTGCCGGACCGGAGACAGTGCCGATTCGGGCTCGTCGAAAAAGAAGATGCCGGGGCGCGAACAGCGCTCCTCGAAAAAGCGGATGAAGCCCTCGCCATGCGAGTGGGAGAGAAAATCAGCATAGGGCGAACGCGCCTCGTCCAGGTAGCGCGCGACGGAGAAAAAGCTCTCTGCCCGAAAGAACCAGCCCTGCCCCATTTTGGGCAGCCAACTCGCCTTCAGCCCCGCCGCCAGTAAGCTTCCGCCACGTTCGATCGCCTGCGAATGATCGACAGCGCGATAGCCGGGTCCGCCGCCCGCTTCATCGAAGCCGGCCAGCGCCGCGATCCCCTCCACCAGCGTCGATTTGCCGACGCCGTTTTCGCCCGCGATGATCGTGATCGGCCGGTCAAAGGCGAGTTCGAATTCACCGGACCGGAACAGCGGAAGGCACCAGGGATAGGCGGCCGCATCGACATCCGCCGGCCGATCGAGCCAGATGCGCTTCAGATAGGGCGGCGGCAGGCGGGTGTGACGGTATTTCGGCATCGCTCCCGCACTCCACATCCCGATCGGCTATTCCGCCGCTTCCGCATCTCGCCCCGCTTCATCGGAATCGGCGTGGCTGGCCAGGAACTCGACCGGCGCCACCGTCTCGATCTCCCGCGCGCCGGTTTCGATATTCAGATCCTTAAGCTTGCGCGCCGATACCAGCGCGCGACTTTCAAGGCTGCTGGCGAAGGCATTGAAATTCTTGACCGCCGTGTTGAGGCCGCTGCCGACGGTGCGCAGATCGCCCATCGCCTTGGCCAGCCGGTCATATAGTTCCTTGCCCAGTTCGCCGATCTGTCGTGCCTCTTTTGCCAGCTTCTCCTGCCGCCACACCGCCGCGACCGTGCGCGCGATCGCGATCAGGTTCGTCGGCGTCGCCAGCAGCACGCGCTTTTCGAACGCGAAGTCCCACAGGGCGGGATCATGTTCCAGCGCCGCCGACAGGAAATGTTCGCCCGGCACGAACATGATGACATAATCCGGGGCGTCGTCGAATTGCGCCCAATAGGCCTTGTTTCCCAGCGCGTTGACATGCGCCCGCATCGACGCGGCATGCGCATCCAGGCCCTGGCGTCGCTCGCCCTCGTCCACCGCGCCGAACGCGTCCTGATAGGCGTTGAGCGACACCTTGGCGTCGATCACCAGCGCCTTGCCGCCCGGCACGCGCACGATCGCGTCGGGGCGCAGGCGCGCGCCGTCCTCCCCCGCGACGCTCACCTCGGTCCGGAAATCGGTATGTTCGGAAAGGCCACAGGTCTCCAGCACGTTGCGAAGCTGTTGTTCGCCCCAGCGTCCGCGCGATTTCGGCGCGTTACGCAGCGAATTGACCAGCTTGGCGGCTTCGGAGCTCACCTTTTCCTGGCCGATCCGCATCTGCTCGATCTGCCCCTTCAGTTCGCCAAAGGCGTCGCGGCGCTCCGCCTCGACCTTCGCGACCCCCTCTTCATAGCGTTGCAGACGTTCGTTGACCGGCTGGAGCAACGCTTTGAGGTTGTGGCCAGCATGCGTCTCGGCCTCCTTGAACCGGTCCTCCGCGCGCTTGAGGAACGCCTCCTGCGTTTCGCTCAGCATCGCCCCGGCCACTTCCCGAAACTGCCCCGCCATCGCTTCACGTGCGGTGCGCAGTTCCGCGATCCGCGCCTCGGCGGCGTCGCGCTCGGCCTGCAACCGCTGCCCGAAGCCCTCGGCCTCTGCGGTCAGCCGTGCGACCTCGATCTGCGCGCGGCCCAGTTCGGCGGCGGCGGTTCTGAACTCGGCCTCGCGCTGGTCGCGCTGCGCCCGCATCTCGCGCACGCCCCGACCGGCAGCGAGCCAGCCAAGCACAGCGCCCATCACCAGCGCCAGCACCGCGATCAGCACCAGATTCAGTTCCACGACAACACCCCTATCCACGCCCCAGCATGTGATCGACAAAGCCGCCCAGATTGCGAAAGCCGGTCAGCGCCACCGCCCCTTCCTTCGCCTGCGCGGCCGGCACGAGCGCCCGACCGAAACCCAGCTTGCCCGCCTCCTTCAGCCGAAGCGCACCGTGCGCCACCGGGCGCACCTCCCCCGACAGCGCGATCTCGCCGAACGTCACCGCGTCGGCCGGCACCGGCCGTTCGGCCAGCGCCGACACCAGCGCGGCCGCCACCGCAAGGTCGGCCGCCGGATCCTGCACGCGATAGCCGCCGGCGATGTTCAGATACACCTCGCTGGTCGAAAAGCTGAGACCGCATCGCGCCTCCAGCACCGCCAGGATCATCGCCAGGCGCCCGCTGTCCCACCCGACCACCGCGCGGCGCGGCGTCGCTCCGCTGGCGAGCCGCACCACCAGCGCCTGAATCTCGACCAGTACGGGCCGCGTCCCCTCCAGCGCCGGGAAGACGACAGTCCCGGTCACGCTCTCATCCCGATTGGTAAGGAACAGCGAGGATGGATTGCCCACCTCGCTCAACCCTTCCGCCTCCATCGCGAACACGCCGATCTCGTCCGTGCCGCCAAAGCGGTTCTTTACCGCGCGCAGGATGCGATACTGGTGGCTGCGCTCCCCCTCGAACGCCAGCACGGTATCGACCATATGTTCGAGCACGCGCGGCCCGGCGAGCGCGCCATCCTTGGTCACATGGCCAACCAGCACCAGCGCGGTGCCGCGCTCCTTGGCAAAGCGGATCAGTTCCTGTGCCGATGCGCGCACCTGGCTTACCGTGCCGGGCGCGCCCTCGATCAGGTCGCTGTGCATCGTCTGAATCGAATCGATGATGAGCAGCGCCGGCGGCGATCCCGCGCTGATCGTCGTCAGGATGTCGCGCACGGACGTCGCGGCGGCAAGCTGTACCGGCGCGCCGCCCAGACCCAGCCGCCGCGCCCGCAGCCGCACCTGATCCGCCGCCTCCTCCCCCGATACATAGGCGACGCGCAGGCCGCGCAACGCCATCTTCGCCGCCGCCTGTAGCAGCAGCGTCGACTTGCCGATCCCCGGGTCGCCGCCGATCAGCGTCGCGCTCGCCTCGACAAAGCCGCCGCCAAGCGCGCGGTCGAGTTCGGCGATGCCGGTCGCCATACGCGCCGGCAGCGGCACATCGGCGTCAAGGCCGGACAGGGCGATCATCCGCCCCCCGCCTTGCAGGTTATGCTTCGCCTGAAACGGCGTCACGACCGCGCCGGCATCCTCGACCAGCGTGTTCCATTCTCCGCAATCGCCGCATTGCCCCGCCCATCGGTGCGCGACCGATCCGCATTGCTGACACACATAGCGCTTCTGGGGCTTGGCCATCTCCCGCGCTTAGCAGCAACGGAACGATTGGGGAACATCTTAATCCTTCGACGTGACTTTCAGCCCCCGTTCCACCCCCGGCCGCGCCAGCCCGCGCTCAAGCCAGCGCGCGACATTCGCAAACTCCGTGAACGCGACAAGGTTGCCCGCGCCATAAAAACCGATCAGATTCCTGACCCAGCCCAATGTGGCGATGTCGGCGATCGAATAATCGCCCATGATCCAGTCGCGATCCGCCAGCCGCGCATCGAGCACGCCGAGCAGGCGCCGGGATTCATCGACATAGCGTTGCAGCGGACGCTTGTCGGCGATCTCACGTCCGGCGAATTTGTGGAAATAGCCGATCTGGCCGAACATCGGCCCGATCCCGCCCATCTGCCACATCACCCATGACAATGTCTCGTAACGCTGCGCGGGGTCGAGAAACGCCCCCGTCTTGTCGGCGAGGTAGATCAGGATCGCACCGCTTTCGAACAGGGCATGCGGGCGACCGTCGGGTCCGGCGGGATCGATGATCGCCGGAATCTTTCCGTTCGGGTTCAGGCTCAGGAATTCGCGGGTCTTCTGATCGTCGGTCGCAAAATCGATCAGATGCGCCTCATAGGGCAATCCCGTTTCCTCGAGCATGATGCCGACCTTCACGCCATTGGGCGTGTTGAGCGAATAAAGCTGGATGCGGTCGGGATGGGTAGCGGGCCAGCGGGTGGTGATCGGATAGGCGGACAGGTCGGTCATGCGCGGCCTCCTTTGGCTGCGGCAGACATAGTCACGCCGCATTCGCATCGCTATGGCCCGCGCCATGGAACCGACCGACCTTCGCGTCGCGCTGTTCAGCGGGAATTACAATTACGTTCGCGACGGCGCGAACCAGGCGCTGAACAAGCTCGTCCGCCACCTGCTCGATGCGGGCGTGCAGGTGCGCGTCTATTCGCCCACCACCGACACCCCGGCGTTCGAGCCCCAGGGCGATCTGGTCAGCGTGCCGGCGCTGCGCGTCCCGGGCGGACGCGGCGAGTATAAGTTCGCGCTTGGCATGGCGAAATCGGTCCGCGACGATCTGACGCGCTTCGCGCCCAACCTCGTCCATGTGTCCGCGCCGGAATTTCTGGGCCACGCTGCCGTCGCCTGGGCGCGGGAACGCGGATTGCCCAGCGTCGCATCGTTCCACACCCGGTTCGAAACCTATCCCCGCTATTACCGCCTGGGGTTCGTCGAGCCGTGGCTGATCCGCCGCCTCACCCGCTTCTACAACAGCGTCGATCGCATCCTGGTGCCGGGTCAGTCGATCACCGACCTCATCCGCTCCTGGGGCGTCGATACCCCGGTTCGCACCTGGACGCGCGGGGTGGACCACGCCCGGTTCAATCCGCAACGTCGCGACGCCGAATGGCGGCGGTCCCTTGGCATTGCCGAAGATGTCGCCGCGATCGGGTTTCTTGGCCGGCTCGTGCTGGAAAAGGGGCTCGACATCTTTGCCGATGTGGTGCGCGAACTCGCGCGGCGCGGGGTTCCGCACAAGGTGCTGGTGATCGGCGAGGGGCCGGCGCGCCAATGGTTCGCCGATCGCGTCCCGGACGCCATCTTCACCGGGTTTCAGTCGGGCGATTCGCTGGGCCGCGCGGTCGCGTCGATGGACGTGTTCTTCAATCCATCCGTGACGGAGGCGTTCGGCAACGTCACCTCCGAAGCGATGGCCTGCGGGGTTCCCGTCGTGGCCGCCCGCGCGACCGGCGCGACCGATCTGGTCGAGGAGGGCGTGACGGGCTTCCTGGTGCCGCCGCGCGACGTGACCGCCTATGCCGACGCGATCGAGCGTTTCGCCCGCGACCCGGCGCTACGCCGCGCGGCGGGCGAGGCCGGACACCTGAAGATGCGCGACCATGTCTGGCCGCGCATCAATCAGGCCGCGCTCGACGCCTATCTTGAGGTGATGGACGCGCGCGATCCTCAGGTCGCCTCCCACCGATAGGCCAGCGGCGCCTCGCGAAACGCGAAGCGATCGACATGACGTTCGACCGCGCCTTTCAGCCCCTCGACCTGTCCCGGCGCGGAGGCGTCGATCCGGATCGCCAGCCCGTCCGCCCTTGCGTCGAGCGTGACCAGCCCGTCCGCGGGCCAGTCCGCCCCGCGCGCGTCGCGCGGGAAGGTGATCGTGCCATGGCCGGCATCGAAGGTGACCTTCAGATTGTGCTCCCAGTGCTTGCACAGCTGTTGCAGGTAACGGCTGGCGTGCGCCGTCGGTGCGAAGCCGGTTGCGACGACCGCGCTCACAACCGTTCGATCCGGCGTGCGGCGTCGTCGATGATCTCGGCGACCGCGTGGAGCGTTTCCTGCGACACCTCGCCCTCGCCCAGCCTGTGCTGGAGCACGGTGCGAAGATTGCCCATCGCCCGCCGGACGGGGCTGCCCTGGCTGCGCGAGCGCATCCTGCCGATTGCCTCGAGCCGCTCCATCAGCGCCTCGACCTCTTCCTCGCGCTCGGTCAGGTGCGACTGGCCGGCGGTGGTGGCGGCGAACACCTTCTTGGTATCCTCGCTCGCCTGCTCGGCGATCAGGTCCATATCGGCCAGCATGGTCAGCGTGGGATAGACGACGCCCGGGCTGGGCGCATAGGCGCCCCCGGTCCGCGTTTCGATTTCGCGGATCAGGTCATAGCCGTGGCGCGGCGCCTCCTCGATCAGCTTGAGCAGAACCAGCCGCAATTCGTCGCCGGCGAACATGCGCCGTCGACCCCGCCCGCCACCGCCGACATCGCCGCGTACGTCCCATTCGACGGTGAAGGGTCCCCATTGGCGGCGCCCATGGCCGCCAGCGAAATGCGGACCGTGTCCGCGATGATGTCCTCGAAACATATATACCTTTCGTGATCGAGTTACGATTGCACTAAGATATATCGTAGACAGATTTTGACAAGCCGCTTCGCGAAACATTTTCCAGTTCCTATATCGTTCGGCATGGCCGACCTGTTCGGCGGGCTGGACCCCGCCCCCGCTTCCGATGCGCATGCCGCTGACGGTCCGCTCGCCGACCGGCTCCGGCCGCGCCGGCTCGACGCGATCGTCGGGCAAGACCATCTGACCGGGCCGGAGGGCGCGATCGGGCGAATGGTGGCGGCCGGGCGCCTGTCCTCGATCATCCTGTGGGGGCCACCGGGAACGGGGAAGACGACCACCGCGCGCCTGCTCGCGGACGCGGTCGGCCTGCGCTTCGTCGCGATCAGCGCGGTCTTTTCCGGCGTCGCCGACCTGAAAAAGGTCTTCGCGGAAGCGCGCGAACATGCCCGGATCGGCACCCGCACCCTGTTGTTCGTTGACGAAATCCACCGCTTCAACCGATCGCAGCAGGACGGATTCCTTCCCTTTGTCGAGGACGGGACGGTGACGCTGGTCGGCGCGACGACCGAAAATCCGTCGTTCGAACTGAACGCCGCACTGCTCAGCCGCGCCCAGGTGCTCATCCTGCGCCGGCTCGATCACGGTGCGCTGGGTCAGTTGCTCGACCGCGCGGAGGCGTTGGAAGGGCGCCCCCTGCCGCTGACGCCGGACGCGCGCGACGCACTGGTCGCCAGCGCCGACGGAGACGGACGCTTCCTGCTCAACCAGGCAGAGACGCTGTTCTCGGTCACGTTTGACGCACCGCTCGATCCGACGGCGCTGGGCGCGTTCCTTCAGCGCCGGGTCGCCGTGTACGACAAGGATCGGGAGGGGCATTACAACCTCATCTCCGCGCTTCACAAATCAATGCGCGGGTCCGATCCGCAGGCCGCGCTCTATTATCTCGCGCGGATGCTGGTCGCGGGCGAGGAGCCGCTCTACGTCCTGCGCCGCATCACGCGCTTCGCCAGCGAGGATATCGGCCTCGCCGATCCCCAGGCGCTCGCCCAGTGCCTAGCCGCGAAGGACGCCTATGAATTTCTGGGCAGTCCCGAGGGCGAACTGGCGATCGTCCAGGCGTGTCTCTATTGCGCGACCGCTCCCAAATCGAATGCGGCATATCGGGCGATGAAGGCGGCATGGCGGGCGGCGAAGGACACCGGATCGCTGATGCCGCCGCAGAACATCCTGAACGCCCCGACAAAGCTGATGAAGGACATCGGCTATGGCAAGGGCTATGCCTATGACCATGATGCGGAGGGCGGGTTTTCCGGCGCCAATTACTGGCCGGAGGAGATGACGCCCCAATCCTTCTACGAACCGACCGACCGGGGGGTCGAAAAACGCATCGCCGAGCGGATGGCCTGGTGGGACGAACGGCGGCGTACCGACCGCGGATAGAGTGATCGCCACGCGCCGGGCAGGCAGGCAGGCAGGCAGGACGGCCGCCAAATGCCGCGCGAAAGCCCGCCAGCCGCTTTCATTGTAATCGGCGATCTGCTTTAGCATCGTGCGATGCCGATCCGCCCGTTCGCCGCCATTTCCGCGCTTGCGATGCTGGTCGCGTCCGGCGGGTGTGACCGGCGGCCGGACGATGTGGCGGTGACGGTCAGCGTGATTGGCGGCACCGCGAAACTCGCCGATCCGACGCGCGGTCCGCTCGACCCCGCCGAGCGGCTGACCGCCGACGCCATCGCCCAGGGGCTGGTCCGTTTCGACGCGAATGGCGGGATCGAGCCGGGCCTTGCCGAACGCTGGATCGTCATCGACGGGGGACGCAGCTACATCTTTCGGCTTGAGGACGCCAGTTGGCCCGACGGCACCCGAATCCGCGCCCGCGACGTGGTCGACAGCCTCCGCCGCACGGTCGCGGCGCAAAGCCGGGTCACGCTCTCCCCGTTTCTCGCGGTCATCGATGAAATTGTCGAAATGACCCCCCAGGTGGTCGAGGTGCGGCTGAAACAGCCCCGCCCCGACCTGCTGAAGCTCTTCGCCCAGCCGGAAATGGCGATCCTTCGCCGCCCCGTGCTCGCCGGAACCGGTCCGCTGCGCGTCGCGCGGTCGATGGCGGGCGAACTGCTGTTGCGTCCCCCGGTAAATGCCGATCCCGACGACGACGAGCCGGCGGAGGTCCAGGGCGAGGCCGACACGGTCCGCCTGCGCGGGGAGCGGGCGGCGCTGGCGGTGGCCCGGTTCGCCGCCCGCCGCTCCGACCTTTTGCTGGGCGGCACGTTTCGCGACTGGCCACTGCTCGCCCATGCCGACGTCGCACCGGCCAATGTCCGGGTCGATCCGGCGGCGGGGCTGTTCGGCCTCGCCATCGTGTCACGCGAAGGCTTTCTGTCTGCGCGGGAGAATCGCGCCGCGCTTGCCATGGCGATCGACCGGGCGACCCTTACCGCGCTGTTCCGTCCGGACTGGCAACCGGTTGAAACGATGCTGCCCGCGCGGCTCGATTCAAGCCGCGATCCCACGCCGCCGGCGTGGCAATCGCTCGATCTGGATGCGCGCCGGATCGCCGCGCGGAACCGGGTCGCGATCTATCACGCCGCCAATCCCGATACCCCGCTGACGATCCGGGTGGCGCTGACCCGCAGTCCGGGCGTGGTGCTGCTCTGGAGCCGGATCGCGAGCGACCTGCGCGATATCGGGCTGCTGCCGGTGTGGGTGGACGAGGATGCGGACGCCGATCTGCGCATCGTCGATGCGGTCGCGCCCTATGACAGCGGCCGATGGTATCTGGTCACCGCATGCGGTCTGTGCGCCGAACCGGTGATGGCCGCGATCACCGCCGCGCGCGACGCCCCCTCGCTCCCCGAACGCGCCAGCCGCATCGCCGCGGCCGAACTGGCGATGGCGCAGGACACCCCCTATATTCCGATCGCCCAGCCGCTCCGCTGGTCGCTGGTCGCGCTGCGGCTGGAGGCGTGGCAGGGGAACAGCCGGGCATGGCATCCGTTGACGCATCTGCGGCGCCCGGGTCGATAGGGAGAAGGCGAAATGGCGAAAGCGACACGGATGCACGCCAACATGGCGCAGATGGCTGGCAAGCTTCCCGTCGGCAACGACGCCGCCTCGGTCCGCCGCCGGGTCGAGGCGATGGAAAAGCTGCTCGAACGCAGCTTCGTCATTCCCGGAACCAATCAGCGGTTCGGCCTCGACGTGATCCTCGATCTGATCCCGGTCGGCGGTAGCTTCATCGGAGCCGCCTTCGGCCTCTATATGGCGTGGGAGGCCCGCAATCTCGGCATGCCCAAATCGACCTTCTGGCGAATGGCGGGCAATGTCGGGATCGACTGGCTGCTGGGCCTCATTCCAGGGATCGGCATCATCCCGGACTTCTTCTTCCGATCGAACTCGCGCAACCTGCGGATGATCCGCCGCCACCTTGATCGCCACCATCCCTCTACGGTGACGATCGATCGGTAGCGGCGTTCGCGGCGATCAGATTTCGGCGTTTTCTGCCGGTTCGTCGGCGGGCGTCCGGCTGCCCGCGAACCATGCCTGCGCATCGGGCCGAAAGAGCATCCAGACGGCATAGCCGGTCAGCGCGATGCCGATGATGTTCAGCCCGACGCTCACATTCCCCGATACGGCAATGCTCCTGACCAGCAGCGGCAGTCGCAACACCGACAGTGCGAACAGGATCGTGACGATCCATTTGCCCACCGTGCTCGCCCGGCGCGCCGTGAAATACCATAGCGCCAGCGAGATCAGCAGCATCAGCGCCAGAACGCCGATCAGAATCATCCGCGCCACGTCCATCATCTGGGCATTGCCGGCGAAGCCGGGCTGCGCCTCCAGCGTCCGGATCCACACCGACCACAGGATCGGAATGCCCGCCAGCCAGACCACGATGCTCGCCAGATAGGCCAGTTCGAACCGCACGATCGATATGGGACGCATGTTGCCGTTCCTCCCCCGGAATTTCAGCGTGGTCTTCACCTCAAGCGGCGGCAAAGTCCAGTCCGATGTCGGCGGCCGGGGCGGACTGGGTCAATCGTCCCACGCTGACGAAGGTGACGCCGGTTTCGGCGATCGCGCGGATCGTGTCGAGCCGGACGCCGCCCGACGCTTCGGTCGGCACGCGCCCGCCGACCAGCGTGACCGCGCCGCGCAGCGTCGGCGGATTCATGTTGTCGAGCAGCAGATGGGTGGCGCCGGCGGCCAGCGCCGGCTCGATCTGATCGACACGGTCCACCTCGACGATGATGCGATCGATTCTGGCGGTCACCGCACGCCGCACGGCTTCTTCCACCGATCCGGCGACGGCGACGTGATTGTCCTTGATCATCGCCGCGTCCCACAACCCCATGCGATGGTTCTGCGCGCCGCCCATCCGTGTCGCATATTTCTCCAGCCGGCGCAGTCCGGGAATGGTCTTTCGGGTATCGAGCAGCGTCGCTCCCGTCCCCGCGATCGCATCGACATAGCGCCGCGTGAGCGTTGCGATACCCGACAGGTGCTGGACGGTGTTCAGCGCCGCGCGCTCGGCGGTCAGCAGCGCGCGCGCATTGCCGCGAAGGCGCATCAGGTCCGCGCCGGCACCGACCTGCGCGCCCTCCCCCGCCAGAATGTCGATTTCGACTCCGGGATCGAGCGCGCGAAAGAACGCCGCCGCGATGGGCAGCCCCGCCACCGTCACCGCGTCGCGGCTGTCCATCACGCCGACAAACTGCGCGTCGGCGGGGATCACGGCCAACGACGTGACGTCCCCGGACCCGACATCCTCCGCCAGGGTCGCGGCCACGAATGCGTCCAGATCGAATCCATCGAGGGAAAAGCCGGTCATATCCTCATCCCGTTTCGCCAGGTCTGCGGGGGGCTATAGCCGATCGGCCCCCATCGCACAGCCGCCGCACGCCGATTTCGCGCGGGCGTTGCCACACCGGCGTCGCGCACCTATCTCAACCGCGAAACAACCATAGGGGTGATGACGGATGACGACCTTCGACGACCGCGAACGCGCGTTCGAGGCCAAGTTTGCGAGGGACGAGGACATGGCGTTCCGGATCACCGCGCGCCGCAACCGCCTGCTCGGCCAGTGGGCCGCGGCCAAGATGAACCTGACCGCCGAGGAAACCGACGCCTATGCCAAGGCGGTGGTGCAGGCCGATTTCGAGGAAGCGGGCGACGAGGACGTGATCCGCAAGCTGCTCGGCGACCTGACCGCGGCCGGGGTCGATATCGACGAGGCCACGGTCCGCCAGGCGCTTCAGGAACAGGCGGTCGAAGCGCGTCGCCAGATGATCGAGGCGACCTGACGATGCCGATGGCGGCGGACGAGATCGAGACGCTGATCCGGCAGGGGATTCCCGATGCCCGGATCGAAATCACCGATCTGGCCGGCGACGGCGATCATTATGCCGCGCGGGTGGAAAGCGAAACCTTTCGGGGGCTGCCCCGTATCAAACAGCATCAGGCAGTATATGCCGCGCTCGGCGGTCGGATGGGGGGCGTGCTCCACGCGCTCCAGTTGACCACCGCCGTACCGGCCGGAGGTGAATGAGATGACGGACGATATTCAGGCGCGAATCCAGTCGCTGGTCGATGGCAGCGACGTGCTGCTGTTCATGAAGGGGACGCCGCTGTTTCCCCAATGCGGCTTTTCCAACCGCGCGGTCTCGATTCTCGGCCATCTCGGCGTCGAATTCGACAGCGTCGATGTGCTTCAGGATCAGGCGGTTCGACAGGGCATCAAGAGCTTTTCCGACTGGCCGACCATCCCCCAGCTTTATGTGAAGGGCGAATTTGTCGGCGGGTCCGACATCATGATGGAAATGTACGAATCCGGCGAACTGGCGCAACTTCTCGGGGAAAAGGGCGTTGCCTGCGCGTAAACACCGTGAGTTTTCAGTAGCGTAGGAATTCCCCATGTTCATGCAGCCTCGCGCTGCCGCACCCGGTGCGGCGGCACGGGACGCCGCGTCCCTGCTGATCTGCGACCTGACGCAGAGCTATTCGCCGGCGGGCGGCGGCGGCATCAGCACCTATCTTCGCGAAAAGCGCGACTATGTGCTCAATCACACCCCGCATCAGTTGCTTCAGATCGTCCCCGGCCCCCACGACCGGGTGACGATCAACGGGCGTCACATCTTTGCGGAGGTGGGGGCGGAGCCGGTGCGCGGCAGTCCCAACTACCGGTTCATCCTGCGGACCGGAGCGGTGCGCGACCTGCTCGAACATTATCGGCCGGATATCATCGAATCGCTCTGCCCCTGGGTGTTGCCGTGGACGGCCATCAACTTCCGGCGCGACTTCCCGGACACGACCCTGGTCGCGGGATATCGGACCGATTTTCCGAACGCGCACGTCTATCGCGTGACCCGGGCGGGCGCCGGAACGCTGGCCGCGCGGTTCATGCGGATGCTGGCCTATGGCTATGCCGAAATCACCTATCGCGAGTTCGATCGCGTCTACACGCTCAGCGAGGATGCGCGCCGCACCCTTGCGCGGAAAAAGCTGACCCGGACCGATCTCCTGCCGCTCGGCGTCGATACCACGATGTTCTCGCCCGACAAGCGCGACCGCCGGTATCGCGCCGAACTCGGCCTTAGCGGGGACGGCCCCCTGCTGATCTATGCCGGCCGGATCGACAATGAAAAGCGCGCCGACCGGCTGGTGGAGATGTTTCGCCGGCTTCCCGCCGATCTCGGCGCCGCGATGGTCATGATCGGCGACGGCAAGCTGCGCGAACCGCTGATGCGCCGCGCCCGCGACCTGCCGATTGCGTTTCCGGGATTCGAGCGGGACCGGATCGAACTTGCCCGCGCGCTCGCCTCGTCGGACATCTATGTGTCGGCGATGGCGGACGAGACATTCGGCATATCGGTGCTGGAGGCACAGGCGTGCGGCCTGCCGGTGGTGGGCGTCGCCAGCGGCGCGATGCCCGATCGGGTACCGCCGTCGCTCGGCCTGCTCGGACCCGTCGATGACAGCGACGCGATGGCCGCAAATGTGGTGCGGCTGTGGGAATGCGGCGCGCGCCTGGTCGGCGCCCGCGCCCGCGCGATGGTGACCCGCGCCTATGGCTGGGACCGCACGTTCGAACGGCTTTTCGGCGAGATTTACCCACAGGCCCGCGCCCGCGCCGCCGAACGGCTGGAGGAGGACGGCGCGCGCATCTTCCGCCGGCGGCATCGCCGCGACGGATCGCCGGTGGTCTATCGTCATCGGGGTGCGGGGCGGGGCGAGCAGCCTGGACCGGTAAAGGTGGCCGCCCGCCCCTGAGGCATCACACGCTTGTGAACGGGTGCGCGAACAGCGTTGCAGGCCGCGTGCCACTTCGCACGATCGGCGGATTTCCGCGAAAATCAGCGTTAGCGAAACCCTAACCGCCCCTGCCCCTGTAAAATCGCCCGACACCGACCCGTGCGCCCGACCCGCGCGGCGCGGCCCCGTTCATAATGCGTTCAGCCGCGTGTTTACAGATGTGGTCGTAACGATTACACCTGTAATCGAAAGGGAGAATCATGAGCGAGCGCAGTAGCGAACGGATCAGCGAGGCCGAGCATGCCGTGATGGAGGTGCTCTGGGACGAATCCCCCCTCACCGCACAGGACGTGTCCGAACGCGTCGCGCCGACGCGCAGCTGGAGCGCGAACACCGTCAAGACGCTGCTTGGCCGGCTTCTCGCGAAGAACATCATCGCCGCCGAGGAAGATGGCCGGCGCTATCGCTATCGGCCGTTGGTCGATCGTGCCGACTATGTCGATGGCGAATCCCGTCGCCTGATCGACCGTCTGTTCGGCGGCAGGCTGACCCCGCTGGTCGCGCACCTCGCCGAGCGCGACGCGCTGACCGATCAGGATATCGCCGAGATCGAGGCGTTGTTGAAGGAGCTCAAGCAATGATCGCCTGGCTCGTCGAAACCTTTGTCGCGACCACGCTGTTGATGCTGGTCGTCCTGCTGGTCCGCCGCCCGGTCGCGCGTCAGTTCGGCCCCAACATCGCCTATGCGTTGTGGCTGCTCCCGGTGATCCGCATGGTAATGCCGCCGCTGCCCGGCACCTGGCGCTTTACCGACTTGATCGCTCCCCTCGCCCGCTCCGCACAGAATGGCGAGGGCGTCATGTTCGGCATTCTGAATACCGACACGATCCCGCAATCGGCGGTCGATACCGCGATATTCCAGGCGCAGGTCGAACTTGCCGGCCGTACCGCGCATCTCGCGGCGGTTCCGCCGACACCGGTCGCCGACGGGCCGAGCGTCGCGCTCCTGCTGGCCGCGCTCTGGGGGATCGGCGCACTCGCCTTTCTGGCCTACCATCTGATCGCGCACCGCTGTTTTTGCGCCCGGCTGCTGCATCGCGCGCGGGTCGAGCGGACCGTTGCGGAGGGGCGCGTGCGCGTGATCGAGACCGACGCGGCGACCGGGCCGCTCGCATTCGGCATCTGGCGCAAATACGTCGCCTTTCCGCGCGATTTTTCCGAACGCTACGACCCGTTGGAGCGCAACCTGGCGCTCGCGCACGAACTTGGCCACCATCTGCGTGGCGACCTGATCGCGAACTGGATCGCGCTGGTGGCGCTCGCGCTTCACTGGTTCAATCCGGTCGCATGGCGCGCATTCCGGGCGTTCCGCGCCGATCAGGAGCTTGCCTGCGACGCGCTGGTCCTGGCCGGACGCGCCCCCGCGCTGCGCCACGCCTATGGCCGGGCGATCGTCAAGTCCGCGCATGGCGGCGCGGTGTCGGCGGCTTGCCATCTGCACACGATAAATGAACTCAAAGGGAGGTTGAAAATGCTGTCGAAACACAATCACAAGTCGCGCCTGCGGCTCACCGCCGGGATCGCCGGCGCCACCGTTCTCACGCTTGCCGGGCTGGCGCTCACCGCGTCGGGAACCCAGGCGGCGGCCGCTGGCGACGACGTCAGCCGGATCCAGGCACCGGCGGCTCCCGAAGCGCCGGCCGCTCCGCGCGCACCGATGGCTGCCCCGGCCCCCCGCGCGCCGATCGCCGCGGTCGCACCCGGCCAGCCGGTCGCGCCGGTCGCTCCCGTCGCGCCCGCCGCGCCTCCCGCTTCGAAAAAGAGCGAGCGGCGCGTGGTGATCGTCGAAAAGAAGGATGGCAAGGAAATCACCCGCATCGTCGGCACGGCCAAGGGCGGCGATCCCATGTCCTGGAGCGAAGGCGCCGATCCGGCGGCCAGCGTCGATGTCCGGTCCGGCAAATGCGGCGCCCCCAAGGATGGCCAGCTGAAGATCGAGCGCATGGACGGACAAACCCGCCGCATCGTCATCTGCGAAGACCGGATCGAGGCGCGCGCCGCCGTCGCGACCGAGCGGGCGATGTCGGCCGAGCGCCGCGCCATGGCGATCGCGCCGCGCGCCGAAGCGATGGCGGTGGCCAGCGCGAAGCTGGGCAAGCGTCAGGCGCTGATGGGCCTTAAGCTCGCGCGCCGGTCGATCGAGGCGCAGGACACCCTCTCTGCCGCGCAGAAGGCCAAGGCGCTCACCGGGATCGACGAAGCGATCCGCGAACTTCAGGCCGAGCAGGACTGAGGCAAACCGAACGCCGGCCGGCGACACGCCCGTCGTCGCCAGCCGCGTTCGCCGGGCCGGCCGCATCCCCTTTGCGGCCGGCCCGTTTCGCTGCGGGCTTGCCTCGCGCGGCACGAGCGGCCATCTCGTCGCCATGACCGACCCGGCAACCGGCACCGCGACCCCGCTGGAACCGCTCGTCACGCGGGTGCTGGCGGCCAATCCCTCGCCCTTCACCTATTCGGGGACCCAGACCTATCTGGTCGGCACCCGCGACCTTGCGGTGATCGATCCCGGGCCGGACCTGCCAGAGCATATCGACGCGCTGATGCGGGCGATCGGCGAGCGGCCGGTGACCGCGATCCTGTGTACCCATACGCACCGGGATCACAGCCCCGCGAGCCGCGCGCTCAAGGCGGCGACCGGCGCACCGATCATCGGCTGCGCACCGCTCGCGCTTGCCGATGACGGCCCACGCGCCGACGCCGCGTTCGACCGCGACTACGCACCCGACGGCATCCTCGCCGATGGTGACGCCGTTCGCGGCGATGGCTGGACCCTGCATGCCGTGGCGACGCCCGGCCATACATCGAACCATCTCTGTTTCGCGCTGGAAGAGACCGGCGCGCTGTTCACCGGCGATCACGTCATGGGCTGGTCGACCACCGTCGTCGCGCCTCCGGACGGGGACATGAGCGCCTATATGGACAGCCTCCAGCGGCTGCTCGATCGCGACGACCGCGTCTATTATCCCGCGCACGGGCCGGCGGTCACCGCGCCGCGCCGGCTGGTGCGCGGCATGATGGGTCACCGCCGCCAGCGCGAGGGGCAGATCCTGCGACTGCTCGACCAGCGGATCGATCAGATCCCCGACATGGTGGAGCGGATGTATGTCGGGCTCGACCCCCGCCTCACCGGCGCGGCAGGCCGATCGGTCCTGGCGCACCTTATCGACCTCAGCAATCGCGGCCTTGTCCGCGCACAGGGAGAGACATGGACCAGGGCAGCGTAAGGCGCGGCGGCGGCTTTGGCCGCGGCTGCCTCATCTTTCTGGGCGTTCTGCTGGCGATGGCGCTGGCGGCGGGGGTGACCGCATGGGTGGTCGGCCGCGCCGCCGTCGACAGGCTGATCGGGGGGCCGGACCCGGTGACGGTCGCCGCCGCCAGCCTGCAAGGGCTGCGCGAGCAGAACCGGCTGTCGGCCTTTGCCGCGCGCTATGTGGCGGTCGTCACCACGACGCAGACCCGCCTCGGCCTGTCGGCGCGCAAGACGATGATCATGCCCGGCTCGGTCCGCTACGAGGTCGATCTGGGCCGACTCAATCAGCGCGACGTGATCTGGGACGCCGGGACAAAGAAGCTCACCATCGCCCTGCCCCCGCTCGACGTCGTCGGTCCGGACGTCGATCTCAACAACATCCGCGAATATGGCGAGGGCGGCGTGCTCATGGCACTGACCGACAGCGAAGACCGGCTGGACGCCGCCAACCGCGCCGCGGGACAAAAGGAACTGATCCGCCAGGCGCGCGAGCCGACCCCGATGCGGCTGGCCAAGGATGCGACCCGCCGCGCGGTCGAACGCAGCTTCGCGATGCCGCTGCGCGCCGCCGGGATGGATGTGACCGTCGAAGCCTATTTCCCCGACGAACGCAGCTCGCAGGACCGCGAACGCTGGGACGTCTCCCGCTCGATCGAACAGGTTATGAAGGACCGCGAGACGCGCCAGGCGCAGAAGAAATAGGTCGTGTCGCCTGCGTTCTGTGATACCCGCCCACGATCGCAGGTTCGGGGGCGGATCTCGTGGCCACTTCTCACGACCGCATGTTGCGCTCGACGACGATCGCGCGCGTTCGCGGCGGGCGAGCTGGTCGCCGTCAGCCCAGTCGGCGATGCGGTCGCGCACTGGGCGATCGACGGAACGCCCGGGGCCGGACGGCCGTTCGCGGCACACCTCCCTTGATCGCCGGTTCGTGCGGGTCCATGTGACCGGCATGAACGCTCCCAACAGCCTCGCCGGCGTCGATGTGCGCGCCGAGATCGATCGCCTGCGCAAGGAACGCAATGCGGTCATCCTCGCCCATTATTATCAGAAGCCGGAGATTCAGGACCTCGCCGATTTCGTCGGCGACAGCCTGGAGCTCAGCCGCAAGGCGGCGGAGACCGATGCGGACGTCATCGCCTTTTGCGGCGTGCGCTTCATGGCCGAAACCGCGAAGATCCTCTCGCCGGACAAGGTCGTGGTGCTGCCCGACATGAATGCCGGGTGCAGCCTGGAGGACAGTTGTCCGCCCGAACAGTTCGCCGCGTTCCGCGCGCAGCATCCCGATCACATCGCGCTGACCTACATCAACTGCTCGGTCGAGGTGAAGGCGCTCAGCGACATCATCGTCACCAGTTCGTCCGCCGAAAAGATCCTGAGCCAGATCCCAAGGCACCAGAAGATCATCTTCGGCCCCGACAAGCATCTGGGCGGATATATCAACCGCAAGATGGGCCGCGACATGCTGTTGTGGCCGGGCGTGTGCATCGTGCATGAGGCGTTCAGCGAAACCGAGCTGCTCAAGCTGAAGGCACAGCACCCCGACGCCCCCGTCGCCGCGCACCCCGAATGCCCGCCGCACGTGCTCGATCACGCCGATTATGTCGGATCGACCAGCGGCATCCTCAATTTCGCGAAGGAGTTCGACGGCGACACGATGATCGTCGCGACCGAACCGCACATCATCCACCAGATGGAAAAGGCGGTTCCGGAGAAAACCTTCATCGGCGCGCCGGGCGCGGACGGCAACTGCAACTGCAATATCTGCCCCTACATGGCGCTCAACACGCTGGAGAAACTCTACGTGGCGCTCCGTGACCTCGAACCGCGCATCGAGATCGCCGAGGATATCCGGCTGAAGGCGAAAAAGTCGCTCGACCGGATGCTGGCGATGGCAAGCGGGACGGTCGGGCTAGGCGATCTCGGGCCGCTCAGGGTGACGGGGGACTGACATCTAGCCCGCCGGCGGAAAAACGGCGGCAAGTGCCGTGCGATAGTTCGGGCCGACCGGAACTTCGGCCCCGTCGGCAAGGATGAGCGTCAATCCACGTCCCCGTCGATCGACCGCACGGATCGCCGCCAATCGCACGAAGGTCGAGCGATGAACGCGGCGCAAATCGCCGCCGTTCAAAAGTGACTCCACCTCCTTCATCGTAATGCGATGCAGCCAGGTGTGCTCAGCGCTGTGCAGATACACGTGATCGCCCGCAGCCTCGATGCGATCGATCTCGGCCAGGTTCACGCGAACCAGTTTGTGGCGCGTGTGGACCCAGAGCACGCCCTCCTCCGCAGACCGCGGTTCGGCATTGCCGACCGGCATCGCGGCCCTTGCGACACAGCGTCGGCGCGCGCGGTCCAGCGCCGAATCCAGCCTGTGCCGACGCACCGGTTTCAGCAGGTAATCGACCGCATCGACATCGAATGCCGCCGTCGCGTAACGGTCATAGGCGGTGACGAAGATGATATCCGGCCCACCGATGTGCGAAAGACGAGACGCGGCGGCAAGGCCATCGATTCCGGGCATATCGATATCCGTCAGCACCAGGTCGGCGCCATGTTCGCGAACCACGTCAAGCAACGTATCGCCGTCCGCAGCTTCGCCGACGATCTCGATATCCGAATGTGCGGCAAGCAAACCGCGCAAAAGTGCGCGGGCCAGCGCCTCATCGTCGGCGATGACCGCCTTCATCGCGTTTCAGCCTGCGGATCGGAGAGCGTGGCCGGAGCCGGGTTCGGCAGCCCGATGCTGGCGCGAAATCCATCGGGTGCCGCCTCAGTGGTCAACCATGCGCCGCCTTCATAGGCAAGAGCGAGACGTTGGCGTGTATTGGCCAAACCGATCCCGCCCCGTTTTGCGAACGCGCGCGCGAGCGGAAGCGGGCTGCCGTCGATCACGCGATTTGCGACCGTCAGAACCAGCATCACCCCTTCGATATCGGCACGAACTTCGACATGTACCGGCCGGCGCGATGGCGCGACGCCATATTTCACCGCATTCTCGATCAGCGGCTGAAGGATGAAGTTCGGGACCAGCCAGCTCCGCGCAGATTCATCGACCGCGAAACTCACGCTCATCCGCTCCGGAAATCTCGCTTCCTCGATCGAGAGATAGGCACGGACGGTTTCCAGCTCGTCGGCAAGCGGCACATTGCTGGTCGGATCCGAGACCAGCGACGCACGAAGGAAATCGGCGAGCCGGTCGATCATCGCTTCTGCCTCGGCCTCATGACGGGAGACGACCAGGGAAGCGATGCCGTTTAGCGTATTGAACAGGAAATGGGGATTGAGCTGCAATCGCAACGCCGCGGCCTCCGCCCGAAGCGCCGCAGCCTCGAATGCCGCGGCGCGGGCGGCGTTGAACCGCGCCTGATCGGTCGCACGCGATGCCCACAGGATCAGCGCCGCCAGGACATAGGTCCAGCTGTAGAGAATCAGGGCCATGCCGTAGCGCAACCCACGGACATTCAGCGCCCATGACTGCCAGTCCGGAAAAAGGGTCAGCGAGAGCAGCTTCAGATAATGGAGATCCACCGCAGTATGCAGAGCGGCAATCAGGACGATGACCAGCCCAAGGAACGGCCACCGCACGGTCGGATTCCAGGCAACGGTCGCGGTGATCAGCCAACACATGAACAGCGAGAGGGCAAAGCCCATCACGTACAGCGGCAGGTTGGTCAGGAACATGATCCCGGGCGGGGTGCGTCCGAGGAGCCAGGCAGAGATATCGACCTGAACATATCCTACGCCCCATAACACCAGCAGCAAGCGAACCAGCGGCTGCCCGAAAACCTCCTCATCCAGCCTTACCATCGCGATCATTCCCTCCCCGAAACGGAATAGTTCGGATCGCCGATATTTCACACGACAATCCGTCGCATGAAACGACATGTTCGTCGCAACGGGGCGTGCCAGTCGCAGCCATGCGCACCCCCGCCGTTCGACGCCTTGGCGACATGCCCCCGCCCCTTCAGGACCGATCCGGAAGGAGGGGGCGTGCGATGAACCTGGTGACCTGGTTTATTCTGATCCTGCCCGCGATGCTGATCGCAACCATCCTGATGATCGCGGCGAAGCGGGTCGATCGGCTGGTCAGGGAATCCGTACACTGGCCCAGCGTGCAGGGCCGGGTCACCGCTGCCCGCATCCGCCGCACGCGCAACACGCGCGCCCCGCGAATCGATTACACCTATGAGGTTCGCGGCGTCAGATATCGCGGCAACCGCTTCAGCTTCGTCCAGCAAAGCCTGAACATGAGCGATTGCCGGGCGGTCCTCGACCGCTTCCCGCCCGATGCGATGGTGCCGGTCTGGTACGATCCGCTGAAGCCCGCCTACTCCGTACTTGAACGCAAGGGGAGCGCCACCGCGCTGCGCGTCGCCGCGGCGACCGTCCTTGTCCTGTTTCTCTTTGTCCTCGTCATCCTGGAGCTTGAGAAATGAAACGCCTCATCCTGCACTTCGTCGCGGCGTTCGTCGTTGCATTCGCCGCTGTGACCCCGATCGCGGCCCGCGCCCAGACGTCCTGCCCGCCGGCGGGCGCGGTGTTCGAATATCACGACAGTTATCAGGGGAGCGTATATTCCTATGACAAGGGCTGGGTCCGCGTCGTGTCGCTCGGCGGCGCGCGCGACAACCTTGGTCGCTGCTATTTCCGGGCGGTCAACGGCACGATATGGAAACTGGCCGCGGATGCCCCGTTGCGGAGGGCGAGCGCCACCTCCATGCCCTCTCAGCGGCCGACGGCACCCCCAGCGGCGGCGGCCGGCCCCGGAGGCCCGATCCCGGTCGGCGTCTATGAATGCGACGCGCCGATCACGATCGGCGGCATGGTGATGGGATCGCCCCAGACCGGGCTGATGTTCGGCATATTCGGCCCCGGCTCCTATCGCGACTTCAACGGCGGTCGCGGTACCTACACGATGACCGGCAACATCCTGCGCATGACTAGCGGCCCGCTCGCCGGCACCCGCTACGAACGACAGGAGGCGACCTACTTCAAGCCGCTGAATGCGCAGGGGAAAACGGGTTCGATCCGTTGCGTCCTCAACAAGTCCAAATCGCTGAACGGGCGCTGGTGAGCGCCCAATGACGGGAGCACATGCTATGAAACGCAAGATCGTCATCGTCGGGGCTGCCACCATCGCATGCCTGTCGGTCGCCCTCCCCCTGCCCGCAATGGCACAGGTGTCGGTCCAGGTTTCTGGCGGCATGCCGGCGATCGCCAGCTACTACGCGACCGGAAGCTGCCTCGATGTCGGCAATGGGAACGTCATCATGATCGCCGCCTGCAACGCCAGTCGCGGTGCGCAGGGATGGCGCTTCGTGACAGGCAGTTACGGCATGATCTCGCTCGGCAACCAGACTTGCCTCGCCTCCAATGGGCAGGGCCAGCCGCTGGTCGCGGCACGATGTGCCAATACGCCTAACCAGCGCTGGGCGCTGGACTATAATGGCGCACTTCGAAACGAAGCCGGTGTCTGCGCCGATATCGAGGGCGGCAATCGCAGTTCGGGTGCGCGCGTTGTCGGTTGGAGCTGCCATGGCGGCATGAACCAGAAATGGTATCAGGCGACGAGCGGCGGCCGCGCCACCTATCGCATCAGCGTCGCCACTCCGCTGACGTCGCGTGGATTTGAAGGACGGGCGCTGATCTCGTCAAGCGGCCCAAGCCCCTACAACATTGTCGCGGGGGGCGCCGGTAACATCGTCGCCGGCGGCGCGGGAAACATCGTCGCTGGCGGGGCAGGAAACATCGTTGCCGGGGGGGCCGGCAACCTGATCGCACAGGGCATCGTCGCCGGGGGCGCGGGCAATCTGATCGCAAATGACGGCGCCTCCATGCGCGTCATCGCCGCTGGACAATTCCGGTGAAGGCGGCGCGAGGCGCGATGCGCAGCCTTCCCGCAGTCGTGATCGCGGTCGCCATGATCGCCCTTCCCGCCACCGCCCAGGACATACCGGACGCGCCGATCGCACCAGGCGGTCAGGCAATCCCGACACCAGAGATGGCAGCGCCGGCGGCCGCAGTCGCTCCTCCCCCCGGACAGGCGGCCCCCGTCGCCGCCGCCCCGGCGTTCCGCGAATATGACAAGGTGGAAGTGGCCGACGCGGAAAATCCCGGCATGTGGAAAGCCTGCACCGTGCTGACCGTGTTCAAGGGGGCATATGAGGTGAGTTGCAACTATACCCGTACCATCGCGCGCGACGTCAGCACGCGTAAACCGGGCGGGCAGGCCACGCCCCAGACCGCCGCGCAGCCGGTTTCAGGGCCGCCATTCAAGGCGGGTGACATCGTTCTGGGTTCGATCATGGGCCTCCCCGACGACTGGCGGTTATGCGTGATCCTGCGCAACGAGGTCGCGAGCAGCAACAGCTATCCGTCGAATTGCGGCGGCAGCCAGTATCGCCTGCTTCCCAAATGGGTGCGGGTTGATCCCGACGCGCCGCAGTAACTGCCCGACTCCTCGCTCGACCTGAACGGGGGGCGGCCGCTTTTTCCGGCGGAGAGATGTCCGGTTCGCCGTCAATCCCCCGTCTATCCCTTCGCCATCAACCATGAAGGAGGGATAGGGTCATGTTCGTTTCGCCCCGCAACTGCCTGTTTGTCGGCGTCGCTGCCGCGACCGCCGCGATTACGTCCGCTCATGCGCAACTACAAGCCAGTCCCAAACCGCAGGTGACGCCCAGCGTCAGGCCGGCTCCCCCCGCCGCCCGACGGGTTCCGCCGGTGCCACAATTTCTGGCACCCGCGCAGTTGCGGGCGCGCCTGCCAAAAACACTGCCGGCCAGCGTCATTCCCAATCTGAAAAGCGCGTTCAGCCTGACGCCCGCCCAGCAATCGGTCAGCGGACGCGGGTCGATGCGCATCGACGGCAAGGTTATCGTTCCAAATCCGCTTCCGCCCGGTTTCAACGGACAGGCTACCGTCACCTATCGGCTCATCGGTATCGGAACAGCAAGCTGGGTGGGTGGCGTTTTCATCACACTGAAGGCGCAGAAAGACGTCTTCTACGCCATCGATTGTCTGGCCAGTGTCAGCCAGAATGACAGCGTCGATTTCACCATCACGGGTGCCGGCGCGCCACAAAGCGGCAAGATCCGGGTAGAAGGCGGCCACATCGTCCTGAACGCGCGTCGCACCGTCGATACCGGCGACGTATCGATCATGATTCGCCCGGAAACCTATGTCCCCTCGACCAATCCGTTCATCCCGGAAAAGAATGTGATGGATTTCTGGGGCTGCCAGATTTCCAGCGCCTGACCGGACAAAGGGAATTGGCCGGATGCGCGCGTCCGCATCCGGCCAATTCAAAACTCACCGCGTCAGCTTCTTATACGCCAACCGCGTAGGCCGGTCAGCGGCATCACCCAGGCGGCGGCGCTTGTCCTCCTCATACGCCTCGAAATTCCCTTCGAACCATTCGACATGGCTGTCGCCTTCGAACGCCAGGATATGCGTCGCGAGGCGATCGAGGAAGAAGCGGTCGTGGCTGATCACCACCGCGCATCCCGCGAAATTCTCGATCGCTTCCTCCAGCGCGCCCAGCGTTTCCACGTCGAGATCGTTGGTCGGTTCGTCGAGCAGCAGCACGTTGCCACCGCGCTTCAGCATCTTGGCGATATTGACGCGGTTGCGCTCACCGCCAGAGAGCTTGCCGACATTCTTCTGCTGGTCCTGGCCCTTGAAGTTGAACGCGCCGACATAGGCGCGGGTCGACTGGTCGTGGCCGTTGACCTTCATGTAATCGAGCCCGTCGGAGATTTCCTCCCAGACATTCTTGCTGTCGTCGAGGTGATCGCGGCTCTGATCGACATAGCCCAGGCGAACGGTCGAACCGATATCGATCTCGCCGCTGTCGGGCGTTTCCTGTCCGGTGATCATCTTGAACAGCGTCGATTTGCCCGCGCCGTTCGGTCCGATCACGCCGACGATGCCGCCCGGGGGCAGCATGAACGACAGATCCTCGAACAACAGCTTGTCGCCATAGGCCTTGCTGATGTTCTTCGCCTCGATCACCTTGCCGCCCAGCCGCTCCGGCACCTGGATGACGATCTGGGCCTTGCCCGGCGTGCGGTTCTCCTGCGCCTCGACCAGCTGTTCGAACTTGGAAATACGCGCCTTCGACTTGGTCTGGCGCCCCTTCACACCGGCGCGGATCCACTCCAGCTCGTCCTTGATCGCCTTCTGGCGGCCGGTGGCCTCGCGGTCCTCCTGCTCCAGGCGCTTGGCCTTCTTTTCCAGGTAGGTCGAGTAATTGCCCTCGTACGGGAAATATTTCCCGCGATCGAGCTCAAGGATCCAGCCGACGACATTGTCGAGGAAATAGCGGTCGTGGGTGATCATCAGCACCGCGCCGGGATATTCCTTCAGATGGTTTTCGAGCCATTCGACGCTCTCGGCATCCAGATGGTTGGTCGGCTCGTCCAGCAGCAGGATCGACGGTTTCTGGATCAGCAGGCGGGTCAGCGCGATGCGGCGCTTTTCACCGCCCGACAGCTTCTCGACGCTCCAGTCCGACGGCGGGCAGCGCAACGCCTCCATCGCGACCTCAAGCTGGTTGTCGAGCGTCCAGCCATCGACCGCGTCGATCTTGGCCTGCAACTCGCCCATTTCCTCCATCAGCGCGTCGAAATCGGTATCGTCCTGCGGATCGCCCATTTCCGCCGCGATCGCGTTGAACCGCTCGACCATGTCGGCCGTCTCGCGCGCGCCGTCCTTGACGTTTTCCAGCACCGTCTTGCTCGGGTCGAGCTGCGGCTCCTGCGGCAGGTAGCCGACGGTGATATTCTCGCCCGGCCATGCCTCGCCCGAAAAATCGGTGTCGATCCCCGCCATGATCTTCATCAGCGTCGATTTGCCCGCGCCGTTGGGGCCGACGATCCCGATCTTTGCGCCCTGATAGAATTGCAGGTTGATGTTGCTCAGCACCGGCTTCTGCGCGCCGGGGAAGCTCTTGGTCATGTCCTTCATCACGAAGGCGTATTGGGCGGCCACGTGCGGGGTCTCCGATCTGCGAAATTGATGCGCGGGAAAGTTGGCGGGCATGTAGCGATGCACCCGGCGATTGGCAAACCGCGCGCGGGGCAATAGCGTTGCGGCCATGCGCAAGATTCTGATCGCGGCCCTCGCCGCCTCCGCCCTTCCCCTCCCCGCCCTGGCCCAGATGGACCCCGCCGTGCTGCGCGATGCCGCGCTGAAGGACGATCTGGCATGGGACATCACCGAAAGCCTGACCACCGAAGTCGGCCCGCGCCTCGCCGGGACGGAGGCAGAGGCGCGCGCCCGCGCATGGGCGGTCAAGACGCTCACCACGCTGGGATTCAGCAACGTGCGCGCGGAGCCGTTCCAGATGAAGACCTGGGTCCGGGGTGAGGAAAAGCTGGAGGTGCTGGCCCCCTTTCCCCAGCCGCTTCGGCTGACCGCGCTCGGCAATTCCGGCGCCACGGCGGACAAGGGGCTTGAAGGCGAAATCGTCTATTTCCCCGACCTCGCCGCGCTGTCCGCCGCGCCCGACGGCAGTCTGAAGGGCAAGATCGCCTTTGTCAGCCACGCGATGACGCGCACCCAGGACGGATCGCAATATGGCGCGTTCGGCGCGGTGCGGCGCGGGGGACCCGCCATCGCCGCGAAAAAGGGCGCGGCGGCGATCCTGATCCGTTCGGTCGGCACCGACCATCATCGCAATCCGCACGCCGGCGGCACGAACTTTCCCGACGGCGTCACCCCGATCCCCGCCGCCGCCCTGTCGGTGCCGGACGCCGAACAACTCCAGCGCATCCTGAAGCGTGGCACGCCGGTGAAGGTGAAACTCACCCTCACCCCGCGCGTCGTCGGCATGACCGAATCGGGCAATGTGCTCGCCGAAGTGCCAGGCAGCGACCCGTCGGCCGGCATCGTCATCGTCGCCTGCCACCTTGACAGCTGGGACCTTGGCACCGGCGCGATCGACGACGCGTCGGGCTGCGGCATCGTGGCGGCGGCGGCGAAGCGCATCATGGATGCCGGCACGCCCCGCCGGACGATCCGCATCCTGTTCGCCGGCGCGGAGGAGGAAGGCGGCTTTGGCGGCGACGCCTATTTCAAGGCGCATCGGGGCGAGGCGCATGCGCTGGCCGCCGAATCGGACTTTGGCGCCGACCGGATCTGGCGGGTCGATTTCAAACTGCCGGACGGTGCGAAACCCGTCGCCGACCGGATTGCCGCCGCGCTCGCGCCGCTCGGCATCGGGCGCGGACGCGATCCGGCAGGCGGCGGCGAGGATGTCCGCCGGCTCGTTCAGGCCGGCACCTCGGGCGTCGATCTGCAACAGGATGGCAGCCGCTATTTCGACTATCACCACACCCCGGACGACACGCTCGACAAGGTGGATCCTGAGCAGTTGCGACAGAATGTCGCGGCATGGACGGCGATGCTTGCGATCGCGGCGAATGCGCCCGAAAAGCTGCTGCCCGAAATGTGATGCGGCGCACCATTTTCGTCCACACAAACCTTTCTACAGGATGAATTTGGATTGACGCGGGCGTAACGGGCGTTATTCCGACTAACTCGCACGGCAATCGCGCCGGGGCGAAACGAATAATTTGCTTGGGAGCAAACCGTAATGAAGAAGGTCCTCATCGTCGCCGCCGCGACTGGCCTGATGTCGCTCGCCGCTTGCGACACGACCCCGGCCGCCAACAACACTGCCGAGAACGTCGCCGAGGCGATGGAGAACGCTGCCGACAACCTCGAAGCGGCTGCCGACAACGCGACCAACGACACCGCCGAAGCGGCTCTCGAGAACGCTGCCGACAACATGGAAGCCGCCGCGGACAACGTGGCCGAGTAATCTACTCGCGCTTCCTGGACCCGATCGGGTCCGGTGGAACGAAAGGGCGTCCCTGCGGGGGCGCCCTTTTTTCGTGCCTCGGCTCGACACCCGCTTCGGGCGGCCTAAACAGATGGCGATGGAGGATTGGGCCGATCTCGTCGCCTTCGCGCTGAACCTGCCCGGGGTCGTGATCGCGAGCCATTATGGCCATCCGGTGCCAAAGAAGAACGGCCGGGCGATCGTCGCCCCCGGTCGCGAAGCCGGCAGTTTCTGCCTGATGGTATCGACAGATGAAAAGCAGCTGCTGCTCGATACCGATCCCGATACCTTCTGGCAGACCGATCATTATCGGAACTATCCCGCGATCCTGGTACGCTATGGCCGGTCCCGCGCGCGCGTCGAAACCGGGGTCCGGCGCAGCTGGTGGGACCTTTGTTCGCCACCGGAACGACGCGCCCATGGTCCGCGTCCCTGATCATTTTCGTCGGTTCGCCGCCATCGATTGGTCGGGTGCGCGCGGCGAGAGGCATCGCGGCATCGCGGTCGCACTGTGCGAAGCGGGCGACGCGGCGCCGGTACTTGTCGCGCCCCCCGGCCGGTTATGGTCGCGCATGGACGTGCTCGCCTGGCTCGTCGCGCAGGCCGATTCGCCACTGCTCGCCGGCTTCGATTTCAGCTTTTCCGCGCCGTTCCTCGATCACGGCGCGCATCTTCCCGGCGACACCGCCGACGCCGACGCCCGCGCCCTCTGGGCCTATGTCGATACCTTCAGTCGAGGGACCGATCTTGGCGCGGTCGATTTCCTGGAGGCGCGGCGCGGCCGGCATTTCTACCTTGGCGCGTCGGATGGGCGAAAAGCCGATTTCCTGCGCTGGCGCCGGTGCGAAATCGCGCATGACGGCACCACCAAGCCATCGACGGTGTTCGACGCGATCGGCGCGGCGCAGGTGGCAAAGGCGAGCTTCGCCGGAATGCGAATGCTTCACCGTCTGAACGGGCGCGTGCCGGTGTGGCCGTTCGATCCGCCACCCCGCAGCGGCGCCGCCGTGGTCGAAATCTACACCGCGATCGCCGCGCGCGCCGCAGGCGTGCCGCGTGGCCGCTCCAAGATCCGCGACGCCGCCGCGCTCGATCGTGCGCTCGCCCGGCTGGGCAGCAGGCCGCACCGCCCGCTTGAGCGCGATGACGATCACGCGACCGACGCGATCGTCACCGCCGCATGGCTCCGCGCGAATGCCGGACGCGCCGCTCTGTGGCGCCCATGTGCGCTCACGCCCGACGTCGCGCGAAGCGAGGGCTGGACGTTCGGCATTCCTTGACGCAAAGGGACGCTCCCCAATCGGAATGCCGGTTTAGCTCAGCTGGTAGAGCAGCGGTTTTGTAAACCGAAGGTCGCGGGTTCGATCCCTGCAACCGGCACCATCCCCGCCCGGAGCGCAATTCCCTCTCGCCTTTCCGGAGGCGGTCGCTAAAAAGGGCGTAACTGACAACGCTATCAGGGGAGAGGTGCATTGGCTTTGCCCGTCACCGAAATCAATTCGAGCGATCCTGCGCCCGGCGGCGCCGATTCGGGCGGCGTGGACGCGCCCAACCTTCAGCTGTTCGTATTCGCGCTCTTTTTCATCTTCGGCGGCATCACCAGCCTGAACGATGTCATCATTCCGAAGCTGAAAGAGCTGTTCACACTCAACTACACCCAGGCGATGCTGGTCCAGTTCTGCTTTTTCACCGCCTATCTGGTGATCGGTATCCCGGGTGCGAAGCTGGTCAAGAAACTCGGCTATATGCGCGGCGCGGTGGCGGGGCTGCTGACGATGATGGTCGGCTGCCTGCTCTTCATCCCGGCCTCGCAAACCGCGACCTATTGGGTTTTCCTGCTCGCGCTGTTCGTTCTCGCGAGCGGCGTGGTGGTCGTCCAGGTCGTCGCCAATCCGCTGATCTCGCTGCTCGGCAAGCCGGAGACGGCGCACAGCCGCCTCACCTTTGCCCAGGCGTTCAATTCGCTTGGCACCACCGTCTTTCCCTTTTTCGGCGCACTGCTGATCCTCGGCAGCCTGGCCAAGGTGAGCGCGGATCAGTTGTCCGGCGCCGAACTCGACGCCTATCGGACCGCCGAAAGCCAGGCGATCGTGCATGGCTATCTCGGCCTGGCCGTCGCGCTCGCCTTCGTCGCGGGGGTCGTCTGGCTGTTTCGCAATCGCCTGAAGGGGGAAAAGCATGAGGCCAGCGTGGGACTTGCCGGCTTCGACCTGCTCAAGCGGCCGCGCTTCGGCTTCGGGGCGCTCTGCATCTTCCTCTATGTCGGCGCCGAGGTGTCGATCGGCTCGCTGATCGTCAGCTATCTGATGCAGCCCGGCGTGATGGGGCTTCAGGAACAGGCGGCGGGCAAGCTCATCGCCTATTATTGGGGCGGCGCGATGATCGGCCGGTTCATCGGCTCGGCGCTCATGCGCGTCATCAGCCCGGGCAAGCTCCTCGCGCTTGTCGCGGTCGGCGCGATCACGCTGATCCTGATCTCGACCAACAGCAGCGGCAGCGTGTCGGGCTACAGCCTCCTCGCGATCGGCCTGATGAATTCGATCATGTTCCCCACGATCTTCGCGCTCGCCTCCGAACGGCTGGGCAGCCGCGCGGCCGACGGATCGGGGATCATCAACGTCGCGATCTTTGGCGGAGCGGTCGTCCCGCTGGCCACCGGCGCGCTCGCCGATGCGACCGGCAGCCTGGGCCTCGCGCTCGCACTGCCGGCGATCTGCTATGCGGTCATCGCCGCGTTCGGCATCTATGCCCGGCGCCCCGCCGCCGCCTGATCGCGGCCAAGCGCCGACAAAAGCAAAAATGCCGGCGGGGTCGCCCCTGCCGGCATTTTTCGTTGGTGCCCCCGGCCGGACTCGAACCAGCATGCCTTGCGGCGTTCGATTTTGAGTCGAATGCGTCTACCAATTTCGCCACGGGGGCCCGGTGCGAGGCCGCGTCGCTAAACCAAGCGCGGGCGCGCGACAAGCCATCTCTCGCCCCAACGTCCGCCGCCACGATTGTTCGCCGGGGCAAGGTCGGCCAGAAGGGCGGCATGAAGGCATCGTGTCAGTGCGGACAGTTGCGGGTCGAGGTACCGGGTCCGACGATCGCGGTCGTCGCCTGTCACTGCCTCGCCTGTCAGAAACGCTCCGGCTCGCCCTTTGGTGAAGCGGCCTATTACCCGCACGATCAAGTGCAGATCGAGGGCCGGTCGAGCCAATTCACGCGCGCGACCGACGCCGGCGGGACGTTCGATCAGTTCTTCTGCCCCGATTGCGGCTCCACCATGTTCATGCGCGGGACGAAGAATCCCGACTTTACCGGCATTCCGATCGGCCTGTTCGACGATCCGCACGCCATGCGGCCCGTCCGATCGGTGTGGGAAGAGCACCGCCATCCCTGGGTCGAAATCCCAACCGCGACACAGCATTTCGCGCGCGGGCGCGTCGATTAGCGTACGGCGTAGCTCACGACCGCGGCGCCTGCCGGCGATAGCTCAGCGCTTCGGCGACATGGATGCGGCCGACCCCCTCGCTTCCCGCCAGATCCGCGATGGTCCGCGCGACGCGCAGCACCCGGGTATAGCCGCGTGCGCTCATCCGCATCGCCTCTGCCGCCTGTGCCAGCAGCTTGCGTCCCGCCTCGTCGGGCGTCGCCGCCGCGTCGAGCACCGGCCCGTCCGCTTCCGCATTGGTGCGCGCATCGGTGTCGCGATAGCGCGCGCCCTGGATCGCCCGGGCCGCCGCCACCCGCGCCGCCACTTCCGCCGACCCTTCTGCGGGGGGAGGCAGCACCAGGTCGGCGGCGGTGACCGGCTGAACCTCGACGTGCAGATCGATACGGTCGAGCAGCGGCCCCGACACCTTCGCCTGATAATCCGCCGCGCATTTGGGCGCCCGCGCGCACGCCAGCGCCGGATCGCCCAGATGCCCGCAACGGCACGGGTTCATCGCCGCGACCAGCTGTACCCGCGCTGGAAAGGTGACATGCGCGTTCGCCCGGGCGACGCTCACCGTCCCGGTTTCGAGCGGCTGGCGCAGCGAATCGAGCACCGCCCGCTGAAATTCGGGCAATTCGTCGAGAAACAACACGCCGAGATGCGCCATGCTGACCTCGCCGGGCTTCACCTTCAGCCCGCCACCGGTCAGCGCCGCCATCGACGCCGAATGATGTGGCGATCGGAACGGGCGCGTCCGGGTCAGCCGCCCGCCCTGCAACGTGCCGGCCACGCTCGCGACCATCGACACCTCCAGCGCCTCGGCGGCATCGAGCGGTGGCAGGATTCCGGGCAGACAGCTCGCCATCAGCGACTTGCCGGCACCCGGCGGCCCGATCATCAGCAGATTGTGACCGCCTGCCGCCGCGATCTCCAGCGCGCGCTTGGCCGTTTCCTGCCCCTTTACCTGGTTGAGGTCAGGGCCGTGGGCCGCCTCTTCCGCTTCACCCGGCACAGGCGCGCCGAGCAGTTGCTGGCCCTTGAAATGGTTGATGAGACCGATCAGGTCAGGGGCGGCGATCACGGCGGAGGTTCCTGCCCACGCCGCCTCAGCCCCCTGGGCAACCGGGCAGACCAGCCCCTTCCCCACCTCGGCCGCGTGCAGCGCCGCCAGCAGCACACCGGGTGCCGGAGCGATCCGTCCGTCCAGCGCCAGCTCGCCGACGAACACATGCTCGCTCAACGCTTCGGCATCGACCACCCCCATCGCACCGAGCAGCGCGAGCGCGATCGGCAGGTCGAAATGCGAACCTTCCTTGGGCAGGTCGGCGGGTGACAGGTTCAGGATGATCCGCTTGGGCGGCAGCGACAGGCCGATCGCCGCAATCGCCGCGCGCACCCGCTCACGGCTTTCCGCGACCGCCTTGTCGGGCAGGCCGACGACGACGAAGGCCGGCAGGCCGGGGACAAGGTTGCACTGCACCTCGACCGCGCGCGCCTCCAGGCCCAGATAGGCGACCGTCGAAACGCTGGCGACCATGATTCCCCCTTTGTTCGTCCCTGTGTAGCCGCTTTTGACGCCGGGGGAACCGCCGATCGCGCGGCTGCGTCTTGCATGGGCAACACACGCACCCATATCCGCACCATGCGACGCAAGCCCAACCCGCTGGTGCGGCTGATCCTGCTGGTGACGGGCATCCTGCTGCTTCCTGCGGCGGCGCTGGTGGGCCTGTTGCCGGGACCCGGCGGGGTCTTCGTCGCTGCGGCGGGGATCATCCTGATCCTGCGCAATTCGCGCTGGGCGCGCCATCGCTTCGTACGGATCAAGGCGCGCTGGCCGCGCGTCGGCGCGTTCATCGACCGGATTCTGGTGCGCGGCAGCCCCAAACGCCGGCGCGAACGTGCAAAACGGCTTGGTGCGAATTGACTTCGCCCGCCGCTTTGGCTAACGGCCCTGCACACGCGGTCGCCCCTGTGGCGGCCCTTTTCGTTTCAAGATTACAGGGAATGAGCGATGAAGCGGACCTTTCAGCCGAGCAATCTGGTGCGAGCGCGCCGGCACGGCTTCCGCGCGCGCATGGCGACTCCGGGCGGCCGCAAGGTGATTCGCGCCCGCCGCGCCCGCGGCCGCAGCAAGCTGAGCGCGTAAGCCTGTCGCCAGCCGCGCTGGCGCCGCACCGCTCGATCAATGTGCTTTCGCGTATGACGCAGCGCCGCGACTATCTCGCGGCCAATGCGGGCAAGCGCGCGCCGATGCCGGGTTTCGTCCTGCTCGTCCGCGATCGTGCGGACGGCGACCCCGGCATGCGCATCGGTATCACCGTGTCGAAGAAGGTCGGCAACGCCGTCATCCGCAACCGGATGAAGCGGCGGTTCCGCGAACTCGCGCGCGCGCTGTTGCCGGTCGAGGGAATTGTCGGAGCGGATCATGTGCTGATCGGCCGCCAGTCGGGGATCGAGCGCGATTTCGCCGCCCTGAAGGCGGATCTGGCAAAGGCGCTGGCAAAGGTGAAACGGTGACGATCCCGTGTCTTCAGCCACGCCGAGCGCGGCCCGGACGATGATCGCGCGCCTGCTCATCCTGATCGCGCGCGCGTGGCAGATCGGGCCGTCGCGCGTCCTGCCCCCCTCCTGCCGTTACGCGCCAAGCTGTTCGGCCTATGCAATCGAGGCGCTCTCCCGCTATGGGGCGCTCAAAGGCGGATGGCTCGCGCTTCGGCGAATCCTCCGCTGCCATCCGTGGGGCGGCCATGGCTATGATCCTGTGCCGTGATTTCCTGAACCGGGGACTGACGTGAAAGACGAACAGAAGAACTTCCTGCTTTTCGCGGTGCTCGCCGCGCTGCTGCTGTTCGGCTGGCCGGTCGTGACTGGCTGGCTGTTCCCGACCGCCAATCCCCCGGTGACGAAGATCGAGGGGGGCAAGACCAAGATCGTCCCCAATCCCGGCGCCGATCCGGCCGCCGACAAGCCGACAGCGATCCGCGATCGCAAGCTGGTGCTTGCCGAATCGCCGCGCGTCGCGATCGAAACCCCGCTGCTGCGCGGATCGATCAACCTGCGCGGCGCGCGCATCGACGATCTGGTGCTCGAAAAATACAAGGAGACGATCGCGAAGGACAGCGCGCCGATCCGCCTCCTTTCGCCGTCGGGCGCCGAACATGCCTATTTCGCCGGGTTCGGCTGGTCGGGCCAGGGGCTGACCGCCCCCGGGCCGGACACGCTGTGGCAGGCGAGCGGGAACCGGCTCACCCCGACGACGCCCGTTACGCTCACCGCGACGAGCGGTGACCAGCGCTACGTGATCGAGATCGCGATCGACGACGGCTACATGTTCAACATTCGCCAGCGCGTCGCGAATCTGGGCCAGCAGGCGGTGACCGCCGCCCCCTACAGCTATCTGTACCGCTACGGCGCGAGCAAGGACCGCGATACCTGGACGATGCATGCCGGCCCGATCGCCTCCTATGCCGGCAAGGTCGATTATGACGTCAACTACAGCACCATCGCCGACGAGGGCGCGAAGCGCTTCGACGCAAAGGGTGGCTGGATCGGCTATACCGACACCTATTGGCTCGCCGCGCTGATCCCCGATCAGGGCATGAATGTCGGCCTGGGCTTCCGTCCCGCCGCCAATGGTGCGAGCCAGGCGCAGTTCGAGCCGACCGCCGCGCGGCAGCTCGCGCCGGGCCAGATGATGACCACCACCTCGCGCTTCTTCGCCGGTGCGAAGGACGTGAACCTGCTCGACCATTATGCGGAGGCGGACGGGATCGGCCAGCTTGGACGATCGATCGATTGGGGCTGGTTCGAGATTTTCGAAAAGCCGATCTTTCACTATCTCCACTGGCTGTTCCGCCTGGTCGGCAATTTCGGCCTGGCGATCATCCTGCTGACGGTGACCGTGCGCGCCCTGCTGTTCCCGATCGCGCAAAAGCAGTTCGCGTCGATGGCGGCGATGCGGGTCCTTCAGCCGAAGATGAAGGCGCTTCAGGAACGCTACAAGGACGACAAGCCGCGCCAGCAGCAGGAGATCATGAAGCTGTACAAGGAGGAGAAGGTGAACCCGCTTGCCGGCTGCCTTCCCACCCTGCTCCAGATCCCGGTGCTCTATGCGCTCTACAAGGTTCTGATGCTGTCCATCGAAATGCGGCATCAGCCCTTCATCCTTTGGATCAAGGACCTGTCCGCGCCCGATCCGCTCCATATCCTGAACCTGTTCGGGCTGCTCGACTTCAACCCGCCTGGCTTCCTTGCGATCGGCGTCTTCCCGCTCCTGCTCGGCCTGTCGATGTGGGCGCAGTTCAAGCTGAACCCCGCGCCGATGGACGAGACGCAGAAGCAGGTGTTCGCGATCATGCCATGGGTGTTGATGTTCGTGATGGCGCCGTTCGCCGCCGGGCTTCAGCTTTACTGGATTACCTCCAACCTGCTCACCATCGCGCAGCAGAAGTTCCTCTACAGCCGCCATCCGGGGATGAAGGAACCCGCGACGGCGGGGGTGAGCGGCGGCAAGCCGGCGAAGAAGTGACCGATTTCGACCCGCAAGCGATCGAGGCCGCGCGAAAGACCTTCGCCGGCCCGGTCGCCTTCCTCAAATCGGCGCCCGCGCTCCAGTTCCTGCCCGATCCTACGGTGCCGGAGGTCGCGTTCGCGGGTCGATCGAATGTCGGCAAATCCTCGCTGCTCAACGCGCTCGCCGGACGCAACGGCCTTGCCCGCACGTCGAACACGCCGGGTCGGACGCAGGAGCTCAACTTCTTCGACATCGGCGATCCGGCGAAGTTCCGCCTCGTCGATATGCCCGGCTATGGCTTTGCCAAGGCGCCGAAGGATGTCGTGAAGAAGTGGCGCTTCCTGGTGAACGACTTCCTGCGCGGCCGGCATGTGCTCAAGCGCGCGCTGGTGCTGATCGACAGCCGTCACGGGATCAAGGAGGTCGATCGCGACATCCTCGACATGCTCGATGCCGCCGCGGTCAGCTATCGCCTCGTCCTCACCAAGGCGGACAAGATCAAGCCTGCCGAGCTGACCGAAGTGACCGCGCGCACCGCGGCCGAGGCCCGCAAGCGGCCCGCCGCCCACCCCGACATCCTGGCGACGTCGAGCGAAAAGGGTGAAGGGATCGCCGAACTGCGCGCGGCGGTGATCGAGGCGGTGAGCGTCTAACGGCGGACGCCGGCGCCATCGGCCGCGCCGGTGAGCCATGCCGTCTTCACACAGGTACGAAACACCGGCGATTGCGCCTTCAGCTGTGCCTGGGCGGTCCGGTCATATTCGCCCGCCGCGTCCATTCGCTCGATCGCACCCCGGACGGCAAGCCGGCACAGGCCCCGGGCGGTCCGCATATCGCCGCGCCGGAGGAAAAACCCTGCCGCCACCTTCAGCGTCTCGATCCGGTGCGGGTCGGTCGGCGGGATCGGCGCAACCAGGTCGAGTGCTTCGCGCATGTCCGCGGACATCCGCTCGGTACGCGGCCCCGCCTCCATCGGCTCGCGATAGCCCTGGGTCAGGAACAGTTCGGACGCCTCGACATCCTTCGCTTTCAACAGGCCGATGATCGGTGCGTCCGGTCCGTAATATTGCGCGACTTTCTCCGCAGCCTCGCGATAGGCGGCAAGCAGCGAGCGCCACACCCCGCCCTCCCAGCGCAGCGTTCCGGCATCGATCTGGCGCTGCAACCGCTCGGCAGACCGCGCCCAGCTGTTCGCCGACGCGATGCTCGATTCGACCGCATAGATGCCACCCAGCAGCCGCGTCTCGGCATAATAGCTGGTCCCGGCAACCATCGACTTCGCCAGTTCGAGCGACGCCGCCACCCGCGCCGCGCGCACCGCCGGCATCCGGATCAACCGGACGTCCTCGCCGGTGCTCAACGGGTCGAGCAGCTTTTGCGCCGCGTCCAGATAGGGAACCGCCTCGCCCGGAAGCGACTGGCGGATCAGGTTGCGCCCGAGCGAAACCAGAACATCGGCCCGCGCGACCGGCGATGCCTGTGCCTGAGCCTCGGGAAGCAGCGCGCGCAGCATGTCGCCCGCGTCGCGCCACCGCCCGGCCTGCTCTGCGGCAATGGCACAGCTGACGCGGGCGTGCAGCGCGATATCGTCCGCTCCCGTGAACGGCGCTGGTGATTGCGCGCAGCGGGCGATCGCCGCCTGCGTCCCCAGCATGGCCTCCGCGCGCAATCCAGCCGCATCCATGCGCCGCGCCGTCGGGGAGTTCGCCCCCTCGATCCGCCGCGCGAGCACGCTCGCCCCGCGCGCATAGGCCGCTTCGGTCGCCGGGCGCCCCCATCGCGCGAAATCCTCGGCACGGGTGACCAGCCTGTCCAGCTCTCCACGCCCGGATCCCGCCTGCGCGGCAAGATCCTCGGCATAGGCGGCATGCAACGGCAGGCCGAGCGGCGGGCTGGTCGCTGAAACGATCCGCGCCGCCTCCCCGATCGTCGCGGTGGGAGTCGATACATCGACGGGATCGTAAATCGAATCGGTGATCGCCGTCGCCGCCCAGGATGCCATCGTCGCCAGACCGCGTCGCCGCGCCTCGCCAAAGGCCTGGGCCAGGATGCCGACGCATTCATATGCCTTTGAATCCATGCCACTGCGTTTCGTCTGAACAACGCACGCCGCATGGGCGCGGCGATAGATCATTTCCGCATCGCGATCGCTCGCCGCCCGCACCGCGACGCGCTCGTCGCGCCCGAGTGTGGCCAGGCCATCTTCCTGCGCGCGCGCCGGCATCGCCATCGCCAGCATCGCCAGCATCGCCAGCATCATCCCGCCCGGATGATATCGTGATCCAGCCGACACATGTTGAACGCGCGACACGGCTTTCGCTTCTCCACCCGGCCTTGTCGCCCATCATGTCGCGTCGCGGCACCGGAGGCAATGCGCAGCCCGGTTGCCCGGCATCCGCGCCGCCGCTATCTCCGCGCCATGCTCAAGCTCATCATCGGCAACAAGGCCTATTCCTCCTGGTCGCTGCGCGGCTGGCTCGCGTGCAAGCTCTCCGGCCTGCCGTTCGACGAGGTGGTCGTCCCGCTCTATGACCAGGACTGGGACCGTCGGCGCGCGGGCGACGAGTTCGCGCCATCATCGGGCAAGGTGCCGATCCTGTGGGATGGCGAGGCGGTGGTGTGGGACAGCCTGGCGATCGTCGAATATCTGAACGAGAAATCGGGCGGGGAGAAATTCTGGCCCGCCGATCCCGCCGCACGTGCGATGGCGCGGTCGATGGCGGCGGAGATGCATTCGGGGTTCGCCGCGTTGCGCCGCAAGCACAGCATGAACATCCGCCAGGTCTATGAGCCGAAGGCGCCCGACGACGACGTGATGGCCGATATTCAACGGATCATGGAATTATGGGCGCAGGCCCGCGCCCGCTATGGCGGCGACGGCGAATTCCTGTTCGGCGATTTCGGGGCTGTGGACGTGATGTTCGCGCCGGTCGTCACCCGTTTCGTCACCTACTCGCTGCCCGTCGCGCGTTTCGCACCCGCCTATATGAACGCGGTCCTTCAGCATCCGTGGATGCAGGATTGGATCGCGGGGGCGCAGGAAGAGGAATGGGTGATCGAACAGTTCGAGCAGCCTGCGGCCTGACGACGGTTCAGCCCTTCCCCGATCGCGCCTTTCGGACGCTCTCCACCACGAACCCTTTCCGCCACAGGATCCACAACAGGATCATGCCGGGCAGCGCCACCACCGTCGTCAACAGCCAGAAGCCGACCCAGCCCAGCGCGTCGGCGGCGATGCCCGCCGGGCTCGACAGCCACGTCCGCCCCACCGCCGCCAGCGAGGACAGCAGCGCGAACTGCGTGGCGGTATAGGCCAGGTTCGACAGGCCGGACAGATAGGTGACGAACACCGTCAGACCCATCCCGCTGGTCACCTGTTCGGTCGCCACCGCGATCGTCAGCCAAAGCACCGAATGGCCCTGGCTCGCCAACATCGCGAAGGTGAGGTTGCTGACCATCATCAACACGCCGGACACGAACAGCGCCCGGCCCAGCCCCAGCCACGCCATCAACGGCGCGGCCAGCGCGGTCCCCACGATCAGGCCCCAGAAGCCGACGACCTTGTTGATCGCGACGAATTCGGTGTCGCTGAACCCCAGTTCGACGATCATCGGGTTCAGCATCACCTGTCCCATCGCGTCGCCCAGCTTGTAGATCAGCACGAACAACAGGATCAGGAGCGCGCCGCGCCGTTCCAGAAATTCGCGGAACGGGCCGATCAGCGTATCTTCAAGCCAGCGGCCCGCGCTCTCCTTCGGCTCTGCTTCCACGATCGCCTCATGCAGGCCCGGGCCGGCCCACAGCGCCGCGATGATGCCCGGCACGATGCAGAATCCGGTCAGGCCATAGGCCGCGGCCCAGCCCAGATCGAACCCCTCGCTCGACGCCAGCGCGATAGTGCCGACACCGGCGATGAACGCGCCCAGCCGGTATCCGAACTGGTTGTTCGCCGTCCCGTGCGACAATTCCTCTTCGGGCAGGATTTCGATGCGATAGGCGTCGATGACGATGTCCTGCGTCGCGCCCAGAAAGGCGACGACGATCGCCCAGAATGCGAACGGACCCATATGGCCGTCGGCGGGATCGCTGGCCCCCAGCATCCACACCGAAGCGAACAGCAGCGCCATGATGAAGAACAGCCACGCTCGCCGCTGTCCGAACACTGGCGTGAGCAGCGGCAGCTTGATCCGGTCGATCAGCGGCGCCCACAGGAATTTGAGCGTGTAGGGGGTGGTCAGGCCGACGGCGAAGCCGATCGTCTTCTTGTCGATCCCGACCTTTGCCAGCCAGAAGGTCATGGTGCCGAGCAGCAACGCCAGCGGAAAGCCGCTCGATATGCCCAGCAACAGCGCCGCGACGGGTCGCGGACGGACATAGGGCAGCATGATTTCACCGAATGATCGCTTGCGCGCTTCGATCCCGCCCGCTTGCCCCGTCTGCTCGTTCATTCGCGCCCCCTGGTCAGGCGGCAGACCCTAGCGGGAAAAACGCCGTTGCAAAGCCCTCACGCGGCGGGCTGAAAAAGCCGCATGGTGGCCGGCAACCTGCGCGGCGTCTTGCCCTCGATCACCGCCTCGATCGCGACGATCGCGGCGAGCAGGTCACGCTGGGGATAGGGTTTGGACAGACAGCCGTGACAGATCGGTTCAACCTCATCCAGATTGCGGCCGGTCACGATCAGCACCGGGATGCCCTCGGCCCGCGCGGCATGCGCCACGTCCGCGCCATTTCCGTCGGCCAGCCCCAGATCGACCAGCACCAGGTCGATCGTGCCGGGGGCGATGATATGGCCGATCGCCTCACCCACCGAATCGACCGTCGCGACGATCTCAAACCCTTCATCACTCAGGAAATGTTCGGCGTCGAACGCAACCAGCGGCTCGTCCTCGACGAGCAGCAGCCGCAGGAGTCGCCGCTTTTTCCTTCCGAACAACATCTTCCGCCGCGCGCCCATTCCGATCGTTACGCAGGGTCAACGCGCTACGCTGCCCGGGAGGTCCCTGCGCACAAGATTTTTGCGCCCGGGCCAAAGCCGCTGTATCGCGCCGCCAATGCCTTCATCATCCTCCCCCGAACCGCCCAGGCAAGGCGATCGCATCGCGAAGCTGCTCGCCCGTGCCGGAATCGCGTCGCGTCGAGAGATCGAGCGGATGATCGCCGATGGTCGCATTGCGATCGACGGTGAAATCCTGACGACGCCGGCGACCGTGCTCACCTCGCTGCGCGGCGTAACCGTCGATGGCAATCCCGTCGCCGCCCCCGCCCCCGCCCGCCTGTTTCGCTTTCACAAGCCCGCCGGCGTCCTGACTGCGGAGCGTGATCCGCGCGGCCGCCCGACCATCTATGACCGGCTGCCAAAGGGGCTTCCGCGCCTGATCCCGGTCGGCCGGCTCGACTATAATACGGAAGGGTTGTTGCTGTTGACGACCGACGGCGAGCTCAAGCGCCAGCTTGAACTTCCCGCCACCGGGGTCGAGCGCAGCTATCGCGCCCGCGCCTTTGGCCAGGTGAGCCAGGACCAGCTTGAGGAACTGATGCTCGGCGTCGAGATCGATGGCGTGCGCTACGGGCCGATCGACGCCAATCTCGAACGGCGCACGGGCGCCAATGTCTGGATCGAACTGACCCTGACCGAGGGCAAGAATCGCGAAGTGCGCCGCGTGCTCGAACATCTCGGGCTGGAGGTCAGTCGCCTGATCCGCACGCGCTATGGGCCGTTCCACCTGGCCGATATGCCCGTCGCCGCAGTGGACGAGGTGCGCCAGCACGACCTGATCCTCTTTCGCAAGGCGTTGAGCGGCCCGGGCGGCGGCAAGGCGGCATCGAACCTGCAATTGTCGAACCGCGCAAAGGCGCTTGCGCCCCCGCCGGAGCCGGAGGGCGAGCCGGCCGAGGCGCCGCCCCCCGCCAATCGCGCCGATCGCCGCCGCGCCGCCGCCGCCGAACCACCCGCGCCCCCTGCACGCGAACGCGCCGCACCGCGGCCCCCTGCGAAAGGCGCAGCAGAGAAACGGACGGCGGCGAAAGCGCCGGAGAAATTCGGCGTCGGACAGCGGCGAAAGCTGCGCGGTGCGGCGGCGAAAGCGGCTGCGGGCGGGCCGGGTACATCCGCGCACCCGTCCACAGGCGCGCGCAAGCGATCCGCGCCCGCAGGCCCCGCGCCCAAGGGACGCGCCGGCCGACCCGGCCCCGACGCCAAGCCGCAACGGCGGGACGACACCCGTGCGCCCGCCGCCGATCGCGATCATGACGATGGAGGCCCGCTGCTCGACCGGCCCAAGCGCCGCTATCGTCCGGGCGATCGCCGCCCCCGGTCCGGCACCCCGGCCAAGCGGGGGCCGCGCAAATGAGGATCATCGCCGGACAGTGGCGCGGTCGTCCGCTCGTCGCGCCAAAGGGTGACGCCACCCGGCCGACCGCCGATCGCACCCGCGAAGCCCTGTTCTCGATGCTCGCCAGTCGCGTCGGCAGTTTCGAGGGGCTGGCGGTCGCCGATCTGTTCGCCGGCTCCGGCGCGCTGGGGTTCGAGGCACTGTCGCGCGGCGCGGCCTCGTGCCTGTTTGTCGAGCAGGATCGTCCGGCGCTCGACGCGCTGCGCGCCAATGCGGAACGGCTGGGCATGCGCGCGGACATCCGCGCCACCTCGGTCCTCGCGCTTGGCCCGGCGCCGAACCCGCTCGACCTCATCCTGATGGACCCGCCCTATGGCACCGGCGCCGGCGCGGTCGCGCTCGACAAGCTCGCCCGGCTCGGCTGGGCGGGTCCCGCCACCTGGATCAGCATCGAAACCGCAAAGGCCGAAACGATCGACGTCGCCGGCTTCACCGTCGATGCCGAGCGCGTCCATGGCAAGGCGAAGCTCACGCTGCTGCGCGCGGCCGGCTAGCCACCGGATCAGAGCCCGCGGGTTATCCCTCAACCGCGCGCGGACGCAGCGCCAGCAGGGCCACCAGGCTCAACAGTGCCGCGCCGCTCAGATACCAGCCGACCGGGCGCAATCCTCCGTCGATCGCCAGCGCCTGCGCGATCAGCGGGGTCAGGCCGCCGCCGATCACCCCCGCGACGTTGAACGTCATCGACGTCCCGGTATAGCGCACCCGCGCGGGGAACAGGTCGGTCAGCCACGCGCTGAGCGGTCCATAGACGAACCCCATCGCGAACAGCAGCAGCGCCAGATAGGCAAACACGCCGCCCAGTCCCGCACCCATCAACGGCGCGATGGCAAGGCCGCTCGCCGCGACCAGCACGCACCCGCCCGCCAGCACGCGTCGCGGGTCGAAATGCGCATCCGCGCTCCACGCGGCGAGGTATATCCCCGCGGCCATGAACAGGATGGCACCCAGCTGCACCGCCAGGAAATCCTGCATCGAATAGCCCATCGACTTGGTCCCCCAGCCGAGCAGGAAAGCGGTGGCGATATAATAGGTCGCGAAACAGCATATCGCGCCGATCGTCCCGCCGATCAGCGCGCCGGGATGTTTCGCCACCACTTCGCCCAGCGGCACCCTCGCTGGCGCCGCCTGCGCCAGTGCCTCGGCGAACTCGCGCGTTTCGGTCAGCTTGAGCCGCACCCACAGGCCGACGAGCACCAGCGCGGCCGACAACAGGAACGGGATGCGCCAGCCCCAATCGGCGAACTGTTCCGGCGTCATCGCCACGCCCAGCACCAGGAACAGGCCGTTCGCGGCGATGAACCCGGCCGGCGCCCCCATCTGCGGCGCGCTGCCGAACCGGGCGCGCCATCCGGGCGGCGCATTCTCCACCGCCAGCAACGCCGCTCCGCCCCATTCACCGCCCAGCCCGAAGCCCTGGCCGAACCGCAGCACGCACAGCGCGAACGGGGCGATCCACCCCGCCATCGCATAGGTCGGCAGGAACGCGACCAGCGTGGTCGATACGCCCATGGTCAGCAGCGACGCGACCAGCGTCGCCTTGCGCCCGATCCGGTCGCCATAATGGCCGAACACCGCCGCGCCCACCGGTCGGGCAAAGAACGCCACCGCCAGCGTCGCGAATGCCGCCATCTGCTGCACGCCGGGATCGCCCTTGGGAAAGAAAATCTGACCGAACACCAGGCTGGCGGCGGTGGCGTAGATATAGAAATCGTAGAATTCGATTCCCGTCCCGACAAAGCTTGCGAGCAGCACCCGGCGGTGCCGCGCCCGTTCAGCCTCCATCCCCCATCATCCTCCGGTCTGAGTGCCGTCCTTGAAACAGGTGGTTCGGATCACCTGGATCACCTTGCCGGTGTCGTCCTTCACTTCCTTGCGCCCCGCCTCGCACGGCTTCTTCTGGGGCGTCGCATCGAACCCGCCGGTCCGCCATCCGACATAGAGCGCGACCAGCGCCAGCGCCGCGATCAGCACCAGTCTGCGCTTGTCGAACCGGCTTTTGAGTTTCTCCAGCATCGCCCCCTCCTGCCTCAGCCCGCGTCCACGCGCAATGCGGCTCGGGGGATCGCCGGCACTCCTGGTAGAATGACCAGTCCCAAACGTCCGTGCGCGCAGTTATCACCGCGGTCCGTATCGACCACGTATCGACAAGGGGTTCTCCGATGAAACGCCATGCCCTGACCATGTTCGCCACCGTCGCGGGGATGCTCGTACTGGCGCCCGCCTCTGCGTTGGCGCAGAGCGCGCCGCCCTCACGCTTCACCGTCGACATGAGTTCCAAGACCGTCGCCGAAGTCGAGGGCGCTGCCGCCATCGCACAACCGCGCAACCTGATTCTCGTCGCCTGGACCACCAACAGCGCGTTTCAGGCGGTGGTGTGCGACGCCGCCGCCAGCCTGGTCAAAGAGGGGATTCCGGCCATTTGTGTGATCGGCCCGCCTGTCCCGAAAAAGGGTCCAGCGTACAGCATCTATGCCGATGGCCAATCGGTTTACGGTCCCGCGCGGTCGCTGGCGTTCTTCAGCTCGTCCACCCATTTCGCGAACATGGCCCGGCTCACCTACAAATGCACTTTCCCTGCCACCACGGTCACGGTGCGGATGAGGGACTGGAAGATCGACCCGGTGACAAAGGACAAGTGCATCTGGCCCTGACTCGTCCGCCCCTCGGTCGCCCCGCCCGCGCGGATCGGCGCCGGGGCCGGTAACCGGATCGCCACCCGGCGGCGGCGGCCATCGCGCGGCTTGCCCCGGCGCGCCGCGTTCCCTACCTGTTCACCGATGTCCGTTCCGCAGCCCTCGCCCGACGATCCCCCCTATCTGCGCGGCCTCAATCCGCCCCAGCGCGAGGCGGTGTTGACGCTCGACGGTCCCGTCCTGGTGCTGGCCGGCGCCGGCACCGGCAAGACCGCCGCGCTCACCGCCCGGCTCGCGCACATGCTGTGGACCCGCCGCGCCTATCCGTCGGAAATCCTGAGCGTCACCTTCACGAACAAGGCGGCGCGAGAGATGCGCGAGCGGGTTCGCGCCCATGTCGGCGACGCGGTGGAGGGGATGCCGTGGCTCGGCACCTTTCACGCGATCGGCGCAAAGATGCTGCGCCGCCACGCCGAACTGGTCGGCCTGCAATCGAACTTCACCATCCTCGACACCGACGACCAGCTCCGCCTGCTCAAACAGCTCATCCAGGCGAACGACCTGGACGAGAAGCGCTGGCCCGCGCGCCAGCTGGGCGGTTTCATCGACGGATGGAAGAACAAGGGGCTGACCCCCGACATGCTCGACGCCGGCGAGGCCGAACAATTCGCCAACGGCAAGGGGCAGGCGCTGTACCAGCAATATCAGGACCGGCTACGCGCGCTCAACGCGTGCGACTTCGGCGACCTGCTGCTGCACATGCTCACCATCCTGCGCACCCATCGCGATGTGCTGCAGGCGTATCAGCAGCGGTTCCGCTACATCATGGTGGACGAGTATCAGGACACGAACAGTGTCCAATATCTCTGGCTCCGCCTGCTCGCGCAGGAGCGCAAGAACATCTGCTGCGTCGGCGACGACGATCAGTCGATCTACAGCTGGCGCGGGGCGCAGGTCGAGAATATCCTCAAGTTCGAAAAGGACTTTCCCGGCGCCAAGGTTATCCGCCTCGAACAGAATTACCGCTCCACCCCGCACATCCTCGCCGCCGCGTCGGGCGTCATCGCCAACAATGGCGGGCGCCTGGGCAAGACGCTGTGGACCGCGCATGACGCGGGCGAGAAAGTCCGCGTCATCGGCGTGTGGGACGGGCCGGAGGAGGCGCGCCGCGTGGGCGAGGATATCGAGGGCCTTCAGCGGCGTGAGGGCAAGAGCCTCGACGACTTTGCCATCCTCGTCCGCGCGCAGCACCAGACGCGCGAATTCGAGGACCGGTTCATCGCGACGGGCATGCCCTATCGCATCGTCGGCGGTTTCCGCTTCTACGAACGCGCCGAAATCCGCGACGCGCTCGCCTATCTTCGCCTCGTCCACCAGCCCGCCGACGACCTCGCCTTTGAACGCATCGTCAACGTCCCCAAACGCGGCCTCGGCGACAAGGCGATCGCGAAGATCCACATGCTCGCCCGTGCGGAGGGCATTCCCCTCCTCGCCGCCGCGGCGCGCATCCTCGACACCGATGAACTCACCCCGCAGGCCCGCCGCAGTCTCGCCAATTTCGTCGGCGACGTAGCCCGGTGGAACGCGACCCTAAGACCCTCCCCGTTCAGCGGGGTGGGGGACCAGCCACAGGCTGGTGGAGGAGACTCTCCGCAAATCCCGACGCTCATCGGCACCCTCCCCCACACCGAACTCGCCCAGATCATCCTGGACGAAAGCGGCTACACCGCGATGTGGCAGGCGGATCGCACCGCCGAGGCCGCCGGGCGCCTGGAAAACCTCTCCGAACTCGTCCGTGCGATGGAGGAATATGAAACGCTGGGCGCGTTCCTCGAACATGTCTCGCTCGTCATGGACAATGACGCGAGCGCGGACGAGCCCAAGGTCACGATCATGACCATCCACGCCGCCAAGGGGCTGGAGTTCGACACCGTGTTCCTTGCCGGATGGGAGGAAGGGCTGTTCCCCAGCCAGCGCGCGCTCGACGAAGGCGGCCTGGCGTCTTTGGAAGAGGAGCGCCGGCTCGCCTATGTCGCGATCACCCGCGCCCGGCGACGCGCCACCATCCTCCATGCCGCCAACCGCCGCATCTATGGCCAATGGACAAGCTCGATCCCCAGCCGCTTCGTCGGCGAGCTGCCAAAGGACCATATCGACGAGGAATCGACCATGACCGGCGGCGCATCGCTGTGGCGCGCCAACTGGAGCGAACGTGGCGATCCGTTCGCCGATGTCGGCCGGGGAACCGGACGCGGCCCCGGCTGGCAACGCGCCGCCGCCCCCAGTTCATCCTTCACCACCGCGCCCAAACGCGTTGCCGAAAACCGCGCCAGTGCGATCACCCTGGGCAACAAGGGCCGCGACGACCTGTCCGTCGGCATGCGCATCTTTCACCAGAAATTCGGTTATGGCGAAATCGCTGAAATCGAAGGCAACAAGCTCGAAATCGACTTCGAACAGGCCGGCCGGAAGCGGGTGATGGACAGTTTCGTGAGCATCCCGGAGCGCTAGGAGCGCGCGCCGAACGAACCTTTTTGGATCGTTAGATACTCGATTACATTCCGTATCGGCTCATTGACGCGGAATAACCCGCGCCTGCGTCGTTACCGTCCGGTGTGAAATCACGATCGCCCGGATGCACGGCGAGCATGGTTCTCCCGGATGGAAAGTGGGGCGGCATGGAGTCTGCGGCGAGGTGGCGCGCGGTGAGAGTGTTGCCCGTATCGTACTCGGCGATGATGTTACCGCCGTCATAGCCGAAGCCGGTGCCGCCCGCCGCGCTGGCCGAAGGTCACAACGCCAGCGCAGGGCAACGCCCTGGGCTGACCGCATTGCCGGGCCGATAGGCACGGCGGAAGCGGAGCGACCCGGCTGCGCAACCGCGCGGCCACCTGCAACGCCGGCACTACGCCACAGCGCACCTGCCAGCGCCCCGCCGGTTGTTATTGCTGGATAATTCGTCCCGAACGACGGCAGGGCAGCTTCAGTGACGGCGCCTATTACCCAGACAGATCAACCACATGCGCCACGAGCGACGGCGGCGCTTTTATCTCGCCCTAAATTCCCAGGCCCCTCCCGGCACGCCATGTCTCCAACGAAGAGCAGCTAAAGAGGGAGGCGATTCAAGCGCTTAGCACCATCCCAGGCACCAAAATCGCACCAGAGTCTCACCCATGGTGCCACCTGTCTCCCTAAAAAACGATGTGCAGACAACAGGTTAGCCCGCAGGGGGAGCCATTCCTTTTATCTTGCTATTCGCTATTTGAGCCTTTCGACTCTGTCTTACCGCCGAGAGGAGGTGTGCTTCCTACGACGTAGCCCTGATTCACGCTATAATGAGCGGGAACCGCTGTAATTAGATGATACATTTTGTCGTCTGCAACTTTCGGAAGGATGAATACAAGATTACCGTCATCCTTCCGCTCAATACGAAGTGGCTGAAATCCCGCCTTGGAATACAAGTCTGCGACCTCTTTTTCATGCTCTGGCCGCACGGTAAACCTCAGGCCGACTTCCTCATTATTAGACATGCAATAACACCATTAAAGCCGATTATTAAGTTAAAACTATCACAAGCCGGGGCACCTTACCACGCCATATTCGGAGATAGGAAGAAAATCTTCTGGACCAAGTCCAACAGGAAGTCCATTGTTTCCTTTAACAATATCTAGACCGGCATTGTAAACAATGTTCTGATTTCCCGTCAGCTGAGCATTTCCAGTTTTTATCTCATGAATGGCGTATATATTGCTACCGGGAATACTTGCTATGATGTCCGCTCTAGCTCTCGTATTTCCAGTTGGCGTAAATACGAACAGGCTAACTTCAGTAGCCACTTGATAACCGGCAGCCCTCAATATCGCTGCTTATTTCTGAACGTATTGATCGTGATTGAGGCGTCGATCTTGAATTGAAAAACAGGGTGACTTTTTGGGCTGTTGCCTTTGCGGCTTTGCAGTTACTAATAGTCCTTCTTTATATTCCGCAGCAAAAAGAGAATTTGCGTTACCATCACCGCACGGGACGGTCCACTCTTTGAATGTGATGTCTCCATATTGTACGGAACCATCGGACATCGTATATTTCCAGATGAACCATTGTCCAACTTTACCGCAGCGGCCGGTTGGATCCACCTTGTTCGTGGGATCATTCCCCACATAGGCGTAGAGGTTCATCCCGTCGCCATAGCCGATGGGATCGGTCTGCATGAACCGGCCGAGGGTGGGCGAGTACATGCGTGCCTTATAGTAGGACAGGCCGATCTCCGGAAGCCATGCCTGGCCCGTATAGCCGAACCTCCCCACATCGCCCCCCGACGGAATGCCATATTCGTCATAGCCCGCGATCGCGGTCGCCGCCCCGCTCGCGTCGGTCTTCGCCACGATGCTCCCCCGCTCGTCGGGTAGCAGCCAGAAGCGGTTGCCTGACGCGTCGTAGCTCACCAGCGCCTCGTCCGCGTCGGGGCCGAACACGTGGCGCGCGGTGAGCGTGTCGCCCGTGTCATATTCGGCGATGATGTTGCCGCCGTCATAGGCGAACCGCCGCCCCGACGCGCTGCTCTCATACAGCCGCAGCAGCGGATCGTAGGACAGCGCCGTGACGCTCGTCTTCGCGGTCATCAGATTCTCGCTGCTGTACGCGAACCCGTCCGATCCGGATGCGGTCAGGTTGCCCCTGCCGTCATAGCCGAAGCCGGTGCCGCCCGCCGCGCTGTACTGGTTCAGGCCGGTGCGCGTATAGCTGCGGTCCACCGTCGTCGCCGCGGTCCACGCATAGGCGTCGTTCGACAGCCCCCGGCTCGCGATCTGGCCCGCCGACGTGTAGGTGAAGCTGCGGGTGAGGTCATGGCTGCTGCCCGACAGATCATGCGCCAGCGAGATCAGCCGCGATACCGCGTCATAGCCATAGCTCGTCACCACCCCGTTGCCCCGCGTCAGGCTGGTCCGCCGACCCTGATCGTCATAGCCGAACACCGCCAGCACGCCCGCGCCCGACGTCGCCCCATTCTCCCGCATCGCGGTCACGTTGCCCGTCACGTCATGCTCGTAATCGACATACAGGCCACCGCCCGGCCAGGTCATCCGCGTGCGGCGGCCGGCGGCGTCGTAGAGATAGCTCACCGTCCCCTGCGGCCCCGCCTGCGAGAGATTGCGACCCAGCGCGTCATAGCTGAACGACAGCGCGTTGCCGCTCTGCGTCGCACCCGTCAGATAACCCGCCAGGTCATAGCTGTACGACACGTCCGGCTCGCTCCCCGGCAGGTCCTTTGCGGTCATACGGTTCAGCGCGTCGTAGCTGTAGCCGATGCTGTTCCCGTCGCGCAGCCGCCGGCTGGTGACGTTCGACCCCGCGTCGTAGCCCAGCTCCTCGTAATCGGTGCTCGAACTCGTCAGCGATCCCACCGTGGTCGACGGATAACGCGTCTTCTTCAGCCGGTCCAACCCGTCATATTCAAAGCTGGTCGGGTTCCCCATCCCGTCCATCACGCTCGCCAGCTGGCCATTGTCGGTCCAGCTCGCCGTCTCATGCACCTCTGCCCCGCTCACCCCCTTCGATCCGATCGTGCGGATCACCTGGCCCGCCGCGTCGTACACGCTCTGTGCGATCCGGTCGGGACCATCGCTCCCCGTCGTCTGCAAGGTGCAGGCCCCGGTGACGCTGCCCCAGGCCGACGGGTTCAGCCGCTGCGCCACACAGTCCGCACGCCCCGCCGCGTCATAGCTCATGTCGGTGACGCCATAGACGGTGCCGCCCGCGCTCAACACCTGACGCGTCGGGCGACCGTCGCCGTCGCGGCCGATATCCACCGTCTGCGTCGTCACGAAGTTCGCCCAGTCGGTGTCCGACGGCCCATCGACAATCCCCGCCTCGACCTTCGTATTGAACCCCGCCACGTCATAGGTCAGACGCTGCGCCCGACGCTTCCGGCTCCCGACCCCGTCCGGATCCGGACCGACCATCCCGATCGCCCGACGCTTGCCGTCATAGCGATACAGGATCGTGTCCTCGCTGCCCGACAGCGGCCCGTCGCGCGCGGTCAAATTGCCGATCGCGTCATAGGACAGGCTGGTCGTCGCGCTGATGCTCGCATCCCCCGACGCCACCGTCACGCTGCTCGGCAACAGATTGTTCGCCACCCCCGTGCTGCCATAGGCGATCGTGCGAACCTGTTCGTCACTGGTCCCGGTACAGCTCGATCCGCTCAGGCATTGCGACACGCCCGTGAGCAGCGTCACCGTCTCACCCGAACCGACGATGCTCCCGCCGCTGTCCTTCACCTGCGCCTGATAGCTGCCATAGCTGTAGCGCAGCTGCGGACGCGTCCCCGATCCCGACGGCGCGGGCAGCGTCACCGTAAGCACCCCGCCATGACCCGAATCATAGGTGTAATCGGTGGTGTTGCCCCGCGCATCGGTGGTCGAAACCGGCTGGTTACAGGTCGCCGCGTTGGAACAGCTCGACGCGAAGCTCGCGCTCGTCACCACGTCCGACAGGCCCGATCCCGACTTCGCGACCTGCCGCGTCTCGGTCACGTTGCCGCGCCCGTCATAGGTCAGCTGGGTGTAATTCCCATCCGGCTGGGTCACGCGGGTGAGGCGCCCGTTGCCGTCATGATCGTAGGTGCGGGTCTTGCCCAGGCCGTTGGTGACCGATGTCAGCCGCTCGCTGGAAATGTCGAACACATAGGTCGTGGTCTGCGACAACGCGTTGGTCACCGTCACCGTCCGCTCGCCACCCGAATCCGAATAGCCATAGCTGGTGGTGCCGGCATGGTTGGTGACCGAACTCACCCTGCCGCCCGAATAGGCGATCGTCACGTCCGGGGTGGTATTCCCCTGAAAGGTGAGCGCGGTGATGCCGCTCGTCCCCATCGTCGTCATCACCGTCTGCGCATTGGGCGCGCTCAGCGACGGCCAGCTGCCCGTCGTCGCGCACCCCGCCGCCGTCGGCGCGCAATATTCGCTGGCCAGGTTGATCGCCTTGATGTCGGTCTTTGACATCCACGCGCCCAGCTGGCTGCCCTCCTCCAGATCGTCGGACGCGTAATAGAGGCTGAGCAGATAGCCGCTCGAACTCTTGACCGAGGCGAGGCGCCGCGCGGTCCGATAGCCGCCCGTGCACAAATCCCCCTCGAAATAGTCGCAGAAGATCGTGCGCTGATAGCTGAGGTCGAGCCGCTCGCCGTCAGGGCGGAGGATCTGTGTCGCGAACCCTTCGGTCGCATAGCTATCGGTCGCGACTTCCGTACCATATGGCTTCGTGAAGGTGACCACCGTCCCCTGCCGAGAGGTATAGCTATAGGTGCTGCCGCTGAGCGACAGGGTGGCGCCCTTCGCCTCCGTCGGCGTATAGGTAGAGCCGGAGACGGTGAACCGGTCGGTCACATTGTCCACCGTGGCGGTGATCGTCGATCCATCCTTGTACAGCGCGGCATCGATGTTGCTGCGGCTGGAGGTCGCCTGGGTCCGCACACGATATTGCAGCCCCTGGTCCCCGCCGATCGACAGGATCGTCTGTTCGACCACCAGTTCGCCGCGCAGCAGATCGACCCCGTTGTCGTCAAGCGTCTGGCGAACCGGGGCGAACGGCCCGGTCTGGGCCTGCGCCGCGCCGGCGAGCGCGAACGGCACGACGCCGGCGAGAAGAGCGGCTTTCAGTTTCATGGCTTGAACCCCCTTGTTGCGGGCGCGCACCTCCGGCGCGCCGCACGTGCGACACGAACATTGGTTTGAAGAAGAACCCGGCGCTGTCGTCGGGCGCCGGCACCGCCGGCGCCGCCGGCGCCGCCACCCGCGCGATCAGAAGGCGGCGAGCGGCCCGAAAAGGCGCCTCACGGACACGGAATCCAATGGCCGCCCGAATAGCATTGATCCTCTGGCGGCGGGGTGGGAGTGGGTGTCGGTGTGGGGCTGGGAGTTGGCGTCGGCGTCGGCGTTGGCGTTGGAGTCGGGGTTGGCGAAGGGGCCGGCGTCGGTGACGGGGTCGGCGTCGGATAGGGCGACGGCGTACAGGCCGCGGCCCCCGCGACCGTCGTCACATAACGCTCCCGATTGTTCGCCGCGTCGTAGCAGATCGCGGTGTTTGTCCCCGCATTCGGACCGCCCGATACCGATACGGTACGCACGCGCCCCAGGCTGTCATAGCCATAGGTGATCGTTTCCGCCCAGGACGACTGCGTCGATACCAGCGCGATGATCGCGGAACTTCCCAGCATCAATCTCTTGGTACGAATCATCTGCCCCTCCCCGCATCAGGATCATGCGAACAGGCAGAAATTCAGGCGCGCGCGCAATATAACGACTGGTCCGAACTGGAGGTATCGGCAGAGGATTTGCCGGACAGCACCCCGCAGCGCAGCCAGTCACGCTCGCGTCACGCAATCACGCGGCACACAACGCCCGACGCTTGCAGCGCGGGAATCCTTGAGGGGGCGGCCATTGCCGGCCGGCGGCACGTTTCTGCACAAGGGCGTCAATGGCACGACCATGCCGACGACAAGGCCCTTCACCGCGATCGACCTGACGTAGACACGAAAAAGCCCGCATCGCTGCGGGCTTGAACGGAATGGTGGAGCCGAGGTCTGTAGCGTTGAAGTCCCAGGGCAAACCATAGCGTCCATAAGTTTTTGATTTGGATATATTTCTGCAAAAGATGCGTTTCTGAATGCCCTACCCAGTCTCACCACTTCCAATGCGAAGTGAGGGACCAAATGAGGGACGGAAACCCATGTCCGGACTGACTGCACTCGAAGTGAAGAACGCCAAACCCGGCCGCCACGCCGACGGGCACGGCTTGTATCTGCTCGTACGCCCCAGCGGCTCACGATCCTGGGTACTTCGCACCCAAGTCGATGGCAGGCGACAGGACCTCGGCCTCGGGCCGGTCTCGCAGCTTTCGTTGGCCCAAGCTCGGGCGAAGGCATCCGAGCTACGGAACAAGGTCAAGGCAGGCGAGAATGTGAGGGCCAAGGAAGAACCCAGCAGTGCGCGCGTTCCGACATTCGAGCGAGCTGCTCGGGACTGCCACGCAGCGATCAAGGGTGGTTGGGCAAACAAGCGTCACAGCGATTCCTGGCTGTCATCGCTCGAGAACCACATCTTTCCTGCCTTTGGGAAAAGGCCGGTTGATCAGGTCACGAGCGTGATGGTGCGCGACGCGCTGTCTCCGATCTGGCTTTCGATCCCGGAAACGGCGCGGAGAATTCTCCAACGCATCGGCACGGTGCTCGACTATTCGCACATTGAGGGTTGGTGCCCGCACGAAGCGGCGCTCAGGTCGGTGACCAAAGGCCTTCCCCGACAGCCGACGGAAGAAGGGCATTTTGCAGCAATGCCCTACGCGGAGGTTCCCGCGTTGGTGCGCTGCCTTAACGACCTACCCGAAACCGCGGGTCGCGATGCGCTCCTGTTCACACTCTTCAACGCTGTCCGGTCCGGCGAGACCCGCCTCGCCGTTTGGCCGGAATTCGATCTCACGGCGCGAATTTGGTCCATCCCAGCCGCGCGCATGAAAATGAAGAAGCCCCATGTCGTGCCGCTCTCGTCGGCGGCCTTGGCCATTTTGGAACGACGCTGGCGAATACGGACCGACGACGAGGGACTGGTATTCTCGACGGATGGGAAACGGCCGCTCAGCGATATGACCATGACAAAGGTACTGCGTGATCTGCGCCACGCTAAAGTGACGGTTCACGGCTTCCGGAGCAGCTTCACTGATTGGGCAGCAGAGAAGACCCGGACCCCCAAAGAGATCGTCGACAAGGCACTCGCTCACAAGGTCGTCGATCGCGTGGAAGCAGCGTACCGTCGCACAGATTTTCTCGAACGACGAAGGCGTTTGATGGTGGCTTGGTCGAAGTTCTTAGCGGAAATCTGACCCACCTCGAACCACGGCTATCTCAACAGTGGGCCTCATTTCCCCGTCTCCGGCTAGGACTGAGACGGTAACCTAGTCCGACCGCCGCACATATGTTCTTGGTGTACTGGGGCGACAGGAACGCCCGCGTATGCCACCGCTTCCAACCACCTGCTAATCTCCGGCGGCAGGCAGGGTGACACTCTGTCGGATGCCGAAATGATCGGGAAGTTCGTCGCCGCGGAAGCCGTCCGTATAAGCGTCCGGGTCGATCGGCAGCATCGTCGCATCCCAGTCGCGAAATGCTGCGGCAAGGCGGGCGAAATCCTCCGGGCGGCGTTCCTTCAGATTGGCGCGTTCGAGCGGATCGGCGACGACGTCGAACAGGAATTCGTTGTCGAGGATGCGCAGATATTTGAGGTCGCCGCTGCGGCAGGCGCGCTGGGCCATATTGTGATAGCGCCAGAACAGCGTGCGCGGCTCGGGCTCGCGCGCTCTGGTGAGCCAGGGAAGCAGATCGATGCCGTCGGGCGCAGGCGCATCGATGCTCCGCGCACCTGCGGCCGCGAGCAGCGTCGGCAGCCAGTCCATCGAGATCGCCACCTGGTCGCACACCCCGGGGTGCACCGCCGCAGGCCAGCGCAGGATCGCGGGGATGCGCAGCCCGCCTTCGAGTAGCTCGGTCTTCTTGCCGGTGAACGGCCAGGTGTCGGAATAGCGTTCGCCGCCATTGTCGCTGGTGAACACGACGATCGTGTCTTCCGCCGCGCCGATCGCGTCGAGCGTAGCGAGCAGTCGGCCGATCTCGTCGTCCATCGCGGTGACCATGCGCGCATAGGTTTCGAGCGACCCGGCGTCGAACGAAGGCAGCGGGTCGCCTCCTCCCGGCTTGGCGCGCAGCCGCGCCGATTCCGCGGCATCCTCCGGCCCCTCCCAGGGCCAGTGCGGCGCATTGAAGTGCAGGCTGATGAAGAAGGGCTTGCCGCGCGCATGCTCGGCGCGGATCACCTGATCGGCGCGCTGGCCGAGCAGCGTGGTGAGATAGCCGGGCGCGGTGACTTCGCGGTCGTCGTCCCACAGATCCGGTTTGCCGGTGGGTCCCATATGATCGAAATAGTCGAGCGCGCCGCCGCGAAAGCCCCAGAAGTGGTCGTAACCGCTCTTGAGCGGGCCGAATTCGGGCAGCGCCCCCAAGTGCCATTTGCCGATCAGTGTGGTCGAATAGCCGAGTCCGCGCAGCAGCGACGCCATGGTGGGGACGGAAGGATCGAGCCCCAGCTTGCCGCCACGCAGCGGCTCCTCCAGCCCCACGGGCAACCGGTACTGATAGCGCCCGGTGGCCAGCGCCACGCGCGTCGCCGAACAGACCGAGGAATTGGCATAGGCCTGGGTCAGCCGCATGCCTTCGGCCGCCAGCCGGTCGATCGCCGGCGTGCGATATTCGCGGCGGCCATAGCAGCTGACATCAGCATAGCCCATGTCGTCGGCGAGGATGAACAGGATGTTCGGCGGCTTGGCGCCCGGCTTGCGCTGCGCCAGCGCGCCCGGCGCCATCGAAAGCGCCAGCCCCGCGGCACCGGCATTGAGCAAGGCCCTCCGGTTCAATTCACGCATACGCAACATCCTCGAAGAGTTCGGGCCTCAGCCCCAGGAGACGATCGGCGGCACATGCTGGTCGGGCGTCAGCTCGATCGCGTCGACCGGGCAGCTCAGCCGGCAAAGATGGCAGATCTGGCAATCGTCGGGATAGGCGATGAACGCCTTGCCGGTCGCGGCATCGAGCCGGAGCACGTCGGGCGGACACGCCTTCACGCAATTGCCGCACCCGATGCATCCACGGATCTGACTAACTGGCATCAGGCTATTCCTCGCGCTTGGAGCTGGACGTCCTCGCCGGGCCAGACGCGCGGATAGCGCTCGCGATAGGCCATGGCGGCGGGCGGGCGCCACGCGTCGGGCAGCGGGCGTTTTTCGAGCACCATCCCCTGTTCGCCCTTGCGCATGACGACGAAGCAGAACCAATTGGCATCGTCGCGGAACGGATAGTCCTCGCGGAAATGCGTCCCGCGGCTCTCGGTACGGAACAGGCCCGCCCGCAGCTTCATCTCGGCGTTGAGCAGCATGTTCTCCGCCTCGATAGCTACGCGCAGCTGGTGGCCGTCGCCCGCCACCATGTGCGGCACGACGCGGCTGCGCAGATATTCGATCGAGGCGAGCGCGCCGTCGAGCCTGCGGGGGTCCTTGATGTAGAGGATGTGCAGGGGTGTCATCGTGTTGCGCAGCACCTGCGTCACCCAGGCGGGGCTGAACCCTTCCTTTCGTACGCGCGGCGCGAACAGCGCCTCGATCTTGCGGTCCAGCGCAGCGCGGTCGACGCGGCTGGCGGGCGCCTTGCGCACATAGTCGGCCGCGCTGCGCGCCGCGCGCCGCCCCTGGATCGCCGACCCGAACGACGCGAAGCCGCGCCCCGGATAGAGCGGCCCGCACAGCATCGATCCCAGCGCATCGCCCGCGGCATAGAGCCCAGGCACGCCTTCCGCGCCGCAGCTATAGTCGGAGCAATAGACGCCCTCGCCCTTGTGCACCCCCATGCCCGCGGTCGCGCCGCCGACGCGGAAGCCCTGTTCGGGCACCGATCCGTCCTCGGGCGGGCCGCCGAAATCGAGCGTCAGGTCCGATCGCGCGAGGAACCCCTTGCCCACATAGTTGCGGTTGGCGATCTCGTGCGGCGATGGCTTGCGCGGCACGCCCGGCTCGGGCGGCGGCTCGCCGCCGGGGCCGCCGCCCGGAACGCGCATCAGCCGCCCCTGCGAGACGTTGACCGCATTGCCCAGCGTCAACCCGCCCATCAGCGGCTCGGGCGGACCTACCATCACATAGGCGCCCTTCACTGTCTGCGCCCAACGCCAGCCGTCATAGGAGGCGGCGGGGTCTTTCGAGAAGGTCGGGTGGGTGTCGTGGAATTCCTTGCCGGTGATCCAGGCGCCAGCATGATAGGCGAGCGCGTCGCCATCGAACGTCTGGCCCCAATTGGGAAAGCCGGGGCTTTTATACGCCCCCGCGCCCGCGCAGGAGATCACCGCGCGCGCCGCAAAGCGCACGGGCGCGCAGGGCGCATGGCTGTCGTCATAAGTGAAGCCGAGCGCGCCGTTGACGCGGCCCGTATCGTCCTGGAGCAGCGAGGTGACCATCACCCGCTCGACTAGCGCCACCCCCGCATCCTCGAGCAGCCCGCGGAACACCGTCGATCGTTCGAACGGCCGCACCGCATGGCAGCCCCAGCGTTCCAATATGTCGAAAATCTCCATCGATTCGTCGAGGAAGATGTCCATCCATCCGCGGTTGAACAGCCATTCGGTGTTGATCGCGAGATTGTCGATCCACTCCTTGCGGTTGTAGATCGAAGGGTCGAATGGCCGGCTGTCCGAGGCCCATGGAGAGAGCCCCGACCAGCCGACAGTCCCCTTGTCCACCAGCGTGACCGACATGCCCTGGCGCACGGCCTCCAGTGCCGCGAATACGCCGGCGAAACCGCTGCCGATCACCAATATGTCCGACGCGTGCCAGCCGCTGGGCCTTGGTACACGCGTCGACGGGCTCTGGTTGGTGACGATCAGCGGCGCTGCCAGCGCCACCGCGGAAAGCCCCGCGATTCGCCCCAGATCGCGGCGGCTATATCCGCTGGAAGGCGCTTCGCCTTCGGGAGTCTCGCCGCGTTCCTCGTCCATTTTCCGGTTGTCCGCTCTCACCCGTTGCGCTGAACTATTGCTTGACTCGCCAGCTTGCTGCCGTTGTACGAGACCCGATGAAAAATTCAAGTGAGCATTTGAAATGAATGTTTCAAAAGAGCGGCGCGGCACGCGCGACCGGCTGCTCGACGCGGCCTGCGACATATTCGTCGAAAGAGGCTTTGACGACGCGACCGTGGCGGAGATCTGCGCGCGCGCAGAAGCCAATGTCGCCGCGCTCAACTATCATTTCGGCAACAAGGCCGCGGCCTATCGCGCCGCCTATCTGCGCGCGTTCGAAGAGAGCGCCGTGCAATTCCCCTTCGCGGCCGATGCGGCGCTCGCGCCCGAGGACCGGCTCGCCGCGCATGTCCACTCGATCCTGAAGCGCATGAACCATGACGGCGAGGCGTCGCGTTTCGACAAGATGCGTAATTGGGAGGATATCCGCCCGACCGGCATCGTCGACGATGTCGACGAGGAAGTGCTGGCGGCGGCGCGCAGCCATATGCTCGATTGCCTCACTGCAATCATCGGCGCCGAGGTGACGCCGGAGCAGCTGCTGCTGTGCGAGGCGAGCGTGCTCGGGATGGCGCGCATGGTGCTTCCGTTCAACCGGCGCCACATCGCGCTGTTCGCCCATCGCCGCATCGACGATGCGATGATCGACACGCTCACCGCGCATATCGTGGCGGTCGCGCTCGGCGGACTGCGCCACGCGATCGCGCGGGACCAGCGCTAGAAGCCGAATTCCTCGTACAGGATCGTCTGCTTCGGCACGCCGAGCCGGATCAGATGCGCCACGACATGCTCGACCATCACCGGCGGGCCGCAGACGAAGATCAGCCAGCCGGCAATCTCCTCGTGTGGCGGCAGATGCGCCTTCAGGAAATCGGGGTCCATCCGCCCATGATGGTGCGCGCCGATGGAAGCATCGGTCTGTTCGAGCGCGATCACCTGCCGGAAATCGGGCAGCCGCGCCTCCAGCGCGCTCAATTCATCCTGCGCCACCAGCTGCGACGCGGTGCGGTTGCCGTAGAGCAGCCGGATGGGCAGTCGCGCCTGATCGGGCGTCAGGTCCCGCAGCACCCCCAGCATCGGCGCGATGCCCGCACCGCCCGCGATCAGCAGCACGCCCCGCGCCGACCGCCCGGCCAGCGAGAAATCGCCATAGGGACCGTCGACGCGGATCCGGCTGCCTGGCTTCAGCTGCGCAAGCTGGCGCGTGAAATCGCCTAGTTCGCGGATCACGAAGCGCAGCACCGGCAGTTCCGAGGGCGCGGACGCGATCGAGAAGGGATGCTCGTCGCGCAACAGCGCGCTGCGCGAAGCACCGATCCAGGCGAACTGCCCCGCCTCGAACGCGAAGGGCAGCTTGCGGTCGTTCTCGAGCACCAGTTCCCAGTCGCTCGCGCTCGCCTTGCGCACCTCCACCAGCCGGAAGGTCTTCGCGTCCATCGCGCGCGCGCGGCCGGTGAGCCCCCAGAGCGCGGCGAGCACCGCGGCGGTGCCGCCCGCGATCCAGATCCAGTTGAACAGCGGCTGGAGCTGGCCGTGGCGCCCCACATCGATCGCGTGGAGCACGCCCAGCACGGCGACGGCGCCGAAGCCGATCGTATGGCTGTAGCGCCAGGCCTCGAACGACAGCCCCGCCTTGGCCTTGGCGATCGACACCAAAGTCCAGACGATCAGGATCATCCACGCATAGACGCCGGTGGCGACGCTGGCCTGGGTGAAGCTGAGCCACAGGTCCGACCAGACCAGCTCCGGCGCGAACCACATCCGCGGCAGCACGATCAGGAACGGGTGGAGGAAGAAGAAGATCGCGATCCATTCGCCCATGCGGCGGTGGAGCGACATCGCCTGATCGATTCCCATCAGCCGGTAGAGCCAGCGCCCGCGCGAGGAGAGCGCGAACTGCGACAGCATCATCGCCATGAAGACGATGTTGAGCACGCTGACGATCGAGGCGAAGACGTGGTTCCACTGATAGGCGATCGACAGCGACAGAATCGCCGGTATCAGGATCGCAACACAATAGAGGATCAGCGAGGTGCGCGCGCCGGTCCTGCCGCGGCGGCTCGGCCAGGCCTGTGCCGGAAAGTCACGCTCGCTGCTGCCCATCGCCATCATACCTTGTTTCGCGCGCCGGTTCGCCATCGGCAATCCCGGAAGCGCAACAACGGCCGCCGGCGGGGAACTCCGCCGGCGGCCGCATCCGTCAGAACCGCGTGCCGATGGTGATGCCATAGGTGCGCGGCGCACCCAGGTTCACAGTGCGGCAATTGCAGTTGAACGGCGGATTGATCAGCTGACCGGTCAGATACTCGGTCTGGGTCAGGTTCCTGCCCCACAGATCGACATACCAGGACGCCATATTGTAGCGCAGCCGGGCATTGAACAGGCTGTAGGCATCCTGCCGGTCGAGCGCCAGGTTCGCGCGGTCGAAATAGGTCGCCGAGTGATAGGACCAGTCGACGCGCGCGAGCAGCGAGTCCTCGCCGAGATGCACGGTATATTCGGCACCGGCGGCCGCGGTCCATTTGGGCGCGTAGTTCAGCCGGTTGCCCGAGAAATCGGTGGGCGGCATCGGGATCGAATATTGGTCGTAGGTCGCGTCGAGATAGCCGACCGATCCGTCGATCGCGAAATCGTCGGTGGGCTGCAGCTTCAGTTCGCCCTCGATACCCCAGATCGTCGATTGCGCCGCATTGTCGGTCAGCGGGCCGTCGCCGGTGAGGCGAAACACCTGCAAATCCTTGTACTTATAGTGGAATGCGGTGACGTTCAGCGTCATGCGCCGGTCGAAGAAGCGGTTCTTCGACCCCACCTCGATCGCGTCGACGAATTCGGGTTTGTACGGCACCTGGCCCGTCGTCGGGTCCACCACGCCGCCGTTGAAATCGAAGCCGCCGCTCTTGTAGCCGCGCGAATAGCTCGCGAAGAGATTATGGTCGCGCGCGAACTCATAGGCCAGGCTGAGGCGATAGGTGAACTCGGCAAAGGAAACCTCGCCGTGCGTGGGCGCTTCGTAGCCGGTCAGGCCCGGCGTCCCCGCGCGGATGCCGGTGGTGATGTCGATCTGGCCGCCGCCGGTGCGGTTCTGGACCTTGTTGTCCCAGGTGTGGCGCAGGCCCGCGGTGGCGATTAGCCCGGGCGTGAGCTCATAGGAAAGCTGCCCGAACAGCGCGTAGCTTTCGGTCTTGTGGTTGACCACGCGGTCCTGCTTGACGCCGCCGCCGCCCGGCACGGCGCCCGCCGGCAACGCAACGCTCGTCGGGATCAATCCAGCCGGCACGATCGTCTGGAAGCGCTCGGTCAGTGCCTCATGATAGAAATATGCGCCGAACAGCCACTGGAACGGCGATTTGGTCTGCGACAGCAGGTTGAATTCCTGGCTGAACTGCGACGCGTCATTCTTGCGGTAGCGCGTCTCGATCGGCAGCTCCGAATTGTCCGAATCGACCAGAATCTCGTTGGTGTTGGTCTGATAGGAGCTGGTCGAGCGCAGCAGGATCGCGTCCGACAGATCGACATCGGCTTCCAGATCGACGCCCTTGATCAGCAGGTCGACGAATTCGGGCGCGTCCTTGCGCACTTCGTAGAAGCCGGTCGGGCGCGGCAGCACTGCCTCTCCGGTGCGGGTGCGCGCGAGGTTGAACACGTCCGCCCCCACGCGCTGACCGGCGGAGCCGATGCCGACATTGCCCTGGGTTGGATAGCCGTTCGCCGAGACGATATCGGTGCCCAGATACCGCGAGCCCGGGCCGGCGCCGCCGATTTTCTGGAAATAGCCGCGCAGCAGGATGTCCGTCCCCGCGGAAGGCTGCCAGCGCAGCTGCATGCGCCCGCCAAAGGTCTCCTTGTCGTTATTGTCGCGACCCGAAGGGTAGAGATTCTTCAGATAGCCGTCATGGCTCTCGCCGAACACCGCGATGCGCGACGACAGCGTGTCGCTCAGCGGCACATTGACCACGCCGCGCACGCGCAGCTCGTTATAATTGCCATAGGTGAAGTCGCCCGACCCTTCGACACCATCCGTCGTCGGCTTCTTCGTGATGATGTTGATCGAACCGCCCGTGGCGTTGCGGCCATAGAGCGTGCCCTGCGGCCCGCGCAGCACCTCGACGCGCTCGATATCGAAGATGTCGGTCGCGGCAGCCGAGTTGCGGCCGACATAGACGCCGTCGATATGCAGCGCGACGCCCGGATCGCCGCCGCCGACCAGTGTCTCGGTGCCGACGCCGCGCAGCGTGACGCGCACCACATTCTGGCCCGCGGACTGGACGGAGAAGTTCAGGTTGGGCGTCGATTCCTGCACGCCGCCGAGATTGGTGTAGCCCTTCCGCTCCATCTCCTCCTGCGAAAAGGCAGTGATCGAAAGCGGCACCTTCTGCAGGCTCTCGGAGCGTTTGGTCGCGGTGACGACGATCTCGTCGGCGCCGAATACCTCTTCGCCCTTCTGCTGCTGCGGCGGCGCCTCATCCTGCGCCAGCGCCGGAGAAACCATCAGCGCCGAAGCGCAGATACCGATCAAGCACGCCGCACGCGAACGACCCTCACGCATATGCGAGTTCCTCCCCTTGCATGGTCTTATATGACCGTATTGTGGGTTATGTGTATCGCATAATAGTACTTCGTCAAGCTTCAATTCGGCATATCAGGCGGAAGATCCGTCCCACCGGCGCACATATGGGCACCGATTCCGCCACCGCGGCCGGATTCGAACGCGACTGTATCGCATGGCGGCATGGCTGACGGATTGCAGCCGGCGGCCGTCAGGGGGTGGGATCGCTGCTGTGCATTGCGGCGGCAATCTCGCGCTGCGCCGCGAGCACGGCGTTGCGCAGATCCAGCGTATCGGCGAAGCGCACCGATGGGACCGGCACCGATATGGCATAGGATCGCCCGGTCGGATCGGCGAACCAGGCGCCGATCGCACACACACCAAGCGTGTGCTCCTCCAGGTCGAAGGCGAGCCGCCGCTTGCGGATCTCGTCGATCTCGCTTTCGAGCGAATCGATCGAGGTGATGGTATTCTCGGTATCGGTGGGCAGACGGGCCGGCAGCAGCGCGCGCCACTCATCGCCCTCGACGCTGGCGAGCAGCGCCTTGCCGTTGGCGGTGCTGTGCAGCGGAAACAGCTGGCCGGGCTTGGAAACCGCTGAAAGTCTGTTGTTTCCAGTTACTTGATCTACAAACAGTGCCGACGTCCCCTGCAGCACCGACAGGTCGACCGTTTCCCCCAGCTTGGCCGAGAGCTTCTGCATGATCGGCCGCACCAGCTCGATCACGTCGAGCTTCGCATTGGCGCCGAGCAGGACGAGCAGCGGCCCCAGCCGCACGCGCGCGTGCCGCGACGTGGGCGTCAGCAGCTGCTCGTCGGACAGCGCCTTGACGATGCGCTGTACGGTCGAGCGCGCCAGCCCAAGCCGCGACGCGAGCTCCGCCAGGCTGAGCCCGTCGCGCGCCGTGTTCAGTTCGCGCAGGATGCTCGCCGCGCGGGCAATCACCTGAATCCCATTGCGGTCGGCGGCGTCATTCTCGCCCCCATTGCCTCGTGCCACCTGCTCAAACCCCCTTCGTTCGATGCGACAGTATCGCGGTTTCGCGGCCTTGGCCAAAAAAACCTTGACAGAATCCCGTAGTGAAATCCACTATGCGGTACATAAATTCCGTAATGCAGTACTTAAGGAGAGTGGGATGCCTGGATGGGAGGAAGGGGATTGGCGCGACGAATCGCTGAGCCAGTTCACGCAGTCGAACCTCAGCAACGCGATGGGGCTGGAATTTTATGACCTCAGCCATCCCTGGGGGCTCGGCCAGCCCTGCTGGCCCTATTTCGAGGATGTGAAGATCGAACGGCTGCACGGCATGTCCAAATCGGGCGTGCTGACTCAGCGCATCACCACGGTGATGCATTCGGGCACGCATATCGATGCGCCCGCGCATGTCGTCGAAGGCACGCCCTTCATGGACGAGGTTCCCCTGCCCTATTTCTTCGGCACCGGCGTGGTGGTTTCGATCCCCAAGAAGAAGTGGGAGGTGATCACCGCCGAGGACCTGGAGAATGCCCGCCCGCAGATCCGCGAGGGCGACATCGTCATCGTCAACACCGGCTGGCACAAATATTACGGCGATAACATGCATTATTACGGCTACTCGCCGGGCTTCTACAAGGATGCCGGCGAATGGTTCGTGAAGCGCGGCGTAAAGATGTGCGGATCGGACACCCAGGCGCTCGATCATCCGCTGGGCACCGCGATCGGCCCGCATGGCCCCGGCGCGCCCAACGGGCTGATCCCCCACATCAATGAGGAATATCGCCAGCTCACCGGCCGCAAGGTGATCGAGGACTTCCCCGAATGGGAGCCGTGCCACAAGGCGATCCTTTCCGCCGGCATCTGCGGGTTCGAGAATGTCGGCGGCGACATCGACAAGGTGACCGGCAAGCGCGTCACCTTCGCCGCCTTCCCGTGGCGCTGGAAAAAGGGCGACGGCTGCATCGTCCGCCTCGTCGCGATCGTCGACCCCAGCGGAAGCTTCCGCATCGAAACGGGCAAGGCCGAATAGCGGCTTCCCGCCGGGAGTGGATCCATGGAAATCACGCGTTTCAACGACGCGAGGCGCTATGACGCGCCCGGGCATTACGACATGCGTGGGCTGCGGCTTCAGGGCTTCGACGCCAGCTCCGCCGGCTTCGCCTGGACGGGCCTGTCGCACTTCCTTCCCGGCGGCGGAGCCGAGATGGATGCGAGCCCGCTGGAGAAAATCTATGTCGTCGTCGAAGGCGCGGTGACGATCGAACTGGGCGATGGCTCCTGCCATGTGCTCCAGCCGTTCGACAGCTGCTTCGTCGGCGCGGGCGAGGCACGCGCGATTCGCAACGAGGGCAATGCCGTCGCCTCGATGCTGGTGGTGATGCCCTATCCGGAGGCGCGGGCATGACGCTGCCCGCCATCGATCCCTCGCGAATGTTCGATGTCGCCGGCAAGTCGGCGATCGTGGTCGGCGCGACCGGCGCCTTCGGGAAGGTCGTGTGCGCCACGCTCGGCCGGGCCGGCGCGCGGCTGACCGTCACCGGCGGCAACCGCGCGGCGCTGGACGAGCTCGTCGCGGAGCTGGCGGCGGCGGGCATCGCCGCGGAGCCGGTCAACCGCCGCCCCGATACCGAGGCGGATTGCGACGCGATCGTCGCCGCCGCGGTCGCCGCGCACGGCGGCGTCGACATCCTCGTCGTCGCCTCCGGCATGAACGATGTCGCGCCGATCATCGACATGTCGCCCGATCGCTTCCGCAGCGTGATGCTCGCCAATGTCGACGGCGCCTGGCTGATCGCGCGCGCCGCGGGCAGGCAGATGATCGCGCAGGGCGGCGGGGGCAAGGTGGTGTTTACCTCCTCGGCGCGCGGCAAGCTTGGCCATCCGGCGGGCTATACCGCCTATTGCGCGTCCAAGTCCGCCGTCGACGGGATCACCAAGGCGCTTGGCTGCGAATGGGGGAAGCACGGCATCACGGTCAACGCGATCGCGCCCACCGTCTTCCGCTCGCCGCTCACCGCCTGGATGTTCGCCGATGACGACAAGGCAAGAGCGGTGCGCGAGGGCTTTCTCGCGCGCGTGCCCGTCGGCCGGCTGGGCGAGCCCGAGGATCTGGCGGGGCCCCTGCTCTTCCTCTGTTCGCGCGCGTCCGATTTCCACACCGGGCACATCCTCTACGCCGATGGCGGCTATACGGCGGGGTAAAACACATGGCGGAACCGCGCATCGCGGTGATCGGCGGCGGGCTGATGGGCGTGGGGATCGCACAGGTCTTCGCCTCCGCAGGCCATGAGGTCGCGATCCACGAACCTTTCGACCAGGTCCGCGCCACAGTCGCAGAGCGCCTCCGCGCCGATCTGGAGCTGACCGGCGGCGATCCCGCCGCGGCGGCGCGCGTCACGGTAACCGCCGATCTTGCCGAGGCGGTCTCCTTGGCCGGTTTCGTCACCGAGGCGGCACCCGAGCGGATCGAGATCAAGCGCGCGATCTTCGCCGATCTGATCGCCCACGCGCCGCGCGACGCGATCCTGGCCAGCAATTCATCGGTGATGCCGATCGGCAGTATCGCGGCGGGATTCGATACCGCCGATCGCATCGTCGGCACGCATTGGTGGAACCCCGCGCCGCTGATACCTCTGGTCGAAGTGATCCAGGGTTCGCACACGTCCGACGAGACGGTGACCATAACGATGGCGCTGCTCGAAAGCATCGGCAAGGCACCGGCGCATGTCCGCAAGGACGTGCCGGGCTTCGTCGCCAACCGGCTGCAGCATGCGCTGTGGCGCGAGGCGATCGCGATGGTCGCGGACGGCGTCTGCGACGCGCGCACGCTGGATCATTGCGTCAGGAACAGCTTCGGCCTGCGCCTTCCAGTGCTCGGCCCGCTCGAGAATGCGGACCTGGTCGGGCTGGATCTGACGCTCGACATCCACCGCACGATCATCCCCGAGCTCGATCGCTCGGCGGGGCCCCACCCCCACCTCGCCGCACTGGTCGAGGCGGGGCGGCTGGGCTTCAAGTCGGGCGAGGGATTCCGGCCATGGACGGACGCGGAAAAGGCGGAACTACGCGCCGGTCTCGCCGCCCATCTGGTCAAGGCACAGCGGGAGAGGGCGGCCAAATGAGCAGGAATCCGGTAACGGGGAAGGAATTGCGCGCGGTGGGGATCCTGTCGCTGGGCTTCGGCCTGGTCGGGATCGACCGCTTCCTGATCTCCACCATGTATCCCACCATCGCGCGCGACCTGCATCTCGATTATGGCGATATCGGCACGATCACCGGCGCGCTCGCACTCGCCTGGGGTATCGCCGCGCTGCTGATGGGCAATCTTTCGGACCGGATCGGCCAGCGCCGCGTGCTAGTAGGCTCGCTGATCGTCTTCTCGCTGCTGATCGGCGGCAGCGGGCTTGCGGCGGGCCTGGGCGGGCTGGTGTTGGTGCGTGTGGTGATGGGCTTCGCCGACGGCGCCTTCACGCCAGCGAGCATCGCCGCCACCGTCAACGCCTCCCCGCCCGAACGCCATGGCCGCAATGTCGGGCTGCAACAGACGATGCTGGTGCTGTTCGGGCTCGGCCTGTCGCCGCTGCTCGTCGGCTTCCTGCTGCGCGAGGGCGTGGACTGGCGCTACATCTTCCTGATTTTCACCATCCCCGGCCTGCTGATCGCCTGGGCGACCTGGCGCATCATCCCCGATGCGCCGAAGCGCAGCACCGAGACGAACAGCTTCCAGGACTGGAAGACCGTGTTCGGCCATCGCAACATCCGGCTGCTGATGGCCGGCATGTTCTGCTGGCTTACCTGCCTGATCACCACCAGCGCCTTCCTGCCCAATTATTTCGTCGATCACCTGAAGCTCAACGAGCTCAGCATGGGCGTGGTGATGTCCGCGATCGGCTTCGGCGCGATGGCGGGCACGATCCTGCTCTCCGCGCTCTCGGACCTGATCGGGCGCAAGCCGGTGATGATCCTCAGCTCCATCGGCGCGCTCGGCGCGCTGATCGCGCTCAACATGGCGGGCCCCAATATGTGGCTGCTCTTCGCGATCCTGTTCCTCATCCATTTCTGCAACAACGCGCTGATCACGCTCACCGTCGGCCCGATCGCGACCGAAACCGTGCCGATCGCGCTGATGACCACCGCATCGGGGATGGTGATCGCGGCAGGCGAGCTGCTCGGCGGAGGGCTCGCGCCGATCCTGGCGGGGCAGACCGCTCAGGCATTCGGCATCGATCACATATTGTGGTTCCCGATCGCGGCCATGGCCATCGGTGTGCTGATCAGCCTCGCACTGCGCGAAACCCATCCGGAGAAGCTGCGTCCATGAAGAACAAGGTCGTCATCACCTGCGCCATCACCGGCGGCATCCACACGCCTACCCTGTCCGACGCGCTGCCCTATACCCCTGAGGATATCGCCCATCAGGCGATCGCCGCGGCCGAGGCCGGCGCCGCGATCCTCCATCTTCATGCCCGCGATCCGGAGACGGGCGCGCCGACGGGGAACCCCGACATCTACCGGCGCTTCCTGCCGGTCATCAAACAGGGCTGCGACGCGGTAGTGAACATCACCACCGGCGGCAGCCCGGACATGACCCCCGAGGACCGGCTCGCCGCCGCGCTGACGTTCAGCCCGGAAATGTGCTCGCTCAACATGGGGTCGATGAACTTCTCCTTCCACGGCATGGGCGCGAAGGTCGCCGAGTGGAAATTCCCCTGGGAGCAGCAATATATCGCCGACAGCGAGAAGTTCATCTTCCGCAACACCTTCGCCGATATCGCGCGCAACTACGAGCTGCTGGCCGATCACGGCACGCGATTCGAGCATGAATGCTACGATATCGGCCATCTCTACAATCTCGCGCATTTCGGCGATCGCGGCATCGCCAAGCCACCCTTCTTCATCCAGAGCGTGTTCGGCATTCTGGGCGGGATCGGCGCGGACGCGGACAATGTCGTGTTCATGCGCCGCACCGCCGACCGGCTGTTCGGCAGCGACTATGTCTGGTCCGCGCTCGGCGCCGGGCGCCACCAGATGCCGGTGGTGACGCAGGCGGCGATGCTGGGCGGCAATGTCCGCGTCGGGCTGGAGGACAGCCTGTTCATCGGCCGCGGCAAGCTCGCCGCGTCCAACGCCGATCAGGTCGCGAAGATCGTCCGCATCCTCGCCGAACTGGGGCTCGAACCCGCCACCCCGGCCGAGGCGCGGACGCTGCTCGCGCTCAAGGGCGGCGACCGCGTCAAATTCTAGCTCAGAGGGAATGCCGCAGATGGGATACCGGATCGCACCCAGGACCATGTTTGCCGCCGCCGCCATGCTGCTGGCGAGTTGCGCCACCGTCTCCGCGCAGCCCCAGCCTGCGTCGCCGGCTCCGACCGCCGAACAGCCGGAGCTGATCGCGACCATCCTGGGATCGGGTTCGCCCGAATACCGCGCCGAACGCGCGAACGCGTCGGTGCTGATCCGCTATGGCGACACGCGCATCCTGGTCGATATGGGCAACGGCGCCCAGGCGAGGCTGCACCAGGCGCAGGTGCCCGAGGAATCGCTGGACGGGCTCTTCTTCACCCACCAGCATCTCGATCATAACGAGGAATTCGTACCGATCTTCATCCACGCGCTGCTGGGCGGGCGCAAGTTCGTGGTCGCGGGGCCGGCGCCGATGGCGGCGATCACCGCCTCGGCGCTCGCCAATTACGACGAGGATATCCGCTATCGCCTCGGCCGCATCGGCAAGACGCTGGAGGACGCCGAAAAGGACTATACGCTCACCGAGCTGACGGGCGGCGAGGACTTCACGATCGGCGGGATCCGGGTGCGCACGGCGCACGTCAACCACAGCATCTACACCGTGGCGCTGCGCTTCGACGCGGGCGGGCGTTCGATCGTGATCTCGGGCGATCTCGTCTATTCGGAAACGCTGCCGGTGCTTGCGCGCGACGCGGATTATCTGATCATCGATTCGGGCGGCGTCATCAAGAAGGACGGCCGCACCGGACCGCCCGGCGCCCCCGGCGGGCTGCGCAACGCGCGCGCCCATGTCACGCTCGACGAGACCGGCCGCATGGCGAAGGAGGCGAATGTGAAGGCGCTTGTCCTCACCCACTTCGTCCCGGGCGAGAATGACGAAGCGGCGACCACCGCGGTGCTGCGCCGCTATTTCCCGGGCCCGGTCCTGTTCGCACACGACCTGATGGAGGTACCGGCGCGGGACGAGTAAGCCGCACCCGCCCGGAACGCATCGCCGCGCCCTCCGCTCGCGGCGGGCGCCCCCAATTGCCGGAAATTCTGTGGCTGCGGGCCTGATGAAGGCCCGCCGGTAGCGACTCCGGCTGCCGTTACGCGCGGGTTTGTTCGCGCCGGATGCGTTCATTAGTCTAGCTGCACCATCCGCCCGGCGGCATCGACCAGCTTGGCGTCCAGAAAGGGATGGAGATGCGCCACGGTCGAGACGAGCGTCTCCAGATCACTTCCGATCCGCGACTGGCAGCTCACCGGGCTGATCTCGGTCACCTGAACTGGAGGTGCGAAGCGGGTTCACTACATCCCGATTCCCAACCCTCTCCCACGCACCAGATCGAACCCGTGATTGAACGCCAGTTCGGCGCCTAGCGTGCGACCGCTGTCGATGGTTACGCCGAGTTCGCGCTTGCGATTGGCGAGGATCGATTCAACCTGCGGGTCGCGCTCCAGCGCCTTTGCCATGCCACGCATCTCGTCGTGCATCGCGCGTCGACGGTTGTTGTCGCCCGCGACATAGGCTCGCTTTGCGGCCTGGCTGAAGCGGTTCCAGCGTTCCACGAACCGGTCCGCACGCTTGTTCGGATCGAGCCGCACTTCGCGCTCATGAATGATAGCGCACCGTGCGCGCTCGGTGTCGCCGCGGGCCGCTTCCGGCGCAAGCGACGGGTCGCGTGCATAGGCAACCTCCGCATCGCGCGCGGCATGTTCACGCAAGCCATTCAGGTCGCTCGCCGACACTTGCAGTTCGCACGCCTGCTCTTGCGTCGTGGCAAGGCCGCGATCCTGCATCTCGAAGATGGACTGCACCGCGCGCGCATGCCGCGCGATCACGCGGCTTCGAACTTCGACGGCGCTTTCCTTCGGCTGCAACGACGGCTCGGAATCGACGCGCAGTTTCAATCCGGCGAACCGGTTGCGCGCAGGCGTTGTTGTGGACTGACGATCCTGCTTCGGCCTCCGGGTGTAGTCAGACGCCATGTCCTTCCCGCGCTCGCGCGACATTGCACGCACGAGCCTCCCCTGATCGGCGAAGTCATCGCGCCCGTAATGAAGATCGACGCTGTCGCGATGCCGCGACAGCGCGACATAAGCGGCATGCCGATCGAGCCCCGGCGTCGCCAACACGTGCACGCGATCGACCGTGACGCCCTGCGCCTTGTGAACGGTCGCGGCATAGCCGTGATCGACGTTGGCATAGTCCTTCGTATCGAACGCGACCGATCGGCCATCGTCCAGCATCACCGCCATGCGGCTCCGCGTGACACTCTCGATGGTCCCGAGCGTTCCATTCTTCACGCCGAGGCCGCGCTCGTTCTTGAGGAACATCACGCGGTCGCCAGTGGCGAACTCCCTTCCGCCGCGCTCGGTGCTGACTGCGACATCTTCGCCAAGCTCGCCGCCGGCTCGAAGTCGCTCGCGCGCGGCTATGTTGAGCGCACGAACCTCGTCATTGGTGTGGGTGAGGACGATGCGTGTCGCGTCCGGTGACCCGCTTCTCGGCTGTCTCGACCTCGTTCC
>NZ_JAHBZJ010000020.1 GCF_019635455.1 Sphingomonas sp. | reverse complement strand
CTATCTGCGCGAGCGCGGGCTGACATCCGCCACCCAGCAGACGTTTCGTCTCGGCTTCGCGCCCGACAGCCGCAACGCGCTCAAGGAGCACCTGGCGTCGAAGGGCGTCGGCCAGGACCAGATCGAGGCCTGCGGGCTGGTGCGGGCCGGACCCGACATCCCGGTCTCCTACGACTGGTTCCGCGACCGCATCATGTTCCCGATCGCCGATCGCCGCGGCCGCATCATCGCCTTCGGCGGACGGGCCATGTCGCCGGAAGTGGCGGCCAAATACATGAACTCGCCCGATACCGAGCTCTTCCACAAGGGCGAGATCCTCTACAATTTCGCCCGCGCCCGCCAGGCGCTCGCCAAGGACCAGGCGCTGGTGGTGGTCGAAGGCTATATGGACGTGATCGCGCTGGCGCAGGCCGGCTTCGCCAACGCGGTGGCGCCGCTCGGCACCGCGCTCACCGAAAACCAGATGGAGCTGCTGTGGCGCACCTGCCCCGAGCCGGTGCTGTGCTTCGACGGCGACCAGGCGGGACTGCGCGCCGCATGGCGCTCGGCCGACATGATCCTGCCCTCGGTTCAGCCGGGGCGCACCGCGCGCTTCGCGCTGCTGCCCGAAGGCAAGGATCCGGACGATCTGGTGCGGGCCGAAGGCGCGCCGGCCTTCGCGGCGGTGCTCGGCGACAGCCGGCCGCTCTCCGATCTGCTGTGGATGCGCGAGACGGCGGGTGCCGTGTTCGACACGCCGGAGCGCCGCGCCGAGCTCGACAAGACGCTGCGCGACCTGACCTCGCGCATCCGCGACGAGAGCGTGCGGTTTCATTACGCTCAGGACATGCGCAATCGCCTGCAGGCTTTTTTCGGAGCGCCGGCCGGCCGTTCGCAGCCGCGCGACGGCTCCAGGCGCGGCGACAGACCTGGCCGGGACGGACGATCCGGCGGCGCCGCGGGCCGCCTCGCCGTTTCCGACAGCCTGGCGCGATCAGCGCTGGTGAAGCGCGCCGGCGGGGTGATGCCGCTGCGCGAGACGGCCTTGCTCGTCGCCATGGTCAATCACCCGCAGTTGATCGACGAGAATTTCGACCATGTCGAGGCGCTGGACTTCGCCCATCCCGACCTGCGGCGCCTGCATGCGGCGGCGATCGACGCGGTCGCGCATGGGCAGTCCGGCACGCGCGACGCCATCGTCGCGGCGATTCGCGCGGCGGGCCTGGAAGAGCCCTGGGACCGCGCCGTCGCCCTGGTGCGGCGGGCGCGTCAATGGACCGCACTCGACGACGCCGCCATCGAGGACGCGCGCGAAGCCTTCGCCCAGACGCTGCACCTGCAGCGCAGCGCCCGCGCCTTGCACAACGAACTTCGATTGGCGGAGGCGGCGATGAATGCCGAGCCGACCGACGAAAACTATCGCCACATGATCGAAATTCAGGCGCAACTGCATGATCTGCAGGCGACCGAGGCACTGATCGAAGGATTCGGAATACCGTCGGGGCGTGCCGAGAAGGGCTGAGTACGTGAAGGTGATCCCTTCTTCATCCTTCTTGTAGTCGGGAGTTCGGCATGACAAGGTCAGGTCCGTGGACGGTCGCGACAAGATCTCCGACGACCTTGAGCGCCGCATCGATGCCCTGGCGGCGCATTCGTCGATGACGCGCGCCCAGATCATCGAGGACGCCCTCGCGCATGGGCGTTCGCTTGCCTGGCATGAGAAATGGCTGGCTGGCGTGCGGGAAGGCCTCGCGGAGGCGGATCGCGGAGAATTCGCCTCGGAGGAGGAGATCGCCTCGGTTCTGGCCAAATACGGCTCGGTTTAACCCAGCGTGCGGCGCGGACCGCCTGGACATGGCGTTATCCGCGTGAACTCGGGCAATCGGCAACCATATTGCCGAACACGACCGTCGGGCTGCCGCGCGCATGGTCAGCACCATCCATGCCAAGACCGGGCGGCTTCTCGCGGCAAATCCCTTCATCGGCCGTCCAGGCGAAATCCGGGGCACACGCGAACTGGTGGTGACAGGCACACCCTACATTGTCGCGTATCGCGTGTCCGACACGACGATCGAAGTGCTCTTCGTCCAGCATGGGGCCCGGCAATGGCCCGACGACGTTTGAACCGACCTGT
>NZ_JAHBZJ010000002.1 GCF_019635455.1 Sphingomonas sp. | reverse complement strand
AGCGCGCGAAGATCGCCGTCGGCAGCAGCAGTCCGCGCGCTTCCTCGCGCACCGCGAGTTCGCCGCATTCGACCTTGCCGGGGAGGTCGGCGAACAGCTGTGCGAGCAGCTCGCCGATCGCGAGCGCCGACATGCGCACGGCATAGACGGTCAGGAATAGCGCGCGGCTGTCGGCGTCGAGCAATTGCCGGCAGTCGGCGAGCAGCGGCGCCAGCCCCTCCTCCAGCTGCCAGCGTTCGCCGCCCGGGCCGCGGCCGAACTTGGGCGGGTCGAGCAGAATGGCATCGTAGCGCCGCCTGCGCCGCACCTCGCGCGCAGTGAACTTGCCGGCATCGTCGACGATCCAGCGGACGGGCAAGTCCGCCAGCCCCGCGAGCGCGGCATTCTCGCGCGCCTGCGCCACCGATTTCTTCGACGCGTCGACATGGGTGACCGATGCGCCCGCGGCGGCGAGCGCCTGGCTGCCGACGCCGGTATAGCCGAAGAGGTTGAGGAAGGCGGGGTCGGGCTTGCCGGCGACCGTCCCCCGCAGCCAGTCCCACACCGGCGCCATGTCGGGAAAGAAGCCGAGATGGCGGAAGGGCGTGCAACTCGCGGTGAAGCGCGTCTCGCGCCAGCCGAGCGGCCAGCCCTCGGCGGGGACCGGCTTGTTGAAATACCAGCGGCCGCCGCCGTCGTCGTCGGAGGCGGGGATGAATTCGCCGTCGGCAGCCTCCCATTCGCTGTCGGCAGCGCGGGCGCCCACATCGCCTGCGGTTCGGGGCGGATGAAGCGGTAGGGGCCATAGCGTTCGAGCTTGCGCCCGCCGCCGCTGTCGATCAGCCCGTAATCGTCCCACGCCTCGCCGATCAGCGTGACCAGCGGCGCGAGGTCAGCCACGCGCCGCTTCCGCGAGGATATAGGCCTTCACCGCGTCATAGTCGCCCGGCAGCTTTTGATAGCGCTCCTCGCGCTCGAAGATGTTGCCGAGGCGGGCGGGCAGCGCCGGGCGCACGCCGGTCGCGCGTTCGACCGCGTCGCGGAACTTCGCCGGATGCGCGGTCGCGAGAGTGACCACCGGCACGTCGGCGTCGATCTCCAGCCCGCGCGCGGCGGCGAGACCGACCGCGCTGTGCGGGTCGATGATCTGGCCGCCATGCTCCTGCGCCCAGCGCAGCGCGAGCGCCATGCCGTCGCCGTCGATGCGCGCGCTGGAAAAGAGATCGCGTGCGCCCGACAGCATGTCCGCGGGAATAGTCATCGCGCGGCTGCGGTCGAACTCGGCCATCATGCCGGCGATCGCCGCGCCGTCGCGGCCCGCGAGGTCGAAGAGCAGCCGTTCGAAATTGCTGCTGACCTGGATGTCCATGCTCGGCGTCGCGGTGGGGGTGACGCCGCCCGCGCTGTAGTCGCCGCTGGTCAGCGCGCGGTGGAGGATGTCGTTGACGTTGGTCGCGACGACCAGCCGCGCGACGGGCAGGCCCATACGCGCCGCGACATAACCCGCGAACACGTCGCCGAAATTGCCGGTGGGAACGCTGAAGGCGACGGCGCGCTGCGGCGCGCCGAGGCGGACGGCGGCGTAGAAATAATAGACGATCTGGGCCATCAGCCGCGCCCAGTTGATGCTGTTCACCGCCGACAGGGTCAGCGCATCGCGCGCCTCTGCGTCGCCGAACAGCCGCTTCACCATCGCCTGCGCGTCGTCGAAGCTGCCGTCGATCGCGATATTGTGGACGTTGGGGGCGAGCACGGTCGTCATCTGGCGGCGCTGCACGTCGCTGACCCGTCCGCGCGGGTGGAGCATGAAGATGTCGATCCCCTCGCGTCCCGCCACCGCGTCGATCGCGGCCGAACCGGTATCGCCGCTGGTCGCGCCGATGATCGTGAGGTGCCGGTCGGTGCCGGTCAGGAAGGTTTCGAACAACAGGCCGAGCAGCTGTAGCGCGACATCCTTGAACGCGAGCGTCGGGCCGTGAAACAGCTCGAGCAGGAAATGGCGATGGTCGAGCTGGACGAGCGGGGTCACCGCCGCGTGGCTGAACCGGCCATAGGCGCGGGCGCACAGGTCGCGCAGCTCCGCCTCGTTCAGGCTGCCGGCGACGAACGGCGCCATCACCCGCACCGCCGTCTCGACATAGGAAAGGCCGCGCATCGCGGCGATCTGGTCGGCGGTGAAGCGCGGCCATTCGACCGGAACATAAAGGCCGCCATCGCGCGCCAGCCCGGCGAGCGTGACGTCACGGAAATCGAGTTCGGGCGCGGCCCCCCGCGTGCTCTGGTAGCGCATGGCTGGCGGAGTTAGCCGCGCGACCGCGCGTGAGCAAGAAAGTCTAGCTTTGCGGCGATTCCGCGCGCCGTGCGCGCCAGCGCAACGCGAGCAGATAGATGACGCTGGCGACTGCCGCGAACAGGAACCACTGGATCGCATAGGCGAGATGATTGTTGGGGATCGATGCGGGATCGGGCCGCGCGCTTTCGGCGAGGCCCGGCGCCGGCGTTTCGGCGACGAGCATGAGCGGGCGCGGCGGGCGCTTGCCGAACAGCCCCGCAAGCAGCGGCGTCGCGTCGGGCGCATGGGTGATCGTGCCGGTCACCTGTCCGCCCTTCCAGATCGGCGTCGCACCCGGCGCCGTGCTGACGCCCATGTCGACCAGCACCGTCAGCGCCTCGACACCCTGGCGGCACCGCGCCAGATGGCGCCAGCCCGACTGGCCGTTTTCGGCCCGCCCCGCACCCTCCTGCCATCCGGCCACGGTGACGCACATCAGGCTCGCGCGGCGGAACAGATACTGGTCGCCGACCGGTGGATTGGGAAAGGCCATCGCCGGCAGCGACTGGTTGCCCGCATAATGGGCGAGCGCGGCGCCCTTTTCGGCGCGACGCTCCAGCTGCCAGATGCCGAGGCCGATCATCAGCGCGACCGCCGCCAGAACGACAAGGGTGGGCAGCACCGGCATCCTCATGGGCGGTCCTTCAGTCGCCCTTCGCGCGCGGCATTGCGATATTCGAGCGCGATCAGCGCGCCCTTTGCCCAGCGCAGCGAGAAGATGACGAGCGCCAGGGTGAGCGGCGGCCAGATCAGCAGATGGACCCAGACCGGCGGGCTGGCCGACAGTTCGAGCGCGATCGACAGGACGACGATGATGGTGCCGATGATGAGGGTCAGGAACGCGGCCGGCCCATCGCCGACATTGAACGCGGCGAGGTCGAGACCGCAATTCGGGCAGCGCGGCGCGAATTTCACCCAGCCGGCAAACAGCGAGGGCGCGCCGCATTGCGGACACGCCCCCTTGAATGCCGAATCGGTGACCGGAACCGGCGTGGGTTCACCCATGACCGGTTCCCGTCGCTCAGCCGCCGTGAACCGGCGCGCCCGAGCTGCCCCAGACATAGACGACCACGAACAGGAACAGCCAGACGACATCGACGAAATGCCAGTACCAGGCCGCCGCCTCGAACCCGAAATGCTGGCGCGGGGTGAAGTCGCCCCTATAGGCGCGCAGCAGGCAGACCATCAGGAAGATGGTGCCGACGATGACGTGGAAGCCATGGAATCCGGTCGCCATGTAAAAGGCCGAGGAATAGTTCGACTTTCCGAACACGAACGGTGCGTGGCTATATTCATAGGCCTGGATGCTGCTGAAGGTCAGGCCCAGGATGATCGTGAGCCACAGGCCCTTCTTCACGACGTCATTCTCACCGACGCCGATAAAGCCCCACAGCCCCTTCATCTCGCCGCCGCGCTGATTGTGGATCAGCCCGTGATGCGCCCAGGTGACGGTGGTGCCGGACAGGAGCAGGATAAAGGTGTTGAGAAGCGGCAGTTCGAATGCGTTCAGCACTTCCATGCCCTTGGGCGGAAAGGTCGCGACGGCGTTCTGCAACACCTCGACCACGCTGGCATGTTCGCCGCTGACCGAGATGGCGGCGGGAAACAGCGCGAAATCAAACCATGCCCAGAACCAGCCGACGAAGAACATGACCTCCGACGCGATGAAGAGGATCATGCCATAGCGCAGATGCAGCTGGACCACCGGGGTGTGATCGCCGGAATTCGCTTCCTTGATCACATCGACCCACCAGGAGGCCATGCAGAACAGCACCGCGGCCAGACCCGCAAGCGCGACCCAGCCGCCATGCGCGGCGCCCTTCATATACATGATGCCGCCGGCGGCGAGCAGCAGCGCGGCGAGCGAGCTCAGCATCGGCCACGGGCTGGGCGGGAGAATATGGTAGTCGTGGTTCTTGGCGCCGGCCATCGTCCGTCCCTGTTCTTATGGCGTGTTCCCAACGTCGCCTTAAGCGGTGAGCGGGGTGGGCGCAATGGTGGTTTGGCGCGCCCTTGCGCGCCGCGCCGGACAGGTGCGAAGCCCTGACGGCCGCGTCAGCCCGCGGGCTTGGCCTGATCGGCGGGGTAGAAGGTGTAGGAAAGCGTGATCTTCTGAACGTCCCGGGTATCGGGATCGTCCAGGATCTTGGGATCGACATAGTAGATCACCGGCATGCGGACGGTCTCACCGGGCTGGAGCGTCTGCTGGGTGAAGCAGAAACACTGGATCTTGGTGAAATACTTCCCCGCCTGCTCAGGCGTCACGTTGAACGTGGCGGTGCCGGTCATCGCCGTCTTGCCCGCATTGGTGGCGACGAAGAACGCCATGTCGCGCGCGCCGATCGCGATCCGGTCAGACGGCACTTCCGGCCTGAACTGCCAGGGCAGCCTGGGGCTGACATTGCTGTCGAACGAGACCGTCACCTGCCGGTCGGTCGCGCCCGGTGCGGTATCGGCGCGCTGCGTCGTCCCGCCAAAGCCGGTCACCTGGCAGAACAGGCGGTAGAGCGGCACGCTGGCAAAGGCGACCCCGGTCATCGCCGCGACGATCACCACGCCAAGCAGCGCGGTGCGCAGCTTCGGGTCGATCCGCGCGAGCGCGTTCACGATGCGCGCAGCGGCATGCCCGCCTGAATCTTGACGATGCTGATCGCAAAGACGAGCACCACGAACGCGAGCAGCAGCACCGCCATCAGCCGGGCGCGCGATTTCTGCCGCGCGCGGATCGTTTCTTCTTCCTCCGGGGTCATGCCAGCAACCTATCGGCGGCGACCGCGCCGAACAAGATGAAGAGATAGGAGATGGAATAGGCGAACAAGCGCTTTTCCGGCTTCATCGCATCGTCCGTACCGGCCATGCGGGTCGCCACCCGCAGCGCAAGCAGGGCGAACAGCGCGGTGGTGACGAGCGCGGTGGCGCCATAGAGCGCGCCGGTCAGTCCCAGCGGCCAGGGTGCGATCGCGGCCACCGCCATGGGGATGGTGTACAGGCCGATCTGCACCCGCGTCGCGCGCTCGCCGGCGACGACCGGAAGCATCGGCACGCCGGCATTGGCGTAATCGGTCTTCACGAACAGCGCGAGCGCCCAGAAATGCGGCGGCGTCCACAGGAAGACGAGGCCGAACAGCAGCACCGGCAACAGCGCGACGTCACCGGTCGCCGCCGCCCATCCGATCAGCGGCGGAAACGCGCCGGCCGCGCCGCCGATGACGATGTTCTGGGGCGTGCGGCGTTTCAGCCAGACGGTATAGACCAGCACATAGAACAGGATCGAAAGCAACAGGATGCCGGCGGCGACATAATTGACCGCCAGGCCCATCAGAATCACCGAAAAGGCGGCGACGCCGACTCCGAAATGCAGCGCCGATTGCCGGTCCATACGGCCCGCCGGCAGTGGGCGGCCGCGCGTCCGCTTCATCTGCGCATCCAGATCGGCTTCATACCACTGGTTGAGCGCGCCCGCCGCGCCGGCCCCCAGCGCGATGCACAGGATCGCGGTGAACCCGATCACCGGATGGATCGGCGCGGGCGCGGCGAGCATGCCGCACAGGCCGGTGAAGACGACGAGCGTCATCACCCGCGGCTTCGTCAGCGCAAGGAAATCGCGCCAGTCGGCGGGCAGGATCAGGGCGTGATTGGCGACGGACATCTGCGCGCGCCTATAGCGGGGCGTCCGCGTCGGGGAAAGGGCCGGAGCGGTCAGTCGCGTGCGGCGCGCTCGATCGGATCGATCAGCAGCGCGAACGCAAGCGCCACCGCGGCCGCCGCCCAGAGCGCGGAGAGGCCGAATCGGCCATGCGTCAGCCCGCCGGTCACCCCGCCACCGATCAGCCCCAGCCACAGCAGCGCGTGCGGCACCCATCCCCAGCGCGGGCCGCCGGTGAGCGCGGCGGCGATTCGCTGTCCCACCTTGACCAGCGTGCCGGTCATATAGGTGAGGCCGACCGTGTCCCCGCCCTCGGCAAAGACGCCGTTTTCCGCCCCCATCGCGCATGCGGCGAACGCGAGCGTCAGGGTCACCGGAACGATGCCTGCGCTCACCGCCGCCGCCGCGAGCAAGGCCGATACCAGCAGCAGCACCCGCATCCGCCGGCGCGGCCGGCCGGCCGGTGCGACCAGCGTCGCCAGAACGACCCCGGACAGGAATGCGCCGATCAGCGCGAGCGCGATGCCGATCACCTGCCCGCCGGCGATCGCCACGCCCAGCCGGGTCGAGTTGCCGCTCATGAACGAGGCGAAATAGCCGCCCGAGGCGATGAAACCCACCGAATCGACATAGCCGGCAAGCGCCGAAAGCAGCACCGCGATCATCTGCCGGCGGCGATCGAGCCGGGTCACCGCAGCGCCCCCGCGCGCGGGCCGGCGCACGCCCCCCGATGCGACGAAGCGCCCCGGTTTCCCGGAGCGCTTCGCCTGTGTTCGCGATGCCGCGACTCAGTGATGCTTGTCGTCCTCGATCACCGGCAGCGTTTCGAACTGGTGGAACGGCGGCGGGCTGGACAGCGTCCATTCCAGCGTCGTCGCGCCTTCGCCCCAGGGATTGTCCGGAGCCTTCTTGCCCGCGAGCAGCGACCAGATGATATTCACGAAGAAGAAGCCCATGCCGACCAGCATGATCGCATAGCCCACGCTGGAGATGTGGTTCCAATAGGCATAGGCATCCGGATAATCGGGGTAGCGGCGCGGCATGCCCTGAAGGCCCAGGAAGTGCTGCGGGAAGAACAGCACGTTCACGCCGACGAAGAACACCCAGAAGTGCAGCTGGCCCAGCAGTTCGCTGTACATCCGGCCCGACATCTTCGGGAACCAGTAGTAAAAGCCCGCGAACAGGCCGAACACCGCGCCCAGGCTGAGCACATAGTGGAAGTGGGCGACGACGTAATAGGTGTCGTGCATGTAGTCATCGACGCCGCCATTGGCGAGCACGACGCCGGTGACGCCGCCGACCGTGAACATGAAGATGAAGCCGATCGCCCAGACCATCGGGGTCTTGAACGTCATCGATCCACCCCACATGGTGGCGATCCAGCTGAAAATCTTGATGCCGGTCGGCACCGCGATGATCATCGTCGCGGCGGTGAAGTACATCTTCACGTTCACGCTCATGCCGGTCGTGAACATGTGGTGCGCCCACACGACGAATCCGACCACGCCGATCGCGACCATGGCATAGGCCATGCCGAGATAGCCGAACACCGGCTTGCGGCTGAACGTCGCGACGATCTGGCTGATGATGCCGAAGCCCGGCAGGATCATGATATACACTTCAGGGTGACCGAAGAACCAGAACAGATGCTGGTACAGGATCGGATCGCCGCCACCGGCCGGATCGTAGAAGGTGGTGCCGAAATTGCGGTCCGTCAGCAGCATGGTGATCGCCGCGGCCAGCACCGGCAGCGCGAGCAGCAGCAGGAAGGCCGTGATCAGCACCGACCATACGAACAGCGGCATCTTGTGCAGCGTCATGCCCGGCGCGCGCATGTTGAAAATGGTGGTGATGAAGTTGATCGCGCCGAGGATCGACGACGCGCCGGCGAGGTGGAGCGACAGGATCGCCATGTCCACGCTCGGCCCCGGCTCGCCATAGGTCGAGAGCGGCGCATAGACCGTCCAGCCGGTGCCGGCACCGCCCCCGAAAAAGGGTGAGGCGAGCAACAGCAGGAACGCCGGGATCAGCAGCCAGAAGGACAGGTTGTTCATGCGCGGGAACGCCATGTCCGGCGCACCGATCATGATCGGCACGAACCAGTTGCCGAAGCCGCCGATCATCGCCGGCATCACCATGAAGAACACCATGATGAGGCCGTGCGCGGTGATCAGCACGTTCCAGAAATGGAGCGATTCGTCGAAGCTCTGTTCGTTGCCATGCACGAAGCTGGCGATCGCGCCGAGATACTGGATCCCCGGCTGCGCCAGTTCGAGGCGCATGATGCCGGAAATGCCGCCGCCGATGATCCCCGCGACGATCGCGAAGATCAGGTACAGCGTGCCGATGTCCTTGTGGTTGGTGGACAGGAACCAGCGCGCGAAAAAGCCGGGATGGTGATCGCCGTGCGCGTCGTGGTGGTCATGATGCGCTTCAAATGCGGAAGCGTCGCGAGCTACGTCGGTCATGGCTGCTTATTCCGTAGTGCCGGTGGCGGCTTGATTGGTGGTCGCGGCCTCGACGGTCGCGTTGGTGACGGGGCCGAGGCCCGTGGCCGGGGTCGAGGTGGCGTCCGCCTTGTCGCTGCCCGGCTGAGCCGGCGCGGCGTCGGACGGCTTGCCCGGGGCGGGCATCTTGCCGCCCTTCGCCGCGACCCACTGCGCGAACACCGCCGGTTCCACGGCCTCGACCGCGATCGGCATGAAGCCGTGGCGCGCGCCGCACAGTTCGGAACACTGGCCGAAATACACGCCCGGCTTTTCGATGGTGAAGCTGGTTTCGTTGAGGCGGCCGGGGACCGCGTCCATCTTGATCCAGAAGGCCGGGATCGCCCAGCTGTGGATCACGTCGTTCGACGTCGCGATCAGGCGGATCGGCACGCCGACCGGCAGCACGATGCGGTTGTCGACCGCGAGCAGGCGGGGACCGTCGGCGTCGGTGCGGAACCGCTGCCCCGCCGGAACCTGATCCTTTTCCTTCAGCATGTTCGCGGTGATCGCGATGCCGCCATGATCGGGATATTCGTACGACCAGTACCACTGGTTGCCGATCGCCTTGATCGTCACGGCATTGTCGGGCGCCGGCTTGAACTGCTTGGCGAGCAGCGAGATCGACGGCCAGGCGATGAAGGCGAGGATGAGGACGGGGAACAGCGTCCACACGATCTCGATCGCGGTGTTGTGGCTGGTTTTCGACGGGGTCGGGTTCGCCCCGCGCCGATAGCGGACGATCGTCCAGGCCAGCAGGATCAGCACGAAGATCGAGATGACCGTGATGATCGGCAGCAGGATGTGGTTGTGGAAGCCGGCGGCGCGCTCACCCAGCTTCGTCACCTGGGGCTGGACGCCGATATGGCCAAGGGTCGGCATGCCGATGCCAGCGACCGGCGCGACCTTTTGCGAGCCGTCGGGGTTGAGCGTGGGATCGGCGACCGTCGCCGCAGCGGCAGCCGGCGCGGCTTGCGTGCCGGGCGCGGTCGCGGCGGCGGGCGTCGCCACAGCCACCGGCGCGGGCGTTGCCGGTGCGGCCGGCGCGGTCTGGCCCTGTGCGATGCCACCCGCGAGCGCGAGGCCCGCGGCAAGGACGATCGCCTTCAATCCATGCATACGCATCGTGTCGTTCAACCCCATGTTTCCCTGCCCCTGTGCGGGACGCGCCGGGTTTCCGGTCGCGCAGGCGCATTTCACCCGTTCGCGCTGGCCTATAGCACCAACAACGCGCGTCTCAAGCACGTCGGTTGCTCTTTTTGGTGCGCGGTTGCGGCACACGGGCCACACGCCTAGATGCGAACGCGACACGACGGGCCGGGAGGAAAGCGTGACCGACGAGGAGGTTCTGGACGAATTCCGCGCGGCGGAGGCGCTGCTGGAGGGGCATTTCATCCTGTCCTCGGGTCTTCGCAGCCCCCGCTACCTGCAATGCGCGCGCGTCCTGATGAACCCCGCCCGCGCGGCGCGGCTGGCTCAGGCGGTGGCGGCAACCATCCCCGCGGAGCTGCGCGCGCGGATCAGCGCGGTGGTCTCGCCCGCGATGGGCGGGGTGATCGCCGGACAGGAGGTCGCCCGCGCGCTCAATGTCGATGCGATGTTCGTCGAGCGCCCGACCGGCACCTTCGAATTGCGGCGCGGCTTTCGCCTGGCGCCGGGGCAGGAGGTGCTGATGATGGAGGATGTCGTCACCACCGGCCTGTCGAGCCGCGAGGCGATCCGGGCGATCGCGGACGCCGGTGGCACGGTGATCGCTGCCGCCAGCCTGGTCGATCGGTCGAACGGCACGGCGGATCTGGGCGTTCCCTTCTTCCCGCTGATCCGGCTCGACGTGCCGAGCTACGAACCCGATTCGCTCCCGCCCGAACTGGCGTCGATCCCGGCGATCAAGCCGGGCAGCCGGGCCGCAGCCTGATGGGCGATCTGCGCCTTGGCGTGAACATCGATCATGTCGCGACGGTGCGGAACGCGCGCGGAAGCGGCTATCCCGACCCTGTGCGTGCGGCATTGCTGGCGGCGCAGGCGGGGGCGGACGGCATCACCGCGCATCTGCGCGAGGATCGCCGGCACATCACCGACGACGATATCGCGCGCCTTTCCGCCGAACTGCCGGTGCCGTTGAACCTCGAAATGGCGGCGACCGACGAGATGCTGGGGATCGCCCTGCGCCACCGGCCGCACGCCGCGTGCATTGTCCCGGAAAAGCGCGAGGAACGCACGACCGAGGGGGGGCTGGACGCCGCCGGGCTGCATAACATGCTCGCCCCGATGGTGGCCGAGTTGCGCAATGCCCGCATCCGCGTGTCGCTGTTCATCGAACCCGATCCGCGCCAGATCGAGGCGGCGATGAAGCTTGGCGCGCCGGTCGTCGAAATCCATACCGGCCGCTATTGCGAGCTGGAGGGCGAGGCGCGGACGGCCGAGCTGCGCCGCATCGCCGACGCCGCCGCGCTGGCCGCGAAGAACGGGATCGAGGTGCATGCCGGCCACGGCCTCACCTTCGACAATGTCGTGCCGATCGCCGCAATCCCGCAGCTGCGCGAGCTGAATATCGGCCACTTCCTGATCGGCGAGGCGATCTTCGACGGGTTGGCCCCGGTGGTGACGCGGATGCGCGAATTGATGGACGCGGCGCGGTGAGCGTTTTCGCGCCCGACGGCAGTGCGGCACCGGCCCGCGCCCCGACATGGTCACCCATTTCAGAATATCCTGCCGATGGGTGGCCGGGTGGGGGCGCGGGCCGGTGCCGCACTGCCGATCGCCGGATCGGGAGAAACGCGGCATGATCATCGGGATCGGCTCGGACCTCTGCAATATCGAGCGGATCCAGGCGTCGCTCGACAGGTTCGGTCTGCGGTTCGAACGGCGCGTGTTCACCGATGTCGAACTGCGCAAGGCGGCGAAGCGGCCGCTCAACTATGCCGCGACGCTCGCCAAACGCTTCGCTGCCAAGGAGGCGTTTTCGAAGGCGGTGGGGACCGGATTCAAGGCCGGTGTCTTCATGCGGGACATCGGCGTGGTCAACGCCCCCTCGGGCGCGCCGACATTGGCGCTGACCGGCGGGGCCAGGGCGCGGCTTGACGCGATGACGCCGGCGGGTCACCTCGTAAAGGTGCATCTGACGCTCACCGACGACTTTCCCTGGGCTCAGGCGTTCGTGATCATCGAGGCCCTGGTCGAGCAATAGGGCCTGATGCGAGAGGAAGCGTAATGGCCGAGGAGTTGGCGTTGGAGGCAGGTGAAGCGGAGGCCGGGCGCGGCACCGACTGGTGGGGCGAGGTGAAGGGCATCTTCTGGCTCGTCATCGCGGTGCTGGGTTTTCACAGCCTGGTCGCCAAGCCGTTCTACATCCCGTCCGAATCGATGATGCCGACGCTGCTGGTCGGCGACCGGCTGGTCGTGAGCAAATATCCCTATGGCTATTCCTACGTCACCCCCACCTTTCACGTGCTGCCGTTCATCCACGGGCGGCTGTTCGGGCATCTGCCCGAGCGCGGCGACATCGTCATCGTCACGCCGACCGATGCGCGCAGCGACTATATCAAGCGCGTGATCGGCCTGCCGGGCGAGGTGGTCGAGATGCATGGCGGCATCGTCTATATCAACGGCCGCCCCGTCACCCGCGAGAAGCTGGGGACCCGCGCGCTGAAGGTTGACGTCAACCTTCCCTGCGACGGCACCCACTATCCCGGCATGCTGGGCCGCGATGCCGCCGGCGATCTGGTCTGCAACGTGCCGATCGTCCGCGAAACGCTGCCCGGCGGCGCCAGCTATGACACGATCGACATCGGCTCCACCACCGCCGACAATTTCGCGCCGGTGCGGATTCCCGCCGGCCATGTCTGGCTGATGGGCGACAATCGCGACAACAGCGCCGACAGCCGGGTGAGCCTGGCGGAGCAGGGGCTGGGCGGGCCGGTGCCGATCGAGAATATCGGCGGACGCGCGGAGTTCATCACCTTCAGCCTCGACGGCACCGCCGGCTGGAATCCGCTGACCTGGTCGCAATCCTTCCGTTCGGGCCGCGCCGGAACGTCGCTGCATCCCGACCGCGCGGGGGCCAAGATCCGATGAGCGAGGACCATGTCTCCGTCGTCCATGAACCCGGCCCCAACGAGCTACGCGACCCGCTGGTCCGTGCCGAGATGCGGCGGGCGTCGGTATGGTTCGGCATGGCGATCGCGGCGGCGCTCGTCGTCCTGCTGATCCAGCCGCTGCTGCTGATCTTTGCGGGGCTGGTCGTCGCGTCGATGCTGGACGGCGGCACCCGCCTGATCCGGCGCGCGCTGCCGATCCCGCGCGGGGTGGCGCTGCTGATCGTCGTGCTGCTGGTCGTCGCCTTCGTCGCCGGGGTCTTCTACCTGACCGGGGTCGAGATCGCGAGCCAGGCCGAACAGCTTCGCGCCACGCTGGAGGCGCAATCGGTGCGCGTCACCGCCTGGCTCAGCCAGCTTGGCGTCATGCCCGAAGCGTCCGACCTGACCGGCCTCGCCCAGCAGGCGCTGGGGTCGGTGGGTAAGGTGACGTCGTTCATCGGCGGCGCGATCGGTGCGATCGGCAGCTTTTTCCTGGTGATGGTGATCGGCCTGTTCGTGGCCATGGAGCCGCGCCTGTACGAGCGCGGGTTGCAGTGGATGGTGCCGATGGGATCGCGCGACCAGTTCGCGATCACCCTCGCCCGGATGGCCCGCACCATGCGCATCCTGCTGGCCGGACGGCTGGCGGGCATGGTGTTCGAGGGGGCGCTGACCTGGATCCTGCTCTCGGTCGCCGGGGTGCCGATGGCGTTGCTGCTCGGCATCCTGACCGGCATGCTGGCGTTCATCCCCAATATCGGCGCGTTCATTTCGGGCGTGCTGATGGTCGCGGTGGGGTTCAGCGCCGGCGCGAATGAAGGGCTGTGGGCGATCGCGATCTATTTCGGGGTCCAGACGTTCGACGGTTATGTGCTGCTTCCGCTGGTCGCGAAGCATACGGTCGATATGCCGCCGGCGCTCACCATGTCGTCGCAGATCCTGATGAGCACGCTGTTCGGATTTCTGGGCCTCGCGCTGGCCGATCCGATCGTCGCGATGATCAAGGTGGCGCTGGAGCGCAGCGCGGAACAGGCCAAGGCGGCAGGCGTCGCCCGGGACGCCGCCACCGCGAAACGGCGGCGCGTGCGCGGGAAAGCGGCATCATGATCCTTTACGACTATTTCCGGTCGTCGGCCGCCTATCGCGTGCGAATCGCGCTCAATCTCAAACAGGTCGAACATGAACGGGTGCAGGTCCATCTGGTGAAGGGGGATCAACGCGAGGCCGACTATCTGGCACGCAATCCCCAGGGGCTGGTGCCGGCGCTCGACATCGGCGGCGGGGTGGTGCTGACGCAGAGCCTGGCGATCATCGAATGGTTGGATGCGACCTATCCGGCGCCGCGCCTCATCCCGGCGGAGCCGCTGGCGCGCGCGCGCGCGATGGCACAGGCGCTCACGATCGCGGCCGACATCCACCCGATCGACAATCTGCGCGTGCTGCGCCGGCTGAAATCGCAGTTCGGCGCGGACGAGGACGCGACCGGCGAATGGTATCGCCACTGGATCGCGCTCGGCTTCGCGGCGCTGGAAACGATGGCCGGCAGCGGCGCGGGACCGTTTCTGGGCGGTGAGGCGCCCGGAATCGCCGACGTCATGCTCGTCCCGCAGATGTTCAACGCCCGACGATACGATCTGCCGCTCGACGCCTATCCGCGCCTGGTCGCCGCCGATGCGGCGGCGCGCGCGCTCGAACCGTTCGCCGCCGCCAGCCCCGACCGGTCCGCGCCCGAATGAGGGCGCTGGCCCGCCTGCTGATCCTCACCCCGCTTCCCGCCCTTGCGCAGGAGATCGTCGTCACCGGCCGCGGGCTGGATCCCGTGCCGGGCGAGGATGCCTATGCCGTCGCACAGATCGACCGCGATCAGATCGCGGCGAGCGCGAGCGCGCGGCTGGAAGACCTTCTGGACGAGGTTGCCGGCACCGCCCAGTTCCGCCGCGCCGATTCGCGGTCCGCCCACCCGACCGCCCAGGGAATCACCCTGCGCGGGCTGGGCGGGAACGCGTCGAGCCGGGCGCTGCTGCTGCTCGACGGCGTGCCGCAGGCCGATCCGTTCGGCGGGTGGGTGCCGTTTCCCGCCTATCTTCCCCAGCGGCTGGCCGGGATCCGCGTGACGCGCGGTGGCGGCAGCGGACTGGCCGGCCCCGGCGCGCTGGCGGGGACCATCGACCTCACCAGCGCGGACGCCGCGATGATGGGACCGCTGACCCTCGACGCGGCGCTGGGCAGTCGCGACTCGGTCGATCTGGTCGCGACAGGTGGCGCGACGCTGGGCGCAGGCAGCGTCGCGCTGGCGGGGCAACTCGCGCGCGGCGCCGGTTTCATCCCGATCGTCGCCGAAGATCGCGGCCCAGTCGATCGTCCCGCGCCGTATCGCCAGGCGAGCGTGGCGATGCGCGCGGTGTTCCCGGTCGGCGAGACAACCGAATTGCAGGCGAGCCTGTCCGGGTTCGATGACCGGCGCGCGCGTGGCACGCCCTTTACCGATATCCGCAGCCAGGGCGCCGATGCCAGCCTGCGCGCGGTCGGGCGCGGCGCGTGGCGATGGTCGGCGCTCGCCTATCTGCAACAGCGCGCCTTTGCCAGCGGCTTTGCCAGCATCGACGCCCAACGGATCACCGCGTCCCCGGTGCTCGATCAGCAGCTTCCCTCCACCGGCACCGGCGCGCGGATCGAGGTGCAGCCCCCGTTGAGCGCCGGCTTCACCCTGCGCGTCGGAGGCGATCTGCGCCATGTGAGCGGACACACGCAGGAACGCTACAGCTTCGTCGCGGGCAGCCCGACGCGGGGGCGCCGGGCGGGCGGGAGCGCGCTGACCGCAGGCCTGTTCGCCGACCTCAGTCGCGCGGCGGGTCCGCTGACGCTCGACGTCGGGGGCCGGATCGACCGCTGGCGCCTGAGCGATGGCACGCTGTTCGAAGCCGCGCTGGCGGGCGGCGCGCCGATCACGGACACCCGCTTTCCGGACCGGAGCGGGTGGGAAGCGACCGGCCGGGTCGGCGCGGCGCTGAAGGCATCGGCCGCCATTACCCTGCGGACCGCCGCCTATCTCGGCTGGCGACTCCCCACCCTCAACGAACTGTATCGCCCGTTCCGTGCCGGCGCGGACGCGACCGCCGCCAATGCGGGATTGGCGCCCGAACGCCTGCGCGGCGCGGAAGTGGGGATCGACCTGGCGCCGGCCCGCACGCTGACGCTGCGTACGACCGCCTATTGGAGCCGGATCCAGGGCGCGATCGCCAATGTCACCCTGGCGACCGGTCCGGGCAATTTCCCCGGGGTCGGCTTTGTCGGGGCGACCGGCGCCTATCGTCAGCGACGCAATCTGGATGGGGTGCGCGCGCGCGGGATCGAGGTCGATCTGCGCTGGAGGTCCGGGCCGTGGCGTGCGAACGCGTCCTGGGCGTTGACCGATGCGCGGGTCGATGCGTCGGGCGTGGCGGCGCCGCTGAATGGATTGCGACCGGCGCAGACGCCCCGGCACCAGCTGTCCCTGGGCGGGGGATGGACCCGGCGGGGAACAGCGATCGCCGTCGCCGCGCGCTATGTCGGCCGGCAGTTCGAAGACGATCGCAACAGCCAGGCGCTGGCGGACGCGCTGACGTTCGACGCGCGGATGGCGGTTCCACTGACGGGGTCGGTCACGATCGAGGCGCGCGGCGAGAATCTGGCCGATGCACGGGTCGAAACGGCGATCACCGGCGCGGGGACCGTCGAACGAGCGACCCCGCGCACGCTGTGGATCGGGCTGCGCTATCGCCCGCGCTGAACGACGCATTCGTCGAACAGCGCCAGATAGGCCGTCACCGGATCGGCACCGGTTTCGACCAGCGGTTCGGGCCGCGACCGCCCCGGCGCCAGCCAGTGGTTCAGCGCCGTCACGAGTCGCGCACGATCGCCCGGTGGCACCACGGTGCCACGTTCGTCGCTGTCGATCAGTTCGCCGATGGCGACGCTCGAATCGGTCGCGACCACCGGCGCGCCGAGCGCCAGCGCTTCGCGAACCACACCGGGAACGCCTTCAAATTCGGAGGTGAGCGCCACCACGCTGGCACGCGCGATCGCCGGCAACGGATCGAGCACATGGCCCGGCATCGACACGCGCGCGCCCAGATCGAGTCGGTCGATCAAACGCGTGAGGGCATCGCGCTCCGCCCCTTCGCCGAGGATCACCAGCCTGACCTCGGGATCATGCAGTCGCGGCATCGCCGAGATCAGCCGGTCCCAGCGCTTCTGGGGCGCCAGCCGGCCGACGCCGAGGATGAACCGGCCCTCCGGCAAGGGCGGCGGGGGGGCGCCGGGAATCGGCAGCGCCGGTGGATTGGGAATCACCCGCAACCGCGCGGGCGGCATGCGCATCGCGGCGGCCGCTTCGCGCGCCATGCCGGGCGTCATCGCCACCGCGACGTCGAGGAAGGTGGGATGCATGCGCAGCCACAGGCGATAGGCACCCCCGGCGCCACGCGGCAGATCGGGGCGGTCCAGCGCATTCGATACCTTGCCGACGATCGGCGGGCAGGCGCGCCCCAGACGGCGTCGCAGCCACCAGGCCGCAGCGCTATAGTGGTTGCCCGGGCAAAAGATGATGTCCGGCGCGGCCCGGCGGACGAGATGCGGCAGGCCAAGCAGCGCCCGGTACGCGGCGTCGCCAAGGTCGTGCAGATCGACCCCCTCCGGCAACTCGTCCGCCAGCGCGCCGCGCGCGTCCCCGACGATCAGCGTGACCCGCCGGCCCGCCCGCGCCCAGCCGCCCGCCATGCGCAGCATCGCGCGCTCGACGCCACCACCGCGCAGCGTCTGTGCGAAGCTCAGAATATGGGCGGCGGGGGGTGGCATGAAATCGGACATGGGGTTGCAGCCTGCCTTGCTAAAGCCCAAATCCGCCCGCGAATAGGCCGATATCTATCGATAACTGCGTCCCGATGTTAAAGGGTGCGCCGCAACACTTGGTAATCTGGCCGCAACGTTTCCCGGAGAAGGGCGAATTTGCTTGGCCTATATTGAACAGCCGGGAGCGAAGGCTTCAGTGAATATGACCGTGGCCGACGCCCCCCCGCTCGGCGGGGACCTGGCGGGATTGGAACCCATCCAGAAGATCAGGCGACGCTGGCCGATGCTGCTCGGCGCGGCGGTGTCGCTGCTGCTGGTCGCGGGACTGGCGCATGAACTGTTCGACAAGGGGCTGGCCGGCCTGTCGCGGACGGCGCCGGGAAACTGGCTGTTCTATCTGTTCTTTCTGCTCTTCTACCTTGGCCCGCCGACCTTCGACTATGTGATCTTCCGCAAGCTCTGGCAGATCCCGCTGTCGGGGATGATCGCGCTCCATCGCAAGCGGATCGCGAACGAGGTCGTGCTGGGCTATTCGGGGGAAGCCTATTTCTATGCCTGGGCGCGGCAGCGGACGAAGATGGTGGCGGCCCCGTTCGGCGCGGTGAAGGACGTGTCGATCCTGTCGGCGATCGCGGGCAATGCGATCACGCTGGCGATGCTGATGCTGGCCCTGCCGCTGTCCACCCGGCTGCTGACCCCTGCGCAATATGACACCGCGCTGGTCTCGATCGGCATTCTGGTGGCGATGTCGGTCCCCTTCCTGATCTTTTCCAAGCGCGTGTTTTCGTTGCCGCGCGGGACCTTGTGGTGGATTTTCGGCGTCCACGCGCTGCGCATCGTGCTCGGCTCGGTACTGGTCGCCTGTGCCTGGCACTTCGCGATGCCGGGCGTGTCGCTGGGCATGTGGCTGATCCTGGCCGCCGCGCGCATGCTGGTGTCGCGCCTGCCGTTCGTGCCGAACAAGGATCTTCTCTTCGCCAATTTCGCGATCCTGCTGATCGGCCAGGGGGCCGCGCTGTCGGAGCTGCTGGCGTTCACCGCCGCGCTCACGCTGCTCGTCCATGTCGCGATCATCGCCGTGTTCACCGTCGTCGGCCTGGTCCGGAAGGAGCTTTGACCGTGTCCCGCCTTGCCTATCTTCTCGCCGCCGCAGCGATGGTCGCGGCGGCGCCTGCCTCTGCCCAGATCTGGACCGATGGCGACGCGGCCTGCACCGCCGGCAGCCCGGCGGTGCGGGTCAACGTCACCGGCCTGAAGGACCGCAGTGGCCGGCTGAAACTCGAACTCTACCCGGCGACCGAGGATGATTTCCTGAAGGACGATCGCGACCTGAAGAAGGAGGGCAAGTTCTTTGCCCGCATCTGGTCGCCCACGCCGAAATCGGGACCGGTGACATTGTGCATCCGCGCGCCGCGCCCCGGCCGCTATGCGCTGCTGTTCACCCATGACCGCGACGGCAAGAACAAGTTCAATTTCTGGAAGGACGGCGCGGGCTTTGCAAGCAACCGCAATCTGGGCCGCAGCCGCCCCAAGCTGAACGAGGCGGTGATCACCGTCGGCGCGACCGGCGCGACGGTGTCGATCCGCGCGCAATATCTGCGCGGCCTGTCGGGCTTCGCGCCCTATGACGGGAATTGAGCTGCGATGCGCATCGTCGATGTCAACGAATATTATTCGCCGACCGGCGGGGGCGTGCGCACCTATCTCGACCGCAAGATGCGGATCATGGCGGAGCTGGGCCACGAGCTGATCGTGATCGCCCCCTTTGACGAGGACCGGATCGAGGACCGACCCGATGGCGGGCGCATCTTCTGGGTGAAATCGCCCCCGCTGGTCGTCGATCGCAACTATTGGCTGTTCAACAATCCGGGCGCGGTGACCCGCCTGCTCGACGAGCTCGATCCCGATGTGGTCGAGACCAGTTCGCCATGGCGGCCGGCATGGTTCATCGGTGCATGGCAGGGCCGCGCGCTCAAGGTCTTTTTCGCGCACAACGACAATATCGGCGCCTATCCGCAGCGCTGGCTGGCGCCGTTTGCAAGCGCCGAGCGGATCGAACGGATGTTCGGGTGGTACACGCGTTACATGAACCGGTTCCTCGAACGCTATGACGCGTTCGTGACCAACGGGCCGGCGCTGGCGAAACGCTATCGCCGACGCGGCACCCATGTCGATGCCGCGATGCCGCTGGGCATCGACACCGCGCGATTTTCACCCGATCTGCGCGACGAGGGGCTGCGCGCGTCGATGCTGGCGCAGCTCGATCTGCCGCCGGAGGGCCATCTGCTGATCGGTCTTGGCCGCCACCATCGCGAGAAGCGCTGGCCGGTGGTGATCGACGCGGTGGAAAAGGCCGGCGCGGACATGCCGGTCGGCCTGATGCTGCTGGGCGACGGGATGCAGCGCGCCCAGCTGGAACGACAGATCGCCGGAAACCGTCACATCCGCCTGTACCGCCCGGTCTATGACCGCGAGCGCTTCACCCGCATCCTGGCGAGCGCAGACGCGCTGATCCACGGATCGGATCAGGAACCGTTCGGGCTGGTCGCGTCGGAGGCGCTGGCATCGGGCCTGCCGCTGATCGTGCCGAATGACGGCGGCTGTGCCGAAGTGGCCGATCCGCTGTTCGCCGAAACCTATCAGGGGGGCGATTCGCGGTCCGCGGCGGCGGCCATTCGCCGCCTGTTCGCGCGCGAGCCCGCCATCCTGCGGGCGGCGGCGCGGCACGCGGCGGGGCAAGTGCTGTCCGACCATGACCATGCGGCGGCGCTGGTGGACCTTTATTCCGAGATGCTGGCCGATCGCGCCGGCGGGGTCGCACGCCGCCAAAGGGCATAGCGTTCGTTGCCGAGCGGCAGGATCGCGACCGGACGATAGCCCCAGCGAAGCCCGCGCAGCATGCGCGCGCGCACCTCTGGCCGTTCGCCGCGATAGGGCTTTCGCATCACCACCCATTCGGGTCGCCGCGCAAGGATGCGGTCGATCTCCGCATCCTGATCGACGCCGATCGCGCCGCGCTCCCGCACGCGGCTGAGATGGCTGGGGAACATCCATCGGGTGACCGCGCAGCGGCCGGTCATCGGATAGAGCATCACCGACCCGGAATAGACGTGAAGGCAGCCCGGCCCCGTACCGATCGCGCGCGCGATCGCGGCGATCTGTTCAGGCGTGCCGCGCGTCGCCCGCTTCGCCACGAGCGTCGCCTGCCCGCCGAGAAAGACCAGCGCCAGGATCGCGATCGCGAAGCGGCGGTGCCGCATCCAGAAGCCGGCCGCACAGATCGCGAGCGGCGGCACCAGCGGCAGCGCGTAATGATCGAAATAGGAGCCGAAAACGAGCAGCCCGCCCAGCGCCGCCGCGCACCAGGCGAACAGGAAGCGCGCGGCGATCCCGGTATCGCCCACCCGCTCGCCCCGGCGCCACGCCAACACCGCCGAAGCGAGCAGCGGCGAGAGGATCAGCACGATGATCGCCAGATTGCCCGCCTGTTCCGCCAGCGAATCGGGCCTGCGGTCAAGGATCGAGAGGAAATTGGCGTAGAGCCAGGCCGGTCCCTGGCCCGCCATCGCATAGGCGGCCCATGCGGCCGCGGTCGGCAGCAGCGCGACACCGGCCCAGCACAGCGCCATCGCCGCAATCCCGGCAATCGGAGTGCGCGCGCGCCATTCGCGCGCGATCAGCCACAGGCCCAGAAAGCCTCCTTCGAACACCACCGAATATTTGATCTGTAGCGCCAGCCCGACCAGCGCCATTGCCGTGATCCCGCCCAGGAAGCGGCGGCCGCACCGATCCTCCCATTCGCCGCGCAGGACCAGCGCGGCGGCGGCGATCATCGCCAGATCGTAGAAAATGGGCGCCTGTCCGCCCTGTCCGTCGATCAGGTTCGGCCAGAGGATGACCGCGAGCCCGGTGAAGAGGGCGCCGTCCCGCCACCCCGCCCGGTCGGCCAGCCGCGCGGCGAGCGTCGCGGTGGCGACCAGGCCGGCAAGCGCCATCGCCTGATACGCCCAGATGCCGAGCGGATAGCCAAGGGCGCCGGCGGGGGCGTAGAGCAGGAACAGCCCGATCGGCTTGCGGTCCCAGATATCGACGAACGGCACCGCCCCGCCGGTCATCGCGCGGGCGAGCGTGAAATAGAATTCCTCATCGACGTGCAGGATCGGATTGCCGAAGGTGATCGCCCGCGCGACCAGCGCGACGGCGAGCAGGATCGCCCAGCGTGGGACCCGCTCAAGCGGCCAGCTGCGCGCGTGCGTCAAATTCGATCCTCCCGACCTGATACCGGGCGCATCCGGTGGCGACCCCGCCCCCATCGATCGCGTCGCGTCGTCGCACCGTTCACACAGGCGCGCGGAAGCGACCTGCGGACCGGCGTCACACCTTGTCCGGATAGACGGGCAGGATATCGACCGGAATGTTCGTCATCGAACCGATCACCGACCTGGCATGATCGTCGAGCACCGCCCATTTGGTCATGAACGCCTTTACCCCCGCATAATCGCCATTGCCCTGAAGCACGATCATGTCGCGCAACAGATCGCGCAGCCCATTTTCGAACTTCGCATCGTCGATGCGATAGCGGCCGGCCTGGTCGTCCCAGGTGAAGGCGCCCTTTGCCTTGAGGTATCCGAACTGCATCGCCGCGCCGCGGCCATGCGCTTCCTCGATCCCGAACCGCATCGCGCGGAAGGTGCCGGCAAGATAGGTGGCGAACAGCTGCTGCTTCTCCGCGGCGGGCAATTCCCCCTTCTGCATCATGAAGAGGATGTTCCAGGCGCCCATGACGTCCGCCTTGGCCTCCTCGATCGCCGAATATTGATCCTTCAGCGCTTCGCCGACCGTCGTCTGCTTGCCGTTCAGCGTGATCGTTCCCGGCCCCAGGCTGTGCGACAGTTCGTGGAACAGCGTTTCGAGCTGCATATATTTCTTCGCCACCAGCTTCGCCTGGTCCGGGACCAGGACCAACGGCGCCATCGGTGAGAGAATGCGATCATATTTCGCGCCCAGGACGTTGGAGAGGATCACCTTCTTCGCGCCCTTCGCCTCGCGCACGCGTTCGTCATTGGGCAGGTTGAAGGCGATGGTCTGGACGCCCGGCACATTATCGCCGCCGCCATGGACCTGTTCGGCCACCGCGATCGGCGATTCGAAGCCGCGCTTGAAGTTCTTGTATTTCTCATCGACCGGAAGGTTCGCCTCCATGTCGCGCAGATAATGTTTGTATTTGGCGAGCGCGGCCGATTCCTTGGGATCCTTCAGCGTCACGAAGCTCTCGAACGCGGTCTTCTGGCCGTACAGCTTGTCGGTATAGGTCTCGTACGGACCGATCGCGACCTCGATCGGGGTGTCCTTGAGGTCCATCCACGCCAGCTCGCTCTGGAAATAATCGTCGGTCAGGAATGCCTTGGCGCGCAGCGACAGGAACTTCTTGAGGCTTGCATTGGTGGTGATCGACGCCGCCTTGTTCAGCAGATCGGCGGCGCGGGTCAGCTGATCCCTGTACGCGACCGAATAGGGGATCGCCTCGAGCGCGTCGCCATCGCGTACCACGACCGTATAGGGGCTGAGCAACGCCTGTTTCTGCTCGGGATGGCTGGCGATATAGGCGTCGAGCTGCTCACGCGTCAGGTCGGTGGGATAGAATCCGCCGCCCTCGGGCATCTTGCCGGTTCCCCAGAACGGATGGAGTTCGGCGAGTTCGTCCCACGGGCCGTAATAACGGTCATACATTTCGAGCTTGAGGGTATCGCCCTCCTTCTCGATCGCGGCGCGGGTCTGCTTCCAGTTGGCGTCGCGTTGCGCGCGGTAGATTTCCGACATCACGTCCGACGCCTGGATCAGCAGGTTGACCACCTGACGCTCCTCGGCGGTGAGGAAGCTGACATCGGGCTTCATGTCGATCACCGCCAGCTTCGCCTTTTGCGCGGCGAGATCGTAGCTTCCGGTTTCGGCGGCGGCCGGCGCGGCGACGTTCGAGGCATTGTCGCCCCCTGGCGCCGCGGTGCAGGCCGCAGTGGCGAGGAGCAGGGCGATGACGGCGGGCTTGCGCATGGAGCACTCCGAAAAAACACAGGATTGCGCGACGGTCTAACGGTGCGAAGATGAACTGTCACGAACCCGTCGCACGGCGGGCGCAGACGCAGAAGGAGGAGGAGAGGGCCGTCATGACGATCCGTATCGACCGCCGGTCGCTGGTGCTGACCGGGACGCTGGGGCTTGGCGCATATGCCGTCCCCGGATTCGCGCGCACCCCGCAACTGGCCGGCGCGCGCGGTTTCAGCCACGGCGTCGCCAGCGGCGAACCGGCGGCGACATCGTTGTTGTGCTGGACCCGGTTCGTCGGATCGGGCGACACGGCGCGCGTGACGCTTCAGATTTCCACGAGCGCGGACTTCGCCAGGCCGGTCGCGGCGGGGGAACAGGTCACCGGTCCATGGCGCGACTGGACGGTGAAGATCACGCCGACCGGCCTCAATCCCGGCACGCGCTATCATTATCGCTTCGTCGGACCCGATGGCAGCTTTTCGCCGGTGGGACAGGGCAGGACCCTGCCCGAGGGTAATGTGGAACGGTTCCGCATCGCGGTCTTTTCCTGCTCGAACATCGGCTTTGGCTATTTCAACGCCTATGCCCATGCCGCCGCGCGCGGGGACATCGATCTGGCGCTGCATCTGGGCGACTATTTCTACGAATATCGCAACGGAACCTATCCCGATCGCGGAGAGACGATCGATGGACGCTTCCCGCTCCCGGCGAGCGAGGCGATCTCGCTCGCCGATTATCGGCTGCGCTATGCCAGCTATCGCAGCGATCCCGATCTTCAGGCGCTGCACGCGGCGGTGCCGCTGATCGCCAGCTGGGACGACCATGAATCCGCCAATGACAGCTGGGAAGGCGGCGCCGAAAATCACGACCCGGCGACCGAAGGGGCCTGGAGCACGCGCAAGGCCGCGGCGATGCAGGCATGGCGCGAGTGGATGCCGGTGTCGGACGCGCCGTGGGAAGCCTATTCGATCGGCACGCTCGCGACGCTGTTCCGAACCGAGACCCGGCTGCTCGCGCGATCACGCCAGCCATCCTTCCAGAGCCTGGCGATGGCCGCCGACCCGGGCCAGGCGATCCGCGCCTTTCGCGATGGCAGCTGGCGCGATCCGGCGATGACGATGATGGGGAGTGCGCAGGAAGCCTGGATCGCCGACGAAATGGCACGATCGGTCCGGGCGGGGGTCCGCTGGCAGCTTGCCGGCGTCGGCACGGTGATGGGCGCGATGAAGGCGCCGGGGATCGCGGCAAGCTGGCTGAAGCCGGATGCCAGCGCGCTGGCGCAGGCGCGGGTCAAGGCGGCGGTGCTGCTCGGCAGCCTGGGCCTGCCGCTCAATCCGGACAATTGGGGCGGCTATCCGGCGGCACGCGAACGCTTCCTGGATGCGGCGCAGCGTGCGAACGCGAACCTGATCGTGCTGTCGGGGGACAGCCACAATGGCTGGGCGTTCGATCTGGCCAATCGCGGCATGCCCGCCGGCGTCGAATTTGCCGGTCATGCGGTGACGTCGACCGGGTTCGAGACGGCGTTCGCGCCCGATCCCCGCGTCATCGCCGCAACGATGGTGGCGACGAACCCCGAGCTCAAATGGTGCGACACGTCTCGCCGGGGCTATATGGCGCTGACGCTGACGCCGGACACGGCGACCAACGAATGGATGTTCGTCGATACCGTGGCGCGGCGCGTGCCATCGGCGGCGGTCGGCCATGTCGCGACGGTCGCGCGCGGACGCAACGCGATGGCTTAACCCTCCAGGCTCTTGCCGACCTGTTCGGTCATGTCCTTGCTGAGGCCCGGCGTCGCGAGAATCCGCGCGAGTTCCGCGCGCATCTTCGCGGCACGATCGGCATCGTAGCGTTTCCAGCGGCCCAGCGGCGGCACCAGCTTGGCGGCGGTCTGGGGGTTGAGCTTGTCCAGCGCGATCAGCTGGTCCGCGACAAACCGGTAACCGCGCCCGTCGGCGACGTGGAATCCGCGCTGATTGACCGCGAAGGCCCCGACCAGCGCACGGGCGCGATTGGGGTTCGCCAGCGTGAAATCCGGATGCGCCGCCAGTTCCTCGACCGCATCCACCGTGTCGGCGCGGGTCGATAGCGCCTGGGTCTGGAACCATTTGTCGAGCACCAGCGCATTGTCGGCATAGCGATGATAGAAGATATCGAGCGCGGCGATCCGCTTGTCCGACGCGCTGTTGACCAGGCTGGAGAGCGCGCCCTGCCGGTCGGTCATATTGTCGGCATGTTCGAACTGGCTGAAGGCGAGATCGGGGCCGTCGGTCGCGCCGCTGGCGTTGATATAGCCGAGCGCGACGTTCTTGAGCCGGCGCGCGCCCTTGCCCGCGGGCGAATATTCGAACCGGTTTGCCTTCACCGCGTCATAGGCGTCGCGCCACTGATCCTCCAGCGTGCGGCCGAGATCGCGACGCAGCGCTTCCCGCTTCTGGAAGATGAGCTCGGGATCGACCACCGGCAACTGATCGCCGATGAAACTGTCCGACGGGAGCAGCACCGCTTCACCGACGAATGCGCGGTCCAGCGCGGGATCGGCGAGCGTATTGCGCACCGCATCGATCACCGGGCCGTGATCCGCATGGCCATGGGTGACCGCCGCGACGAGCGTGTCGAGCATCAGCTGCTGCATCGCCTCGTACCGCGCAAAGGGATCGTCGTCATGGGCGGAGAGGAAGGCGAGATCGGCGGCGCTGCGATTGCTGTCGATGATCACCGGCGCCGAGAAGCCGCGATTGATCGACAGCACGGGGCGTTCGCTCACCGCGTCGAAGGCGATCTCCGCCTCTGCGTCCGACAGCAGCACCAGCCGTTCCCCGGCGATCGGCGTGCCGGTTTCCGCGCCAAACAGCTTGATCCGCAGCGGCAGCACCATCGGCGCCTTTTCCGGCTGGCCCGGCGTGGGCGGCACCAGCTGGGACAGGGACAGATGCGCGCGATCGTCCCCCATATGATGGGTGAGGGTGGCGGTAACGCGCGGCGTGCCGGCCTGTGAATACCACAGGCGGAATTGCGCGAGATCGACGTCGCCGGCCTCTTCCATGCAGGCGACGAAATCCTCGCACGTCGCGGCGGTGCCGTCGAACCGGCGAAAATAGAGATCGGTCGCGGCGCGGAATTTCTGGGGTCCCAGGATCGTCGCCATCATCCGGATGACCTCCGCGCCCTTGTTATAGATGGTCGCGGTGTAGAAGTTGCTGATTTCGAGATATTCGTCGGGACGCACCGGATGCGCGAGCGGGCCGGCATCCTCAGGAAACTGGGCCGCGCGCAGGCCGCGAACATCCTCGATCCGCTTGACCGCAGCGGATCCCTGATCGGCGGAAAACCCCTGGTCGCGATAGACGGTGAAGCCTTCCTTGAGGCTCAGCTGGAACCAGTCGCGACAGGTGATGCGGTTCCCGGACCAGTTGTGGAAATATTCGTGCGCGACCACGGCGGCGATCGCGTCATAGTCGTAATCGGTCGCGGTGTCGGGATCGGCCAGGATGTAGCGGCTGTTGAAGATGTTCAGCCCCTTATTCTCCATCGCGCCGAAATTGAAATCATCGACCGCGACGATGTTGAACACGTCGAGATCATATTCGCGGCCATAGACCTGTTCGTCCCACGCCATGCTGAGCTTGAGCGCATGGAGCGCGTGGTCGGTCTTGGGCAGATCCCGTTCGCGGACCCAGATGCCCAGCTGAACCTCGCGCCCCGACCGGGTGGTGAAGGTGGCGCGATTGGCGGCAAGGTCGCCGGCGACCATCGCGAACAGGTAACAGGGTTTGGGGAACGGGTCGTTCCATTCGGCCCAGTGGCGCCCCCCGCCCACGTCACCCGAGGCGACTGGATCGCCATTGGCGAGCAGGACGGGGTAGCGCCCCTTGTCCGCCGTCATCCGCACGCGATAGCGGCTGAGCACATCGGGCCGGTCGGGGAAGAAGGTGATGCGGCGAAATCCCTGCGCCTCGCATTGTGTGCAGAGGTTGCCGCCCGAGGCATAGAGACCCATCAGCTGGGTATTGCGCTCCGGCTCGACCTCGACCTCGGTCTCGACGCGGTGCGCATCGCCGGGCAGCGCAACGACCAGCACGCCGCCATCCATCGTCCAGGCGGCGTCCACGCCATCCACGCGCACCGCAAGCGGGGTCAGGCCGTCGCCGTCGAGCCGAAGCGGCGCGTCATGCGCTCCGTTGCGTTCGACCGTCAGCGTGGCGCGCACCCGGGTCTTTGCCGGATCGAGGTCGAGGTCGAGCGCGATGTCGGGAACCAGCCAGTCGGGTGGGCGATAGTCCGCGCGGCGTGTGACGGTGGGGGTGGCGGCGAGTACGTCGATCATCGGACGGCCTTAGACGGGGTAGGGGGCGGGAGCATCCCAAAAATGCGTTGCGGCATATGGTTGCAATGCTACGCCTCGGCGCAGCTTTTGTTCAACTGAAGGTCCGTCCATGTTGCGTCCCGCGTTCGCCCTTGCCCTGCTGAGCCTGACGACAGCGCTCGCCGCCCAGGAAGCGCCGCCAGCGAAGGCGGGCGCGGAAAGCGCGACGGACGTCAACCGGCGGGTCAACGCGCCGCTGCCCGCCGCCGAAGCGGCGATGAAGGCGCATGTGATGTTCCTGGCGAGCGACGCGATGCGCGGGCGCGAGGCCGGATCGCCCGAATATGACATCGCCGCGCAATATGTGGCATCGCAATTCTATGCCGCCGGCCTGCGCCCCGCGGGCGACGAGGGCGGCTATCTACAGAAGGTGCCGCTGCTGAGCTATCGCGTGGCCGAGCCGGGAACGATGACGGTGACGCGTGGCGGCAAGCCGGTCAATCTGGTGTTCGGTGAGGACTATGTTCCGACCGGCAACCCCGAACGTGCCAGCACGCTGATCGAAGCGCCGGTGGTGTTCGCCGGATATGGCATCGTCGCCCCGCAATATGCGCGCGACGATTACAAGGGCATCGATGCGAAGGGGAAGATCGTCGCCTTCCTCGCCGGCGCGCCGGGTCAGTTCGACGGCGAAGAGCGCGCCCATTTCGGCAGCAACGCCAACAAGGCGGCGATCGCCGCGAACAAGGGCGCGGCCGGGGTCATCATCGTCGAAACGCCGACATCGGCACGGGTGCGATCCTTTGCGCGGCAGGCGGACGGCTATGACAGCTGGCGCATGACCTGGGCCGATGCGCAGGGGAACGGGCATCTGATCGCACGCGGCACGCCGACGCTGGGAACGATCAGCGCGGCGGGCGCGGACAAGCTGTTCGCCGGCGACAAGGGATGGGCGCTCGCGGCGAAGGCGGTCGAGGGCGGCAAGGCGAGCGTTCCCGCCTTCGCCGCCGGGACGACGCTGACCGTCGCGATCCGCACCGAGCGCAAGACGGTGATGAGTTCGAACGTCGCCGGCATCATCCCGGGCAGCGACCCGCGGATCGGCAGCGAAGTCGTGGTGCTGTCCGCGCATCTCGACCATGTCGGGGTCGGCCGGCCCGACGCGAAGGGTGACACGATCTATAATGGCGCGATGGACAATGCGATGGGGATCGCTTCGCTGATCGAGGAGGCGAAACGCTTTCGCGATTCGGGCAAGCCGCCGCGCCGGTCGGTGCTGTTCCTGGCGGTGACGGCGGAGGAAAAGGGGCTGATCGGCGCCGATTATTTCGCCAACAACCCGACCGTGCCGAAAGACCGTATCGTCGCCGATGTGAACCTCGACATGCCGGTCATCACCTACCGGTTCGAGGATATGATCGCGTTCGGCGCGGCACGATCGACGCTGGGCGAGACGGTCGCGCGGGCGACGGCGAGCGTCGGAGTGGGTGTCGGCCAGGATCCGATGCCGGAACAGGGCTTTTTCGTCCGTTCCGACCATTATCGCTTCGTCCAGCAGGGGATTCCCTCGGTATTTCTGTGGCCCGGCCAGGCAGGCGCCGGGGGCGAGGCGTTCAAACGCTTCCTGGCAACCCGCTATCACCGCCCGTCGGACGAGGTCGGCAACCCCGAAATCCTGTGGGATCAAGGCGTCCGGTTCATCGACGCAAACTATGCGATCGCGCGGGAAATCGCCGATGCCGACGCGCGGCCGCGCTGGAAAAAGGGCGATTTCTTCGGCCTGCTCTATGACGGCTACGGGGCCAGATAAACGAGGAGCTAACATGCGCTGGAAAAGGGTCGCGACAGGGGCGTTGGCATGCGGGCTGATGGTGGCGCTGACCGGCGCCGCACACGCCGCACAGTCCGGCGGCTTCGATGTGGAGCGGGCGAGCCGCGCCTATCTCGACCTGTTGCAGGGGCCGGCGCGGGCGAAGTCGGACGCCTATTTCGAGGGCGGCTACTGGCTGCTGCTGTGGGGTACGCTGGTGACCGTGGCGACCGAAGGCGTGATGCTCTTCACCGGCCTGTCGGCGCGCTATCGCGGCTGGGCCGAGCGGGTGACGCGCCGGCGCTGGCTGGTGCCGGCGCTGTTCGCCCTGCCCTATGTCGTGACGACGGCACTGATCGCCCTGCCCTGGACGATCTACACCGGCTATCTGCGCGAGAAACATTATGGGCTGATGAGCCAGAGCGCCGGCGCATGGGCGGGCGAGCAGGCGATCCAGTTCGGCATCGCGATCATCGTCGTCGCGCTGCTGTTGACCGCGGTTTTCGCGGTGATCCGCGCGTTTCCGCGCAGCTGGTGGTTGTGGGGCGCGGGAACGCTGCTGGGCTTTGCGGCGATCGGGGCGCTGATCGCGCCGGTGTTCATCGCGCCGCTGTTCAACACCTATAGCGAGATGCCGGCCGGGCCGCTGCGCGACCGCATCGTCGCGATGGCGAAGGCGCAGAACATACCGGCCGAGCACATCTATGTCTTTGACCAGTCGAAACAGCACAAGCGTATCTCCGCCAATGTCTCGGGCCTGGGTCCGACGATCCGCATCTCGCTCAACGACAATCTGCTCAACCGCACCGGCGCGGACGAGGTTGCCGCGGTGATGGGCCATGAGATGGGCCATTACGTGCTGGGACATGTGTGGAAGCTGCTGGGCGCGATGGCGTTGATCCTCGCCGCGATCTTCTATGCCATCTATCGCATCGCGCCCGTTCTGATCGCGCGATTCGGACGCCGCTGGGGGGTACGCGACGTCGCCGATCCGGCCGCGACATCGGTGTTCATGGCGCTGGCGGCGGTCGCCGGGCTGATCCTGGCGCCGGTGATGAACACGCTGGTCCGCACCAACGAAAGCGCCGCCGACGCGTTCGGCCTGGACGCCGCGCGCGAACCCGACGGCTTTGCCAAGGTGGCGATGCGCCTGTCCGAATATCGCAAGATCGAACCGGGACCTGTCGAGGAATTCCTGTTCTTCGATCACCCGTCGGGATCGACCCGTGTGCATCGGGCGATGCAGTGGAAGAAGGACCATGTCCCCGGCGCGACGATGGTCAAGCCGCAGATCGACCTGTCGAAGGAATGAGCGGCGCCGGCGTCCGGCTGTTCGTATTCGGGATGGGATACAGCGCGGGACGGATCGCCGCCGCGCTGCCGATGGCGCGGATCGCGGGGACCGGACGCGGCGGACAGGTCGCGTTCGACGACGCGGACCGGGTGCGGTTCGAACTGGCGCGGGCGACGCATATTCTGTCGTCGGTGCCGCCGGGCGAGGACGACCCGGTATTGGCCGGCTATGGCCGCGATCTGGCCGCGACACGCGCCTGGACCGGATATCTCTCCTCGACCGGGGTCTATGGCGACACCGGTGGAGCATGGGTCGATGAGCACGCGCCGACCGGGGGCGGGCGACGTCGCGCCCGGGCGGCGGCCGACGCGGCATGGCTGGCGCGCGGGGCGCGGGTGTTCCGCCTGCCGGGCATCTATGGCCCTGGTCGCTCGCCGCTGGACCGGATCCGGGCGGGCGACGCGCGGCGGATCGACGCGCCGGGACAGGTGTTCAGCCGCGTCCATGTCGATGATATCGCACGCGGCGTGATCGCGGCGTTCGACGCCCCGCCCGGTGCCTACAACCTGGCCGACGACCTGCCGGCGCCGCAGGCGGAGGTGATCGCGTTCGGGTGTCGGCTGCTCGGCATGCCGGTGCCACCGGTCGAGCCGGTCGATGCGGCCGAACTGTCGCCCGCGGCGCGGGCATTCTATGCCGAAAACCGCCGCGTCGCGAACGGCAGGGCGAAACGGCTGCTGGGCTGGCGACCGGCCTTTCCCGACTATCGGTTCGGCCTGCGCGCCCTCAACGCCAGCACCAGTCCGATGCCGGCGAGCAGCGCGCCAGCGGCGGCGAGCGGCGACCAGCGATAGCCTTCAAACAGGGTCGAAAGCAGCATCGCGATCACCGGGATGATGACGCTGGAATAGGCCGCCTTGGCCGGACCGATGACCCGGATGATCCCGAAATAGAGCGGGAAGGCGATCGCCGAGGCGACGACACCAAGATACAGCACCCCGGCGATATAGCCGGGCGTCCATTCGAACACCGGCGCCCCCACGGTCGCGAGGGCATAGAGCCCGTCCATCGCCGCGCCGGCCAGCATCGCCCAGGCGATGGTCGGCGCCATCGGATAGCGCTTTGCGGTCTCGGTCGCCTGCAAGACATTGGCGACCGAGGCGCAGCATACGCCAAGCAGGGTCAGCCCGATGCCGAGCCAAACCTGCCCACTGACCGAGGGATCGCGACCGATTTCATGCGCGAACAGCAGCGCGACCCCCGCCATCGCCACCGCCGAACCGAGCAGCAGCTGGCCGCCCATCCGCTGGCCGAGAAAGATGCGGGAGAGGAGCGCGTTCGGGACCAGCAGCAGTGCGAACACCACCGCCACCAGCCCCGAGGTGACGTGCAGCTCCGCGCGGTACACGAAATTGAAATTGAGCACGAACTGCATGAGGCCGATCAGCGCGGAGAACGCCATGCCGCGCCGGTCGAGCAACAGCGGCTGGCGCGAGAAGGCCGTCCAGGCGAGCATCGCCACGCCGCCGGTGAGGAAGCGGTACGTCACCGACCAGGTCGGCGGCACCACGCCAAGCTGTCCGGTGATGACCAGCCAGGTCGATCCCCAGATCAGCGTGATGATCGCAAACGGGATCAGGATGGCGAGCCGCGTCGAATTGGGCCGTGCCGGGTCGGAGGCCGCGTCGCTCACAAGGCGGCGATCGCGTCGGCGAGCGGGCGGACGGCGTCCTCCCCCTGATCCCATGACACGACGAACCGGGCCTGCCCCTCACCCCAGTCATAGAAGTCGAACCCCTGTTCGCGCAGCGCCGCCGCTTCCGGCACGGTGAGCCGTACGAACAGCTGGTTCGATTCGACCGGCTGCACCAGCCGCTCGGCGGCGCGCGCGGCCAGCATCGCGGCCCCGGCATTCGCGGCGCGCGCGTTGCGCAGCCACACATCATCGTCGAGCATCGCCAGCAACTGGGCGGCGAGAAAACGCCCCTTTGACTGGAGATGCCCCGCCCGCTTGCGGCGGCACAGACTCGCCTCGGCGAGATCGGGGCGGAAAAAGACCAGCGCCTCGGCGCCCATGCCGCCATTCTTGATAAAGCCGAAGCTGAGCGCATCGACGCCCGCACGCCACGTCATCTTCGCCGGCGAGCAATCGTGATGGACCAGCGCATTGGCGAAGCGCGCACCGTCCATGTGCAGGCCAAGGCCCCGGTCGCGCGCCAGCCGGCCGATCGCCGCCACCTCGTCCGGCGCGTAGGACAGGCCATGTTCGGTGGCGTTGGTGATCGAGATCGCGTGCGGCTGTACCCAGTGTACGCCGGGCTTCACCGCATGCAGCACCGCCTCGATCGCGTCGGGCGACAGCTTCGCGCCGTCGCCCTCGGCAAGCATCAACTTGGCGCCATGGGTGTAGAATTCGGGGGCGCCGCCTTCATCCATCTGGATATGCGCGTCGCGGTGACAGATCACGCCGCCATAGGGCGGGCAGAGCGCGGCGAGCGCAAGGCAGTTGGCCGAGGTTCCGGTCGGCACCCACAGCACCCGCACATGGGTTTCGAACAGATCGGAAAAGCGCTGGTCGAGCATCTGGCTCCACCGGTCGCCGTCATAGGCGGTGTCCTGCACATTCGCCTCGGCGATCGCCGCGACGACTTCGGGACAGGCGGGGGCGGCGTTGTCGGAGAAGAAGCGCATCCCCGCCCCATGCGCGCGGCATGTCGGCGCGTCAATCGGCCGGGCGACGCCCGCTCATCCGTTGACGATGATCCCGCCATTGGGATGCAGCACCTGTCCCGACATATAGCTTGAATCGGCGCAGGCGAGGAACAGGAATGCCGGCGCGACCTCATTGGGCTGCCCCGGTCGACCCATTGGCGTATCCTCGCGGAACTGCGCGAGCTTCTCGTCCGAGGCGCCGCCACACGGATTGAGCGGGGTCCAGATCGGGCCGGGCGCAACCGCGTTGACGCGGATTCCATTCCGGCCGGGGGTCGAGGGTGTGCTCATCACCGGGCAGCGCATCTTCGTGAATTATTTCAACGATCTGGGTCATCGGCCATCCTCCTCGCATTCGGTTCGACAACCGAATGGGGAAGCGGTGAGTTCCCAGAATGACCGGGCGAGGCGCCCGTTGCGGAATGCCGTTGAGGCCGGCCGTCACCGCATCGACGGCCAGGCCGGCAGGGTTCAGGCGAAGATGCCCGAACCCTGCGTGGCGCTGGTGACGACGAGCATCGCGGTCAGGCTGAGCGACAGGACGCTGATGAGGATATGACGGAACATGGTGCTTCTCCCGGTTCGAATGCGGTTCAGGCGACCAGATTCAAGCTGCCGCTGTTGGCGACGAGCACCAGGGTGAACGCGGCGGCGCCGGCGAACGAGACGGCGTAGCGGGCGAAGGATTCGAAACGAACGGCCATGATGTATTACTCCCTGCGGGCAACCGGTTCATCCGGCTGCCGATACCCAATAGTTTGCAGGGGGCGTGCCAATTCGCGTAACACACTGACAAATAACGAATTATAATTTTCTTGCGCTCTTTGTTGGCGATTTTCACCGATGCAATTGGTGATTTTCACCACATCTCAGGCAGCAATGACGCGGTTACGACCATCATTCTTTGCGTCATAAAGCAGCGCGTCGGCGCGCTGGAACACCGGGGCGAAGCCTTCGCTGTCGCGCGCCGCCGTCACACCGGCGGAAAAGGTCACTTCGCCCAACGGCGCATCGGACTCGCGCAGCCTGTAGCGTTTGGACGCGACGGTGGCCCGCGCATTGTCGAGCGTCACGCGCGCGACCTCGAGATCGCCGGTCGAGAACAGGATCGCGAACTCCTCACCCCCATAGCGGGCGACGAGATGCCCCGAACAGCTTTGCGAGAGCGCCTCCGCGATCGTCTTGAGCACGCGGTCCCCCACGGAGTGGCCGAACCGGTCGTTGACGTTCTTGAAATGATCGACGTCGCAGATCGCGACGCAGACCGGCTGCCCCGCGGCGATCTGCGCGGCATAGGCCTCTTCGAACGCGCGGCGGTTGGGAAGATCGGTCAGCGGATCGCGGCGGGCATTGTCGCGCGCCTCCTCCAGCTTGCTGCGCAACTCGCTCGCCTCACGCGTGACCGTCTCCAGCCGCGATTCGGCATTGTGGACGCGTTCGAGCATGTTGGCGGTGACCCGCGACACTTCCTCGAGGATCGTGCCGTCCAGCTCGTCACCGGATCGGCGAATCGCGTCGGCGCTTTCGGCGAGATGGCGGCCGAATCCCTCGGTCTCGGCGCGCATCGCCTGGACCATGTCCTGGAATCCCTCGACCTGCATCTGGGTCTGGGCGACCAGTCCATCGGCCTTTTCACGCGCGGCGCGGGCATTTACCGGCGGCTCGCAGCCGAGCGATTCGATATCGCGCTTGGTCAGGCGAATGCCGCCGTCGGTCAGTGCCGCGACCGCCTTTGCCAGCGGGCCTTCGGGATCGTGCAGCAGCGCATAGGCAAAGGCAAAATTCGCCGGATCCGGCTCCAGCCGCTGATCGAACAGAAATGTGCCGATCCGCTCATACAACTCGCGCGCCGGATCGGCGCTACCAGCAGATCGAGCGGCTCTCGCCACGCCCATAATCCCTGTCCCCACCCCTGGCGGAGCCGCAAGCCGCGGCCTCCGCAAAGTTCGTTACGCGATCGGATTTAGGGAACAGATGCTAAAAAGCGGTGAAATCCGTTTGCGGACCGGATCAGCCCTTCTTCGCGGATTTCCGCCACGCCTGAACCGCCGCCAGCGTATTCTTGATATGGTCCACCGGGCTCATGTCGGTATGGGCGTAGATGATCTTGCCATTGGGCGCGATGACATAGCTGGTGCGGCTGGTGACGGTCGTGGGCGTGCCGTCCGGACGGGTCAGCACGACGTCATATCCCTTCACCACCGCCGGGCTGGCCGCCGCCACCGCGAACTTGCCCGCGCAATGTTCGCTGGAGAAGGCGATCAGCTTGTCGGTATTTCCCGCGGTCATGCCGATCACCGTGGCTCCGGCCGCGGTGAAGTCGGGCAATGCCTTGGCAAAGGCGGCGGCCTCGACATTGCAGCCGCTGGTGAACGCCGCAGGGAAGAAATAGAGCACGACCGGCCCCTTTTTCAACGCCGCCTTCAGGCTGACCTTGATCGGTTGACCGGCCATGGCGCCATCGGCGGCGAAGATCGGCGCCTTTGCCCCGGGGGCGAGCGCGGCGGCGGCCGGCAGTGCGAACGGCAGAGTCGCGATGGCGAGGAAGAGCTTGAGGCGCATGGGGATTCTCCTGCTGTCCCGCCCCCTTATGCGCCGGCGGCGCGCCAACGCCAAGCGATCGTGTCAGCGTGTCAGCGCGATCCCCAGCCGGGCATGGCTGTCCCGCCGCCGAAACGCATCCAGCGATTCGCCATAGCCGGTAAATGCCTGCCCGAAGAGATAGATGCCAAAACCGCCCCCGAGCCGACCCAGTGGATAGGAGGCGAACAATTCCGCAGCATAACGCCCCGTCTCCGGATTGCCGCGCGCGGTGACATTGAGCTTCAGGCTGTCGGGCCGCATCACCGTGAGGCTGAGCGAGGCGTTCCCCCAATAGCGATCGAGATCGGGGGCCACGCCCTGCTTGCCAACGAACAGCCACGCCTGCGGCGTCACCTCGGCGCGCCATCCGTCACCCAGGTCGAACGCCTTGGTCACACGCGCGAACAGGCGGTTGGAATCGATCGAGCTGGCTGGTCCCTCACCGTTCGAATCGTGCCGCCAACCGATGCCGAATGCGGCGCTGTCACCCATCGGAATGTCGGCGAACAGCTCGGGCGAATAGGTGGTGTGGGTGAACGGCCCGGACGGCAGATCGAGCCGCCAGAACATTGTTTGCGTATAGGCAAAGCGCAGATGATCGAGCGCGCCGGCGCCATCGAACGGGCGGAAGGCGAAGCTGAATTGCAGCTTGGCACCCGCATCCTGCAACCCGAACGCGCCATAGACCGGCTCATGCGGGGAAAAGCGGTCGAGAAAGCCGGACGCGGTGCCACGGGAAGCGAGCACCTCTGTTTCCCCGGTAACCGACGGGGGGCGATCGGCCGGATAGGCGGCGCCGACGCCGGCGGGCAGCGGCGCGCCCGGCGTCGCGGGGACCGAGGGGCGGGCGGCATAGGCGGTCGGGACATAGCGCGCCTTGACGAAGCCGCCCGGCGCCACCGTCGCGACCGGAGCGGGCAGACGTTCGAGCACCAGCCGGGTTCCGTCGGCGGCGGTCACCTCGATCTGGCGCGGGCCTTCCGCCGCGACGGGGTCCGCCCCTTCGTTGATCAGGATCACCTCGACCCCGCGCAGCGCATCGCGCTCCGAAGCCGGCTGGGTCGGGACCGCGCGCAACTGGGCGAACGCCGGGGTGGCGCAAAGCGGGATCAGGCAGGCGAGCGCGCGCATCGCCATGCGATGCCATGCGAAGGTGACGATTGCGAGTCCCCCTCAGGCAGCGACGCGCAGTTCGAGCCGCTCCCAGATTTCCACCAGCGCTGCGGTGAGCTCCGCCATCATCGCCGCGTCATGCGCCGGCCCGGGCGTGAAGCGGAGCCGTTCGGTGCCACGCGGGACGGTGGGATAATTGATCGGCTGAACATAGACGCCATATTCGGCGAGCAGGATGTCGCTGATCCGCTTTGCCTTGACCGGATCCCCGACCATGAGCGGGACGATGTGCGTGGTCGATGACATCACCGGCAAGCCGGCGTCGGCGAACATCGACTTCAGCCGCGCGGCGGCGGCCTGCTGGCCATCGCGTTCCGCGCTCGACGCCTTGAGGTGGCGGACCGACGCCAGCGCGCCGGCGACCAGCACCGGCGAGAGCGACGTGGTGAAGATGAACCCCGGCGCGTAGGAGCGGATCACGTCGATGATCGTGCGGTCCGCCGCGATATAGCCGCCCATCACCCCGAACGCCTTGCCCAGCGTTCCTTCGATGATCGTGAGCCGCTTCGCCGCGTCGTCGCGTTCCGAAATCCCGCCGCCGCGCGCGCCGTACATGCCGACCGCATGCACTTCGTCGAGATAGGTGAGCGCGTTATATTTGTCGGCGAGGTCGCAGATCGCGTGGATCGGCGCGATGTCGCCATCCATCGAATAGACACTTTCGAACGCGATCAGTTTCGGCACCGCCGGATCGTCGGCCGCCAGCAACTCTTCGAGATGGGCGACGTCATTGTGCCGCCACACCCGCTTCTCGCATCCCGAATTGCGGATGCCCGCGATCATCGACGCGTGGTTGAGTTCGTCCGAATAGATGATGCAGCCCGGCAGCACCTTCGCCAGCGTCGAGAGCGTCGCGTCGTTCGACACATAGCCGCTGGTGAACAGCAGCGCCGCCTCCTTGCCGTGCAGATCGGCGAGTTCGCCCTCCAGATCCACATGATAATGGGTGTTGCCGCCGATGTTGCGGGTGCCGCCGGAGCCGGCGCCGACGTCGTGGAGCGCCGATTCCATCGCCGCGATCACGTCGGGATGCTGCCCCATCGCCAGATAGTCGTTCGAACACCAGACGGTGATCGGTTTCGGCCCGTTATGCCCGTGGAAGCAGCGCGCGTTGGGGAACATGCCCTTGTTGCGCAGGATATCGATGAAGACGCGATACCGCCCCTCGGCATGCAGCCGGTCGATGGCCTGGGTGAAGACGCGCGAATAGTCCACGGGGCGCGGCGAAGCGTCGGCGGGTGCGATGCTGTCCATGGCGCGCTCCGATAACGATTTTATGGCGGAAACGCCACATAAAGGATGCGATGACGGTGATCGAAGATGTCGGTCCCGCCTCGCCTGATCTGAATCACGACGAAAGCCGCGAATTATGCTATGTTCCCAACACCATGGGACGAGACTCCAAGCATTCTCGTGGCTGAGAGACGACGCGCTCCCGCTTCATTCTGAAGGGAGATTGCCCATGGAACGCGACGACATCGCATATTTCACCCGACGCGAACGCGACGAACGCGCGCATGCCGAACGCGCGGCAGAGGGGACGGCGCGGCGCGTCCACCGGGAACTGGCGAATCGCTATGCCGAGCGGCTGCGGGACCTGACGCCGAACATGCCCGATCCCGCCTAGGGCCGGTCGATCCGTCGCCACGGTACGGGATCGGCCATGTCGAGCCGGCATACGCCCGACAGGCGGTGCGCCGCGATATACCGGGCGGCGCGCGCGTCGTAATCGGGCGCGAGCGGCCGGTCGAATACCCAGTCGGCCGGCTGGAAGGTCGAATAACCGCCCAGGGTCGGCACACGCCACAGCTGGGCCAGCAACATCGAATCGTCATTATGCGGGTGCTTCGCCTGCATTTCCGGGCTGCGATAGAGCGGTTCGGCGCGGTGGGTACGCACCGCGTAAAAGCTGCGGCACCCGGCGGGCGGCGGGGGAATATGGGTGAGCGGCACCCAGTTCGCGGCCCGGCTGAGCTGTGCCGCCGGGACGGTATTGATCTGCTCGACCAGCAACAAAGCGACCAGCGCCAGCGCGGGCGCGCGCCGCCGTTCGAACAGCACGGCGAGCCGGTGGCGGAACACCGCGGCGACCAGCAGCAATACCGGCAGCACCAGGAAAATCTGATAGCGCGAAACGGTGCGCAGGCCCTTTGCACCCGGCACCAGATGGAACACCACCCCCCAGGGAGAGGCGACCCATAGCTGAAGCGTCAACGCCCAGCCGGCAAACACCGCCAGTGCGAACGCGAACAGCACCGGATCGGCCGGCGGCCGGCGGCGCAGCACCCGCCAGAGCGCCGCCACGGCGAGAACGAACAGGAAGACGGGGAAGCCCGATTCATGCTCGCCCCCGAACACCCGTCGTGGCAGATCGGGGTCCGCCGCAAAGGACCCGAGCAGCGCCCGCGCGCCGGAATTGACCCATCCCCACAACAGGTTGCCCGGGCCGCTATTCACCAGGTCGAGCGGCGTGACGAGATAACCGAGCATCTTCCAATAGCCATGGCCGCCGGTTTCCTGCGCCTTGGAGAGATAGACCGACAGGAACGGCACCACCGCGATTGCGAACGTCCCGATGCCGGTCGCGATCGTGCCGCCATGCGCCCGGATCAAACCGATCGCCCGCGCCGGTCGCCAGGCACCGGTGACGATCGACCAGCTCAGCACGAACAGACATGCAAACCACAATGTGAACCAGGCCATGTAATAGGCGGTGAGCAACCACGCGCCCATCAGCACCGCCAGGGCGGCGGCGAACCCCCGCGCTCGGGCGCGCGCGCCCGCCACCTCCGCCCGCACCGTTCCGATCGCGAGGATCGCGGCCACCGGAACGAGCGCGACCGACTGAAGCTGGGCATGGACGGCATGGATCGCCATCGCGTTCGAGATGGTGAACAGCGTCGCGACGAGCAGCGCCACGCCCGCCTGCCAGCCGAGGGTGCGGCGCGCCAGCCACCAGCTTGCGAAGAACCCGATCGTCTTGAACGTCGCGGCGTTCAGCGTGTCGGCCAGAAAGGGATCCGCCCAGTTCCGCCAGAAGGAATAGACCAACCCGAACAGCAGATAGCCGTCATTATAGCCAAGCGTATCCGCGTGCGGGTGGAAATAGATCGGCCGGTTCCACAGCGCATGGCCGGCCAGCACGTTGCGCCAATGTTCGAGCAGGCTGATCTCGATCACCCCGTCCGCGCGGTCGCCAAAGCCGAGATCGAACCCGCTGAGGATGGGATCACGGAACGCCACGCACATCGCCACGAGCCACACCAGCATCAGCCAGGGCAGCTCACGACGCGCGCTCACAAGGTTTCGATCACGGTAAGGCCATGGCGCGCGAATGCGGGCGCCAGCGCAGGATCTGCGGCGCCGGTGAAGACGGCAATCCCCGGCGGAAGGACATCGGGCCAGCCCTGACCATTCGTCAGCTGCGCGACGCGGCGCGCGATTCCCGGACCGCCATCGACGAACAGGACCGGGCGTGGCGCGGCCCTGGCGAGATCGTCGGCGACGAGCGGAAAATGCGTGCAGGCATTGACGATCACGTCGATCCGGTCGCCGCCGGGCTGATCGAACAGTCCGGCGAGCACCCCGGCAAAGCGGGCGGGATCGATCGACCGGTCGCGCAATCGCTGCTCCGCCAGTTCGACCAGATCGGCGCTGCCATGGCGCAGCACGGTGCAGTCGCCGGCGAATCGTGCCGCCAGGTCATCGACATAGGGCTGGCGCACCGTCGCACGCGTTCCCAGCACGCCGATCACCCGGCTGCGCGAACGTTCGGCGGCGATCTTGATCGCAGGAACGGTCCCGACGATCGGCACGTCGAGCGCCGCACGGACATGCGCGAGCGCGATGGTCGAGGCGGTATTGCAGGCAATGACGATGAGGCGTGGGCGATAGCGCTCCGCCAGCCGGCCGAGCAGCGCCGGGACGCGCGCGGCAATCTCTCCCTCGCTGCGCGTGCCATAGGGAAAGCCGGCGCTGTCGGCCGCATAGACCAGTGCCGCCTGCGGCAACAGTGCGCGCGTCGGCGCAAGCACCGACAGACCGCCCACGCCGGAATCGAAGAACAGGATCGGACGCGGGTCGGCCATGCCGCGCGGGGATGGCGCGCGCGCGCCGGGCCGTCAACCTGCCGGCCCGCGCGGCTTCCGGTTCTCCGGGATGCCCCGCGCGGTCAGGATCGGCAGGCAGAAGACCAGATACTCGTCGCGATCGACCCGCCCGTCATCATTGGCATCGCCCCGGGCGATCCACGCCGCCTGGCCCACTTTGTCGTGCAGCAAGGGTCACGTCGTGACGTGCGGGCGAACCCTTGGGGCAGGGCCTTCCGCGTCCGCGCCATCTTCAGTCTCTTGTCGATGGCGTGCGGCGAAATGCCGAGATCGATTGCCATTTCCTTCGCGGTCTGCGGAACGAACCGGCGGCGCAGGCACATCTTCTCCGCCTCGGTCAGCCGGTCGAGCGCCGCCCGTGTCGCATCGTCGATCATCGTCACCGCGATCCGCGCTGCATCGTGCCACCGCGATCCGACGACAGACCCCGCCCCAAGCCCCCGCGCCCGCTACCCCGTGACCGATATTGTTGCGCGGGCGGCGCGAAGCACCTAGCCTTCGTCCGACCAATTGGGGGACCGCACCTGACCACCGAAATTCTCTGGATCGCGCCGGCGCTGTCGATCCTGCTCGGCTATCTGCTCGGGTCGATCCCGTTCGGCGTGCTGCTGACGCGGTTCGCCGGGGCGGGCGACCTGCGGCAGATCGGGTCTGGCAATATCGGCGCGACCAACGTGCTGCGCACCGGTCGAAAGGGGCTGGCGGCGGCGACGTTGCTGCTCGATCTGCTGAAGGGCGCGGCGGCGGTGTGGATCGTGTCCGCGATCTGGCCCGGCAACGCGCTGCTTGCCGCGATGGGCGCGTTTGTCGGCCATTGCTATCCGGTCTGGCTCCGCTTCCGCGGAGGCAAGGGCGTGGCGACGCTGATGGGCATCGTACTTGCCCTGCACTGGCCGTGCGCGATCGTATACGCCGTGATGTGGCTGGGCCTGCTCGCCACGCTGCGTATCTCGTCGGTCGCCGGAATGGCGGCGGCGGTGAGCGCCCCGGTCAGCGCGGCCTGGTTCGGCCGGTTCGACATGGTGTTGCTGTTGCTGGGCCTGGCGCTGATCGTGCTGTGGAAGCATGGACCGAATATCGAACGGCTGCTGGCCGGCACGGAGCCGCGCATCGGCCGCAAGGATGGCTGACGCCGACACGGCGTTCGACCGGCTGTGCCTGATCCGCTCGTCGCGAATCGGCCCCGTCGCCTATCGCCAGTTGATGATGCGCTTTGGCAGCGCGCGGGCGGCGCTCGACGCATTGCCGACGCTCGCCGCGCGCGGGGGCGGAGGCGTCCCCCGGCTTGCCGACGCGGGCGCGGTGCGGCGCGAGATGGCGACCGCGGCAAAGCTGGGCGCGCGCTATCTGTTTCTGGAAGACCCCGCCTATCCGCCGTTTCTGGCCGAACTGGAAAATGCGCCGCCCGCCCTGCTCATACGCGGTGAGATCGCGCTTTCCGCCCGGCCATGCGTCGCCATGGTCGGCGCGCGCAATGCGTCGGCGGCGGCGTGTCGCTTCGCGCGACAGATCGCCCAGGGCTTGGCCGAATCGGGGGTGACCGTCGTGTCGGGGCTGGCGCGCGGGATCGATACCGCCGCGCATCAGGGGTCACTGGCCGGCGGCACCATCGGCGTGATCGCCAGCGGGATCGACATCGCCTTCCCGCCCGAAAATCGCGAATTGCAGGAACGGGTGGCCGTCGAGGGCCTGCTGCTCGCCGAACAGCCCCCGGGCGCCGAACCGCTCGCCCGCCACTTCCCCGCGCGCAACCGCATCATCGCGGGGCTGGCTCAGGGGACGGTGGTGGTCGAGGCCGCGCCGCGTTCGGGATCGCTGATCACCGCGCGGATCGCGGCAGAGGCGGGGCGCGAGGTGATGGCGGTCCCCGGTTCCCCGCTGGATCCGCGCGCGCAGGGCTGCAACCTGCTGATCCGCGACGGTGCGACGCTGGTGCAGACGGTCGAGGATATATTGGAGGCGGTGCGCCCGATCGATCCGCGCGCGGTGCGGACGCCGGCGCATGATTTCGGCCATGGACCCGCCAGCGAACCGGACGAAGCGGGGCGCGGCCGGATCGAGGGGTTGCTCGGCCCGGTGCCGGTTCCGGTCGATGAACTGATCCGTCAGGCCGGCATGCCGGCGGCGGCGGTTCAGCTCGTCCTGCTCGAACTCGAACTGGCCGGGCGGCTGGAACGGCATGCCGGCGGGCGGGTCAGCCTGCGCTGACCGCGCGATTCAGGCGAAGCGCTGGATCAGGCGGTTGGCCGCCAGCGACCCCAGGATGAGGACCACGAGTACCCAGATCGGCGCGACGAAGGCGAGCGCCGCGGCAATCACGCCCAGCGCAACCGGCATCCACCCGCCGACGCGCAACCGCCGGACCACCGCGACATCATGGTCGATCGCCAGCATGTCGGGGCGCAACGCCAGCCGCAGAAGATTGAGATTGAGCAGCCCCAGCACCACCAGCCAGCCGGAATAGAAGAAGATCGCGGTCTTCAGATTGACATATTCGCTGAACACGGCGGTCGGAAAGGGCAGGAACACGACGCCCAGCAACAGCAGCAGATTGGCGAAGACCAGCCGGTCGTCGGTGCGGGCAAGCTGCCCGAACAACCGGTGATGACCCAGCCAGAAGCGGCCGATGACAAAGAAGCTGACGAGAAAGCCGATATAGTTGGGGAGGAGGTCGGCAAGCGCGCGTTGCAGACCCGCTTCGCTCTCCGGCGCCAGCACCGGCGGATGGATTTCGATGACGAGCAGCGTGATCGCGATCGCGAACACCGCATCGCTGAAAAAGGTCAGCCGCTCCAGCAGCGTCGTTTCCCGGCTTCTCTGCATCTGCCCCCCGCTCGACTCGGCCTGCGTCAGCCTAAAGCCTGTTTCACCGCGCCGGAACCGCTTGCACGAGCGCCGGCAAGTCCCACTTGACGACGCACGGCGTTTCCGCACCCTCGTGCGCGTACGCGAAAAAGGATCGAACGCAACCTCATGCAGCTTGTCATCGTCGAATCGCCCGCCAAGGCGAAGACCATCGAGAAATATCTGGGGAAGGATTATCGCGTCCTGGCGTCCTATGGCCATGTCCGCGATTTGCCGCCCAGAGACGGATCGGTGAAGCCGGACGACGGCTTTGCGATGGATTGGGAAACCTATCCGGATAAGGCGAAGCAGCTGAAGGCGATTACCGATGAGGCGAAGAAGGCGGATCGCCTGATCCTGGCCACCGACCCCGACCGCGAGGGAGAGGCGATCAGCTGGCACGTGCAGGAATTGCTGGCGAAGAAGAAGGCGCTGCCCAGGGAGGTCGAGCGCGTAACCTTCAATGCGATCACCAAGGCGGCGGTCACCCAGGCGATGGCGCATCCGCGACAGCTGGATACCGACCTGATCGACGCCTATCGCGCGCGGCGCGCGCTGGACTATCTGGTCGGGTTCACCCTGTCGCCGGTGCTGTGGCGCAAACTGCCCGGCGCCAAGTCGGCGGGCCGGGTCCAGTCGGTCGCGCTGCGCCTGATCGTCGAGCGCGAGCGCGAGATCGAGCTGTTCAGGGCGCAGGAATATTGGAGCGTCACCGCACATCTGGAACAGGACGGAACCGCCTTTGACGCGCGGCTGGTCCGGTTCGAGGGAAAGAAGCTCGATCGGCTTTCGATCGGCGATGAAGGCACCGCGATGCGGGCAAAGGCGGCGGTCGAGCAGGGCCGCTTCAGTGTCGCCAGCGTCGAGACCAAACCGGCGATGCGCAACCCGCCGCCGCCCTTCACCACCTCGACCCTACAGCAGGAGGCGGCGCGCAAGCTCGGCTTTTCGGCGAGCCACACGATGCGGATCGCCCAGGGCCTGTATGAGGATGGCGCGATCACCTATATGCGGACCGACGGCGTGCAGATGGACGGCAGTGCGATCGATGCCGCGCGCAAGGCGATCCACGATCGCTATTCGGGCAGTTACGTCCCCGACAAGCCCCGCCAGTACCAGACCAAGGCGAAGAATGCGCAGGAAGCGCATGAGGCGATCCGTCCGACCGACTTCACCCGCGATCGCGCCGGCGGGGGCGATCATGCGCGGCTGTATGAGCTGATCTGGAAGCGGGCGCTGGCGAGCCAGATGGCCTCGGCCCGGCTGGAGCGCACCACGGTCGAGCTGGAAGAGCCGACCGGACAGGACGCGCTGCGCGCTACCGGACAGGTCGTGCTCTTCCCCGGCTATCTGGCGCTCTACGAGGAAGGCCGCGACGATTCGGACGATGAGGATGGTCGCCGCCTTCCGGTGATCCGGCAGGGTGACACGCCCGCCAGGACCGGCGTCGATGCCGAACAGCATTTCACCCAGCCGCCGCCACGCTTTTCCGAAGCCTCGCTGGTGAAGCGGCTGGAGGAGCTCGGTATCGGGCGCCCCTCGACCTATGCCTCGATCATCCAGGTGCTGAAGGATCGCGCCTATGTGCGGGTGGAAAAGAACCGCTTCTTCGCGGAGGAGACCGGGCGCCTGCTCGTCGCCTTTCTCGAGCGGTTCTTCGAACGTTATGTGAATTACGATTTCACCGCCGGGCTGGAGGAAGAGCTGGACGATGTCTCGGGCGGGCGCGCCGGGTGGCAAGCGGTGCTCGACGCGTTCTGGCGCGACTTTCGCCCGCGCACCGAAGAGGTGATGGAGCGCAAGCCCAGCGAGGTCACGCAGGAGCTCGACGAATTCCTCGAGCCCTATCTGTTTCCCGACAAGGGCGACGGCAGCGATCCGCGCCTCTGCCCCAGCTGCGGCACCGGTCGCCTGGCGCTGCGCGGTGGCAAGTTCGGCGCGTTCGTCGCCTGCTCCAACTATCCCGACTGCAAGTTCACGCGCCGCTTCGGCCAGCCGGGGGGCGCCGACGGCGGCGACTCAGGGCCAGAGGTGATCGGCACCGACCCGGAAACCGGGGAGGAGATCAGCCGGCGATCCGGACGGTTCGGCCCCTATATCCAGCGTGGCGAGGGCAAGGATGCGGCCCGCGCGTCGATCCCGAAGGATATCCCGGAGCTGGACCTCGACTGGGCGGTAAAGCTGCTCAATCTGCCGCGAACGATCGGCGATCATCCGGAAACCGGGAAGCCGATCACCGCGTCGATCGGCCGTTATGGCCCCTATCTGGCGCATGACGGGAAATATGCCCGGCTGTCCGCGACTGCCGACGTGTTCGAAACCGGCATGAACGCCGCCGTCGTCAAGCTGGCGGAGGCAGCGGCGGGGGGCGGGCGTCCGCAGCGCGGATCGCGCGAGCCGCTCAAGAATTTTGGCGCGCATCCGGTATCGGGCGCGGAGATCAAGCTGATGGAGGGGCGCTTTGGCCCCTATCTCACCGACGGCACGACCAACGCGACCCTGCCCAAATCGGTCGATCAGGCCGCGCTGACTCTCGAAGAAGCGGCGCAGCTGATCGACGCCAAGGCGGCAGCCGGTCCACCGAAGAAGAAAGGGCGTAAGACGCCCGCCAAGAAGAAGGCGCCGGCGAAGAAAGCAGCGAAAAAATAACCGCGGGGGTTATCCGAATTCGACCGCTTCGAACCGGACTGGCTGGCCGATCGCGCTATCGGCCAGTTCGCTGTCCCACATCACGCGGTTGCCGCGAATGATCGTCCCCACCGGCTTTCCGGTGAGCGTCATGCCGGTAAAGGGCGACCAGCCACAGCGCGAAGCGAGCCAGTCCTCCCCGATCGTCCATTTCGCCTTCAGATCGACGATCGTGAAGTCGGCATCATAGCCGGGAACGATCCTCCCCTTGCCGACGATCCCGAATATCCGCTGTGGCCCCGAACACATAAGGTCGATCAGCCGTGGCAAGGTCAGCCGTCCACTGGCGACATGATCCAGCATCAGCGGCAGGATCGTCTGCACGCCCGGCATGCCGCTCGGACTTGCCGGATAGGGCCGCGCCTTCTCCTCGATCGTATGCGGCGCGTGATCGGATCCCAGCACGTCCGGCACCCCCTGGTTGAGCCAGTGCCATAGCCCGTCGCGATGCGCACCGGATCGGATTGGCGGGTTCATTTGCGCATGACTGCCAAGTCGCGGATAGGCGTCCTCCGCCGCCAGCGTCAGATGCTGCGGCGTGACCTCGCACGTCGCGATATCCTTGTTCCGGCCGAGCAGTTCGAGCTCGGCCGGCGTCGTCACGTGCAGCACATGGATGCGCCGCCGTGCCGCCCGGGCGAGCGTCAGGATGCGCCGCGTCGCCAGCATCGCGCTTTCGTCATCGCGCCACACCGGGTGGCTCGACGGGTCGCCCACCACACGCTCGCCGGCGCGGGCGTTCATGCGCTCCTCGTCCTCGGCATGAATCGCGACCCGGCGATGGCCGGATGCGAGTACCCGCGCAAGGTTCGCATCATCCGATACCAGCAGGTCGCCGGTCGATGCGCCCATGAAGATCTTGACGCCCGCCGTGCCGGGCAGCCGTTCCAGCTCGGCGAGATGCTCGGCATTATGGTTGGTCGCGCCGACATAAAAGGCGTGGTCGCACCACATCCGGTTCGCCGCGCGCTTCAGCTTGTCCGCGACCGCATCGGCGCTGTCGGTGTTGGGCTTGGTGTTCGGCATTTCGAACACCGCGGTCACACCGCCCAGCACCGCCGCGCGACTTCCGCTCTCCAGATCCTCCTTGGCCTCTAGTCCCGGTTCGCGAAAATGAACCTGGCTGTCGATGACTCCGGGCAGGATGTCGAGGCCGGTGCAATCGATCACCTGCGCCGCATCGCCGTGCGCACCGATCGCGACGATCCTGCCATCGCGCACGCCGATGCCGGTTTGCGCCGCTCCTCCCGGCAAGTGGACGGTGCCGCCGGTCAGCAGGAGATCATATGTCGCCATGTCAGCCTCTTTCGGTCGCCCCTGGGCCGTCCTACCTGTTCGGTATGACTGAGGCTACCCTGCTTGCCGATCGCGCGCTGCTGCGCGTTTCCGGAGACGATTCGCGCGGATTTCTGCAAGGCCTGGTGACACAGGACGTCGGGGCGGTGCGCCCGGACATGCCGCAATGGGCAGGCCTGCTCACACCACAGGGCAAGGCGTTGTTCGACTTCATCCTGTGGGACGATGGCGATGCGGTGCTGATCGATTGCGAGAGGAGTCAGGCGGAGGCGCTTGCCCGACGGCTTGGCATCTATCGGTTGCGGCGTGCGGTCGCCATCGATCAGATTGAGGGGGGCGTGCATTGGGCCGCTGGCACGGATGCCGGCGTGCCGGACCCCCGACTCGCTGCGCTTGGGATGCGCTGGCTCGGTGCTGCCGAAGGGGCTGATGCGTCGCACGCATGGCGCGCGCATCGCTTGCGGCGCGGCGTTACCGAGGGGATCGGCGAATTGGGGCAGGACCGGACATTGTGGCTGGAGTGCAACGCGGGTGAACTGAACGGCGTCAGTTATGCCAAGGGCTGCTATGTCGGCCAGGAGAATACCGCACGGATGCATCATCGCGCGAAGGTGACTCGCCGCCTTGTCGTCGCTCCGCTGGGCGAAGCGGGGGAGCGGACGCGCGCCGTCTATCCGGAACTCGGGCTGATGATCGAGCATCGGCGCATCGACGCGCTCGGAGACGCGCGCACGCCCTCCTGGCTCGTAGCGGCGCTGAATTCAGATGCCTGACCATTCGAGACCGCAGGGCAGGTCGAAATCGGCATAGTCGATCTGGAGGACCCGCCGTCGATGGGGAATGCGCGCAGCCTGCGACGCATGGAGGATAGGGGTTGAATAGACCCACGCATCGCCTGCCATGGCGTGGCACGCTCTTATGCCAAACCGCGCAACAACCGCGTCGATCTGATCTTCCGGGATACGTCCGCACCGGTGCGATCCGGGCGCGATGAGCAGGGGCGCATTATCGGCATCGACATCGTCGAGGTGGAAGCGGACGGTGAGCATGTGCTCCAGCACCGCGATCGGCGGCGCGACGTGCAACATCCCGGCCTTCACGGTCCAGGGGCCGAAGCCCGGCGCTTCGCGCCGGTGCTTCACACATATCGTGCGATCCTGGTGCCAGGCGAGCGACCAGTTGATCGCGGCGCTCTTGTCGAAGCAGATAGCGCGAACCGGACGGGTGAGGTCGGAGAAGCCGGGTAGCCGCCGAATGGCGGCGGATCGACCGGGGTGAACAAGCGCCTCAAGATCGCGCCTCCCGGACAGGCGGATTCCGGCACGACGATCGGGAAGGCCAGTGAGGAGAGCGCGGAACGCGTCCACCTCCGGCGCGATTGCCGCAGCGATGTGTTCAGCACCATCGGTTGGCAGCGTACATCCATTTGCGGGATCGATCCGATGTCCCATCACATCGCGCTTCCATGCCGGACTCGCGGCGCACCCATCGTTTGGAACCGCAAGCATATCGCTGAAACCAACTCGCGTGCGCGCAAGTAAGCGCGCAGAAGAATCGCTGGATAACGAAAAAGGGAGGCCGGTTGCCCGACCTCCCCAATTCGTTCGATCCGCAAGACGGACCGCGTGGCTTACATGCCCGAACCCGGACCGTAAGTGATTTCCACGCGACGGTTCTGCAGTTCGCGGACGCCATCGGCAGTCTCGACGCGCGGACGGCTTTCGCCGAACGCTTCCGTGCTGATGACGCCGTCCGGGATGCCCCGACCGCTCATATAGGCACGGACCGAGTCCGCACGACGCTGCGACAGACCGACGTTGTAGCTCGCCGAACCCGAACGGTCGGCGTGGCCCGCCAGCATGACCTGCGCATTGCCGCAGTTCTGGTACGCCGAGATCGCGTTGTCGAGAATGCCGGCCGCCTCGGGCGTGATGTCCGACTTGTCCCACTCGAAGAACACGATGTACGGCCCCGGAGTGCAGACCACCGGAGGCGGCGGCGGCGGCGGGGTCGGCGCCGGAGGCGGCGGGGGAGGCGGGGGAGGCGGCGGCGGCGGCGGAGCCGGCGGTGCGCCGAAGTTGAACGTGACGCCACCCATCAGGCTGTGCGAACGGAAGCCACCATTGAAGGAGCGACCGGTTACATCGACCAGGCGGACATTGTCCGCATTGAAGAAGCGATACTTCAGCGTCACGTCGATGTTGTCGGTGATCGGCTGACGCAGGCCAGCGATGACCTGCCACGCGAACACGGTGTCGGAATCGTCGAGGAACGGCCCACGCGTGTTGAGACCGACGGTCTCCTTCACGCGCGCCACACCGACGCCACCGCCCAGGAAGCCCTGGACGCCGTCATCGGCGCCGAAATCGACCATGCCGTTGACCATGAAGCTGAGCGCCGAAGTGCGGCCACCAGCATAGTCATAGGTACCCGCCGGGGCATTCACCAACGCGTTCGCGGCATTGCGAAACGGCGTCGTGACCGTCGAGCGGTACGATTCGATGCCGGCCCGGCGATAGCTGACCTCGGCCTCGGCACGGAAACCACCAAAGTCGTAACCGACGGTGCCACCGACATCCCAGCCATAGTCGTGATCGACAACGCCCGCTTTCGTGGCCGCGCCGATATCGTAATTGATGTCTTCGACGATCATCGCGCCGCCTTCGACGCCCACATACCACGCATCATCGCGGGCGAGGGCGGGCGTGCTGAGCGCAGTCGAAGCGAGTGCCAAAGTAACGGCAAGCTTCCGCATCATAATCCCCTTTCTTGGTTGTCACGTCGGACAGCGCTAACTTCCTACTCGCTCGAAAGTTTCCGCGCAAGCGAACAAAATCCGGGGACTGTTGCCGTAACGTCACAGTTCTGTGGTGGCGATCAACCCGTGCGTGCGCAGCGCGAAAAGGATCGAATCGATCGCCGCGCGGGCCTCGACATCGACGGTCGAACCGCCTGCGGGGGCGGCGATCGCCGATAGCCTCGCGCCGACCACCTGGTCCCCGCCGATTCGTAGCGCCGATCCCGCGAGGACACCGATCGACCATCCCGCATCGCCATACGCCGCCACGAGGCCGTTACCCTCCATCGTTATCCTCAGCCCCAAACGCGGCGACACGAACCGCCAGCCGCCATCGGTCCACATCGCCAGGGCCTCGGCCCACCCCGCCCACGCGCCGGTCGGCGCCGTCCCGACGATCCAGCACTGTCCCGGTTCCGGCGTGTCGGGCGGGACGTTGATACCCGCCGCGATCGCCGAAGGCGCGAGCATCGCGTCAATCAGGACGATCGCCTCGTTATGAGACACTTCCTTCTGCGCTTGCCCCGCATTCAGCAGGGGCAGCGCAAAGCGCGGCGAATCGGACATCGGTCTCTCCTTCAGATCGCAGGAATGAGCGCAAACAGCGGCAGCGAGGCGCCATGGTCGCCCTGCTGGCGAATCTCCACCGTCAGCGGCCCCGCATCGCGCCACGCGGTGGGGACGGTGAACAGGGCCTCGGATGTCGATTCGATCCACGCGTCCTCGCCCGACCGCGAGAAGTGCAACGTGTAACGCTCCGCCTCCTCGCCGATCGGCGCGTCCACGCCGTCGATCCACTGCCATCCACCCCGGCTTCGCCGCACCCACCGCAGGACGATCGCGCCATCGGGCTGAACCTGCTGGCGCGGCGCCACTGGCGATGGCGGCCGCGTCGAAGCGCCATCCGCCACCGCATCGGCGGTCGCGGGTTCCGCCGCGTTCGCGGACATCGCCATGATCGCAACGGATCCGCGAAACCCTGCCGGCAGGTCCAGCGGCTTCGCGCGGTCCTGCTCCAGCAGCACGAAGCGATCGCCAGCGCTCGCGCCGCCGATCGCATGCTCGGTTCCACGCCGCCCGCGCCACAGGGTCGAAAGTCGCCAGCGACCCGCTCCCAGCGGCTCCGCACGCCCGAACTGCAACAGTTCGTCGCCGACCAGCGCCAGGTTCGCGCCGGCGTCCAGCGCGGCCGGCGACGCGTCGTTCAGCTGCATTGCGCCATGGCCCAGCTGGACGACGACGACATTGTGCCGGTCCTCTACCGGCAGCGTACAGGCGCCCGGGCCGCTTTCGACGGTCCCCATGATCGCCGGCGCCGCCGTCGCGCCGATCGCCTCCCAGCTCGCGCCGCCGTCCATGCTCATCGACAGCGCCGCGCGCCGCCACCCCGCCTCGGTTCCACTCGCAAAGACAAGCAGGCGAGGCGCGGCAAGCGAAGCTGCGGTCGGATTCGGCATCTCGCACGCGTACAGCACGGTCGTTCCCTCGATCAGGTCGGGCGCACCCAGCACACGCCCGGACGCGGCGACCGGCATCAGCTGGGCGGGCGCGATGGCGATCAGTTCCAGCGTGGGTCGCGCGTGATCGAGTGCTGCGACGCCGACGCGCCAGATGCCGCTCTCGCCCTCAATCCGGACGCGGTTTCCGGGCGCGATCGCCAGCCCGGACCAGCCGGGGCAAATGGTCCGCCGCTCGCGCTCCGCCATCATCTGCGCGAGGCGCGAGTCCGCGACATGCTTGGCGGCCGCTGCCGACAGCGCCGCCGGCAATTCGATCGCTTCGTTGCGATAACCGCTTCCGGGGCGTGTCGAGGATTGCAGGCCCGCCTGGTAATCGCGAGCTGGATCGTAATGGCTGACCGTCACCCGCGTCGGCACGCGATCGGCGGGTGTCAATGTGCGGATCGCCCCGGCGCCACGATCGTGGTCACGGACATTTGTCGCCGCGCCGGACCCAACCGCCAGCTGCACCCCGGTGTCCCCCTGCATGGGCCACGCCCCTGCGGCATCGGCCAGCCGCTCGATCACCGCGCGCGCCGATCCGCCATAGGCCGAATAGCCGTCCAGCCACAGGCCCGCGTCGCCCCCCGCGTCGGCGATATCTCCCACATCCCGCGCGATCGCGCCGATGGAAACCGGCTCGGAGTCCGCAACGATTTCGAAGGTGAGCGAGGGGATCCGATTACCGAAATCCGCCAGTTCCATATTCTCGAACACGCATAGGCGACACCGCGATGCGCCGGACACAGCCCATTCCCTCGGCCGATGCGATCAGGGGTCGGCCACACCTGCGTCTCTCGCTGCCGGTATAAGGAGACGAAACCCGGTCGAGCTCGCCAGTCGCCGCCGCCCGCGCAACAGCTTGCCATCTGCCCAGATCGGCCAACCGACAGGATCGGCCGCGCCATTTCAACGCCACTGCAAGCGACGCGCTGGCTGGCATCAACTCGGTCATCGGGCTGCCGCCATCGCGTGCACTGTTCGTCAGGTCGGTCGCCCAGATCTCACCGATCCGGCAGCGCGCATCCTCGTCCCCGGGCAATCACGGGACCAGGCGCTGTAGCTCGACGTCTGAATCCGCCGCTCAGTCCAGGCGCGGCCCCTCACGCCCACTTTCGGCAGACAGCAGTTCGCGATCGACGCTCTGGCCGATCAGGCCGCCCAGCATCGCGCCGATCGGCCCGCCGATCGCGCCACCGACGGTGGTCAGAACCAGTGTCGCCATTCAATCCTCCGCTCGCCAACGCGCCAGTTCGGGCCAGGGCGCCGCGCCCGGACGCTCAACCACCCGACGCAGGGCGGCATCCGCGTGGATCACGCCATCGCCGCAATCGATCGCCAGGTGCAGCTGCCCTGGCCCCGCCTCGAACAGCACCAGATCGCCCGGACGCGCGACGGACGCGTCCGGCAGCCCAGCGGCGCCTACCGCGCGCCGTACCGCGCCGATGTCACGGCTTCGCAACGCGTAGCCGCTCGGCACCCCCGCTCCATAAGCGAGCGCGGCGAGTCCGACGCAATCCAGCCCTTCGGACACGTTCCGCCCGTGCAGCCGAAACCGCGTTCCGATCGCTGCCCGCGCGCGCGTCAGCGGCGTCATGCCCCCGGATACCGGGTCAGCAGGTCGATCCCCGGCAGATAGGGTTCACCGCGAAAATTCGCCGCATTTCCGAATCGCGTGGCACAGGTCGCGATCGACTTGTCGCACCCCTCGCTCACCTCGACCAATGCGTCCGACGCGTCGAAGCGCGGCGACTCCCTCAACGTCACCCCCGCCCCATCCGATAGTGCGATCCAGCCCGTCAGCCCGGTATTCGGCCCGGTCAACCAGCGGACCCTGCCGCCCGTCCACGCCCCCGCCAGGGGTTCGGCCCGATCCAGCATCAGCGCCGCACCCTCCGCCGCGATCACCCGGGCAATGCGCTTTCGGCCCGCCATCGGCACCCGGCATCGCCTGTCGCCCAGTTCCGCGCGGCATTCGGGCGACGTCACCTCGCATATCGGCGCCTCCAGCCGCGCGGCGATCCCGCGCAGTTCGGCGGTCAGCGTCCCCGCCCGCGTCTCCACCGCACCGATCGCGCCCTCGCCCAGTGGCACCGGCGCCACCGGATCACTCCAGTCGACCGCGAACAGCGCAACGCGCGCGCCGTCCCAGCGCCCGGCCAACAGGTCGGTTTCACCGATCGCAGCGCCGCTCAGTGCGCCGGTCACGTCCATGCTGTCGGCGTCGAAATCGGCGCTGCGCCGGATCGCCGAAGGGGTCATCCCCGGCGCGGCGCGATACAGAAAGCCGTCCACTACCAGATCGCGGTCATGCGCGGTGAGACCGATCGCCACCCCGTCCAGCCGCTCGATCCGCCAACACAGCGCGATCGTCGCCAACGGCTCATCCAGCCAGGTCATACTCACCCTCTCCCCTGCTGCGCCATGCCGAGTCATCACGACCGTCGTGACCACCACCCGCTCGCGCCCGGTCGGCCGGCGCGCGTTTTGAACGGATTCGTCAAACCCGCTTGCGCGCCTTCCCTAAGCCTCCCGAACCTCCACCAGCGGCACATGCATCGCCGCCCCGGCCATGAAGGTCGCGCGGTTCACGCTCAGCGAATCCTCTGCAAATCGCACCACGACATCGAATCGGAACCCTGCGGTCACCAGCGACTCGGCCTCGGGCGCCTCGTCCAGCATCACCATGCCCCGCTCGCCAAGCGCGAAGGCAGTCGTCTCGACGCCGTCGATCGCGACGCGGACGGTCCCGGCGACCGGCCGCGTGATCCGCCGCCTCACCTCGCCATAATGTTTCACCAGTGCGAACATCTGGGTCGCGTCGTCGCCGGTGCCGATCAACTGATCGATCGGCGTCGGGGCGCCATCGGCATTCGAACACGCATCGAACGGATCGCGCAGGCGAAACGCGCGCGCCGGCCCCATCCGCGCGCGATAGAATGCCAGCAACGCGCGAATGTCGGCCTCTCCGCGCACTCCGGGTCCCACATCGTACCGGGTCCGCGCCTCGGCCCAGGCGGCGCTGCGTGCTTCATGACCGCCCGCGCTCGTCAGAATCGCGGTCGATACTTCCGGTGCCACCTCGGCTTCTTGTCCCAGGGCGATCGGGAACAGCACATCGTCGAACGCCTGCATCTCTTCCTCCTGATCGAACGCGACGAAGCCGTCGCGGATCACCTGAGGCAGCGCCCAGATGAAGGTCGCCGCCACCCCCCGCGAGCGCGCCGCATCGGCCGCGGCCGCGATACCGCGCCACTGGTGTGCGTCCTCCGGATCGCGCACAAAGCCCGCGAAATAATGCTGACGTCCGGCCGGATAGCCCAACCGCTCCTGCGCCTGTGCCACGCCGCGCGCCGTCGCGACGGCGTTGCCTGCTGCTGCCCACTCATAATCCTCAAGCTGCAACACATCGAATGCCGGATATAGCCCTGCGGCGCCAGGCTCACGAACATCCGATCGACATCGCCTGCCCACACCGGATCGGCCTCGTCCGGCAACAGGAACCCGCCCGTCACGCTCGCGAAATCGATGGTGACGGCGCAATCCTCCGCCGTCCCCTGCGCATAATTCCACAGGCGCACATCCGCCCGCATCGGTCTCGACGCTCACCCGCTCCGGCCGCAGCGCGAACAGCTCGGCGACGCCCCCCGCTCCATCGCCGAGCAGCTGGATATAGGCGTTGCCGTGGAGCAGCAGCTGTGCGGCGACCACCTGGATCAGCTCCTGGCCCTGCGTCCGCGCATTGACCAATGCCGCCAGCGCCGGGTCCGACGCGTTGAGCGGCGCCGATGCCACCGCCTCTGCCACGATCCGCACCGCGCGTTGCGCCACCGGATTGGCGGTGTAGCCCGCGCGGATCTGCGCCTCATATGTTTGCGGCCAGTCTCCCCAGCTGCCCGGCGCGCTCTGCCCACGCGCCAACACCGGACGCGAGGCATCGCGCCCGGACTTCCGCCCGAACCATTTCATGGACTGTCTCCCTTGCCCGCCTGCCGGCGATCGCGCGGCGCGAACCCGCGTCAGCGGATCAGCTCAAACCGCGCCGAACCAGATCACGTGCCGCGGCCCCTTGCCGTTCTGACGCGCGCGCACCGCGACTTCCTCGACCCTGAACCCGGCTTCGCCCATGCGCCGGCGAAACCGGTCGTCGGGTGCCGCCGACCACACGGCCAGAATGCCGCCGGGTTTCAGCGCCGCTCTCGCCGCGCGCAGACCGGCAAAGGTATAGAGCCGGTCGTTCGCCAATCGCGTCAATCCATCCGGCCCGTTATCGACGTCGAGCAGGATGGCGTCATAGGCCCCGCGCGCCCGTGCGATCGTCGCACCGACATCCTCCATCACCACCGCGACGCGCGAATCGTCCAGGCACCCCGCGGCAAGTTCCGCCATCGGCCCGCGCGCCCATTCGATAATCCCCGGCACCAGCTCGGCAACGGTACAGCGCCCGTCCGCCCCCATCCGCCCGAGCGCCGCGCGCAGCGTGAAGCCCATCCCATATCCGCCGATCAGCAGGTGCGACGACGCGGGCCGCTTCAGCCGCGCCAGCGTCATCTCCGCCAGCGCTTCTTCCGATCCGCTCATCCGGCTCGACATCAGCTCGTTGCGCTCGAGCACGATCATGAAATCGCTGCCCCGTCGGAACAGGCGCAGCGGTTCGCCGCCCGGCACCTCCGCTTCACCGATCAGTTCGCGGGGCGTCATCCCCAGCTGAACCGCACGACGCTTTCGCCCTCCAGCGAACCGGTCGCATTGAACCGCCGCTCCGCGATCAGGCCGCGGCCCAGATGATCGACCGTCACCACGGTGCTCGCCCGCGTTCCATAGACCGGGTTGCGGATGAACACCGGCGAATTGACCGGCTCGTTCGCGTCGGGTTCATAGCGTTCGGCCGCCCCTGCGGGCCGCGCGTCGGCCAGTGCCTGGAACAGCGGCTCGACATTCGCGCTGCCCTCGTCCAGCCAGGCGCGCAACGCGGTCTGCATCCGCAGCGTCTTGGGCCATAACGTTCCCAGCAGCCCGTTCGACAGGCCATGCAAACCGGGCGAAAGCGGCCGGCGCACCGGATCGGGACGGTTGCTCATATACATCGGTCCGTCGCCATCGACGGCGATCAGGTTGAACGGATTATACCCCGCCAGATCGTCCGGCTCCTCGCCCGCCAGGAAATCGGTGACCAGCGTGCCGCGCGACATCGCGCCCTGCGCCGGCGCCTCGCCCCGCACATTGGTCACGGCGGCGAACCGACCGCTCTCGCTCACCCCCAGCCAGGTGCCGCCGGCCAGCGCGTCGCGGCCGGCGATCACCGGCTTTCGCGCCATCCAGCGACCGAGCGGCAGCGACGGGCGGTCATGCCGCTCGTCACGATTGCCCGCCGCAACCAGGATCCAGTGGGGATGCGCACGCCACGCAAGCGCCAGAACACACATGCGCGTGGCTTAGCGAGCGGACGGCCCCGCGGCTAGAGGTGCGTCGCGGCGAAAATCGCCCCGATACGCCGTTAGACCGCGGTGACACGCGCGCCGGCGCGCGGATCGGGGCGACGCCTCGATCGTCGGCCGTCACATCCCGCGTACCGCCGCCCGTCCGCCCCGCTCCAGCATCAATTCGCTCACCGCCCACACCAGCGCGTCCGCGCGGTCGGGCGATCGGCCCGGCCCTTCATAGCCCCCGCCGGTCGTCAGTCCGCACAGTTCATCCTCCAGTTGCGGAAAGCGACCGGCGTGCCGCACCCGTCCGGCCTCATAGAGTGCCGCCACCGGTTCTGCCCGCGCCGCCTTCCCCCGGCTCGCATGGACCAGCTTGACCGGCATCGCCACGTCGGCGGCGCGCAGTACGCTGCGCACCATGTCGCCGCCCTGATTCTTCTCGGCGACCACCCGGTCGGCACCCACTGCGCCGGCACAGGCGGCGACCGCCCGCGCCCATCCTTCGGGACGTTCGCCGACGACGCTCGCATCCGCCAGCACATGCGCGATTCCCGCACCGTCCAGCGCCACCGCAACGATCCCACAGGCATCGCCGGTCGCGCTGGCCGGCGGATCGACGCCGACCACCACGCGCTCGACCGACATCGGCACCGGTCCCCGACAGCGCTCGATCATCGCCCACGTCCACAACGCGCCGGCGACATCCTCGATCATCTCGCCGTCCAGTTCCTGCCGGCCCAGGCGCGTGCCGCCATATTCCGCCTCCATCGCCGCGACGAAGCTTTGCGGCAGGAACGGATTGTCACGGGTGCGCCCCAGCGTTTCGACCACCCCGGGCAGCGCCATCACCCGCCGCATCAGGTGCGTCGGGCGCGGCGTCGTCGTCACCAGCAGCCGGGGTCGCTCACCGCCGCGCATGCCCATCATCAGATTGTCCCACGCCGCCTCGCCGCCGCGACCCCATTTGCCCAGTTCGTCGCACCAGGCGAAATGATGTTCCGGCCCACGCAATCCCTCCGGCGATTCGGCCGAAAAGGGCGTCGCCACCGCCCCGGAGGAAAACAGCAATTCGCGCGCCGTCGCCCGCCATGCCGGCGCGCGGTCGCCGCGCGCCGTGGCGATCAGGCCGGCGCGCCCCTCGATCATCACGCGCCGCACCTCGTCCAACGTCGCACCGACCAGCGCGATCCGCGCGCCTGGATGCGCGTGCGCCATCGCATGCACCCATTCGCTGCCGGCACGCGTCTTGCCGAAGCCCCGCCCCGCACGGATCAGCCACACCCGCCAATCGCCCGGTGGCGCGGTCTGTCCGGCATGCGCCCATGCGTGCCAGCGTGCAGCCAGCTCGCGCCGCATCGGCACGGTCATCGCGCGGATCGCGATGCCCCGCTCGTCGTCCGGCAGCGCCAGGATTCTGTCGATCAGCGCATGGATCGAAACTGTGGTGCGATCGACCTCATTCGCGCGTTCGCCGGTCATGCCGGCTCCGGCCCGTTAGCGGGGGGTCGCGGATCGGAACGCGCGGGGGCGGGGCCGGGGGCCGCCGCCGCGTCGCGCATCCGACGCGCCTCGATCTGCTTCAGCTTTGCCAGCAGCACCTGGTCGGTCTGCTCGGGTTCCGCGAACACCGGGCCTCTGTTCCGGCGCGGCTTGCCCGGCGCGTTGCGATGCACGGTCAGCAGGCGGAACGCGGCCTCCAGGTCGATCGGCCCCGCCGTCGGATCGACGCCGGCGGTCAGCTTGTCCTTGATGCCGCCGCCGGCAAGGACGTGTCCCACCGCCAGCGTCTCCAGCATCTGATATCCCAGCGCCAGCGCCTCGTCCCATTGCGCCGCAAAGCGTGGCTCGCGCCGGCGCAGCGCATAGACCGATCCGGGGATCACCCCGATCACCGCCGCCGATTCGCGCACGTTGCAGGTGGCGGCCAGGTGGTCGAGAAACGTCTCGCGCATCGCCTTGGTCCAGCGGACCCATTTGCGCTTCTGGTCGAACGGCGCGTGCGCCGGATCGGTATAGGCGCGCCGCGTCCCCATCCGCCTTCTCCCCCGAAAAATGCCATGGCAAAGGGCCGGCTGGCGACGTCGCCCCGGCCCGGTCTTCCCGCCGATCAGTCAGATGCCGCCGAATGCAGATACCGGGCCGGCCATCACATGCCGGCCCCCGCCAATCCCGGGCGATCCGACCACCGGAACTCCCCGACCCGCAATTCCTCAGCGTTCACCTCATGTGCCATATCAGCGTGACGTTGTCAAGAATAATGTTCCTATATGGTTATATCCTGTTTTTTCGCGCCGACATACATGAGGCTGCTCAGCTGTCGTTCAGCCTGCATCCGACAGGGTGGCAGGCATGATCGCCAACCTCGCCCTTATCCTGGCCGCCGCGGCGCTTCCCGCCATCGGCCAGACACCGCCGCCCGCCCCCGCCACACCGGTCGAGGCGCGCATCCCCTTCGCGAGCATGATCCGCGATTTCCGCGCGGAGGATCGGCACGCCATTTATCTGCGCGCCGGGCGTCAATGGTATCGCGGCACCTTCTTTGCGCCGTGCGATGACCTTCCCTGGACCTGGCGAATCGCGTTCAACAGTCCTGCCGGCGCCAGCGCGGTCGATCGTTTCTCGACGGTCCTGCTCGGCAACGGCCAACGCTGCCAGCTCGATTCGCTCGTAAAGATCGACGGCGACCCGCCAAAGACGGCACGGAAGCCGGCAAAACCCGCCGCACGCTGATCGCGGGCGCGCCGGTCGGGATCACCCGCTCAGGCTGGCCCAGGCCGCGATCTCGTCCTCGCGACGCCGCACCACCTCCAGCGGGCCGGCCGCTCCGGTGGCAATGTCGATCTCGATCACGCCGTCCCATTCGAACGTCGCATTGCCCGCGATGCTCACAATGTCTCCGCCGCCCGGCCCCTCGGCACGTACACGCACGCGGCCGCCGGGATTGAAGACCGTCCGCTCGCGGCCGAACGCCAGCCGGCCGGTCAGGCCGGCGGCGTGGGTCGATGCCGCCATCGCGGTGCCGCACGCATTGGTCAGCCCGACCCCGCGCTCATAGGTCTGGACGAACAGATCCTCTCCACGCAGCTCGACAAAGCTCACATTCGCACGGTCCGCCAACAGCGCCGGACCCGATTCGCACCAATCGCCCAGCGCGCGCAGCTCCGCGACATCCACCGTATCGACGAACGCGATCAGATGGGGGTTGGGCATCGACACGGCGGTGAAACGGCGCCCGCTCGGCAGCCCCGGCACCTCCATCTCGATTCCACTTCCCGCTACGCGCAGCCCGATCGCCGCCGGGCCGACCGCCACCGGCCCCACCGTCGTCCGCACCGTCGCCACGCCCGGTGCCAGGTCGGTTTCGCGCGCAACCTGCGCGCTGCTGGTCTTCAGCTTCACCCGCGCCGCATCGATGCCGAATGCCTCAAACCCCGCCCGCGCCCCGCAACGCAGGCCGTTCAGGCACGTCTCGGGTTCCGATCCATCCGCATTGACCACCGAAAATCCAAATGCGTGCGACCTATCCCCTTGTTTCAGCAACAGAATCCCATCGGCACCGACCGGGCCGCCGCGATCGCACAGCGTCCGCGCGACCCGCGACCAGGCGCCGGACTCCACCGCGTGATCGCGCGCGTCGATCAGACAGAAATCATTGCCCGAACCATGGCATTTGATGAACTCGAACCGCATCCCCTGCATCTAGGCGCCGCTCCGGACGGCGGCAATGGGCGCGATTGCGCTGGCGCGTATCGGCCTGCCCTGCGAAAAGGGGACGATGTCGGGCCTTCTGTTCTTCGCCGTCGTCGTGCTCGGCGTCATGCTGGCAGCGCAGGGACAGCGGTTGCGCGATCTGCGCCGGCGACTCGATCGGCTCGAACGGGTCGGCGCCTTCGCCCCGGCCGCCACGCCACCGCCCGCCGACGCACCGGATGAAGCACCGGCGGCGCAGCGCGAGCGCGCCGACGCATGGGTCGCGACCCCCACTGCGCCACCCGAATCCACTGCCCCGCCCGGACCGCCCGCGCCCGAGCCAGAGGCAGCAATGGCCCGGCTCAACCTCGAATCGCTCGTCGGCGCCCGTCTTCCGGTGTGGATCGGCGCCATCGCACTGGTCGCGGCGGGATTCTTCCTCGTCCGCTACTCGGTCGAGTCCGGGCTGCTCGGGCCAGGCGTCCGCACCGCGCTCGCGGCGGCCTTCTCGGTGGTGCTCGTCGCGGGGAGCGAGGTTGCGCACCGCGCCACCCTCACCCGTTCCGATCCCCGCATCGCCCAGGCACTGGCGGGCGCTGGCATCGCGAGCGCATATGGCACGCTCTACATCGCCGCCGCCCTTTATCACTTCATCGCGCCGCTCCCCGCCTTCGTCGTGATGATCGCGGTGACCGGTGCCGGCCTTGTCCTCGCGCTGCGGCATGGGCCGCCGACGGCGGTGCTGGCACTTGCGGGCGGCTTTCTTGCACCGCTTGTCGCCGGCTATGATGCGGCGGGGATCGGTCCACTGCTGGTCTATCTCACGCTGTTCACCGGCGCGCTGTTCGGCCTGGCGATCCAGCGCGGATGGGCGTGGCTGGCGGTCGCGGCGACGCTGGCCGGCTTTGGATGGGTGAATTTCCTGTTGTTCGTGCTCGCGGGGAGTGCGCTGGCCGGCGCGGCGGCGTTCGTGCTCGTGCTTGCGGTCGGCGCGACGCTGGCGCTGCCACGCGCCGGGGTCGAGGCGGCGTGGCTGCGGCTGGCGCCGCTCGCGGGCGGCCTCGCGCAGCTGCTGGCCTTTGCCCCCGCACTCGATTTCAGCCCGCTCGCCTGGAGCTTCTACCTCGCGCTGGCGGCCGCCACGCTCGTCCTGGCCTGGCGGGATGCGCGCTATATTCCCGGCGCGCTCGCCGCGCTTGGCCTCGCACTGCTGCTGGTCGGGTTCGGCCTGTTCGGCGAACCGCACGGCACTTCTCTCTTCGCGACGGTGGCCGTCGCGGCGATCTTCGCTATCCCCGGCGCACTGCTCCTTGCCCGTTCGCGTGCCTGGGCGATTCTGGCGCTCGGCGGCGCTGCCGGTCCGGTGCTGATCGCCGACCTGCTCGCCAGCCCGCGCCTTGGCGACGGGCAATGGGCTGCGCTTCTGTCCGCCGCCGCCACGCTGGCGGGATGGATCAGCTGGCGACGCCGGGACCAATCCGGCACGCGCGACCCCGGGCTGATCCTTGGCGCCTTCCTGGCGGCCACGCTGGTGACGGTCGCGGCGGGGCATCTCGTCGGATGGGATCGGCTCGCCATCCCGCTCGCCCTCGTCGCGCTTGCGCTCGGCCTGTGGGCGCGGCGCGTGGGGGATCCGGCATTGTTCGGCTTGCCTGCCGTGGCGCTGCTCGCCGCCCTGGTCGCCGGATATGGGCCGCTTGGCGCCTATGCCGGGCTTCTCATCGATTCGCTCATCGGCGAACACCTTGCCTTCGCCCGGCTGCCCGCCCTCAGCGATTCGCTGCGCGACCTGTTTCTCCCGGCCGCCGCCGCCACGCTACTCTCGGTCGATCCGCGCCAATTCGGGCGGCAGCGCGCGACCGTTCTCGCCGTCGCTACCGCCATCGGGCTGATGCTGCTCTATCATCTCGCCAAGCTCCCGCTCGCGATCGGCGACACCACGGCGTTCACCCGGCACGGCTTTTTCGAACGGGCGTTCATCACACAGGGGCTGCTGGTCGGCGGCTGGCTCGCACACCGGCATCCGCCGCTGGTGCGACTGGCCACCTCGCTCTTCATCCTTGGTCTGGCGCGGATCATCTGGTTCGACCTGCTCCTGCTCAACCCGCTATGGGTCGCGCAGGATGTCGACGGCATCCCGCTCCTCAATGTCGCGGTAATCCACCTCGCGCTCGCCGCCGGCCTGGCCTGGACATTCGCGAGCGGGCAGGCATGGCGCGCGACCGGCATGGCGCTCGCGCTCGCCGCCGCGCTCGCCGCAGTCCGTCAGGCGACGCACGGCGCGGTCCTCACCGGCCCGATCTCCAGCGGCGAGAACGCGGCCTATTCGGTCGCGCTCCTGCTGCTGGCGATCGCATGGCTCGGCCTTGGCCTGCGCAGCGGCGAACGCGACCTCCGCCTCGCCGGACTTGCACTGCTCACCGCCGTCACCTTCAAGGTATTCCTGATCGATGCCGCCGCGCTCGACGGACTGTTGCGCGTGCTCTCCTTCCTCGGCCTCGGCATCGCGCTGATCGGATTGAGCTGGGTCTATACCCGCTTCCTCGCCGCGCGACCGAAAGCGTCAGTGGCGCCCGACTGACGGTTCGGGCCATCTCTGCGTCACACCAATCAGGGAGTGACACCAATGACCCGCACCGTCCGCATCGCCGATCCCGCCGAACTCGCCAGCGCCGAAACCCGCGCGATCGCCGGCGAACTGATCGCTTACGCCCGCAGCGCCGCCGACGCGGTCGCGATGCTCGAAGCGGCGCGCCTCCTCGCGACCCTCCCGCGCGAAGCATTCGGTCCCGGCGCCGCGACCCCCGCCACCGTCTTTGCCGAGGCGCGCCTGATCGCTGCGGGCGACCGCGCGATGCTCCAGGAAATCGACGCCATCCAATATGGCTACACCCGGCCGATCGCCGGCAATTACGTCGCCGACAGCTGGATCGTCCGCTACGCCGGCAACGGCATCGGCCTGTCGCCGGCCAAGCCGACCAATGTCCGCTTTCGCATCGGCGAGCCGGTGTGGACCGCCCCGGTCGCGATCCGGCACGGCTGAGCCATGTTCGTCCGTTCCTTCGCCGCGCTCGCGCTGATCGCCGCTCCCGCACTCGCTCAGGAAGCACCGCGCGCGGTCACCGCGGCCGAAATGCGCGCCGAGGCCCGGGTCCTGGCCGCCGGCGACGCGGTCCTGCTCGCCGAAATCGAGGATCTGGAGGCTGCCGCCAATCGCGGCGTGCTCGGCAGCGGGCCGACCTCGGTACGTCAGGCGGTCCCGGGCGGGCGCAGCTGGTCGCTACCGCTCGTCCGCCGCGCGGAGGAACCGCTGACGATCGCGGTCCGCCGGATCGGCCCGGGCCAGGTCACGCTCGCGGTGGTCGATGAAGGCGGACGACAGCTCTGCGCGGACGCGGGCGATGACGCGGTACTCACCTGCCGCGTGGCGCCCGGCGCGGGCAAGCTGGTCGCGCGCGTCGCCAATCCGGGTGCGACGGCGACCGACATCCTCCTGCTCGCCAACTGAAGCCACGCCCTCATTTCAGGCGATAATGATCGGCCAGCCGGTCAAGCGCGAGGGTCAGCACCAGCCGGCCCGCGCGCACCGGCCAGCCCAGCGCCTTTTCCGCACCGGGAACGGTTTCCCCGGCACAGATCACCCGCCACACAATGTCCGACAGCCCGCCGCCGACATCCGCGATCGCCGCGTCGAACCGGCGCTTTGCGGCGATCTGCGCGGTCGAGGCGTCGATCGGGGCCGATCCGGCATTGCGCCCGCCGGCGGGTGCCGCATCCCATCGCATCGTCACGCGCGGACCCAGCGCCGCCATCTCATAGTCGTCGCGCAGCCGCTCCCCCGCCTCGAACTGGCGCGCATCGACATAGCCGCGTGCGCGCAACCAGCCGAGCGGCGATTCGGCCAGGTTGACCGTCACCCGCCGGCCGCTCCGCCCCGGCGCCCGGTGGCGGATCACATGCCCATCCTCGATATTCCGTTCGACCAGTTCGCGCACCTTGTCTCTCCCGTTTGAAACGCGAATCGCGCTTGCCACGGCGTCACCTTTGTAGGAAAGTAATTTGACCAGATAGGTTACAGTGAGACGCCGATGATCACCGCAATCCGGGAAGTCCGCCGCGCAAAGGGCATGACTCTCGAAGACGTGGGACGGGCCTGCGACCCGCCGACCACGGCCCAGACGATCGGCCGTCTCGAAACCGGAACCCGAACCGTCTCGGTGGCGTGGCTCAACCGGATCGCGGCGGCGCTGGATGTCGATGCCGCCGATCTGGTGAAGCTGCCCGGCCGCCCGGATATCGATGTCGCCGCCGTGCTCGACGCGGCGGGCGCCACCGCGCCGCGTCGTGCCGCCACCGTCGCGCCACCGCATGCCGAACCGGGCCTGCTCGCGGTGACGGTCGCCGGCGGCATCGGCGACTATCGCGCCGGCGACGTGGTGTGGTGCCGCCGGCTCGCGCCGGAAGCGTTCGGCCAGGCGCTGAACCGCGACGTGCTGGTCCCGCGTCCTGCCGGCCGCTTCCTGTTCGGCCGGCTGATCGCGCATGAGGGCGAGGGGGGGCGCCTCAACCTGCTCCCGCTCGGCCCGGGCGCGCGGCAACAGGTGGTGACCGATCCGCCCTGGATCGCCGCCGCGATCCGGCTGATCCGCCCGCTTTAGGGTGCGCGACGCATCTTGCGGAGCACGCGGCGCGGGCGCATGCTGCATCGGGTCCTTTTAGGGGAGGGGATGACATGCGATTGACGATGGCGCTTGCGGCGGTCGCGCTGGCGATAACGCCGGCCTTTGCCGAGAACTGGGATTTCATCCTGATCAACGCGGCCGGCAAGCCGATCAAGCTGGTCGAACTCTCGCCCGCCGGCGCCAACAGCTGGAAGGCGAGCCTGAAGGAAGAGGATGTCGCCGATCGCGGGCCGGTCAAGGTCAACGGGCGGATGACCGTCCGCCTCGACAAACCCGCCAGCCAGTGCCGCTATGATATCAAGGCGACCTTCACCGACGATACCACCCAGGTGTGGAGCGGGGTCAACATCTGCGACAACAGCTATGTCACCGTCCGTCTCGTCGGGGACAAGGCGACGATCACGGTCAATTAGGCTGGGGCGCGGGTGCGCGGTGGTGGGCGCTGACGGGCTCGAACCGCCGACCCTCTCGGTGTAAACGAGATGCTCTACCAACTGAGCTAAGCGCCCGCGCGCCGATTTCGGGCGCTTTGACCTGCTTTTGGGACCAGGTCAACGGCTCCCGCGCGGCACGGGAGATCTCGGCGCAGCCGGAGCGAGCAGGGCCGACCAACGCAAACGGCCCAGCGAAGGGCAGACGACATGACCATCGAAACCCGCACATTCGACCCGGCGCGCTATATGCAAAATGCAAACGCGCGAGGATCTGGCCGATCTGCTGAGCGACGCGGCGGCGGACGGCGATCCGCGCTACATCGCGGTGGCGCTGGGCGCGATCGCGCGCGCGGGCGCCAAACGAGCGTGGCAAGCCGACGCTCGACAGGGCGCTAAAGCCCCGCGATGCGCTGCAGCGCGGACGTAACAAGCCCTCGACGCCGGCCGCGTGAACCGAGAGGGTTCACCAACTGCGGCACCAGCTGCGCAAGGCGTCCGCGCGCATCCCGTCACGGCCGGGCGGTGGACGCGAAGGGCGATGAGGTAAAGCGGCCGTTTCGCCGCCGGGCGAAATCGGCTAGCGGCCGGGCGATGAACGTCGTCACCCGCTTCGCCCCCAGCCCGACGGGCCGGCTACATGTCGGCAATATTCGCACCGCGCTTCACAACTGGATGTGGGCGCGACGCCATGGCGGGACCTTCCTGTTGCGCATCGACGATACCGACCGCGAACGCTCGCGGGAGGAGCATGTCGATGCGATCCGCGCCGATCTCGCCTGGCTGGGCCTGAATGCGGATCGCGAAGCGCGACAATCGGCCCGCTTCGACCTTTATGAGCGGCGCTTTGCGGAGCTGGTCGCGGCCGGCCGCGTCTATCCCGCCTATGAAACGCAGCAGGAACTGGAACTCAAGCGCAAGGTCCAGCTGGGCCGCGGCCTGCCACCGATCTACGATCGCGCCGCCCTCGCCCTGGACGCGGCGGATCGTGTCCGGCTGGAGGCGCAGGGTATCGCGCCACACTGGCGGTTTCGCCTCGACGAACGCGCGCCGATCGAGTGGCACGACCTGATCCGCGGTCCGCAGCGTTTCGACCCCGCGACGATGAGCGATCCGGTCGTGCGCCGCGCCGACGGCTCGTGGCTCTATCTGCTGCCGTCGGTGATCGACGATATCGACCTTGGCATCAGCCATGTCGTGCGGGGCGAGGATCATGTCTCCAACACCGCCGCGCAGCTGCAGATGTTCGCGGCACTCGACGCGGCCCCGCCTGCCTTCGCGCATGAAGCGCTGCTGACCGGCAGCGAGGGGAAGCTGTCCAAGCGGCTGGGTTCGCTGGGGGTCGAACAGTTCCGGGACGATGGCATCGAGCCACAGGCGATTATCGCGCTGCTCGCCCGGCTGGGAACCAGCGATCCGGTGGAGCCGGTTGCGGACATGGCGCCATTGCTCGGCTCGTTCGATTTCGCGCGCTTCGGCCGCGCCCCCGCCCGCTTCGACGAGGGCGAGCTTGCCCAGCTCAACGCGCGGCTGTTGCATCAGACGCCGTTTTCGGCCGTCGCCGCCCGGCTTCCCGCAGGCATGACCGAGCCGGTGTGGCGCGCGATCCGTCCGAACATCACGACGCTTGCCGACGCCGAAAGCTGGTGGCGCGTGGTCGATGGCGCGGTGACTGGCGGGGTCGATCCGGACGATCGCGCCTTTCTGGACCAGGCCGCCGGCATCGCCGAGACGATCGACTGGGACGCCGACCCCTGGCACGCATTGACCGGCGCGCTGAAGGTGGCGACCGGCCGCAAGGGGCGCGCGCTCTTTCACCCGCTCCGCCGCGCGCTCACCGGGCAGGATTCGGGTCCGGACATGGCGGCCCTCCTCCCCCTGATCGGCCGCGAGCGCGCGATCGCCCGCCTCCGCGCCACCAGCTGATCGCCTGCGCCAGCGGAGGGCCGGCGTCGCGACCGACTCCTCTTGGCGTCTGAAATGATATGGTGTATCATCTCAAAATCCGGCGCCAGCCCGGAGGATGAGGAGAGCCACCATGTATGCCGATCGCTATCACAGCTCGCGCACCAGCCGTCCGGTCAGCGCGGGCGCCGCTCTGTTGCTCAACGGCGCGTTGATCGCCGGACTGATCTTCGCGGCGCCGGACATCGTCCGTGTCCAGCGCGACTCCATACTCGAAACCCGGAATGTTCCGATCCCGGCCCCGCCGCCGCCCGAACCGCAGCCCAGGCCGCCCGAGCCGGCGACCAGGACCGTGACGACGACGCTGCCGCATCAGCCGCCGCCCCTGATTCCGACGCCGCCCAGCGGCCCCGCGATCGAAAGTTCGCGCGACCCAGGGCCGGTCACCCTCGACCCGCCGGCGCCTCCCGGCCCACCCACGCCACCGGTCGCCATCGATCCGCCCCGTGCGCCGGTCATGGTCGATGCCATGCCCGATCCGCGCTATGCGCGCGATTTTCAGCCGGACTATCCCGCGTCCGAACTGCGTGCCGAGCGCGAGGGGCTGGTGCGCGTGCGGATCCGCATCGGCGCCGACGGTCGCGTCAAATCGGTCGAACAGCTCGCCAGCCCCAGCGCCGCGCTGTTCGACGCGACCCGCCGCCATGCCCTGTCCGCCTGGCGGTTCAAGCCCGCCACCCGGGACGGCGTGCCGGTCGAGAGCATGAAGGTGATGACCGTGCGGTTTCAGATCACCGGTTGATGGCACGCGCGGGCTGGCCCCGGCGGCGACAGGCGCCTATCTTGAGCGGATGAACTTTCTCCGCTTCCTGTCGCCGCTGCGCGCCGCGCGCGATCTGCGCGGCTTTCTGCGGCTGCGCCACCGGTACGAACTCGGCTTCATGCTCGCCGCGTTCGTCACCACAATGCTGATCGTGTTCGGCGTGGCCAAGGATTCCTATTTCGAAAAGGAGTATAAGCGCGACATCATCTATGTGCAGAACTGGCGCGCCGACCGTTCGCTCAAGGAGATCATCGCCCAGCAGAAGATCGACCAGGCGATCCGCGACAAGCGTGAGGCGGAACTGCGCGCGAAGCAGGAAAAGCGGCGCAGGGAGTTTCAGCGGATCGACAACAGCCTGACGGAGTGGGGCATCTGAACGACGACGCGCGCTGGATGGGCGCGGCGCTGGCGCTTGCCGCGCGCGGTCACGGGCGCACCGCCCCCAATCCCAATGTCGGATGCGTCCTGGTGCGGGGCGGCGTGCCGGTCGGTCGCGGCTGGACACAGCCCGGCGGACGCCCGCATGCCGAAGCGGTGGCGATCGCCATGGCCGGCGCCGATGCGCGCGGCGCGACCGCCTATGTGACGCTCGAACCCTGCGCGCACGATTCGCCTCGCGGACCGGCCTGCGCCGATCTGCTGATCGATGCGGGGGTGGCGCGCGTCGTGGTGGCGCTTCAGGACCCCGATCCGCGCACCGATGGCCGGGGGATCGCCCGGCTGCGTTCGGCGGGGATCGACGTGGCGACCGGGGCGCGTGCCGAACAGGCGGAATCGGCCATGGCCGGCTTCCTCACCCGCCGCACCCGCGAACGCCCATTCGTCACGCTGAAGCTCGCGCTCTCGCTCGACGGCGGGCTCGCGATGGCGGACGGGCGCAGCAAATGGATCACCGGCGATGCGGCGCGTGCGCACGCCCATCTCGAACGGGCGCGCCATGACCTGATCCTGGTGGGACGCGGCACGCTCGACGCCGATGCACCCGCGCTCGACGTCCGGATCGACGGGCTGGAGGATCGTGCGCCCCGGCGCGTCCTGCTTTCGGCGACCGCCACGGCGCCGGACGGGTGGCTGCACATCGGCGCGCCCGCCGATATCGCCGCGCTCCCGGGCGACCATCTGATGGTTGAGGGAGGGGGCGCCACCGCCGCCGCCTTTCTCGCCGCCGACCTGGTCGATCGGCTGCTGGTCTACCGCGCCCCGATCGTCATCGGTGACGCGCGCGGCATTCCCGCGATCGGTCTTGCCGACCTTGCCGATGCGCATGGCCGCTGGCGGCTGGTGGACACGCGCGCGCTTGGCAGCGACCGGCTCGAAGTCTACGAGCGCCGAAGAGGTTAGGCCATGTTCACCGGAATCGTCACCGACATCGGCACCATCACGGCGATCGACGATCGCGGCGATCTGCGCGTGCGCATCACCACCGCCTATGACATGGCGGGGGTCGCTCTCGGCGCGTCGATCGCCTGTTCCGGGGTGTGCCTCACGGTCGTGGACAAGGGGCCGGGCTGGTTCGCGGTCGATGTCTCCGCGCACACCATTTCGCGCACGGCGGATCGCTGGCGCGCGGGTGAGCGGCTCAATCTGGAGCGCGCACTGCGGGTCGGCGACGAACTTGGCGGGCATATCGTCACCGGCCATGTCGATGCGACCGGGACCGTGCTCGGCATCTGTCCCGATGGCGAATCGAAACGGATCGGGGTCGCGGTGCCTGCCGCGCTTGCACCGTTCATCGCGGCCAAGGGGTCGATCACCATCGACGGCGTCTCGCTCACCGTGAACGAGGTCGCCGACCAACCCGACGGCACCGCGCATTTCGCAATCAATCTCATCCCGCATACCCAGGCCGTCACGACCCTTGGCGCCCTTGCCCAGGGTCAGGCCGTCAATCTCGAGATCGACGTGCTCGCACGCTATCTCCAGCGCATGGAGGCCGCCCGTGGCGCAGCCCAACACAAATCCTGAACTGACCCGTCTGCGTCACGCGTTTCTGTCCTCGCCCGAGGAGATCATCGACGAAGCGCGCAACGGGCGCATGTTCATCCTGGTCGATGACGAGGATCGCGAGAATGAGGGCGACCTGGTCATTCCGGGCCAGATGGCGACGCCCGACGCGGTCAACTTCATGGCCCGGCACGGGCGCGGCCTGATCTGCCTCGCCATGACCCAGGCGCGCGCCGACCAGCTCGGTCTCGAACCGATGGCGCGGCGCAACGGCACCAGCATGGGAACCGCCTTCACCGTCTCGATCGAGGCGCGCGAGGGCGTGACGACGGGCATTTCCGCCGCCGATCGCGCCCGCACGATCGCGGTCGCCACCGATTCGGCCAAGGGCGCCGACGACATCGTCTCGCCCGGCCATGTCTTTCCGCTGGTCGCGCGTGAAGGCGGGGTACTGGTCCGCGCCGGCCATACCGAGGCTGCGGTGGACGTCTCCCGCCTTGCCGGGCTCAGCCCGTCGGGCGTCATCTGCGAGATCATGAAGGACGACGGCACGATGGCGCGGATGGACGATCTCGTCGCCTTCGCCCAGCTCCACAATCTGAAGATCGGCACGATCCGCGACCTGATCGCCTATCGCCGGCGTCACGACCATCTGGTCGAACGCCGCGCGGAAACCACGTTCGTCAGCCGCTGGGGCGGCGAATGGCGGGCGATCACCTTCTGGAACAAGGCGACCGGCACCGAACAGATCGCCCTGTTGAAGGGGCGCGTCGATCCCGCCAGACCCACGCTGGTGCGCATGCACGCGCTGTCGCCCTTTGGCGACCTGTTCGGCGAAGCGGGCGCGCGCGGTCGGCTGCTCCAGCGTTCGATGGAAATCATCGGCACCGCCGGCTCCGGCATCGTCGTCGTCATCAACAAGCCGCGTGCCGACGCCTTCACCATGGCGGTCGAGCGCAAGGCGGGGAAACGGTCCGACGCCGACATGGACGAATTGCGCGACTATGGCGTCGGCGCGATGATCCTCAACGATCTTGGCGTCGAACAGATGGAATTGCTCACCAACACGCATCACACGCTGGTCGGTCTCGACGGCTATGGCCTGTCGATCGTCGGCGAGCGTGCGATCGACCTGGAGGGCGAATGATGGCGAAGGTCCTGCTGGTCGAAGCGCGCTTCTACGACCATCTCAACGACATGCTGCTGGCCGGTGCGCGCGCTGCGGTCGAGGCGGCCGGTCACAGCCATGAGACGATCACCGTTCCGGGTGCGCTGGAGGTGCCGGGCGCCATCGCGCTGGCGGTCGAAAGCGGTCGCTACGACGCCTATGTCGCGCTCGGCGTGGTGATCCGGGGCGAAACCTATCATTTCGAGATCGTCGCCAACGAAAGCGCGCGCGGGATCATGGCCCTGACGATGGACGGGATTCCGATCGGCAACGGCATCCTGACGACGGAGGATGAGGCGCAGGCGATCCGCCGCGCCGATCCGGCCCAGCTCGACAAGGGTGGTGGCGCGGCAGAGGCGGCGCTGGCCATGCTGGCGCTGCGGGACTCGCTGGGATGACCCGCCGGTGGTGAACGGCCCGGTCCTTTTCGCCGATCGCCGGATCTTGCGTCACCCGGCAGCGGAGAATCTCGACGCCTGGGGCCAGAGTGCCGACCCACGGCGCAGTGAACGGAGCGCGCGATGACCACCATGCCCCCCAGCCGCTATCGCGTCATCGAAAAGGACCGCCGTCTCATCGTCATCGATACCGAGACCGGCCAACAGGTCACCCACGGAGGACCGGTCGCCCCGGCAGCGCCGACCCGCGATCGCGCGCCGGCGGGCGACCCGCTGTCGCGGCGAACGCGCACCGTCGATGATCGCAGCGGCAGCGGGGTGATCCGCACCTCGCGCCTTTATGACGACAAGGGGCCGCGCGACATCGTGGTCGGTCCCAACGGCACCGGCATGCTGGGCAGCGGCGCGGCGGTGGCGATGATCGTCGGCGTGGTCTTTGTCGGGATCGCGATCGCCTTTCCCGCCATTCTGCTCGTGCCGGCGCTTCTGTTCGTCAATCCAAAGGCGCGCAAGGCCATCCGATCGGCGGTCACCGTGTGGCTCGATTCGATCGATCAGGCCGGCGGCAGCCCCGACAGCGCCGGATAATCGACATAGCCCTCCGGCCCCTGGCTGTACCAGGTCGCCATATTCCCTTCGTTGAGCGGCGCGCCGACGCGCAGCCGTTCGGGCAGGTCGGGATTGGCCAGGAACGCGCGACCGAAACTCACCGCATCGGCGACGCCATCGATCGCCGCCTGCGCCGCGTCGCGGGTAAAGAAATCGCTGTTCACCACCAACGGCCCGTCGAACACCTTGCGGATATCGGGGCTCAGCTTCGGCACGTCGCTGCTGCCAAAGGTGCCGTGCGGACCCGGTTCGCGCAGCTCCAGGAACGCGATCTTCAATTCCGACAGCCGCTTCGCCGCCGGCACGAACAGCGACAGCGGATCGCTGTCGTCCACGCCCTGCGACATGCCGTTGGGCGACAGGCGCACACCGGTCCGGTCCGCGCCGATCGTCGCCGTCACGCGTTCGGCGACCTCGCTCAACAGGCGGATGCGGTTTTCGACGCTGCCGCCATAGCCATCGGTGCGCAGATTGGCGCCGTCACGCAGGAACTGGTCGATCAGATAGCCGTTCGCCGCATGGATCTGCACCCCGTCGAACCCGGCCCTGCGCGCATTCTCCGCCGCGCGGGCATAATCGTCCAGCAGTGCGGGGATCTCTGCCGCATCGAGCGCGCGCGCCTGCTCGAACGGCTGCCGCCCGTCATAGGTGTGGACCTTGCCGGGGCTGGTCGTCGCCGATGACGAGACCGGCTGTTCGCCGATGACCGAGGAATGGACCTGCCGCCCCATATGCCACAATTGCGCGACGATCCGTCCACCGGCGTCGTGGACCCGCGCGGTCACCGACTTCCACCCTTCCACCTGCGCGTCGGTCCACAGCCCCGGCGCGAATGGCCAACCCAGCCCCTGGCGGCTGATCCCCGTCGCCTCGCTGATGATCAGCCCGGCGCTCGCGCGCTGCGCATAATAATCGGCCATGATCGGCGTCGGCACCGCCTCACGCGTGGCGCGCCCGCGCGTCAACGGCGCCATCAGGATGCGGTTGGGCGCATCGATGGCGCCCAGGCGGATCGGGTCGAACAGATCGGTCATCGGGAATTTCTTTCGTAACGGGTTGCGCTTTGCAACAGATAGGTCGCTAACGACGCGATGCAGGATCGTGCCGGGTCAAGAAAACCTGTTTTTGGACAAAGCGCCGCTGCGCTGCCGTTCGTCGCGCTGCTGATGGGCAATGTCGCGCTCGCCTTTGGGCCGTGGTTCGTCCGTTCCGCCGATGTGGGGCCGGTCGCGGCGGGCTTCTGGCGGCTGGCGCTGGGCGCGCCGGTGCTGATCGCCTTCGTCGCGACGATGGACGGAAACCCGTTGCGCATGGCGCGGGGATTTGGCTGGACGCTTGCCATCGCCGGCATCGCCTTCGCCGCCGATCTCGCGTCCTGGCATATCGGCATCCTGCACACTACGCTCGCCAATGCGACGTTGTTCGGCAATTCGGCAACGCTGATGTTTCCGGTCTGGGGGTTCCTGGTTGCCCGCGCCTGGCCGACCCGGCGTCAGGGGGTCGCACTCGCGCTTGCCGCAATGGGGGCAGGGCTGCTGCTCGGACGATCCTACGATCTGTCGCCGCAGAACCTGATCGGCGACCTGCTCTGCCTGCTCGCCGGCGCGCTCTACACCGTCTATTTCGTGATGATGGCGCGGGTACGCACGGCGATGCACGCGCTGCCCGCGCTCGCCCTGTCGAGTATCGCCGGGACGCTGCCGCTGCTGCTGTTCGCACTCGCGCTCGGCGAGCGTGTCTGGCCCGGAAGCTGGACCGCGCTGATCGGACTTGCGCTGGCGAGCCAGGTGGTCGGCCAGGGGCTGATGATCTACGCGCTCGGCCACCTGACCCCGCTGGTGGTCGGGATCGCGCTGCTGGTACAGCCGATCATCGCGGGAACCGTCGGCTGGATCGTCTATGACGAGCGGCTGGGCATCCCCGATCTGGCCGGCGCGATCCTGGTCGGCATCGCGCTCGTGCTGGTCCGTGCCGGCCGCACCCCACCGGGACAGGTTGCGTCGAGCGAATCCGAGGCTAAGTCATAGGTCATGATCGCGGTTTCCGACATGACGCTCGACGAGCTGCGCGCGGCGCTCGCGCCCCAGCTTGCCGCCAATGCCGCGTTCGACGGGTGGAGCGCCGGGGCGATCGATTCGGCCGCGGACGCGATCGGTGCGGACCGGGATGTCGCGCGGCTTGCCGTTCCCGGCGATCCGGTGGCGATGATCGACCTGTGGTTCGCCGATATCGACCGCCGCATGGTCCAGGCGTTTCCCGCCGACCGGATCGCGGCGATGAAGATTCGCGCGCGTATCACCGCGCTGGTCGAATTCCGCCTCGATCTGCTGGCACCCGATCGGGAGGCGCTGCGCCGCGCCGCCGCCATCCTGGCGATGCCCCTGAACACGCCCCGCGCCGCCCGGCTCGGCTGGCGGTCGGCCGACGCGATGTGGCGCGTCGCCGGTGACAGCGCGACCGACTATAATCATTATACCAAGCGCGCGATGCTGGCCGGCATCTACGCCGCGACGATCGCGGTATTCCTGAACGACGAAAGCGACGGAGAGGGCGACACGCGCGCCTTCCTCGCCCGCCGGATCGATAACATCATGCAGTTCGAAAAGGCGAAGGCGCGGCTCGCCGGACGCAAGGATCACCGGTTCAGCCTGTCGCGCTTCGTCGGCCGGCTGCGCTATCACGCGCGGTGATCGCGCTTCCCTATCCGGCCCTCCACGCCAGTCATGGCGGCATCTGGATCGCGACTGAAGACGGAACGCGCAGCGTCAGCCGGGGCGAGGCGGTGCGGATGGCGGCCGACACGCCCATGGTGTTGCTCAACGCGCCGCTCGCCGCCCAGCGGCTGGGCTATGGCGACCTTTCGGGCCTCGATCTGCTCGAACTGTTCGCCTTTCTGCGCCCGGCGCGCTTCATGGTGCCGACGCCGCATGGCGTCGCCCGAGCGCTCGACCTTGCCGCGCCGGCGGACGAAGCCGGGGTCGCTGCCTTTCTGCGTCGTGCGGCCGTCGCGATGCTCGCGCTTTGCGATGGCGAATGGCCGGAGCGCGAGGGGGCCTGGCATGCCGCCCAGTCGCTCGCCCGGTTGCGATGGAGCTGGGCGCCGCTCGTCGCGGAGCGGTTGAGCCGGCCCGAACGTGCCGAACGCTGGCTGTTCTCGCGCTTGCCCGAATGGAGCGAACAACCGCCCCGCGCCCCGCCCCGCACCGTCACGCTCGACCCGGAGGATGTGCGCGCGCGCCTCGATTCGCTAACCGGCCGCAATGCCGAGCCGCGCGAGGGCCAGCACCGCTACGCCCAGGCGGCGGCCAGCGCCTTCGCGCCGCGCACGATGCGCGATTCGCCCAACCTCGTGCTGGCGGAGGCGGGGACCGGGATCGGCAAGACGCTGGGCTATCTCGCGCCCGCCTCGCTCTGGGCGGCGAGCGCCGGCGGCGCGGTCTGGGTATCGACCTACACCAAGGCACTGCAACGGCAGCTGGGCCAGGAGGGCGAACGACTGTTCGCCGACGCCCGGATACGCAAGGAGCGCATCGTCACCCGCAAGGGGCGTGAAAACTATCTCTGCCTGCTCAATCTGGAGGACGCGTTGCAGGGGGGTTTTGCCGGACGCGCGGCGATTCTGGCGCAGCTGGTCGCGCGGTGGGCCGCCTATACCGCCGATGGCGACATGGTCGGCGGCGATCTTCCCGGCTGGCTGCCGTCGCTCTTTCGCCGCAACGGATCGACCGCGCTGACCGACCGGCGCGGCGAGTGCGTCTATGCCGGCTGCCCGCACTATCGGAAATGCTTCATCGAGCGCGCGGCACGGGCCAGTGCGGAAGCCGATATCGTCATCGCCAATCACGCATTGGTGATGGTCAACGCCGCACGCGGGCGCGAAACCGCGACCCGCCCGACCCGCTATGTCTTCGATGAGGGGCATCACCTGTTCGATGCCGCCGATGCGATGTTCGGCACCGCCCTGTCGGGGCAGGAGGCCATCGAGCTGCGCCGCTGGGTCACCGGCCCCGAATCGGGCGCGCGCGGTCGGCGGCGGGGGCTTGCCGCGCGTCTGTCCGACGTCGCCAGCTATGACGATGCCGGTGGACAGGCGATCGCCGAGGCGGTCGATGCCGCCCGCGCGCTGCCGTCCGACGGGTGGCTCGCGCGCCTGGCGGAGGGGCAGCCGTTCGGGCCGATCGAGCATCTGCTCGCCGGGGTTCGTGGCCTTGTCTATGCGCGCGACGCCAACGGGGCGGGCGATGCGGGCTATGGGCTGGAGACCGAACTGGCCGAACCCGATCCCGCGTTGGTCGAAGCCGCCGCGCCCGCCGCCCAGTCGCTGGAGGCGCTGCTGCGGCCGCTGATCGCGCTCGGTCGCCGGCTCGAAGCGGTGCTCGACGAATCGCCCGACTGGATGGACGGCGCCGCGCGCGCCCGGATCGAGGGAGCGATCGCGTCGCTCGGCTGGCGGAGTGAAACCGTCGCCGCCTGGCTCGCGCTGATCGCCCGGATCGGCGGCCCGGCGGACGCCGCGTTCGTCGATTGGCTCGCGGTCGATCGGATCGAGGGGCGGGAAATCGACATCGGCCTGCATCGCCGCTGGCTCGATCCGTCCAAACCCTTTGCCGAAACCGTGCTCAAGCCGGCGCATGGCGTGCTCGTCACCTCGGCGACCCTGCGGGCCGGCGGCGATTGGGACGTGGCCGAAGCGCGCAGCGGGGCGACCCACCTGCTCCATCCCGCCGCCCGGTTCGAGGCGCCGTCCCCCTTTGACTATGCCGCCCGGTCCGAAGTGATCATCGTCACCGACATCCGGCGCGGCGACATGGGCGCGCTCGCCACCGCCTATGCCCGGCTGATCGCCGCGGCACAGGGTGGCACGCTCGGCCTGTTCACGGCGATCCGCCGGCTGCGCGCGGTCCATGCCCGGATCGCCGACCGGCTCGCCCGCGACGGCCTGCCGCTCTATGCCCAGCATGTCGATCCGATCGATACCGGCACGCTGGTCGATATCTTTCGCGACGATCCGCATGCCTCGCTGATCGGGACCGATGCGCTGCGCGACGGGGTCGATGTTCCGGGCGAGTCGCTGCGCCTGGTGGTGATGGAGGGGGTCCCCTGGCCAAAGCCCAGCGTCCTGCACGCGGCCCGGCGCCTGGCCGGCGGCGGCAGCGCCCATGACGACCGCATCGTTCGCGCCCGGCTGGCACAGGCGTTCGGCCGGCTGATCCGCCGTGCGGACGATCGCGGCGCGTTCGTGCTCCTCTCCGCCGCGATGCCCTCACGGCTCCTCTCCGCCTTCCCGCCCGGCACGCCAGTGTCGCGCATTCCGCTCGACGAGGCGATTGCGCGGATCGAACGTCTTTCTTCTGTCGCACCCATCGGGCAAAAGCCGGAAACGGTTGCCGAACCGGAGGGCCGATGAAGACGCTGACGTTGCTGCGCCACGCCAAATCGAGTTGGGACGACCCCGTCTCGCGCGATTTCGATCGTCCGCTGAACGCGAAGGGGCAGCGCGCTGCGACGGTGGTCGGCAAATATATGCGCGGCGCGGGAATGACGTTCGATCATGTGGTCGCATCGCCGGCGGTGCGGATTGTCGAGACGGTCGAACATGTCGAACAGGGCTATGGCGGTGCGCTGGCGCCGGAATGGGACCGGCGTATCTATCTCGCCTCGGCGTCCAGCCTGCTCGACGTGATCCACGAACTGCCGGCAGGTGCGGGCAGCGCGTTGCTGATCGGCCATAATCCTGGTCTGGAAGACCTCATCCTGACGCTGATTCCCGATCGCGCGGGCGACACGTTGCGCGATTCGGTGGAAGAGAAATTTCCCACCGCCGCCCTCGCGGTGATGACCTTCGACATCGACGACTGGGGCGCGGTGCGCGCCAATGGCGGCACGCTGGCCGGGTTCATCCGCCCGCGCGATCTCGATCCCGCGCTGGGGCCGGACGGCGGCTGATCACGGCTTGTCTTCGGCAAGCGCGCGCGCCAGCGCGTCGCGCACCGCCTTCAGCGCGCCGCCGGGCATCGGCCCGCCCCCGCCGGCACCGCCTTCGCCGTCAAGCAGTCGCTGCACGCCGCGGATCGTATAGCCCTCGCGCCCCAGCAGCGCGTCGATGCGACGGACCAGCGCCACATCCTCGATCCGGTAATAGCGCCGACCGCCGGCGCGTTGCAGTGGCCGCAGCTGGGGAAACCGCGTCTCCCAATAGCGCAGGATATGCTGGGGCCGGCCGATGTCCTGGGCAAGTTCGCCGATCGTCCTGAGCGCGCCGGGCTTCTTGCCCGAACCGTTCCGATCCGCGCCGGACGCCATCCTAATCGCCGTCGATGATCCGATCGCGCAGCATCTGGCTGGCGCGGAACGTCAGGACGCGGCGGGGCGCGATCGGCACCTCGACCCCGGTCTTGGGATTGCGTCCCACGCGCTCTCCCTTGTCACGCAGGACGAAGCTGCCGAAACCGGAAATCTTCACATTCTCGCCATTGGCGAGCGCGTCGCACATATGGCGCAGGATCTGCTCGACCAGCCGGGCGGCATCGGCACGCGACAGTCCAACATCCCGATGCAACGCATCGGCAAGATCGGCCCTCGTCAGCGTCGCCACGCTCACCATTTTCTGGTCACTCCCCGAAACAAGGTGTCTGCCACCCCTAACACATCACTGCCGTCGCGCAACCGTCGTTACGACCTCGTGACAATCGTCAATAGCGCACCACCGCGGCGCCCCAGGTAAAGCCGCCACCCATCGCCTCGAGTACCAGCAGGTCGCCGCGCTTGATCCGTCCGTCCCGGACCGCCGTGTCGAGCGCGAGCGGCACCGAGGCTGCGGACGTGTTCGCATGCCGGTCCACCGTCACCACGACCTTTTCCGGGGCCAGTCCCAGCTTCTTGGCCGTCGCGTCCAGAATGCGCGCATTCGCCTGATGCGGCACCACCCAGTCGATATCCGCAGCTTCCAGCCCGGCCGCCCCCAGTCCTTCCTGCATGACCGACGCCAGGTTGACGACGGCATGACGGAACACTTCCTTGCCCTTCATGCGCAGCTTGCCGACGGTTCCGGTGGTCGAGGGACCGCCATCGACATACAGGAGCTGATTGTGCCGGCCATCGGCGTGAAGGCGCGTGGCGAGGATGCCGGCGCCGCCCTCGGTCGCGCTGTCCTGCGCCTCAAGCACGATCGCGCCGGCGCCATCGCCGAACAGGACGCAGGTCCCCCGGTCTTCCCAGTCCAGGATGCGGCTGAATGTTTCCGCACCGATCACCAGCGCCCGCTCCGCGCTTCCCGCGCGGATCATGCTGTCGGCAACCTGCAACGCATAGAGGAAGCCCGAACAGACGGCGGCGACGTCGAACGCCACGCAATCGTCGATGCCCAGCGCCGCCTGCACCTTGGTCGCACTCGCGGGAAAAGTCTGGTCGGGGGTGGCGGTCGCCAGCACGATCAGGTCGATCTCGCCCGCGTCGATCCCGGCGGCGGCGATCGCCGCCCGGGCGGCATCGGCCGCCAGCGTCGATGTCGTCTCGTCGGGGCCGGCGATATGGCGAAACCGGATGCCGGTACGTTCGACGATCCATTCGTCGGACGTGTCGATCTGCTCGGCCAGTTCGGCATTGGAGACGCGGCGGGGCGGCAGGGCCGAACCGGTCCCGGTGATCACCGCGCGCCTGGTCGTTTCGCTCATGCCGCCTTCGCCTCGAAATTGCGCAGGTCCTCGCCGATCCGCCGCGTCAGATCGTCGCGCACCAGTTTGGCGGCGACGCCGATCGCGGTATCGACGCCCAGTTCGTTGGCGCTGCCGTGACTCTTCACGATGATGCCGTTGAGGCCCAGAAATACCGCGCCATTATGGTTGTTCGGGTCAAGATGGTGGCGCAGCAACTCGGTCGCGGGGCGCGAGATCAGGAATCCGATCTTCGACCGCGTCGAACTCGAAAAGGCGCGGCGCAACAGATCGGCGACGAACCGCGCGGTCCCCTCGACCGTCTTGAGCGCGATATTTCCGGAAAATCCGTCGCACACGATCACATCGACATCGCCGCGCGACAGCGCGTTGCCTTCGACGAAACCGGTAAAGGCAAGCGGCAGGTGCGTCGCCGCGCGCAGCTTCGACGCGGCATCGCGGATGATGTCGGTCCCCTTCAGCTCTTCGGTGCCGATATTGAGCAGCGCGACGCGCGGGGACTGAAGGTCGAGCACGGTGCGTGCATAGGCCGCGCCCATCACCGCGAACTGCACCAGATTGCGGCTATCGACCTCGGTATTGGCGCCCAGGTCGAGCATCACGACGTCGTTCGCGCCCAGCGTCGGCATCCGCGCCGCCAGCGCCGGACGATCGATTCCGGGAAGCATCCGCAGCGCCAGTTTCGACATCGCCATCAGCGCGCCGGTATTGCCCGACGACACGGCGGCGGCCGCCTGCCCCTGTTTCACCAGGTCGATCGCGATTCCCATCGACGTCGTCTTGGCGCGGCGAATCGCCTGGCTGGGCTTTTCGTCTGCGGAGACGGTTTCGGGCGCATGGACGATTTCCGACGCGGCAGTCAGGTTGGGATGCGCCTTCAACCCTTCGCGGATCGCGGCTTCATCGCCGACCAGCAGGAAACGCATGCCATCGAACCGGCGCCGCGCACGCGCGACACCGGCCAGCATGACCGCCAGACCCTCGTCGCCGCCCATCGCATCGACGGCGATTCGCGCGCTGGAGGTCATGACGAACGGCCCCTGTTGCTTTTCGGTCAGCCCTCGACCGAGACGATCTCGCGGCCATTATAATGGCCGCAGGCGCCGCACAGCACGTGCGGACGCTTGAGTTCGCCGCAGTTCGGACATTCCTGAAAGGCCTCGGCCTTCAGGGCGTCGTGCGCGCGGCGCATGCCACGGCGGCTCGGCGAAACTTTTCTCTTGGGGACGGCCATTTCGGCAACCTTCTTGGAAACGTGCGTGTAAAAACCTGGATCGCGATACGCCGGTGACGACGAACGGGCAAGCGCCGGGGGACCGGCACGCGCCGGACGCGGCAGAGGCCAGTCGCGAAGCGAGCGAGCGCCTATAGCGAATTTCGCGCCTGTTGCAAGGCGGCGCCGGGCGTGGCAGCCACCGCCGTCTCATCGGGGGAGCGACTTCAATCATGGACACGATCATCCTGCCGGTGGCGCTTGCCACCACCGCCGCCTGCGCGCTGCTCAACCTGTGGCTGGCGATTCGCGTCGGCCAGGTTCGCCTCTCTGAGCGGATTTTGATCGGCGACGGCGGCAACGACCGACTGATCGCGCGGATGCGGGCTCAGGCGAATTTCGTCGAATATGCGCCCTTTGTCCTGATCCTCATCGCGCTGGTCGAACTCGCGACCGGCACCGCGCCATGGCTGTGGATCGTCGCCGGCCTGTTCGTGCTGGGGCGCATCCTTCATCCGATCGGCATGGATCGCGGCTGGGCGCCGGGGCGCCCGATCGGCACGGCACTGACCTTCCTGATCCTGATCGGGCTCGCCGGCTATGCCGCCAGCATCCCGTTTTTCAGCTTCGGCGCAGTCGAATCGGTCGAGGTGGTGAGCGGCAGCTAACCCGCCGGCGATTCGGCCCAGGCGGTCAGCAACGAATGCGCGATGGCGTAGCGCGGCGGCGCACCGAACCGCGCGTCCGGCGCCCCTGCCAGCGCCGCGCGCACCTCGTCCCGCGTGACCCACATCGCATCCTCGATCTCATTCCGGTCGAGGTCCAGCGCATCGTCCTGCGCCTCGGCGATACAGGCGATCATCAGCGACGAGGCGAAGGGCCAGGGCTGGCTGGCGACATAGCGCACGCTGCGCACCTGTACCCCCGCCTCCTCCAGCGTCTCGCGCGCGACCGCCTCCTCGATCGATTCGCCGACCTCGACGAAGCCGGCCAGTGCCGAATAGCGGCCCGCCGGCCATGCCTTCTGCCGCCCGACCAGCGCCCGCCCGTCATGTTCGGCAAGCATGATGACGACGGGATCGGTGCGCGGGAAATGCTCCGCCCCGCACCCGCCGCAGCGGCGCGCCCAGCCGGATCGAAAAATCTCGGTCGCGCTGCCGCATGCGGCGCAAAAGCCGTGCCGCTGATGCCAATCGACCAGGCTGCGCGCGGCCGCATACAGGCTCGCCTGATCCGCCGGCATCAGCGCCAGCATGCCGAACAGCGCCGGCGAGCGGACCGCGCCATGGCGCCTGTGCATGTCGAGCGGGGCGAAATGCGGGATGCCGTCGATCCGGCCGAGGAACAGCGGCTCGCTTCCCTCGGGCAAGTCCGCCAGGCTGGCCCAGATCAGCCGCCCCGCCGCGTCGATCCGCGGGTCGAGGCCATCGAGCACCAGCAACCGCGCGCGCCAGTCGCCCAGCGCCGCCGACAGCGCCTCGGGATCGTTGCGTTCGCGGTCGGCGCGGTCGAGCGTCGCGCCGGTAAAGCCGACCTCCCGCATCAGCGGGTCAGATCGGCATAGACCGCCGCCGTCACCTCGGGCCGCAGCGGCCATTTTTCGCCGGGGAAGTAATTGACCATCGCCGTCGCACGCACCTTGTTGACCGGATCGACCCAGGCGATGGTTCCGGCCGCGCCGCCCCAGCCATAGGTCCCCTTGCCCGGCCCGCCCGGCTCCGATTCGAGATAGACCGATCCGCCCGCACCGAAACCCCGTTTCGGCGCGTCGCCACCGCCGGTCCCGGCCGGCGCACCTCCGAAAAACACGCCCGGCGGCAACAGGTTCGACATCGCCAGCCGCACCGTTTCGGGCTTCATGATCCGCACCCCGTCCAGCGTCCCCTGGTTCAGCAGCATGTGGAGGAACCGGTCATAATCCCGCGCCGACATCACCAGGCCGGCACCGCCATAGGGAAAGGACGGTGGCTCGGCGAATACCGATCCCCGGCCCGGATCGATCGGCATGCGATTGTCGCCCGCCCACAGATAGTTGGTCGCCAGCCGCCCCGTCTCGCTCGCCGGAACGGTGAAGAAGCTCGATTTCATCTTCAGCGGGTCGAAGATGCGGGTCCGGACGAACGTGTCGAACGGCATGCCGGCCGCCACCTCGATCACGCGGCCCAGTACGTCCAGGCCGATCGAATAGCTCCATTTCGTCCCCGGCTCGGCGATCAGCGGCAGGGTCGCGACGCGATCCGCGAATTCCTTGAGCGTCGCGGGGCGCGCCGTCCGCGCCTCCTTCTCCATCGCCAGGTTCACCGCCGCCGGATTGATGCCCAGCCGCTCATATTCCTTAAGCAGCGGCCCGGTCGTGATGATCGTGTACCCCAGCCCGGCGGTGTGGGTCAGCAGGTTGCGGACGGTGACCGGCCGGGTCGCGGGGCGGCTCGCCAGGCTCTTGTCCGGTTCGATCAGCACCCGCATCGATTTGAATCCGGGAATGAAATCACCGACCGGCTGATCGAGCTTCAGCTTGCCCTCCTCGATCAGGATCATCGCCGCCATGCCGGTGATCGGCTTGGTCATCGAATAGACGCGCCAGAGCGAATCGGCATCCGCCGCCGCCGCGCCCGGATCGGAGGCGATCCTGCCCGCGGCGGCGATCGTCGGCGCCCGATCGCCCCGGGCATAGGCGACGACGATGCCGGGCGTGCGGTCCTGCGCCACATAGTCGCGCACCAGCGTCGAAATGCGACCGGCGGGGGCAGGAGCCGGAGACGCCGCCGATGGCGCGGGCGCCGCGACCTGTGCCAGCGCGGCCGTCGTCACCAGCGCGGTCGCACCCGCTGCAAGCCAGATCTTCCTCATCGCATCCCCTTCATCAGTTCCGCCGCCTTGGCGAACAGGCGCGGCAGGCCCGCCGCGGACAGGCCGTCGATCGGCCACCATTCGCCATCCGGAAACGGGTCTTGCCGCTCCACGGTCGCGCTCGCAAGCGCACAGATGAGTTCGAAATGGGTAAAGACATGGGTGACGCGGTCGTTGCGCACCGTCCATGGCGTGGAAAGGTCTGGCGCACTGCCCAGCGCCGGCGGCGCGGCGCTCCACGGCCCGGTCGGCAGCGCCCGCATGCCGCCGAGCAATCCCCTGGCCGGGCGGCGGACCAGCAGCACATGCCCGTCGCTCTCCGCCCAGAAAATCGTGCCGTATCGTGTCGGCCGCGCCTTTTTCGGCGCCTTCACCGGAAAGGAGTCCGCTGCTCCTGCCGCGCGTGCGTCGCACTGGGCGGAAAGCGGGCAGCGCGGGCATCTGGGGGATCGCGGCGTGCAGACGGTGGCGCCCAGATCCATCATCGCCTGCGCGAAATCGCCGGCCCGCGCCCCAGGCGTGATCGAATCGGCAAGCGCCCGGATTCGCGGCTTCGCCCCGGGCATCGGTTCGGCGACGGCGAACAGCCGCGCGACCACGCGCTCGACATTGCCGTCGATCACCACAGCACGATGCCCGAATGCGATCGCCGCGACCGCCGCCGCCGTATAGGGGCCAAAGCCGGGCAGCGCGCGCAGCGCCGCTTCGGTGTCCGGCAGCTGGCCGCCATGTCGATCCGCCACCATCCGCGCCGCCGCCAGCAGGTTGCGCGCCCGAGCATAATAGCCCAGCCCCGCCCATGCGCTCATCAGGTCGGCATCGTCCACCGCCGCCAGGCTGGCGAAATCGGGCCAGCGTGCGGTGAACTTCTCGAAATAGGGGATGACGGCCGCGACCTGCGTCTGTTGCAGCATCACTTCCGACAGCCAGACGCGATAGGGATCGGGCGGCGCGCTTCCCGGCGGCGCGCGCCATGGCAGCGCGCGGGCATGCGCGTCGTACCAGCGGAGCAGCAACGCGGCGATGTCCTTGCCGCCCGCGCGAGAAACATTGTCGGACACGCGTCGGCTATGGCATGGACGACCGCGATGAGTAAGCCGCGTTCCCCGATCGACGAACCCAAACGCAGCAACCGGGTCCGCCAGGTGGCGGATCTGGTCCCCGATGTCGGCCGCGTCGCGTTCCGCAAGTTCGGGTTCGTCCAGAGCGCGGTGGTCCGGCGCTGGAGCGAGATCGTGGGCGAGCGCTATGCGGAGGTTTCAGCGCCCGAATCGATCCGCTTTCCGCATGGCGAGCGGACGAACGGCGTGCTCAATCTGGTCGTTCAGGGCGCACACGCGCCGATGATGCAGCATATCGCGCCGGAGATCACGGAGCGGGTCAACCGCTTCTTCGGCTATCCCGCCGTGGCGCGGGTCGCGATCCGGCAGGGCGAGGTGCCACGCCCGCCGCGTGCCGCAGCGCCGGTCCAGCCGGCCCCCGTTCCCGCCGAACTGGGCGCCAGCCTGCGCGCGATCGCCGATCCCGAATTGCGCGCCGTGCTCGAAGGACTCGCTGCCGGGGTCGCCGCGCCGGTGCGCAAACTGGGAAAGATCGACTGATGCGCCCGATTCACCTGCTCCTCGCCCTGCTTGCGGGCGGCATGCTCGCGGCTGCGGCACCGGTCCCGCCCCAGGCGAAGCCCGCGGCCAGTCCCCAGGCGCGCGACTGGCGCGCCACCGTCGTCCGCACCCCTGCCGGCGCCTATGTGATCGGCAACCCGGCGGCGAAGGTGAAGCTGATCGAATATCTCAGCTATACCTGCCCCCATTGCGCGCATTTCGTCGCACAGTCGAAGGCGCCGCTGAAGGACGACCTCGTCCGCCGCGGGGTCGTGCGGGTCGAGGTCCGCCACGCGGTGCGCGATCCGCTCGACATGGCTGCGGCACTGCTCGCGCGCTGCGCCGGCCCGCGCGGATTCGCCGGCGCGAGCGAGGCGATCTTCGCCGCCCAGCAGCAATGGTATCAGCAGGGCGCCGCCTGGTGGCAGGCGAACGCGGCCCAGCTTCAGTCGCTGTCCGAACCGGCCCGGCTCAAGGCGGCGGCACGCGCTTCGGGCCTGATCCAGCTGATGCGCGGGCGCGGCATGACGCCGGCGACCATCGACCGGTGCTTCGCCACCCCCGCCGACGTCAACCAGCTGGCGGCGATGGCCGACGCCGCCTGGGCGGCGATCGACGGCACCCCCGCCTTCGTCATCAATGGCAAGCCGGGCGGCGGCGGCACATGGGAGACGCTGGAGCCCGAACTGCGCGCGGCCGGCGCCCAATGAACGGCACGACATCGAATGGAGTGAAGCGTTTGAGACGAATTGTCATCGGACTGGCGGCGACGATCGCCCTTGCGGGCTGTGGTGGCGGCACGGGCGAGAATGAGAATATCAGTGTGCCGGAAGCGACCTCCACCCCGGTCGCGGCGGCAAGCGCGCCCGCCGGCAAACAATGGGTCGATACCGTCGAACAGACCGCACAGGGCGGCTTTCGGATGGGCAATCCCGACGCGCCGATCAAGCTGGTCGAATATGGATCGCGCACCTGCAGCCATTGCGCGGCGTTCGCGCTGACCGGTTTCGAACCGCTCAAAGCCTATGTCGCCAGCGGCAAGGTCAGCTACGAATTCCGCGACTTCCTGCTCAACCCGATCGATCTCGGCGCCTCGCTGCTCGGTCGCTGTGCCGGGCCGGGGCCGTTCTTCCCGATCCTCGACCAGATGTACCAGCAGCAACAGCAGATCCTTGAAAACGGTCCCAAGGAGGGCGATCCGTTCTTCGAGAAGGTCAAGTCGATGACCCCGCCGCAACAGATCGCGGCGGCGGCCGAACGCTATGGCTATCTCGAATTCGTCAAGCAGCGCGGCGTGTCCGAGGCGCAGGCGCGCCAGTGCCTCACCGACGAGGCGGCGGCCAAGGCGCTGGTCGAGCGCAACCAGGCCGACGCAAAGAAGTACAATATTCCCGGCACGCCGACCTTCATTCTCAATGACAAGGTGCTTGAGAATGTCGGCACCTGGCCGCAGGTCGAAGCCGCATTGAAGGGAGCGGGCGCATGAAGTTGAAGGGTTACGCAATGGCGGCGCTGGTCGCCGCGACGGTCGCGCTGGCGGGATGCGGCGGGAAATCGGACGAACCGCCGACGGCACCGGCCAATTCGGTCGCCGCCGTCGCCGCGCCCGCGGGACAGGACTGGACGCAGGTCGTCGAGCAGACGCCCGAGGATGGCTATCGCATGGGCAATCCCGCCGCGCCGCTGAAGCTGGTCGAATATGGATCGCGTCTGTGTCCGGGCTGCCGCCAATTCTACATGACCGGATACCAGCCGCTGGTCGAACAATATGTGAAGACCGGAAAGGTCAGTTACGAATTCCGCGATTTCCCGGTGCATGGCCCGGTCGATATCCCGGCGATCCTGCTCGGCCGCTGCGTCGCCAAGGAAGCCTATTTCCCGATCCTCGACCAGATGTTCGAGAATCAGCCGAGCTTCCTCGACAAGCAGTCGAAGCTGTCGCAGGAGCGGTACGCGTCACTCCAGAACAATCCGGTCGGCCTGGCGTCCTATCTGGGCGAGGATATGGGGTTCATCGCCTTCATGCAGCAGCGCGGCGTGCCGGAAGCCAAGGCGAAACAATGCCTGGGCGACATGGCGGCGATCGAAAGGATCGCGAAGAATGCCGAGGCGGCGGGCCGCGAGGGCGTGGCCGGCACCCCCAGCTTCTTCCTCAACGGCCGCAAGCTGGACGGTGGCGACTGGGGCAGCGTCCAGACCGCGCTGAAGGCGGCGGGCGCCTGATCCCATGGTCGGGCGGGGCGGCTGACCGATGCAGATCAAGCGCCTCCGCCTGACGGGGTTCAAGAGCTTCGTCGATCCCGCCGACCTGCGCATCGAACCGGGACTGACCGGCATCGTCGGTCCCAATGGCTGCGGCAAGTCGAACCTGCTCGAAGCGCTGCGCTGGACGATGGGCGAGAACAGCGCGAAGTCGATGCGCGGCGCCGGCATGGAGGACGTGATCTTCGCCGGCACCGCCAGCCGCCCGCAACGCGATTTCGCCGAGGTGTCGATCCTCGCCGATCAGCCGGGCGACGACGGCGAACTGGAAGTCGTGCGCCGGATCGAGCGCGGCGCCGGCTCCGCCTATCGCATCAACGGCCGCGACGTGCGCGCCAAGGACGTGGCGCTGCTGTTCGCCGATTCGGCCACCGGCGCCCATTCGCCGGCGCTCGTCAGCCAGGGACGGATCGGCGCGATCATCCAGGCCAAGCCGGGCGAGCGGCGACAGATGCTGGAGGAGGCTGCCGGCATTTCCGGCCTGCACGTCCGCCGCAAGGATGCCGAACAGAAGCTGCGCGCGACCGAGGCCAATCTGACGCGGCTGGACGAGATCATCTCCGATCAGGAGGCGCGCGCCGCCGCGCTCAAACGGCAGGCGCGGCAGGCCGAGCGCTATCGCGAGCTTTCCGATCGCATTCGCACGGCCGAGGGGCGGATGATCTTCGCCCGCTGGCGCGACGCGGCAGCCGCCGCCGACGCCGCCCGCGCCGAATCGGCCGCCGCCGAAGCGGTGGTCGCCGAACGAACCGCTGCACAGGAAGCGGCGCTGGCGAAGCAGCAGCAGCTGGCCGAAACGCTCGCCTCTGCCCGCGGCGCGGCGCTGGCGGTGCGCGACCGGGCGAGCGAGGCGATGCATGCCCTTGCCGGACTGCGCAGCGAGCGGGCGGCGGTCGAACGGCGGATCGCCGATCTGACCGATGCCGCCGCGCGCCTGGAAGCGGATAAGGCGCGTGAAGGCGCGCTCGCCCGCGATGCCGCCGACGCGCTGGCACGGCTCGAGGATGAGGCGAAGGCGCTCGACGCGCGGCTCACCGACATCGCGGCGCGCATGCCGGCGCTCGATACCGCCCTGGCGCGCGCGGAGGCTGAGTCGCGCGACGCCGAAGTCGAGTTGGCGCGCCTCCTCTCGACGCAAGCGGGTGAGCAGGCCGAAACCCGCGTGGCCGAAGCGGCGGTCACCTCTGCGCGCGCGCGCCTCGACCGTGCCGAGCGGGAGGCGGCGCGGGTGCGCGCCGAAGCCGGCGCGATCGCCGATCCCGAACCGCTCCGCGAAGCCCGCGCGCATGCCGGTCAGGCCAAGGCACAGGCAGAGCGGCAGGCGGAAACCGCGCGCACAGGTCTGGCCCGCGCGGACGCGGCCGAGCGCGGCGCGCATGAGGCGCGAACCCGCGCCCAATCGACGCGCGCGACCGCGCATGCCGAACTGGCAGCGCTCGACAGCGAATCAGCAGCGCTCGGCAAGGCGACCCGGCCAAGCGGCAAGGACCGGCTGCTCGACCGGTTGCAGGTCGATGCCGGCTATGAGCGCGCGTTGGCGGCCGCGCTGGGCGACGATCTGGAAGCCGGGCTGGATCCGGCCGCCGAACGCCATTGGGCGGGCGCGGCGCGACAGGCGGGCGATCCCGACGCGCCGGCGGGAACCACGCCGCTCGGCTCCCATGTCCAGGCCCCCGGGGCGCTCGCACGGCGATTGGCCCAGATACTGGTCGCGGCGGACGACGAGGGTCAGCCGCTCGCGGTCGGCCAGCGCCTGGTGACGCTCGACGGGGTGCTGCGGCGCTGGGACGGCTATGTCGCGCGCAGCGGTGGCGCGGCGGCGGCGGAGCGGCTGGAGCGGGTGAACCGGCTGCACGCCATCGAAAAGGCACGGCCGGCAGCGGTGCGCGCGGTCGAGGCGGCCGATGCCGAACTGGCAAGGATCGACGGCGACATCGCCGAGGCGCGGCGCAACGCCGCCGATTGCCGCCGTCTGCTCGACGCGAGCGAGAGCGCGGGGCGCGAGGCGGCGCGTGCCGAGGACCGGGCGGCCGCCGCGCTCGAACGGATCGAGGCGCAGCGCGCCGAACTCGAGGGGCGCCGGGGGCGCACCGCCACCGAGCTGGAGGAGGCAAGGGCGGAGCAGACCCGCGCCGATGCCGCCCGCGCCGCGCTGCCCGATGGCTCACAGACCCATGCGAAGGTCACCGCCGCCAGTGGCGAGGCCGAGCGGCGACGCACCGCCGCCGGCGCCGCCCGCGCCGAACGCACGGCGATCGATCGCGAAGCGGGCGCGGCGCGCGAACGGCTGGCGGCGGCGCAGGCCGAGGCGGGGGGCTGGACATCGCGCGCGGGCGAGGCTGCCCGGCGGATCGCGGAGATGGATGCGCGCGGCGTCGAGCTGGCGGGGACGATCGCCGCGCTCACCGATCGCCCGGCGCAGCTCGATACCGCAGTCACCGCCGCAGAACAGGCGAGCGAAACTGCGCGGATCGAGAGCGCGGCGGCCCAGCTGGCCGAGCGCGAGGCGGAAGCGGCGCTGCGCGCGGTCGAGGGCGCGGTGCGCGCCGCCGGCGACGCGCTGGGCGAGGCGCGCGAAGCCCGCGCCGGTGCAGTGGCGCGCGCCGAAAACCAGGAATCGCGCCGCATCGAAATGGGCCGCCTGTCAGGCGAGCGGTTCGAATGCCCGCCACCGCTGCTGCCGCAGCGTGCCGGATTTCAGGAGGACACGGTCCGTGGTCCGCAGGATGAATCGGCGGCGCACGACCGGCTGATCGCCGAACGCGAACGCATCGGCCCGGTCAATCTGGTCGCCGAGAGCGAGCTGGCCGAACTGACCGAAAGCGCGGCGAACAGCGCACGCGAGCGGGACGAACTGATCCAGGCGGTGCATCGCCTGCGCGGCAGCATCGGCACGCTCAACCGCGAAGGGCGACAGCGCCTGCTCGCCGCGTTCGAGGCGGTGGACCAGCATTTCCGGCGCCTGTTCACCACGCTGTTCAATGGCGGGCAGGCGCATCTGGAACTGATCGACAGCGACGACCCGCTGGAGGCCGGGCTGGAAATCATGGCCCAGCCACCGGGCAAGAAGCTTCAGTCGCTGACCCTGTTGTCGGGCGGGGAACAGGCGTTGACCGCCGTCGCGCTGATCTTTGCCCTGTTCCTCACCAATCCGGCGCCGATCTGCGTGCTCGACGAGGTCGATGCGCCGCTGGACGACGCGAATATCGAACGTTTCTGTGACCTGCTCGACGCGATGACCCGCGAAACCGCGACCCGCTATCTGATCGTCACCCACAATGCCGCGACGATGAGCCGCATGCACCGATTGTTCGGCGTGACGATGGTCGAACGCGGCGTCAGCCGGCTGGTCTCGGTCGATCTGGGCGGAGCGGAAAGCCTGCTGGCGGCGGAATAGGCAGGGGGACGACGATGGCAAACTGGCAATTGGCCGCGATGGCGATCCTGGCCTTGCTGTGGCCCGGCACGGCGCGGTGCCAGCTCGTCCAACCCTCCCCTCAACTCAAGGCCGCGATCGCCAGTGGCAATCACCCGCAGATCGCGCAGATCGCGCTCCGGGAGATGCTGGCCTGTGAGCGCCAATATGCGAGCCGGCCGACCGTCTGCACCGACCTCCAACTCTACGCGGCCAATTCACTGGCAGCGTCGGGCGCGATCGATGCCGCAGAGCGGATCGCGCGCAAGACCGTTGCGATGCACAGCGTTCCCGGCGGCGATCCGCGACAATTGGGTACCGCCCTGATCGTCCTGGGAAACGTGCTGGAGGCGGGTCAGCGCTACCTTGAGGCGGAGGCCGTCCTTCGGCGAACGGCGGCGCTGTTCAACACCCCGGCAACCCCTCTCGAATCGGCGATCGCGCAGCATAATCTGGCGATCAATCTGATGCGGCAGGGGCGTTATCGCGAAGCTGATCCGTTGATCCGCGATGCGATCAATACGCTCGATCGCGCTCGTAATGCCCCCGCTACCACCCGGCTGCGATTCATGAGCACATTGGCGTCGAGCCTGGAGCGGCAGCAGCGGCTGAACGAAGCGGCGCGCGTGCTGGTCGCGCTCACGTCCGAAGAGCAGCGCGTGCTCGGCTCACGCCATTTTCAGCTCGGACTCGATCTCTACAAGCTCGCCCAGATCTATCTCAGCCAGAAGAAATTTGCCGCCGTGCTGCCGCTTGCGATGCGCGCGCATCTCATCCTCTCCGAATCGCGTGGTCCTGGCGACGGCGACACGTTGCTGGCAGTCAGCGCGATCGCGGCTGCGGCGGCCGAGCTGGGTCAGGTGGACGACGCGATCCGCTACTACCGGCTGGCGGTGGCCGGCCTGTCGCGACGCTACGGCACCTCCCATCATAGCGTCGGGTCCGCTCGTGCGGGTCTGGCAAAGGCCCTCGTCCTTGCCGGACGCACTCAGGAGGCTGAAGCCGTGTTGCAACAGGCAATGCCCGCTTTCGCGGCGCTGCGCCCGGACCATCCGATGCGCCTCGACGCCGAGCAGAGTCTCGCGATGACCCTCCGGCACAATGCCCGATTTCCAGAGGCCCGCACCGCCTTTCGGCGCGCCGCCGCAGGAATCGCGCTGCGCATCCGGAGCTATCGTGAATTCGATGCCGCAGCGCGGCAGGAGTTGCGCGAGCGCCGGTTCGTTTTCACGGGCCTGGTCGGGACCGACTGGACCCTGTCCAGGCCCCGCTGAGTTCGAACCGTCGTTGTAGCCGCGCGCGACAGCGCCTAGAGCCGCGCCATGATGCTTCGCCTCGGCACACGTGGTTCCCCGCTCGCGCTGGTTCAGGCGCATCTGGTGCGCGATGCGCTCGCCGTCGCGCATGGCTGGCCGCTGGCCGGTATCGAGATCGTCACGGTGCGCACCACCGGCGACCGGGTGCAGGATCGGCCGCTCGCGGACATCGGCGGCAAGGCGCTGTGGACCAAGGAGCTGGATCGCGCACTGCTCGACGGAGAAATCGATCTGGCGGTGCATTCGATGAAGGATGTCGAGACGATCCGCCCGGACAGCATCGCGGTGGCCGCGATGCTCCCGCGCGCCGATGTCCGCGACCGGCTGATCGGGGCCGCCTCGATCGAGGCACTGCCGGATGGCGCGCGGATCGGCACCAGCTCTCCGCGCCGCGCCGCACAGATGCGCCGGCTGCGCCCGGACCTGCGGATCGTGCCGCTGCGGGGCAATGTCGATACCCGCATCGCCAAGGTGGCGAACGGCGAAGCGGACGCGACGCTGCTCGCCGCGGCCGGGCTGGAGCGGCTGGGGCGTGCCGAGGTCGGCACGGCGATCCCGCTCGACCAGCTGTTGCCCGCGCCATCGCAGGGAGCGGTCGGGATCGAGGTGCGCGCCGACGATGCCGCCACGCGGATGCGGGTCGCCGCGATCGGCGATCCGGCGACCGAACGCTGCGTCTGGGCCGAGCGCGCGCTGCTCGCCGCGCTGTCCGCCGACTGCCATTCGCCGGTCGCGGCGCTCGCCCGGATCGAGGGCGACGCGCTGCGCCTGCGTGCCGAGATTTTGAGCGGGGATGGCGCCGAACAGGTCGGGATCGATCGCGCCGGGCTGACCGGGTCCGCCGAGGAAGCGGCGGAAATCGCCGGCGCGCTGCTGGCAGGCGCGTCGCCGCGCCTGCGCGCCCTGTTCGGCCATTGACCCGGCAAATCGCGATCCTGCGCCCCCAGCCGGGCAATGACGCGACCGCCGATCGGGTGCGGGCGGCGGGGCTGGAGCCGCTGGCACTGCCGCTATTCGCCCTCACCCCGATCGCCTGGCACGCGCCCGATCCGGCGGGGTTCGACGCGCTGTTGCTGACCAGTGCCAATGCCGTGCGCCATGGCGGCGCGCAGCTGGCACACCTGCGCGCCTTGCCGGTGCTTGCGGTGGGTGAGGCGACCGCAGCGGCGGCGCGCGCCATGGGCTTCACCGTCCGTCGCACCGGCGCGCGGGATATCGCCGCGCTGTTGGTGCAGGAGCCCCGCACGAGCCGGCTGCTGTGGCTGGCGGCGCGCGATCGCACCACGATCGATCATCCCGCGATCGCCGCGACCATCCCGGTCTATTCCAGCGACCCCGTCATACCGACGCGCGCGCAGCTGCGAAGGTTGGCCGGCACCGTGGCGCTGATCCACTCCGCGCGCGCCGGGCGGGCGCTTGCCCACGCACTGGACGAAGGCGGCATCGCGCGCGCCGCGCTACGCATCGCCGCGATCAGCGCGAGGGCAGCAGCAGCAGCCGGTCCCGGCTGGGGCGCGGTCGCGATCGCCGAACGGCCCGAGGACGGGGCGCTGATCGCCGCCGCGCGTGGACTGGCGATTGACCCCTGACGGGTTCGGGAGAATAAGCGGGCCATGACCCCCGACACGCCGATCCCTGCCGTGCCGCCGCGCACCAATGCCCTCGCGACCGTCGCGACCGCCGGTCTGATCGCGTTCGTCACCGGGCTGGCGGTGATGGCGGCGATCTTTCGCTTCGGCGGCTGGTGGCAGACGCCGGCGCAACCCGCCGCGCCGCTGGTCCAGCCGGTGAGCGCTCCGGTCGCGGCGCCGATGCCCGATACCGATGTGCCGACCCTGGCCGCGCGCGAACAGGCGCTGGCGGCCCGGCTCGACGCGCTCGACCAGCGGATCGGCCAGAGCGAGGGAGATGCGCGTGTCGCCGCCAGCTATGCCGGCCGCGCCGAGGCGATGATGCTGGTGTTCGGCGCCCGCCGCGCGATCGAGCGGGGCCAGCGGCTCGGCTATATCGACGGGGAATTGCGCCGGCGGTTCGGCGATATCGAGCCTGACGCCGTCGCCACGGTGACGCGCGCGGCCGGCGATCCGGTCACGCTGGAGGATTTGCGGGTCGCGTTCGACCAGATCGCGCCGCGGCTTTCCACCTCCAGCCCCGATGACAGCTGGTTCGACGCGATCCGTCGTGAGGTGTCGTCGCTGGTGATCGTGCGCAAGGAGGATGCGCCCAGCCCGCACCCGCGCGAGCGACTGGCGCGCGCGAAACGCCTGCTGGGCCAGGGCCATGTCGAAGCCGCGCTGGCGGAAGTCGCACGGCTGCCGGGGGCGCAGGGGGCGGAGAGCTGGATGGCCGCCGCCAGCCGCTATATCGAGACGCGCACCGCGCTCGACACGCTTGAGCGCGCGGCGATTCGCGGCGCAGTGCGGCCGGCCACCGGGGCGAGCGCGACATCGCCGCGCCCGGCGACGCAGCAACCGGCGGCGCAACCGCCCTCGGGCCAGCCGGCGACGGCACCGGCGCCGACAGCTAGATAATCAAGGGAGAGACGGGATGGCCGGAATGGGCCGGTTCGACTGGCAGGATCCGTTCGCGCTCGACGCGCAGCTCACCGATGAGGAACGGATGGTCCGCGACGCCGCGCGCGCCTATGCGCAGGAACGGCTGCTGCCGCGCGTCACCAGCGCGTTTCTGGACGAGCGGTTCGACCGCGAGATCATGACCGAAATGGGTGCGCTGGGGCTGCTTGGCCCGACCATTCCGGAAACCTATGGCGGCGCCGGCCTCGGCTATGTCGCCTATGGTCTGGTCGCGCGCGAGGTAGAGGCCGTCGATTCGGGCTATCGCTCGGCCATGTCGGTGCAGTCGAGCCTCGTGATGCACCCGATCAACGCCTATGGGACCGAGGCGCAGAAGCGGAAATATCTTCCCAAGCTCGCCACCGGCGAATGGGTGGGCTGTTTCGGCCTGACCGAACCCGATGCCGGCAGCGATCCCGGCGGAATGCGCACCCGCGCGACGGCGATCGACGGCGGCTACCGCCTGTCGGGGTCAAAGATGTGGATCACCAACTCTCCGATCGCCGACGTCATGGTGGTGTGGGCGAAAAGCGACGCGCATGGCGGCGGGATCAGGGGCTTCGTTCTCGAACGCGGGATGAAGGGGCTGTCGACCCCGAAAATCGAGGGCAAGCTGTCGCTCCGCGCGTCGATCACCGGCGAAATCGTGATGGACGGGGTCGAGGTGGGCGAGGACGCCCTGCTGCCCGAGGTTCAGGGGCTGAAGGGTCCGTTCGGTTGCCTCAACCGCGCCCGGTACGGGATCGCCTGGGGCAGCATGGGCGCGGCCGAAGCGTGCATGAACGCGGCACGCCAATATACGCTCGACCGCCAGCAGTTCGGCCGGCCGCTCGCCGCGACCCAGCTTGTCCAGCTCAAGCTGGCGAATATGGAGACCGAGATCGCGCTGGGGCTTCAGGCGGCGCTGCGCGCAGGGCGGATGTTCGACGACGGCACGCTGTCCCCCGAAACGATCAGCATCATCAAGCGCAACAATTGCGGCAAGGCGCTCGACATCGCCCGCGTCGCCCGCGACATGCATGGCGGCAACGGCATTTCGGCGGAATTCCACGTCATGCGTCACGCGATCAACCTCGAAACCGTGAACACCTATGAGGGGACGCACGACGTCCATGGCCTGATCCTGGGGCGCGCGATCACGGGGATCGCGGCGTTCGCATGACCGGCACGACGGCGGCGCCCGACCGCCAGCCGGTTCTGACCGGCGACCTGGTGTCGCTCCGGCCCACGCGGGCGGCGGATTGGGACGCGCTGTTCGCGGTCGCGTCCGATCCGCTGCTCTGGGAAGTCCATCCCGCGCACGATCGCTGGCGCGAACCGGTGTTCCGCACCTTTTTCGATGCGGGGCTGGCGTCCGGCGGCATGCTCACCATCCATGACCGTGCGAGCGGCGCCGTCATCGGGTCGTCACGCTACGACAATTGGCGGCCCGAGGCGGACGAGATCGAGATCGGGTGGACCTTCATCGCCCGCGCGTCCTGGGGCGGCGCGGTCAACCGGGAGGTCAAGGCGCTGATGCTCGGCCATATCCATCGCCAGGTGGAAACCGTGATCTTTCAGGTGGGAGAGGACAATGTCCGCTCGCGCCGGGCGATGGAAAAGATCGGCGGGCGCCTGCGTCCGGGGAGGGAGACGCGGATGATGGCCGGGCTGCTCCGCGACCATGTCGCCTATGAGATCCGCCGTGGCGAGGGGCCGGCCGCATGAGCGTCGCCTTTCGCCGTGAAGAGGATGACGCGCATCGCGAACCGGAGTTCGAACTGCCGATTCCGGTCGGCCCGAACCTGGTCACCGAACGCGGCCTCGCGCTGATCGCGGCAAAGGTCGCCGAGCTGAAGGCGGCGGCCGAGCGCGAGGATGACGCGGACGCGCGCAAGAAGCTGGCGCGCGACCTGCGTTACTGGACGACGCAGCACGCCACCGCCCGCATCGCCCCGGCGCCGGATCCGGGTGAGGCGGGCGTCGGATCGCGCGTGACCGTGCGTCGCGATGGCAGGGTCCAGCGGTTTCGCATCGTCGGCCATGACGAGGCGGACCCCGCCGCCGACCTGCTGGCCTTCACCGCCCCGCTCGCCCGCGCAGTGATGGGCGCGATGGCGGGTGAGCGCGTCGATTTCGGCGGCAGGGTCGAGGCGGTCGAGGTGGTGGAGGTCGAAGGACCGGGCGCATGAACCGCGCGTGGCAGGCAACCCTGATTCGACCGTTGCGCATCCCCGCGCGCTTCCCCAGTCTCTCGCATCCAGGATCGGAAGGAGGCCAGGATGATCCGGCGTCTGATTACCGGCTGCGTGATCGCATCCGCTTTCGCCATGCCGGGCGGCGCGGCGGCATCGGCATCACGCGTTCCGGCATCGACCGGAGCAGAGGCGGCGCGCTTCGCCGGCGTTGCGCCCACGCCCATCCGCGTGGTGATGGAAATCGATGGCGAGGCGCGCGCGACGATCGTCGGTTCCCACCCCATCTGCGTCCGCCCCTTTCGCAGGATGCCAGCGATCGGCCGGTCATGACGGACAGGGCCGACAGGATATGCACATGAAGCCCCTGGCCGGAATCCGGGTCGTCGAACTCGCCCGCATCCTCGCCGGGCCGTGGTGCGGCCAGTTGCTCGCCGATCTGGGCGCCGATGTCGTGAAGGTCGAGCGACCTGGCGCCGGCGACGATACCCGACATTGGGGACCCCCGTTTCTTCACGATGCGGCCGGCAATGATCGCGACGCGGCCTATTACCACGCCTGCAACCGGGGCAAGTCGAGCGTGGCGATCGACATCGCCAGTGCGGCGGGACAGGCACAGGTGCGCGCGCTGATCGCCGATGCCGATGTGGTGATCGAGAATTACAAGGTCGGCGGCCTCGTCAAATATGGTCTCGATCCCGCCAGCCTGCGTGCCGCCGATCCGCGGCTGATCGTGTGCTCGATCACCGGCTTCGGACAGACCGGCCCCTATGCCCATCGCGCGGGTTATGATTTCATCATCCAGGGGATGGGCGGAATCATGAGCCTGACCGGCGAACCGGACGGACCTCCGCAAAAATCCGGCATCGCCTATGCCGATATCTTCACCGGCGTCTATTCGGCGGTGGCGATCCTGGCGGCACTGCGCCGGCGCGACGCGAGCGGGGTGGGCGCGCATATCGACATGGCGCTGCTCGACACCCAGGTCGCTGTGCTCGCCAATCAGGCGATGAACTGGATGGCCGACCCCGCGACGGTGCCGCACCGGATGGGCAATGGTCACGCCAACCTGGCCCCCTATCAGGCGTTCGCGTGCCGCGACGGCGATCTGATCGTCGCGGTCGGCAATGATTCGCAGTTTCGCAAATTGTGCGAGGTGCTCGACCTTCCACTCGCCGACGATCCGCGATTCGCCACCAATCCGGCACGCGTCGAACATCGCGCCGCGCTGATCGCTGCGGTGCAGACCGCGATCGCGCCCTGGACGAAACAGGCACTGTACGAGGCGTGCGAGGCGCGCGGTATCCCCGCCGGCCCGATCAATTCGGTCGCGGAGGTGTTCGCCGATCCCCAGGTCATTGCGCGCGGCATGCAGATCCAGCCCGACGGCCTGCCCGGCGTGGCCGGCCCGATCGTGATCGACGGCGAACGGATGGTTTCGGGACGGGCCAGCCCGCCCCGTCCGGTGGAGGATGATTCTGGGGCGGCTTGAAATCGCCGTTGCCGGTTGCGGCACCGCCGGCCTGGCGGCCGCCCTGCTGCTGCATCGCGACGGGCATCGCGTCACCCTGTTCGACCGGTTCGATGCGCCGCGCCCGATCGGGTCGGGCCTGCTCATTCAACCAAGCGGTCAGGCGGCGTTGCGCGCGATTGGGCTGGAGGCCGAGTTGCACGCGCGCGGCGCACGCATCACCCGGCTGGTAGGCGAGGCGGAGGGCCGCACGGTGCTGGATGTCCGCTACGCCGCGCTGCGCGGAGCGCGGCTCGGCATCGGCATCCACCGCGCCACCCTGTTCGACATTCTCCACGATGCGGTGCGCGCGGCTGGCATCACGATCGCGACCGGACATGACGTCACCGGGCTGGAGGACGGCCGGCTGCGCTTCGCCCGGGGGATGTCGGCGGGCGGGTTTGATCTGATCGTCGATGCGCTCGGCAGCCACTCGCCGCTCGCGCCCGCCTGTGGCCGCTGGCTCGATTATGGGGCATTGTGGGCCGATCTCGACTGGGCCGGCGATCTCGACCCCCATGCGCTGCAACAGCGATACCGGCGGGCGAGCATCATGGCCGGCGTGCTGCCGATCGGGTCGCCCCGTCATGCCGATCGCCCGCACGCGGCGCTGTTCTGGTCGCTGCGCGCCGACCGGCTGGCCGCGTGGCGCGCGGCCGGGCTGAACGCGTGGAAGGATCAGGTGCGCGCGCTCTGGCCGGCGACGGCGCCGCTGCTCGATCAGATCGCCGATCCCGGGCAGCTGACCTTTGCGCGCTACGCGCATCGCACGCTCGCCCGTCCCGCCGAACCCGGCCTCATCCATATCGGCGACGCCTGGCATTCGACCAGTCCCCAGCTGGGGCAGGGCGCCAACATGGCGCTGCTCGACGCGCACGCGCTCGCGATCGGGCTGCGGCGCGGACGCACGCTGGGCGACGGGCTTGCCGAAACGGTACGGCTGCGGCGCGACCAGATCGCGCTGTATCAGGCGCTCAGCCGCTGGCTGACCCCGGTCTATCAGTCCGATGGGGCGATCCTGCCCTGGCTGCGCGATCGGGTGATGGGGCCGGTATCGAAACGCTGGCCGTTCACCGCGATACAGGCGGCACTGGTCAGCGGGACGGTCGGCAACCCGCTCGCCCGGCTGAACCTTTAGCGCACCCGCGCGATCACCGCCTGCGCCGCCGCGGGCGCGCGCACCTTGCCGCCATGAATGAAGAAGACGAATGTCTCGCGCGGGCGCACCGGCGGCGCATCGTCCTCCACATAGGGAAGGCCCGCAGGTACGCCGCCCGAGGCCCACAGCTTCGCCGCGTCGGCCCAGCGATCGATCTCGCCCTCGGGATAGCAGAGCGGGTTGTCGTCCGCGCCACGCTCGAGCCGGGTATAGACGAAATCGGCGGTCACGTCGGCGATCGCGGGATAGTCGGGCGAATCGGCAAAGACGATCGCCGCCCCCACCGCGCGGCACATCTCCACGAATTCGGGTACTGCGAAACTCTCGTGCCGGACCTGGATCGCGTGGCGCAGCTTCACGCCGCCATGTTCGGCGGGAAGGAGCTTCAGGAACGCGCCGAAATCGTCGGCGTCGAACTTCTTCGTCGCCATGAACTGCCACAGGATCGGGCCGAGCTTCTCGCCCAGTTCGACAATGCCCTGTCCGACGAATTTGGCGACCGATTCGCCGGCATCCGCCAGCAGCTTGCGGTTGGTGCAGAACCGCGACGCCTTGACCGCGAACACGAACCCCTCCGGCGCGGTCGCGGCCCAGCCGGCGAAGGTTTCCGGCTTGAAACCCGAATAATAGGTGCCGTTCACCTCGATCGCGGTCAGCTGCCGGCTGGCATGCTCCAGCTCGCGCTTGTGCGGCAGGCCGGGCGGATAAAAGGTCCCGCGCCACGGCTCGAACGTCCAGCCGCCGATGCCGACTCGAATGGGTGCTTGCGTCATGCCCGCGACCCTAGCCGGCGCGGCGCGCGCTCACATCACGAAAGACGCGTCCAGGTCTGCGATTTGCAGATCAGGCCGGCCAGAACGCATCCACGACCGGTCATCGAATCGCCGTCGATCCGCATATGCCCCGAAAAGCTTCGATTGAGGTCCGGTACGAACACCCGCCCCCGATACTCGCCCGGGGCGACCCGCCGGAATTCGCGGAACAGGTTCGCGCCGATCAGGCGGGCGGTGCCGCCCCGGCGCGCGTCGGCCTTCGCCTTCTCGCTCGCCCAGATCACCTTGCCGCACATCGCATCGTCGCCGCAGGGGGCGATGCGGATATGAACCGTGTTGTCCGGATTGCGCCATTCGGACGCGACCGGCAGCGCGCCGCCCCCGCCCGCCCCGGCACCGGCGGTCGCGGCCATGGGGAGCGTGAGGATCACGGCGCCGATCAGCGCCCTCAACCGGTAATGCCGACGCGCCGCGCGCCGCGCCGTTGCGAAAGCCTGCATGGACAAATCCTTTCCGATGCGCGTCCCAACCGCCCGAATCGATCGTCGGCGGTACCACCATCAGGGCCGGGACGCTCCTTCAGTGTCCGAAGATGGCCAGCCGACAAGGCGACAAAAGGGCAAAGGCGCGGCGATCGCGCGAAACGGGGTGACGACTGCCGCGCATGCGGGCGAGCGGAATACCGAATGGCGCAGGCCGTAGCGTCGCAACGCCTTTTGCCGATACATGCTGTCTGCCCAGAGCGGTATTTCGCTGTCTGCCAACACCGAGATTGCAGCCAATGGTGAGTGGGTCAAACTTTAGGCTGGCATTGACCGGCAGCAGGTAAGCCTTCGTCTCAGAATACTAAACTGAAATTCCCATTACGACGTCGTTCCATCCCTTCCGATGCTCGTGCGCGATCGCTTTGTCACTTTGGAGCAGATCGACATATGCCGGGAACACAGCACTCGGGTCATCGAGCAGCCTCAGATAGTACCGGAATGGATGGCACTCACGCCGTTGGCGATTACCTGACAGTCATAACGGACTTAATGTTGTCGATGACCCGCTTGGCACCCTCGTCCGGTTCGCAGTTCTGGCGTCGTCAAATGTAATAGCGGGCGATCGCCTTATCCATTACCTTGAGCTGCACATCGACGGCACCGCCTCTGTGATGCTCAGATTGTGTTTGACCTCAACGGCCTCGAAAATTTCCAAGGTGTCGTCGTCAGAGACTTCGATATCTCCGATCGATCCGGTTTGAGAATCCGGCAGCGGAGTGTTCATTCAACGGCTTCACCGACCTCCCGGAATACCGCCGCAGCTCAGGCACCATCACTGTGTAGATGGCGTGAAGTGCCAGGAACCGGTAGACGTGAAGCGCCTGGGTTCCCCTTATAGGACCTGGAGCGAAGACGGAACAGCTCAAAGATAGTGCCTATATCCTGCGTCTTTTGGGATCGAAAGGGTGATGTGAACCTCCTCGCCGCACCACCTGCTTCCAGACGAGATAAGTCAGAGCATAATCGCAGACCGCTCTTTTTCCTCAATCTCATCAAATACCGCTAGAAACTCAGTTTTTACGTGAGCGATGTTCTCATCATAGGTCAGAAGATAGCGGTTTAGACGCCCAAGGTTCGCGTCTGCCACCCGATTTAGTCTCTTCAAACGATTTCTGCTAAGCCATGGATAGACAATATCCTCACTCGATCCCGCGAAAATTGACCCCGGCTGGTCGATCAGTACTTCCTTTTCTGACTTGGGTTCGATGATAGCGCATTGAACCAACATCGGGCCGTGCAGACTTTATCGCCAGGCATGTGACGATATTCGTGAACACAGCCGAGGCTGCTTGAGCGCGTGCATGAAGTCCATCAAGCGAGGTCTGCAAACTGATCCGATAGACCGCACTAGGTTGAACCAGCAGCAGAACAACGTTCCGCCAACACAAGGGCGTCGTCCAGTTTAGTCAGCGCGTCCGCTGCGATATCCCCGCTCACGCCATTGCATTCCGCAGCACGACGCCGGTCTCGCGTTCGCGCACACGGAAATTCATCTGGCGACGCGATGATTGAAAGGATATGCCACCATGTAAGCATCTGGCGAAATTGCAATATTGGTTTCATGAGAACGAATATCGAACCGATACTTTCTAAGGTAAGCGGCAATCTCGTTGAAGTTTTCGGTTTTCAATGACCGCCTAAAAATGACCAAATGCTCCTTTGAAAATATCTCGAGCAGTTTTCAAATCGCGCCGCGTGCTCAGCGAAGCGAGCAACAGGATGCAAGTGGCCTATACTCGTCAACAGAAAACAGCGGGGTGAGGTTCGGTGAAATGCCCATAAAGCTCAAAGCGAATGAAAATCGCTGGTGCGACGTACCCATTCATCCACCGCGTTCCACATTGCCTGAGCAGTCCCGGGGTCCCCACCAAAGCCGAAACTGTGACTTTGAGAACCGGCGCGGTAATCGCCGATGATTGGCGAACCGACAGCACCATTTTTGCAAACGGCTCGCCGGAGTTGTCCGTTTCCACTTTCAACGTGACACCGCGCGCACCGACTGATGCTCGCACTGACGGGGCTGGGCAGACGGACCTGCGCCCATTTCCGTGGCCTTGTAAGGAACCGGCGTGAAGAACGGCGCAAAGCGGCGACTGACGGTGCTTGCTTAGTTATCGCATCGTGTTCGCCCTGGTTTTCTGAGCCTTTGCGCCCTTCCGGCCGTCAAATGTGAGGACCCGATCAGCATCGAGAAGGCGAACACTGGATGCCGCACCAAACACTTGCTTGGCGATTGCCCGCGCTATTTGAAGGCGATATATGGGCTGACAGAGTTACCAATCTGCCGGATTACATCCGCTCGTTCGCCGCTGAATTTGTAATCATCCGGGAAGCCTTGAAGGCGCATGTATTCCTTGAGAGAGAAATACCGATTTTCCAGTGAAGTAACAGTATACTCCTGTGGGCTTGCGATAATGGTTTTAACAGGTGCCCCGGGATTAGCCTTGTATAGAAAACTGAAAACCTCGAGCGATAAGCAAAATCGGGCGTAAACCGCGCTTGGCTGTAAAATGCAGGTAGTTTTCGCCGGGAGGGACCAGAGGCAACAAGTGCGAGTATTTGCCTCCCTCGAGAGCCAATGCCTCTAAATCCTCTGTCTCTTGGATACCGTGAAAAGCTTTCCCTGCCGTAAGATGCGGAGCACCGGAAGTCGAGTCCGGGCCGGGTTGGCTCCGAAACAGAAATGGCTCGCCAAGTTGATGGCCTACTAGGAACATACGTTCGCGCTGCTGTGGAGCGCCGTAATCAAGCGCATCGAGCAGCCGATAGCTTATTGCATATCCCAGACGTCCAAACGCTTTAAGAATAGCCTTCCAGTCCTCTCCTCTGTTTGTCCCGAGAATCCCGCGCACATTTTCAAAGACAAAGGCCTTGGACGGACATGTTCGATGATCTTGCAATATGCCTCGCAAACAGTCGTCCACGCGATCCAAACGGCCTGCTGCACCACCCGCGTGGCGCCCCGAAGGAAAAATCGGCAAGGCGGCCCGCCGATGATCAGGTCAATGTTCGGCAATGCCAGGCCGGAGTTCGACAATATCCGCTCGCTCAATCCTAATGTTCGTTGAAGTATCGCCCTACGTTCAGTCTCAATGTTTCGCACGAATCTGCGTCGATATCAGTCGCATAAACTGTCTCGAAACCGGCTCGCTCAAAGCCCAAATCAAGGCCACCGCACCCGGTGAAGAAACTGAGGATACGAAGCCCTTGCCCCGCTGTTCGGATAATGCCGACTGTAATTCGCGCGCAGCCCTTCTCGACTTTGTTGCGCCAGCCAACTCATTGGGTCCCCGCGCCAGCTGGAAAGCGGGAGTGTCAGTTGATTATAGATCCTCCTGAGCACGCCCAATAAAGCATATGGCGTGTCTACCAAAGCCGCTATGACCGCCCTGTGCCAGCTGCCAAGCGCTGAAGTGCAGCGTATTTCGTTAGGTTCAAGATTGATCGTGATTCTGATTTTACGCTCATGACAGCAGGCCTTCCGCATCATTTTGCAGCATTGTGATGCACGTAGCAACCGATTCCCCCAATCGCTTATGGGAATCCGATGGCAATCGAAGGCGGCAGCATGTTCTTGATCTGCTATTAGAGACGGGACCAAAGCGTAAGATCGGCAAGAAATGGCGATTTCATTTGCGATCCGCTTTCGCCAGCACCGCAGCGTAGCCGCGCAACTCTCTGCCGCGACATCGGCGTTCGTGCGCTCGACAAGGTACGTTCATCCACGTCGGCAGGGAAAGCGAGACTGGAGCCTCGTGGCGGCATGGTGGGGACACGGATTGAAGGCGCGAATTCGCCTCGCCCGGAAGGCGATTATCTCAATGATTTTTATCTAGAAAAAAACTTCTCGAGCGGGCGAAGGGATTCGAACCCTCGACCCCAACCTTGGCAAGGTTGTGCTCTACCCCTGAGCTACGCCCGCTCTCTGGCGCCATATGCCCGCTCGGACAGGCCGAGGGGGCGGGGCAAGGTGGCGGCCTCTAGCAGCGGTCTTGCTGGTCCGCAAGCCCCCCTGATGCACCGCGTCCCGCCATGTCGCACGCGAAGCGCAGGCGCGGCCGGAAAAGGGGGTTGGCCCGCGCCGGCCCAGCGCCCACATAGGACGCGGATTTTCGCGATACAGGGATTTGCCGTGGCCACGCTTGGACTTTCCGCCGCCGACAAGGATGCCGTCGAGGCATTCCGCAAGGATATCGTCGAACCGTCGATGACGAAGCTCGTCATTCTGGATTTCTGGGCGGAATGGTGCGGCCCGTGCAAGGCGCTGGCGCCGGTGCTCGAGAAGGTCGCGGCGGACTATGCCGACAAGGGCGTGCTGCTGGCCAAGATCGATGTCGATGCGAACCAGTTCATCGCCGGCCAGTTCCAGGTCCGGTCGATCCCCACCGTCTATGCGATGTTCCAGGGCCAGCTGGTCGCCGACCTGACGAACGCGCGCACCGAATCGCAGCTTCGCGCCAATCTCGACCAGATCTTGCGCCAGATTCCGGTGCAGAGCGACGCCGCGGATCAGGCTGCCGAGCTGGAGCCGTTGCTGGCGATGGCGGAGGACGTTCTGGCGGGCGGCGATGCCGAACGCGCGCTCTCGATCTTCGAGCAGATCGGCGACATGGCACCCGACAATGCGCAGGCCGCGGCCGGTCGCGCGCGGGCACTGATCGCGCTTGGCCGGCTGGACGAAGCGGGCGCGGTGCTCGACGCGCTGCCCGGCGATGCCGCGGCGTCGCCCGAGGTCGAACGCGCGCGCGCCGCGCTGGGGATTGCGCAGGAGGCACCATCGGGGGCCGATGCCGGAGAGCTGGACGCGTTACGCGCCCGCGCGGCGGGCGGTGACATGGACGCGCGCTACGAACTGGCCGGCGCGCTGATGGGAAGCGATCGGGAGGGCGCCGCGCAGACGCTGCTGGCGATGATCGCCGAGGATCGCGAATGGAACGAGGGCGCGGCCCGCCAGCGGCTGCTCAAGCTGTTCGAGGCGGTCGGCCTTGAGGACCCGTGGGTTTCGGCGCAGCGGCGCAAGCTGTCCGCCATCCTGTTCGGATGAGCGGCACGCGGCTTTCGATCTTTCCGTTGCCGGGGGCGCTGCTGTTCCCGCGCATGCAATTGCCGCTGCACATTTTCGAGCCGCGTTATCGCGCGATGGTGAGCGATGCGCTGGCCCGCGACCGGCGGATCGGGATGGTTCAACCGCGCGGGACCGGCGATCGACCGCCATTGTTCACGATCGGCGGTGTCGGCCGGATCGCAGAGGTCGAGACGCTGGAGGACGGCCGGTTCAACCTGGTGCTCGAAGGACTGGCGCGCTTTCGCATCCTGCGCGAACTCGACGTCACGACGGCGTTCCGCCAGGTCGAGGCAGAGCTGATCGCCGAGTCCGGGGACGAGCTGCTGTCGATGGGCGAACGCGCCGCGCTTGAAATCGAATCGCGCCGCTTCGCCGATGCGCAGGGCTATGCCGTGGACTGGAATGCGGTGTCGCGGCTCGACGATACCAGCCTGGTCAACGGCATCGCCCAGATCGCCCCGTTCGACCCGGCGGCAAAGCAGGCACTGCTGGAGGCGGACACGATCGGCGATCGCGCCGAGCTGATCATTCAGCTGATGCAGTTTTTCGGTCGGCACGAGGGCGACGAGGGTACGTTGCAATAGCCCACTCGGCGGTTATGCCATCTCTCCGGCCAGCAACCGCGGCACATTGCCGCCCTCGCCCCGCGCCTCGGCCATGAACCAGTTTTTCAGCGTCGGCACCTTGTCCACCGCCGACAGGCCGAAGCGCCGCGCCGCGTTCGGCAGGCGGCCGGGCATGCCGAACAAATGGGTCAGCGCGTCGGTGGCGACGCTCACCATGAACGTGTCGAGACTGCGCCAGCGTTCGTAGCGGGCGAGCAGCTGTGGATCACCCGGATCCATGCCCAGCCTCTTGCCCTCGACCAGCACCTCGACCAGCGCGGCGACGTCGCGAAAGCCGACATTGACCCCCTGTCCGGCGATCGGGTGGATACCGTGCGCGGCGTCGCCGACCAGCGCCAGCCGCTCCGCCGTGATGCGCGCGGCATGGTGAAAGCCGAGCGGATGGCTGAAGCGCGGCCCCAACGGGCCGAGCCGGCCCAGAAATCCGCCCATCTTCTTTTCCGCCTCTGCAAGGAAGCCGCGCTCCGACAGCTTCATCATCCCCGCCTCCTCCGCGCGCTTCACCGACCACACGATGGCGGAGCGATGCCCCGCCGCGTCATCCACCAGCGGCAGGATGGCGAACGGCCCCTGGGGGTAGAAAATCTCGAACGCGGTGTTCTCATGGGGGTATTCGTGATGGAGCGAGGTCACGATCGCCGAATGGTCATAGGTCCAGCGCGCACTGCGCAGGTGCGCGGCATCACGGGTCGGCGAATTGCGCCCCTCCGCCCCGATCAACAGGCGCGCGCGCACGGTCTCGCCGCTGCTCAGCGTTGCGGTGACGCCATGACCGTCACGCGCGACCGACAGTGCGCGGGTCTTCATCCGGATGTCGGCGCGCGGCGCCTCGCCCGCCGCCGCCATCAGCGCGGTGCGCAGGTGGCGGTTTTCGAACATGGTGCCGAGCGCGCCCTCGCCCTCCTGCGGTTCGAAATCGAGCTTGCCGGGGGCCAGGCCGTCGCTCACGCGGATGCTTTCGATCGGACAGCCCTGTCCCTCGAGCCGGCCGGTAACGCCGATCGCGTCCAGCATGCGCATCGGCGCCGCCGCGATCGCGGAGGCGCGGCCGTCATGGGCGGCGGCCAGGATGGTTTCCGGATCGGCGGGATCGATCACGATGCTGGAGATGCCATGCCGGTCGAGCGCGACCGCGAGCGCGCTGCCGACCAGTCCGCCGCCGAGGATCAGAAGCTCCGCCTGAATCATGTTCCGCCCTTTTTCGACCTTGGCGGGCCGGCGCCGCCGTCAAATGAGCCGCCTAGCCGACCGCTCGTCTTGACGCCAGAGTCCCCAGGGTGGAAGAGTCGGAACGAAGCGGGAATATGAAGCGGATTTCAGGGGCGTAACATGGCGAGCCGGGTGCAGCCGACCGAGTGGCGGAACACGATGAAGGCGGGCGCGCGGCGCAGCGGCGCGCTGGTCGGCGCGATCGCGCTGTACGTGCTGACGGCGGCAGCGGTACTGGCGGTCGGCACCTATGACGGGGGCGATCCGTCGTGGAACACCGCCGCCGGCGGACCCGCGAAGAACCTGCTGGGCGCGCCGGGGGCGTGGCTCGCGGATCTGTTGCTCGCCCTGGGCGGACTGCCGGTGGTGATGCTCGCCCCGGTCGGGCTGATCGTCGCGACCCGATTGTGGAAGGGGGAGGGGGCGGGCGCGTGGGGCCGGATGCTGGCCGGCGCGTGCGCGGGCGTCGCGCTGATGGGCGCGGCGCTTGCCGTCGTGTCCAGCCGCGCGGTGATGGAGCTTCCCGGCGGCTGGGGCGGGATCGCGGGCCTGTCGATCGCGCGGGCGCTGCATGCGCTGCTCGATCTGGCGGGGGAGCCGACGGTGACCTTGTGGGGCGGGCGCGTGTTCGGCCTTGTCTGCGGCCTGACCGGCGTCGTCCTGTGGGCGCGCAGCGTCCAGTTCGACATGCGCCAGCATATCCGCCTGCCCAAATTCGAGCGCGCCGCCCGTCCCGCCGAGGATGACGCGCCGGTCGATGACGCCGTCGATGCCTTTACGCCCGCCGCGCCGAAGCCGCGCAAGGTCGCGCTGCCGGATGCGCGGCCGGGACCGGTCATCGCCGATCGCACCCCCGCGCCCGCGCCGCCCAAGGCGAAACCGGTACAGACCAGCCTGGAGTTCAAGGGGACCTATCAGCTGCCCCCGCTCACGCTGCTCAACGCGCCGGCGGCGGGCGGCGGCGGCGCAGTCGACAAGGCCGCGCTGGAGCGCAACGCCCGCCTGCTCGAAAGCGTGCTCGACGATTTCAACGTCAAGGGACAGATCGTCGAGGTTCGCCCCGGCCCGGTCGTCACCATGTACGAACTGGAACCGGCGAGCGGCATCAAGGCGAGCCGCGTCATCCAGCTGGCGGACGACATCGCGCGCAACATGTCCGCCGTCTCCGCGCGCGTCGCCACCATTCCGGGGCGCAGCGTCATCGGCATCGAACTGCCCAACGCCAAGCGCGAGATGGTCAGCCTGCACGAACTGATCGGCAGCGAGACGTTCGAGGATATGGGCGCCCAGCTGCCCATCGTGCTGGGCAAGAATATCGCGGGCGATCCGGTGATCGCCGATCTGGCGCCGATGCCGCATCTGCTCGTCGCCGGCACCACCGGGTCGGGCAAGTCGGTCGGCCTGAACTGCATGATCCTCTCGCTGCTCTACCGGCTGACCCCGGATCAGTGCCGGATGATCATGATCGATCCCAAGATGCTGGAACTCAGCATGTACAAGGACATCCCCCATCTGCTGGCGGACGTGGTGACCGACCCGCCCAAGGCGGTGCGCGCGCTCAAATGGGCGGTCGAGCAGATGGAGGAACGCTATCGCATGATGGCGTCGGTCAACGTCCGGTCGCTGGGCAGTTTCAACGACAAGGTGCGGCAGGCGCTCGCCAAGGGGCAAAAGCTGGGGCGCAAGGTGCAGGTGGGCTACGATCCCGACACGCGCCAGCCCATGTATGAGGAGGAGACGCTCGACCTCACCCCGCTGCCCCAGATCGTCATCATCGTCGATGAGCTCGCCGACCTGATGATGACCGCGGGCAAGGAGGTGGAGTTCCTGATCCAGCGGCTGGCGCAAAAGGCGCGCGCGGCAGGCATCCACCTCATCATGGCGACGCAGCGCCCGTCGGTCGATGTCATCACCGGCGTCATCAAGGCGAACCTGCCGACCCGCATCAGCTTTCACGTCACCAGCAAGATCGATTCGCGCACCATCCTGGGCGAACAGGGCGCCGAACAGCTGCTGGGCAAGGGCGACATGCTCTACATGCCCGGCGGCAAGCAGATCGCCCGCGTCCACGGTCCGTTCGTCAGCGACGAGGAGGTTCAGGCGGTCGCCGATCATTGGCGTGCGCAGGGCGCTCCCGACTATATCCAGGCGGTGACCGAAGAGCCGGAGGGCGGCGAATTCGCGCTGGACGGCGCGCCGACCGGCGAGGACAGCCCGGAGGAGCAGCTGTACCGCCGCGCGGTCCAGCTGGTCGCGGAAAGCCAGAAAGCATCGACGTCGTGGCTGCAACGCCAGCTGCGGGTCGGCTATAACAACGCCGCACGCCTGATCGAACGGATGGAGAAGGACGGCCTCGTCTCGCGCCCGGACCATGTCGGACGGCGCGAGGTGCTGATGGATCCGGACGGCCGGCCTCTGTGAGCGGGCGGGCGCGGTGATCGCCCGGTCCCGGAATCGCCCCGTCCGTGTGACCGGATAGTCGGGATAATCGCGGTGATCGCGCGATCGCTCGCCGGGGCGCTGTTCGTCGTGACCTGTGCCGGATGCAGCCCCGCCGCGCGGCACGTCGCCGGCCCCTTCTACCTGATCGAGCGGCCCGAATCGCGCGAACTCGCCCTCTATCGCTGCCCCGACGGGCCGCCCGGCTGCGCGATAGACGAACTTCCGGTGCTCAACGTCCTCGCCGCCGGCGGGAACGACCACTTCGTCGCGGTGCAGAGCGATCGCGGCTACTATTATTTGCGGCGGATCGCGCAGGAACGATCGGGATGGGGCAACAATCCCGAAAAGATCGTAGGTCCGCTGTCAGAGGCCGACTTCACCGCCTCCCGACGCAGGCTCGGCCTGCCCGATCTCGACATCCGCCCCTGATCGGCGACGATCAACCGTCGAGGCCGATCATGTGGATCATCCAGTCGTGGAACAGCTTTACCGGCCGTTGCTCCAGCGCGCGGGGGCGGCAGACGAACCAGTAGCTGTAGGGACTGGTGACCGTCGGTTCGCCGAACAGCGTCGCGATACGCGGATCATCGGGATCGATGCGGTGCGAATCGAGCATGAACGCCACCCCGACGCCCTGCGCCGCCGCCTCCAGCATCAGCGACCCCGAATCGAACAGGTCGATCGACACCGGCTCGACATCCAGACCCTGCGCCGTGCGCCAGATCTCGAAACTGTCGGCCATGTCGCGATGCGCCAGGACGCTGACCCCGGCGAGCTGGGCAGGGTCGCGAATCGCGTCCACGCCGCTGGCCAGCCGGCGCGCGGCCACCGGGCGGATGCGGTTGCGATCGAGCCGGCGGCCGTACAGCGTCGGCTCGATGTCGCGCGCCAGCACGATCGCCGCATCCAGCCCGTCGCCGAGCCGCGACATGCCGTGGCCGCCCGTATCGATGTCGAGATGCAGTTGCGGATGCCGGGCGCGCAGATCGTTAAGGTGGGGCAGCAGCCGCTGCGTCGCGAACAGCGACGGGGTGCCAAGGCGCAGGCGCAGCAGTTCGCTGCCGCTGGTCATCCCCTCGATCGCGTCGCTGATCGAATCGAGCGCCGGGGCGATCAGGCCAAGCAGCCGCTCGCCATCGGCGTTCAGCCTGATCGCCTGGTGCCGGCGTTCAAACAGCTGCCGCCCGATGAACCGTTCGAGCGCCTGCACCCGGCGGCTGAGCGCGGGGGAGGACAGCGCCAGTTCCTCTGCGGCGGCCTTGACCGATCCGAGCCGGGCGACCTGGACAAAGGCTTCGATGGCCGTGAGGGGGGGCAGGCGGCGCATGGCATGACTTTTGTGTGGTGCGACGAATGGATTGGCAACCATCTAGCCAGCGAAATGTGGCAGCTCCGCGACAGATTTTGTGTGACGCAGCGTTTCGCTTCGAAACTGGTGCCGCGTCTGCCGATTTTCTGGCAACGATGTCATCACCGGAAAACGTGGCAGCTTACGATTGCGTCAAGTGCAATCACTCATGTTTCTTTTCGCACTTGCACAAATTCTCGCCGCACTGCACATAGGACGTGCCTTTCAGGCATCCTCTCCTAAACCTTTCATGGGCTGGTCCTCGGACCGGCCCTTTTTTTTGCCCGAATCGTCCGCGAAACGATCACTGCCCTAGCTGCGCCGGAACCGCATGCCTATCTGGCGCGCTCAACCTCGCAAGCCGATCGGACCAGTGCCGGACGGTTCAGGGAAGGAGAGTTCATGGCGGACAGCGAAGACGCCCCCGCACGGAAATATCAGGTCGCCAATTCGCGGCCCGAGGATAGCGGCCGGGGCCTCGCCCATCTGCCCCGCGCGCTGATGACCGAAATCGGCGTTCAACAGGGCGACGTGATCGAAATCGTCGGCAAGCGTTCGACCCCGGCCCGCGCAGTGTTTCCCTATCCCGAGGACGAGGGGCTGGAGATCGTCCGGATCGACGGGCTTCAGCGCGCCAATGCCGGTGTCGGCTCGGGTGATTTCGTCGAAATCCGCCGCGCCGAATCGCGCCCCGCCACCCGTGTCGTCTTTGCGCCCGCCCGCCGCGACCTGCGGCTCGAGGGATCGGCCGGGGCGCTCAAGCGCATCTTTCTCGGCCGCCCCCTGTGCCAGGGCGATACCGTATCGACCGTGGGGCAACAGCGGGTTCCCGACGTGCCGCCCAACGTGCTTCAGCATCTGCGCGGCGCGCCGGCCTATGCGTTGCAGGAAATTCGCCTGGCGGTGACCTCCGCCACGCCGCGCGGCATCGTCCATATCGACGAGAATACCGAAATCGAGCTGCGTTCCGATTTCGAGGAGGCGAAGGAGCTGCGCCGCGCCGACGTCACCTATGACGATATCGGCGGCATGGCCGCGACGATCGATCAGCTGCGCGAGATGGTCGAACTGCCGCTGCGCTATCCCGAACTGTTCCAGCGGCTGGGCGTCGATCCGCCCAAGGGGGTGCTGCTCCATGGCCCGCCCGGCACGGGGAAGACGCGGCTCGCCCGCGCGGTCGCGAACGAATCGGATGCACAGTTCTTCCTCGTCAACGGTCCCGAGATCATGGGATCGGCCTATGGCGAATCGGAAAAGCGCCTGCGCGACGTGTTCGAGGAGGCGAACGCCAACGCCCCGTCGATCATCTTCATCGACGAGATCGATTCGATCGCGCCCAAGCGCGGCCAGGTCCAGGGCGAGGCGGAAAAGCGGCTGGTCGCCCAGCTGCTGACGCTGATGGACGGGCTGGAGGCGCGCGCCAATGTCGTGATCATCGCCGCGACCAACCGGCCAGAGGCGATCGACGAAGCGTTGCGCCGCCCCGGCCGGTTCGATCGCGAAATCGTCGTCGGCGTTCCCGACGAGCGCGGCCGGCGCGAAATCCTGGGCATTCACACCCGCGGCATGCCGCTGGGCGACAAGGTCGATCTTGCCGAACTGGCGCGCACGACCTTTGGCTTTGTCGGCGCCGACATTGCCGCGCTGGCGCGTGAAGCGGCAATCGAGGCGGTGCGACGCATCATGCCGCGCCTCAACCTTCAGGAAAAGACGATCCCGCCCGAGGTGCTGGAAACGCTGGCCGTCACCCGTGAGGATTTCGTCGAGGCGCTGAAACGCGTCCAGCCGAGCGCGATGCGCGAGGTGATGGTGCAAAAGCCGAACGTCAGATGGGAGGATGTCGGCGGCCTGGACGATGCGCAGATGCGCCTGAAAGAAGGCGTCGAGCTGCCGATGAAGGATCCGGACGCGTTCCGGCGCCTGGGCATCCGCCCGGCCAAGGGCTTTCTGCTCTACGGCCCGCCCGGCACCGGCAAGACGCTGCTCGCCAAGGCGGTCGCGCGCGAGGCGGAGGCGAATTTCATCGCCACCAAATCGAGCGACCTGCTCTCCAAATGGTATGGCGAGAGCGAACAGCAGATCGCGCGCCTGTTCGCCCGCGCGCGACAGGTGGCGCCCTGTGTCATCTTTATCGACGAGCTCGATTCGCTGGTCCCCGCGCGCGGCGCCGGCCTGGGCGAACCACAGGTGACCGAACGCGTGGTCAACACGATCCTTGCGGAGATGGACGGCCTGGAGGAATTGCAGTCCGTGGTCGTGATCGGCGCGACCAATCGCCCCAATCTGATCGATCCCGCGCTGATGCGGCCGGGCCGGCTCGACGAACTGATCTATGTCGGCGTCCCCGACGCCCCGGGCCGCGAGCGGATCCTGAAGATCCAGACCGCGCGCATGCCGCTGGCCGACGATGTCGATCTGGCGGCGGTGGCGGCGCGGACCGATCGCTTCACCGGCGCGGACCTGGAGGATGTCGTGCGCCGTGCCGGCCTTGCCGCCCTGCGCACCACGCCGCGCAGCGATCAGGTGACGATGGCGCATTTCGAGGCGGCGCTGGCCGATTCGCGGGCTACCGTCACGGCGGAGATGGAGCGCGACTATGAACAGATGGTCGCAAAGATGAAGCAGGACGCGGTGGCGCTGAATCCGATCGGCTTTATCGGTCCGGGTCAGCTTCAGGGTCGCGGGCCGAAGGGCGCAACGTGACCCAGCCATAGGCGATCAGCACGACCAACGCGGCGGCGGCGGCCAGATAGGGCAGCGGCCGCCACAGCTGGTACAGCGCGACGCCGACCGACGGGCCGAGGATGAACGACGCGCCGTTGATCGACGTCACCTTGCCGGCGACCGATCCCTGCGCGTCCTGCCCCACCGCCAGCGACGCGCCGGCGGTGAAGCCCGGGCGCGAAAAGCCGAAGCCCAGCGTAGTGAGGGCATAGCCGGTGGCGATGCCGTAGAGCGTGGTCGCGGTGCCGGTCGCGACGCTTCCCACCGCGCTCAGCACCAGCCCGGTGAGCACCAGTCGGCGCGGGCTGAGGTCGAGCAGCGGAATGATCCCCCATTGCGCCAGCAGCGCCGATCCGGCGCCCATCATCAGCACCAGCCCGGTGGACTGGATCGCCTCGACCGGGGCGAGCGCCAGGCGGTCGATGATCAGGAAGCCGATCACCTGACCCGCCATCGCCTGCGCGTGGCCGAGCACCAGCCCGCTCATCAGCCAAGACCGCACGCGGCGGTCGAACATCCCGATCTTGCGCGCGCGGGGCGCCGTGGCCGCCGTCACGCTCGCCCCGCTCGCCTGTCCGCCGATCGAGGGGTAGCTGGCGGCCGCGCCATGGGTCATCATGTCGTCCACCCCGTGCGGCAGCATCCGGATCACCACCACCAGCATCGCGGCGGCGGCGATGCCAAAGATGAATGCCGGCCCGGCCAGTCCAACCTCCGGCCCGCCGCGCCACAGATGGCCGATCACCAGATAGGGCGCGATCGCCGGACCCAGGATCGTGCCAAGACCAAAGGCGGAGGCGAGCAGGGTCAGCGCACGGGTCCGGGCGTCGCGGCTGGTCCCGGACGCGACGATCGCCTGAACCGCCGGTGGGGCGGCGGATCCGAACCCGCCATAGATCATCCGCGCCGCGATGAAGAAGATGAACGCCGATAGCGGCGTGATCCACCCGTTGATTCCCGCCACCAGAAATCCGCCGCACAGGAACAGCGAACTGGTAAGCCCGACCAGCCCGAGCAACACCATGTTCCGCCGGCCATGATGGTCGGACCGGTGCGCCCAGAACGGGGCGCTGAGCGTCCACAGCAGCGCGGACACCGAAAACGCCGCCGCGACCGCGCTGTCCGGCACGCGCAGCGACCGACCGAGCGCGGGCAGCACCGATTGCAGCGCGGTGTTCCCCGCCGCGATGGTCAGCATGACGCAGAACAGGATCGCGAAGCTGCGATCGCGGGGCAGCGCGCTCACCGCTCCCACAGATGGCCACGACGGATTTCCGCCACCATCAGATCGTATCGACGCAGCCATTTGCCACGCCCCTCATGCTGGATCCGGGCATGTTCGGGATGTTCGCGCCACGCCGCCGCGCTGGCGTCGTCGGCCCAATAGCTGATCGTGATCTCGCCCCCATCGGCATTCGCGATCCAATCGACGCCGCGAAACCCCGGTTGCCGCGCGACCAGTTCGCCCAGCTGGTCGGCAGCGGCGGTATAGCCCGCCGGGTCCGAACCGGTCGATTCGGACACGAAGATGACGGCGGTCTGTCCTTCGCGCGGATGCCCCATGGCTCCGCGCCATGAAACTTTCGGGACGATTTCGCAACCGGCCGGTCGGATAGGGCGTTGAGTTGCAACGTGGCTGATGACAGAGGCATGGCACCTGTCCTACAGACGCGTGACACCGCCAAAGGGAAATTGATGACCGGTTCGACCACGTTTGCCCGCGCGAAGCGCAAGCCCGCGCGGCCCCTCTCGGCCCAGGCGATGTTTCTTCAGGGGTTTTTCAAACATCCGGTGATGGTCGGATCGATCATCCCGTCCTCGGGCAAGCTGATCCGCAAGATGCTGCGTCCCGTCGATTGGGAAAACACGAAGGTGTTCGTGGAATATGGCCCGGGGGTCGGCACCTTCTGCCAGGCGATTCTCGACCGGCTTCCCGCCGACGCGAAATATATCGCGATCGATACCAATGCCGATTTTGTCGCCTATCTGCGCGGGGCGATCGTCGATCCGCGTTTTTCGGCGATCCACGGCTCGGCGGCCGACGTGAACGCGATCGTGGCCGATCATGGCGCGCGCGAGGCGGATTATGTGCTGTCCGGCCTGCCCTTTTCGACGCTGCCGCCCGGCGTAGGCGAAACCATCGCCCAGGCGACGCAACAGGTGCTGCGCCCGGGTGGCCAGTTCCTGGTCTATCAGTTCAATCCGAACGTCCGCAATTTCCTGACCCCCCATTTCCCGCGCATCGATCACGCGATGGAATGGTGGAACGTGCCGCCGGCGCAGCTCTGGTGGGCGTGGAAGGACGAGTCGGCCGATTGACGACGGCGCATCCGCGCCGCACATCGCCGCCATGGAGCATCTCAATCTTCCCGAATCGGAATGGCGCAAGCGCCTGTCACCCGAACAGTTTCTCGTCCTGCGCGAGGCGGGGACCGAACGCGCCTTTTCCGGTCGATTCACCGACAACAAGGCCGATGGCGTCTACCGCTGCGCGGGGTGCCAGCTCGAACTGTTCGACAGCGACGACAAATATGATTCGGGATCGGGCTGGCCCAGCTTCACGCGCCCGATCGCCGATGACCGGATTTCCGCACATGGCGACGCCAGCCATGGCATGGTCCGTACCGAAGTCCGCTGCGCGCGCTGCGACGGGCATCAGGGGCATGTGTTCCCCGACGGCCCGCCGCCGACTGGCCTGCGCTATTGCATCAACTCGGTCGCGCTGGAATTCCGGCCGCGCGGCGACGGCTGATCGGGCGGCGGCGCTGCGCGATTCGCTTGTGACATCTCCGGTTCACGCGTAGATCGGCAAGGACCGTCCGATGGCCATCCGCACGCCCGCGCTTTCCCCCAAGACACGCCGCATCCTGACCTGGGTGTTCGGCGGTGCCGGCGCGCTGATCCTCGCCGGCTTCGTCGCGCTGCTGATCGCCGTCTATACGGCCAAGGCGTCGCTGCCGAGCTTCGAGGCGCTGAAATCCTCGCCCAATGGCCAGATGATCCGCGTCCACGCCGCGGACGGATCGGTGATCGTCTCGCTCGGCCCCAGCTATGGCGAGTGGATCGACTATGCGAAGATTCCCGCCCCGATGCGCGACGCGATGGTGGCGATCGAGGATCGGCGATTCCGCTCCCATTGGGGGGTCGATCCGGTCGCGCTGGTCCGGATCGTCAAGTTCGCGATCGACAATCAGGGTACGGGGCGCCGCCTTCAGGGTGCATCGACCATCACCCAACAGGTCGCACGCACCATCTTTCTGTCGAACAAATATGATGTCGGTCGCAAGATTCGCGAGATGGTTCTGGCGCTCGCGCTGGAACGCAAGTTCACCAAGGACCAGATCCTCGAACTCTATCTGAACAAGGTGTATTTCGGTGGCGGCGCCTATGGCATCGACGCGGCCTCGCGCACCTTTTTCGGCCATCCGGCGACCAACCTCACCCTCTCCGAAGCGGCGGTGATCGCCGGGCTGGTAAAGGCGCCGTCGCGCTATTCCCCCACCGCCGATGCCCAGGCGGCGATCGGCCGGGCCAGCGTCGTGCTCGACGTCATGGTCGAAACCGGCGCGCTCACCCGCGAAGAGGCGGCGACCGCGCGGCCGGCCGATGTGAAGCTCGCCGCGCCCGCAAAGCAGAACAGCGTACGCTATTTCACCGACTGGGCTCTCCCCCAGCTCGAAGTACTTATCGATGAGACCGTCGCGCCGCTCGACGTGTGGACCACGATCGACCTCAAGATGCAGAACCTCGCCACCCAGGCGATTCAGGCGAACACCCCCGCCGGGGCGCAGGGGGCGCTCGTCAGCCTTGATCGTGACGGCGCGGTGCGCGCGATGGTCGGCGGGCGCGATTACGTCTCGTCGATCTACAACCGCGCGACCCAGGCGGTGCGGCAGCCGGGATCGGCATTCAAGCTGTTCGTATATCTCGCCGCGCTGGAGGCGGGACACAAGGTCGAGGACCGCGTCGTCGATTCACCCGTGACGATCAAGGGATGGACCCCGCGCAACAGTTCGGGCCGCTATGCGGGCGAGATGACGCTGCGCTCCGCCTTTGCCTATTCGGTCAATACCATCGCCGCGAAACTGGGCGAGGAGGTTGGCTTCGGCACCGTCGCCGACATGGCCCGGCGGTTCGGCATCACCACGCCGGTCAATACCCAGCCGGCAATGGTGCTCGGCACGTCGAACGTGCGGCTGATCGACATGACCCGCGCCTTTGCCTCGGTCTCGCAAAAGGGCGTGGCGGTGACCCCCTATGCGATTACCCGCGTGACCGCGAACGGCGCGGTCATCTACAGCCATGAGGTCGATACCTCACGCGTGCTCGTCGCCCCCTATGTCGCGGCGCAGATGACCGATCTGTTGCAGACCGCGGTCAACACCGGGACCGGCCGTGCGGCGCAGATCGGCCGCCCGGTCGCGGGCAAGACCGGTACCACCACCTCGAACAAGGACGGCTGGTTCCTGGGCTTTTCCTCGGGCCTCACCACCGGCGTGTGGATGGGGCGCGACGACGCGAAGCGGGTCGGCGGGCTACAGGGCGGCACCGCCCCCGCGCGCGCCTTCGCCGCATTCATGAAGCCGGCAGTCGCCAACCGCCCGGTCGAGCAGTTCGACACCCAGGTGACGCTCCCCGAATGGCAGGTCGAACCCGATCAGGAAGCCTATGCCGAGCCGGACAACGGCACCTATGTCGATGCCGACGGCAATCCGATCGCCCGCGACGAAAGCGGCTATCCCGGCGATACCCCGCCGGCTGCCGGTGGCGAGGGCGCCGAGGGCGACGGGCGGATCGATCAGGACTGGATCGACCGGATGACCGGCCGCCGCCCCGCGCCCGCCCCGACGGCGACCGCCCCCGCGCGTCCCGCACCGACCCCGACCGCCGCCGCGCCGCCGCGCGGCGAACCGGCCGATCGCGCCCCGCTACGCGATCCCGCGCGGGAGGCGCCGCGCCAGCCTCAGGTCATCCGCCCGAACGAATGAAGCCGCATCGCGTTGGCGCGCAGCCAGGCGCGCTCACGCGACGGATCGCGATCGAACAGCGTGCGTACCAGCGTGTGAAAGGCCGGGCCGTGATTCATATGGACGCGGTGCGCCACCTCATGCGCCACCGTCGCGCGGCGCACGGCGGGCGGAGCAAGGATCAGCCGCCAGCTATAGCGGATGACGCCGGAACTGGCGCAGCTGCCCCAGCGCCCCTTGGGATCGCCGATCGCCACCCGCGCGACACCTACTCCCGCGCGCGATGCATATTCGGCCGTTTCGGCGGAAAGGGTGATGAGCGCCTGCCGCCGCAGCCACCGCTCGATCCGCCGTTCAAAGCCCTCGCGCGGGCCGCCCGCGATCAACTGGCCGTCGTCCAGCACCGGCGTGCGCGGAAAGCCGCTGTCCCAGCCCAGCGCCACCTCTTCCCCCATGAACAGGATCCGCGCGCCCGGCTCGAATGGCTGTGCCTCCACCCGGCCCGCCAGCGCGCGGGCGATCCAGTCGCCCTGTTGCCGCGCCCATTCCATCGCCGGCCCCACCGGCGCACGCGGGGGTAGCGTCAGCCGCACCCGGCCGGTGACGTGATCGACCGACAATTTCATCCGCCGCGCGCGCGGGTGGCGGACGACGTCGATCTCGCCGTTCACAGGATCCGATCGACCATGTGATGCTCCAGATCGCCGGCGACATCCTCCGATATCGTCCATCCGCGCACCGATTCGCCCGCCCGATGCACCGCCTCGCGGTCCCCGCTCACCAGATAGTGCCAGTCCGGCAACGGCTCGCCCGCCGCCCGCAACCGATAGGCGCAGGTCCGCGGGAGCCAGCCGATCGTCTCGACATTTCCCGCGTTCAATCGCACGCATTCGGCGACATAGGCGTGGCGATGCCGATAGTCGCTGCACCGTCCAGCGTCCCGGTCGAGCAGGCGGCAGGCGACATTCGTCGCATACAGGTCGCCGGTATCGGCATCCTCGATCTTGTGCAGGCAGCATTTGCCGCACCCGTCGCACAAGGCTTCCCACTGCGCGCGGTCGAGGCTGGCCAGCGGCCGTTCCCAGAAGTTCAGTTCACCCATTTCCTGATCTCGGCGGCGACCGCCTCGCCACTCTGGTCCGATGGCAGCAACGCGATCGGCTTGTTGTCGGGACTCATCAGATAGGCAGCGCGCATGTGATCCACCAGATAGCCGGTGGATCCGGCCGGCGCCGGCTGTTTCTTGTAATAGACGCGATAGGCGGCGGCGGCATCGGCCACCTGACGTTCGGTCCCGGTCAGGCCGATCGCGCGGGGATAGAAGGCGGTGGCGAACTGCTTGACCACCGCCGGCGTGTCGCGCGCCGGATCGACGGTGACGAACACCGGCACGATCTTTGCCGCGATCGCCGGATCGCTCTTTTCCAGCAGCTTCATCCCCGCGCCGATATTCTGCATATCGACCGGGCAGACATCGGGGCAGAAAGTGTAGCCGAAATACATGATGCGATAGCGGCCCGCGAAGCTCTTGTCGGTCACCGTGCGTCCGTCGCCATCGACCAGCGTGAACGGGCCGCCGATCGCCGCGCCGGCCAGCGGCGGTTGCGCCTGGGCGGGCTGCGGCGTTCCACCCCCGCATCCGGGCAACAGGATCGAGAGGGCGAGCGCGAATGGGACAAACCTGTTCATGGCGTGGCCAGCCATGATCTGATAGGGACGCGGTTGCAAGGTCCGCATCCAGTTCAGGGGCATCGTTTAGATCATGGCATTCCGTCCGTCCCGGCCCGTATTCGCCGCGGCGCTGCTGGCGCTGGCGCTTCCCGCCACCGCCCAGCAATTTTCCGACAGCTACACCTTCCTCAAGGCGGTTCGCGAACAGGATGGGGACAAGGTGACCAAGTTCCTGAACGAACCGGGTCAGACGATCGTCAACACCCGCGATCGCAGCGGCGAGGCGGCGATCCACATCGTCATCAAACGGCGCGATCTGGTCTATCTGCGCTTCATCCTGTCAAAGGGCGGCAATCCCAATCTGACCGACGGGGCCGGCAACAGTCCGATGATGCTCGCCGTCGAATCGAGCTTTCCGGAGGGGATCGAGGTCCTGCTGCGCTATCGCGCCAATGTGAATCTCGCCAATAATGGCGGCGAAACGCCGCTGATCCGCGCGGTCCAGCGGCGCGACATCGACATGGTACGCAGCCTGCTTGCCGCCCATGCCGACCCCGATCAGGTCGATCGCCTGGCCGGGATGAGCGCGCGCGACTATGCGGCGCGAGACACCCGCGCGCCGGCGATCACGCAACTGTTGAAGGACGCGCCAAAGGTCACCCGCAAGGCGGTGTCCGGCCCCGGCTTTTAGCGGAGCCGCGCCGGCATATCGGCGGCACGCGCCAGTCAGCCGTGCCAGCCAAGCCCGTCTGCGTCGGGATCGGTCAGCGTGATGACCCGCCGCGCGGCGCGACGGGCAAAGGCGAGCGTGGATTTGCGGCGCGTCGCCGCCGCCAGCGGCACCGTTCGCGCCTCACGCACGATCGCCGCGTCATACCGGTCCGCAACGATCAAGCCGGCACGATCCGGAAGGAAATCGGGTCGGTGCAGCGGCGTCAGGTCGAACCCCTGCGGCACCGCCCAGAAATAGCGGTCGCAATGCTGAAGATAGTCCGGCCACTTGCCGTCTCCGAGCAGGTCGGCGCGTGAGGTCTTCACCTCGACGATCACGATCTCTCCGCGCGCGGTCAACGCCATCAGGTCGGCGCGCCGCCCGTCGCCGAGCGGCACCTCCGCCATGGCGATGCAATCATGGCGCAACAGCATCCGGCACACGCCACGCGTCACCTCTACGGTGAGCGTGGGCGCACCGGGCGCCGCATCGGTCGGAACGACAGAGGCCGGGGACGACGACATCCCCGGCCTCTAGAACATTTGTCGAACAGACAAAAGCCCGTCCGCGCGTCAGCGGTAGAAAATATGATTCCCCACCGCCCCGATCCGCGCGCGGCGCCAGCCGGGCGAAACATAACGGGCGTGGAAATACAGCGCCTTGGACACGCGGCTGTCCCACATGTCATCGCGGGCGACGCGGGCGACGGCGAGCGCCGTCTTCCATGCGCGCGATCCCTCGGGAGGCGTGGGCAGCGTGCCGCCGCGCACGAACGAAAACTGGCCACGCTGGGTCAGCACGCCGCACACGCTCGACGGGAACCGGCCCGATTTGGCGCGGTTGAGGATCACCTCGGCGACGGCCAGCTGCCCTTCGAGCGGCTCACCCTTCGATTCGTAATAGATTCCGACGGCCAAGCAGCGGTGCTGCGCATCTTCGGCCGCGACGGGCTGCGCCGCGACGGCGGCGGCCAGGGTCGCGTAATCGGCCGGATCGGCCTCATCCTGCGGATCGATGGCGGCCGGCGCATCCTGCTCAAGATCGGCGAGCGCTTCGGCCATGGTGGGAACCTGTTGCGATTCCGCTTCGTTGATGCTGGCAAGCGGCGTTTTTTCCGCTTCGGCAGCGGCACCGGGAGCGGTGGCGCCTACGCCTGCTGCAACGCAAAGAGACACAGCCGCGATGATCGCGGCGCGCACGGAAAAGGTCATTCAACTTCGACAAAATGCGGTTGGTGCGCGATCCAGCCGGTTCTGATCCCCGTGGGTCCAGGCGACTGGTCGGGCGATGCCCCCCGACTGCGTAACCGGCGGCTTCACACCCCGACGGCACAACGCGTTTCAATGTGCGCGGGCCTTTGGCCGGATGGTTACGGAGTGTCAACCACCGATGATCGTTTCAGCGGCGAACCGTTCTGCCTCAGCGATATCCAGTTCGACGACCCACAGGTCGGGATCGCGGCTGCGCCGGCGCTGCCAATACTCGCCGATCGCGCCGGCATCCGGCATCTCCATCGGACCGCTGCGCACCAGGGTGGGTGCGCCGTCAGGGCCAGGTCCGCGCTCGAAAAAGCGGGGATTCGCGCCACGCTCCATCGCCAGGATCAGGATCGCGCCAGCCTCGTGATGCCCCTTTGCCAGCACCGTTGCGAAGCCGCCGGCCGCTTCGATGCGGCGGATCAGTGCGTTGACGATCAGCCCGCTCGCCAGCCGCGGGGTCATGGCGCGGGGCGATAGCCGGGCAGGCCGGCAAGCGCGATTCGCGATTTCATGAAGGTGCCGGTTCCCCGCGCCGCCTCTTCACCCGTCTCGTCGATCAGCCGTGCCTCCGCCACGAACACCCGGCGCTGGCCGCTGATCCACCGGCCCTCCGCCACCACCGGGCCGGGGCCGAGCGGACGGGTGAACAGCAGATTGAACGCGGTGGTCAGCAGAAACCGGTCGGTCACCAGGCTGTTCGCGGCGTAAAAGGCCGCGTCGTCCAGCATCTTGAAATAGCTGGTGCCATGCGCCGCGCCGGCCGCGTGGAAATAGCGTTCGTCGAGCATGAAGCGGATGCGCGCATGCCCCGCTTCCGGGATCTCAAGCCGCGATTCGAACAGATTGTTGATCGGCGCGGCGGCATAGAGCGATTCGAGCGCGCGATAATGCGCCTCTGCCCCCACCTGTTCAGGCGGCGTCACGCGTTTCCAACCCCGTCAGCAGCACGAACAGCGCGTCCGCCGAACCGGCCCCACGCAATTTCGCGGTGAAGGCGCGGTCGCGCAGCCGACGCGACACCCGCGCCAGCGCCTTTAGATGATCCCCGCCCGCCTGAACCGGCGACAGCAACGCAAAGACCAGATCGACCGGCATGTCATCGATCGCGCCGAAATCGATCGCGGTTTCGGGGCGGGCAAACACGCCCACTACTCGATCCAGGCCGTCGATCTTGCCATGCGGGATGGCGATGCCGCCGCCAAAACCGGTCGATCCAACCTTTTCGCGGTCCGCCAGCCGCGCCGCCACCGCCCCGCGATCGAGGCCATAGGCGGTGGCGGCCGCATCGGCGATGACGCCGAACAGCTTTTTCTTGCTGCTCGCCATCGGCCCCGACAGCACCGCCTCGGGCTTCAGCAGGTCGCCAAGATCGTTCATCGTCCCGTCCGCGTCAGGCCGCGCGGTTCGGTTCGACCCAGCCGATCGTGCCGTCCATGCGGCGATAGACCATGTTGTAGCTGCCGGTCCCGGTGTTCTTGAACAGCAGCGCGTTGGTGTTGCGCAGGTCCAGCATCATCACCGCGTCGGACACGCTGGCATCGGGTACATCGACCCGCGTTTCGGCGATGATCGGCGGCGCATCGGTCGCCTCCTCCTCGTCACCGGCACTCTGGAACACAGTATAGCCGGCGTCATAGGCCGCATCCATCGCCGCCTGCGCCTGGCCATTGTTGCGATCCTTCAGCCGGCGCATGTAGCGGCGCAGCTGCTTCTCGATCTTGTCGGCGGCGCCGTCGAACGCCAGATGCGCCTCCTGCGCGGCATGCGCGCCCTTCAGCACCAGCCCCTGCATCACATGCGCCACGATGTCGCAGGTGAAGCCATGATCGTGCGGCCCCTTGCCGAACGTCACATGCGCCGAAATGGCGCGGGAGAAATATTTGTCCGCGATTCCCTGGAGCCGGTCGTCCACATGCTGCCTGATCGCATTACCCGTATCGACCCGATGACCCGAAACGCGGATATCCATATCAACCTCCGTCTTAACTCCTGAGCACCTAGGAAGGCGACCCGGCAGCGTCAACCGGACGCCGCGGACCCCCATAAGGGCTCATCGAACTGGGCCATAAAGGCCGAATGGCGCGCCAGTTCCTCAGGCGTAGGGACAAAGCTGCGCGCCGGACGCGCCGCACTCCTGGCGACTGGGACCTCGCCGCGTGCGCGCGCCGCCTCGTCGACCGACAGGCCAAGCGCGATCTGGCGCCCGCCGGTCAGTTCGATGAACACCTGCGCCAACAGCTGCGCGTCGAGCAGCGCCCCGTGCAGCTCGCGCGCGGACAGGTCGATGCCATACCGCACGCACAGCGCGTCAAGGCTATGCTTGGCCCCCGGATGCCGGGTGCGCGCCATCGTCAGCGTATCGACGATGCGATCGACCAGCAGCAATGGCCGCCCGCACGCGCCCAGCTCACCGTTCAGAAAGCCGAAATCGAACATCGCATTGTGCGCGATCAGCGGACAATCGCCCAGAAACGCGATCAGCTCGTCGCAAATCTCCGGAAAGCGGGGCTTGTCGGACAGGAACGCCTCCGACAGGCCATGCACGGCGAACGCCTCGGGCGGCATGTCGCGATCGGGGTTGAGGTAGCGGTGAAAGCTGCGCCCGGTCGGCACGCGGTTGACCAGCTCGACACAGCCGATCTCCACCAGCCGATGCCCGGCGCTGTAGCTGAGCCCGGTGGTTTCGGTGTCGAACACGATTTCACGCATGGCCGGATTATCCGCCTTCCGGCGCGATGAGGCAAGCGATCACCGCACGGACCGCGTCGCGCGTATCGTCCAGCGATCCGCCGGTCGGAATGACGAAATCGGCACGCGTGCGCTTTTCGGAATCGGGCATCTGCCGGGCCAGAATCGACTCGAACCGTTCGGCGGTCATGCCCGGCCGCGCGAGCACCCGCGCACGCTGAACCCCGGCGGGCGCGGACACGACCGCGATCCGCTCCACCTGCCGCCACCCGCCCGCCTCGAACAACAGCGGGACGTCGAGCACCACCAGCGGCGCATCGGCATGGCGCGCCAGGAACGTGTTGCGCTCATGCGCTACCGCCGGGTGGACGATCCCCTCCAGCCGCCTGAACGCCTCCGGGTTGCCGAACACCGCCTCGCCCAGCGCGGTGCGATCGACACCCCTGTCGCTCGTCGTGTCGGGAAACTCCGCCTCGATCGCCGCGACCAGCCGGCCGCCCGGCCCCTGTAGCGCGTGGACCGCCGCGTCAGCATCGAACACCGGCACGCCTTCATCGGCGAACATCGCCGCGACGGTCGATTTGCCCATGCCGATCGATCCGGTGAGGCCGAGGATGACGGTCATGCGGTCAGCAGCGCGCGCAGTTCGGCATCGTGCGCACGCGGCGGCGGCGCACCGAAAAACAGTTCGAACGCAAGCGCGGCCTGACCGATCAGCATCTCCAGCCCATCGACCGTGTCCAGCCCGCGCGCGCGCGCCGCCGCCAGCAGTCCGGTCTCGAGCGGCGCATAGACCGCGTCGTACACCACCGCATCGTCGGGCAGGCTGGAAAGGTCGAGGTCGAGCGCCGGCTGACCCGTCATCCCCAGCGAGCTGGCATTGACCAGCAACGCGACGGGCGGGATCGGCGCGTCGAGCGGCACCGCATCGCCCTTCAGGCCAAAGGTCGCGAGCAGCCCCATCGCCTTGAGTGGCGAGCGATTGAGGATCGTCACCCGCTCCACCCCCGCCCGCGCCAGCGCGAACAGCACCGCCCGCGCCGCGCCGCCCGCACCGACCACCGCGACCGGCGCACCCTCCAGGTCGAACTCGGCAATCGGCGCATAAAAGCCGGCAGCATCGGTGTTGGTGCCGATCATCGCGCCGTCCGGCCCGCGAAACACGGTGTTGATCGCGCCGATGCTCCCCCGCACATCACCGGGATCGGGAACATGGTCCAGCGCCGCCACCTTGTGCGGGACGGTGATATTGCACCCGCGCCAGGCGGGGTCATCGCGCCGTGCGGCGAAATAGTCGCCCAGCGCCTCCGCCGGCACCCGCGTCTTGCGATAGGCGGCGGCGATACCGAGCCTGTCGAGCCAGAATCCGTGAATCACCGGCGATTTGGACTGGGCGATCGGGTCGCCGATCACCTCGGCATAGGGGGTCGTCATGACGTCAGCACGCCTCTTGTCCGCAGATAGTCGAGGATCGGCAGCATCGGCATGCCGAGGATCGTGCTGTGACTGCCCTCGATCCGCGCGAACAGCTGTATGCCCGGTCCTTCGACGCGATAGCATCCGACGCATCCGGCGATCGCCGGCCATTCCGCGTCGAGATAGCCGGCGACGAACGCGTCCGACAACGGTCGCACCCATAGTCGTGCGCGATCGACATGGCGCCACACCGGCCGCCCCTGTTCGGCGATCACCGCCGCGCTGTAGAGATCGTGGCGCCGGCCCGACAACAGGCGCAGATGCCGCGCGGCCTCGCCACGGTCGGCGGGCTTGTCGAGCCGGGTGCCGTCTTCCACCACGACCACCGAATCGCACCCCAGCACCAGCGCGCCCGGAACCCGCTGGCTGACCTTCAGCGCCTTCAGCTCGGCGAGCGCGTCGGCCAGATCGCGGGGTGGGGCCTCGCCCAGCGCCGCCTTCGCCGCCTCTTCATCGACGTGGCTCGGCAGCGCTTCGTGCGGCACGGCGGCGGCGGTCAGCATCGCGCGGCGCGACGCGCTGGTCGATGCGAGCACGATCATGGCTGCGGCGCCGCCGCGTCGCGCTCGTTCGCCAGGGTGATGATCGCCGCCGCCGTCTCCTCGATCGAACGACGGGTCACGTCGATCACCGGCCAGCCATTGTCGGCGAACATCCGCCGCGCGAACGCCACCTCCTTCTGCACCGATTCCTGCTCGACATAGGCCGTCTCGTCGCGATGGTTGAGCGCGAGCAGGCGGTTGCGGCGCACCTGGATCAGCCGGTCCGGGCTGGTGGTCAGGCCCACCACCATCGGATTGCGCAACCGGTACAACAGGTCCGGGGGCGGCGATTCCGGGACGATCGGGATGTTCGCCACCTTATACCCGCGATTGGCGAGATAGATGGAGGTCGGCGTCTTCGACGTGCGCGACACGCCGGCGAGCAGGATATCGGCCTCTTCCCAATTCTCCCAATTCACCCCGTCGTCATGGGCGATGGTGAACTGGATCGCATCGACCCGGGCGAAATAGGCGGCATCGAGCATGTGCTGGCGGCCGGGCCGCGCCTTCATCTCCTGCCCCAGCAGGTTGGACAGCGCGTGATTGACCGGATCCATCGGCGCGACCGCCGGCAGCCCGATCGCGCGGCACCGGGTTTCCAGCTGGCGGCGGATCTCAGGATTGACCAGGGTAAACAGGACGAGGCCCGGATTCTGGACGATCTCCACCAGAATACGCTCGAGATGCGTCTCGCTGCGCACCATCGGCCAGAAATGGCGCAGCACCTCGACATCGTCGAACTGGGCGAGCGCAGCCTTGGCGATATTCTCCAGCGTCTCGCCGGTCGAATCGGATAGGAGGTGCAGGTGCAGTTTCACGCGACGCCACTCCACGCCGAAACGATGCCGTTCGCCCCAGCCATGGTCCATCGGCCGCGCCAGGGACCCGATGGGACCGCCCCCGGATCGCACCTTCCGCCGGTCAAAAGGCGGATACTGGATGGATCTGTGGAAAACATGCGGACCGTGGCTAGCGCAACCCGCATGGCACGCCAAGCGGGCCGATCGATCCCCGCAATGCGGCGCTCGTCCACAACGCATTCCACATCCATCGGATACCGTTCACAGAGTGTGGAAAACGGGGACGATCTGGGCGACTCCGCTGCGAATCGTGCGACTTCGTCCCGTCAATCTGTTGGCAGAATCGGCACGAGCGCCTAAGCCCCGGCATCCACGCACCAACACACAACAACATCCTTTCTAGAATCTTTTCTTCTTTAATGAAGTGGAACGAGCGGTCCCGTGAAATCCAAGCCGTTGCTTCGAGTGCTTTCGGGCGAACGCGTCGATGTCCCGCCCATGTGGCTGATGCGTCAGGCGGGGCGATACCTGCCCGAATATCGCGCGCTGCGGGCGGAAAAGGGCGGCTTCCTCGAACTCGTGAACGATAGCGAGGCGGCGGCGGAGGTCACGTTGCAGCCGATCCGGCGGTTCGGCTTTGACGGCGCGATCCTGTTTTCCGACATTCTCGTCGTTCCCCACGCATTGGGCCAGGACCTGTGGTTCGAGGCGGGGGAGGGGCCGCGCCTGGCGCCGAAACTGGCCGATCACGCGCTCGACAGCCTCGTCGCCGCGCCCGAACGGCTCGAACCGGTCTATGGCACCGTCCGGCGCGTTGCCGCCGCATTGCCGCCGGAGGTGACGTTTCTGGGCTTTGCCGGAAGCCCCTGGACCAACGCCACCTACATGGTCGCGGGGCAGGGCAGCCGCGATCAGGGGGAGACCCGGCGGATGGCGTATCGCGATCCGCAGGCATTCGGCGCGATCATCGACGCGATCGTCGGGATGACCGTCGATTATCTCGCCCGACAGGTCGAGGCGGGGGTCGAGGCGGTGCAGCTGTTCGACAGCTGGGCGGGATCGCTTTCGCCCGCACAGTTCGAACGCTGGGTGATCGCGCCCAATGCGGCGATTGTCACCGGCCTGCGCGCGCGCTGTCCCCAGGTGCGGATCATCGGCTTTCCAAAGGGAGCGGGGGGCAAACTTGCCGCCTATGCACGCGAAACCGGGATCGATGGCATCGGTGTGGACGAAACCGTCGATCCGGTCTGGGCGGATCGCGAGCTGCCCGCCGGCATGCCGGTTCAGGGCAATCTCGACCCGCTGGCGCTGATCGCCGGGGGGGCCGAACTGGATGGTGCGGTAGCGCGCATCCTTGATGCCTTTGGCGATCGGCCCCATATCTTCAATCTTGGGCATGGCATTCTTCCGGATACGCCGATCGCCCATGTCGAGCATCTGATCCGCATCGTTCGGGGCCAGGAGTTGGGGGAAACGCCATGACCGGATTTCTGGCCGCAACCTGGCCGTGGGTGAAGGCGGCGCATGTCATCTTCGTGATCTTCTGGATGGCGGGCCTGTTCATCCTGCCGCGCTATCTGGTGCATCATCAGGAGGCGCTGGGCGATCCGGCGCAGGCAAAGGCCTGGGCGGAGCGCGAGGAGAAGTTGCGCAAGGTGATCCTGACCCCCTCGCTGATTGTCGTATGGGTCCTGGGGCTGCTTCTTGCGGTCAATATCGGCCTGTTCGACGGGGCGCCCAATCTCGGCTGGCTGCATGCCAAACTGCTGCTGGTGCTGCTGCTGACGGGCTATCATGGCTGGGCGGTGGCCTATTCGAAGCGTTTGTCGACCGGGGAGGGAACGATTGCGCCGGCCCGGTTGCGGATGCTGAACGAGGTGCCGGCGATTTTCGTCGCGCTGATCGTCATTCTCGCGGTCGTTCGCCCCTTCTGAACCGGGCTGTGGCCAGGGAGACGGGGGAACGGCGGTCCTTACGGCATGGGACGCGCCGGTGCTGACGCGCCTTTTCCTCTGGTCGAACGGCAAGTGCGATTGCGGCCCGCATCAAAGCCGCCTGGCGTGCCGGCTTGACTTGACGACACGCGAAACCTAATCCGCGCGTGTCGCGTCGCCGTTCCACATGGCGGCCGGCATCCTTCCTTTTTCCTCAAGCCATCGCAGCGCGTTCCAACGCCCGGAAACCATTCCCAAGCGATCGCCAGACGGACCTTCCCCATGCATTTGAAAGATTTGAAGAAAACCGCCCCCGCCGAACTGGTGACGATGGCCGAGGAACTCGGCGTCGAAAGCGCCTCGACGCTCCGCAAACAGGATCTGATGTTCGCCATTCTGAAGGCCCAGGCCGAAAATGGCGAGCAGATCATGGGCGAGGGTACGATCGAGGTGTTGCCCGACGGCTTCGGCTTCCTGCGCAGCCCACAGGCAAATTATCTCGCCGGTCCGGACGACATCTATGTCTCGCCGAACCAGGTCCGCAAATTCGGCCTGCGTACTGGCGATACGGTCGAGGGTGAGATTCGCGCGCCCAAGGACGGCGAGCGCTATTTCGCGCTGACGAAGCTGGTCAGCGTCAATTTCGACGACCCCGACGCGGTGCGCCACCGCGTCAATTTCGACAATCTGACGCCGCTCTATCCCGACAGCAAGCTGACGCTGGATCCCGCCGATCCGACGCAAAAGGACAAGTCTGCCCGCGTCATCGACATCGTCAGCCCGCAGGGCAAGGGCCAGCGCACGCTGATCGTCGCACCGCCCCGCGTTGGCAAGACGGTGATGCTCCAGAACATCGCCAAGGCGATCACCGACAACCATCCCGAGGTGTTCCTGCTCGTCCTGCTCATCGATGAGCGGCCCGAGGAAGTCACCGACATGCAGCGCAGCGTGAAGGGCGAGGTCGTCTCCTCGACCTTCGACGAACCCGCGACGCGCCACGTCCAGGTCGCCGAGATGGTGATCGAGAAGGCCAAGCGCCTGGTCGAGCACAAGAAGGACGTCGTGATCCTGCTCGATTCGATCACCCGTCTCGGCCGTGCCTACAACACCGTCGTGCCGAGCTCGGGCAAGGTGCTGACCGGCGGTGTCGATGCGAATGCGTTGCAGCGGCCCAAGCGCTTCTTCGGCGCCGCGCGCAATATCGAGGAGGGCGGTTCGCTCTCGATCATCGCCACCGCGCTGATCGACACCGGCAGCCGCATGGACGAGGTGATCTTCGAAGAGTTCAAGGGTACCGGCAACTCCGAAATCGTGCTCGACCGCAAGGTTGCGGACAAGCGCATCTTCCCGGCGATGGATGTCGGCAAGTCCGGCACCCGCAAGGAGGAGCTGCTGGTCGAAAAGGGGACGCTCAGCAAGATGTGGGTGCTACGCCGTATCCTCATGCAGATGGGAACCGTCGATGCGATGGAGTTCCTGCTCGACAAGATGAAGGATTCGAAGACCAACGAGGATTTCTTCGATTCGATGAATCAGTAAGGATTACGGGGCGTTGCGATGATCGACCTGATGATGGTGGCGGCACAGGCGGCCGGCGGCGCGATGTCGCTGGGCGATATGTGGGCCAATATCGTCAAGGATTTTTCGAACCTGTCGGATCCCGCAGCACTGGCCGCGTTCGGACAGGTGCTGATGATCGATCTGGTGCTGGCGGGCGACAATGCGATCGTCGTCGGCGCACTCGCGGCTGGCCTTCCGGCCGAACAGCGGCGCAAGGTGATCCTGATCGGTATCGGCGCGGCGCTGGTGCTACGGATCGCCTTTGCGCTGGTGGTCACATGGCTGATGGGGATCGTCGGGCTGGTCTTTGCCGGCGGGCTGTTGCTGTTGTGGGTGAGCTGGAAATTCTGGCGTGAAATCCGCGAGGGGCATGATCTTGCCGACGGATCGGACGATACCCAGAGCGGGCTGAAGCCGGGGCGCAGTTTCGCGGCCGCGGCCTGGGCGGTGGCGGTCGCCGACGTGTCGATGAGCCTCGACAATGTGCTCGCGGTCGCGGGTGCGGCGCGGGCGCATCCCGGCATCCTGATCGTTGGTCTGCTGCTTTCGGTGGCACTGATGGGTCTGGCGGCGAACGCGATCGCGAAGCTGATCGATCGCTATCGCTGGATCGCCTATATCGGCCTGGTCGTGATCCTCTTCGTCGCGTGCAAGATGATCTATGAAGGGCTGATCGGCGGAGGCGAGACGATCGGGCTGCTGTCGGTGTTCGGCTGACGCCTGAAAGGAGCGCCGACGGCGGATCGGCCGACGCCCCATTTCACTGTGCGGTTCCAGTCGCTCAGCCGATATGATCGGCGAAGAATGCCTCGGTCCGGCTGTCGGCGAGCCGTGCCGCGGCATCGGAGCGCCGCTTGCCCATTTCGGTGGCGAAGCCATGATCTTCGCCGGGGTAATCGTAAAGCGTGACCTTCGGATGGTCGTCCAGCCCGGCATGCATCGCCGCCTGAACCTCCTTTGAAACGAACCCGTCGTCGCCAGCGATATGCAGCATCAACGGCCGGGCAATGGCGTGCTTTTCGTCCAGCAGCCCGTCGATGCCCACGGCATAATAGCCGACGCTGGCGTCGCTATCGGTCCGCGCGGCGGTCATGTAGGCAAGCCGGCCGCCCAGGCAGTATCCGGTGACCCCCACCTTGCCACCGCTGGCAATGCGGGCCGCGCGGATCGTTGCCTCGATATCGGCGATGCCCTTGTCCTGATCGAATTTGCCCATCAGGTCGAGCGCGGCCTGCATTTCCTGCGGAACGTCGGGATCGAGCTCGATACCCGGCTTGAGCCGCCAGAACAGGTCGGGGGCGAGGGCAAGATAGCCAAGACCGGCAAAGTGATCGCATTTGCGGCGGATTCCTTCGTTCACGCCGAAAATCTCCTGGATCACCACGATCGCGCCGCGCGGTGCGCCGGCGGGATCGGCGCGATATGCCGCGAAGCTGCCGCTGCCGTCCAGCGTCTCGATCATCATCTCTGCCATGTCATGCTCCTTCAACGAAACCGCCGCTCGTGGTCGAGCAGCCATTGTTTGGTGGCTGGGCCATCGCCCGCCGAATAGGATCCCAGGGCGCCGCCGGCCGCGACAACGCGGTGACAGGGGACGACAAGCGGATAGGGGTTGCGTGCGCATAGTTGTCCGATCGCGCGCGGCCCGGACCCGGTACGTCGGGCGAGTTCGCCATAGCTGAGCGTTTCGCCATAGCCGACGGCGATCAGGCCATCGCGCAACATGCCGCCGCGTGCGCTGGCCGCTGGTGCAAGGCGGAGGTCGAAGCGCTTGAGATCGCCGGCAAAATAGGCCCGAAGCTGATCGACCGCCGCCCGAACGGCCGGATCGGTGCCGGAAGCCGGCGGGCCGTCGCCACCCAGCGCGATGCGGGTCAGATGCCCGTCATGTCCTTCGACGCGGATCGCGCCGATGGGCGTTGCGATCAGGGCATGGTCGCGCGCATACATGGCGATAGCGTAGGCAGGGCAATCGTCCGCCTCAAGCGGAGAACGCCGATGAAGATCAATGTCGAAGTCGATTGCACCCCCGAGGAAGCTCGCCGAGCGATGGGTTTGCCCGATTTCACCCCGGTCCATGAGCGCTACGTCCAGATGCTGCTCGATTCGATGGACAAGGGCATGGTCAATCCCGAGATGATCGAGACGATGATGAAGGGGTGGATGCCGATGGGCGAGGCCGGAATGAATTTCTGGCGCGGCATGTTCGATATGGGCAAGCGCGGCGGCGAGTGAGCGATACGATCTTCGCGCTGTCGAGTGGCGCGCCCCCCGCCGCGATCGCGGTGATTCGCATCTCCGGGGCTGGGGCGTTTCCGGCTGTCGAACGGCTTGCCGGCGCGGTCCCGTCGCCGCGACGTGCTTCGCTCCGCCGGTTGCGGGACGCGGGCGGGGAACTCGATCGCGCGATCGTCCTGGTATTTCCGGGGCCGGAGACGGCGACCGGCGAAGACCTTGCCGAACTGCATCTCCATGGGGGTCGCGCAGTGGTTCGTGCGGTGGAGGTGGCGCTGGCGGCAATGCCCGGCCTGCGTCGGGCGGAGCCGGGCGAGTTTACGCGACGCGCGCTCGAGGCGGGACGGATCGACCTGACCGAGGCCGAGGGGCTTGCCGATTTGCTCGCGGCGGAGACGGAGGGGCAACGTCGCGCGGCGATGCGCACGGCCGAGGGGGGTGTGCGGCGCCGGATCGAGGAGTGGCAGGCCCGGGCGCTGACGCTGTCGGCCATGGTGGAGGCGATACTCGATCATTCGGATGAAGAGGATCTCGCGCAGGAGGCGGCGATCCTGAGTGACGTTCGCGCGCGCGCTGCATCGCTCGCCGATGAAATCGACGCGGTCGTCAACCAGCCGCCGGTCGAGCGGCTGCATGACGGGGTTCGCGTGGTTCTGGCCGGGCCGCCGAATGCGGGCAAATCGACGCTGCTGAATGCGATGAGCGGGCGGGAGGCGGCGATCGTTTCGGATATCGCGGGAACGACGCGCGACCGGATCGAGGTTCCCGTTACCCGCGAGGGTCTGGCCTATGTGCTGACCGATACTGCGGGCCTTCATGACCTTCCCGTCGATCAGGTCGAGCGGATCGGCATCGATCGCGCACGAGAGGCGCTGGAGATGGCGGATATCGTGCTCTGGCTGGATGAGGCGCGTTCACCGTCGGGACTGGCTGGAGCGGTGATCGAGATCGCCGCCAAGTCCGACCTGTCCGTACCCGTGCAGGGCGATCGGCTGGCAGTTTCGGGCCGGACGGGCGCGGGGGTCGCGGCGCTGTGGCGACATGTCGGAGAGATCGCTGCGGAGTTGGTTCCCGGTGCGGACGCGCTCGCGCTGAACCGCCGCCAGCGCGATCTTGCGTCCCAGGCGGGACACGCGCTCGGCTCAGTGGCTCTGGAGCCTGACCTGCTGCTGGTGGCGGAACAGCTGCGCACCGCGTTACGCGCGTTCGATCGCATTACGGGCAGGGCTGATACCGAAGCCATGCTCGATGCGCTGTTCGCTCGTTTCTGCATCGGCAAATAGTGTTTCACGTGAAACACGTGCTTTGACCACCGCTGGGGTCGCGGCTATTCCCCGTGCCATGCGGACATGGGATGTCATCGTTATTGGCGGAGGCCATGCCGGCACCGAGGCGGCTGCGGCTGCGGCGCGCTGTGGCGCGCGCGCGGCGCTGGTGACCTTCGACCCCGCAATGATCGGTGCGATGTCCTGCAATCCGGCGATCGGGGGGCTGGGGAAGGGGCATCTCGTCCGCGAAGTCGATGCGCTTGACGGGCTGATCGCGCGGGCGGCGGATGCAGCGGCGATCCACTATCGGCTGCTCAACCGGTCTAAGGGGCCTGCGGTTCAGGGGCCGCGCGTACAGGCGGATCGCAAGCGATACGCCGCCGCGATCCAGACCTGTATCGGCATGCAGCCTGACCTCGACGTGGTGACGGGTGAGGCGGTTGGCCTGCTCCTGGCTGGAGGGCGCGTGAGTGGCGTCACGCTTGAGGGTGGAGAGGTGCTGACGGCGCCGGCAGTGGTTCTCGCCAGCGGCACCTTTCTGGGTGGACGGATTTTCAGAGGCGAGGAACGCGAAGCGGGCGGCCGGGTCGGGGAGCGCGCCGCGACCGCGCTGGGGCTCCAGTTGCGCGATCTGGGGCTGCCGGTGACGCGCCTCAAGACCGGGACCCCGCCACGCCTCGACGGTCGCACGATCGATTGGGGTGCGCTCGAGGTTCAGCCCTCGGACACCGAACAGTGGCGGATGTCACCGATGACCACGTGCCGGCGGCTCCCGCAGGTCGCCTGCGCGATTACCCGGACGGGCGTTGAGACACACGAGATCATTCGGGGCGGCCTCGATCGGTCTCCGCTGTTCAGCGGCGCGATCGAGGCTGGCGGTCCGCGCTATTGCCCGTCCATTGAGGACAAGATCTTCCGTTTTGGCGACCGCGACGGGCATCAGGTTTTCCTGGAGCCGGAGGGGCTGGACACCCATCTCGTCTATCCCAACGGCCTTTCGACATCGCTGCCCACCGATGTTCAGGCCGCGATGATCCGCTCGATCGCGGGGCTGGAGCAGGCGGTGATCGAGACGCCTGGCTATGCTGTCGAATATGACCATGTCGATCCGCGCACGCTCTCCTTCGCGCTGGAGACCCGCGATATTCCGGGCCTGTTCTGCGCGGGCCAGATCAATGGCACCACCGGCTATGAGGAGGCGGCGGCGCAGGGCGTGGTTGCCGGCATCAACGCGGCTGCGCGTGCGCTCGACCGGCCGCAGACGCTGTTCTCGCGGAGCGAGAGCTATATCGGGGTGATGGTCGATGACCTGACCATTCAGGGCGTGACCGAACCCTATCGCATGCTGACCGCGCGTGCGGAGCACCGCCTCCATCTGCGCGCCGACAATGCCGAGCGCCGTTTGCGCGTAGCCGGTGAAACGGCCGGATGCCTCGGGACCGAGCGGGCCAGCCATATTGCGGAGCGCCAATCGCGCCGCGCGGCGCTCGATGCGCTGTTCGGCGTCGATCGCACCGCCCATGAGCTGGCGCGCAACGGTGCGGCGGTTGCGCAGGACGGGGCGAAGCGGAGTGCGTTCGAATGGCTGCGATTTCCAGGGGTCTCGCCGCTGTATCTGGGTATCGATATTTCGGGATATGATCCCTCGCTGCTTGCGGAGCTGGTGGAGGATGCCCGCTACACGCCCTATCTCGCGCGGCAGGCGGCGGAGCAGGAGGGGGTTGAGCGGGCAGGTGGTCTGGCGTTGCCGCCCGCGCTCGATTTCGCGAAGATTCCCGGCCTTTCGAACGAGATGGTCGAGCGGCTTTCTGCTGCCTGTCCGCCCACCATTGGCGATGCGTCGCGGGTGCGGGGGATTACGCCGGCAGCAATCACCGCGATCATGCTGCACATCCGCAGGCGCGCGGCGTGACCGAGGCGGAAGCGCGCCTCTGGATACGCGATGCCTATGGTGTTTCACGTGAAACACGGCTCGACGCCTTTGTGACGATGCTCAGGGAAGAGGCGGCTAGACAGAATCTCGTCGCGCCATCGACCCTGGATCATATCTGGTCGCGACACATCGTCGATTCGGCACAGCTATTGGCCAAGGGTTCGCCGGACGGGCGGTGGCTTGATGTCGGGAGCGGCGCCGGACTCCCCGGCCTTGTGCTGGCACTGCTCAGCGACGCGCCGATCGAGCTGGTCGAACCGCGTCGGCTGCGAACCGCGTTCCTCGAGCGAGTGGCCTCCGAACTGGGGCTGGGGAATGTGCAGGTCAAGACCGCGAAGGTGGAGCGCACGAGCGGTGTCGCGCGAACGATCACGGCGCGCGCGGTCGCCTCGCTCGATATGATGTTCCGGATTTGCGCCCACCGCGCCGATTCATCCACAATCTGGGTGCTGCCAAAAGGGCGAAGCGCGCAATCGGAGGTGGCAGAAGCGCGCCGCACATGGCAAGGTTCGTTCCACGTGGAACCGAGCATCACTGCTCCGGACTCGCACATCGTCGTGGCCACAGGGATCAGACCCAGATGATCTGCATTGCCATCGCCAATCAAAAGGGCGGCGTCGGAAAGACGACGACGGCGATCAATGTCGGCACCGCGCTTGCCGCCACCGGCCAACGCGTTCTTCTTCTTGATCTCGATCCGCAGGGAAATTGCTCGACGGGCCTTGGCATCGGCCGCGCTGAACGGGAGCGATCGACCTATGATCTGCTCATCGGGGAAACCAATCTGGAGGAGGTCGCGGTCCGCACCCGCGTGCCAGGCCTGGATATCGTACCGGCGACCGTCGATCTGTCAGGCGCGGAGATCGAGCTGATCGAGTTCGAAGCGCGGACGCATCGCCTCGCCACCGCGATTGGGCGGAGCGAGCGGCGTTGGGACGTGGTGTTGATGGATTGCCCTCCGTCGCTCGGGCTTTTGACGATCAATTCAATGGTCGCGGCGGACGCGCTGCTCGTGCCGCTGCAATGCGAATTCTTTGCGCTTGAGGGGCTGAGCCAGTTGCTCAACACGGTCGAGCGAATCCGGGGGCGATTCAATCCCGGCCTTTCCATCCTTGGCGTCGTGCTTACCATGTACGATCGCCGTAATCGCCTCACCGATCAGGTCGCCGATGATGTGCGCGCGGTGCTGGGAAAGGTGGTGTTCGATACGGTGATTCCCCGCAACGTCCGCCTGTCCGAAGCGCCCAGCCATGGGGTGCCGGCGCTGATCTATGATTATCGCTGTGCCGGGTCTGAGGCCTATATCGCGCTCGCCCGCGAAGTGATCGACCGCCTACCCAAGCTGAAGAAGGCCGCATGACCGACGAAGCTCCCGCGCCGAGACCCACGCCCACGGTCACGCCTGCCCCGCGCAAACCGCGTCCCGGCCTTGGTCGGGGACTGAGCGCGCTTCTCGGCGATGTCGAACGTGAGGAGCCGGTCCGCCCCGGTGCCGAACCGTCGAGCGGCGTGCGCATGCTGCCGGTCAGTTCGCTCGCGCCGCATCCCGAACAGCCCCGCCGCCATTTCGACGAGGATGCGCTGGAGGAACTCGCCAAGTCGATCGCGATGCGGGGTCTGATTCAGCCGATCGTGGTGCGCCCGCACGGCAAGGATTACCAGATCGTCGCCGGCGAACGCCGCTGGCGTGCGGCACAGCGAGCGCGGCTGCACGAAGTCCCGGTCATCGTTCGCGATCTGGACGAGGCCGAGACACTCGAAATCGCGATCGTCGAGAATATCCAGCGCGAAGACCTCAACGCGATCGAGGAGGCCGAAGCCTATGCCAAGCTGATCGGCGAATTCGGCCATACCCAGGAGGCGCTGGCGAAGATCGTCCACAAGTCGCGCAGCCATATCGCCAATTTGCTGCGCCTGCTCGATCTTCCCGACACGGTTCGACATCGCGTGGTCGAAGGGACGCTCAGCATGGGGCATGCCCGGGCGCTGATCGGATCGCCCGACCCCGAAAAACTGGCGCGGATCGTCGTCGAGCGTGATCTTTCGGTTCGCGATACCGAAAAGCTGGCACGCGATGCGAAGCCGAGGGCAGCGGGGAAGGGCGGCGCCAGGCTGACCGGCAGCGGCAATGCCGATATCGCCGCGCTGGAACGACAATTGGGCGACGTGCTCGGCCTCAACGTGCGGATCAGCTTCGGTGAAAAGGGTGGAGCACTGACGCTATCCTATTCGACGCTCGATCAGCTCGATATGATCTGCCAGCGGCTGACGGGCGAAAATATCTAATCAAAACATTCGGTTAGCGCGTCCTGGCCGCGCCGCGGGCAAGGGTCGTCAATGCCGCATCGGCCAGTACCACGCCGGCATTCCCGCCGCCCCGCGTCATCGCTCGTTCCGCTTCGCGCGCGATGACGATGCCGCGCGCCAGCATCGCGCTGTTCCACCGGCGCAGCGCCAATTTCGTGCTCTGCTCTTCCTTGAAGAACACCCGGTGCTTCTTCACCACCTCGTCGGCGGAAAGGCCGCGATCTATTTCTCCACGCATTTCCGCCAGCGCCATCAGTCGGCGGACCAGTTGACGCAGCAGCGGGATGGCGGACACCCCGGCCTGATCCAGCCGCGCGAGTTCGACACCGATCTCGGCCACGCGGCCCTCCACGACCGCCTCGATCGCGCCATACATCTCCGCTTCGCCCAGATCGGCACCGATCGCGTCCAGCGCGTCCATCCCCGCCTCGCGCGGGCGATCCGGCGCGGCATCGAGATAGAGCGACAGCTTCTCGATCTCGCGCGCGAGCACGGCGCGGTCCCCGCCCGACAATGCCGCCAGCCGCTCGGCGGTGCCGCCGATCAGGCGCAGGCCGTTTTCCCGCGCGATTCCCACGGCCAGCTGTGCCGCGTTGCGCGCATCGGGGATGTAGCAGGCGTGCGCCATCGCGCCCGGCGCGGCCAGGACCAGCTTCAGCAGCCGTCCGCTCGCCTTCAGCGTCCCGCCCACTGCCACGACCGGATTACCCGCGACCTCCGCATCGAGCAGCAGCCGCACCGCTTCCACGCCGTCATCATCGATCCCCGTGACCCGAATATAGCGCGCACCGCCGAACAGCGACAGCGAGGCGGCCTCCTCCGCCAGCCGGCCGGCATCGCCCTTCAGGCTCGATCCGTCGATATCGATCCGCTCCGCCTCGCCCATCGCGCGGGTGAGTCGCGCCGCCAGTTCGTTGGCCCCTGCCTCGTCCGGCCCATGCAGCAGGAACAGGCGGATATCCGGCCCCGGCTTGTCCAACCGGGCGCGGATCTGCGCTTCGCTGGCCTTCACTGGCCCTGTTTGGCGCGGGCGTAACGCGCCAGCCGGGCGACGATCTGATCCGCGATGATCCCCGACAGCCGCTCCAGCGCGCTCTTTTCGGCGGCGATCGTGGCATATTCGGACCGGGCGACGTCGATGCCGGCGTCCGATCCGGCAGTGGCGTCGAGCACCACCTGGCCGGTCGCGAGATCGACCAGCTGATACCGCGCGCGCAATGTCCGCCGTTCGCGGGTCACGACATCGTCGCGCCGCACGCCCAGCCCGACGATCTGGTCGTCGATCTTGATATCGAGGCGATAGGCCGGCGTACCGGCCCGCGTCGCGGCAATCCGATCGCGCACCGCGTTGACGACCAGCCAGCCGGCTTCGCCCTGGATCGGCGCCACCTCGACGCCGGACAGCATCGTCTGCACCGGTCCGGCAGCGCCGCCGCCGTAAAGCGGGCGCAATCCGCAGGCCGAAAGGCCCGGGAGCAAGGCGGCGAGCGCGAGCAGGGCAGCGGCACGCTTCATGCGACGATATTTACCAGACGGTCCGGCACGACGATCACCTTGCGGGGAGTGGCGCCTTCCAGAATGCGCTGCACATTGGCGTTTGCCAAGGCCATCGCTTCCAGATCGTCCTTCGCCGCGCCCTTGGCTGCGGTGACGGTGTCGCGCAGCTTGCCGTTCACCTGAAGCGCGATCGTCACCTCATCCTCCACCAACAGCGCAGGATCGACCAGAGGCCATGGCGCGTCGGCGATCAGGCCGTCATTCCCCATCGCCGCCCATGCTTCCTCCGCCAGATGCGGGGTCATCGGGGCGGCGAGCAGGATGATGGTGCGGATCGCCGTCGCGCGCGATGCGCTCGGCCGGGCGCGCTCGATCGCATTGACCAGTTCGTACAGCTTGGCGACCGCCTTGTTGAATTGCAGCGATTCGATATCGGCGGCGACCCCGGCGATCGTCTGGTGAAGCTTGCGATCGAGCGGCTTGTCCTCGCCCTCCCAGCTGTCCAATCCGTCGAACAGGCGCCACAGCCGCTGGACGAAGCGCCACGCGCCCTCAATGCCGTTCTCGGTCCATTCCAGGTCGCGCTCGGGCGGCGAGTCGGACAGGACGAACCATCGCACCGCATCGGCGCCATATTGATCGACGATCGGTTCGGGATCGACGGTATTCTTTTTCGACTTCGACATCTTCTCGATGCGACCGGTCGTCACCGGCGCACCGGTGGCGGTCTCGACCAGAATGTCGTTGCGGCGATCGATCTCCTCCGGCGAAAGCCATCGGCCATCGGCGGACTTGTACGTTTCGTGGGTCACCATGCCCTGGGTGAACAGCCCCGCAAACGGTTCGGCGATGTCGATCATGCCGATATGCCGCAGCGCGCGCGTCCAGAACCGGGCGTAGAGCAGGTGCAGGATCGCATGTTCGATCCCGCCGATATACTGGTTCACCGGCAGCCATTGTTCGGCGACCGTGCGGTCGAACGGCCTGTCGCCCGGCTGGCTGGCGAAGCGGATGAAATACCAGGACGAATCGACGAAGGTGTCGAGCGTGTCGGTCTCGCGTCGCGCGGGCCTGCCACAGGTTGGGCAATCGACGTGGCGCCAGGTCGGATGGCGGTCGAGGGGATTGCCCGGAATGTCGAACGAAACATCATCGGGCAGGACGACCGGCAACTGGTCCTTTGGCACCGGCACTACGCCGCACCCGTCGCAATGGATGATCGGGATTGGCGTACCCCAGTAACGCTGGCGGCTGACGCCCCAGTCGCGCAGGCGCCACACGGTGGTCCCCTTGCCCCACCCGCCCTCTTCGGCGCGGCGAATCACCTCGCGCTTGGCATCGGCCACGTCCATGCCGTCCAGAAAGTGCGAATTCACCAGCGTACCCGGACCCGAATAGGCCTCCGATTCGCCGAAATCGGGCGAGGTCCGGTCGCCGTCGGAAACGACGCGCCGGATCGGCAATCCATATTTGCGCGCGAATTCGAAATCGCGCTGGTCGTGCGCGGGGACGCCGAACACCGCCCCCGTGCCGTAATCCATCAGCACGAAATTCGCGATATGAACGGGAAGTTTCAATGCGGAATCAAAGGGATGGATCGCCCGGATTCCGGTGTCGAACCCCATTTTCTCCTGCGTTTCCAGTTCGGCGGCAGTGGTGCCGCCCTGTTTGCATGCGGCGATGAACGCCGCCGCCTGAGGGTCCGTCTCCGCGATCTTTCGCGCGATCGGATGATCCGCCGCGATCGCCACGAAACTGGATCCAAAGATCGTGTCGGGCCGCGTCGTGAACACCTCGACGGTTTCGGCGTCGGCAGCGTTCGGCGCCAGCGCGAACCGAAACTGAAGCCCCTGTGACCGCCCGATCCAGTTTTCCTGCATCAGCCGCACCTTGTCCGGCCATTTGTCCAGATCGTCGAGCCCGTCGAGCAGTTCGTCGGCGAAATCGGTGATCTTCAGGAACCACTGGTTAAGCTTTTTCTTCTCGACCAGCGCGCCCGATCGCCATCCGCGTCCGTCGATTACCTGTTCATTGGCCAGCACGGTCATATCGACCGGGTCCCAGTTGACCGACGATTCCTTGCGATAGACCAGTCCGGCGGCCAGCAGGTCCAGGAACAGCGCCTGTTCGTGGCCGTAATAGTCCGGCTCGCACGTCGCCAACTCGCGCGACCAGTCGATCGCCAGCCCCAGCCGCTTCAGCTGGGCGCGCATCGTCGCGATATTCGCGCGGGTCCAGTCGCCGGGATGGACCTTCTTTTCCATCGCCGCATTCTCGGCCGGCATGCCGAACGCGTCCCACCCCATCGGATGGAGCACTTCCATGCCCTTCATCCGGCGATAGCGGGTCAGGACGTCGCCCATCGTATAGTTGCGGACATGCCCCATATGGATGCGCCCGGACGGGTAGGGGAACATCTCAAGCACATAGCTTTTGGGGCGCGGCGCGCTGTCGTCGGCGACGAAGCTACGCCGTTCCTCCCACTGCTTCTGCCACGCGGCATCCGCCTTCAGCGCGTTGAACCGCGACATGATCTTCCTCTGGTCTCGGTGCCGGTCCGCCCCCGCGCGTCCGGCAAGCTTATCCTGTCGGTGACCGGAAGGCGGAGCGGACCGGCACCGCAGATATCAAAAAAGGCTCAATCCGCGATCGCCGCGCGACGCAGGTCGCGGGCGCGGGTCAGGATGATATCCTCAAGCTTCTGAACCGTGGCGGCCTCCACCGGCGCATCGACCCACTGGCCGCCGCGATTGACCTGGCGGACGGCGGCGACGCGCAGTGCGTCGGCGCGCAGATCCTGGTCCAGGATCGTCACGGTCACCTTCATCCGCTCGCTGGCGAGATTGGGGTTCACATACCAGTCGGTGACGATGACGCCGCCGTTCGAATCGGTCTGCACGATCGGCATGAACGAAATCGTCTCGAGCGCGGCGCGCCACAGATAGGCGTTGACGCCGATCGTGGTGACCTTCGACGCGGCAAGATCCGCGCGCGGCCGATCCTTGCCCCCGCCGCAGGCGGCGAGGCTAAGGGCAACACTGCCCAGGATCGCGGTGCGCAACAGGCGGTTCATCGGCATCTTCCTATGGGAAATTCAGGGTCGAGGGCTGCATCTATAGATGCTGGCGCGCCACCTGCAAGCATTGCCGCTGTGGGCGATGTGCAACACCTGCCACGAAAATGGATTCGCGTGGTGGAACATCACGGCCGAATCGTGGTAGTCGGATCGACAGGATTGGGGATGGCATGCGCTTTCGGCGATACATCACAGGCACCATGATCGGCGCGCTCGGCGCGACCGGTCTTGTCGTTGCGCCTGCGTTGTTCGCCCAGACGGCGCCACAACAACAGCGGGCAGTGACGCAAAAGCGCGCGCCCGCAACCTCCGGTATCGGTGCGTTTACGCCCGCGGCGGCGGATCCCAAGCTCGCCGCCGCGTTGGCGCGTGCCGGGCTATCGGGCAGCGGCTTCCGCTTCACCCCGGCCGATTCGGCGCGCGCGACCAGCCGCAGCGTCACGGTCGCGGTGCGCGCGCGCAACGATCGCCCGGCTGCCGCCGTGGCGGATCGCGGTGCCGCCGCGCCGGCGTCGGTCACGCTTCAGCCGATTTCGTACAATCTGGGCGTGTCGGTCGGGTGGAAGCGCTTCGCGATTTCCGGCGACCTGTCCAAGCTCGACCTGGCGGGACAGCCGGGCAGCCGCGAATCGACCGAACTGGGCGTTACCTATACCGGCAAGCGCGCCTCGGGCCGGATCAAGGCAGAGGCGGATCGTCCGCTGGAGAGCACGCCGCGCCTGATCGCCGCCGATCCCAGCTATTCGATCGATGTCGGCGGCGCCTATTCGATCACCCGCAATCTCGATGTGACGGCGGGCGTGCGGTACAAAACCGAACGCAATCGCCTGAACGAGCTGACCGACAACCGCCGCGACAGCCAGGCGGTCTATGTCGGGACCGCGATCCGCTTCTAAACGCGCCGCGCCCGGCTGCGCCAGGCATCGATCCCCGCCCAGCCATGAACGTCGAGCGGGCGCAGCGCGCGCCAGCGCCGCGCGTCCATCCCGCCCAGCGCGACGACCGGTATCGGCAGGTCGCGGATCAGCAGCGCCAGCCCCAGCCTGCCCAGCGGTCGCGCGCCGGGATGCGATCGCGTGGCATGGACGGGTGAGGCAAAGACGAGCTTCGCCCCGGCCCGTATCGCCGTCATGGCCTCGCGCCGCGAATGAACCGGGGCGGTCAGCGCTCCGCGATGGCGACCGTGCCGCCCCGCCGCGCCGGGGCCAAGCCGCTCCTTACCCGCCACCACGAGCACCAGTCGCCGCTGCCGTGCGATTGCGCGAAGGTCCCTGAACAATTGCCGCCGCACGTCGATCGGCCAGTCATAGTGCCGCATCACGATGCCGGTCCCGATCGGCAGCCGCCGCGCGATCACCCGCGGATCGACCGTCAACCGCGGGTCGGTGAACAGCCACTGACGGGGAAGCTGTCGTGGCGGGCGAGGGGACTGGCGAGCACGCATCGCTCCTCCTATAGCCGCGCGCATGCCGTCCGACACTGCCGCCACGCGCCTCGCCTCGATTCGCGACCGTATCGCCCGCGCCGCGCGGCTTGCCGATCGCGAACCGTCCGAGGTGACGCTCGTCGCCGTCTCAAAGACGCATGACGCCGACGCGATCCGTCCCCTGATCGCCGCCGGCCAGCGCGTGTTTGGCGAGAATCGCGTTCAGGAGGCGATGGCGAAATGGCCCGATCTGCGCGCCGAAACGCCCGATCTGGTCCTCCACCTCGTCGGGCAGCTGCAATCGAACAAGGCGCGTGAGGCGGTCGAGACGTTCGACGTCATCCATGCGGTCGATCGCCCGTCGCTCGTCACCGCGCTTGCCCGCGCGATGGCGGAAAGCGGGCGCAGGCCCGACTGCTTCATTCAGGTCAATATCGGCGACGAGCCGCAAAAGGGCGGATGCGCGGTCAATGCGCTGCCCGATCTGCTCGCGGCGGTTCGCGCGGCGGACCTGCCCGTTATCGGACTGATGGCTGTCCCGCCCGCCGGCCTTGAACCCGCGCCCTATTTCGCGCTTCTGGCGAAGCTGGCCCGCGATTCGGGCCTGCCGGGACTCAGCATCGGCATGTCGGACGATTTCGAGACCGCCGTGACGCTCGGCGCCACCCATGTCCGGGTCGGCACGGCCCTGTTCGGAGCGCGTGCATGAGCCTGGCCGTACGATTCGACGCGCTGATCTTCGATTTCGACGGCGTGCTGCTCGAAAGCGAATATGAGGGCAATCGCCACGTTGCCGACTATCTGACCGCGATCGGCCATCCGACCACGCCGGAACAATCGATGGCCAATTTCATGGGTCTGGCCGGGCGCGAATTCATCGACGCGATCGAAACATGGATCGGGCGCGACCTTCCCGCCGATTTCCACCCGGCGCGTGAGGCAGAAAACGCCCGCGTACTGGCGCAGGGGGTCGCGGCGGTTGCCGGCGCGGTCGCCTTCGTGCGCGCGTTGCCCGCCGATCTGCCGCGCGCGATCGCCTCATCGAGCGGCACCGATTGGATCGACGCCCATCTGAACCATCTGGGCATTCGCGACGCGTTCGCGGACAAGATTTTCAGCGGGCGCGAGCATGTCGCGCGGGGCAAGCCGGCGCCCGACATCTATCTCCATGCCGCGCGGGCGCTCGGCGTCGATATTGCCCGCTGCGCGATCCTGGAGGATTCGCCGGTCGGCGCGACCGGCGCCGTCGCATCCGGCGCGACCGTGATCGGACTCTGTGCCGGCGCGCATTGCGGCGTCGGCCATGACGAACGGCTGCGCGCCATCGGCGTCGATGCCATCGCCCATGATTTTAACGAGGTCGCGCGGCTGATCGCCTGAGCCTTACCGGCACGGATGCGCCAGCATGTGGGTGCGCAGCGCGATCGCGTCCTCCAGCGCATTGTGCGGGATCGCGCTTTCCCGCGCCGCGTCGAACCCGACCGGATCGCACAGGTCAAAGGTGATCCGGTCGATCGGGTGACGGCGCCCCGGCCCGGCGATCAGCGCGCTCGCCGCATGGGCGATGTCCTCGGGCCAGTCGGCGACGAGCACCGGATGCGGATCGTCGCGCAGATAGGCGGCGAGCATGGCCCCCAGCACGGGCATCGGGACCGGTGCGATCCCGATCACCGGAATCACATGCGCGGCGACCCACGGAATCGGATCGTCACACGGCACCGCGGCATAGAACGGCACGCCCCCATCCTCCGGCGCGAGCGCGAGGGCGATCAGCGGGCCGCCAAAGCCGTTGAATTCGACGTCCAGATAATAGCGCATCAGAGCTGGTGGCCCGTCCGGTCGCGCTTCGTCGCCAGATAACGCGCATTGTGCGGGTTGGCGGGCAGATGATGCGGCACCCGTTCGGACACCGCGATCCCCGCCGCCTCAAGCCCCGAAACCTTTGCCGGATTGTTGGTCAGCAGGCGCACCCGGCCCTGACCCAGCAGCGCCAGCATCCGCCCGGCGACACCGAAATCGCGCGCATCGACGGCAAAACCCAGTCGGGTATTGGCATCGACCGTGTCGAATCCCTGATCCTGCAAGGCATAGGCGCGCAGCTTGTTGATCAGGCCGATCCCGCGCCCCTCCTGCCGCAGATAGAGGAGGATGCCCCAGCCCGATTCGGCGATGGCATGGATCGCGGCGTGGAGCTGCGGCCCGCAATCGCATTTCAGGCTGCCGAGTACATCCCCGGTCAGGCATTCGCTGTGCAGCCGCACCAGTGGCGGGGCGCCGGTCGGCTGGCCGATCACCAGGGCCACGTGTTCGTCGGGCGATTCGGGGGTCCGGAACGCGACGATCTCGGCATTTTCCGCACCCGCGACGGGCAGCCGCGCCCGCGTGACGATGCGCAGCCGCACCGGATCCTCATGGGCGTCGAGGTCGGCGGGCGTTAGCGCGTCGGTCTCCGCCTCTCCCGCGCGCGCGAAAAATGCGGGCAGCAGCCCGGCAACCCGTGCCAGCCGCAGCGCGGCGGCGGCCGCATCGGGCTGGGCGACCGGAAGCGCGCGGAACGGCCCCTTGAACGGGGTCGCGAGGTCGAATTGCGGGTCGGCGAGCGCCGTAGCCGCGTCGAAATCGAGCCAGGGCGCGCGTTCGACCAGCACCGGCGCGTCCGGCACCGCCGCCTCGCGCTGGTTGGCGAGCTTCAGCGTCGCGGCCCGGCCGGCGGACAACAGCACGCCCGCCCCCCCCTCGGGATCGAATGCGGTCAGGCGCGCCGCATCGGCGGTCTCCACCGCGAGCAGCGAGAGCGCCCCGCCGGCCCCGCGAATCGTTACCGGCCAGCCGCGTCGCAGCGCATCGATCGCCCGCGCGGCGGCTTGTGGCCCGGCTTCGCTCAAAAATCGAACTCGGTCACGATCGGCACATGGTCCGACGGCTTTAGCCAGCCGCGGCACGGCTCGCACACGCGATGCGCGCTGGCCCGCGCCGCGACATCGCGGCTCGCCCACATATGGTCCAGCCGCCGTCCGCGATCCGATGCCGCCCAGTCCTTCGCGCGATAGCTCCACCAGGTGAAGCAGCGTGCGGGCGCCGGAATGAACTGGCGCCCCAGGTCCACCCAGTCGTTCGCCCGCTGCAACCGGTCCAGCGCCTCGACCTCGATCGGCGTGTGGCTGACGACGCCCAGCAGCTGCTTGTGGCTCCACACGTCACATTCCAGCGGCGCGACATTGAAATCGCCGGTCAGGATCGCCGGCGTGTCCGCCAGCCCCTCCGACCACCGGGTCATCCGCTCCAGAAAATCGAGCTTCTGGCCGAATTTCGGATTGGCGTCGCGGTCGGGAATGTCGCCGCCGGCCGGAACATAGACATTTTCGAGCCGTACCCCGCCGGGCAACCGCACGCCGACATGCCGCGCCTCGCCATTCGCCTGCCAGTCGAGCCGGTCGTCCTCGATCAGTGGCACCCGGCTGATGATCGCGACGCCATGGTGCATCCGCTGGCCATGAACGACGATGTGCTTATAGCCCAGCGCGCGCAGAGGGCCGTGCGGAAAATCGCCGTCGATGACCTTGGTTTCCTGAAGGCAGAGGATGTCGGGCGCTTCCTCGCGCAGGAACTGCTGGACGATGTCCATGCGGAAGCGGACGGAATTGATGTTCCACGATGCGATTTTCATGTCGCCGTCCGTCTAATCACCTTGTGCGACCGGCACCAGCCCACTCCCGGCCGGATGCGTCTCGTCTGCCTGTCCCGGGCCAATCGCCGACCGGGCCGATGCGACCGCTTCGGAAAAAGGAAAGGCCCCCGCTCCGGGGGCATGGAGCGAGGGCCGACCTGGCGTTCGTCACGCAGGCAGGATGAGACACACATTCGGGCAACAGGGGGAAAAATCCCGAACGCCCCATCCGCAGGTCCGGTGTTACGCCCGGAAAGCTGTCGCGAACATGAACGCCGTTGTCAGGCGCGTGTCAGGGTCGCCCGCCACGCTTGCGCGGGTCGTTCCACCGGAACGCGCCGTCGCTCACATCGACGTTGAACCGCTGGCCGGACAGCCGCACCGTGGTGCGGTTGTTCTGCGAATCGAGCGCGACCCAGCCTTGCAGCATCAAACCGCCCGGGGCAGCCGCGTTGCGCGCGAAAACCATCGTGATTCGGCCATATTCGGGCTTTTTCGGATCATGCGCCTCGATGCTGATCACGTCGGGATTGCCGGTCGGGACGACCTTCGCATAGCCCGAAATGTCGCGATCCGGGTTGAGCAGCACGCCGAGCGGCGAATTCTTCACCGGCCAGCGCGACACCTGCTTCACCGAATAGTCGATGAACCACAGCGAGCCGCCGTCGCCGACGATCAGCAGCGGCACGCCCTTTTCATACTGGAACCGGATCTTGCCCGGTCGCTTCAGCGTCAGCATGCCATCGACGGTCTTGCCGGCGCGGTCGGTCTGGGTGAACGACGCGGTCATCGTCCGGGTTGCGCGCAGATGCTGTTGCACCTGCGCCAGGGTTCCCTGCTGCGCCGTGGCGGGCAGGGCGAGCGGAAGGGTGACGGCCGCGATCGCGGCGAGAGGACGTGTCATCATGGTCGTGCCAAACATGCGCGCCACCCTGTCGGTTCCCGGTTGAACTCGCCCTGAACCCGCGTCGCGGTCCGGCGGGTCGGCGTTCAGGCCTCGGTGCGCGCCTTCACGATCTTGCCCGGCTCGCGCGGCGGCTCGCCCTTGGGCAGCGCATCGACATGCTCCATGCCCTCGGTCACTTCGCCCCACACGGTGTACTGGCCGTCGAGAAAGGTGGCATCGTCCAGGCAGATGAAGAATTGCGAATTGGCGCTGTTGGGATCGTTGGTCCGCGCCATCGAACACACGCCGCGCACATGCGGTTCGCGGCTGAATTCGGCGGGCAGGTTCGGCTCCTTCGACCCGCTCATGCCGGTCCCGGTCGGGTCGCCGCCCTGTGCCATGAAGCCGGCGATCACCCGGTGAAAGACAACCCCGTCGTAAAAGCCGCTATCGGCCAGCTTGGCGATGCGCTCGACATGCTTGGGGGCAAGGTCGGGGCGCAGCTTGATCTGCACGTCGCCCGTGTCGAGGGTCATGATCAGGCGCGTGGGAAGGTCGGACATTGGGAACGGGTCTCCGGTCAATCGAATGTGATCGGGTCACCTAGGCCGGAGTTGGCGCGGTTGCAAACCGCGCGAATGCGCGTGCGGATTGGCAGCGCGATTCGAGCGCGTTAGAGGGAGGTCGTTCAGTGCCATCGGGGAGGGCTCGAATGACCAGCGAGACCGAAACCGCCGACGTCGCGCAGCATGACGCGCACGACCGGATCAATCCCGATTTCGTCCGCACCGTCCTCGACCTGGTCGAGGCGGGCGATGCAGAGGCGGTGCGCGAAAAGGTCGAGCCGCTTCATCCCGCCGACATCGCCGACCTGGTCGAGCTGACCCCGGCGGATCAGCGCGCCGCGCTCGCCGCCGCGATCCCCGGACTGATCGACGGCGAAGTGCTGTCGGAGATGAACGACTGGGTCCGCGACGCGCTGATCGAGGCGCTCGAGCCGCACGAAGTCGCCGACATCGCCGCCGAACTCGATACCGACGACGCCGTCGCGATCATCGAGGACATGGAGGAGGAGGACCAGCGCGCCGTCCTCCGCGCCCTCGATCCCGACGATCGCGCCGCGATCGAGGAAGCGCTCTCCTATCCCGAGGAATCCGCCGGCCGACTGATGCAGCGCGAGCTGATCGCGGTGCCGGAACACTGGACCGTCGGCGACGTGCTGGATTTTTTGCGCGGCGAAGAGGAACTGGCGACCGATTTCTGGGAAATCTTCGTCGTCGATCCGGCGCACAAGCCGCTCGGTACCTGTGCGCTGTCCTGGATCCTGCGTACTCCGCGCGCGGTTTCGATTTCCGATGTGATGAAGCGCGAACAGACCTTGATCCCGGTCGAGATGGATCAGGAGGAAGTCGCGCTGATCTTCCAGAAATATGCGCTGATTTCCGCGGCGGTGGTCGATGACAGCGGCCGGCTGGTCGGCGTGATCACGGTCGATGACATCGTCCACATCATTTCCGAGGAAGCGGGCGAGGATACGCTGAAGCTCGCCGGCGCGGGCGATGGCGATATCAACGAACCGATCGGCGTGACGGTGCGGACCCGGCTCACCTGGCTGGTGGTCAATCTCGCCACCGCGATCCTCGCATCCTCGGTGGTCGGCCTGTTCCAGGGCGAGATCGCGGCGTTCGCGCTGCTTGCGGTGCTGATGCCGATCGTTTCGGGCATGGGCGGGAATGCCGGAACGCAGACGCTGGCGGTGGTGGTGCGCGCGATCGCGACCAATCAGCTCACCGATTCGAATACCTGGCGCATGGTCGGGCGCGAATTGCGGATCGCGATCGCCAACGGTCTGGCGCTGGGGCTGCTGATCGGGGTCGGCACCTTCGTGATCTTCGACAATCGCGATCTGTCGCTGGTCATCTGTCTGGCGATGATCCTCAACAATCTGCTCGCCGGGCTGGGCGGCGTGCTGGTGCCGGTGACGCTCGATCGGATGCGGGTCGATCCGGCGGTCGCCTCTGCCGTCTTCGTGACGACGCTGACCGACACCGGGGGGTTCCTCGCCTTTCTGGGTCTCGCCACCTTGTGGGGCCTTGGCGGCTGACACACATAGCGGTCATGCCGCTTCATCTTACCAAAGTCGCGTTCGGGGTCACGGGAATCGATCATCTGCGCGATCGGCTGGCCGAACGCGGCCGCGCCGGGCCGGTCGCGCTGACCACCCGCTATCTTCCCAAGCGGCATGCGGAGATCGCCGGCGGCTCGCTCTTCTGGATCTTCAAGCATCAGCTCGTCGCGCGCTCGCCGATTATCGGCTTCGGCGAGGCGGAGGGCGGGCGCACATCGATCCTGCTCGACCCCGATCTGGTGCTGGTGATCCCCAGTCCAAAGCGCGCGCATCAGGGGTGGCGCTATCTCGACGATCAGGATGCGCCACGCGACCTGGGTTCCGCAGAGATGGGGTCGCTGCCCGTCGATCTGGCGGGAAAGCTGGCCGAGCTGGGGCTGGTCTAGCTGGCGAGGGCGGGGAACGCGGCGCGGAACGCCGCGATCTTGGGTTTGTCCCACCGCACGATATAGGGATGGCCGGGATTGCGCCGGGCAAAGTCCTGATGCTCGGCTTCGGCGGGGTAAAAGCCGCCCTGCTCGATTTTCGTCACGATCGGCTTGTCGAACACCCCGGCTTTGCCAAGCTGGTCGATATAGGCACGCGCGACGCGGGCCTGGCCGGCATTCTGGGGAAAGATCGCCGAGCGATAGCTGGGGCCGCTATCCGGTCCCTGGCGGTTGAGCTGGGTCGGATCGTGCGCGACCGAAAAATAGATGCGCAGCAGCGTCGCATAGCTGACCTGACGGGGGTCATAGGTGATTCGCACCGCCTCGGCATGGTTCGTCCGCTCGGTCGAAACCTGGGCATAGCGGGCGGTCGCGCGCGCCCCGCCGGCATAGCCGCTCACTACCGCGCGCACGCCCTTCACCTGTTCGAACACCGCCTCCATGCCCCAGAAGCACCCGCCCGCGAGCACCGCGACCTGCGCCCCGCGGCCGGGTGCGACGTCGATGGTCGATGCCGGAATTTTCACTGCGGTTTCCGACGTGCCCGCCAGACCGGCGGTGGCGGTGAGGATGCCGAGACCGGCGATCCCGATCACAAGGGGACGGGTGCGCATGCCCTAAAAGATGGGGGCTGCGGAAACCTGTTCAATGTGCAGCGCGACCATGGCGACCGCGCCGAGCGAGAACCCGGCCAGGAACCGATGAAGGAAGGGAGAGGACAATAGCGCGCGCATCGATGATCTTTCCTGCTGGTTGCGGCGGCAGATGGGGCGCCCGCCGCCGGAACCAAGCAAAGATATCCTACCAGCCGATGAACGCACGGTGAGCGCGCCTGTCATCGCGCGTTTTGGGGGAAGGTGGCGCCCGGCGCGCGCGTCGTCGCCCGTCGATGAGGAGCACCCGCTGCGGCCGGATGCGCGTCCGCTCAACGCAGCGCCGCGCACGCCTCCTGGATGCGGCCGCACGCCTGCGTCAGCACATCCTCGCTCGTGGCGTAGCTGATCCGCAGCGCGGGGGAGAATCCGAACGCCGCGCCATGCACCGCCGCGACGCGCGCATCGTCGAGCAGATAGCCGACCATCGTCTCGTCGCTGTCGATCACCAGCCCCTTGGGGGTCGTCTTGCCGATCAGGTCGCTGAATTCGGGATAGACGTAAAAGGCACCCTCCGGCCGTGGGCAGTGCATGCCGTTGATTTGGTTCAGCATCGACACCACCAGGTCGCGCCGCTTCTGGAACGCGGCGGCGCGGTCCTTCAGGAACGACTGGTCGCCATTGAGTGCCGCGACCGACGCCGCCTGGCTGACGCTGCACGGATTGCTGGTCGATTGCGACTGGAGCTTGCCCATCGCCTTGATCAGCCATTGCGGCCCGCCGGCAAAACCGATCCGCCATCCGGTCATCGCATAGGCCTTGGACACGCCGTTCGCGGTCAGCGTGCGATCGTACAGCGCCGGACAGACCTGCGCGATCGTGGCGAATTCGAATCCGTCGTACAGGATGTGCTCATACATGTCGTCGGCATAGATCAGCACCTGCGGATGGCGCTCCAGCACCTCGCCCAGCGCCTTCAGTTCTGCCGCGCTATACGCCGCGCCGGTCGGGTTGGACGGCGAATTGAGTACGACCCACTTCGTCTTAGCGGTGATCGCCGCCTCAAGCTGTTCGGGCTTCAGCTTGTAGCCCTGATCCGCGCCCGCCGCGACGAACACCGGCGTGCCGCCCGCAAATTCGACGACATCGGGATAGCTTACCCAATAAGGTGCCGGCACGATCACCTCGTCGCCCGGGTCGATCGTCGCGCAGAACGCGTTGAACAGCGTGTGCTTGCCGCCCGAATTCACGCTGATCTGGTTCTCGGCATAGGTCAGGCCGTTGTCGCGTGCGAATTTGGCGACCACCGCCGACTTCAATTCGGGCGTGCCATCGACATTGGTATATTTGGTCGCGCCCTTGCGGATCGCCTCGATCGCCGCTTCCTTCACGAAATCCGGCGTGTCGAAATCGGGTTCGCCCGCGCCCAGGCCGATCACGTCGATCCCCTGGCGCTTCAGGTCGAACACGCGGCTCGTCATCGCGAGCGTCGCGGAAGGCTGGATGCGATTGAGCGCGGCGGAGGTCTGCATGGGCGTCGCCTTCTGGCTGGAAACGCGCGCCCTATAGGTCGGCGGTCGCCTCTTCCGCAACCGTAACAGCGGCAACCAGTCCGCGCAGCGCGTTGCCGATCAGCAATCCGTCGCGCAGATCGTCGGGGGTCAGCTCGCCCTCCACCGCTTCGCCGCGCGCGATCAGTTCGGCGCGCAGCACGCCGGGCAGGACTGCCCGAGTCAATGGTGGGGTGACGAGCCGCCCGTCCCGCCGCACGAAGATCGAGGTGAAGCTGCCCTCGGTCAGATACCCTTCGGCATCGACATACAGGGTCTCGAACGCGCCGCCGACGCGCGGATAGGGGCGCCGGTCGCTGGTCTTGTGCGCCAGGCGAATGTCGTGCGGCGCGACGGGCCGGCGCATCAGCGCGACCCGGACCGGCCCGGCGGGCGCAGCCGGCATCGGCGCGGTGCCGATCGCGACGGTGCCGCCCGGCGACAGCAACAGCCGCACCCGCGCCGGATCGCGCAGGCGAAAGGTCGCGGCCTGTAGCTCGTTGCGTACCGCGTGCCGGTCGAACGCGATGCCGAACGCGGCGGCACTCTCCTTCATCCGCGCCAGATGCCGTTCGAGCAGCGCGATGCCCTGTGCCGGGTCGAACGCCATCGTCTCGATCAGGTCGGACCGGCGCTGTCCGCGCGTCAGGAACGCGCTCTTGGTCAGGCACTCGTCCCACTCTTCGCGCGCGCGCGAATCGGCGACTACGCCCGATCCCAGGCCGATTTCGGCGATGCCGGCGCCATCGGCCAGCCGCAGGGTGCGGATCGCGACGTTGAACGCGGCATCTCCATCCGGGTCGATCCGCCCGATCGAACCGGTATAGGCGCCGCGCGGATCCGGCTCGACCGCGCCGATCACCTCCATCGCGCGGATCTTGGGCGCGCCGGTCACCGATCCGCAGGGAAAGGTCGCCGCGATCGCGTCGCCCACGCTCATGCCCGCGCGCAACCGGGCGGTGACGGTCGAGACCATCGTGTGCAGCGTCGGATAGGTTTCGACCTTGAACAGCTCCGGCACCGCCACGCTGCCCGGCTGTGCGATCCGGGTCAGGTCATTGCGCATCAGATCGACGATCATCAGATTTTCGGCGCGCTGCTTCTCGTCGCGGGCAAGCGTCTCGCGCACCTGTGCATCCTGCTCGGGCGTGGCGCCGCGCGCGGCGGTTCCCTTCATCGGCCGCGCCATCAGCTCGCCGTCGCGCAGCGCCAGGAACAGTTCGGGGGAAAAGGACAGCAGCCAGTCGCGTCCGGTCCATATCACGCCGCCATAGCCCGCAGCCGCGCGCCCGCGCACGGCGGCGTAGATGGCCAGCGGATCGCCCATCACCCGCACCGTCGCGCGAAAGGTCAGATTGGCCTGATAGATGTCGCCGGCATCGATCCATTCGCGCACCCGGGCAAAGGCCGCATCATAGTCTGCGCGCGAGATGCCGGGCCTCGCCCCGCCGATCCAGGCGCCGCCCGGATCGGGCAGATGCGCCGGCACCTCGGCAGCGGCGATCCGCACATGGCCGTCGAACAGCCCGAACCAGAGCAGCGGACCATCGCCCGCCGCCGGCGCGCCCAGTCGCGGCTCCAGCGCATGTCCCGCCTCATAGGCGATATAGCCTGCGGCATGCAGGCCTTCGCCGCGCGCGGCGTCCAGCGCGGCGAGCGCGGGCCGCACCTCATCGCCACGCATCGCGACGATCGTCCGTACCGGCGCACGATACAGGCGCGCATCCTCACCCCCCGGCCGGGCGTCGTCGAGCAGCACGAAGGGGGCGTCGCGGCGCATCGCGTCAGCCATGCAGGTCCGCGCGGTCGCCCGCAAGCCTTGGTTGCCGCGCTTCCCGCCCGCGCCTATCTGCTGACAGCCATGACCACGCCTCCGCTCCGCGCCGCGATCGTCCCCGTCACCCCGCTACAGCAGAATTCGACGCTGCTATGGTGTACCAGGACGATGCGCGGCGCCTTTACCGATCCGGGCGGCGATCTCGACCGGTTGAAGGCGGCGGCGAAGCAGCATGGCGTCACCATCGAAAAGCTGCTGATCACCCATGGCCATATCGATCATTGCGGTCAGGCCGGCCTGCTGGCCGAAGAGCTGGGCGTTCCGATCGAGGGGCCACACGAGGCGGATCGCTTCTGGATCAGCCGGCTCGACGATGACGGGCGCAACTATGGCATCGAGGGTCGCGTGTTCGAACCCGATCGCTGGCTGGAAAATGGCGACACCGTCACGGTCGGTGAGCTGACGCTCGACGTCTATCACTGCCCCGGCCACACGCCGGGCCATGTCGTGTTCCATCACCCCGATTCGAAGCTGGCGATCGTCGGCGACGTGATCTTTCAAGGATCGATCGGCCGCACCGACTTTCCGATGGGGAATCACCAGGACCTGATCGACGCGATCACGGGCAGGCTGTGGCCGCTGGGCGGCGATACCGTCTTCGTTCCCGGCCACGGCCAGCCCAGCACCTTTGCGCAGGAGCGGCAGACCAACCCGTTCGTCGCCGATGCGGTGCTGGCAAGAAGCTAAACCAACAGGTTGACAATCACATGCGGCGCGCGTAGTTAAACCAAATGGTTGAACGACTCGACGCGACCTTCCACGCGCTCTCCGATCCCACCCGCCGCGGCATGCTCGCCAGCCTCGCGCGCGGCGAAAAATCGGTCGGCGAACTCGCGCAGCCCTATGCGATGAGCTTCGCGGGCGCATCCAAGCATGTGAAGGTGCTCGAAAGCGCCGGCCTCGTGGCGCGGCGCAAGGCGGGCCGGACGCAGCTGTGTACGCTCCGGCCCGAACCGCTGGCCGAGGCCGATGCATGGCTCCGACAATGGGCGTCCTTCTGGAACACCCGCCTCGACAATCTCGAGGCGCTGCTCGCGAACGATGGGGAGAAGGACGCATGACCACCGCAACCCCGTTCCTCATGTTCCAGGGCGGCAAGGCGCAGCCCGCGCTCGACTTCTATGTCGCGCATGTTCCCGACAGCCGGATCGATTCGGTCCAGCGCTTCGGCGCCGACGGACCTGGGCCAGAGGGTACGATCATCCGCGCCCACGCGACGATCGCGGGGCAAAGCGTGATGGCGCACGACAGCTTCATCGCCCATGATTTCGACTTCACCCCGTCCTGGTCCTTCTATCTCGACTGCGCCGACGCCGCCGAGTTCGACCGCCTGTTCGAGACGCTGTCGCAGGACGGCCAGGTGCTGATGCCGCCCGGCAATTATGGCTGGAGCACATGTTTTGCGTGGATCAGCGACCGCTTCGGCGTCTCCTGGCAGCTGAATCTCGCCTGACCTTCACGGAGTGACGCCATGAGAAGCGATCCTGCTCCCGTCGAAATTCTCGCGCCCGATACGCTGCGCATCGAACGCATCCTCGACGCTCCGCCTGCGACCGTCTGGCGCTACCTTGCGGAAGCGGAGCTTCGCCGCCGATGGTTCGCGGGCGGGACCGATGCGGCTGCGGGCGGGGAGGTCGGGCTGGTGTTCGACCATGAAAACCTCTCCGCCAACGACGTCCCCTATCCCGAGAAATACGCGAAATATAAAGGCGCGTCGGCGCGCGAGCGCGTTGTGGAATTCGATCCCCCGCGCGTGCTGGCGATCGGCTGGGACGGCGGCAAGGAGGGGGTCGCGCGCTTCGAGCTGTCCGACGCGCCGGGCGGGCGTACGCGGCTGGTACTCACCCACAGCGGGATCAGCGGCCCCGCTCCGATGGCCAATTTCGGCGGCGGCTGGCACTCGCACCTCGCCGTGCTGGAAGGGCTGCTCAATGGCGAACCGGTGCGCGATTTCTGGGCGCTGCATGCCAGTTCGGAGGCGAAGGTCGCGGCCGCGCTTGCGGAATCTTCGACAAGCTGACCCGCAAACCCTAGATCGGGCCGATGCTGATCCTCGGCCTCGAATCGAGTTGCGATGAAACCGCCGCCGCGCTGGTCACCGACGCGCGCGACATCCTCGCCCATCGCCTTGCGCGGCAGGATGAGGCGCATCGCCCGTTCGGCGGGGTCGTTCCCGAAATCGCCGCGCGTGCGCATGTCGAGGCGCTGGAGCCGCTGATCGCCGCGGCGCTGGACGATGCCGGGGTGACCCTGGCCGATGTCGATGCGGTCGCCGCGACCGCCGGCCCGGGGCTGATCGGCGGGGTCATGGTGGGGCTGGTCACCGGCAAGGCGCTCGCGCACGCCGCGAACAGGCCGCTGGTCGCGGTCAACCATCTGGAGGGGCATGCCCTCTCGCCCCGCCTCGCCGACCCCGATCTTGCCTTCCCCTATCTGCTGCTGCTCGTGTCGGGCGGGCATTGCCAGCTGCTGCTGGTCGAAGGGGTGGGCCGCTATCGGCGCCTTGCCACGACGATCGACGACGCGGCGGGTGAGGCGTTCGACAAGACCGCCAAGCTGCTTGGCCTCGGCTTTCCCGGCGGCCCGGCGGTCGAGCGCGCCGCCGCATCGGGCGATCCCCGCGCCGTCCCGCTGCCGCGCCCGCTGGTCGGATCGGGCGAGCCGCATTTCTCGTTCGCCGGCCTCAAGAGCGATGTCGCGCGCAAGGTCGGCAAGTTCGCCCCCGCCGATCTTGCCGCCTCGTTCCAGCAGGCGGTCGTGGACTGTCTGGTCGATCGCACCCGCATCGCGCTCGGCAAGGCGGTGGGCGCCACCGCCCTCGTCGTGGCGGGCGGGGTCGCGGCCAATGGCGCGGTGCGCGCCGCGCTGACCGCGCTGGCCAGCGAACACCGCCTGCCCTTTGTCGCACCGCCGCTCTGGCTCTGTACCGACAATGCCGCCATGATCGCCTGGGCCGGGGTCGAGCGGTTCGCGCTCGGTCTCACCGATCCGCTCGACCTGCCCGCGCGCCCGCGCTGGCCGCTCGATCCGGACGCGGAAAAGGTGCGCGGCGCGGGAGTGAAGGCATGAAACTGGGTGTTCTGGGCGGCGGCGCGTGGGGAACCGCACTGGCACAGGTCGCGGCGCGCGGTGATGAACCGGTGACGCTGTGGGCGCGGGAGGATGAGGTCGTCGCTGCGATCAATCACGCGCATGAAAACCGCCTGTTCCTGGCCGGGGTTCCGCTCGCCGCGTCGATCCGCGCGACCGGCGATCTCGCCACGCTCGACGATTGCGATGCATTGCTGGTGGTGGTTCCCGCCCAATTTCTGCGCACCGTCCTGTCGGCCGCTCCGGTCGCCGGGCGTCCGCTGGTGCTCTGCGCCAAGGGGATCGAGGCGGGAACGCGGATGCTCGTCGCGGAAATCGCGCGCGAGCGTCATCCCGATGCGCCGGTCGCGGTGCTGTCCGGCCCCACCTTCGCGCATGAGGTCGCGCGCGGCCTGCCCACCGCGGTCACGCTGGCGTGCGAGGACGAGGCGCTTCGCGACCGGCTCGCCGCGCGGCTCGCCGGTCCCGCCTTTCGCACCTATGGCTCCTCCGACGTGATCGGGGCGGAGATTGGTGGCGCCGTCAAGAACGTTCTCGCCATCGCCTGCGGGGTGGTCGAGGGCGCGGGGCTGGGCCTCAACGCGCGCGCCGCGCTGATCGCGCGCGGATTTGCCGAGATGACCCGGTTCGGCATCGCGCGGGGTGGCCGTGCGGAGACGCTGGCCGGCCTGTCAGGGCTGGGCGATCTCGTCCTCACCTGTTCCTCGACAAATTCGCGTAATTTCTCGCTCGGCGTCGGCCTTGGCCGGGGCGAACGCGCCGCGGACCTGCTCGCCGATCGCCGCACCGTGGCGGAGGGCGCGGCGACCGCTCCGGTGCTGCGCGATGCCGCACGTGCCGCCGGCGTCGATATGCCGGTTACCGACGCGGTGTGCATGTTGCTCGACGGCGCGGCGGTCGGCGACGTGGTCGATGCGCTGCTCAGCCGCCCGCTGCGCGAGGAAGGCGCATGAGGTGGGCGGCGATGCTGCGGGGCATCAACCTCGGCAAGCGCCAGCTCAAATCGGCGGAGTTGAAGGGGGTGGTCGAGGGGCTGGGCTTTACCGATGTCCGCACGCTGCTCGCATCAGGCAACGTCGTCTTCACCGCGCCCGGCCGGGACGCGGCCGGCCTGGAGGCGGAAATTCACCATGCGCTCAAGGAGGAAACCGGACTGGAGTCCGAGGTGTTCGTCCGGACGAAGGACCAGCTCGACGCCGTGGTGGCGGCCAATCCCTATCCCGATGTCGCGCGGGAGCGTCCCGCGTCGCTGGTGGTGATGTTCCACCGCGACGACATTCTCGCCGCGCCGTTGGACCGGATCGCCAAATGCTATGACGGCCCCGAGCGCCTGCACCGCCATGGCCGCGACCTGTTCATCGATTTTCCCGACGGACAGGCTCGCTCGAATCTGGGTCCGGCGATGGCAAGGGCGAAATTCCCGCGCGCCAGCACCGCCCGCAACTGGAACACGCTGCTCAAGATCCGCGACGCGCTGTAGGGGTCGAACCGGCGCTCCCGGCTATCGCATCGCCCGTGCGGCCAGCGCGCCGCAATCGGCGTCGGTGGCCAGGGGCGGGCGATCCCCCGCGATCGCGTCGCCGACCATCTTCAATATGCCGCCGACATTGGTCTTGCCGCCCGGCACCTTGGGGTCGGGCGACTTGATGGTGCCGCGCACCGGCACCGGCTCTGTCAGGCGCAGGATGCTGTCCTTCTTCGGCGCGCCGGTCATCGTCAGGTCCAGCCGCTCGTTCGCCAGATCGATCGTGCCGGCGACATGCGATTGCGATCGTGAGGTGTCGATCAACAGCGGGCTCATCCGCGCGCTACCGTCGCGCACGTCCATATGGACGATCAGGCAGCGCAGCGTGGCGACCGCGTCCTTGTCGGCAAAGACCCCGCGCCCGACGTCGAGGCCGATGAACGACGCCAGTTTCGACGGGATCCGGCCGCTGCCGGAGGCCAGCGCCACCTCTCCGCTCGACCGGCCGATCGCCGCGCGCACGGTTTCGCCGGTACCGGTCAGCCTGGCCATGCCGCGTAGCGGCGCGTCGATGGTGCCGCCCCCGGCCAGCGTGCCGATCGTGGTGTCGGCGAGCTTCAGGTCGAGCGCCAGCATCGGACGCGGCTTGCCGTCACGCTGATCGACGACGATCCGGCCGCCCAGCGTCCCGCGCGTCATCCCGACGGTGAACGGATCGACGGTCAGGCGCGCATTCTCCAGCGTCAGCGTGCCGGCGATGCGCCGGAATGGTGAGTCGAAGCGTGAGAGCAGGCGATCGGCACGCACCCGCAGCACGCCATCGATATCCGCGACGTTGCGCAGATCGATGCGCGTATCCGGTACGATCCGGGGACCCGCCTTCGCTCGCTTGGCGGCGGCGATCGCCCGGCCGCGCGTGTTCGACAGGTCCTCGAAATCGAGTTGCGCCAGCCGGATGTCGCCGTCGATCCGGGTCCGACCGGGGGTCGATTTGTCGATCGTCGCGTCCGCGGCCGACAGGCGTGAGCGTCCGATCGTTCCGTTGAGGCCGGCGATCTTCCAGACCTCGCCCTGGCGCGACACCTTGCCGTTCAGCGCGACCGGCTGGGTGCCGAACAGCCCCGCCTCGATCACCCGGTCGAGGTCGAGCAGATCGTGGCCGCGCGCATGCATGTCGAACCGCATGTCGTGGGTGTCGAGCGCCCGCGCCATGGTGCCGCTCGCGGTGATCCGCGTTTGTGGACCGACGATCCGGGCGACGAACGGCCAGTTCGCACGGCCGTCGATCGGCGCCCCGGCCAGGACGACGCGAACCGCCTCGTCGGCCAGCGCGCCGGTCCCGCGGACGCGCAGGCCGTTGCCGTCCGAATCGACGCGCACCCGCGCACGCCGGTCGCGCTTCGCGTCGCGATACGCGATCGTCAGGTCGCGGATCGCGAGCCGGGCAAACCCATCGCCGGTCGATCCGCCGCCATCCTTTGGCCCACCCCAGTTCGTCCGCCCGTCCGACGCGCGCACCAGTGTCGCGACCCCGTTTTCGATCGCGATCGGCTGTGGCCGCACCTGCCCGATCAGCAGCGGCAGCACCGGCAGGCGCACCCGCGCGCGCGCCACGCGCAGCATCGCGCCGTTCCCGGCCCAGCCGGGCTGGGCGATGCGCACATCGCGCAGCACCAGCACCGGATGGAGGGACAGGATTCCTTCACGTTCGATGGTGCCGATCGTCGCCGGGGCGCCGATGCGCGCGCTGATCGCCCGTTCGGCCTGGGCGCGAAACACGCCCCACGGGAAACAGGCGAGCACCAGCAACAGGATCGCGACGGCGGCCGCGACGATGGCGGCGATCCTGGCGGGGCGGGAACGGGGCGGCAGGATCATCCCGGCACGGACGCGCGACCCCCGCGCTTCGTTCCCTCCGCCGGGTCAGAAATCGACCGCGATCCCCTTCAACTCCCAGTCGCCATAGCGGACCGGATCGGTTCCCAGCGGATCCGCCTTTGCCGTCTTTCCCGGAGCCGGGCGCGGGACCGGCTTGTTCTTGGCCAGATAGGCCGGCGGCTTCACATGGTCGGGGCGTTTGCCCATGGTCGGTTCTCGATTGCAGCGGATCGGGTTCGCCCCCACATTGGGGCGGTAAAGGAGCAGGTTCAAGTGAACGGGTTCAAGACGACGATGCTGCTGGCGGCGCTGACGGCGCTGTTCATGGCGCTTGGCTTCACGATCGGCGGACGCGGCGGAATGGTGATCGCGCTGCTGGTCGCGGTGGGGATGAACCTCTTCACCTACTGGAACGCAGACCGGATCGTGCTGTCGATGCACGGCGCGAAACAGGTCGATGGCGCCAGCGCGCCGGAATTTCACGGCCTGGTCGCCGATCTCGCGCGGCGCGCCGGGCTGCCGATGCCAAAGGTCTATGTGATCGATTCGCCGCATCCCAATGCCTTTGCCACCGGCCGCAATCCCGAACATGCCGCGGTCGCGGCGACGACCGGCCTGTTGAACATGCTGACCCGCGACGAGATCGCCGGGGTGATGGCGCATGAACTCGCGCATGTCCGCAACCGCGACACGCTTATCATGACAATGGTTGCGACGATCGCCGGGGCGATCTCGATGCTCGCCAATTTCGGCCTGTTCTTTCGCGGGAACGACAATCGCGGCGCGCTGCTCGCGACGGTGCTTGCGGTGATCGTCGCGCCGTTCGCGGCGATGATCGTCCAGATGGCGATCAGCCGCACCCGCGAATATGGCGCGGATCGCGGCGGGGCAGAGATTTCGGGCAACCCGCGTGCGCTCGCCTCGGCGCTGGCGAAGCTGGCGCGCGGCGCCGCCGCCGTCCCGAATCCGGTAGCCGAGCGCGTGCCGGCGGCGGCCCAGCTCTATATCGTCCCGGGATTGTCGCGCGGCGGTGACAGCCTGTTCTCGACCCATCCCGATACCGGCAACCGCATCGCCGCGCTGGAGGAGATCGCGCTGGCGATGGGACAGAGCGCGCCGCGTGACGCGCTTACCGCGCCCCGGTCCGCTCTTGCGGCTGACGCTGCGGCGGCACGCCCCTCCGCGCTCGGCAGGCGTCCCGCCCCACGCCGGTCCACCAGCGCGCTCGACCCCAATCGCCGGGGATGATCGACGCCGCGATCGGGGATGCGTCTCCGCGCCCGGCGGTTCGACTGGATCACCCTGTGGGCGGGAGTTGTCCTATGGGTCGCGCTGTTCGTCGCGGCGTGTTCGCCGTCCATGCCCTGATTTGAGAAGGGGGTGATCGCGCGCCGGAAAGCGCGTAGGGGCCGGGGATGCCCCGGCCGCCCCACCCTCGATCACGCCGACATTCGCCAGGCCAACGTCCACCCGCCGATCCCCCGGGCGTCCCGGCGCGCCGGGCGGCGCTGCGGCTATTGGATGCGGTGCTGCGGCGCGGGCTTGCGATCGAACAGGCGCTCGCTGCTGCCACCGCCGGCCTGTCTCCGCCCGATCGCGGCCTCGCCCATGCCATCGCGGCAGAGGTGCTGCGCCGGCTCGCCGATCTCGACGCGCTGATCGATGGCGCGACCCGCAATCGCCTGCCCGACGATGCGAAGGCGCGGTTCGCGCTGCGCATCGCGCTGGTCCAGGCGCTGCGGCTCGGTACGCCGCCGCATGCCGCGATCTCGACCGTGTTGCCGCTGGTCGATGGCGGCCCGCGCAAGCTGGTCCATGGCGTGTTCGGCACGCTGCTGCGCGGCGACGCGGCCCTGCCGGACACGCCCGCGCTCCCGCCCCCGGTCCATGATCGCATCGCGCGCAACTGGGGCGATCGGGTGGCGCGCGCCGCCGGTGAGGCGATCGCCGCGCCGCCGCCGCTCGACCTTACCCTGCGCGGCGACCCGCCGCTTGCGGGCGTCAGCCTGCTTCCCGGCCATGTCCGGCTGACCACCGACACGCCGGTTCCCGATCTGCCGGGCTATGCCGCGGGCGATTGGTGGGTCCAGGATCTCGCTGCGTCGCTCCCCGCGCGCCTGGCCGGCGGTGGCGGCGGTCATGCGCTCGACCTGTGCGCCGCGCCGGGGGGCAAGACGCTTCAGCTCGCCGCCGCCGGCTGGGACGTGACGGCGGTCGATATCTCGGAAAGTCGTCTGGCGCGACTTTCGGAAAATCTCGCCCGCACTGGCCTGTCGGCGACGATCGTCACCGCCGACCTGCTCGACTGGCAGCCGCCCGCGCCCGCCGATGTCGTCCTGCTGGACGCGCCGTGCAGCGCGACCGGCATCTTCCGCCGCCACCCCGATGTGCTCCACCGCGTCGGCCCCCGCGTGATCGCAGAGATGGCGGAGGTCCAGGCGCGCCTGCTTCCGCGCGCGGCATCCTGGGTGCGGCCGGGCGGGCTGCTCGTCTATGCGACCTGCTCGCTCGAACCCGAAGAGGGGGAGGCGCAGATCGCGGCGTTTCTGGACAGCCACCCCGATTTCGCGATCGACCCGGTGCTTCCCGACGAGCTTCCGGAGGGGCTGGTCGCGCACGAGCGCGGCTGGCTGCGCACGCTGCCGGGCATGCTCGCCGAACAGGGTGGCCTCGACGGCTTCTTCATGGTGCGGATGATGCGTGTTGCGGGCGATTCGCCAGGGACGTAAGGGGACGACATGACCGCCATCCGCATCGCCCCCTCGATCCTCTCCGCCGATTTCGCGAAGCTGGGGGAAGAGGTGCGCGCGATCGACGAAGCGGGCGCCGACTGGATCCATATCGACGTGATGGACGGCCATTTCGTGCCAAACCTCACCATCGGCCCGGCGGTGGTAAAGGCGCTGCGCCCGCATACCGCCAAACCGTTCGACGTCCACCTGATGATCGCGCCGGTCGATCCGATGCTCCAAGCGTTCGCCGATGCCGGTGCCGACTGCCTGTCGGTCCATCCCGAAAGCGGCCCGCACCTCCACCGCACGCTTCAGACGATCAAGGCACTCGGCAAGCGCGCGGGCGTGGTGCTCAACCCGGCGACGCCGGTCGATGTCGTCGATCACGTGCTGGACATGGTCGATCTGATCCTGGTGATGAGCGTCAATCCCGGCTTTGGCGGGCAAAAGTTCATCGAAAGCCAGATCGCGAAGATCGCCGCGCTGCGCGCGCGGATCGATACCAGCGGCCGGCACATCGATCTTGAGGTCGATGGCGGCGTCGATCGCGCCACCGCGCCCCGGGTGATCGCGGCGGGCGCCGATGCGCTCGTCGCCGGCACCGCCGTGTTCAAGGGCGGTCCGGCGGCCTATGCCGACAATATCCGGGCGTTGCGGGGCGCGTGAGCGATGCGGGTGACGACCCCGCCGCCGACGGGATCGATCAGGGCAAGCGGCTGATCCGGATGGGCGGCGACAGGGGGCTTTCCCTCGCCGACCGAATCGCCGAACATTTCCACCGCATGACCTGGCGCACCCCCCTCCACCATCTCCGGCTGCGCGGCCGTCATCCGCTCAAGCTGATCGCGGTCGCCGACGATCCGTTCCTGGGGGATCCCGCGCGCGGCAATGCGCTGCTCGAGGGACAGATGCGCTTTCGGGGCGAAAGCCATGACGTCACCGCGCTGGGAACGGCCCGGCCCGACTGGTCGGCGGCGTTCGGGGACTATTTCCACAGCTTCGCCTGGCTGCGCGATCTGTCGACCGTCGCCACCCGGCAACGGGCGGCGCCCGTCGCCGAACAGGTGATGCGCCTGTGGCTTGCCACCCATGCCGATCGCGTGCGCGATCCCGCCTGGCGTGCCGACCTGTGGGGGCGGCGGATCCTGTTCTGGACCGCGCATGCCCCGCTGATCCTGTCCAGCACCGATCTGGTCTACCGGTCCCAGGTGCTCAACGCGCTGGCGCGGGGTGCGCGTCATCTCGATCGCGCGGCGGATCGCGTTCCGCCCGGCGCGGCGCGGATCGCCGCCTGGTGCGGCGTGCTCGCCGCCGGCCTCATGATCCCGGGTGGCGATCCGCGTCGCGCCTTTGGCGAGGCCGGACTCGCGCGCGCGCTCGACGGTGCGATCAGCGGCGATGGCGGCATCATCGGGCGCGCGCCGGCGGCGTTGCTGGATGCGGTGATGCTCCTGACGCTGTTGCGCGAAACCTATGCCGCGCGGCGCATGGATCCGCCGGCGGCCCAGACCGACGCCCTCACCCGGATGGTCACCGCGCTGCTGGGCGTATGCCATGCGGATCGCGGCCTTTCCAGCTGGCAGGGCGGGCTGCCGGTCGATGGCGATACGATCGACGCGATCGTCGCGGCGACCGGCGCGCGCGTCCGGCCGCTGCGTCAGGCGCATGAATGGGGGTATCAACGGCTGGCGCAACAGCGCACCGTTGTCATCATGGATGCCGCGCCGCCGCCGATCGCGCGGGTGATGGAGGGCGGGTGCGCCTCCACCCTCGCCTTCGAATTCTCGGACGGACCGGAACGCATCGTCGTCAGCTGTGGCGGCGCGCGGGGGGCCGATCTGCGCCTGCCCGCCGCGTTGATCGAGGGGCTGCGCACCTCCGCCGCCCATTCGACGCTGATCGTCGGCGACAGCAATTCGACCGCGATCCATCCCGACGGCACGCTCGGTCGCGGCGTGGTCGAGATGGAGCTGGCGCGACACGAGACCGAAACCGCCAGTCGGATCGAGGCCAGCCATGACGGCTATGCCCGCCGCCATGGGGTGATCCATCGCCGCACCATCGCGCTTGGCGCCGACGGGCGCGACGTACGCGGTGAGGACAGTCTGCTTCCCGCCGCGCGGCGGGGGCGGCAGAACGCGGCGCCCTTCGCGATCCGCTTCCACCTGCATCCGGGGGTCGAGGTAACCCCTACCGCCGACGGTATGGGCGCCTTGCTGCGCACCCGGGGCGGGGCGGCGTGGCAGTTCCGTGCGCGCGGCGCGACGCTGGCGATCGAGGAAAGCGTGTGGATCGACGACCGGGGCATGCCGCGTGAAACCCAGCAGCTGGTCCTGACCGGTGAGGCACCGGCCGGTGGCGGCAGCGTCTCATGGCTGTTCCATCGCGCGCGATAGGTTCGAACCGCAACTCGGGGGTTGCGGCACCGGCCCCGCACAGTAAAGCCGCGCGCATGACCAGCATCCCGATCCGCCGCGCGCTCCTTTCGGTTTCCGACAAGACCGGGGTCGTCGAACTCGCCACCGCGCTCGCCGGCCGGGGTGTCGAACTTGTCTCGACCGGCGGCACCGCCAGGGCATTGCGCGACGCGGGGCTGGCGGTGCGCGACATTTCCGATCTCACCGGCTTTCCGGAGATGATGGACGGGCGCGTCAAGACGCTGCATCCGGTGGTCCATGGCGGCCTGCTCGCGGTCCGCGACGACGCCGCGCACATGGCGTCGGCGTCCGATCACGCGATCGGCATGATCGATCTGGTCGTGGTCAACCTCTACCCCTTCGCGCAGACCGTCGCAAAGGGCGCCAGCCGCGACGAGATCATCGAGAATATCGATATCGGTGGCCCGTCAATGGTCCGATCGGCGGCGAAGAACCACGCCTATGTCGCGATCGTCACCGATCCCGCCGATTATGCGATCGTCGCGACCGGCGAGACGACGCTGGACGATCGCCGCCGCTTCGCGGCCAAGGCCTATGCGCTGACGGCGCAATATGACGCGACGATCGCCAGCTGGTTCGCCTTCGCCGATCAGGGTGAGCGCTTTCCCGCTACGCTTCCGCTCGTGTTCCGGCGTGGCGCGGAACTGCGCTATGGCGAGAACCCGCATCAATCCGCTGCGCTCTATCTTCCCACCGGCCCCTCTGCCCACGGCATCGCCCAGGCGCAGCAGGTGCAGGGCAAGGAGCTGAGCTACAATAATTACAATGATGCCGACGCCGCGCTGGAGCTGGTCAGCGAATTTCGCGACGGCCCGCCGACCGTTGTCATCGTCAAACATGCCAATCCCTGCGGCGTGGCGACCGCCGACACGCTGGCCGACGCCTATCGCGCGGCGCTCGCCTGCGACAGCGTTTCGGCGTTCGGCGGCATCATCGCGCTCAACCGCCCGCTAGACGCGGAAACGGCGCGGGCGATCGTCGAGATCTTCACCGAAGTCGTCGTCGCGCCCGGCGCGAGCGAGGAGGCGAGGGCGATCTTTGCGTCGAAAAAGAATCTGCGCCTGCTCATCTGCGACGATCTGCCCGATCCGATGCGCCCGGGCCTGATGCTCAAGACGATCGCCGGCGGTGCGCTCGTCCAGTCGCGCGACAATGGCCGCGTCACCGGCGATGACCTTCAGGTCGTGACGAAGCGCGCGCCGACCGACCGGGAACGCGCCGACTGCCTGTTCGCCTGGACGGTCGCCAAGCATGTCAAGTCGAACGCGATCGTCTATGCCCGGGACGGCAGCACCGCGGGCGTTGGCGCGGGACAGATGAACCGGCTCGAATCCGCGCGCATCGCCGCGTGGAAGGCGAAGGATGCCGCCGAAAAGGCCGGCTGGGATCAGCCGCGCACGATCGGCAGCGCGGTCGCTTCGGACGCCTTCTTCCCGTTCGCCGACGGCCTGCTCGCCGCGGTTGAGGCTGGCGCGACCGCCGTGATCCAGCCCGGCGGATCGATCCGCGACGATGAGGTGATCGCCGCGGCGGACGAAGCCGGCCTGGCGATGCTGTTCACCGGAATGCGCCACTTCCGCCACTGAACGGGCGGCGTTACAGCGCCTCGATGTCGGTGCGGCCGAACGGGATGTTGAGCGGCAGATGATGCCGCGCCATCCACGGTGCGATGTTGCGGCTGAGCAACGCGATGCTGGTCATGCCGCGCCACCTGTCGAGTTCGAGCATCAGATAGGCGATCATCGGCGATCCGGCGAACGGCGGGGCCTGATAGTCGCGGTGCGGGACGAGATATTGTCGGTCCGTCGCCGTTGCGGGCGTGCTGGCCATGCCAGTGACGGCAGCGTCGCGCGCGCCGAAACGCAGGTCGTCGATCACGTCACCCGAATGGGAGAAGGCGAACAACAGCACGACCGTCGCGCCTTTGCGCCGGATCGCCTCGACCGCGCCCGCGATTTCGTCGTCCGTGATGGCGTTGCGCGGCACATTGGCGGCGTCAGCCGGCCCCGTGTCGGACGGCAGATATGCGCCGTCGAGTCCATCCGCCTCGGCCCTGCCACTGATCTGGAGGCCGTGTCCCGACAGCATGATGACGACCCGCGAACCGGGCTTGGCGTTGCGCGCCAATCGCGCGAAACCCGCCATGATCGCGGCCCTGGTCGGTGCCGCGATCGGCGTCGCGAGCGCGGGCATGTCGCGCAGCTTCGGGTTGCCGCGCGCCGCGATCAGCGCCGCCGAGGGTGTTTGCGTGAGAACCGTGACACCGCTGCCCGGGATGCCGCGGTCGAGCAATGTCCGGGCGGTGATCGCGGCATCGTTATAGGCGCCGATCAACGGGGCCGCGACCCCCTCGGCATATTCGACACTGCCCACGATCAGCGCCTGGTCCAGGCTACGATCGGGGCCGGCGGGCGCGGCGCCGGCCAGCAGCAGCGCCGACCCGGCGGCGATCATCGCGGTGACCCACGTTTTCATGCAGCTGTCTCCCTCTGCTCAAACCCAGGCTGGCGGCGATGGCGGCACGCTGTCAACGGTCGATCGTCAGGCTGCTTCCGGCACCTCCGGCTTGGGCAGCTTTCGGAACAGCTTGCGGTCCTCCTCCCCGAACGCCCATCGCGCGATCACCGCGAAATAGGCGGCGAAGATCGCCGGGATGCCGGCGGCCAGCTCCAGCCATTCATAATGCGGCGGCAGCAGCGTGAAGGCCCAGCCGACCGCACCCGCGACCACGATCGCGGCGAGGAAGCCGCCGCGCAGGCTGAACACCGACGCGCCGGTCAGCGTTGCCAGCATCCAGCATTTGATCACCGAACCCAGCGCCAGCGTCAGCATCAGCGCTACCGCCGGACCCACCGCCTGGTGGTTCACGTCCCACCCCATGTCGCGCATCAGAAAGATCAGCGCGAACGACAGCGCCGCCTGAAACGCGATCAGCAGCATCGACACCACCAGGTTGCGGTGCCGCGCCATATAGACCAGCCCGACCTCCGACACCGCTGCGGGCGATGCCACCACCTCGCCGGCCAGCAGGAAGCACAGGGCGGCGGTGCCGGCGACGAATTGGGGTCCGATCATCCCCATCACGCCCTCTGCCGGAATCCCGAACATCAGCAGCAGCGCCGCCTGTAGCGTGATGATCCAGAATCCCACCTGCCGCACCTGCGCCGCGATCGCCGCGCGGTTGCCGGCGGCCAGGTTGCGCGCGATGACCGGCCCCAGCACGGGATCGAAACTGGTCTTCAGCTTCTGAGGAACCGACGCCACCTGCTGCGCCATGTAATAGATGCCGACAATCGCCGGCGGGAACAGATAGCCCAGGATGAACCGGTCGATGTTGCGCGTTCCCCATTCGATCGCGTCGGCGCCGGCCAGCGGGGCGTTGCGCCGGGCCAGCTGCATCAGCGGGCGCACGCGCGGCGACCATCCGCGCGGCAGGCCATAGCTGCGGACGAAGGGGATCAGGCTGGCGACCAGCGCCGCCGCCATCGACAGGACATAGGCCATGATGAGGCCGTCGCGCGTGGAGACATAATAGAATGCCCAGGCGGCGATGCTGATCGTCCAGGGTTCAACGATCGCCCGCGCGGTCACCGATGCCTGGACATTGTGGCGATAGGCCAGCGCCGCCAGGCTGACATCGGACCAGGCGATGGCGAACACGATCACCGCCAGATAGCGGTCGAGGCCGGTGGTGCCGGTACTCGGGAACATGATGACGGGGAAGGCGAACAGCACCGCGCTGGCGATCACCGACACGATGAACGCGACCACCATTCCGTCCCACACCACATGGACGTGCGGTCGATCGGTCGAGGCGAGCGCCTGCGCCAGCCCACGCTTGAGGCCCAGTGTGCCGAGCAGCGCCGCCAGCTCGACCACCACCACCGCCAGCGCGAACCGCCCGACCGTGTCCGCGCCGTACAGCCGCCCGGCGATGAACAGGAACGGGATGCGCGCGGCCAGCCGCAGGATGAAGCCCAGGATATTGGTCCGCCCGCCCTTGGCGAGCGCGTTCAGGTCCTCCCGCGACGATGCCGGTCGCCCGTCCGTGCTCATCGCCGGCCCCGCACCGGCGCACGGCGCCGCATTCGTTCGCTGTTCCCCATCGCGTCCGTGGTTTCGCCCGAAACGAACGAAAACGCCATCCTCAATGCGCCGCGCCCCAGCTGGGGCCGGTGCCGATTTCCACGCCCAGCGGGACGGACAGGGTGACGGCGGGTTCGGCCGCGCCCTCCATCACCGTGCGGATCACGCGCGTGGCCGCCGCGACATCGGCTTCGGGCAGTTCGAACACCAGTTCGTCATGCACCTGCATCAGCATCCGCACATCGGTCAGGCCCGCATCCGCCAGCGCCGGCCCCATCCGCGCCATCGCGCGCTTGATGATGTCGGCGCTCGTCCCCTGGATCGGCGCGTTGATCGCCGCGCGCTCGCTTCCCGCGCGCTCATGCTGCGTCTTGGACCGAAGGCGTGGGAAATGCGTCTTTCGCCCGAACAGGGTGGTTGTGTATCCGCGCTCCTTCGCTTCGGTCAGCGTGTCGGCGATGTAGCGGCTGATGCCCGGGAAACGTTCGAAATAGCGGTCGATCATCCCCTGCGCTTCGTCCGGCGTGACATCGAGCCGGCCGGCCAGGCCCCAGCGTGAAATGCCGTAGAGGATCGCGAAGTTGATCGTCTTTGCGCGAGCGCGGGTGTCGCGATTGACCTCGCCGAACAATTCGGTCGCGGTCATGTTGTGGATGTCGTCGCCGCGCTCGAACGCCGCGCGCAGCTGCGGCACGTCGGCGATGTGCGCCGCCAGCCGCAGTTCGATCTGCGAATAGTCGGCGGCCAGGATGACATTGCCCGGTTCGGCGACGAACGCATCGCGAATCTGCCGGCCCACTTCGGTGCGGATCGGGATGTTCTGAAGATTGGGGTCGGTCGATGACAACCGCCCGGTCTGGGCGCCGGTCAGCGAATAGCTGGTATGGACGCGTCCCGTGGCCGGGTTGATCTGCGCCTGCAACGCATCGGTATAGGTGGATTTGAGCTTTGAGAGCTGGCGCCAGTCGAGCACCTTGAGCACCATTTCGCGCCCCGGCGAATCCTTGTCCGCCGCGATCCGCTCCAGCTCGTTGACGTCGGTCGAATAGACGCCGGACTTGCCCTTGCGCCCGCCCTTGATCCCCATCTTGTCGAACAGCACGTCGCCCAGCTGCTTGGGGCTGCCGATGGTGAACTTGAACCCGGCAATCCCGTGAATCTCTTCCTCCAGCGCGGCGATCTGCCGGGAAAACTCGTCGGACAGCTTCGCCAGCACGCCGGCATCGACCTTCACCCCCGCCAGCTCCATGTCGGCGATGACCCGCGCCAGCGGCCGATCGACCATCTCATAGACGCGGGTCGATGCTTCCCAGGCCAGCCGCGGCTTCAGCCGCCGCCACAGCCGCAGCGTCACGTCGGCATCCTCGGCGGCGTAGCGCGTCGCGGCCTTCAGATCGACCTCGTGAAAGCCCAGCTGCTTCTTCCCCGTCCCGACCACGTCCTTGTACGCGATGCAGCTGTGCGACAGATGCGTCGCCGCCAGCTCGTCCATGCCATGGCCATGCAGCCCCGCGTCGAGGTCGAAGCTCATCAGGATCGTGTCGTCATACGGCGCGACCGCGATCCCCGCGCGCGACAGCATGATCAGGTCGTATTTGATGTTATGCCCGATCTTGAGCACCGCCGGGTCCTCAAGCAGCGGCTTCAATGTCGCCAGCACCGTTTCGCGATCGAGCTGCACCGGCTTTTCGGCGAACATGTCGGTGCCGCCGTGCGCGATCGGGATGTAACAGGCCAGGTTGGGATGCAGCGCCAGGCTCACGCCGACCAGTTCGGCGCGGGTCGCGTCGGTGCCGGTGGTTTCGGTATCGACCGCGACCCATCCCTGATGCCGCGCCACCGCGACCCACCGGTCGAGCGCCGCCGCGTCCACCACCGTCTCATAGGCGTCGTGATCGCAGGGCGGATCGGGTTCGACGCCCGGTGCCTGTGGCGCCTCCACCGGCGAATCGGCGACGCTGGTATCGGCATTGCCCAGCCGGGCGAGCAGCGACTTGAACCCGTGATGCTCCAGAAACGCGCGCAGCGGCGCGTCGGGAATCCCGTTCAGCTCCATCGATTCGAGCGGATCGGGCAGCGGCACGTCGCACGCCAGCTCGACCAGCTTGCGCGACAGCCGCGCCATGTCGGCATGCGCGATCAGATTGTCGCGCATCTTCGACGGTTTCATGTCGGCGGCGGCGGCCAGCACCGCTTCGACATCGCCATGTTCCAGGATCAGTTTCGCCGCCGTCTTCGGTCCCACCCCCGGCACGCCCGGCACATTATCGACGCTGTCGCCCATCAGCGCCAGCACCTCGCCCAGCTTGTCGGGGCCGACGCCGAACTTCTCGACCACCGCCTCGGGACCCATGCGCCGGTCCTTCATCGTGTCGAGCATGTCGATGCCCGGCTCGGTCAGCAGCTGCATCAGATCCTTGTCGGAGCTGACGATCGTCACCTGCCATCCCTGTGCCAGCGCCGCCCTGGCATAGCTGGCGATCAGGTCGTCGGCCTCCCAGCCCAGTTCTTCGATGCACGGCAGGCTGAACGCGCGCGTCGCCTCGCGGATCATCGGGAATTGCGGCACCAGATCCTCGGGCGCGGGTGGCCGGTGCGCCTTGTACTGGTCGTACAGCTCGTTTCGGAAGGTGTGCTCGCTCTTGTCGAGAATCACGGCCAGATGGGTCGGCCCGTCGGCGCGGTGCAGCTCGTCGGCCAGCTTCCACAGCATGTTCACATAGCCATAGACCGCGCCCGCCGGCTCGCCGTGCCGGTTCGTCAGCTTGGGCAGCACGTGATAGGCGCGGAAGATGAAGCTCGAACCATCGACCAGATAGAGATGAGGCATGCGCCCCGCTTAGCAGCGCAGCCGCGCCGGGGCGAGAGGCCGCGAACGCGGTGCGTGACCGTTGCGCAGCCGGTTCGACGTTCCTACCTTTCGGCATCTGGCCGGCCTTTTGGGGGTGCGTGACGATGGACGAACATGGCTGGTGCGCGGCGCCGATCATTCCCGGCGACTGGAGCGAGCTTCACGGCGCCGACGCGCTTACCATGACCTTCGAAATCGGCGCGGGGTTCGACCGGCTTGACGCATCGCCGGACATTGCGGGCGCGCAACCGTTCGACGATCTGCGCATCGAACGGCTGCGCGCGCGCCCGCTCGCCTGCTATCCCGGCGGCCTGCTGATCGAGGTGCAGGCGCGGATCGGCGAGCAGCTGGGCCTTTCCAACCATCTTTACGGCCCATGGGGCATGCACCTGCTCGATGGCGGCAGCGCGGTGCTCCACGATCTCAACGATGTGGACGGCGCGCTGTCGCTCGAAACCCTGCCCCAGGCGCTCGATTACCACCGGCTGTTCTGCAACGTGGTGCGCGGCGATGAAGGCCGGTTTCGGGTGATCGCCGCACCCGAACAGGTGGCCTGGCATGCCGGCGCCGATCCTGGGGCGGAGACGCTGGCGCTACTCGACCGCCCGGTCCAGGCGCGCGGCGTCCCTGGGTTCTGGAGCATCGCCAGCCCGGTCTTCTATGGCGGGGCGCTGTTTCGCGCGCGGTTCGAACTTCAGCGCAACGGCATGATCGAAATGGTCGATGACGAACCGCTCGAAACGCCCTTCCCGGCGGAGGCGGAAAGCTGGATCGGCCCGTTCCGCATCCCGCACTGGGGGGTGCCGGCATGACCGCGCGCGACCCGTTCCGTCGCCTGGCCGTTCCCGATCGCACGATCCGCCTGCCCGACCTGGCGGAGGAAAAGGGGCTGCTCGTCGCCTGGTCGCTCGAACGCTCGCACCGCGATCCGCGCGTGGGTTTCGGCTATGGCGACCCGTCGAAGCGCCCGGAAACCGGCTTTCTCGACCCGATCCTGCTGGAGGGGGAGGGGCATATCATCACCTTTGCCCCCACCGGTCAGGGCAAGGGGCGCAGCTGCATCATGCCCGCGCTGCTGCGCCATGAAGGCCCGGTGATCGCGATCGATCCAAAGGGTGAGAATGTCGCGGTCACCGCGCGCCGGCGGCGGGAAATGGGGCATCAGGTGGTGATCCTCGATCCGATGTGCATCGCATCGGACGGCGGCGGGCGGTTCAACCCGCTCGACCTGATCGACGGGGGAAGCGTCGATGGCGTCGATCTCGCCGCGATGTTCGCCGCGGCGATGATCGATGGCAAGGACGATCCCGAAAACACCTATTGGTATCAGCGCGGCCAGCAGTTGCTGATCGGCCTGATCCTGCACGTCGTCACCACCGCCGCGCCCGCCGATCGCACCTTCGCCACCGTGCGCAAGCTGCTCGCCCAGCTGATCGGGGAGGTGAATGACGGCCCGCCCGAACCGGGATCGGCGCGCGAGGAACTGGAAAACTCACCGCATCCCGAGGCGCGGATCGCCGCCACCATCCTGCGCCTGGGGTCCAGCCAGGGGGTCGGGTCGATCCTGTCGATGGCGCAGGACGGCACCGATTTCCTGCGCGGCCCCCAGGTCGAGGCGTCGATGTCCTCCAGCGATTTCGATATCGATGCGGTGACGCGCGGCGATCCGCTGTCCATCTATCTGGTGCTGCCCCCGCACATGATGGAAAGCCATGGCAGGCTGCTCCGGCTCTGGGTGATGGCGCTGATCTCGCTCATCACCCGGCGCCGGGCGCGGCCGCCGGCATCGACGCTGTTCCTGCTCGACGAATCCGCCCAGCTCGGCACGCTGCCGCAGTTGCGCCAGGCGATCACGCTCCTGCGCGGCTATGGCGTCCAGACCTGGAGCTTCTGGCAGGACGTCAGCCAGCTGCGGCTGCTCTACCCGCTCGACTGGGAAACGATGCTCAACAATTGCGAGGTGATCCAGTGTTTCGGCCCGCGCAACATGCGCGCCGCCGCGACGATGGCGGACATTACCGGCTATCGCGAAGAGCGTGAGGTGCTCGATCTCACCGATGACGAGATGCTGCTCCAGATCTCGGGTGAGGAGGTGGTCGTCGCGCGCAAGCCCGATTACCTCAACGATCCCGCCTTTGCCGGGGCGTTCGACGTCAATCCGTTCCACGATACCGCGCGTGCCGTGCTGCCGCCGCCCAGCCCGCGGATCAAGCTGTTCGAGCGGCGCCCCGACGGACCGCCCCGGCGTGAACCGGTCGAACTGGCGACGATGCCGTTTTTCCGTGAGGAGGGCGATTCGCACGCGCGCCCGGGTGCGATGCCGCCCGCAGCGCCACCGCCGCCGCCCGCGCGCCGGCGCGATCGCCGCAATCGCGGGCTCGACGCGCTGATCCGGCGGCTGGGCGGGGAGTCGGACGGGGAAGGAGCCGGCGAACCCTGACCCGCGCCCCGCTCCGCCCGGCGGTGCGGGACCGATCGCGGATCAGCGGTGGTTGGCGACGATCGACGCGACCACGGCCTGCATCAGTTCCTGTCGCTGCGGGATCGGGCGCGGCGTATCGCCGATCATCACCGCGATCGTATAGGCCTTGCCATCGGGCGCGGTCAGGATACCGACATCGTTATAGCCGGCGGTGCGTCCGCCCAGATCCTGGCCGGTGCCGGTCTTGTGGCCAAAGGTCCATCCCGGCGGCACCGCACCGCGCAGCCGCATCCGGCCGGTATGCGAGCCCTCCATCACGTTCATCAGCCAACGCGCCGAATCGGGCTTGAGCACCTCGCCCGCCTTCAGCCGTGCCAGCGCCAGCGCAATCGCCGATGGCGCGGCGCCGTCGGGCGGATCGGCGACATAGGCGTCGAACGCCGCCCGCCGCACCGCCGGCGGCAGGGCCGCGCGCGCCTGTTGGAACGATCGGCCCATCGAATATTCGGGCTTCCAGGTCAGGCCTGCGGTCTTGGCCTGCAACAGCTTCTCGCCGGGGCCGAACCGGATGTCGCCCAACCCCTTTTCGGCGATGAAGGCGCGCACCGCCTGCGGACCGCCGGCCAGCCGCAGCAACGTGTCGTTGGCGGTATTGTCGCTCTGCTGCATCGCGCGCAGCAGCAGTTCGCGCACCGTCGTCTGATACATGCCGTTCTTGACGATCAGCGTCGCCAGCGGCTGGTGGAACACGGTGAGGTTGTCGCGGGTCAGCGTCACCGGATCGTCCAGCGTCAGCCTGCCCTCGTCGCGCGCGTTCAGCACGGTCATCGCGACCCACAATTTGCTCACGCTCTGCTGGGGCATGCGGCGATCGGCATTGGCATCGACCTGCCAGCCCCATTCCAGGCTGCGGACCGCGATCCCCACGACCCCGCCGAAATCGCGCGCCAGCGCGTCGATCGATGTCGTCAATGCGGCGGGCGCGGGAAAGACGGGGAGCGGTGCGGGCGCGGGCGGCACCGCGACGCGATAGGTCGGCGGCGTCAGATCGGCGGGCAGGTCGTCGCGATGCGTTCCCGCACCGATCAACAGCGCGGGGGCCAGCCCCGCCAGCGTCAACGCTCTCTGCAACACCGTGAATTCCTGCATCGCCAACACGATAAGCCTTACCCCTGCCCATTTCGATCATGCGGTACGGCACCGGTCGCGCTCAAGCCGTTTCGGCCCGATCTGCGACGAACGCCCATAATATGTCGGCAAAGCGTGAATAAATCGCAAGTACGGTTTCGCGTTCGGACTGTGGCGTAAGCCGTTGATTCCGGTCTAAAGGGTCCCAGCGCGAAACAGGGGGGACGATCGTGGAGCAGCTGGACATCCCGTTCATCGGCCTCTTGCTGTTCGTCGCCTCGCTGGTGGCGATCGCGACGCACCGGCTCAAACTGCCCTACAGCGTCGGTCTGGTCACCGCCGGAATCGCGCTGGCCTTGCTGCCGCTGGGCCTGCCGCTGACGCTCAGCACCGAACTCATCATGATCGTGTTCCTGCCGCCGCTGGTGTTCGAGGCGGCGATCCAGATCCCGTGGAAACCGTTTCGCCGCGAACTTCCCCTGTTGTTCGTGCTGGTGACGCTCGGCGTGGTGCTCGCGGCCGGCGTGGTCGCTGCGGGAATGCACTGGTTCGCCGGGTGGAGCTGGCTTGGCGCCGCGTTCTTCGGCGTGCTGATCGCGGCGACCGATCCGGTCTCGGTCATCGCCGCCTTCCGCGCGATGAAGGTCGAGCACCGCCTTCATCTGCTGGTCGAATCGGAAAGCCTGCTCAACGACGGCGTCGCCGCGGTCGGTTTCGCGGTGCTGGTCGCGATCGCGGCGGGACAGGGGGCGGGGCCGGCGGCGATCTCGCTGAAGCTGCTGACCACGGTGGTCGGCGGCATCGCGGCCGGCGCGGCGGTGGCGGTGCCGCTGGTGCTCATCGCCGGACGCACAACCGATCGGCTGATCGAGGTGACGCTCACCACGCTGATTGCCTATGGGTCGTTCCTGCTCGCCGAACATTTTCATTTTTCCGGGGTGCTGGCGACGCTCACCGCCGGGCTGATCGTCGGCAATTACGGCTTTCTCGGCTCGATCTCGGACGAGGGGCGGCCGGCGGTGCTCAACCATTGGGAATATGTGGCCTTCCTCATCAACTCGTTCATCTTCCTGCTGATCGGCGGGCGCGAGGCGCAGATGCCGATCCTGGCGGTGATCGAGGCGGCGGGGCTGGCCGCGCTGCTCTCGCTCGCCGGGCGCGCCGTCGCGATCTATCCGGTGATGGCGGCGTTCGCGAAGACGCGGCTGCGCGTGCCGTGGCGCTACAAGCATGTGCTGTTCTGGGGCGGTCTGCGCGGCGCGCTGGCGCTCGCCCTGGCGCTGGCGCTCCCGGCGAACATCGCGGAGCGTGATTCGATCATCACCGTCGCCTTCGCCGTGGTCGCCTTCTCCATCTATGTGCAGGGGCTGACGATGCCGTGGCTCATCCGCCGGCTCGGCCTGCTCGCGCCGCGCGGGGACGGGGAAACCCTGCATTGATCGGCGACATCATCCTGATCGTCGCGGCGATCGGCATCGCGCTGGTCACGCTCAATCCCCGGCTGCTGCGTTCGGCGATGTGGCGCGCGACGGTGACGCCGCTCGCCTCGATCATCGGGTCGGGGTTTCTGGTTGCCGGGCCGATCCTGGGCCATGCCGCCGGGCATTGGGCGTTTCTGGGCATGGCGGGGCTGTGCGCGGTCAGCTGGGTGTTCGGCCTGGCGATCCGGGAGAATATCCGCCGTGCCGAACCGATGCTGGCGGACAATGAATCGAACATCGTCGACTGGATGGACTGGGCGGCCAGCCTCGCGCTCGCCTTCGCCTATTTCGTCTCGGTCGCCTATTATCTCGACCTGCTCTCGGCGTTTGCGCTCAAGGGGCTGGGAATCGTCGACGCGGATATAGGCCGCATCCTCACCACCGCGATCATCGCGACGCTGGGTGTGCTCGGCCTGTTCGGGGGGTTGCGCTGGCTCGAACATGTCGAGCTGGGGTCCGTGGGGGTGAAGCTGGCGCTGATCGGCGGGATCATCGCGGCGCTGCTGTGGACCGACGCGTCGCACCTGGCGGCGGGAACGCTTGACCTGACCAAGACCGCGAATGTCGATGGCTTTGAATCGGTTCGCATCCTGCTCGGCCTGGTCATCCTGGTGCAGGGGTTCGAAACCTCGCGCTATCTGGGCGATTCCTATGACCGCGAAACACGTGTGCGCACGATGCGCAATGCCCAGCTGATCGCGTTCGGCATCTATATCGCCTTTATCGGCCTGTTGACGCCGTGGCTCGACGGCCGGCTGCCGCCCCAGGGTGGGGAAACGCACATCATCGAATTGCTGCGCCCGGTCGGTGCCTTCATCCCCGCCTTCGTGATCGGCGCCGCGCTGATGAGCCAGCTGTCGGCGGCGGTGGCGGACATGAACGGTGGCAGCGGCCTGCTCCATGGCGCGGCGCCGAAACGGGTGCCGGTCGGCATCGCCTATGTCGTGTGCGCCGTCGCGTCGATCGCCATCGTGTGGTCCACCGACATTTTCGGAGTGATCGTATGGGCGTCGAAAGCGTTCGTCCTGTATTACGGCATCCAGGCGGTGACCGCGATCACGGTCGAAATCGTCGCGCGCGACACCACCCGCTGGGGCCGCGTCGCGCTGTTCACCGCCGCCGCGCTGCTCGCAGTCGCGGTGCTGATCCTGGGGAAATCGGCGGAGGGGTGAGGGCGTTTCGGCTTGCTGGTGCCGGTCAGCGCAAGCTGACGCTTAACCAACTAAGGCACCAGCACCGTGTCCACCGCCTCGGGCAGCGTTTCGGGATAGTCCAGCGTATAGTGCAGTCCCCGGCTCTCGTGCCGGTGCAGCGCGCTGCGCACGATCAGATCGGCCGCCTGGTGCAGGTTGCGCAGCTCGATCAGGTCCGGGGTCACGCGGAAATGGCCGTAATAGTCGGCGATCTCCTCGCCCAGCATCTTGATGCGGTGCGCCGCGCGCTCCAGCCGCTTGGTCGTCCGCACGATGCCGACATAGTTCCACATGAACCGGCGGATTTCGGTCCAGTTCTGCTTGATGACCACTTCCTCGTCCGAATCGGCCACGCGGCTTTCGTCCCAGGGCCGGATTGCCGGCGGCGGCGGCAGGTCGGCCCAATGCGCCGCAATGTGCTTGGCCGCCGCCTCGCCGAACACGAAACATTCGAGCAGCGAGTTGGACGCCAGCCGGTTCGCGCCGTGCAGGCCGCTCTCGGTACATTCGCCCGCCGCGTACAGGCCGGGTAGGTCGGTCTTGCCGTCCAGATCGATCACCACCCCGCCACAGGTATAATGCTGGGCCGGCACCACCGGGATCGGTCCCGTGGTCATGTCGATGCCCAGCCCCATCAGCTTTTCATAGATGTTGGGGAAATGCCCCTTTACGAATTCCGGCGGCTGATGACTGATGTCGAGATGGACATAGTCCAGGCCGTACCGCTTGATCTCAGCATCGTTCGCGCGCGCCACCACGTCGCGCGGGGCCAGCTCCATCCGTTCGGGATCATATTCGGTCATGAACCGCTGGCCGGTCGCCGGGTTGATCAGCCGCCCGCCCTCGCCGCGCACCGCTTCGGTGATCAGGAAGTTCTTGACCTCCAGATTGTACAGGCAGGTCGGGTGGAACTGCATCATCTCCATGTTCGAGATGCGGCATCCCGCGCGCCATGCCATCGCGATGCCGTCGCCGGTCGCCCCGCGCGGCGCGGTGGAAAACAGATAGGTCCGCCCCGCGCCGCCGGTCGCCAGCACCGTGGCGTTCGCGGTGAACAGCTCAACCTGCCCGCTCGCGCGGTTGACGGCATAGACGCCCCACACATTGCCTGCGCCCGAATAGCGGATTTCGTGCCGGCTGGTCGCCAGGTCGATCGCCACCATGTCGGGGACCAGGGTGATGTTGGGATTGGCGCGCGCGGCGCGGATCAGGGCCTCCTGCACCGCCCATCCGGTCGCATCATCGACATGAACGATGCGGCGATGGCTGTGGCCGCCCTCGCGCGTCAGGTGCAGCGCGCCGCTGCCGCCCGCGCCCTCATGGTTGAACGGCACCCCCAGCTGCTCCAGCCGCGCGATCGCGGCCGGCGCATTCTCGACGACGAACTCCACCGTCGCCCGATCGTTCAGCCCCGCGCCGGCGATCATCGTGTCGCGGATATGGTTTTCGAACGTGTCGCCGGCGTCCAGCACCGCAGCGATCCCCCCCTGCGCCCAGGCGGTCGATCCCTCGTCCAGCGCGCCCTTGGCCAGCACGGTCACTCTGAACCGTTCGGCCAGGTTGAGCGCCGCGGTCAGCCCCGCCGCGCCCGATCCGATCACCAGAACCTCGCTTTGATGGACCATCTATCCCTATCCGAAATCGTCAGCGCAAACCTGTTCGCGCGCTCTCCTCTACCGTGCTAGCGGCGAAACATGGATGCCGACAAGCGCGCCGAACTGGTTGCCCGCCGCGCGGCGCTTCAGGCGTCGCTCGCCAGCGGGGGCGAACGGGCCAGCGACATTGCGAACCGCCCGGAATATGCCGCGATGCTCGATGCGCTCGACCGGGCCGGGGTCGCGTATTTCTTTGGAGACCTCAACGCGGTCGGCGACTGGATTCCGCACTGGGTGCCATCCGGGTGGGGCGAGATGCCCTGGCACCTTTCGATCTCTCCCCACATCGTCGAAACCGGCACCGATCCGTGCGCCCGCGCAACGGCCGCGCGCGCGATCCTCACCGAACTTGCCGATCCCGACGCGCCTGTCGCCATCCTCTATGAAAATGACTGGGTCGGCCTGCGCCTGTCCACCGCCGCGCTCGCCGCCGCGCATCTCAACTCGCTGCTGACCGGCGTCCCGCGCTGGGGCGAGGTGTGGATCGTCGCGCTTCCCGGCGACTGGTTGATCCGCATCGACGGCGACTGGGTGGTGTCCTGTGTCCCGGGAGAAGATGCCAGCGCCGAATTCGCCCGCATGCGTGCCGTCAATCGCGACCTGCGCCGCGCCGCCGCCCCACTGCGCCGGCTGCTGGTCGCGGCGGGGGTGCGGGTCCGATTGCTCTATCCGCACGACATGACCTCGCTCAGCTTTCGCGGCGCCGCGCCGGTCCGGATCGACTGGCACCGCACCCGCGCCGATCTCAGCGTCCCGATGCCCGGCGATCGATCGGCGCGCGACACGCTCGTGCGCGATTTCCTTGCCGCCCGCCTCCCGCCCGGGGGGCGGCTTCGCCTCGCGCCCTGGCCCGGCGGCCTGGCGATCGAACTCGCACGCGCCGATTTCGATTCGCATGCCGGCGCGATCCTCGATCGATGCCACGATCCCGTGTTCTTTTCGGAAGGAGAGGATTGGGTGCTCGAACTGCGGCCCCGCTGGGTTTACGGCAAGGCCTGATCGCGCGATCCGCTTGCGCTGCCGCCTTCGTCCGGTAGATCGGGGGCGTCTTGTGGGAGATTGCCCGATGCGCGTCGCATGGATTGCCGCCGCCCTGACCCTGATGTTCGCGGGACTGGCGCCGGTCCGTGCCGCGCCCACCTGTTCGCTCGGTGCGCCGGGGACGACCCAGCGCATCGCCATCGCCGATACCGGCCGCGCATTGCTGTTGCACGTCCCGGCCGGCGCGTCCGTCCGCGCGCCGCTTCCGCTGCTCTTCGTCCTGCACGGCAGCGGGGGCGACGGTGCCGGCATCCTGCGCCAGTCGCAGCTTGAGGGGACCAGCGACCGCCACGGCTTCCTGCTCGCCGCGCCCGATGGCGGCATCCCGGTTCAAACGGGCTTCGTCTGGAACATCCCCGGCGTTCCCACCATCACCGGCAAGGTGCCGGGTCCGGGCGACGCCGACGATGTCGCGTTCATCCGTACCGCGATCCGCTTCCTGTCCGATCGGGGGTGTGCGGATCGCGCGCGCGTCTATTCGACCGGCCTGTCGGGCGGCGGGCGAATGACGTCATGGCTGGGCTGCGTCGCCTCCGACGCGATCGCCGCCATCGCCCCGGTGGTCGGCCTGCGCGCCGGCAACCCGCTCGCCAATGACCCGACGCGCCCCGATCCCGCGACCTGCCGCCCCGCGAACCCGGTCCCGGTGATCGCCTTTGCCGGGGACAAGGACGGCACCAACCCGATCCAGGGCGGTGGCGCGGGTTATTGGCAATATCCGATGACCGCCGCGCTTGCCCGCTGGGCGCAGCTGGACGGTTGCGCCAGCACGCTGCTGTTCCGCGACCTCGCCGCAAACCGCTACGAACAGCTCTACACCCGGTGTCGCGGCGGCGCGGAGGTGATGGGCCGCATCACCCGCGGCGCCGGCCATGTATGGACCGCCGACAACGACGCGATGTGGAATTTCCTCAAGCGCTACCGGCGTTAGTCCGCCGCCAGAATTCTATCGACGCATTGCTCGGCGTTTTCGACTTCGGCATCGCGGTAGATCGCGATCATCGCCGCTCGGTCCCGGGTCCGACGCGCGGCGTCGAACGCGCCGAGCGTACCCAGTGCGTAGAAACGCTCGTTCGCTGTCATGCCCGCGAGTTCGTCCGAGGTAGGGCGAGCGCTCATCTCAGCCTGCCCGCGTCAGGCTCAGGAACACATCCTCCAGGTCCGCTTCGCGCGTGCTGACGTCGACGATCCCGAACCCGGCCGCCTGCACCGCGCCCAGTACCTCGCCCGCATTCGCCTGGTCCTTGCGATAGGTGATGACGAGCGTCCGCTCGCCCTTCGCCTCGATCTTCTGGAAACAGCCATTGTCGGGCAGCGCGGCGATGTCGCGATCGACCACCAGTTCGACCGCCTTTTCCTGGGTCCTTCCGACCAGCGCGCGGGTCGGTTCGTTCGCGATCAGCCGGCCATGGTTGATGATCGCGATCCGGTCGCACAGCTCCTCGGCCTCCTCCAGATAGTGCGTCGTCAGCACCACGGTCACGCCGCGCTCGTTCAGCCCGCGCACATAGGCCCATAGCTGCTGCCGCAATTCGATATCCACGCCCGCGGTCGGCTCGTCCAGCACCAGCACCGGCGGCGAATGGACCATCGCCTTGGCCACCATCAGCCGCCGTTTCATGCCCCCCGACAGGGTACGCGAATAGGCGTTCGCCTTGTCCTCCAGATGCACCGCGCGCAGCAGTTCCATCGACTTGCGCTCGGCTTTCGGCACGCCATACAGCCCGGCCTGGATTTCCAGCGTCTCGACCGGGGTGAAAAACGGGTCGAACAGGATCTCCTGATTGACGATGCCGATCGCGCGCTTGGCGTTGCGCGGGTGGGCGTCGATATCGAACCCCCAGATGCTGGCCCGCCCCGCCGTCTTGTTGACCAGCCCGGCCAGGATGTTGATCAGCGTCGATTTGCCGGCGCCGTTCGGACCCAGCAGGCCGAAAATCTGTCCGCGCGGCACGACGAAACTGACCGCGTCCAGCGCCTGCTTGCCGCCCTGATAGACCTTGGAAAGGCCGTCGATCTCGATCGCCGCGTCGCTCATCGCGCCGACTTGGGCCGCGCCGCGCCGCTTGGCAAGTGAAACAGGTTGCCAAGCGGCGCGCCGGCGTCCACGCTCGGTGCCTAAGCTGTTGGGGAACCTGCCAATGTCCGTCCTGCTCGCCGCCCTTCTGCTCGCCGCCCAGGCCGCGCCGTCCGCCGCCGATATCGCCGACGGCAAATGTGTCGCCGCGATGAGCCTGTTGGAGGACCAGGTCGAGGAGGCGGACAAGCCCGGCCTGCAATCGACGATGCTGTTCTTCATTGGCAAGATCGCCGGGCGCAGTGGCGATGCCGCGGTCGGCCCGGCGGTGAAGGCCGGGGTGGAAGCGCTCAAGCCCGACGGGGCGGGGGGCGCGGCTGCGCTCGCCGAACCCTGTGCCGACCAGGTTCAGGCCGCGACCAAATCGATGTGATGCGCCGGCATCGTGCGGGCGACGCACAGCCGATTGCCGCGCCCGCGCCGCTTTGCTAACGCGCATGGCATGATCGCGCCGCCCGAAACCACCCGCGTCACCCACCGCCGCGTCGCCTGTGACGGCGCGCAGGCGGGAATCCCCGCCGCGCTCGGCCATCCGCGCGTGTTCCTCGAGATCGACGAGCATGGCTATGTCGATTGCGGCTATTGCGATCGCCGCTTCATCCTGGTCGGGGGTCCCGCCGACGGGGTCGATCAGGGCGATCTGCCCGACATCGCCTCCGGCGCCAGCCTTTAGGGGCGGCCGCAGTCCTTAAGGCCCGCCGCAAGGATCGCCGCGCGCGCGATCTGGCGCTTGCGCCCGTCCAGCCTATATTCGGGGCATGTATAAAGATCCTCGCGGCTTCCTGTATCGCGACACGCTCGATCCCGATGCGACGGAACGGCTGACCGCCGATCTGCTCGCGCGTGCCGACGATGGCGAACTCTATCTCCAATATCGCAAGTCCGAAGCGTTCGGGTTCGATGACGGGCGGCTGAAGACCGCGTCCTACAACACCGATTCGGGCTTCGGGCTGCGCGCGGTCAGCGGGGAAACCACTGCCTTCGCCCATGCCAACGAGCTGACCGAGGCGGCGATCCGTCGTGCGGGGGAGACGATGGCGCTGATCGATCCGGCGACCGCGCCCCGCGCCGCGCCGCCGCCGCGCACCAACCGCCATCTCTACACCGACGCCGATCCGCTCGACCTGGTCCCCTTCGCGGACAAGGTGAATCTCTGCCAGACGATCGACGCCGCCGCCCGCGCACGCGATCCGCGCGTCGTACAGGTCTCGGTCGGCCTCACCGGCGCATGGAGCGTGGTCGAGATCGTCCGCCCCGACGGCTTTGTCGCCACTGACATCCGCCCGCTCACCCGGCTCAACGTCTCGATCGTCGTGGAAACGAACGGCCGGCGCGAAACCGGCAGCTTCGGCACCGGTGGCCGCGCGCTCTACGACCGGCTGTTTCAGCCCGAAACATGGAACCGCGCGATCGACGAGGCGCTGGCCCAGGCGCTGGTGAACCTTGAGGCGGTCGATGCGCCGGCGGGCGAGATGACGGTGCTGCTCGGCCCCGGCTGGCCCGGCGTCCTGCTGCACGAAGCGGTTGGCCACGGCCTGGAGGGCGATTTCAACCGCAAGGGGACCAGCGCCTTTTCCGGACGGATCGGGCAGCGCGTCGCCGCGCCGGGCGTCACCGTGGTCGATGACGGATCGATCCTCGATCGGCGCGGCTCGCTGTCGATCGATGACGAGGGGACCCCGACGCGTGAAACGGTGCTGATCGAGGACGGAATCCTGCGCGGCTATATGCAGGATCGGCTCAACGCGCGGCTGATGGGGGTCGAACCGACCGGCAATGGCCGCCGCGAAAGCTACCAGCACGCCCCGATGCCGCGCATGACGAATACCTTTATGAAGGCGGGCGGGGACGATCCCGCCGAACTGCTCTCGCGCGTGAAGAACGGCATCTTCGCCAAATCCTTTGGCGGCGGGCAGGTCGATATCGTCTCCGGCAAGTTCGTCTTTTCCTGTACAGAGGCCTATCGGATCGAGAACGGCAAACTCGGCGCGCCGATCAAGGGGGCGACGCTGATCGGCGACGGGCCGACCTGCCTGACCAGGGTGACCGGCATCGGCAATGATTTCGCGCTCGACGAAGGGGTCGGCATGTGCGGCAAGGGCGGGCAGAGCGTTCCCGCCGGCGTCGGCCAGCCGACGCTGCTGGTCGATGGGCTGACCGTCGGCGGCACCGCCGCATAAGTCTTTCCGGAATGGCGAGCAGGATCGCCGCGAACGGGGGTGGAGCAGGTGTAGCGAAACGCTCGCCCCCCTCCCGTTCCTTCCACGCACGGGGCGATTGTCGGTCACGCCTGACCGGTGCGCGCGACGATCGCGAAATCCCGTGCGCACCGCCCATGCTTGCGGCTAGATGGCGTCATGGTCCTTGCCATCCTTCTTTCCGCGCTCGCGATGACGCTGATCGTCGGCGTGCGGTATCTGATCGTCTCGGGCGGTTTCGCCTGGGCGACGCGGGTGCGACATCCCGGCCTCTATGCCGGTCTTGACCGGCAGATGCGCCGCGAGATCGGCTGGAGCCTCGCCAGTGCGGCGATCTATGGCGTTCCGGCCGGCATCGTCGCCTGGGGGTGGCGCAATCTTGGCTGGACGCTGATCTATACCGACGTCTCGGCCTATCCGATCTGGTGGCTGCCGCTCTCGATCCTTCTCTATCTCTTCGCGCACGACAGCTGGTTCTACTGGACGCATCGCTGGATGCACCGCCCGCGCCTGTTCCGCATCGCCCATGCCGTCCATCACGACAGTCGCCCGCCCACCGCCTGGGCGGCGATGAGCTTTCACCCGATCGAGGCGCTGACCGGCGCCGTGGTGATTCCGACACTGGTGTTCCTCATTCCGATACAGGTCGGCGCATTGGGCTTTGTGCTGGGAATCATGACGGTTATGGGTGTGACCAATCACATGGGGTGGGAGGTGTTTCCGCGGGTGATGTGGCGGGGGCCACTCGGGAACTGGCTGATCACGGCCAGCCATCATCAGCGGCACCATGAGCATTATGGGTGCAATTATGGGCTGTATTTCCGTTTCTGGGACCGGGTTTGCGGTACGGACCGTGGCATCGGCGATTTCACGCGCGCGCATGGCCGCGCCGCGGCCCGGGTTGGCGCTGCTCCCGGTGGCGGCGCTGCTGCTTCCGGCGGCCTCGCCGGTGGCGACGCTTGAACTCGACGTTCAGGGGCTGCGCTCGGCAAAGGGTGTGCTTCAGCTGTGCCTGACCACGCGGCCGGACAGCTTCCCCGACTGCAAGGGCGATCCGCGCGCGGTCACCCGCACCGTGCCGGCCGCCGCGCCGGTCATCCGGATCGACGGTCTGGCACCGGGCAGCTATGCCGCCGCGATCATCCATGACGAAAACGGCAACAAACGCCTCGACACGGTGATGGGCATTCCGCGTGAAGGGTTCGGGTTCAGTCGCAATCCGCGGATCGGCTTTGGGCCGCCAAAGTTCGACGCCGCCCGCTTTCCGCTTGATAACGGTTCCGCGCCACAGCCGGTGAAGATGCGCTACCTTCTGTAACGCTTCCTGCATCCATTTGCGCGATACCGCGTTGCGAAGCTGAAACGGTCTTCAGGAAGCCCTCCCAATGCGCACGCCCATGTTCATCGCCGCCGCCCTCGCCGCGACCCCTGCCTGGGCGCAGGACGCCCCTCCGTCCGAAACCGTCAATCCGCCGGGTCAGGAGGCTGCGGCCGCCCCTGCCGCCACCGCCGAACAGGCCGATGTCGCGCAGGAGGGCGCGGCGCGGCTGACGATCGGCGTGGGTGGTGCGTGGATTCCGGATTATGAAGGGTCGAACGACCATCGCTGGACACCGCTTCCCGCCGCCAACGGCACGATTGCGGGGATGAGCTTCACCGTGCTCGGCAATCGCGCCAGCCTCGACCTGATTCCGGAGGTTGCCGGGCGCGACTGGGATATCCAGCTGGGTCCGGTCGCGGTGGTGAACCTCAATCGCACCAACAAGGATGCGATCCACGATCCCCGCGTCCGCGCGCTGGGCGAGGTCGATACCGCGGTTGAGGTCGGCGGCTATATCGGCATCGGCAAGACCGGGCTGATCACCAGCGACTATGACAAGCTCTCGGTCAGCCTCAGCTATCGGCACGACGTCACGCGCATCCACAATACCGGCATCTGGACGCCGTCGATCAACTATACGACGCCGCTCAGCACCCGGGCGCTGGTCGGCCTGTTCGCGTCGGCCGAAATCGTCCAGGATCGTTACGCCCGCACCTATTTCGGCGTCACCCCGGCGGGGAGCGTCGCCAGCGGCCTTCCCGTCTTCACGCCAAAGGGCGGGCAGAAGGACGTCACCTTTGGCGGCGTCTTCACCTATGCGCTGACCGGCGATCTGACCAAGGGCCTCGCGCTTGTCGCGGGCGGCACCTATCGCAAGCTGATCGGCGACTTCGCCGACTCCCCGCTCGTCGCGATCGCCGGCTCGCGCCACCAATTGACGTTCGGCGCCGGACTTGCGCTCACCTTCTGAACGCTGCGGCGCCGGCACCCGAACCGTCGCGCCGACACCATGTGCGCATCGCCCGTGGCACGCGTCGCTGGACGCCCTCGCCCAACCTGCTAGAACGGCGTCATCCCCGGGGGAGCGCTGAGCGGCGCTTGAGAGGGCGGTACGAGCCGCCGACCCGCTGAACCTGATCCGTCCCATTCCTGGCAAATGGGCACCGGCGTAGGGAGGGAGCGGCCTTTCCCCGAAGTCCGTCCTCTCCCCTTTGGAGTAGAGACGAATGGCCGACATCCCCGCGCGCAGCGAACTGAAGGTAACCACCGGCCCGATTCGCGGGTCGAGGAAAATCCACGTCGGACCGCTCGGCGTTGCGATGCGCGAGATTCATCTCGAACCGTCGAGTGGCGAGGCGCCGGTCCGGGTCTATGATACGTCCGGCCCCTATTCCGATCCCGAAGCGCGCATCGACATCATGGCCGGCCTGCCCGAACTGCGCCGCGAGTGGATCCGCGCGCGCGACGATGTCGAGGAGGTGGACCAGCGCGAGGTTCGCCCTGAGGATAACGGTCAGCTCGGCCCCGACCGTTCGGGCGGCGTCCAGCCCTTCCCCAACGTCCGCAAACAGGTCCTGCGGGCAAAAGCCGGCATGAACGTGTCACAGATGCACTATGCCCGTCGCGGCATCGTCACGCCCGAGATGGAATATGTCGCCACCCGTGAAAATCTCGGCCGTGAACGCCTCGCCGAATATGTCCGCGACGGCGAGAGCTTCGGCGCGGCGATCCCCGATTACGTCACGCCCGAATTCGTGCGGGACGAGGTTGCGCGCGGCCGCGCGATCATCCCGAACAACATCAATCACCCCGAATCCGAACCGATGGCGATCGGCCGCAACTTCCTGGTCAAGATCAACGCCAATATCGGCAACAGCGCGGTCGCCAGCGACGTTGCTAGCGAGGTCGACAAGATGGTCTGGGCGATCCGCTGGGGCGCCGACACGATCATGGATCTGTCCACCGGCCGCAACATCCACGACACCCGCGAATGGATCATGCGCAACGCGCCGGTGCCGGTCGGCACCGTGCCGATCTATCAGGCGCTGGAAAAGGTCGGCGGCATCGCCGAGGAGCTGACCTGGGAAATCTTCCGCGACACGCTGATCGAACAGGCCGAACAGGGGGTGGACTATTTCACCATCCATGCCGGCGTCCGCCTGCCCTATATCCCGATGACGGCGAAGCGCGTCACCGGCATCGTCTCGCGCGGCGGTTCGATCATGGCCAAATGGTGCCTCGCCCATCACCGCGAGAGCTTCCTGTATGAGAAGTTCGACGAGATTACCGAGATCATGAAGGCGTATGACATCGCCTACTCGCTGGGCGACGGCCTGCGCCCCGGCTCGATCGCCGACGCCAATGACGAGGCGCAGTTCGCCGAACTCTACACGCTGGGCGAGCTGACCAAGCGCGCCTGGGAACAGGATGTTCAGGTGATGATCGAAGGCCCCGGCCATGTGCCGATGCACAAGATCAAGGAGAATATGGACAAGCAGTTGCAGGCGTGCGGCGAAGCCCCCTTCTACACGCTGGGGCCGCTCACCACCGATATCGCGCCGGGCTACGACCATATCACCAGCGGCATCGGCGCTGCGATGATCGGGTGGTACGGCACCGCGATGCTCTGCTACGTCACGCCCAAGGAGCATCTCGGCCTCCCCGACCGCGACGACGTAAAGGTCGGCGTCGTCACCTACAAGCTCGCCGCCCACGCCGCCGACCTGGCAAAGGGCCACCCGGCGGCGAAGGTCCGCGACGACGCCCTGAGCCGCGCCCGTTTCGAATTCCGCTGGCGCGACCAGTTCAACCTGTCGCTCGACCCCGACACGGCCGAGCAATATCACGACCAGACGCTCCCGGCCGAAGGCGCGAAGACGGCGCATTTCTGCTCGATGTGCGGGCCGAAATTCTGTTCGATGAAGATCACGCAGGAGGTGCGGGACTTTGCCGCGAAGCAGAATGCGCCGGTCGAAACTTTCGTCGCGGCGGAGGAAGCCGAGGCGGGGATGGCCGCAATGTCAAAATTATATCATGAGACCGGGCGCGAACTATATATGGGCGCGGGTGATCGAGAGCATGATTGAGAGCTGAGAATTATGTCTGACACACCGTTCGGCCGAACCATCCAGCTGTTCCTAGTTGATGGAACGCCGAACGGCTTACGAAAGGTCACGATACACGGTTGGACCGGGCTAACTTTCGTCGCGACAGATTCGACTTTTGGTGCCTTGCTCTCAAGGTCAGAGCTTGATCGAACAGGCATATACATTCTTCATGGTCCTGACCCGCAGAGACCGGGCGGTGCACGAGCGTATATTGGATCTGCGAACAGTGTCGTGGAGCGAATTAAGCAGAGCGCCGGACAGCGTGAGTTCTGGGAAACTGCCATCGCGGTGACAACAAGCGATGATGATTTGTCCAAGGGGCATGTCGAGTATCTTGAAGCTCGCCTAATTGAGATGGCGGCTTCAGCTAAGCGAGTTGAGCTTGATAATGGCACGTATCCGTCAGGCTTGCGGCGACGACTGCCGGAAGCCGACCAAGCGAACATGGAACAGTTTCTACTCAACCTACAGGTAATTTTGCCTGTGATTGGGCTGGATTTGTTAAAGCCACAGCCCAAAGCGGCCGCTCAGACCTCTACGCCGCCTGAGCAGAGAACCTTCGGCGAGATCAAATTCGAAATTCGCCATAAAGCTGGGGCCGCAGCTGACGCCGTAGAGGAAGACGGCGAATTCATCGTCTTGGAGGGTTCCTTGGCGCTCAAAGACTCCGGTTTTCAGGCTAACACATATTCCAATTTGAGAGCGGCGCTGATTTCACAGGGCGTTCTCCAGGATAATGGAGAGAACCTATATCGATTTGCTTCGCCTTTTTCCTTCAATAGTCCCTCCGCAGCTGCCGCGGTCGTGTTGGACCGAAACGCGAATGGTCGAACTGAGTGGAAGGTTAAGGGAACGAAGCGAACGTATGCGGATTGGAAAATTGAGCAAAGCGAACCTGCATTGCGGATCGTGGTTTCAGATCAGGTCGGCCCATAGGGGTCGTTTTCGCGGCCATGTTGCCTCATCCCGCGCGCAACGCCGCTGGTACTCCCGGAAACCGGATCAGCTTCGGATACGCCCGTTCCGGTCGCGTGCTCGGCAAAGCCGGGTTTGTCCATTGCACGAACCTCCAAACCGCCCCGGCCACTTTCAACAATAAGCGCATTTCGTGAAAAGTGATCGGGCCGGTCAAGATATCCGTGAAATCCGGCCGCCCTGACCGCGCCCGGCGCGCCCTTGCCGGGCGACCGCGATGAACCCGCGCACCGGATGCCGCGTTCATCGCCACGCAATCGTGTAAGGATGCCGCGATGGATGCAGTCGAAACCGCCACGCACATGCTCGCCGACACCCCGGTCACCCCGGACCGGTCCGCGCCCGATCCCGCGCATCCGCCGTTCGTCCTGATCGCGATGGCGGCGCTTGCCGGGGCGGTGGGGCTGCTGGCGCTGATCGGGCGGACGGTCGCGGGCGGGCATCTCGTCGCGTTCGACAGCGCGCTGATGCTGGCGATGCGGGAGGGCGGCAATCCGGAGATCCCCGACGGCCCGGTCTGGCTGAAACAGGCGATGATCGACATCACCGCACTGGGCGGCGGCACCGTGCTGACGCTCGTCGTGGTGCTGGCGGTCGGTCTGCTGCTCGCCGGGCGCCATTTCCTCACCGCCGCGCTCGTGATTGCGGGTACGGTCACCGGGTCGATCGCGGTCGGCCTCGCCAAGCGGATCTTCGGCCGCGAACGCCCCGCGCTGATCGACCATCTGGTCGAGGTCGGCTCGGCCAGCTTTCCCAGCGGTCATTCGGCGAACAGCGCGATCGTCTATCTGACGGTGGCGCTGCTGGGGATTCAGGTGGTGCCGGATCGGCCCGCGCGCATCTTCCTGCTTGCCGCCACCATCGGCCTTGTCACCGCGATCGGGGTCAGCCGCGTCTATGTCGGCGTCCACTGGCCCAGCGACGTGCTGGCCGGATGGAGTTTCGGTACGCTCTGGGCGCTCGCCTGGTGGGCGGGGGCGGGGTGGCTGCGCCTGCGTCTTGCCGCGCGCCGCCGCGTGGGATGAGGGCGCGGGTCAGGCCGGCCGCAACCGCCCGACCATCGTCACGAAGAATGCGGTGGACCAGCCGAGCAGGATCACCCCGTTCACCCCCTCGATCGCGGCGACCAGCTTCCACGCCTCGCCCAGCCCCTGATCGTCATAGCCGATCGTCGCATAGGTGATGGTCGAGAAATAGACCGCATGTTCAAGACCGGCCATCGCCCCGGTCATCAGATAGACCAGCGCATAGAGCCAGATCTCGATCCCGTGCAGCGTGAACAGCGCCAGCACGATCGCCATCGTCGCGGCAAAGGCGCGGGTCGCGAGGCGCAGGCCGGGTCGCCCATGCGCCGCCCGCCGCTCGTCCGTCGCCTCAAGCCGCATGACGCGGCTCAGCGCCATCAGGCCCGCCCCATGGATCGTCACCGTCAGCAGGACCATCAGTGTGGCAAGGGCAAGCTGTACCAGCATGCCGGCGATGTTCGGCGGTCGTGCCGCGCGCGTCAATCGCCACTTGCCGCGCCGTCCCGGCTTTGCCAGACCGCGCCGATGTCCCCCGCCTTCGTCATGATCGACGATTTCGCCGCCAATCCGCTCGAACTGCGGCGGCAGGCGCTGGCGCTCGGCTATGAGGCACGCGACGCGGGCGCGAATTATCCCGGGCTGGTGTCGCATCGCGCGCTGCCGATTCCCGGCCTCGACGCCTATGTCTCACGCATCGCCGGGCGCCCGCTGGCCGGCGCGCCCGGTACGCTGCACGGCCATTGCCGGCTGACGCTGAAGGGCGATCGGGGGCGCAGCGGGGTGCATATCGATCCGGCCGCCTGGTCCGGCATCCTCTATCTTTCCCGCCCGGGCGATTGTCGCGGCGGCACCGATTTCTTTCGCCACCGCCGCACCGGGCTCGAACGCGTGCCGGCGACGATCGATGGGATGGTGGCCGCCGGATATCCGAACGGCACCGCGCTGGTCGAGGATGTGGTGAACCGCGACACCACCCGCCCGGCGGCGTGGGAACGCGTGTTCACCGCGCCGATGCGCTTCAACCGGCTGATCCTGTTCAGCCCGTGGATGTTCCACAACAGCGCCCCGGGTTTTGGAACCGGGCCAGAGGACGGGCGTCTGGTCTATCTCATGTTCTTCGCCCCCGCACCCGCTACCGCTGCCGGGCAGGGGGCTGGTTGAAGGGGGAGCGCCAATGTTCGTCGCCGCCTATTGGTGGAAGGTTCATGCCGGGAAGGAAGCGCAGTTCCGCGCCGCCTGGCGCCGCGGGACCGATCTGATCCGCGAGACCTATGGCAGCCTCGGCTCGCGTCTGCACGTTGATGACCAGGGACGGTTCATCGGCGTGGCCGAATGGCCCGACCGCGCGACGTGGCAGGCCGCGTTCGATGCGAAGATGGTCTATGACGATGCAGAGGCCCGGGCCGCCTTTGTCGATGCCATCGCCGAGGCCGCGCGGGAACCGCTGCTGCTGATGGAGGTGACCGACGACCTCCTCGACCGCCGGCCACCGGGATGAGTTCAGCCGGTTGATCTCAGCGCGAATTCTCCATCCGCGCATCGTCCTGCCGATCGATCGCGTCGGCCTTGTCCTCGCCGGCTTCGCGCACATTGTCTGCCTGCTGGTCCAGCGCCTCTTCCATCGTCTCGTTGGGCGCCATGTCGGCCTGTTCCTCCAGATTGTCGGCGACATTGTCCGCCGCCGCCTCGACATTCGCCGCCGCCTTGTCATCGGCACCTCCGCCACAGGCGGACAGGGCGACAAGGCCCGCGCCGGCGAGCGCGGCTTTCACGATCATCTTCATAGGGTTGGCCTCCTGTTGGTCCAGCGGCACACAATGTCCCAGCATGCAGGAGGTTCCCCGCCAGTCGCGATCAGGCGGAGCCATGCGAAGGCGCCGGAGGAACGGCGGCCAACCGTAAGCGGATATTTGAAGGTTTATCGATGGCGGTGCTGTCAGTCCGACGCGAACCAGTCTTCCCAGGGTGCATTGCGGGTAGCGCGAGGAGGAGCTTCAGGCAGCGAGATTTTGCCACTCAGCGATCGCGGCGGAGCGGCGTTCCTTGTAGATTTCGCGGCTGACGAGATGGCGTTCGAGGTTGAAGTGATTGCCGATATTGGCGTGGACCGAGGTGAATTTCTGTAGCGATTTCATTTGCCGGAATCTGAGCATCGCGCGCTCGCGTCGTCGGAATGGAAGGGTGGCTTCACTCGGCGCGGTTGTTGGCGTGACGCCCGCCCCCCCGTTTACCCGCGTTGCCCAGATCGCTCATTGCCGCGCCGTATGAACGCAGGCCGTCGGTGACAATTGCCTCGGGCGAGCCGTGGCGCTTGAACGCCTTTTTCATGAAGGCCAGCACGGCGGTCTTGTCGCGCGTCCGGGCGACGAAACGCTCGAGAATCTCGCCCTCGTGATCGACGGCGCGCCAAACACATGCTCGCCGTTAAGCTTCACGAACATCTCGTCCATATGCCATCGCCAGTGTCGAAAGCCGCGCATCGCCTGGACGCGACGGTGTCGAATGTCGCCGGCGAACATCGGCCTGGGTCGAGGTACCCGATAGTTATGACGATGGCGGCCTGTCGGACGGCACGCTCGAGCGCCCCGCCCTCCAGCGGCTGCTGGCCGATGTGAAGGACGGCAGGATCGACATCATTGTCGTCTACAAGGTCGATCGCCTGACCCGTTCATTGCTCGACTTCGCCAAACTGGTCGAGGCGTTCGACACCTCGAACGTCAGCTTCGTCTCGATCACGCGGTCGTTCAACACCGCCACCTCCATGGGACGGCTCACCTTGAACATGCTGCTCTCGTTCGCGCAGTTCGAGCGCGAGGTCACCGCCGAGCGGATCCGCGACAAGATCGCCGCCTCCAAGGCCAAGGGCATGTGGATGGGTGGCACCCCGCCGCTGGGCTATCGCCCCGATGGCCGCGGCCTTGCCATCGTCGAGGACCATGCACAGCTGATCCGCGATATCTTCGCGCGTTACCTTGCCCTCGGCAATGTCCGGCTCTTGGCGGAGAGCCTTGCGCGCGATCGGATCGGGGCGCCCATCCGGCACTATGGCAATGGCCGGGCCTTTGGAGGACGGCCGTTCACCCGGGGTCAGCTCTACTTCATCCTCTCCAACCCGACCTATATCGGCAGAATAGCGCACCGCGAGGACACCCATGACGGGCTGCACCCCCCGATCATCGCTTTGGACCTGTGGGAACAGGCCCAGCAGCAGCTTAAGGCGAACCGTCAAGGCAGCCGGGCGGGGAGGGGGACCAGCACCAGCCCGCTTGCCGGCAAGCTGATCGATGACCGGGGGGAGCCCTTGATCGCGGTGCACGCCAGCAAGGGCAAGCAACGCTATCGCTATTATGTCAGCCGCGATCGGCATCATGGGATCAACTCGGATGGCTGGCGCGTGCCCGCCCGTGAAATCGAAACCCTCGTCGCAGGCGAACTCGCCCGCTTGTTCGAGGACCCCATCGCGCTGACCGTACGGGCGCATCTCGTTCCAACGCCGGAGCTGATGGCCGCGATCGGCGATCGCGCCGCCGCGCTTGCCCGAGCCATGGCCTCACCGCGCTGTCCGCATCTCCCAGAGCTGATCCACCAGATCAGGGTGGATACCGGGCGGGTCGAGATCGATATCGATACCGATACCGCCACCATCGCCCGGTTGCTCGAGGCCGGGGGCGCCCAGCACGCCCCCGATAGTCTGATCCTGACTGCCCCGGTGCGGCTGACCCGGACCGGCAGGGTCGTTCGGCTGATCCATCAAGACGGCTAACCGGCCCGGGTGACCGCGCCCGATCCCGGGCTGCTCAAGCTCATCCTCACCGCCCGGCGCTGGTGGTCGATCCTTGCCCAAGGCGAGCTGCGCGTCAGCGAGCTTGCCGCGCGCGAAGGGGTCAGCGCGTCCCGGGTGACCCGCGCGGTACGGCTGGCGTTTCTGTCGCCACAAGTGCTGGACGCCATTCTTGCCGGACGGTTGCGGGTCGATATCGGCGCGCATGCGCTCACCCGCGGCGATGTTGTGTCCGCCCGCTGGGAGGCGCGGCGGGCGAAGTTTGCGGCGGGTGTATAACGCAGGTGACCGGCGCATCTGCAAAGCACCCCAAAATCAGTGGTCAGTGATCTGGGCGCTCAATTCCGAAAGCTGCCATCCGCGCTACATCATTCAGCATCCGTTCTACGCCGCTTTAGAATGATGGATCCGCTTACCGGCATGGTCTCGCAAATAGACGTTGTGCTCCAGCTGTTGCCGGCGCAGCTCGTCAATATCGATATCCGCGGGCGTGCGGTTGCCACGTACCGAAATCTTGGCGGCGCGTCCGGCGGCTTCGCCCATCGCCATGCAGGTCGCCATCACCCGGATCGCGCCCATCGCCTCGTGCGTGGCGGAGATGCTGCGGCCCGCGACCAAGAGATTGTCGACCCCTTGCGGCACCAGCGAACGATACGGGATGTCGTAGCAATCGCCGCACCAGATCAGCGTGCAATCCTCGTCACCGGGACGGTGGATGTCGATCGGATAGCTCGCGACCGCGATCGCGTCGTCGAAGTGGCGGCAGCCTAGCACATCCTCCTGTGTCATCATATACTGGCCGACGATCCGCCGGGTCTCGCGGATGCCCAGGAACGGTGCGGTCTTGGTGAAATAGGCGTGCTCGAACCCTGCGACATAGTGGGTCAGATAGGTGACGATATCGTCGATCTGCCGCCGACCCTCGATCTCGCCTTCGGTCAGGCTGCGGGCGCTGGTGCCGTCGGTACCCTTCACCCGGGTCATATTGATCCAGACCTCGCCCTTCTTCAGCCCGGTGATGATGATCGTCCGGTCGTTGGGGATTTCGAGATTTCGTTCCTCACGGGCCTTCATCACCAGTTCGCGCAGGCCGACGACGATGAACTGGTGGTTCTGGCCGAAATATTCGGCCGGGATGAAGTCGGTCAGGTAGGTGCGCGCCGCCGGGGGTGCCTCTGCGATCGCCATGCGCAATTTGTCGGTATCGACCCCGGCCAGGCAGAACATCAGCGTCGGCGGCTGCATCCCGCCCTCGGCATTGCCCTTCTCGGTCGGGACGCCGGCGTTGTAGGCGACGTCCGCATCGCCGGTGCAGTCGATCACGACCTTGGCCAGGATCGCGCTCCGCCCGCTCTTGCTCTCGGTGATGACGCCCTGGATCGCACCGTTCTCGACAATCGTGCCGGCGAAGAAGGTATAGAGCAGGATATCGACGCCGGCCTCGATCAGCATCTCCATCGCCACGGTCTTCACCGCTTCGGGTTCGACCAGGGTGATGCCCATGTGGAGCGGGCATGGGCGATGCTCGCTCGCGCCGTCACGCTCGCTGCGGAGGCGGTCGATGAACTTCTGCGGCAGGCCGTCGATGATCTGGTTGCCCTTCTGCCCCAGAAACCCGAGCACCGGCAGGCCGATCGTCATGTTGCCGCCCAGGAAGCTGCGGCTGTCGATCAGGCCGACGCGCAGGCCGTCCTCGGACGCCGCCAGCGCCGCAGTCAGTCCTGACGGCCCGCCGCCGACGACGAGCACGTCGTAATTGGCGGTCACCGGCAGAGTGCGGGCCGGTTCCTGGACGGTGCTGGCGAAGGTCATGAAGCCGAATTCCCATTTAGCTTGCGACGATTGAATTTGATGTGGGGGCGCGCTCCTCGCGGACCATGGTCCACAGGATGACCATGGCGATCGGATGCAGGAAGGCCATCACGAGGAAGACCTGACCCGCGCCGACGCTGCCGATCAGCTGCCCGACGAAATAGTTGAAGATGACCGCCCCCGCTGCGCCGCATCCCCCCGCGATGCCGAGCACGCTGGCGGCATTGGTGGCGGGAAAGGCCTCGGCGATCACGACGCTGAGCGTGAACAGCCAGCTAAGCGCGGCGACCGCGACCAGGCTGAAGATGGCGAGCGTGGCGAAGGCGTTCGGCAGGGAGGGGGTTAGTACGCAGAGCGGCGCGAGGAAGCCGACGATCGTCAGCATCCGCTTGCGAGCGATCAACGGGGTCGTGCCGCGTCGGACCATCCGGTCGGACCATGCGGCGCTGGCGATGCTGCCGAGATCCGCGGCGAGGAACGGGATCCAGCCGAACATGCCGACCTGCGCGAGCGTCAGCCCCGAATCCTCCTGCAGATAGCCGGGCAGCCAGAACATACAAAAATACCAGACCGGATCGCTCACGAAGCGGATCAGGAGAATACCCCACAGGCTGCGCGTCCGCCACAGCTGGGGCCAGGTGAACGCGGTGTCGTTGCGCTTGATCGTGGACGCTTCGGTTTCGGCTGCGATCTCGGCGGGTGGGTCGCGATACACCAGCCACCAGGTCACCGCGATCAGCAGCCCGATCGCGCCGGATACAAAAAACACGGTGCGCCAGCCGTAGGCGGTCGCGATCCAGGTCACGAGTGGCGGGGCGACGATCGCGCCGAGCGAGCCGCCCGCGACGCACAGGCTATTGGCGGTCGCGCGCAGCTTGCCCGGGAACCAGACGGTCACGACCTTAAGCTGCGCGGGGTAATTGGTCGGCTCGGCCAGCCCGAGTATGGCACGGGAAGCGCCGAGCGCGCCGAAGGTCCGCGACAGGCCGCCGCCGATGCACGCCAGCGACCAGCCGACGATCCCCATGCCCATTATAACGCGGGGGCCGAAGCGATCGACCAGCCAGCCGCTGACCGGATACATGACGGCGTAGCAGACGGTAAACAGATTCAGCAGGATCGCGTAGCCGGCATCGTCGATCTTAAACTCCGACTTCAACACCGGCTTCAGGATCGCGACGATCTGCCGGTCGAGATAGTTGAACAGCAGCGCAACGAACACGACCGCGACGATCAGCCAGCGGCGGCGCTCGGGGGTCAGGACGCCGGTCATGCGCACGCCCGCATCGCCAGGCGCTGGCGATAGTGTTCGGCATCCCAGTTCATCAGGACGGCGATGTCTTCGGTGGTCAATGGCGCTAGCTGCGCGCCCGCCGGTATCCGCGCGGCGACGTCGGCCAGGCAGCGCAGCATCTCATCTCCACCGCGCGCGATATCGTCGGCGACCAGCACGCCTGCGCCGTTTACGATAACCCAGCGGGGCGGCTGCCGGCCTGCGGCTGCGTGGCGCGCCAGCGCAGCACCGAGTTCGGCATCGTGTTCGATGACCACCGGTTCGGCGCCGAGGAACACAACGTGATCCGGATAGAGCGCGCCGGCGGTTGCGACCCTGAAACTGGCCGGGTCGGTCGCCAAGGAATGGGTGACCGGGTCGGCGACCGGATGGAAACCGTGTCCGGCGCTAGGCAGCGCGGTTAGGGATGGCGTCGCGCGAGGTTCGATCGCAAGCTGATGCATAACGCTGCGCAGGAGGGCTTCGGCGGTCGCGATACCCTCAGCGGCGACGACCAACCCGTGGTTGGCCAGAACGAATACGTTCACGCCGGGCCGCATCGCGTGGCGGAGCGCAGCGGTCAGCTTAGGCCCCGGCTGGCGGTATGGGACATAGGCCCAGGGCAGGTCCGCGAGCCGTTCCGCCAAGCTTCCGCGCGCGTCGGCACGTACAGCCCAGGCGATCACATCGACGCTATGGATGTGCAACACGACCGCCTGCGGCAGCGCGGCGTGCAGCGAAGTCTCGATCGACGGACGAAGGCGGGAAGGGTTGGGGCCGCTGACGGCGAACTCAGATTTGGCCGAACTCGGCAACGCGACAGGCACGAATATGTCGGCGGCGTCCGCATCGGCGAGCCAGGTACCCGACGCCTTCACCCACATCAAATCGCCAAGCTTGAGAGAGACATTGCCGCCCGCGCCCTGCACGAGCGTACGGTCCTGTCCGATCCGGGCGGCCAGCCGACGCAAAGCGCGAAGGGCGTCGCAATCCTGCACGTAAATCCCCTCCGTCTTACGGTGCCTACAACACGTCAACCCGCAGCGACTATCTCGCATATATGACGTTATTGCGTCAATAACTGATCGATGTCGATCATTTTATGATTGCTTGCGCGCATCTTTTGCACTAACTCAGTCTTCGAAAAGAAGCGGATTGCCGTCGGGGAGGGGCAATTTGAGCGACTCGCATCGTCATGATCTGATCCTGGAGCATCTTCGTGCGTCGCCCTTCGCGTCGGCGCGCGACCTGTCGGATCATCTGCGGGTGTCGGTGGCGACCGTCCGCCGCGACATCGACAAGCTCCATGACCAAGGTCTTGCGCGCAAGGTCTATGGCGGCATCTCCGCCATCGACGGCGCGACCGCGCACGGCGTGTTCGCGCGCACCTATGCCGAGCGCAGCGACGTCGATGTCGCGGCCAAGAACGCGATCGCCGCCGAAGCCGCGGCGATGGTGCAGGACGGCGACGCGATCATCGTCCACGGCGGCTCGACCTGCTTCCGGCTCGGCGAGCAGATTGCTCGGCGCAACATCCGCTTGTTCACCAATTCGATGCCGCTCGCCGCGATGGTGGGTGAAGTCGGCACTTGTGCGCTGACGGTCGCGGGCGGGGAGCTCCACCGAGAGCCGCTGATCCTCCACGGACCCGCGAGCGGCGCCCCGTTCTTTGCGTCCAAGTTCTTTCTAAGCGCTCAGGGGGCGGACGAGCGCGGTCTGCTCGAATCGCACCCGCTGCTGGTCGATGTCGCCAGCCGCTACGCCGAATGCGCCGACCGGATCGTCGTACTGATCGACAGCTCCAAGTTCGCGGTCGGCGCGCGGCAGGTGTCGCTACCTTGGTCGCGGATCGACACGCTGATCGTCGACGACGGGCTCGCGAAGGAGCACCGCGCGATGCTGGAGGGCAAGGGTGTCGATGTACGCATCGTCGCCGTCAGGTCGAGCGACGCATGACGATCGCCGTCCTCGACTTCGGCAAGACCAATACCAAGTTGCTGGTGTTGGACACGGACGGCAGCGTGACTTTCACGGCGCGCACGCGGCCAGTGTGGAAGGTCGTCGACGGCATGTCGGTACTCGACGATGTCGCGCTCGCTGCCTGGGTACGCAAGGCGCTCGACGCCGCGGAAGCCGAGCGGCCGGGCGAAATCCAGGGCGTGATGGTCTCGGCTCACGGCTGCACCTTCGCGCTGGCCGACGACCGCGGCCTGGTCCGGCCGATCCTCGACTATGAGCAGGAATTGCCGGGCGAACTGGTCGCAACCGTCGCCGCAGAGTTGCCGCCCTATGCGGAGACATACGCGCCGCCGCGGCCTCAGGGGTTCAACTATGGTCGCCACCTGGTCTGGCTCGCGCATCTGGAGCCGGCGGCGTTTGATCGCGCAACCGCGATCCTCGGCTATCCGCAATATTGGAGCTGGCGGCTCGGCGGCAGACAGGCGGCCGAGTACAGCTACATGGGCTGTCACTCACATATCTGGGCGCCGGCGCGGGCTGACTATGCGTCGGTGATCGGCGCGAAGGGCTGGCGTGGAAAGCTGCCGGCCTTCGCACGCGCAGGCGAAATCGTCGGCAGCACGACGATCGGCGGACGTGCGGTCGCGGTCCACAACGGTGTGCACGACAGCAACGCCGCGCTCCACGCCTATCGCTCGCTGGGACAGCGGGCGTTCACGCTGATTTCGACCGGTACCTGGGTGATCGTGTTCAACCCGGACTGCCCGCTCGACGCGCTCGACGAAGCCTTTGACATGTATTGCAACGTCGATGTCGATGGTCGCGCAGTTCCGACGATCGGCTTCATGGGCGGTCGCGAGTTCGACGCGATCGCGGCCGACTTCGAGGGCGTGGTTGCGCGCCAGGCAATCCAGCGAGTGATCGAAGCCGGGTGCTTTGCGTTACCCGCCTTCGCGGCGGCGGGGCCGTTCGGTGGCCAACCGGGACGCATCGTGCCGGAGCTGAGGGACCCGGCCGAACGCGCTGCACTGGCGTTGCTTTACGTCGCGCTGACAACCGATTTCTGCCTCGACACGATCCGGTCGAACAACCCGATCATCATCGACGGTGGACTGACCGCGGGCGGCGTCCTCGCCGAATTGCTCGCACAGCTGCGCCCTGCACAATCCGTCGCCGAGGGGGCAATCAGCGAAGGAACGGCGGCCGGTGCCGCGGCGCTCGCGTTCGCCGCTCATGGCCAGGCGATGACCCTGCCGTCGCCGGTCGCCGTGCAGGCGAGCACCTATGTTGGTCTCGATGCGTACCGGCGCGCTTGGACTGCGCAGCTGCCCGCGCTCGGTCAGAGCGAAAGGTCGGCGGCATGAGCCGGCCCATCGTCGTTGGGCTGGATGTCGGAACGTCGGGCGTGCGGTGCGTGACGCTCGATCCCTCCGGCGAAACCGTCGCCACGGCCGAACGCCGTTTCGCAAACGGCGAAGCCCGCGATCCGTCGGCCTGGGCCGCGCTGGCGGACGAGACTTTGGCGGAAGTGCTTGCTGCGGCGGAGCGCGATGCGATCCGGGCGATCGCGGTCGACGGCACGTCGGGTACCCTGCTGGCAACGTGCGGCCGCGGGAACCCGCTCGCGCCGGCGATGATGTACGACGACGCGGTCGCCGACACGCAGGCGCTGGATCGGGTCGCGCATGCCGCACCGACCGACACCGCCGCGCACGGCGCGACCTCCGGATTGGCGAAGGCGCTGGTGTTGCAGGACGTACCCGGCGTCGTGCACCTGCTGCACCAGGCCGACTGGATCGCGGCGCGGCTGACGGGGTGCTGGGATGTCAGCGACGAGAATAATGCGCTTAAGACCGGCTACGACCCGGTCGCCCGCCGCTGGGGGGACTGGATCGGATCGACCGGCGTCCGCTGCGCGCTGCTGCCGCGGGTCGTGCCGGCGGGGACCCCTGTCGCCCCGCTCCGTCGCGAAGTCGCGGAGCAGTTCGGGTTGCGCCCGACAGTCCAGATCGTCGCCGGAACGACCGACGGCTGCGCATCCTTTCTGGCGACAGGCGCAAGCCGGATCGGCGACGGGGTCACCGCGCTCGGCTCGTCGCTGACGCTCAAGATCCTGTCCGACCGGCCCATCTTTTCCGCCGAGCACGGCATCTACAGCCACCGGATCGCCGGCGGCTGGCTGGTGGGCGGCGCGTCCAATACCGGCGGCAAGGTCCTAGCGGCGTATTTCGATGCGGATCGACTGGCCGCGCTGTCGGAGGACATCGATCCGGCGCGCGAGCCGCTGCTGGACTATTACCCGCTGCTCGCGAACGGCGAACGCTTCCCGCATGCCGACCCGGCGATGGCACCCCGCCTGTCGCCGCGTCCCGCCGACGAAGCCGAATTCCTGCACGAACTCCTCGCCGGGATCGCGGCGATCGAGGCCGAGGGATACGCCAGGCTGGCGAAGCTGGGAGCCCCGGCACTCCGTTCGCTGCGCAGCGTCGGCGGTGGTGCCGGCAACGCGCAATGGACCGCGATGCGTCAGCGTGCGCTGGGTGCGCCCTTCCTTACCGCGCGGTCGAGCGAAGCGGCGGCGGGCGTCGCGCACCTGGCGCTGCAGAGCCTGCAGGGCAGGACGGCGGCATGATGACCGAAACTCAACCCAGCCTGCTCGCGGGACTCGGTGAAGTCGCCGACCGCTACGATGCGTTCTTCATCGACCAGTTTGGTGTGCTGCACGACGGCACGACGCCGTATCCGCACGCGGCAGCGGCGCTCCGCGCCTTGCGGGACGCAGACAAGCAGGTGGTGCTGCTGTCCAATTCGGGCAAGCGCTCGGCCCCAAACGTCGCCCGGCTGGGCCGGCTCGGCTTTACGCCGGACAGCTACACACTGCTGTTGTCGTCGGGCGAAGTCGGCTGGACGATGCTCGAGGCCACGGGCGTCGCGCAGCGCTGCCTGCTGATCGCGCGCGACGGTGACCGCTCGGCAGTCGAGGGCCTACCGATCACGGTGACGACAAACGGTCGGGACTGCGATTTCGTGCTGATCGCCGGCAGCGAGGGGGACACCCGCTCGCTCGACGATTACCGTGCGCTGCTCGGTCCCGCCGCGGCGCGCGATGTGCCTGCCTATTGCACCAACCCCGACACCCACATGCTGACCCCTGGCGGGCTGCGGTTCGGGGCGGGCCAGATCGCGACGCTGTACGAAGTCCTCGGCGGCGAAGTGACGTGGATCGGGAAACCCTTCCCGGTGATCTATGCAGCTGCGCGCGCGGCGGTCGGCGATATCTCGGCAAGTCGCATCCTCTGCATCGGCGACAGCATCGAGCACGACATTGCCGGTGCGCGCGGCGCAGGGCTCGACAGCTGCCTGATCACCGGCGGCATCCTGGCGGACGCCAGCCCACAGGAATTGCCCGCCTTGTTTGACCGGGCGGGCGCCCCCCCCGAATTTCAGATGACGGAGCTGCGCTGGTGACCGCGGCGCAGGAGAGAGAGATGCAGGACAACCCGATCGACGGAAAGATCGCTGCGATCACGGGAGGTGCCTCGGGCATCGGGCTCGAGACCGCGCGGGCGCTCGTCGCCGCTGGCGTGTACGTGTACCTGCTGGATCGTGACCAGCAAGCGCTCGACGCGGCGATCGCGTCGCTGGGTGAAAGCGCGACCGCGGTGGCGGTTGATCTGTTCGATTATGCCGCGGTCGAGCGCGCCGTCGCCGACATCGTCGCGGCCCACGGCCGGATCGATATCCTGCACGCCAATGCCGGTGGCTATGTCGGCGGCAAGGTGTGGGAAGGCGACGCCGATCGCTGGGACTTCATGCTCAACCTGAACGTAAACGCGACCTTCCGCTCGGTGCGCGCGGTGCTGCCCGCGATGATGGCGCAGGGCAGCGGCGACGTCATCGTCACCAGCTCGATCGCGGGCGCGATCCCGATCGTCGCGGAGCCAGTCTACACCGCGTCCAAGCATGCGGTGCAGGCGTTTGTCCATACCGTGCGGCGTCAGGTCGCTTCGTCCGGGGTGCGGGTCGCAGCCGTGCTGCCGGGTCCGGTGCATACCCCGCTGCTCAAGGACTGGGACCCACAGCGGCTGGCCGACGAGATCGCCGCCGGCGCTCTGATGGAGCCGCGCGATGTCGCCGAGGCGATCGTCTTCATGCTGACCCGCCGCAAGGGCGTGATCATCCGCGATCTCGTCATCCTGCCGCACAATTTCGATGTCTGACCGGCCAGGTTTTTCCAAGCCGTTCAAAGCAATAAATACGTTATAAAACAGTAACATAGCGCGTATACAGCGCCGCTGAACAAGGGAGGGACAGATGAAAGCCCGCTATCAATTTGGAACCGCGATCGCACTCGTCGGCGCGGTGCTCGCAACCTCAGCAAAGGCGCAGACCGCGACCGCCGAGACATCGTCGGCCGCCGCCGCTTCGCAAACCGCCGATCCGGCATCCCTGGCGCAGGAGTCCGACGCTGCCGTTGGCGAGGAAATCGTCGTGATCGGCAGCGCGCTGCGCAGCCAGGAAGCGGTGCAGAATCGCAAGAAGGCACTCGGGGTGGTCGATACGCTGACCCAAGACGACACCGGCGACCTGGCCGACAAGACGCTGGCCCAGGCGCTGATCCGCGTGCCGGGGGTCAGCTCGATGCAGACGCTTTATGGCGAGCAGGAAGCGGCCTATGTATCGGTGCGCGGCATCTCCCCCGACCTCAACTACACCTCGTTCGACGGCATGGCGATGTTCTCCAGCGCCAACGACGGCGATGGGCTCCGCCGCGTCGACCTGAACCTGATCCCGACGCAGATTTCCCGCACGACCGAAGTGTACAAGACCTTCACGTCGGACCTCGACGCCGGCGCGATCGGCGGCGTGACCAATATCGTGCCGCGCAGCGCGCTGAACGACCGGCCCCTGTTCTACATCGACGGTGGCGTCATCCTGCAGACCGGCAAGGGCAAGTACGTACCCGGCACCAACAGTCTCGGTCATTACAAGGATCGGCCGCTGGGCGTCGACGTGAAGAGCGTCTGGGGCCACCGCTTCGGCTCGGACAACCAGTTCGGCGTCGTGCTCAGCGGCGTTTTTCGCCAGCGCGACTATGACTACACCAAGCGCAACGCCAACGGTCGTGTGTTCTACAACGCCGCCGGCGGGGTCGCGAAGGCCGACCTGTCCGACTGGGACAACAAGCAGCCGCTGCCCAGCCTGATCCGGCCAATGGACTATACCCACTTCACCCGGACCTATGGCGGCTCGGCGCAGTTCGAATATGCGCCGACACCCGATCTGCAGTTCTCGCTACTCGGCTATTATTACAAGCAGGTCGAGGACCAGACCTTCAACCAGTTCCTGGTCGAGAATTACACCAATCTCGTCCGGCTCAGCGACGAGGTCGCGCGGCTCAAGATTGGTCGCGTGCGTGCGTCCGACGACTATGACCGGTTCGAAAACGAAACCCGCGCCTTGCTGTTCAAGATGGTCAAGGACTTCGGCGGGGATTCCTCGCTCCAGTTTCGGGCCGGTTACCTGCGCAACAAATTCTACGATCTCGATCTGAACGCGACCTACGCGTACAGCCCGCCGAACTCGTTCATCACCTACGACATGACCGAATTGTCGGATCGGATCACGATCGACAACAACGCCGACCTGATCGTTCCCGGCAATTTCCGCATGAGCGCGGTGTCGGACCTGATCGTGAACGCGAAGATGACCTCGAAGGAGGCGCGGCTCGATTACAAGCGCAATTACGGTGCCAATAGCGAGGGCTTCGGCTTCGCCATCGGCGGCGACTGGCGCGAGGTGAAGGCGATCCGCGATTCCGCCAAGATCACCTACAATACAAACAACGCGGTGCTCGGCTCGCTCGGCTTCATACCCGACATTAGTTCGTACATGTACAACTACCCGGTTCTGTGGATCGACATGGCGAACTTCCAGGCGAACGTGAAACCGTCGCTGACCATCAACACGGCGGCAACCAACAACACCAATTTCTCGGACGATTATGGGTATCAGGAGCGCAACCTCGCTGCCTACGTTTCGCTCATGTACGCGCATGAGGGGCTGAAGGTGATCGGCGGGTTCCGCTACGACGACCTGGATTTCAAGGCGGACTCGCCGGTATCGATTGCGGGTACCTACAACGGCACCTTTTCGCGCAAGGACGGCGGCTACCGCCACTGGCTGCCGTCGTTGCTGGTTACCAACCAGTTCACCGACGCCTTCCGGTTGAAGGGCGGCTACAGCCGCACGCTCGGCCGGCCCGCGTTCGGCGACATCGCCCGCGCGGAGGCGCGCAACGACCAGACGCTGACCCTCGCGCGCGGCAATCCCAATCTGAAACCGCGCGTGTCCGACAACTTCGACGTGGCCGCCGAATATTATTTCGGTGCGGGCGGGCTGATCTCGCTCGGCGGATTCTACAAGAACATCAAGGACGACATCTACGTCACCTCAACGCTGGAGACGATCAACGGGGTCCAGTACACGGTGTCGTCACCGCAGAACGTGTCCGCGTCGAAGCTGAAGGGCTTCGAGTTCCAGATCGTGAGTGACCGGATCCCGGGCCTGCCCGGCTTCCTGCACGACAAATTGGGCGCGGCGGTCAACGTCACCCGGCTGTGGGCCAAGACGCAGTACATTTCGGGTACCACCGTGGTGCCGCTCAAGGCACTGCAGTATCAGCCGAACTGGCTTGTCAATGCGACGATGTTCTACCGCCTCCCGGGCAACGGCGAAATCCGGGTCGCGTACAACTACAAGAGCAAGAGTCCGATCTCGCTCGGCAGCAGCGCGCTGACGACCTATTGGCTGGAAGGGCGCGGACAGCTCGACGCGGCGATCCGCTTCTCGCTCACCGATCGCCTGATCGTGAAACTGGAGGCGAACGACATCCTGCAGGAGCCGGTGCGGCAGGGGTATCTCAATCCCTTCGCGCAGCGCCGCTACGAGTTGACCCGCCCGCGCAGCTTCTCGTTCAACCTCGTGTACAAGTTGTAGACCGATGCACTTCGATCGCCGCACGCTGATCCACACCGCCGGTGGGCTGGTCCTGCTGGCTGGCCTGTCGCGACAGGCGCTGTTCGCGGCGACGATCGAGGGCGATCCGTTCACGCTGGGGATTGCGTCGGGTGATCCCTGGCCCGACGGCTTCGTGCTTTGGACCCGCCTCGCGCCCAAGCCACTCCAGCGCGGCGGCGGCATGCCGATGCAGGCGGTGGCAGTGGCTTGGGAGGTTGCCGAGGACGAACGCTTTGCCCGGGTCGCGCAAAAGGGCGAGGCGTTCGCGCGGCCAGAGCTCGGACACAGTGTGCATGTCGAGGTCGCCGGGCTGAAACCGGGACGCGCATATTGGTATCGTTTCCGTGTCGGCGGCGCGACGAGCCCGGTCGGGACGGTGCGCACCGCACCCGCAGCAGGATCGCCGGTCGATCGGCTGCGGATCGGGCTGGCGGGCTGTCAGCATTGGGAGGGCGGCTATTATACCGCCTATCGCTACCTCGCGCAGGAACCCGACCTCGACGCGGTCTTCCATTACGGCGATTACATCTACGAGCACTGGGCGCAGCGCGTCTGTCCCAAGATCGACGGCAAACCCAATTGCGTGCGCGAGCATATCGGCGACGAACTCTATTCGCTCGACGACTATCGGCGCCGCTACGCGCAATACAAATCCGACCCCGATTTACAGGCTGCGCACCGCGCCTGCGCATTCCTGTCGACCTTCGACGACCATGAGGTCGACAACAATTGGGTCGGGTTGACAGACGAACAGAACACCCCGCCGGAAGTGTTCGCACTGCGCCGCTTCGCCGCAATGCAAGCGTGGTACGAGCACATGCCCGTGCGCGCCGCGCAGTTCCCGCGTTTCCAGGACATGCTCGCATACCGCCGGCTCGATTACGGTGGGCTACTTCGTGTCCACCTGCTCGATACGCGCACCTATCGCAGCGACCAGGTCTGCGACGACGGCAAGCGCAAGCCCTGCACGCCCGCCGAGCATAACGGGCCGCAAGTCCTCGGCACGACGCAGGAGAAATGGCTGAGCGACGGCCTGGGCAACAGCGCGCGCTGGAACCTGATCGCGCAGCAGATCCTGATCATGCCGTTCGACCGGCGCAAGGCAGACGAAACCGCGCCCAACCTCGCAACCGACACATGGGATGGTTACCGCCCCGCGCGCGCCCGGCTGATCGACACGATCCGCGACCACCGGCTGTCCAACGTGATCATCGCCTCGGGCGATTATCACAAGCATTTCGCGGGTACCGTGCCAGTCCACGAGGACGCGCTCGACGGGGAGATGGCGGCGGTCGAGTTCCTCGGCACCTCGATCTCGACCAATGGCGATGGCGGCCCGATCGCCGAGCTCGACACGATCAAGCGCAACAACCCGCATGTCGCGCTCTATGCGGACCAGCGTGGCTACCAGCTGTTCGACATTACCGCAAAGCGTTGGCGGACCGATGTAAAGGGGCTCGACACGATCGCCCGCCGCGATGGCAAGCTTTCGACGTTGGCCAGCTTTGCGGTGACGCCCGATCGCGCCGCGCTCCACCGCGCCTGAAGGATCCGATCATGACTGATGCCCCGCTGTTCACCCGCCGCCGCCTGCTCAGCGGGGCGGCAGGCGCGGCCGCGTTTTCCGCGGCGACCGGGCTGATGCCACCGAATGTGCAGAAGCTGATGGCGCAGGGTCCGCGGCGGACCGGGTCACTGAAGGACATCAAGCATGTCGTCATGCTGATGCTCGAGAACCGCTCGTTCGACCATTATTTCGGCATGCTGTCGGGGGTGCGCGGGTTTGGCGACAAACACGCGATGAAGCTCGCTAGCGGACGCGACGTGTTCCACCAGCCCGATCCGGCCAATCCGCTAGGCTTTACGCTCCCGTTCCACCTCGACACCTTCTCGACCAGCGCACAGGCGCTGCCGTCGACCGACCATAGCTGGGCGGTGCAGCACGCCGCCTGGAATGGCGGGCGGATGGACAATTGGCTGCCCGCGCACCGTGCCGCCGACGGCGTCGAGGGGCCGTTCACGATGGGCTATTTCAAGCGCGAGGACATCCCGTTCCACTATGCGCTCGCCGACGCTTTCACGATCTGCGACGGTTATCATTCCTCGGTGATGGGTTCGACCCGGCCCAACCGCTTCTACTGGCTGACCGGCACGATCGACGCCGACGGAAAGTACGGCCCCCCGCAGACGTCTCAGGGAACCCCGAAGGAAGGGCTGACCTGGACCACCTATGCCGAGCGGCTGGAGGCGGCGGGCGTCAGTTGGAAGGTGTATCAAAACGCCGACAAGGGTACCGGTTTCAATGTGCTGCGCTTGTTCCGCAACTTCATGGACGCGCCGCCCGGATCGCCGTTCCGGGTCAAGGGCATGCCGGCCGCCACCGATGGCGAATTCGAATATGACGCGCTCCACGATCGGCTGGCGACCGTCACCTGGCTACATCCCAGCGACGAAGGGTCGGAGCATCCGGCCAATTCGATGCCGGCCGCCGGCGCGGAGTTCATCGCGAGCAAGCTCGACGCGCTCGCCGCCAATCCCGATGTCTGGGCCAAGACCGCTTTCATCCTGAACTACGATGAGAACGACGGACTGTTCGATCACGTCCTGCCGCCTTCACCGTCCGCGGGTACGCCGGGTGAATTCGTGAATGGCGTACCGGTCGGCGCGGGCTTTCGTGTACCGTGCATCATCATCTCGCCATGGACCGCGGGCGGCTACGTGTGCAGCCAGCCGTTCGATCACACATCGGTGCTGCGATTTCTCGAGCAGGTGACGGGCGTGCGCGAGCCGAACATCAGCGACTGGCGGCGGCAGACCTTCGGCGACCTCACGGCGGCTTTTCGGTTTGGCGCGAAGATGGCGCTGCCTCCAGTGTTGCCAAGCACTAGTGGTTTACTACATCTAGCGCGCAAGTCAGCGAAAACGCTTCCACTTCCAAACCCGCCCGGCAAAGATCAGTCCATGCCCGTTCCCGAGAGGGGTACCCGCAAGCGAACTAATTCATGATATTACTTATCGCACTTTCGGATTCGGCTTTGTGACCGTCATTTTTTGGCAAAATATATTGCCACCTACACGGAGGTGGGCGCGCATGACCAACACAAAGGATACTCACGGGCGGAACTTGATTCAGTCGCGGAACGGACGAAAGACCCGAAACGGGAGGCAACTCAAGGAATATAGGCTCAACCCGGCTGTGCGGGTTATCGGGCCGAAGGCATGACCGGGGGCTTCCGGCGTGCATCCATCGCGCATCCCTCTCTCCATGCCCCAAGCTGACAGCAGCGAGCGGGAGGAAATTGTCGCGGTCGCCAGCATCGTGACCCTCCCCGAATTGCAACCTCGGAGCAAGGGCATCAATTCCCCAACCCGCCGCCGTTACATTCAGGCGATGGAGGCGGGGGAGGCCTTCCCCCTATCCTACTTTCCCGGATCAACGGCGCGCTGATTCTTGTCGATGGCTGGCACCGGCTGGATGCGATGAAGGCGCTGGGGGTGGAGGAGACCGGCGCGCTGGTGCGCAGCACAGGAAGCATGGATGAGGCGGCGCTATGGGGCTACGAGGCCAACCGAAAACACGGCCTCCCCCTCTCTAGTGCCGAGCAGCGGGAGATGTTTCGCGCGTATATCAAAGCCCGGAAGCACTGGGGGCGCAGACGCGGCCAGCACAAGTCTTATCGAGAGATGGGGGAGGAACTGGGCATTCCTAAAAGCACGCTGGCCCGTTGGACCCAGCAGGATTTTCCTTCCGTGGCAAGGGCGTTAGCCGAGCGCCATCCGACCGGGGGCAGCCGCAGGGGCGGCGCGCGTGAAGCTAGCCCGGAGCGGAGGCTGGAACGGGAGGCCCACCGCGCGCTGGATGAAGCGGGGGCAGCTATTCCGGGGATCACTGACGCGGAGGTGCGCTGAGAGCTGTTGGAGAAGGTGCGTGGAATGATCGCGGTGTTGGAGGGCGGACACCCTTAAAAGCCGATGTTCTGACTGTAATTCAATATCTTGCTATGCATCCTGTCCCAATAGGAAACCCTGTATGCAAAGAATCGCGCGAAAGCCAGTTAGCCAGCGGCGTTGCGTGTAGTCACCCCGACCGGGCCGAGGCTAAGCTCTGGCCACCAGAGGAGTTACCGTGATGAAGCGTTGACGATGGCTTCGGCATTGGCGAAAAGGATCATTTCGACCTGCCCTATATTTTGAAGATTCCGATAGACCTTCAAGGCGTTCAAGACGGAAAGATAGTCGAGATAACCAACCAGTGATCTGTGATTTTGTTCGGCCCTAATCGCAGCGTGCTTCGGTTTGATCGTTTTGTTTCGCGAAAGCGGCATCTCAAAACAAGGATCACGACCAGCCGACATTAGTGCCACATTCAGCGCGACAGCCGTTCGACTATCATAGATCGCCCACCTTTCAGTGTTCTGAAACGCCAGTAACTTGCTCCATGATGATATGCGGTTGCACCCGTGTTCAGAGATAAAATCGTTAACGGCTTCGATAGAGTAATCCCGGAACCCAATCACCATTTGTTCAATGCTCGTATCGCTGGTCCGACGTATACCTCCCCAGTCTCGAATTATCCATTGGGCGGCCCTATTTGCGTCATCGGAAACGAGCATAGGACTCAGGGCCGCTGATAGCTCATCGCGGGATGACCCAGCGTTTACCACACTTGTGAGCATAGCCAATTTGGCGGCGGAAGATTGTCCAATTGGCCATCGGTAGTCTGTCCGCTGATAAATAGCTTGCCAGACAGCAGCTAAATCGCTGTTCGACAGCTCGATCATCCGCGATTCCCCTACGTTGTTAAAAGATTTGCTTCAGATGCGCCGATCTTACCACTGGTGTCCAGCATACGAGGAAGCCATCCGCCACATCTGTTTGAAAGGTGTGGTAGGAAGGGCGGAGCTGTCGCATGTGAACATTTCGCGCCGCATTTGTGAGAGGGAGCAAGACATATGTGTTGCATGGATTACCCCCATACCCCACCCTCGCTGCCCCGGCCTGTATCTCTGCCATGCCTTAAGGCAGCTTCTAAAGAGCTAGATCGAAATGCTCGATGGCAGTCCTAACTCTGGCTAGCAAATCCACTTTCGGGGAGCCTTTATGGGAATTGCGGGCGCTGCGGCTAAAATATCCAATATAATCAATGGATAATGGCGGAGACGGAGGGATTCGAACCCTCGGTACGGTTCCCCGTACGACGCTTTAGCAAAGCGTTGGTTTCAGCCACTCACCCACGTCTCCGGACGCCAGCGGCAAGGCGCGGGCTATAGCGAGGGTTTGGGGGGCGATCAATGGCATGTTTGCGCGCGGTTGGGCGCGAAATCGACTCGGGTCATCGCCGGTTCATTGCCGGCCCGGCATGACGCACGATAGGCCGCACGATGCGGGAGGGAGTTTCTATGCGACGCGCGTTGACGTGGCTGGTGATGGCGCTGGCGGTGCCGCCGATGGCGGCAGGGCCGGCGGCCGCCCAGTCGATCCGGACGGTCGATCCCGATACCGCGATCGACGCCGATCTGAAGCAGCCGCAAAATCCGATTCCGGCTGGCCAGTCCTATCCGCCGCCTGCGGGCCAGCCGGTCGATGCGGGCGCGCCCTATGAAGCGCCGTCCGCACCACAGACCCCGCCCGCACCCATGCCTGGCCCCGCAACGGCTCCGGTAACCGCCGGTGGTCTGGAAAAACCGGAAGTTCCGACGACGTTCGACAAGGTTCGCCTGGTGAGCGCCGCCGAAGGCGTGTTCGGCAAGGGCGCGAGCGGCCTCGCCTCGCTGATCGAGGATATCCTGAAGGATCAGGGCGAACCCAATGCCTATATCGCCGGCAGCGAAGGGTCGGGCGCCATCGTCGTGGGCCTGCGCTATGGATCGGGCATCATGGTCCATGCGGTGGAGGGCGAGCGAAAGGTCTATTGGACCGGCCCCTCGGTCGGCTTCGATGTCGGCGGTGACGCGAACAAGGTCTTCGTGCTCGTCTACAACCTTTATGACAGCCAGGAACTCTTCAAACGCTTCCCGGCCGGCGAGGGGCGCGTCTATTTCGTCGGGGGCCTTTCGGCGACCTATCTGCGTCGTGGCGACGTGGTGCTGATTCCGGTCCGGCTGGGCGTCGGCTGGCGCGCCGGCGTGAATGTCGGATATATGAAGTTCAGCGAAAAGAGCCGCTGGTTCCCCTTCTAATCGCGCGCGGGCGCGGCTAGTCGGGGATATGCCCGTCACCCAGGCCGATATCGACCTTGCCCTGCGCCTTGCCGATGCGGCGGGCGTGGCGATCCGCCCCTATTTCCGCGCCGAGCACGGGCTGGAGGTGAAGGCCGATGCCTCGCCGGTGACCCTGGCCGACACGGAGGCGGAGGCGGCGATGCGCCGCCTGATCGTCGCCGAACGGCCGATGGATTCGATCATCGGCGAGGAAGGTGCCGCGCGCGAGGGGAGCAGCGGGCGGACCTGGGTGCTCGATCCGATCGACGGCACGCGCAGCTTCATCGCGGGACGTCCGATCTTTGGCACGCTGATCGCGCTGCTGGAGGGCGGGTGGCCGGTGCTGGGCATCATCGATCAGCCGATCATCGGCGAGCGCTGGCTGGGCGTGACCGGGCGGGCGACGCTGTTCAACGACCGGCCCGCGCGCGCCCGCAGCTGCCGCGACCTGTCGACCGCATTGCTCGCCACCACGTCGCCCGCCTTGTTCGGCGACGACCAGCTGCACGCGTTCGAACATGTCGATGCAAAGGTGATGAGCACCGTGCTGGGCGGGGACTGCTACAATTACGGGCTGGTCGCGTCGGGCCATCTCGATCTGGTGATCGAGGCAGGGCTGAAGCTGCACGACTTTGCGGCGCTGGTGCCGGTGGTCGAGGGCGCCGGGGGCGTCATGTGCGACTGGAACGGCGATCCGCTCCACGCCGGCAGTTCGGGTGAGGTCGTCGCGGCGGGCGATCCGGCGCGGGTCGAGGAGATCATCGACCTTCTCGCCTGTCGCGGCCATTGATCGCGCGGCGTCTGCATCGCGGCTATCTTGCCGCGACGGTGATTCTGTTCGCGGTCGAGGTGGTGATCGCCCTGTTCGTCCGCGATCGCTTCGTCCGCCCCTATCTTGGCGACACGCTCGCGGTGATGCTCGTCTATTGCGGGGTGCGGGCGATCAGCCGGACCGGGCCATATGCGGCGGCGGTCGCCGCCTTTGCGATCGCGGCGCTTGTCGAATTCGGGCAACTCGTCGGGATCCTCGACCTGCTCGGGCTGCGGGGCAACGCCGTGGCGCGGGTGGTGCTGGGAACCGGGTTCGAGCCGCTGGATTTCGTGGCCTATGCCGCCGGCGCGCTCGCGGCGATCCTTCTCGATATCCGGCTCGATCGCTGGTGCCGGCGGGCGCCGCGCCACTGACCGCGATCAAAAGATGCCGAGGAACTTCTTGCGCTGTTCCTTGCGCTCTTCCCTCGATCGCTTCCCATCCTCGGACTTGGCGGTCGTCCCCCTGCCGACATCGTCGCGGGGGCGGCCCTTCGTGTCGCGCTGGGCGCGGGCATGGGCGCCGGCCAGCACCGGCCCGCAATCGGTGCTTTTCGCGTCGCCGACATCGACGAAGGCCAGCACGGCGGCCAGTGGATTGACGGCCGCGGCCAGGCCCACTCCGGCGCCCGCGCGGCCAAGCAGTTCGGGGCTGATGACATCGATCGCGGGCCTGGCGAAATAACCGCCGATCCCGACCGGCGACTGGCCGGAGAAGAGCGAGAATTTCTTGCCGTCGGCGCGAAAGGCCAGGTCCAGCGATTCGTTGCGGAAGCTGAACCCGCCACGGCCCAGCATCACATTCTTTGTCGTATCGATCAGGATGGGGTCCGCCGCCGCGATCCCGTCCCGCACGGTGAAGGCGATCAGTCCGCAATTGATCTCCACCGGCTTTTCCAGCTTCTTCTCGAACATCTTCTGGATGAACAGGCCGATATCGAGTTCGGAGAGCTGGACGTTGCGGGTCCACATCGTCCCGCGCGGGATGACGATCGCGATCCGCCCGCTCGCGCTGGCGAGCGACTTGCGCACCGAATTGCCGGTGCCGCGCATGTTGACCCGCGCCTTGACGGTGCCGCTCGTTCCCGATTGCTCGACCCCGAAACCGGCGAGCAGCGTCCCCATCGGCGTCGGTGACAGGCGGATGTCGTAATCGGTCACCACCGCCGGATCGCGCGCATTGATCGTCACGTTCGACGTCACCGTTCCGCGCGCCATGGCGAAGCTGAGCGGCGCGAGCTTGAGCAGCCGGTCGTCCAGCGAAAGGCCGAGGGTGACATCGCTGAGCGGCAGTTTCTCGGCGCGAACGCGCGCCACCTTCCACTTCAGCTGCGCGTCGAAATTGGCGAGTGCATCGGTTCGCAATGGTGCGTCCGGCAGGATGCGGGGGCGTCCCTTTGCGGTCACCACGACATCGCCGGATGCCGATTGCGCCGGGCTGTATCCGATAAACGGGCCGACATCGACGATGTCGAGCGAGCGGGTCTGAAGATCGGCGTCGAGGAACAGGCGCGGCTTCCCCATTCGCACGGTCAGCCGCCCGGCCAGGTCGCTGTCGCCGAAGGTGCCGTGCAACGCGGTGAAGCGCCATTCATTCCCCGCCTTGGTCAGCGCCGAGCGAAGGTGATAGCGGCGCGTGTCCGGGACGGCGATTCCGGCGATCGAGAACATGTCGGCCAGATTCTCGCCGCGCACGTCCGCATGCAGATCCGCGCCCTCGATCTGCGTTGCCCCGGGAAGCGTGCCGGTAATATCGGCCCGGGTGCGTGCGGCATTGAGGCGCAGCGCGAGCTGGTTACGGCCGCCGGCGACCGTATCGTTGGGCGAGAGCAGCGCGCCCCACAGCGTGAAGGGTGTCCTGCGCGCGACTCCCTCGCCGCGAAAGCGGATGGCGTTGTCGAACTTCTCGTCGGTCGCCTTCACCGTGTCGATCGCGACAGTGGCCGCGACCGCCATCTTCGGGTCGCGATAGCGCACCCGCGTCCCCGCGACGATCGCCTTGCGGATCAGCGGGATGTCGAGCGGCTCGCCATCCTTTTCGCCGAAGGTCCAGCTGTTGCGCTTGCCCGCTTCGTCCCAGGCGAGATCGATCGCGCCCTGTTGCAGGTCGAGCGTGTTGATCCGCCGCCCGCCCCAGATGAAGCTGAGCGTCGAGACGTTCATCTCGATCCGTTTCGCGGCAAAGAAATCGCCGGTTCCCGCCCATGCGGGATTGGAAACGGTCAGGCCTTCGGAGACATATTTGAGATTGATCGGATTGAAATAGAACTGGAAGTCGCCCGCCACCTTGACGTCGCGGCCCGAATTGCTGCTCGCGATCCGCTCGAACGTACCTTTGAGGAAGCGCCCCTTTGTTATGTACAGGATCGCCCAGGCGAGGAAGAGCGCGAGCAGGATGCCGCCGACGATGCGAAGGGCGAGGCGCAGCGGGCGGGGAAGCGGCCGTGGTTCGGCGACGGTTTCGGCGGACTCGCGACCATCCTCCGCGTCACCCCGGGGCGGCGCGGGTTTCGGTTCGGGCGGATCGACGGGGTCGGCATCCGCGGGAACGATCGGGGATTCGCGATCGACCATGATAGGGTCAAAAGACTCGGGGGCGTAACGGGTTCCCGCCGGTTGCATTTGGCGACGTTCCCCGCTATGCGCCCGCCTTTCCGCGATTCAGGTGGACTGCCCGGCTAACAAGGGCTGCCGGGGCCGTCCGAGATCGTCGCGCGTAAAAGGAGACGAAAATGCCCAAGATGAAGACCAAGAGCGGTGTGAAGAAGCGCTTCAAATTCACCGCGACGGGCAAGGTGAAGCACGGCGTCGCCGGCAAGCGTCACCGCCTGAGCAGCCACAATGCGAAATATATCCGTACCAACCGCGGCACCAGCGTGCTGTCGGAAGCGGATGCCGGTCACGTGCGCCTCTGGGCGCCCTATGGCCTCAAGTAAGGGAGGCTAGGACATGGCACGAGTAAAGCGTGGCACGACCACCAAGGCGAAGCACAAGCGTATTCTGGATCAGGCGAAGGGCTATTATGGCCGTCGCAAGAACACGATCCGCATCGCGCGCCAGGCCGTCGAAAAGGCCGGCCAGTACGCCTATCGCGACCGCAAGGTTAAGAAGCGCAGCTTCCGCGCGCTGTGGATTCAGCGCATCAACGCCGGCGTCCGCGCCGAAGGCCTGACCTATTCGCAGTTCATGCACGGGCTGAAGCTCGCCGGCATCGAACTGGACCGGAAGGTGCTGGCCGACATCGCGATGCACGAGGGTGAGGCGTTTACCGCCATCATCGCGCAGGCGAAGGCGGCGCTGCCCCAGGCCGCCTGAGGCGACCTGTAGCGAGACGTTCCGAAAGGGGCGCCGGTGGAAACACCGGCGCCCTTTTCTTTTCCCCCAAGCGCCGGCTAGAGGCTCCTGCGGACAAGAGGAATTGCATGACCACCGATCTCGATCAGTTACAGGCCGATCTGCTCGTCTCGATCGAGGCGGCGTCGGGTATCGAGGCGCTCGACGCCGTGCGCGTACAGGCGCTGGGAAAGCAGGGCGCGGTCACCGGCCTGCTCAAGACGCTGGGCGCGATGACGCCGGAGGAGCGGCAGGAACAGGGGCCGCGCATCCACGCCCTGCGCGAGGCGGTGACCGAGGCGATCGCGACGCGCAAGGTCGCGCTCGATGCGGCGATGCTCGAGGCGAAGCTGGCGCGCGAAACGCTCGACATGACGTTACCTGCCGACGCGCCCGCGCCGGGCAGCGTCCATCCCATCGGACAGGTGATGGACGAACTGGCCGAAATCTTCGCCGATCTGGGCTTTTCGGTCGCGACCGGGCCGGAGATCGAGGACGACTGGCACAATTTCACCGCGCTCAACATTCCCGAAACGCACCCGGCGCGGGCGATGCACGACACCTTTTACCTCGCGGGCGCGCATGAGCGGCCGATGGTGCTGCGCACCCATACCAGCCCGGTGCAGATTCGCACGATGATGGCGCAGACCCCGCCGATCCGCATCATCGCGCCCGGCCGCGTCTATCGCAGCGACAGTGACGCCACCCATACCCCGATGTTCCACCAGATCGAGGGGCTGGTGATCGACAAGGGCATCACGCTCGGCCACCTCAAATGGACGCTGGAGACGTTTCTGAAGGCGTTTTTCGAGCGCGACGACATCGTCCTGCGCCTGCGCCCCAGCTATTTCCCCTTCACCGAACCCAGCGCGGAGGTCGATGTCGGTTTCACCTGGACGAACGGCAAGCGCGTGATCGGCGGATCGGGCGATGCGGAAGACGGCGGCTGGATGGAGGTGCTGGGCAGCGGCATGGTCCACCGCCGGGTGATCGCCGCGTGCGGGCTGGATCCGGACGAATGGCAGGGCTTTGCCTTCGGCACCGGCGTCGATCGGCTCGCCATGCTCAAATACGGGATGGACGATTTGCGCGCGTTTTTCGACGGCGACCTGCGCTGGCTCAATCATTATGGCTTCTCGGCGCTCGACGTACCCACGCTGTCGGGGGGAGTGGGCGCATGAAGTTCACCCTGTCCTGGCTGCGCGCGCATCTCGATACCGATGCCGACCTGCCCGCCATTCTCGAAACCCTCAACCGCATCGGCCATGAGGTCGAGGGCGTGGAAAATCCCGGTGCGGCGCTTGCCGCGTTCACGGTGGCGCGCGTCCTGACCGCCGAACGCCATCCGCAGGCGGACAAGCTTCAGGTCCTGTCGGTCGATACCGGGGCGGGCGAGCCGTTGCAGGTGGTGTGCGGCGCCCCCAACGCGCGGGCGGGACTTGTCGGCGTGCTGGGCCTGCCCGGCGCGACCGTTCCGTCGAACGGCATGGTGCTGAAGGTGTCGGCGATCCGCGGCGTCGAATCGAACGGCATGATGTGCTCCAGCCGCGAGCTGGAGCTGGGCGACGATCATGACGGCATTATCGAGCTGCCCGGCGATGCGCCGGTCGGCATGTCCTATCCCGATTATGCGGGGCTGGACGATCCGGTGATCGACGTGTCGATCACGCCCAACCGGCAGGATTGCATGGGGGTGCGCGGCATCGCCCGCGATCTGGCCGCCGCCGGCCTTGGCACGCTCCGGCCGCTCGATATCGATCCGGTCGCCGGGGATGGCGCGGGACCCGATGTGCGGATTGAGGACGAAGCCGGCTGCCCTGCCTTTTACGCACAGTCGGTGTCGGGGGTCACGAACGGCGAGTCGCCGGACTGGATGCAGCGCCGACTGAAGGCGATCGGGCAAAAGCCGATCAGCGCGCTGGTCGATATCACCAATTATCTGATGATCGATCTCGGCCGGCCGCTTCATGTCTATGACCGCGCACGGCTCGACGGCGGGCTGGTCGCGCGCCGGGCCAGGGCGGGCGAACAGGTGCTGGCGCTCAATGGCAAGAGCTATGCGCTCGACCCGACGATGACGGTGATCGCCGATGACGGCGCGGTACATGATATCGGCGGCATCATGGGCGGCGAACATTCGGGGTGCAGCGACACCACCACCGAGGTGTTGATCGAATGCGCCTATTTCGATCCCGATCATATCGCGCGCACCGGCCAGAAGCTGATGCTGACCAGCGATGCGCGGTCGCGGTTCGAACGCGGCGTCGATCCCGAATTCCTGGACGACGGCCTCGCCATCGCGACGCGCATGGTGCTCGACCTGTGTGGTGGCAGCGCGAGCGGCGTTACCCGCGCGGGGCGCATTCCGCAGGTGGGCATCACCACCGGGTACGACCCCATGCTCGCCGAAACGCTGGGCGGCATGGCGATTCCGGCGGCGCGGCAGAAGGACATCCTCGAATCGCTCGGTTTCACCGTCGAGCCGCTCGACGGCAATGGCGACCCCTGCGATCTGGATGCCGCGTACGACGGGTTCCGCGTCACCGCGCCCAGCTGGCGGCGCGATATCGACGGCGCGGCCGACCTGGTGGAGGAAGTGATCCGGATCGAGGGGATCGACAAGGTTCCCTCGACCCCGCTGCCCCGCTCGCCCGGCGTGGCGACGCCCACCGCGACGCCGGCACAGAAGCTGGAGCGTCGCCTGCGCCGCACCGCCGCCGCGCGCGGCCTGCACGAAGCGGTGACGTGGAGCTTCATCGCCCAGGATGAGGCCGATGCGGTCGGCGGCGGCGCGTGGACGCTCGCCAATCCGATCAGCGAGGAGCTGAAGGTCATGCGACCCTCGCTGCTCCCCGGCCTGTTGATGGCGGCCGAACGCAACCTGAAGCGCGGCGCGACCAGCATCCGCCTGTTCGAACTGGGCCGCCGTTATCTTGCCGAGGGTGAACGCCCGACGCTCACCGTCCTCCTTACGGGGGACGCCAGGCCGCGCGGCTGGGCCACCGGCAAGGCCCAGGCGTTCACCGCCTATGACGCCAAGGCGGAGGCGCTGGCGCTGCTCGAAGCCGCCGGCGCGCCGGTCGCCAACCTTCAGGTCATGGGCGAGGCGGGGGCGGCGTGGCATCCCGGGCAGTCGGCGACGCTGCGATTGGGGCCAAAGAATGTGCTGGCGGTGTTCGGGATGCTCCATCCCGCGCTGCTGCGGACGTTCGACGTCGCCGGTCCGGTCGCGGCGATCGAGATCTTTCTGGACGCGATTCCCGCGAAGCGGGAGACTGCCGGTTTCATGCGACCGGCCTTTGCACCCCCGGCCTTGCAGGCGGTGACGCGCGATTTCGCCTTCATCGTTCCGGCAGAGCTGGCCGCCGGCGATCTCGTCCGCGCGGTCAAGGGTGCGGACAAGGCGGCGATTGCCGATGCGCGCCTGTTCGACCTGTTCACCGGTGCAGGGGTCGAGGAGGGCAGGAAGAGCCTTGCCATCGAAGTGACGCTTCAGCCCGGCGAAAAGAGTTTCACCGATGCGGACATCAAGGTCATCGCCGACAAGGTGGTCGCGGCGGCGGGTAAGCTGGGGGCGACGCTGCGGGGGTGAACGAGGTCACGCCCGACCGGCGTGTCGCCCCGGCCCGGTGCCGGGCGCTCCGGGGCGGTGTGTGACATGGATCGGGTTCGGCCGCGTGTTCGCGGCACTGTGAAGGCCGGCATCGGGCCGGGGTGACGTAGGAGAAAATGGCATGCCCACCGCCCTTATCACCGGCGCGACCGCGGGATTCGGCAAGGCGGCCGCGCGCCTGTTCGTTGAGGCCGGGTGGCGGGTGATCGGCACCGGGCGGCGCGCCGACCGGCTCGACGCGCTCCGTAGCGAGCTGGGCGACGCGTTTCACGGCGCGGTCTTCGACATTCGGGACGAGGGCGCGCGCGATGCCGCGCTCGACGCGCTGCCCGACGCGTTTCGCGACATCGACCTGCTGGTGAACAATGCCGGCCTCGCGCTCGGGATCGAACCCGCGCAGGACGCCACGCTCGCCAATTGGAAGGTGATGATCGAAACCAACGTCACCGCGCTCGTGTCGATCACCCACCGGCTGTTGCCCGGGCTGATCGCCCGGCGTGGGGCGATCATCAACCTGTCGTCGGTCGCGGCGACCTATCCCTATGCCGGCGCCAACGTCTATGGCGGAACGAAGGCGTTCGTGAAGCAGTTCAGCCTCAGCCTGCGCAGCGACCTTGCCGGAACCGGCGTCCGCGTGACCTCGATCGAACCGGGCATGGCGGAAACCGAATTCACGCTGGTGCGTACCGGCAGCCAGGCGGCGTCCGACGCGCTCTATGGTGGAGCCAGGCCGATGACGCCGGAGGATATCGCCGCCATGATCCTGTGGGTCGCGCAGCTGCCGCCGCACCTCAACATCAACGTGATGGAGATGATGCCGGTCAATCAGAGCTTCGCGGGCTTCGCCGTGCATCGGGAGGGGTGAGGTGATCCTTTATGGCCACCCGTTCTCTTCCTATTGCCAGAAGGCGCTGATCGCGCTGTACGAGACGGATACGGCGTTCGATTTCCGGATATTGGGTCCGGACGAGGCGGTGAATGCGCAGTTTGCGGCGCTGTGGCCGCTCGGGCGGTTCCCGATCCTCGACGATGATGGCGAACTCGTGGTCGAGGCCAGCATCATCGTCGAACATGTCGCCCCGCATTTCGTGAATGGCGGTCGCGAAGCGCGGATGCTCGACCGCATCTTCGACAATTATGTCATGACCCCGATGCAAAAGATCGTCGGCGATGCGCTGCGCCCCGACGGCAGCCGGGATCCTCATGGCGTTGCCGAGGCGCGGGCGACGCTGGACAAGGCATATGGCTGGATCGATGCCCATATGGCCGGGCGCCAATGGGCTGCGGGCGAGTTCGGCCTGGCCGATTGCGCGGCGGCGCCCGCGCTGTTCTACGCCGACTGGGCGCACCCGATCCCCGCGCGCTGCGCTGCGCTGCGCGATTATCGCCGGCGGCTCAATGCACGGCCCAGCTTCGCGCGGGCGATCGACGCGGCGCGACCCTTTCGCGCGCTCTTCCCGCTGGGCGCGCCGGAGCGCGATTGATGGTGGAGATCGCGAACGAGGCGCTGACCGCGCGGATCGATCCGCTGGGCGCGGAACTGGTCAGCCTGTGCGATGCGCAGGGCCGGCAGCTGATGACCGATGCGGATCCGGCCTTTTGGACCGGCCATGCGCCGCTGCTGTTCCCGATCGTCGGGCGGCTCGCGGGCGATGTGCTGCGGGTCGATGGCCGCACCTATCCGATGCGGCAGCACGGCTTTGCCCGACGGCGCCGGTTCGAGGTGGAGGCGCACACGGCGGACGCGGCGATTTTCGTGCTGCGTGACGATCCGGAGACGCTGGCGTCCTGGCCTTTCGTTTTCGAACTGCGGGTCCGTTACGCGCTGTCCGCCGCGACCCTGTCGGTCGAGGCCGAGGTCGTCAATCGCGGGAAGGAGGCGATGCCGGCCAGCTTCGGCTTTCACCCGGCCTTCGCCTGGCCGCTTCCCTATGGCGGCGCGCGCGACGCGCACCGGATCCGGTTCGCGCACCCCGAACCCGCGCCGATCGCGATGCTGGACGACGGGTTGATCGCGCCGACGTTGCGGCCCAGCCCGGTGGACGGCGATACGCTCCACCTGTGCGATGCGCTGTTCGATCGCGATGCGCTGATCTGGCTCGCGCCGGAAAGCCGCACGGTCAGCTATGGCACGGCCGATGGGCCGCAGATCGAGCTGCGCTTCGCCGACATGCCGATGCTGGCGGTGTGGACGAAGCCGGGCGCGCGCTTCATGTGCATCGAACCCTGGCACGGGCATTCGGACCCGGTCGGCTTTGCCGGCGACGTGTGGGACAAGCCCGGAATCGTGACGATCGGCACCGGGGAGGCACACCGTTTCGCGATGCAGGTAACATTGCATCGCTGACCGCCCCCTTGCCTTCGCCGCGTTAACCAATAGCCTGCGCGCCGGGGGGAAGATGGAGTCGGTCGATCCCGGAAACGCGTGCGCAGCCTTTGGCGAGGATGACCTCGTCGAATTGCTGGCGATCGCCCGCTTTCATGAAGATGCCGACAGCGTGCTGATGAAGCTCGCGTCCCAGGCGGGCAAGCAGGCCGATTCGGTCGTCGAATGGCTGCCCGACAATTGGGAGGCGAAGCTTCAGGGCATGATCGATCTGGCGCTGCGGCAAAGCTACGCCATCGCCTTTCGCACCAATTTCGCGCGCGCCCGCCGCACGCCTTCCCGCGCGGCGAATCGGGAGGGGTTTCACCGCGTCGCCGCCGGCGTGGTCGGCGCGGCGGGGGGCATGGGCGGGATCACTACGACGCTGGCCGATCTTGCCGTCACCACCACGCTGATCCTGCGCTCGGTCCAGCAGATCGCGCTCAGCTATGGCGAGGATATCGACGATCCGGACGTGCGCGCGCAGTGCATCGCGGTCTTCGGGCTGGGCGGACCGCTGACCGATGACGACAGCGCCGACACCGCGCTGTGGGCCGGGCGCATCGCGCTCAGTCACCAGACGGTTTCGGGGGTGATCGGCACCGTCGTGCCGCGCATGGCGCGAACCATGGGCGAATCGATCGCGGCGCGGGCGGCGCCGCTGGTCGGCGCGGTCGCGGGCGCGGCGATCAATTCCAGCTTCACCCGCTATTACCAGAAGATGGCGCACGTCCATTTCCGGCTGCGCCGTCTCGAACGGCGCTATCCCCATGATGAGGTGATGGCCTGTTTCGAACGGATCGTGATGCTGGAGCGCGAACGGCGCAAGGCGCACCGGCGGCGCGGGCTGCGCTGACCCCTCTCGCTTCGCACGCGAACTCTCGCTAGAGGGCGGTTTCATTTTTCTCGGGCGGTCCCGGCCCGCTGCCCCGACCGGCCACCCGATGCCAGCATCATCATGGGCGACCGCGCGGGGAGCGGGCCGGGACCGCCATCCAGCACCGCTGGACCCGGAAGCCAGAGCACAGATGCCCGATACACTGCCCGATCGCCGCACCTTCGCGATCATCTCCCACCCCGATGCCGGCAAGACGACGCTGACCGAAAAGCTGCTGCTGTTCGGGGGCGCGATCCATCTCGCCGGCGAGGTGAAGGCGCGGGGCGCCGCGCGCCGCGCGCGATCCGACTGGATGAAGATCGAGCAGCAGCGCGGCATCTCGGTCACCTCCAGCGTGATGACGTTCGAGCGGAACGGCGTGACCTTCAACCTGCTCGACACGCCGGGCCATGAGGATTTCAGCGAGGACACCTATCGCACGCTGACCGCCGTCGATAGCGCGGTGATGGTGATCGACGTCGCCAAGGGCATCGAGAGCCAGACCCGCAAGCTGTTCGAGGTGTGCCGACTGCGCAACGTGCCGATCATCACCTTCGTCAACAAGGTCGACCGCGAGGGGCGCGAGGTGTTCGAGACGCTGGACGAGATCGCCGATCTGCTCGCGCTCGACGTCGCGCCGATGACCTGGCCGGTCGGCATGGGCGGCACGTTCGAGGGGGTGTACGACCTCGCCTCGAACCGCCTGCTGCTGCCCGAAGGGGACAGCCGCGAATTTCAGGGCAAGGTGGTGCAGACCAGCGGCCTCGACGATCCGCAGCTTGACGGCATCGTCTCCGCCCAGAACCTGGCGAAGCTGCGTGAGGATGCGGAGCTGGCGATGGCGGGCTATGCGCCGTTCGATGGGGAGGCCTATCGCAACGGCGATCTGACGCCGGTCTATTTCGGTTCCGCGCTCAAGGAATTCGGCGTCGATTCGCTGATCGACGCGATTGCGCGCCATGCGCCGCCGCCGCACGCACTGCCCGCCGAGCCTGCGCCGGTGTCGCCGGACAGCAGCGAGGTGACCGGCTTCGTCTTCAAGGTGCAGGCGAACATGGACCCCAACCACCGCGACCGGATCGCGTTCATGCGGCTGGTGTCGGGGACGTTCAAGCGCGGCATGAAGCTGACCCCGACCGGCCATGGCAAGCCGATCGCGATCCATTCGCCGATCATGTTCTTTGCCCAGCAGCGCGAGCTGGCGGACGAGGCGTTTCCGGGCGACATCATCGGCATCCCCAATCACGGCACGCTGCGCGTCGGCGATACGCTGAGTGAAAGGGCCGATGTCCGGTTCACCGGCCTGCCCAATTTCGCGCCGGAAATCCTGCGCCGCGTGGTGCTCAAGGACCCGACCAAGACCAAGCAGCTGCGCAAGGCGCTCGACGATCTGTCCGAAGAGGGGGTGATCCAGGTCTTTTACCCCGAAATCGGATCGAACTGGATCATCGGGGTCGTCGGTCAGCTTCAGCTCGACGTGCTGCTCAGCCGGCTCGACGCGGAGTATAAGGTGGGCGCGAACCTCGAACCCGCCCCCTATGACACCGCCCGCTGGATCGGGGGCGAGGCGGGTGAGGTGAAGAACTTCGCCGACCTCAATCGCGGCGCGATGGCAAAGGATCGCGACGGCAATCCGGTCTTCCTCGCCAAGTCGGCCTGGGAGGTCGGCTATGTCGCCGACCGCTATCCCAATGTGAAGTTCGCCGCGACGCGCGAGCGATAGCATCGCCGGACCGGGCGGCGCCGGTCCCCCTGATCTCCGCCATCCGGCGCCAGGATGGCGGGGATGGCAGGATGGGGGCCGGCGGCGCGCCTGCCGGTTCGTGTCAGTCGCTCGCCTCGACCCAGCTGCGCTTGAGCGGTCGGATCGCAAGCAGTGCCAGCACCGCCGCCACGAGATACAGGCACACCCCGGCCATCGCCGCGATGCCCAGCGACTGGTCGCCATAGCTGTCCTTCAGCGCGACCGACAGAGCGCCCATCGCCCAGGGGCCGACGCCCAGGCCGAGCAGGTTGTTGACCATCAGGAACGTCCCCGACGTCCCCGCGCGCATCGACGAGGGCGCGAGGTGCTGGGACGCAGTGACGATCGGCCCCAGCCACAGTGTGTTGAGCGCGTTGGGGATCAGCAGGATCACCCAGGCCAGAACCGGATTGGGCATCGAGAAGCCAAGGATGAACATGGGCGCCGCGATCAGCCAAGCGATCGCCGGGATGCGCAGATACCAGGCACGGTCCAGCTTTCCGAGCCGGTCGGCGATCACGCCGCCCAGAAAGATGCCGACCGATCCGCCGACCAGCAACAGCGCCCCCATGAACTGGCCGACCTTCACCAGTTCGCTGCCGGCGGTCCATCCGAACTGGATCGCGATGATCTTGGGCGCCCACAGCGCCAGGCCATAGCCCGCCATCGAACTGCATCCCGCGCCGATCGACAGCAGCCAGAAGGCCGGCTTGCGCGTCAGGATCGGCAGCACCGCGAGCGGCGAGGGGCCACCCTTTACCACGGCGGCGGGAGGATAGCGGTCCTTGACGATCATCAGGAAGATCGGCGCGACGATGATCCCGGCGATCCCCATCACGATGAACGCCGCCTGCCAGTTCACCGCCTGGGCGATATAGGCACCGAGCAGGACGCCGGAGCCCAGGCCGATCGGAATGCCCATCGAATAGATGGCGATCGCCCGCGCGCGGCGTTCGACCGGGAAATAGTCGGCGATCATCGCATAGGATGGCGCCACGCCGCCCGCTTCGCCGACCCCCACGCCGAGCCGGTAGAGGAACAGTTGCCAGAAGTTCGCCGCGGTGCCGCACAGCGCGGTGAAGCCGCTCCACACCACCAGCGAGCCGGCGATCACCCTCGCGCGGCCGATCCGGTCGGCGAGCAGCGCCAGCGGAACGCCCAGCACCGAATAGAGCAGCGCAAAGGCGGTGCCGCCGATCGCGCCGAACTGCGCGTCGCTGAGGTTCAGGCTGTCCTGGATCGGCTTGGCGAGGATGCCCAGAATCTGCCGGTCGAGAAAGTTGAAGGTGTAAACCACCAGCAGCATCGCGAGCACCGTCCGGCGATATCCGTCGGTGACCTGTTCGGGATTGCGTACGCCCATCATCATCCCCTCATATGTGACGGGCCGGCGCGCGGGTGTCCGCGACCGGCCCGTTTGACATGCAGCCTATGCGCTCCCCGCGGGAAGCGGAAGCCGCTTCGGATCAGAAGCGGACTTCGACCGTCGCGGTGAAGGTGCGCGGCGGGCCATAATAGCCGATGATCGAATTGCCGAAGAGCGCGCCGGGGAAATAATAGCCGCCGACCCGATAGCGTTCGTCGGTCAGGTTACGCCCGGCCACGCCGATCCGGTAGCGGCCGTCGCCGGACGTCCAGTTGGCGCTGGCATCGACCAGGAAATAGCCGTCCTGATCCAGCGGCGACGTGTATTCGAACATCGAGATGTCGCTGCGCATCGAGATGGCGGGGGTGAAGGACAAGGTGCCGCCCGCGAAATCCTCCGACCAGGTGGCGGAGGCGTTGGCCGTCCATTTCGGCGTGTTCTGGAACACGCGCTGATCGGACACGTCGATCGGGGTGGTTCCGCCGGCGATATAGGTGAAGAACTCCTTGTAATCGGCATTGGTGTAGCCAAGCACGAAGCTGGTCGAGAAATGCCGCGACGGCACGACCCGCGCCTCGGCCTCGAAGCCATAGATCACCGCCTTGCCGGCGTTATCGACGAAGCTGGCGATGGTGCCGCCCGCGGCCGGCGCCTGGATCGTGACCTGCTGGTCCTTGTAATCCGAATAATAGCCGGCGAGGTTGAGGAAGAAGGTGCGGTTCAGGAACGCGCCCTTCATGCCGACTTCATAGGAGTCGATCTTTTCCGGCTTATATCCGTTCACCGTGGTCGGCGTCAGCACCGCGTCTCCGCGCATGTCGAAGCCGCCCGATTTGAAGCCCTTGCCCCAGCTGGCGTAGAAATTGAGATCCTGGCGCGGTTCGTAGCTGAGCGAGATGCGCGGGGTGAACTGTTCGAAGCTGCGGTCGTTGGTGTAGTTGGTGCGCAGCAGGCCGGGGACCGCAGTCGCATTGCCGAACCGCGGGCTGCGGATGCCGGTGAAGTTCTGGCGATAGACCGATCCGGTCTTGTCGTCCTTCGTATAGCGACCGCCGACCGAGAGCTTGAGCTGATCGGTCAGATCGTAGCTGAAGTCGCCGAACGCGGCATAGCTCTTGGTATCGACCGTGCCGGAGGTCAGGATCGTCAGATTGGCGAGGCCCAGCACCGTGTCGAACGCACCGCTGGCGCGGGCGTTGAGGTAATAGAGACCGAACACGCCCTGGAGCCGATCGCCTTCATAGAGAAGCTGGAGTTCCTGGGTGAACTGGCGGTCCTGATAATAGGCGGGAATGTCCAGCGTCGGCGCCGGGGTATTGTCGAAATCGATGATCGTGTCGGTGTTGCCGTTGCGCCATGCGGTGATCGACTTGAAGGTCAGGCCGCTGCCCAGGCCGATCTCGGCGGTTGCCGACACGCCCTGGCTCATCACCCGGTTATAGTCGCCCGCCCCCGCGGCGGTGTCATAGACGCTGCCGACCGGATTATAGGATGCGATTCCGCCATTGCCCTCCAGCCGGTGGCCATGGCGCGGGTTCGACTTGTCGACCGTGCGGTCGCCCGCGACGCGGATGAAGATATTGTCGGTCGGCGCATATTCGAGCGACAGGCGCCCGGCCAGCACGTCCTTGTCATACTGGTCCACGCCGGTGTTGTAGTTCTTGCCATAGCCGTCCCGCTTGTACCGGGCGATCGCGCCGCCGATCGACAGCCCGTCCATCAGCGGGACCGAGACCGAGCCGACCAAGTCGAGCTGGTTATAGCTGCCATAGGAGACGCGGCCGGTCGCCGAGAAATCGTCGCCCATCCGCTTGGTGACATATTTGATCGCGCCGCCGATCGTGTTGCGGCCATAGAGCGTTCCCTGCGGCCCGCGCAGCACTTCGACCCGCTGGACATCGAAAATGTCGAGGATCGCGTTCTGCGGACGCGCGACATAGACATCGTCGATATAGAGCGCGACGCCCGGTTCGAAGCCCCACAGCGGATCCTGCTGGCCGACGCCGCGGCTGAACGCGATCATCGTCGAGTTCGACCCGCGCGCGATCTGCAACGTCAGGTTCGGCGTCTTGTCCTGAAGCGCGGTGATGTCCGGCGCGGCGGTCTTGATCAGATCGTCGCCCGACACGACCGACATCGAAATCGGCACGTCGATCAGCGTTTCCTCGCGGCGGCGCGCGGTGACGACGATGGCGCCGTCATCGGCGCCTTCCGCCGTGGCGACGGTGTCGCTCCCGCCATCCTGCGCAAGCGCAGGCGTCGCGGCGAGTGCGCCGAGCGCGGCGCCGGCATACAGAACGGTACGAGCAGACGAAATCAGGCGTAGCATCGGTGCTTCCTCCCCAGAACGCAGCCGGGCTAGGTTCCCGGCTTGTAAGACGTTGCGCGAGCCTATACTGAAACATGAACCGGGTTTCAACTTCCGGATGAGGGGGAGATGTCGAGTGTCCGATGAGCGTGGCAGCGGTGCCACAGTCACGCCGGCAGGCGCCGAGCTGGCCGCGAGCGAGGGCAAGGCGCCCCGCACCGCGCGCGGGCGGCGGACGCTGCGCGCGATTCTCGACGCGGCGGCGGCCGAATTCGGGGAAAAGGGGTTTCACGACGGATCGATCAGCGGGATCACCCGTCGCGCCGGCGTCGCGCTGGGCAGCTTTTACACCTATTTCGATTCGAAGGATGCGGTGTTCCGCGCGCTGGTCCGCGACATGAGCGAACAGGTGCGCGAATATGTCGCGCCGGCAATCCGCGCCGCGCCGGAACAGATCGCGGCCGAACGCGCGGGCCTGGAGCAGTTCATCGGCTTCGTGCGCCGGCACAAGGAAATCTACCGGATCATCGACGAGGCCGAATTCGTCGATCCCGCGAGCTTCCGACTCCATTATGCGACGACCGCCGATCGGATCGAGACGCGGTTGAAGGCGGCGGCGGCGCGGGGCGAGATCCGCTCCGACGTGTCGGAGGTGCATGCCTGGGCGATCATGGGGATGAACGTATTCCTGGGCCTGCGCTACGGCGTCTGGAGCGAGGATGCGCCGACCGACGAGATCGCCGACACCATTGCCCAGATGCTGGCCCGGGGCCTCGCTGCCGACAGCTGACGCACGGCATGCTCCGCCGCGGCCAGTAGCGGTCGGTGGACATCGCCGCATGGCGAGCGCAGGATCGTACGATGGCGGAATTTTACGACAGGCTGGGCGACGCGCACCGCGACTTCATCGCCCGGCAGCCGGTCTTCTTCGTCGCCACGGCGGCGGCGGATGCGCGGATCAATCTCAGTCCCAAGGGGATGGACTGTTTCCGGGTCCTCGATTCGGACCGGGCCGCCTATCTGGACGTCGCGGGATCGGGGAACGAGACCAACGCCCACCTGCTGGCGGACGGGCGGATCACCGTGATGTTCTGTGCCTTCGACAATCCGGCGCTGATCCTGCGCATCTATGGGCGGGGCCGCCCGGTGTTGCCCCAGGACGCCGACTGGGCGGATATTGCGGCGCACTTCACACTGCTCCCCGGAACGCGACAGATTTTCGTGATCGCCATCGACAGCGTGCAGACGTCATGCGGGTGGGGCGTTCCCCATATGCGGTTCGACCGCCCGCGCGAGACGCTGGCGAAATATCATTCCAGCCATGGCGACGCCGAACGCTTCGCCAAATATGCGGTGCGGACCGCCAGCATCGACGGCCTGCCGGTGCGCAATCCGACGATCCCGGCCGGCTGATGGCGCTGGTCGAACTGGGGCGTTTCCCACCGCCGGAGGCGCATATGGTGATCGGTCGGCTGGCGGCGGAGGGGATTCCCGCCGTCGCGTTCGATGCCGGGGCGAGCATCGTCGAGGGGAGTCTGGCGGCGTTGATCCCTGTGCGGGTGATGATCGACGCGGACGACCTGCCTGCCGCGCAGGCAGTGCTTCGCGAAGCCTAAAAAATAGGCAGACGTTCGCGACTGCACAATTTTTAACTTTTGTTAACGGTTCGGCCGGCGTCACGCGCCCGGAAATCCGCCAATCGCGACTCTGGCACGGCCTTTGCTGAAAGGAACCCCGGGTCAAAAGCGAAAGGGGGCGGAATGAAACTCGTCATCGCCATCATCAAGCCGTTCAAGCTGGATGACGTCCGCGAGGCGCTCACGGAGTTGGGCGTCGCGGGCATGACCGTGACCGAGGTGAAGGGGTTCGGGCGGCAAAAGGGCCAGACCGAAATCTACCGCGGCGCGGAATACAGCACCAACATGGTGCCAAAGATCAAGATCGAGGTGGTCTGCGCCTCCGATCTCGCGGGGCGCGTGGTCGAGGCGATTCAGGCCTCGGCCAACACCGGCGCGATCGGCGACGGCAAGATCTTCGTGCTCGATGTCGGTCAGGCGGTGCGCATCCGCACCGGCGAAACCGATCAGACGGCGCTGTGATGAAGGGGGTATCGATGAAGATTGCTCTGAAACTTGCCGCAGCAGGCGCGGGTGCCGCGCTGTTCGCGGCGCTGCCCGCCTGGGCGCAGGACGCCGCGGCGCCCGCTGCAACCGTGGACAAGGGCGACACCGCCTGGATGATGGTCGCGACCATCCTCGTCCTCATGATGATCGTGCCGGGCCTGGCGCTGTTCTACGGCGGCCTGGTCCGCACGAAGAACATGTTGTCGGTGATGACGCAGATCGGCGCGGTGATGTGCTTCGCCATGCTGATCTGGGTGATGTATGGCTACACCATGGCGTTCGGCCCCGACGCGTCGGACGCGCTGAAGCCCTATATTTCCGGTTTCGGCAAGGCGTTCCTGGCCGGCGTTACCCCGTCGAGCCAGGCCGCGACCTTCACCGATGGTGTCGAGATTCCGGAATATGTGTTCATCTGTTTCCAGATGACCTTCGCGGCAATCACCATCGCGCTGGTGCTGGGATCGGTGGTCGAGCGGATCAAGTTTTCCGCGGTGATGGTCTTCGCGCTGATCTGGCTCACCATCGTTTACTTCCCGGTGGCGCACATGGTCTGGGCTGCGGGCGGCAAGTTCTTTGAGATGGGCGCGCTCGATTTCGCGGGCGGCACGGTGGTGCATATCAACGCCGGCGTTTCGGCGCTGGTCGCCGCGCTGCTCCTCGGCAAGCGGATCGGCTATCCGGAAACCGCGATGCCGCCGCACTCGCTGACGCTGACCTTTGTCGGCACCGGCCTGTTGTGGGTGGGCTGGTTCGGCTTCAACGCCGGATCCGCGCTGGAAGCGAACGGATCGGCGGCGCTGGCGATGATCAACACCTTCGTTGCCACCGCCTCTGCCGCACTGTTCTGGATGCTCGCGGAGCGGGCCGCCGGACACAAGCCGTCGGCGCTGGGCTTCTGCTCGGGCGTGATCGCCGGCCTGGTCGCGGTCACCCCGGCGGCGGGCAATTCGGGTCCGTTCGGCGCGATCGTGCTGGGCGCCGTCGCCTCGGTCATCTGCTTCTTCTTCGTGACCGTGGTGAAGCCCAAGCTCGGCTATGACGACTCGCTCGACGCGTTCGGCATCCATGGCATCGGCGGCATCGTCGGTGCGATCGGCACCGGCATCGTCTATGCGCCGTCGCTCGGCGGTCCGGGCGCTGCCGACTTCTCGATCGGCACGCAGTTGGTGACGCAGGTGTCCGCCGTGGCCGCGACGATCCTGATCTCGGCGGTCGGCACGGCCATCGCGATCATCGTCGCCAAGGCGCTCACCGGCGGCCGCGTCGCTCCCGAAGTCGAGCAGGAAGGTCTCGATCTCGGCGAGCATGGCGAGCGCGCCTACAATTATTGACGAAATCGGGCCGCACCCCATCCGGTGCGGCCCTCCCGGGGTTCCTCCTGCGGACGACTGGGCCGGTGGCATCCCCACCGGCCCGTTTTTTTTAGCGCAGGTCCGCCCGGACGAAATCGGCGCAACGCTCACCGATCATGATGCTCGGCGCGTTGGTGTTGCCGCCGATCAGCCGCGGCATCACCGACGCGTCGGCGACATACAGCCCCTCCACGCCGCGCACGCGCAGGTGCGGATCGCACACCGCGTCGGCATCCGATCCCATGCGCGCGGTGCCGACCGGGTGATAGATGGTATCGGCGCGTGCGCGGATCAGCCGCTCCAGCGTTTCGTCGTCGTCGAACGGATAGCGATCCTTGCCGCCATAATCGGCGAGCGGCGCCTGTTCGAGGATGCGGTACATCATCCGCGTGCCGTGCATCAGCGCGGCCAGGTCGCGCGGATCGCTCAGGAATCGCGGATCGATCAGCGGCGCGGCGCGCGGATCGAGCGACTTCAGCCGCACCGTCCCCCGGCTCTCCGGTCGCAGGACGCACGCATGGCAGCTATAGCCATGGGCCGTCACCTTTGCGCGGCCATGATCCTCGACGATCGCGATCAGGAAATGCAGCTGGATGTCGGGCGCGGGGAGCGACGGGTCGCTGCGCAGGAACGCGCCGCCCTCGGCAAAGGGCGACGTCATCACCCCACTGCGCGAGCGGAACCAGCGCCACATCGCCCCCAGCCCGCTCAACGATCCCATCAGCGACCGCCCGAGAAAGGCGCGCCCGCGCGTCTCGAACGCGGCGACATAGTCAAGATGGTCCTGAAGGTTTCCGCCCACCTCGTCGCGGGCCACGCGCACCGGCAGGCCCAGTTCGGCAAGGTGCGCGCCCGGCCCGATTCCCGACAGCATCAGCGTCTGTGCGGTGCCGAACACGCCGCCCGCCAGCACCACGGCGCGGCGCGCCCGGATCATCCGCGTCGTGCCGTCGCGCGTATAGGCGACGCCCCATATGCGTCCTTCCTCGAACAGGATGCGCTCGACCGTCGCCTCGCAGATCACCTCCAGATTCGGGCGTTCGGCCAGATAGCCGCGCGCCGCGGTCCAGCGTTCGCCGCCGCGTTGTGTGACCTGATACAGACCCACGCCCTCCTGCCGCGGGCCGTTGAAATCGTCGTTGCGGGGGATCTGCAACGAAGCCGCAGCGTCGATAAAGGCGCGGGTGCCGGGATTGACGAAGCTCTGGTCGCTGACGTGCAACGGGCCGTCCGCGCCATGAAACGCATCGGCGCCGCGCGCATTCGCCTCACTGCGGCGGAACACCGGCAAGACGTCTTCCCAGGCCCAGCCGGTACAGCCCAGCGCCGCCCAATGATCATAGTCCCAGGGGTGGCCGCGAATGTAGAGCATCGCGTTGATCGCGCTCGATCCCCCCAGGCCGCGCCCGCGCGGCTGATAACCGCGCCGCCCGTTCAGCCCCGGTTGGGGGACCGTTTCGAACCCCCAGTTGGTTGCCGGCGTCTGCATCGCGATCGCGCCGGGCATCAGCGTGCGAAAGCCGGTGTTGCGCCCGCCCGCCTCGATCACCGCGACGCTGTATTTTCCGTCCTCGCTCAGCCGGCCCGCGGCCGCGCTGCCGCCCGATCCGGCCCCGATGACGACGATATCGGCTTCTTCCATCGTGTTCGAGCCTTTGGCTAGGCGGTTCCGGCCCGCTCCCCCGTCCGGTCCCCCACAGAGGGGGCGGTGGAGACGGCCGGTCGGGCAAGCGGGGCGGAGCCGTGATCCGCGCTGGCGGACCGTTGCCGACACCCCTCTTCCCGCGCCAGCCAGCGCGCCTTGATCGTCTCCGATGTATCGCGACTGCCGTCATGGCTCCACCCCGGTGGTGCGAACATATAGCGCCAGCGGGCGTGCCAGTTCGGGGCGCTCCATACGTCCTTCGCGATTCCCCACCATTCGTGGAACGCCGCGCGGATCAGGTTGAAATCCGGCAGGTTGTGGACGATGCCATAGCGCGGCCGCTCGTCGTCGCGTTCGGGTTCGAACGTCCCGAACATCCGGTCCCAGATGATGAAGACCCCGGCATAATTCTTGTCGAGATAGCGCGGGTTCGTCGCGTGATGGACGCGGTGGTGCGAGGGGGTGTTCATCACCGCCTCGAACCAGCGCGGCATCCGCCCGATCACCTCGGTATGGATCCAGAATTGATAGACGAGGTTCACCCCCGCCACGAAAAACACCATCGCCGGCGGAAAGCCGATCAGGAACAGCGGCAGCCGGAACAGAAAGGTCAGGCTGAAAAACCCGGTCCAGGTCTGCCGTAATGCGGTGGACAGATTATAATGCTGCGAACTGTGATGGATGACGTGGCTTGCCCAGAACCAGCGTACCCGATGCGCGGAACGGTGAAACGCATAATAGGCCAGGTCGTCGAGCACGAACGCGACCACGAACCAGTACCACGCCCAGGAGATGTCGAAGAGGCGGTACCGGTACACCCCCACCGCCATCGCGAACACCAGTCCGCCGGCCAGTACCCCGGCGATCGTGCTGCCGAACCCCAGCAGCAGCGAGGTGAGCGTGTCGCGCGGGCAATAGCGGCTGCGATCCTTCCACCGCGCGACCGCCATCTCCGCCAGCACCAGCAGGATGAAGGCCGGCACCGCCAGGTCGACCGGGTTGGGCAGCTTGGGCATCGCTCTCCTTACACGGATGTAAATAAGCGAGAGAGGCAATGCGGTGCAAGACGGCAACGCATGTCAGTCACCCAATATCTCCGCAAAACGGCGCGCGGCCGCCGTGTCGGCGACGGTGATGCGGACCAGCGTTTCCGGCGCGGTGGCGATCGTCACCACGGTGCCGTCGCCATCGCTCAGCATCGCGATGCGGGCGCCGGCGATCCGCTGTGCGCGGTAGCGCGCGCCCATCGGCTCGATCAGCACGCAATCGCCCGGCCCGCTGGTCGCGGCGGCGTGCGCGCCGCTGGCGGACACGATGCCGGCGCGTCCCGTGAACCCGGTCACCATCGCGTCGGCGATCGCGACCGCGTCTTCGCCCGACGCGATCGGACGGGGACCGCCCAGCCGCAGCAGCCGCGCGACGCCGGCGAGCGCCAGCACCGCCGCGAGCGAGCCGGCGGTCAGCGCCCAGTTCACGCCTTGCCCGACAAGGCGTCGAGCATCGGGCGCAGGCCGGTGATGTCGTAGCCGGCACCGGCAGCCTTGCCGATCATCTCGTCCGCCGGCCGGCCCCGGCTCGCCTCGCTCAGCGCCCACAGGTTGGTGGAGCGGGTTCCCGACCGGCAAAAGGCGAGCACGGGTCCGCCGGCCGCATCGATCGCGTCGCGCATCGCCGCGACCTGCGGCGCGGAAAAGCCGGCGGAGGTGACGGGGATCGCATGATAGGCCAGGCCCATCGTCTCGGCGACGGTGCGGATCGCGGCGCCCGACGGCTGCCCCGGTTCCTCGTCGTCGGGGCGGTTGCAGATGATCGCCCTGAACCCCGCGCGCGCGATTTCGGTCACGTCGGCGGGGTCGATCTGCGGCGACACGGTGATCGTCTCGTCGATCCTGCGCAATTCCATGCTCGACTCCTTCCTATTGCCCGCCCGGCCGGGTTTCGGCGACCGGTTCCTTGTCCGCCCAACCCTTCATCAGGTCCTGGGCGCGCTTCATTCCGTCATAGACGGGCGTGGTCGCTGCCGACTGGCACCCCAGGTCGTATTTGACCTGCATCGCCGGCTCTGCGCCCCAGCTGATCACGCCATAGGGCATGTCGGTGATCCGCCGCTCGCACGGCAGCTTTTCGCCCGCATAGCGCCGACCCGGCGACAGCAGCTTCGCGACCTGGGCATAGCCGGCGCGTCCGGCGCTGATCCGCTTGGTCTTCAGCACATAGTCGCGAAAGTCCTTGGTCGCGCCTTCATCGGCATAGGTGAACACGCCTTCGCCTTGCGGGGTCAGCGTCCATGCAAAGAGCGGCTTGCCCCAGCTCTTGATCGTCAGGCCGACGGTCTCGCCCGGCCCGGTACCGGCGGCGGGGCCGGGCGCGGGCGCACAGCCGAGCAGCGCGGCCCCCAGCATCAGGATCATTGGCTTATGCATCGACGGCCTCGTGAACGACCTCAAGAAAGATGTCGCCATAGGATGCCAGCTTGGCCGCGCCAATGCCGGGGATGCGCGACAGATCGGCCAGCGTCGCCGGCCGGGCGCTCGCCATCTCGCGCAGCACCGAATCGTGAAAGATGACATAGGGCGGAACGCCGCGCTCCTGCGCCAGGATCCGCCGCCGCTCGCGCAGCGCGTCGAACAGCGGATCGCCGACCGGGTTGGCGCCGCCCGCCACCGCGCCCCCGCGCCGCCGCTCGCGCTTGGGCGGCACGATCAGCGACAGCTCCGCTTCGCCCTTCAGGATCGCGCGCGCCGCCGGCCCGAATTCGAGTCCCCCGTGCGGATTGGTGCGCAGCGCGTCGCGCAGCAACAGCGCGCGGCCGACCGGTTTCAGCAATGCCGCCTCCTCCCCCTCGACAATGCCCCAGACCGACAGGGCCTCATGCCCGTTCATCAGGCTGCGCTCGCTCGACTGGCCGGTGAGCACGCTTTCGACATAGCCGGTGCCGAACATCTGTCCGGTGCGGAACACGGCGGAAAGATATTTCTGGGCGAGCACACTGGCGTCCAGCGCGGCCGGCGGCGACAGGCAATTGTCGCAATTGCCGCAGCGCGCGGGCGGATCCTCGCCGAAATGGCGCAGCAGGATCGCGCGACGACATCCCGCCGTTTCCACCAGCGCGCCCATCGCGTTGAGCCGGGCGCGCTCGCCCGCCTGTCGCCCCGCCTCGACCTCGCCGATCCGCTGGCGTGCGCGCGCGAAATCGTCCGCGCCCCAGTAGAGCTGGGCGACCGCCGGATCGCCGTCGCGCCCGGCGCGCCCGGTTTCCTGATAATAGGCCTCGACCGATTTGGGCAGGCCGGCATGAACGACGAAGCGGACGTCCGGCTTGTCGATCCCCATACCGAAAGCCACCGTTGCGACGATCACCATGTCCTCGCTCGCGACGAACGCCGCCTGGTTGCGCTTGCGCACGGCGGGATCCAGCCCGGCATGGTAGGGCGCGACCGGGCGCCCGGTCGATGCGAGCTTTTCGGCCAGCCTCTCCACCGCGTTGCGGGTCGGCGCATAGACGATGCCGGGGCCGCTCTGGCCGGCGATGAACTCGGCGATCTGGCGGGTGCCATTGTCGCGCGGCGCGATCGCGTAGCGGATGTTGGGCCGGTCGAACCCGGCGACGATCAGCCCGTCGGCGGCGATGCCCAGCTGGTCGAGAATGTCGGCGCGGGTATGTGCGTCGGCGGTGGCGGTCAGCGCCAGGCGCGGCACATCCGGAAACGCGTCCATCAACGGGCGCAACAGGCGATAGTCGGGGCGGAAGTCATGGCCCCATTCGCTCACGCAATGCGCCTCGTCGATCGCGAACAGCGCGATCCGCGCGGCGCGAAGCAGGTTCCGGAACCCCTCGCCCGACGCGCGTTCGGGCGCGACGTACAACAGATCGAGATCGCCGGCCCGGAACCGCTCGATCGTCTCCGCGCGATTTTCGTCCACGCTGGTCAGCGTCGCGGCGCGAATGCCCAGCGCGTCGGCCGCGCGCAGCTGGTCGTGCATCAGCGCGATCAGCGGGGAGACGACCACGCACGTCCCCTCCATCATCACCGCCGGCAGCTGATAGGTAAGCGACTTTCCCGCCCCGGTCGGCATGACCGCTAGCGTCCGCTCTCCGCCCAGCACGCGATCGATCACCTGCGCCTGGACGCCACGAAAATCAGAAAAGCCGAAGGTCGTCTTGAGGATGTCGCGGGGGGTCATGCCGCGGGGATATAACCATTCTCCACGAGAAAAGCGCGCAGTGCGGCAGGATAATCGGGATAGGCGATTTCCTTTCCCTCGGGGCAGTTGGCGTCGGCGTCGCGCGCGACCTTGCACCCTTCGGGCCACACCCCGGTCAGCTTGTTGTAATGCGACAGGACGATCGGCCAGGCGGCGTCGAACTGTCCGGTGCGTGCGGCCATGGCGGCATAGGCCGCGCACGCGCCGTTGGGAAACTTGCCACTGGCGCAGACCTTTCGCGTTTCCGCCATCGGTTTGGCGAACACGGCGCGAAAACGCGGTTCGCCGGTCACGTCCACCGCCTTGTCGCCGACGACATTCAGCACCCGGGGCGGCGCATAGCTGGCGGCATAGCTTTCGAAGGCGTAGAGGAAATTGTCGTCGGTCACGACGAAATCGAGCGTGCCGTCGCCATCGACGTCGCGCGGCCAGCCGATGTCCATCCCGTCATAACTGCCCAGATCGACCACCTTCAGGCCATCGGGGCCGGGCGTCACCACGCGCATCTGCTCGCAACAATGCATGCCGCCGGTATAGCTCTGAAAGAACGCCGCCGCCGGCCCGCCACGCGTCAGCGGCCCCAGCATCAGGATGTTCTGCATCGGCGAGCCTTCCAGCTCGACCTTCGCCCCGTCGGTGCGGACGATGGTGAGCATGGGGTTGACGTCCCCTTCCTCACAATCGTCGCCCAGCGGCGCGCATTGCACGCGGTCGAAAATCGCGGTCAGATCGCCATAGCGATAGAGTTTGCGCCCCTCGCCCATCGTCCAGCTGATCTTCTGGCCGGCGCGGACCACTTTGCCCGGCGGCCCCGCGCTGGCCAGGAACATAAGCCCGCACACCAACATCATCAGGCGAAGTTTCACGGCGTTGCCCTCCAGTCGCGATGCGCTACCATCGGCCGGTTTCCGCGACAATCGGGAGGATGCAGATGGAATCTGACACGGTTCGCGACAATCGCGACAGGCACCGGTTCGAAATCGAGGTGGAGGGGCATACCGCCCATGCCGATTATACGATCGACGATGGAGTGATCACCTTTACCCACACGCTGGTGCCGCCCGCGCTGGAAGGACGCGGCATCGCCAGCCGGCTGATCCGCCACGCGCTGGGCGATGCGCGTGCGCGCGGCCTGAAGGTGGTGCCGCAATGCCCCTTCGTCGCCGCCTATATCGAAAAACATCCCGAATGGGCGGATCTGCTGGCCTAGGCGGTGTTCGCATGCGGCGGCGAAACGGCAATCCTCAACGTAAGTGCCGCCTAGAGGCCGAGCGTTTTTTCCAGCCAGCGTGCGGCCTGTTCGGGCGACCGCTTGTCGGTGTCGCGATCGACCATGTAATTGGCCTGGCGCATCGCCGCGACGGGAATGGCCCCGACCAGCGGGCGCAGCGCGGCGAGGAAGCGGGCGTTGTCCGCCTGTCCGGGCGCGACCAGCAGGATCGCGTCATAGCCCGGGATTGCGCCCTTCGGATCGGTCAGCACGCGCAACCGCTCCGCCGCGATCCGGCCGTCGGATGAAAAGGCGGGGATGACGTCCGCCGCCCCGCTCACCAGCGCGCGATACATGAAGGTCGGCTGATAGGGCCGCGCCGATTTGAACCGCAGGCCATAGGCGTCGCGCACCGCCCGCCATTCGGGACGTTCGAGAAATTCGATATCGGTGGCCAGGTTCAACTGCGGCGCCTGCCGGGCAAGGTCGGCGATCGACGCGATGCCCCGCCGTTTCGCATCATCGTCGCGCATCGCGAAGGCGTAGGCGTTTTCGAACCCCAGCGCGCCCACCATGCCGACGCCATGGGCCTCGCGCGCCCAGCGCCCGACGCCGGCGACGATCCGCGCGCGGGACGGCACATCGCCGCGTCGCATCTGGTTGGTCCAGATCGTCCCCGAATAGTCGACATAGGCGTCGATATCGTCACCGGCCAGCGCGCCGAACGCGACCGCCGAACCCAGGCCCTCGCGATATTCGACCCGATATCCGGCACCTTCGAGCCGGTGGCCGATCAGCCGCGCAAGGATATATTGTTCGGAAAACCCCTTTGCTCCGATCACCACCGTCCGGCCGCCCGCAACAGGGGCGAGCGCCACCGCCGCGGCGCAGATCGCCGCGAGCAGCGTCCCCGCGCTCATCCGCACCAGCATCGGCTGGCGATCGCGGATGCCGCGTTCGGCGACCGACAGGATCAGGTCCACGCCCATGGCGAGCGCCGCCGCGCCGATGCATCCGGCCAGGACGAGCGCCCAGTTCTGCGTCTGGAGCCCCGCAAAGATCAGGTCGCCCAGGCTGGGCTGGCCGACGGTGGTGGACAATGTCGCCGCGCCGATCGTCCAGACCGCGGCGGTGCGGATCCCCGCCATGACCACGGGCGCGACGAGCGGCGCCTGCACCAGCCACAGCTTCTGGCGAGGGGTCATGCCCACGCCGTCCGCCGCCTCGACGATCGCCGGGTCGAGCGTGGCGAGTCCGGTCACCCCGTTTCGCAGCACCGGCAGGATCGCATAGAGGGTGAGTGCGAGCAGGGCCGGCAGAAAGCCGAGCGCGGGCAGCCAGTCCCCGACCAGTCCGCGCATGCCGAGCAGCAGCGGATAGAAGAGCGCGAGCAGGGCGAGCGAGGGGATCGTCTGCACCAGGCTCGCGCCGCCCAGCGCCAGCTGCCCGAGCTGGGGGTGCCGTGCCGCCGCGACCGCGAGCGGCAGGCTGATCGCGACGCCCAGCGCAAGCGCTGCCATCGCCAGCAGCAAATGGCTGGCCATCAATTCGGGAACCCGGGCGAACGCGCCGCTCATGGCTGTAACCCGGCGAGTCGGCGGGCCTGCGCCATCGGCACCGCGATCAGCGCCTCGGCCTCGGGACCGCCCATGCCACCGATCAGCTGGGCGGGCGTCGCATCGGCGACGATCCGGCCATGCGCCATCACCAGCACCCGATCGGCGAGCAGCAGCGCCTCGGCCATGTCGTGCGTCACCAACAGGGTGGTGAGGCCCAGCCGGTCGTGCAGCGCGCGGACCGAGCGGCCGAGCGCGTCGCGCGTGACGGGATCGAGCGCGCCGAACGGCTCGTCCATCAGCATCAGGCCCGGCGCGGTGGCGAGCGCGCGGGCGACGCCCACCCGCTGGCGCTGTCCGCCCGAAAGCTGATCGGGCATGCGCGCGCCGGCATCGGCGGGCAGATCGACCAGCGCCAACAGCTCCGCGACGCGTGCGCCATTGTCGCGCGATCCGCCGACGCGCAGCGCGATCGCGATATTCTCCGCCACGCTCAGATGGGGAAACAGGCCGATATTCTGAAACACATAGCCGATTCGCCGCCGCAGCAGATGGGGTGGCTGCGCACGGACATCGGCATCGCCGACCCGCACGCACCCGCTGTCGGGATCCACCAGCCGGTTGATCGTCTTGAGCAGGGTCGATTTGCCCGATCCGGATGTGCCGACCAGCGCGACGAAGCTGTTCGCCGCGATCGTCACCTCGACGCCGTCGAGCGCGCAGGTCGCGCCATAGCGCTTCGTCACATGTTCGAGCGTGACCGCAGGACCGGTTTGCGCTGGCATCGCGCGCCGTTGTGGGGGATGAAGACGCCAAGGTCAAAAATAGAGGGGTGGGTATGGAGTCGATCTTCATCACCGGGGGCGGATCCGGAATCGGGCGGGCGGTGGCGCAGCTGTTCGCCGCGCGCGGCTGGCGGATCGGCCTCGCCGACGTCAACGAGGCGGGGATGCGCGAAACGGCGGCGCTGCTCGGCGACGCGCCGGTCACCATGCATCTGCTCGACGTGCGCGACCGCGATGCCTGGGGCCGGGTGCTCGCGGACTTTACCGCAGCCAGCGGCGGACGGCTCGACGTGTTGTTCAACAATGCCGGGGTGGGGGTCGGCGGGGTGTTCGCCGAGACCAGCGTCGAGGAACTGCAACGCTGCGTCGACATCAACCTGATGGGCGTGGTCTGGGGCGCACATGCCGGCTACCCCTATCTCAAGGCGAGTCGCGGCTGCCTGCTCAACACCGCGTCGGCGGCGGGCATCTATGGCACGGGCGGCGTCGCCATCTATTCGGCGACCAAATTCGCGGTCCGCGGGCTGACCGAATCGCTCGACGGCGAATGGACGGCGCAGGGAATCCGGGTCCGCGCGCTGCTGCCCAGCTTCATCGATACCGCGATCCTTGACGGCACCCCGGTCGGCAGCAACGAAAGCATGCGCCAGCGGGTGCGCGCGGCGAGGCTGGAATTCACCCCCGTCGAAACCGCGGCGCAGGCGGCGTGGGACGCGGTGCATGGCGACCGGCTGCTGACCCTGGTCGGCAAGACCGCGCGGCGGATGTGGTTCGCCTCCCGCTTCATGCGCGGTTCGATGCGGCGGACTGCGCGCGGAAACGCCTGAATCGCGATCAGGCGGGGCGGTGCAGACTTCCCGCCCAGGCATAGCCGCGCAATAGCGGTTCGAACCCCGGAAGCTGGTCGCGATTGCGCCCGACATGGCGCAGCGCGACCGGCAGTTCGCGGCGCGGGCTGACGTGAAAGCGCGCCAGCCATGCGAACAGCAGGCGGCGCCACCACGCCGGCAGGCGTTCCTGCTGCCCGAAATCGACGATGTGAAGCACGCCGGCGGGGGCGAGCGCCGCCGCGCCCATGTCGATCGCGCCCAGCCAGTCGGGGATCATCGACAAGGTGTAGCTGAGGAAAATCCGGTCGAACGCCGCGATACCGAACAAGGTCTGCGGATCGAATCCGGCGGCGTCGCCGCGCGCCAGCCGGATCCGGTCCGACAGGCCGGCGCGGGCAACTTTTTCCCGCGCGGTCGCCAGCATCGCTTCGGAAATGTCGAGCCCGTAAAAGCGCGCGTCGGGCCAGCGCCGCGCCGCCGCGATCAGGTTGCGCGCGGTGCCGCAGCCGATTTCCAGCACGGTTCCGCCGCCCGGCGGCTCCAGCCGGTCGATCAGCCGATCGCGCCCCAGCAGATAATATTTGCGGGTGAGATCATAGATATGCCGCTGCGCCGCATAGGCGGTGTCCATCCGCGCGGCATGCTGCGCGGTTCCGCTCATGGATTGAGGTGATACAGATGCACGCCGCCATAAATGGCCGATCGGTCGCGGCGCGTGAAGTCCAGCGATTGCGCCTCGGGATAGGTCCAGCGGGCCAGGATCGCGTCCGGGACGCGACCGGGCAGCAGGCTGGGCGCGGCGGCGGTGCGGAACAGCACGCGCGCGCCGGGCCGGGCGGTGCGCGTGATCTCGCCCCACAGCCTGGCGAGCTGCGCGTCGGTCATCCAGTCCTGCGCGTCGAGCAGGACATAGCGGTCGAGCGCGGCGTCGGGCATCGATTCGAGATAATCGACCATATTCTGATGGCGCAGGTCGATCCGTTCGGCGCGATCGCGCACCGCGTCGTAATTCGCGGCGCGCAGATAGGGGGGCAGGGGGGCGTCGGGCGCCCGGCCATAGCCGCGCCCGAATGCCTGCCAGGCGAAATAATTGTCCGACAGCGCGAAATCGCACGCCAGCTTTTCCAGCCGCGCGCGCAGCACCGCGCCGATGCCGCGCGGATCGTCGCCGGCCAGCGCCTCATATTGGGCGGGCGGAATGCCCAGGCCGAACAGCGATGCCGGCTGGTCGATCAGCCATCGCACGAACCGCTTGTCGAACATCGGCGCCATCCGCGTTTCGAAGATCGCGCGCTGTTCCTCGATGCTTTGCGCGGCGAGCAGGTCGCGCGGATCGATCCGGTAGAGTTTCGCCAGCAGGTGCGCCGCGCCGATAAAGCCGCCGAGCAGCCCACGCTTGTAGAATCCGCCGGCGAATCCGCCGATCCGCCGCCGCCCGGCCAGGTCGCGCCCCTCCCAATAGCGGCGGGTCGTCTCGTCAAGATGCGGGCGCAGCCACTGGCGATAGGCGGCGATGTTCTCCCGTCGGTCGGCCTCGCCGAAGAACCGGTGAAAGGTCGAATGATCGGGCAGGTGGTGCAGCGCCGCGAGCTTGAGCCGGCCCAGCGCGACATGCGCGGTATTGAGGTCCACCGCCGTGATCCGCGCGGGATCGGCGGTGAGGTAGGACAGCATGTTGCACCCGCCGCTGGCGATCGTCACGACATGGCAGGCCGGGGTGATCCCCAGCGCCTCCATGTCCACCTCCGGGTCTTCCCAGATCTGCGCATAGACCAGACCGCGAAAGGCGAAGGTGAAGGCGCGCTCGAGCAGACCCTCCCGGCTCAGCTGTCCGTGGCGATGCACCGCGCCGCGTACCGCGCGGTTGCCGGGAAGAGGGGCGGATCCGGCCATGTGCGACTCCCGATTGCCGTGTCGAGGGAATGACGATTCCCCCGCGCCTAGCCGGGGCGCATGTCAGTCGCGTGTAATCCGCGTGTCAGTCCGGTGACGGGGCGCCGGTTCAATCGCGGCAATAGCCCTCGCCCGGGGCGATGGTCAGGCAATCCTTCTTGCCGGCGAGATATTTGAGGCCGGTTGCGTCGCCATCGGTCGGCACGGCTTCCTTGGTTCCGTCCGGGCGGATGAAGGCGATCCCCTTCTTTGTCGCATAGGCTTCGAACGTCCCCTCCATATCGTCGTCCAGGCCCCAGCGGTTGGTCACCTTGTACCGGCCGGCGCGGGGGCCATCCTTGCGGATGTCGAGGATCATCCCCTCGACCCCGGCCCATTTGCCGATCCATCCGTCACGGCTGGGTGCCTGTTGCGAATCGTCGCGGGCCTCGCCGATGGCGGTGGCGTTCTCTGCCGCCGCCTCGGCATTGGCGACCGCATTTTCGACCAGCGCGGCTTCTTCCTCATTGGTCATGCCGCCGCAACCGGCCAGCGCGACGGCCGCCCCGATCATCATCCAGCGCATCGCCGCTCCTTTCGCTGCCCGAACTTCATGTCCGGTGTAGCCATAACCGAGCCGAGCGCCTAGAGAGCGCGCATTCTTTCCAGTCACGGGGTCGAACGCTCTTCCCATGCGCATCGCCATCGCTTCGGATCATGCCGCGATCGAGCTCAAGTCGGCGCTTGCCGGCTGGCTGCGGGAAGAGGGGCATGCGGTCGCGGATCTGGGGCCGGACAGCGCCGACAGCGTCGATTATCCCGATTACGGATACCGGCTCGCCGCCGCCATCGCCGCGGGCGAGGCGGAACGCGGCATCGCGCTGTGCGGGTCGGGCATCGGCATCTCGATCGCGGTCAACCGCAACCCGGCGACGCGATGCGCCCTGGTGTCGGAGCCGCTCTCCGCCGCGCTGGCGCGCGAACATAACGACGCGAACGTCATCGCGATGGGCGCCCGGCTGATCGGCGTCGAGATGGCGAAGGCCTGCGTCACCGCGTTTCTCGCCACCGGCTTCGGCGGCGCCCGGCACCAGCGCCGCGTGGACAAGCTGTCCGCACCGGCCCTCTGAGGATCAATAGATGAGCACCAATCCCGTCACCACCGTCCAGCCCGATGGCTTTTTCACCCGCAACCTGGCCGATGCCGATCCGGCGGTCTTTGCCGGCGTGCGCCACGAGCTGGAGCGCGAACAGTATCAGATCGAGCTGATCGCATCGGAAAACATCGTGTCGAAGGCGGTTCTGGAGGCGCAGGGCAGCGTCTTCACCAACAAATATGCCGAGGGTTATCCGGGCAAGCGCTATTATCAGGGTTGTCACCCGTCGGACGAGGTCGAGCAGCTCGCCATCGACCGGGCCAAGCAGCTGTTCGGCTGCGACTATGCGAACGTGCAGCCGCATTCGGGCGCGCAGGCGAACGGCGCGGTAATGCTGGCGCTGGCCAAACCGGGCGACACGATCATGGGCCTCAGCCTCGATGCGGGCGGCCACCTTACCCATGGCGCGAAGGCGGCGATGAGCGGCAAATGGTTCAACGCCGTGCAATATGGCGTGACGCCCGACACGCACCTGATCGATTATGACGCGGTCGAGGCGCTGGCGAAGGAACATCGGCCGCGCGTCATCATCACCGGCGGATCGGCCTATCCCCGGCATATTGATTTCGCGCGATTCCGTGCGATCGCCGATGCCGTGGACGCGATCTTCATGGTCGATATGGCGCATTTCGCGGGGCTGGTCGCGGGGGGTGTCCATCCGACGCCGTTCGGCCATGCGCATGTCGTGACCACCACCACCCACAAGACGCTGCGCGGACCGCGTGGCGGCGCGATCTTCACCAACGACGAGGCGATCGCGAAAAAGGTCAATTCGGCGGTCTTCCCCGGGCTTCAGGGTGGCCCGCTGATGCATGTGATCGCCGCCAAGGCGGTGGCGTTCGGCGAAGCGCTGCGCCCCGATTTCAAAAGCTATGCCGCCGCCATCGTCGAAAATGCCAAGGTGCTGGCCGCGACGCTCAAGGAACGTGGCTGCAACGTCGTGTCGGGCGGCACCGACACCCATCTGGCGCTGGTCGATCTCACGCCGCTGGGCGTGACCGGCAAGGACGCGGACGAGGCGCTGGAGCGGGCGGCGATCACCTGTAACAAGAACGGCATCCCGAACGACCCCCTGCCGCCGATGAAGACGAGCGGGATCCGCGTGGGATCGCCGGCCGGCACCACCCGCGGCTTCGGCCCCGCCGAGTTTCGGGAGATCGGCAACCTGGTCGCCGACGTGCTCGACGGACTGGCAAAGAATGGCGAAGCCGGCGACGCGCAGGTCGAGGCGAAGGTGCGCGAACGCGTGCGCGCGCTGTGTGAACGCTTCCCGATCTACCCCGAGGCCTGATGCGCTGCCCCTTTTGCGGACATGAAACCAGCCAGGTAAAGGATAGCCGCCCCACCGACGACGGGGCGGCGATCCGGCGGCGGCGCCAGTGCGAAGCCTGCGCCGCGCGCTTCACTACCTTTGAGCGGATTCAGCTGCGTGAACTCACCGTGCTCAAGAGCGAAGAGAAGCGCGAGCCGTTCGATCGCGACAAGCTGATCCGCTCGGTCTCGCTCGCCTGCCGCAAACGGCCGATCGACGCGGCGCAGATCGAAAAGCTGGTTTCCGGCATCCAGCGCCAGCTGGAGACTCAGGGGGACAGCGAAATCCCCTCGCAGCGGATCGGCGAGATGGTGATGGCGGCGCTCAAGGCACTCGATTCGGTCGCCTATATCCGTTTCGCCAGTGTCTATCGCGACTTCCGCGAGGCGCGCGATTTCGAGGAATTCGCGAGCAGCGTGAACGAGATGGGCAAGGGATGATCACCCCCGTCATCGTACTCGTCCGCCCCCAGCTGGGCGAGAATATCGGCAAGGCGGCGCGCGCCATGCTCAATTTCGGGCTATCCGAAATGCGCCTGGTCACCCCGCGCGACGGCTGGCCCAACCCGTCCGCCGGGCCGGCGGCGAGCGGGGCGGATGTCGTGTTGGAGCAGGCGCGCGTGTTCGACAGCGTCGCCGACGCGGTTGCCGATTGCGAACATGTCTATGCGACGACGGTACGAAAGCGGGGCGTGACCAAGCCGGTGGTGACGCCGCAGGACGCCGCGACGGAGATCCACGCCGCGCCCGGACGCAGCGCGATCCTGTTCGGGCCGGAACGCTCCGGCCTCGAAACCGAGGATGTCGCGCTCGCCCGCGCGATCCTGACCGTGCCGATCAATCCCGAATTCGGCTCGCTCAACCTGGCGCAGGCGGTGATCCTCGTCGCCTATGAATGGTCGAAGGGCTGCGCCCTCGCACAGCCGCCACGCGTCGATCTCGATCCGCCGGCGCCGCAGGTGGAGCTGGAGGGGCTGATCGGCCATTTCGAATCGCTGCTCGGCGACAGCGGCTATTTCTATCCGCCCGATCGCGTGCCGACGACGAAGCTGACGCTGCGCAACCTGCTGACGAAGCCGGGATGGACGGCACAGGAACTGCGTACCTTGCGCGGCGTGCTGTCGGCGCTCGAAGGAAAGAAAAGGGCGCGGGGCTGACGTTTCGCCGCAGATGCGAAAAAACGGGTTGTGCAGCGCAGCAAAATATGGCTGCATGCGCCTCATCGTCATGCATCAAAAGGGGAATGTCATGTTCGTTGCCGTCATCGCGCTCGCGCTGAGCGGAACCGTCGCCACCGAGAAGAGCCCGGACGATATCGTCTGCCGGACCAAATACGACATGCGCACCAAGATGCGCTCGGGCAAGATCTGCAAGACCCGCGCGGAATGGGAAGGCAAATATGCCGAAGAGGACGCAGCCGCCGATGCGGATGCGGTAAAGTCTCCGGCCGTCGCGGAACAGGTCGCCACTCCGCCCAAACCGCGCTATTGAGCGCGAGTCGGCGCGTTCCAACGCGCCATGGGAGACATGTGATGTTCGTTACGCTTGCACTTGCCGGCCTGTTTGCCGCCGGCACCCCCGCAGTCGCCGAAGATATGGCGGCCAAGGACGATCAGAAGATCTGCCGCCGCGTCGGCCAGACGACCGGAACCCGTCTCGCCCGCAGCACCCGCGTGTGCAAGACGAAGGCGGAGTGGGAGGCCTTTTATCGCCAGTCGCGCGAAGACGCCCGCGAGATGCAGGACACGACGAACGTCCGCATGCCCAGCAACTGATCCGATCGACGCGAGACGGGGCGGCGCGACTGCGCGCCCCGTCCGCGATTTGACAAATTCGTCCAGGTAATTGCAGCCTCGGCTTTCTCTTCATGGAAAAGGAAGGCCGTGCCGATGCTTGCACTCATCCTGGCGCTTGGCGCCACTGCCGGTCTTCAGGCCGGCACCACCCCAGCCACTCCCGAAAAACTTGTCTGCCGCTGGTATCCCGAACCTTCCAGTCGGGTGAAGAAGACGAAGGTCTGCAAAACCCGGGCGGATTGGGAATATTATGACAAGGAAGCGCGGGAGGGTGCGCGCGAGTTGCTGGATACCACCAGAGTCCGGGGTCGTCCTGGCGGCATGTGACCGCATTTTTCCCACCCTCGATTGACAGCGACGCGCTGCCCCGCTAGGCGCGCGCCTTCGCAATCGGCCCCGCACCTCCGGTGAAGCGGCGGCCCCATGTCCCCGGACCTGATGTCCCCGGACCTGGGCGATACCGGAATCGCGATCAGGCGATGCACCATGCCTCGCCGGGTCAACGTCGTTGGCAATTGTAAGGAATTCAACATGTCGAAGCGCTCCAGCGCCAAGTACAAGCTCGACCGCCGGATGGGCGAGAACATCTGGGGTCGTCCCAAGTCGCCCGTCAACAAGCGTGAATATGGCCCCGGCCAGCACGGCCAGCGCCGCAAGGGCAAGATGTCCGACTTCGGCATCCAGCTGCGCGCGAAGCAGAAGCTGAAGGGCTATTATGGCGACATCACCGAGAAGCAGTTCAAGAAGAACTACGAAGACGCGTCGCGGATGAAGGGCGATACCGGCCAGAACCTGATCGGCCTGCTCGAACAGCGGCTCGACATGATCGTCTATCGCGCGAAGTTCGCGCCGACGATCTTTGCTGCGCGCCAGCTGGTCAACCACGGCCATGTCAAGGTGAACGGCGAGAAGTGCAACATCGGGTCGCGTCGCATCAAGCCCGGCGAAACCGTCGAACTGGGCGGCAAGGCGCAGGAAATGGCGCTGGTGATCGAGGCGCAGAGCCTGGCCGAGCGCGACATCCCCGATTATGTCGCGCCCGACGGCGCGTCGAAGATCACCTTCACCCGCGTGCCGACCCTCGATGAGGTGCCGTATCCGGTGAAGATGGAGCCGAACCTGGTCGTCGAGTTCTACTCGCGCTAAGTCCGATCGTCTCTCCGGAGGCAGAAGGGGGCGGTCCATGCGGGCCGCCCCTTTTCGTTTCGGCCTATTTGACCGTCAGGAACGCGGCGCTGCGACGCAGCATCTGCGCGCGTGCCTCACTATCCTCGAGATAGTGGTCGAGCCCGGGGTAGATCACCAGCTCGCTGGCCTTGCCCGCCGCCTTCAGCCGCGAGTCCATGAATTTGGATTGATCGACCGACACGTTGCGGTCGAGATCGCCATGGAACATCAGCACCGGCACCTGGATGCGCGCGGCCTGTTGGGCCGGCGACCCCTCGATCACATGCGGGCCGCTGCCCACGCGCTTGACGACCAGCGGATAGTCGCTCCAGCCGGTCCGCTCCTTCTTCCACCGCTCCATGTCGGTCAGCGGCGCGACCGCCACCACCCGCTTGAACAGCGTCGGATCGACCACCGCCGACTGGAGCGCGGCATAGCCGCCATAGGACCAGCCGAAGATGCTCAGCTTCGACGGATCGGCGATCCCTTCCCGCACCAGATAGCGGCCGGCGTCGGTGACGTCGCCGATCGCGATTTTCCAGTCCTGGAACCCGTTACGCTTGAACCATGCATCGCCATAGCCGGTCGATCCCCGGAAATTGGGCTGGAGCACCGCAAAGCCCTGATTGGCGAAGAACTGGACCAGCCAGTCGAATCCCCAATGGTCGCGTGCTTCCGGCCCGCCATGGGGCAGCACGATCGCCGGAATGTTCTTCCCCGCCGATCCGGGCGGCAGCGTCAGGTAACCGGGGACCATCGTTCCGTCGCCGGCGCGATAGCTGATCGATTTCATCGGCGCGAGCGGCACCTTTTCGAGCTGCGGCCGGGTCAGCATCAGTTCGTTCAGTGTCCCGGCGGTGCGGTCGAACAGGAAATAGCGGCCGGGATCGGTGTCGCTTCCGGCCCAGATCAGCATCCGCTTCAGGTCTTCGCTGCTGTCGACGATGCTGATGATCCCGCCTTTCAGCGCCTGGCCGAGCGATGTCATCAGCTTCTTGAGCGCAGGGTCGAAATATTGCCGTCCGCCCTCCGACATCACTCCGATGATACGATTGCTGCGCCCGACATAAATGAACCCGCCGACGTCGAAATTCGGATCGGCATAGAGCAGCGTCTCGGCGCCCGATCCGTCGAGCGCATAGCTATAGGCCGCCATCCGCCCGTCGAGCTTCTTGAAGCCATAGGCGACGTCCCTTTCGGGATCGACGCCATAGGGGTTGAACTGTGCCGCCTGGTCATCGACGGAGCTCATCGGCAGCCAGTTGCGATCGTCCTTCTTGCGATAGAAATAGCGGACCACGCCGGTCATGAAACCGTCGCCATCATATGCCGTCCGCCCCTGGATACGGACATTGCCGCGGCCGTCGGTGATATATTCGGAAACGTCGCGTCGGGGTTGCTCGACGATCTTCGCGCGCATCGTCATCGTATCGACATCGTCGAGCGTGGTGCCGCCCTTCTGCGCGAGCATCGATCCGGCCTGCGCCTCCTGCACCTGACTGCGGATCATCAGCACATGGCCCGGCTCGCCGGCATTGTAATCGACCACACTGCCGTCCCCCAGCACGGTTTCGACCGCGCGTCCGGCGCCGCGCCGCTGCTGAAGGATCTTGAGGTTGGACCCGTCCGCATCCACCGCGATCGTCCGGCTGGAATAAACGATGTCGGTGTCGAAGCGGCTGACGCCGTACACCGTGCAGAGCAGGCGCGTGTCGCTCGTCCAGCGGCACCCGTCGATCCGGTCGGGCTGGCCATTGCTGCGCAGGATCGGCTTGGCCGCGGCATTGTCACCCAGCTTGACGACGAAAATCGCCGAGCCCTGGCCGCCGCTGGGGCCGACATAGGCGAGCTTGCTCCCGTCGGGGGACAGGCTGGCCTGTTCGACCGACTCGCGCGCGCCGAACGCGGCCGCCGCGTCGAACCGCGCCGTGCTCTGCTGCCCGCTCGCGGCCGGTATCGCCAGAACTGCGGCGGCAAATATCAGGATTCGCTGCATGAATGTTCCCCCTCTCGATGGAGGCTATGGCGGTGCGTGGTGATCGGCAAGTGGGTTCCGCTTGCCCCGTGCGAGCGTCGCTGTCAGAAGTTGCAGCAGTGAATTCAGGGAGAGTTTTGCCCATGCGTTTCGCCCTTTTCGCGCCGCTTGCCCTGCTCGGCCTGGCCGCGTGCAACACCGCGCCCGCGCCGAAACAGGATGCCGCCCTTCCCGATGTCGAGGTTCCGGCGATGCCGATGGATCTGATGAAATCGGCGGTGCAGACATTGTCGTCCGACGCGTTCGAGGGGCGCGCGCCCGGCACCCCGGGTGAGGAAAAGACGCTCACCTATCTGGTCGATCAGTTCCAGAAGGCGGGGCTTCAACCCGGCAACAAGGGCAGCTGGTTCCAGGACGTTCCGCTCGTCGCGATCACCGCGAAGAATGTGTCGAACCTCAGCTTTACCGGCGGCACGACTCCGATCAGCCTGAAATACGGCCCCGAATTCGTCGCCGGCACCTATCGCGTGACGCCGAAGATCGCGGTGAAGGACAGTCCGGTCGTGTTCGTCGGCTATGGCATCAACGCCCCGGAAAAGGGCTGGAACGATTATGCCGGCGTCGATGTGAAGGGAAAGACCGTCGTCATCCTGGTCAACGATCCCGATTGGCAGAGCAAGGACCTGAAGGGCGAGTTCAACGGCCGGGCGATGACCTATTATGGCCGCTGGACGTATAAATATGAGGAGGCGGCGCGGCAGGGCGCGGCCGCCGCGATCATCGTCCACCAGACCGAGCCGGCCGCCTATGGCTGGAACGTCGTCCAGTCGAGCTGGACCGGCGAGCAGCAGGTGGCGGACGCGGCGAACGGCCATATGGACCAGTCGGCGGCGATCGGATGGATGCAGCTCGACAAGGCAAAGGCGCTGTTCGCGAGCGCGGGTCAGGATTTCGACGCGCTGGCGCAGGCGGCGAAGAGCAAGGGGTTCAAGGCGGTTCCGCTGGGGCAGGTGAAGGCGTCGGTCAGCTTTGACAACGCGATCCGCAAGCATGCGTCGAAAAACGTCATCGGCATCCTGCCCGGGGCCAAGCGGCCGGACGAATATGTCCTCTACACCGCGCATTGGGACCATCTTGGCCGGTGCGAGGCGGCGGCCGACGGCGACGATATCTGCAACGGCGCGGTCGATAACGCCACCGGCACCGCCGCACTGATCGCGCTGGCCCAGGCGAACAAGGCGGCCGGCGCCCCCGATCGCAGCCTCGTTTTCATCGCCGTCACCGGTGAGGAATCGGGGCTGCTGGGGTCGGCCTATTACGGCAACAACCCGGTTTATCCGCTCGCGCAGACGGTCGGCGGCGTGAATATCGACGCGATGAGCATGGCCGGTCCGGCAAAGAATGTCGTGGTGGTCGGCAAGGGCAAGTCGGCGATCGACGCCTATCTGGACAAGGCGCTGGCGAAACAGGGCCGGGTCGCGTCGAACGAGCCGACGCCGGAAAAGGGCTTCTATTACCGCTCCGACCATTTCAGCCTGGCGAAGCATGGCGTGCCGATGCTGTATTTCGATGCCGGCGACGACCTGGTTCAGGGCGGCACCGCCGCGGGCAAGGCGGCGGCCGAGGAATATGAGAAGAACCATTATCACGGCCCGAAGGACGAATATGATCCGGCATGGAACTGGGCCGGGGTCGAAAAGGACCTGGCGATCTATTATGCCGTGGGCCGCATGCTCGCGATGACCGCCGACTGGCCCAACTGGGTCGAGGGCGACGAGTTTCGCGGCATCCGCGACAAGTCGAGGGCCGGGGCGAAGTGAAGTCGACCCCGCGGCCCGAATGGGCCAGGCACAAGGCGGTCTGGATCGGCTTTCCCAGCCACCCCGAATTGTGGGATTCGCTGGGCGCCGCGCGAGCGGAGGTCGCCGCCTTCGCGCGCGCCGTCCATGCCGACGGCGCGGGGGAGCAGGTGCTGCTGGTCGCCGCGGACGAGGAGGCGGCGGGCGCCGCCGCGTTGTTGACCGGAGAGGCGGCGCGGATCGTCGTCGCCCCGTTCGGCGACATCTGGCTGCGCGACACCGGCGTGATCGTCGATCGCGACGGCGTCGGCCATGCCTTTGAATTCAATGGCTGGGGCGGCAAGTACGAATATGCCGGGGACGAGGATATCGGTCGTCTCCTTGCCGCGAAGCGCCGGATGGAGGTGGTCGAGCATGACTGGATCCTGGAGGGCGGGTCGATCGACTGGGACGGCACCGGCCTGGTCGTCACGACCGAACAATGCCTGCTCAATCGCAACCGTAATCCGGGCATGTCCCAGCGCGAGGCGGAAGGCCGCCTCTATCGCGATCTCGGGTTCGACCGGGTGCTCTGGCTCGGCAACGGGCTGACTCACGATCACACCGACGGCCATGTCGACAACCTTGCCCGGTTCGTCGGCGAGAACCGGCTGGCGATCCCCACGCCGGAAGAGAATGATCCCAACTGGCTGGTCTATGCCGACGCGGCCCGCCGGGCCGATGCGTTCGGCGTGGAGGTGGTGCGCATCCCCTCCCCGGGCCGGGTGATCCACGCCGACGAGGTGGTGCCGGCAAGTTATATGAACTTCTATATCGGCAATGCCACGGTGGTTGTGCCGGTCTATGGCATGCCGAACGATCACCAGGCGGTCGAAGCGATCGGCGCGCTGTTTCCCGACCGGCGGGCGGTGGGCCTGCGCGCCGACCATATCCTGACTGGCGGCGGCAGCTTCCACTGCATTTCCCAGCAAATTCCCCGGTGACCCAATTCTGGATTCGCGCGCTGCTGTCCGGCGTCATCGTCGCGGCGGTCGCGATGCTGGCACGGCGCAGTCCCGCGCTGGGCGCGCTGGTCGCCTCGCTGCCGCTCATTTCGCTGCTCGGCGCGATATGGCTCTGGCACGATACGCGTGATCCGCTGCGGATGGCGCGCCATCTTGAAGCGACCTTCTGGTATGTGCTGCCTTCGCTCCCGATGTTCCTGCTCGTGCCATGGCTGCTGCGCCAGGGCGTGGCCTTTGGATGGGCGATGGTCGCGGGCTGCGTGACGACCGTGCTTCTGTATCTTCTGACGATCGGCGTCGCCGCGCGATATGGCGTCAGACTGTAGGCGGCGCGCCGACGGCCGTAGCGTTCATCCCGATCGCCGCCCGAGCAGGCGGATCAGCACCGCGGCATGGCCCGCATCGTCGTCCCCCGCGCTCTTGCATTCGGCCTCGATCGTCTCGCGGATTTCCTCCAGCTCGTCCTGGGTCATATGTTCGATGCCGATGAAATCGTCGCGCGCGCCGCGCACCGCGCGGATCAATTCGTCGAGCTTCGCCTGAATCGCGCTCGCGTCGCGATTCTGGGCGTTCTGGATCAGAAAGACCATCAGAAAGGTGATGATCGTGGTGCCGGTGTTGATCACCAGCTGCCACGTGTCCGACCAGCCAAAGAGCGGGCCGCTCACGCCCCAGACGACGATCGTGGTCAGCGCGATCGTGAATGCCACCGGTCGCCCCGCCCATGCGGCGACGGCCTGTGCGAGCGTTTCAAAGGCCTTTCTCATGCCCGGCTTTCCATTTTTCCGCGAATCGCCGCGGGATGATGCAACTCTGGACCGTTTCCGGCTAAGGACAAGCCATGAGCAACATCACCGTCGCCGCGCTTCAGCTCGCCTTCTCGACCGACACCGCGCAGAATATCGCCAATGTTACCGAACTCGTCCGCGAGGCGGCGGGGCGGGGGGCGCAGGTGGTCCTGCCGCCCGAGCTGTTCGAGGGCGAATATTTCTGTCGCGTCGAGGACGAGGCGCTGTTCGCGACCGCCCGGCCGCGTGCGAGCCATCCGGCGGTCACCGCGATGCAGGCGCTCGCCGCCGAGCTGCGCATTCATATCCCGACCAGTTTTTTCGAGGCGGACGGGCCGCATTTCTACAACAGCCTCGCGATGATCGGCCCCGACGGCAAGGTCGCGGGCGTCTATCGCAAGAGCCACATCCCCGATGGCCCGGGCTATGAGGAGAAATATTATTTCCGGCCGGGAAATACGGGATTCAAGGTGTGGGAGGGGCCGGCGCGGGACGCGACGATCGGCGTCGGCATCTGCTGGGACCAATGGTATCCCGAAACCGCGCGGACGATGATGCTGATGGGGGCGGAGCTGCTCTTCTATCCCACCGCGATCGGATCGGAACCCTATGACGCCGATCTCGACACCAGCCGCATGTGGCGGCGGGCGATGATCGGCCATGCGGTGTCGAACGTCGTTCCGGTGGTCGCCTCGAACCGCATCGGCACCGAGGGGGGCCAGCGCTTCTACGGCCACAGCTTCATCTGTGACGAATGGGGCGATATCGTCGCCGAATTCGGGGCGGAGGAAACCGGCGTGCTCACCGCCACGCTCGATCTCGACCGCGCCCGCCGGCATCGCGCCGGCATGGGCTTCTTCCGCGACCGCCGACCGGAACTGTACCGGCGGATGATCGAGGATGTGTGATTGAAGGCTGCGGCCTCGGCCCGCTCCCCCACCGGGCCACCCATGTCATCCTGCCGTTGGGTGGCCGGGTGGGGGGCGGGCCGGCGCCGCAGCCGTGCAAAAGGTGGTGGAAGGGACTGGATTCGAACCAGTGTACGCTCACGCGGGCAGATTTACAGTCTGCTGCCTTTAACCACTCGGCCACCCTTCCATGCGGCACGCCGAAGCGAGCGCGAGCCAATGCCGAAGGCGCTCGCGCCTGTCAACGGCTGGCTGCATCCTTTGCGCGCCGTCTTGCGTCGCGGTCGCGTGCCGCCTAGCGACGGGGCATGAGCCAGAGGCCAAGACGAGGGCATCGCCCGCAATCCGGACCGGGCGGCAACCGGCCGCGTTTCTGGGGTCGCCATGCCGTGATCGCCGCGCTCGCCAATCCCGAGCGGACGGTGCGCAGGATATGGGGAACGCGCGAGGCGCTTCAGGCGCTCGACCTGCCGCCGGTGCTCCCGATCACCTATGCCGACGCCGCCGATCTCGGCCGGCTGGTTCCGCCCGATGCGCCGCATCAGGGGCTGGTGATCGAGGTCGATCCGCTCGACGAGATCTGGCTGGGCGACCTGCTGGAAGCGGGGGAGGGCGATCGCCGGCCGCTGCTGGTTCTCGATCACGTCACCGATCCGCACAATGTCGGGGCGATCCTTCGCTCCGCCGCGGCGTTCGACGCGCTCGGCATCGTCACCCAGGATCGGCACGCGCCGCCCGAATCGGGATCGCTGGCACGCGCGGCTTCGGGCGCGCTGGAGGTGGTTCCCTGGGTCCGGGTCGTCAATCTGGCGCGCGCGCTGGATGAGATCGGTGAGGCCGGGTTCTGGCGCATCGGCCTTGCCGGCGAAGCGAGCGGTTCGCTGGCACAGGTGATGGGCGACACCCGGCCGGCGCTGGTGCTGGGCGCGGAGGGTGAGGGGATGCGCCACAACACCGCCGCACATTGCGACGACCTTGCGCGCCTGCCGATCTCGCCTAAGGTCGAGAGCCTGAACGTGTCGAACGCCGCCGCGATCGCGCTCTACGCCGCCGCGGCACGCTGATCGCGCGGACGAAGAGGGGGACTTGCGATGATCGAACGGTTCAAGGGGATGGCGCTGGCACTGCTGGCGCCGCTGCTGCTGGTCGGCTGCGCCTTCGCGCCGGGCAAGTTCACCTCAACCCTGACCATCCTCGCCGATCGCAGTTTCACCTTCACCTATCAGGGCGAAGTGGTCGCGATCGATATCGCCGGTGCGATGGCGAAGGGCATGGGCGACGCGTTCAAGGGAGGGGATGAGGATAAGGAGAGCAAGACCAGCATGACGCGCATGCTGCGCGGCGCGGCGTGGAAACAGGATGTACCCAAGATCGAGGGGAAGCCGCCCGCCGAAGATGACGCGGACGCCCGTGAGAAGGAGGCGAAGTTCAAGGCGATCGCCGCGGCGCTGGAAAAGGAACCCGGCTATCGTTCGGTGACCTATCAGGGCGATGGCGTCTTTCTGATCGACTATGCGTTGACCGGAAAGCTGACGCACAATTTCCTGTGGCCCTACAACCTCGACGCCGAAGTGGTGTTTCCCTTTGTCGTCGTTGAAATGCGGGGGAGCGATCAGGTGCGGGTGAAGGCGCCCGCCTTTGCGAACACCGATTCGCCGACCAAGGGCAAGGGCGGCGGCAACGCGAAGCTGGACGGGACGTTCACCCTCGTCACCGACGGCGATATCGTCAGCCAGAATAATGAGGCCGGCGCCACCCGCGCGGGCGGGCGCGGCACCGTCACCTGGAAGGCGACCCCGTTGACCAAGGATGCGCCGATGGCGGTCATCAAGGTCGCGCCGCTGAACTGAAACGGGCGCCGGCGCCGGGCGGCGCGCAATTGGGCGCCGCCGCCGCTGCGATCAGTCCTCTGCCGCGATCGTCACCTTCAGCCCGTCCAGCGCCGGCCCGAACTGGATCTGGCAGGACAGGCGCGACGTCGCGTTGCGGTCCGCCGAACTGTCGAGCAGGTCGTTCTCGTCCTCGCTCATCGGCGGCAGTTTGTCCGCAAATTCCGGATCGACATGGACGTGGCAGGTGGCGCAGGAGCAACAGCCGCCGCACAGCGCGAGCAATTCGTCGAACCCGTTGTCCCGGATCACTTCCATGACGCTCAGGCCCGTTTCGCCCTCGACTTCGCGTTCTTCTCCTTCGCGCGTGACGACGATAAGCTTGGGCATGATCTTCTCCTCCGTGTGTCGCGCCCATGCCGGGCTTCGGCGCAGCTTTCAAGGTTTGCGCGCATGGGCCTGACCGCCGAACAGCTTCGAACCGCGCTCGACGCGATCGCCGGCGCCGAACCGCTGATGGCGGCCGCGGTCGCGCGGGTGGGGTATCCGGAGCCGCGAATCAGGGCGCCGGGCTACGAAACGCTGCTGCGCACGATCGTTGGCCAACAGGTCAGCGTCGCCGCCGCCGCATCGATCTGGAACAAGCTGGCCGCAGGACTGGGCGACCTGACCCGGCCGGAGATCGTCGCGGCGGCTTCCGACGAGGCGCTGCGCGCCGCCGGCCTGTCGCGGCAAAAGGCCGGCTATGCCCGCAGCCTCGCCGACGAGGTGACGAGCGGGCGGCTCGATCTCGCCAGCCTTCCCGCCGATGACGAGGCGGCGATCGCCCAGCTGGTGCGGGTCAAGGGGATCGGTCGCTGGTCGGCGGAAATCTATCTGTTGTTCGCCGAGGGGCGGCCCGACATCTGGCCCGCCGGCGATCTGGCGGTGCAGATCGAGATCGGGCGGATCATGGGCCATGCCGAGCGGCCGTCCGAAAAAGTGACGCGTGAGCTTGCCGAACCATGGCGCCCCCATCGCGGCGCGGCGGCGATCCTTGCCTGGCATCACTACAAGGCGGAGATGGACGTGATCTGACGCGTCAGATCGCATTGCCCAGCCCGGCCGACAGGTGATCGACCAGGCGGCGCACCTTGGGCAGCAGATGGCGGCGTTGCGGATAGACCGCCCAGACCGGCTCGTCGGGCGGGCGGGAGTCCGTCAGAAGCGGCACCAGCCGCCCGTCGGCCATCGCGTCGCGGATATAGAAGGAAGGGAGGTGGCAGATGCCCATGCCGGAGATCGCCGCATCGGCGACCGCCGATCCGCTGTTGCATTGCCAGCGCGGCACCGGCCGCCACGCCCGCACCGCGCCCCCGCTGGCGAAGTGCCAGCTGCGCGCGGAGCCGACGATGCAGTCATGCCGGGCCAGATCGTCGATCGTGCGGGGAACGCCTCGCCGTTCCAGATAGGCGGGCGCGGCGCACAGATCGACCTGCCGGCGGGTAATCTGGCGCCGCAACAGCCGGGTATCGCTCAGCGCGCCGGTCCGGATGGCGAGGTCATAGCCCTCCGACACCAGATCGACGACGCGATTGGTCAGGTCCAGTTCGATCGCCAGGCGCGGATAGTCCTGGGCGTAGCCACGTACCAGCGGCGCGACGAACCGCTCGCCCAACGAGATTGAACAGGTGATGCGCAGCGCGCCCTGCGGCTCGCCATTCGCCTCGACCATGGCGAACGCCTCCTCGCGCTCCGCGATCAGCCGCTGAAACTGTTCGACCAGCAACCGTCCGGTATCGGTGACGCGTACCGAGCGGGTGGTGCGCGCGAAAATCTGGGTCTGCAACCGCTCCTCGCACCGCGCCACCGCGCGGCTGACATGCGAAACCGACACGTCGAGCCGGCGGGCGGCGGCGACAAAGCTGCCCGATTCGGCTACGGCGGCGACTTCGTCCACGCCCTCCCACTGGTTCACCATCGCGCGATATTGTCCCTGTTGTGCAATGGAGTTTTGCGAACCCTAGCGATTTTCTCTCGTCGGCAAAGAAATTAGGGAGGGCGCGAAGCAGGAGAAGCATGCCATGAAAACCCGCGCCGCCGTTGCGTTCGAAGCGAAGAAGCCGCTGGAGATCGTCGAACTGGATCTGGAAGGGCCGAAGCCCGGCGAGGTGCTGGTCGAGATCATGGCCACCGGCATCTGCCATACCGATGCCTATACGCTCGACGGGTTCGACAGCGAGGGGATCTTTCCCAGTGTCCTGGGACATGAGGGCGCGGGCATCGTGCGCGAGGTGGGCGCGGGCGTCACCAGTGTGAAGCCCGGCGATCACGTGATCCCGCTCTACACCCCGGAATGCCGCCAGTGTAAGTCGTGCCTCAGCGGCAAGACGAACCTGTGTACCGCGATCCGCGCGACCCAGGGCAAGGGGCTGATGCCCGACGGCACCACCCGCTTTTCGTACAAGGGCCAGCCGATCTTTCACTATATGGGCTGCTCCACCTTCTCGAACTTCACCGTGCTGCCCGAGATCGCGGTGGCGAAAATCCGGGAGGACGCCCCGTTCCAGACCAGCTGCTATGTCGGCTGTGGCGTCACCACCGGCGTCGGTGCCGTGGTCAACACCGCGAAGGTCCAGGCGGGCGAGAATGTCGTCGTGTTCGGTCTGGGCGGCATCGGCCTCAATGTGATCCAGGGCGCGAAACTGGTCGGCGCGGACCGCATCATCGGCGTCGATATCAATCCCGACCGTGAGGAATGGGGCCGCAGGTTCGGCATGACCCACTTCCTGAACAGCAAGGGGTTGAGCCGCGACGAGACGGTGGCGAGGATCGTGGAACTGACCGATGGCGGCGCCGACTACAGCTTCGACGCGACCGGCAATACCGAGGTGATGCGCACCGCGCTCGAATGCTGTCATCGCGGCTGGGGCGAAAGCGTCATCATCGGCGTCGCCGAGGCCGGCAAGGAAATCGCCACCCGTCCGTTCCAGCTGGTGACCGGCCGGGTGTGGAAGGGGACGGCGTTCGGCGGGGCGAAGGGGCGCACCGACGTGCCGAAGATCGTCGACTGGTACATGAACGGAAAGATCGCGATCGATCCGATGATCACCCATGTCCTGACCCTTGACGAGATCAACAAGGGTTTCGATCTGATGCACGCTGGCGAGAGCATCCGCTCGGTCGTCGTCTATTGAGGAGGGAAGCGATGTTCACGCACATCATGGTCGGCGCAAGCGATGTCGAGCGAAGCCGGGCGTTCTACGACGCGACCATGGGCGCGCTTGGCTATGATCCCGCCCAGGCGCCGGCCGGTGCGGGCCGCCTCTTTTACGGCGGCTTCGGCACGGGCGCGCTCGGCGTCGGACATCCCGCCAATGGCGCGCCGGCCAGCTTTGCCAATGGCGGCACGATCGGCCTCGCCGCGCCGGACAAGGATGCGGTCGATGCCTGGCATGTGGCGGGCATCGCCAATGGCGGCACCGACGAAGGCGCTCCGGGCGTCCGGCCGAATGCGCCGGGCCGGGCCTATGGCGCGTATCTGCGCGATCCCGACGGCAACAAGCTGTGCGCCTTCTGCCAGTTGCCGGCGTAAGACGGGATGTTCAGCCATGTCATGCTGGGTGCCGACGATATCGCGGCGTCCAAGGCGTTCTACGACGCGACGCTCGGCACATTCGGCGCGCGGGCCGGCAGCGTCGATCCCAAAGGCCGTGTCTTTTACGCGCATGACGGCAGCATCTTCATGCTGAGCAGGCCGATCGATGGCCGGCCGGCCTGCCACGCCAATGGCGGCACGATCGGCTTTGCCGCGGACAGCACCGAACAGGTCGATGCCTGGCATGCCGCCGGCCTTGCCCATGGCGGCATCGCGATCGAGGATCCGCCCGGCATCCGCGAAAATGCGTTCGGCGCGCTCTATCTCGCCTATCTCCGCGATCCGGCGGGGAACAAGGTGTGCGCGATGTATCGCATGCCCGGATGAGCACCGGCGGCTGGATCCTCACCCTTGCCTGTTTCGACCGGGTGGGGATCGTCGCCGCCGTCAGCGGCTTTCTCGCCCGGCATGACGGCTTCATCCTCGACAGCCAGCAATATGCCGATCTGGAGACGGGCCGCTTCTTCATGCGCGTCGTCTTCACCTCGGGCGGGGTGGGATTTCCGGCCGACCGTGAGGCGCTGGTCGCCGCCTTTGCGCCGGTGGCGCACGAATTCGGATTCGACTGGGGCCTGTCCGCGCGCGATGAAAGGCCGCGCATCGTCATCGCCGTGTCGCGCGGGTCCCACTGCCTGCACGACCTGCTCCACCGTCAGCAGTCGGGAACGCTGGCGGCGCAGATCGTCGCCGTCGTCTCCAACCATGATCGCCTGCGCGCGGTCACCCAATGGCACGACATTCCCTATCACCATCTGCCGGTCGGCCCGGACGGCAACGAAGCGCAGGAACGCGCGATCGAGGCGGTGATGGCGGATGCGGGCGCACCCTATCTGGTGCTCGCCCGCTACATGCAGATCCTGACGCCGGATTTCGCGCGCCGGCTTGCCGGCCGATGCGTCAACATCCATCACAGCTTCCTGCCCGGGTTCAAGGGCGCACGCCCCTATCACCGCGCCCACGAACGCGGGGTGAAGCTGATCGGCGCGACCGCGCATTTCGTGACCGACGATCTGGATGAAGGGCCGATCATCGAACAGGCGGTCGAACGCGTCGATCATCGCGATTGCATCGATGACCTCATCCGCATCGGTCGCGATATCGAGGCGCAGGTGCTGGCGCGCGCGGTGGATGCGCTGGGCGAGCGGCGGGTATTCCTCAACGGCAACCGGACGGTGGTGTTCAGATGACGAGCGAAACGCTTTCGACCAACCGCGCGCATGGCGGCACGCAGGGCGTCTATCGCCATGAATCGAGCGCAACCGGGACGCCGATGACATTTTCGGTGTTCGTCCCCGAGCATGAGGACGGCGCGCGGCTGCCGGTGCTCTGGTATCTGTCAGGCCTCACCTGCACCCACGCCAACGTTACCGAAAAGGGCGAATATCGCCGGGCCTGCGCCGAACATGGCGTGATCTTCGTCGCCCCCGATACCTCGCCGCGCGGGGACGCGGTGCCGGACGACGAGGCCTATGATTTCGGCAAGGGCGCGGGCTTCTACGTCGATGCGACGCGCGATCCCTGGGCCGCGACCTATCGCATGCGATCCTATGTCGAGGACGAGCTGCCGGCGCTGATCCTGCGCGAGTTTCCGATGGCGGACATGGCGCGCCAGGGCATCACCGGCCATTCGATGGGCGGGCATGGCGCGCTGACCGTCGCGCTGCGCAATCCGGACCGGTTCCGTTCGGTCAGCGCCTTTGCACCGATCGTCTCGCCGCTCGCCTGTCCCTGGGGGGAAAAGGCGCTGTCCGGCTATCTGGGTGATGATCGCGCCGACTGGCGGCCCTATGATGCCTGCGCGTTGATCGAAGACGGCGCGCGCATCGCCGAAATCCTGGTCGATCAGGGCGATGCCGACGCGTTTCTGGTCGAACAGCTCAAGCCCGAACTGCTTGCCTCCGCCTGCGAAAAGGCGGGGATCGACCTGCATCTGCGGATGCAGCCCGGGTACGACCACAGCTACTATTTCATCTCGACCTTTCTGGCCGAACATGTCGCCTGGCATGCGCGGCGGCTTGCCTGACCGGTTCGCCGCGGCGTAGCGTGCGCACCTCACCGAAACAGGGGGTGCGCATGCGAGGTTCGATCACGGCTTTGGCGTTGGCGGCGACATTCGCGGCCCCCGCTGCGGCGAAGGACGCCAGTTCCCAGGCGCAGGCCCAGGCGCTCGACCTGCTGAAACGGGGACTCGCCTTCCGGACGGTCGCGGGTCCGGGCAACCAGACGCCCGAATATGCCACGATGCTGCGCGACGCGCTGATCGCTGGCGGCTTCGCGCCCTCGGACGTGACGATCACGCGGCTCGACGATACCGCCTATCTCGTCGCCCGCTATCCGGGGACCGAGGGGACGAAGCTCAAGCCGATCGGGATCGTCGGGCATATGGACGTGGTCGAGGCCAGGCGCGCGGACTGGGAGCGCGATCCGTTCACCCCGGTGATCGAAAACGGCTATATCTACGGGCGCGGCGCGACCGACATGAAGTACGACCTCTCCACGATGGTCGCGAGCCTGATCGAACTGAAGCGCGAGGGATTCCGGCCGAAACGCGACATCCTGCTCTTCGCCTCGGGGGACGAGGAAACCTCGATGAAGACGACCGCGGCGCTCGCGGCGAAATATCACGACCTCGACCTGCTGCTCAACATCGATGCCGGGGGCGGGCATTATAGCGAGGCGGGAAAGCCGGACACGTTCGGACTGCAAGCCGCCGAAAAGACCTATGCCGATATCGACGTCACCGTGACCGATCCGGGCGGACATTCCAGCGCGCCGCGCCCGGTCAATGCGATCGTCACCCTGTCGCGCGCACTCGAACGGATCGGCGCCTATCGCTTCCCGGCGGAAATCAACGAAATCACCCGCATCTCGCTCGCGGCCGCCGCACAGGGCGAGGAGCCGGAAGTCGCCGACGCGATCCGCGCCTTCCTTGTCGATCAGACGGACGCGAAGGCACTCGCGGTGCTGCGCGCCCGTCCGGCGCTGGTGGGGCAGATCGGCACCACGTGCGTGCCGACGATGGTAACGGCGGGACACGCCCCGAACGCGCTTCCCCAGCGGGCGAGCGCCAACGTCAATTGCCGTATCTTCCCGGGTACCACCATCGAAAGCGTGGTCGCCACGCTGACGAAAGTGGCCGCCGAGCCGAGCGTGACCGTCACCTACAAGCCGAGCGGCACGATCGTCAGCCCCGCCTCTCCCCTGCGTCCGGATGTGATGAAGGCGGTGAGTGCGGCCGTTCTCGCCCGCTTCCCGGCGGTGAAGGTGGTGCCGGGCATGTCGGCGGGCGCGACCGATTCGATGCATTTCCGGGCGCGCGGGGTGCCGAGTTACGGGATCAGTCCGATCTTCATGAAGGATTCCGATTCCTTTTCGCACGGCCTGAACGAACGGACCCCGCTCAGCGAGCTTGGCCCCTCGGTCACCTATTACAAGCGGGTGCTGGCCGATCTCGCCCGGTGAGCGATGCGGTCGATGCGCTGATCGTCGGCGGGGGGCATAACGGTCTGGTCTGTGCCTTTTACCTCGCGCGTGCGGGGATGAAGGTCCGCATCCTCGAACGGCGGGGCGTGGTCGGGGGCGCCGCGGTGACGGAGGAATTCCATCCCGGTTTCCGCAATTCGACCGCCAGCTACACGGTCAGCCTGCTCCAGCCAAAGGTGGTCGCCGATATGCGGTTGCCCGCGCGCGGCTATCGCGTCGTGGAACGGCCGATCAGCAATTTCCTGCCGCATGAGGACGGGTATCTGGAGCTGGGGGGCGGGGCCGATCGCACCCGTGCGGAATTCGCCCGCTTTTCGGCACATGATGCCGCCGCGCTGCCGGCTTATGAAGCGGCGCTGGAGCGTGTCGCCGATCTGTTGCGCGATCTGGCGCTGCGCACCCCGCCCAATGCCGGGGGCGGCATGCCCGCGCTGCTCGCCGCGCTGACCCAGGGGCGCCGTGCCGCCGCGCTGCCGATCGACGCGCAGCGCGACGCGCTTGCCCTCTTCGTGCGTTCCGCGCGCGAATTTCTCGATGGCTGGTTCGAGAATGAATATGTGAAGGCGGCCTTTGCCTTTGACAGCGTCGTCGGCCATTTCGCCGGCCCCTCGATGCCCGGTTCGGCCTATGTCCTGCTCCACCACGTCTTTGGTGAAGTGAACGGGCGCAAGGGCGCGTGGGGCCATCCGATCGGCGGCATGGGGGCGATCACCGCGATGATGGCCGATGCGGCGCGCGATGCCGGCGCGCGAATCGACCTCGACGCGCCGGTCGCGCGGGTGCTGGTCGATGGGGCGAGGGTCGCCGGCGTGCGGCTGGAAAGCGGGGAAGAGATCGCGGCGCCGATCGTGGCGGCCAATGTCGGGCCGGCGCTGCTCTATCGTCGGCTGATGGACCCGTCGGACCTCGATGCCGATTTCCGGCGCCGCATCGCCGGATTCCGGACGGGATCGGGCAGTTTCCGCATGAACGTGGCGCTTGCCGAACTGCCCGATTTCAGCGTGCGGCCCGGAACGGACAACCCCCATCACCGCAGCGGCATCGTGATCGCTCCGACGATGGACTATATGGATGCCGCCCATGCCGATGCGGTGCGTGACGGATGGTCGCGCGCGCCGGTGGTGGAACTGGCGATCCCCTCGCTCGTCGATGACAGCCTCGCGCCGCCGGGCCGCCATGTCGCGAGCCTGTTCTGCCAGCATTTCGCGCCGCAACTGCCCGATGGCCGCAGCTGGGACGCGGTGCGTGAAGCAGCGGCCGATGCGATCATCGATACCGTCACCCGCCACGCCCCCAATTTCCGCGCCGCGATCATCGCGCGACAGATTCATTCGCCGCTCGACCTGGAGCGCAAGTTCGGCCTCATCGATGGCGACATCTTTCACGGGCGGATGTCGCTCGACCAGCTTTGGGCCGCGCGGCCGGTGCTCGGCCATGGCCATTATCGCGGGCCTGTCCGTGGCCTCTATATGTGCGGCGCGGGCGCGCATCCGGGAGGCGGGGTGACCGGGGCGCCGGGCCACAATGCGGCGCGAGAGATCCTGCGCGATCGCGGCGTCATCGGGCGGATGTTGCGCGCCTAACCCCAGTCGCCCTTGCGCGGGACAGTAGCGCTGGAGCGTTCAGGATCGACGATGTGGACGCCGTCGGCGCGCCGGTTTTCGTCACGTTCGAAAAAGACCGCCGGCTCTCTCGCTTCGTCCGGCATCAGCTGCCCGACCGCGCCGGCGAACGGGCCGCTCGGCAGGCGGATCGTATCGGCTTCGCGGGCGAAGGTGCCGCTGGTCGATGCGGTGCGATAGATGCCGTCGGGGGCCAGCGTCCGCGGATGGACGACACACATCGTCCGGCCTGTCCCCGGCCACCACGCCGCCGGTCGGCTCATGCCATTGGAGGCCCGGCGCATCCCGTGCGTCAGTCAACGGGTGATCGATCAGCGGGAAACAGGGATTGATCGCGGTCGATCGAGAACGGACAATGATCCGTCCGAATCGGGTCGGGGGGCAGGTTGCAGCCGGACGTCATCATCGCATCGATCGACGTCGTCGCGCGGGAGGCGACGATTTTCGCGGCGATCGGGTTCCTCGCCGGCGGCCTGGATGACCTGATCGTCGATCTCGTCTATTTCTGGACGCGGTTGCGGGCGCGTTTCGCGCGTGGGTCGTTGCCGGCGCCGACCCCTGTCACCGGGCGGCTGGCGGTGTTCATTCCCGCATGGGACGAGGCGACGGTGATCGGATCGATGCTCCGCGCGACGCTCGCCCGCTATGCCGATCGCGACTATCGCCTGTATGTCGGAGCCTATCCCAACGATCCGGCGACGATTGGCGCGATCACGCAGGTCGCCGTGGAGGATGGGCGCGTCCGGCTGGTGATCGCCGCGATGCCCGGTCCGACCACCAAGGCGGATTGCCTGAACGCGCTCTGGCGCGCGCTGTTGCGTGACGAGGCGCGGGAGGGGAGGGCGCGCGCCGTCGTGCTCCACGATGCGGAGGATCTGGTCCATCCCGACGAGCTGACGGCGATTCGGCGCGCGCTGGCGACGCATGACGGGGTGCAGCTGCCCGTGCTGCCGCTGATCGATCCCGGCTCGCCGCTGATCGCCGGCCATTATGCGGATGAATTTGCGGAGGCCCATGGCAAGTCGCTGGTCGTGCGACAGGCGGTGGGCGCGGCGCTGCCCTTTGCCGGAGTCGGCTGCGCGGTCGATCGAGAAATGCTCGGACGGATCGCGGCCGCGCGCGGCGGCATGCCCTTTGACGAGACGAGCCTGACCGAGGATTACGAGCTGGGGCTGACCGTCGCGGCGATGGGCGGGCGTTCGACCTTCCTGCGCGCGCGCGATGCGGCGGGCGGGCCGATCGCGGTGCGCGCCTATTTTCCCGCGACGCTGGGGGCCGCGGTACGACAAAAGGCGCGGTGGCTGACCGGCATCGCGCTCGCCGGCTGGGACCGGACCGGCTGGGCGAAGGGAGGATCGATCGGCGAGCACTGGATGCGCATGCGCGATCGCCGGGCGACGCTTGCGATTCCCGTGCTGGCGATCGCCTATTTTGCGCTGCTCGGTTGGGCGCTGTCGCTTGGTGGACATCTGGCCGCCGGTCTTCCGGTGCCGGCGCCCGACCCGGCAATGCGCTGGGTGCTGCTTGGCAATCTGTGCCTGCTCGCGTGGCGGCTGGTCGCCCGCGCGTGGTTTACCGGTCGGCATTATGGCGGGTTGCAGGCGTGCCTGTCGCTGCCGCGCGTCCTTGCCGCCAATCTGATCGCGCTGCTGGCGGCGCGGCGCGCTCTGGCGATCTATTGGCCGACGCTGCGCGGACGGGCGCCGATCTGGGACAAGACCGCGCATCGCTTCCCGGCGATCGGCAAGGATCGCGCATGACGGGCGGGCGGGGACGACCGATCCGCTTCTTCGCGCTCGTCATGCTGGGTTGGGCTGGCGTGCGCACGGTGATGCTGTGGCCCGCAGGGGCAACGCTGCCGGAAGCGATCGAGGAAGCCTTTCCGATCCGGGCCGCCACTGCGGCCGCGATCGATAGTGAACGCCCGGCGCCGATCCGGCGTCCGGGCGTGGCGCGCGGCTCGCCGCTGCCGGCGGTATCCATGGCCCCGGCAGCGGCGGCGACCTCCCCCGCGCCGCCACGCCCTGTCGCGGATGCGCGGATCGGGCTGGCGACGCTGGGGTTCGTTACCTTTGGCAGGGAGGAGCTGCTGCCGGTCCTGCCGCACGCTGCGCCATATCAGCCGGCCGCGCCGACGGCCCTGCCGGATCGTGCGCAGCCTTCGCGCTGGTCGGCGAGCGGGTGGTTCGTGACCCGCCGGGGCGCGATGGCCGGCGGGCCGATGCTCGGCGGCGACCAGGTCGGCGGTCGGATCGCCTTCAGCCCTGCCGATGGCCGCTTCGCCCTGTTCGCGCGGGTGACCGCGCCGCTGGTCGGCCGGGGCCGTGAGGCGGCGGTTGGGGTCGAGTGGCACCCGGTACGCGCGCCGGCGCGCATCGTCGTCGAATATCGCGCCGGCCTCGACGGCACGCCTGGCGGTCCGGCGGCCGGCATCGTCGCGGGGGTCGATGCGATCGACCTGCCGTTCGAATTCGAGCTGTCCGCCTATGGCCAGGCGGGCGCGGTCTGGCGCCGCCGCGTCGAACCCTATGCCGATGGCGCGATACGGGTCACCCGTGACGTTGCGCGCGCCGGTTCGGCCCGGATCGCGCTCGGCGTGGGCGCCTGGGGGGCGGCCCAGCGCGAGTCGGCACGGCTCGACGCGGGGCCGACGGCGGTCGTGACCGTTCCGCTGGGCGGCCATGCGATGCGCGTGACGATCGACTGGCGCGAACGGATCGCCGGCGAGGCGCGCCCCGGGTCCGGCCCGGCCCTGTCGCTGGGCGCGGATTTCTGACCATCCGGCTTTCGCGCGCCGCTGTCCGGGTCTAGGCAGGGCGCCGCATGGACATCTACCTCCCCATCGCGAACCTGTCGGTCAACGCGCTCGTCATCGTGATGCTGGGCCTGGGTGTCGGGCTGTTGTCGGGCATGTTCGGCGTCGGTGGCGGGTTTCTGACGACGCCGTTGCTGATCGTCTATGGCATCCCCCCCACCGTCGCGGCCGCATCCGCCGCCAGCCAGGTGACCGGTGCCAGCGTGTCGGGGGTGTTCGCGCAGTTTCGGCGCAACGGGGTCGATACGCATATGGGGGCGGTGCTGATCGCGGGCGGCATATTGGGATCGGGCGTGGGCGCGATCCTGTTCCGTCTGCTTCAGGCAAGCGGCCAGATCGATACGGTCATCGCGGTTCTCTATGTTCTGCTGCTCGGCTCGATCGGGTGGCTCATGCTGTCCGAATCGCTGGGGGCGATCCGCGCCGCGCGCGGGGGAGAGGCCGCGCGCCCGCGCCGGCGCCGGCATCATCCGATGGTGGCCGCGCTGCCGTTCCGCTGGCGCTTCTATCGGTCGGGCCTCTACATCTCGCCCCTCGCGCCGCTGATGCTCGGCTTCGTCAGCGGCGTGATGACGATGCTGCTCGGCATCGGCGGCGGCTTCGTGCTGATCCCGGCGATGATCTATCTGCTCGGCATGCCGACCAGCGTCGTGGTCGGCACCTCGCTGTTCCAGATCCTGTTCGTCAGCGCCGCCGCGACGATGACCCATGCCCTGACCACCAAGGCGGTCGATATCGTGCTGGCGGTGCTGTTGTTGCTCGGGTCGGTCGTGGGCGCGCAGGTCGGCACGCGCTTCGCATCGCGGGCGCGGCCCGAATATCTGCGGCTGGCGCTCGCCATCATGGTGCTGCTGGTCGCGCTGCGCATGCTGCTCGGCCTCGCCTGGCGCCCCGATGAAATCTACACGGTCCAGCTCGGATGAAGCGCGGGCGCAGGTTCCAGCTCGGCCTGGCGCTCGCCGCGCCGCTGTTGCTCGGCCAGGCGAAGCCGACGCTCGTGCCGGACGTCTCCCAGCGCGAGATCGAGATCGCCTATTCCTTCACCGGCGCCGACCTGTTGCTGTTCGGCGCGATCCTGCACGGACCCGAAGCCGCGACCCGGCCGGGCGGCCGGCCACCGGAAATCGTCGTGGTGGTCAAGGGACCGACCGAATCGGTCCTCGTCCGCGAAAAGCAGAAGGTCGCGGGCATCTGGGTCAACGCAGACCGGACCCGCTATCGCTCGGCGCCGTCCTTCTATGCGATCGCCTCGTCCCGCCCCATCGGCGAGATCGTGGATGCGCGCACCCGCGCGATCTACGAACTCGGACTCGACAGCCTTCAACTGTCCCCGGCATCGGGGGCCGTGCCGGCGGTACAGGCGCGCTTCGATGCCGGACTGGTCGATCTCAAGCGGCGCAGCGGTCTGTATTACGAGGCCCCCCATGCGGTCGAGATCACCGACAATGTGCTCTACCGCGCGCGCGTGAACATTCCGGCGCGCGTTCCGGTCGGCCAGTTCACGGCGGAAACCTTCCTGATTCGCGATGGACGCGTGCTTGCCGCAGCGGTGCGCGACATCGACATCCGAAAATCCGGCTTTGAACGCTGGATCGCACGGGCGGCCGAGCGCCAGTCGCTGCTCTACGGAATCGTCGCGGTGCTGTTGTCCTTTCTGTTCGGATGGGCGGCCGGTGCGATCTGGAGACGCTTTTGAGGCCGGGCGAACGTAATCTTTACTTTGTTCGCTCCATAACGGTGCGGATTGGCAGTGGGGTTGCGTGATTGATGACCGAGGATCAGGGCGGCCAGCGATTCGACCGAATTCGGCCTGCGTCTGAGGCGGCGCCCGCCCCGTCGCATTCCCGCCAGATGCAGGGCATCGGCGCGGTCGCCGGCATCAACGGCGCCTCGTGTGAAATCGCGCTGGACCCGGCGGCAATCGATGCGCTGGCCGATAGCGCCGATCCCGCGATCGCCAGCGCCGGCACGGTCGGCAGCCAGGTGAAGGTCCGGTCCGGTGCGGCATGGCTGATCGCCAATATCCGGTCGATGCAGCTCGACGCGCGCAGCGGCCATGTCGTCGCACAGGTCGATTTTCTGGGTGAGGGCGACGAGGAAAAACTGACCGGTAAGCTGTACAGCTTTCGCCGGGGCGTCACCCGCTACCCGCCTGCCGGCACGGCGGTCTTTCCGGTATCGACCGCCGATCTCAAGCAGATGTACGCCGCCGACGACCGCGCGCATGTAGAGGTCGGCACCGTCTATCCGACCCGCGACATCCGCGCCGCGCTGTATGTGGACGCGATGCTCGGCAAGCATTTCGCCCTGCTCGGATCGACCGGCACCGGCAAATCGACCAGTGCGGCGCTGATCCTGCACCGCATCTGCGAGCTCGCGCCGCAGGGGCATGTCGTGATGATCGACCCGCACGGCGAATATGCGGCGGCGTTCAAGACCAACGGCGCGCTGTTCGACGTGTCGAACCTTGCCATGCCCTATTGGCTGATGAACTTCGAGGAGCATTGCGAGGTCTTCGTCACCACCTCGGGTGCGGACCGCCAGGTCGATGCCGACATCCTTGCCAAATGTGTGCTTCAGGCGAAGCAGAAGAACCGCCTGGCGGCCGAATTCGGCAAGCTGACGGTCGATGCGCCGATCCCCTATCTCCTCTCCGACCTGTCCCAGATCCTCCAGAACGAGATGGGCAAGATGGACAAGGCGACCGATACCGCCCCCTATCTGCGCCTCAAGAGCAAGATCGAGGAGATCAAGGGCGATCCGCGCTACGCTTTCATGTTTTCGGGCATGCTGGTCTCGGACACGATGGCGAGCTTCATCTCGCGCATCTTCCGCATGCCGGGCAACGGCAAGCCGATCTCGATCATCGACGTTTCCGGCGTGCCGAGCGAAATCACCTCGGTCGTGGTCGCGGTGCTGAGCCGCATGGTGTTCGATTATGCCATCTGGTCGCGCGGCGAGGCGCAGCGGCCGGTGCTGCTGGTGTGCGAAGAGGCGCATCGCTACGTCCCCAACGAACGCCATGCCGACGGATCGTCAGTCGCGAAGATTCTGAGCCGAATCGCCAAGGAAGGCCGCAAATATGGCGTTTCGCTGGGTCTGGTGACGCAGCGACCCTCCGACCTGGCCGAAGGCGTGCTGTCGCAATGCGGCACGATCATCGCCATGCGGCTCAACAACGATCGCGACCAGGCGTTCGTCCGCGCCGCGATGCCGGAGGGCGCGCGCGGCTTTCTCGATTCGATCCCCGCACTGCGCAATCGCGAGTGCGTCATCGTCGGTGAAGGCGTGGCGACGCCGGTGCGCGTGTCGCTCGATACGCTGGAGGAAAGCAAGCGGCCGGCGTCCGACGATCCCGTATTCTCAAAGCTGTGGTGTCGCAGCGGGGGCGAGGAGACGATCCTGGAGAACACGATCCGACGCTGGCGCGCGCAGGGCCGCTGATCGCAAGCGCCCGGGCTACGCGCTCAGGCGGCGCCATTTCCATTTGACGACGGGCCATTCCATCTGACGACGGAACGTGCCGCGACATATGGCGGCATCGATTCGGCGCGATTGTTCGCCCGTCCCGGACCTCCGCCGGCCCGATGCGTGCTCCGGCACGGATCCGCGCGGGCTATTTCTCGGGCTTGGTGTCCTCGGCGGGCTTGGCGCGGGTGCCGCCCACCGGGACGGACAGCAGCCGTGCCAGCTTCGCCTTGAATTCGCGCAGATCGCTGCCGCCCAGTTGCTGGACGACCGAGAAGGAGATCGAGCGCGGATTGATCGCGACGCCGTTGCGATAGAGTTCGTAATGGAGGTGCGGCCCGGTCGACAGGCCGGTCGAGCCGACATAGCCGATCACCTGTCCCCGGCTGACGCGCTGGCCCGCGCGCACCGCGATACGGCTCATATGGCCATAGCCGGTCCCCATGCCGCCATTGTGGTTGAGGCGGACGAAATTGCCATAACCGCCGCTGCGACCGGCAAAGGCGACGGTGCCGTCATTGGCCGCACGGATCGGCGACCCATAGGCGGCGGCGATGTCCATGCCCTTGTGCATGCGTGCAAAGCCGAGCACCGGGTGTCGCCGCAGCCCGAAGCCGGAGCTGATCCGGCCGGACGCGGGCATCGCCATCTGCCCCTTGCGCTCGCCGGTGCCGGACCCGTCATACCAGCTGACCTTGCCGCCCTCTTCCCAGCGGACGAGTTGCAGCTTGCTGTTGCCGTTGTTCAGGCCCGCATAAAGGAGGTTGCCCAGCTGCACCTCGCCGGTCGCGGCCTTGGCCTGTTCGACGATGATGTCGAACTGGCCGTCCGCGGCGACCCGGCCGATCGGCATGCGCGTGGCGATCGATCGGATATAGGCTTCGACGGCCCTGGCAGGGGCGCCTGCGGCGCGCGCCGACCGGTACAGGCTGTCCCCCACGCGGCCACGAATCCGCAGCGGGGTGTGATCGACCGCGATCGGAATTTCGTTGAGCGCCAGCCCGGCGGCGGTGCGCACCAGTTCGAGGCTGAGGTCGAACCGGGCGCGGAAGGCCAGCTTTTCGAGCGGTCGCGGCTGGGACTTGTCCGTCCGGCGGCCCAGCGTCAGGTCGAGCTGCGTACCCGATTTGAGGTCGCCCAGGTTCACCGCGCCGGCGACCAGTGCCGCGACGCGCGCGGCTTCGGTCTGGCCGACGCCGGACCGTGCCAGCGCACTGGCCAGCGCGCTGCCCGATCCCAGCGTCACGCTGTGCTGAATGATCGGCCGCTCCGGCGTATCGGTCAGCGGGACCACCAGCCCCGTCGCGGCGAGGTGGCTGCCGCTCGCCGCCCCCTTTGCCAGCGGGGCGATCGCCTGGGCGCGGGCGAGATCGGCATCGCTGCCGGTCATCGGGTTCGGCACGCTGCCATAGATGGGGCGTTCGAAACCGGGCGACAGCAGCATGACGAGCGCACACATGCCCGCACAGGTCGCCGCGCCGCGAAACCATTCGCGGCTGCCGATCCGGGAGCCAAGGTCAGGGGCCAGTTCGAAATCGGGATAGCGGGTACGGAATCGCTCGATCGGGCCGGCCTTGCGGATGGCGACGGTCGTGCCGAACGATCGCGCGTTCGTGCCGCCTGCCTGTTCAAAGCCATGGTCGTTGCGCAGGAACAAGGTGCGCCGCCCCCAAATCAAAGCCACAATCGAATGTTGCCGAACCCCCCGGCACCGGGTGCGATGGTTGTGGACGCGAGTTCCTAAAGTCAAATTAAGCAGGGGATTTAGCGCATGTGCTTGCGATGAGTCGTGCGCACCCGGGGACGAGGCGTGGGGTTAACCATCCCCCTGCGGGACGGCGGTGATCGGGGCCGCCACGGCACGGCATCGACCGGGAGCGAGTCGAACTGGCGGAACCGATGCGGTGGCGCCATGTTCCTCATGCCATGCGCGCCTTTGCCGACCTGCTCGACCGGTTGATCTACACGCGATCGCGCAACGCGAAGCTGCGGCTGATCGGCGACTATCTGCGCGCGACACCGGATCCCGATCGCGGCTGGGCGCTGGCGGCATTGACCGGCGCGGTGGATCTGCCGGCGGTCAAGCCGGCGACGATCCGCGCACTGGTGGATGCGCGCGTCGATCCGGTGCTGTTCCGCCTCAGCCGTGATTTTGTCGGCGATACTGCGGAAACGGTGGCGCTCATCTGGCCGGAGCCGGCAATGGCGCCGATGGCGACCGATCCGCTCAACCTTGCGGCGGTCATCGATCGGCTGTCGCAGCTGTCGCGCGCCGACGCCCCGGGCGTGCTCGGCGCGATGCTCGACCGGCTGGAGGCCGATGAGCGCTACGCGCTGCTCAAGCTGGCGACCGGGGCGTTGCGTGTCGGCGTGTCGGCGCGCCTTGCCAAGACCGCCTTTGCCGATGCGTTCGATCTCGACGTCGATGCGGTGGAGGAGGTGTGGCACGGCCTGGCACCCCCCTATGCGCCGCTGTTCGACTGGGCGGTCGGGCGGGCGCCGCAGCCGGCGGTCACCGACATCCCGGTCTTCCGCCCCTTCATGCTGGCCCACCCGCTGGAGGAGACGCAGGTCGATCTCGCCGATTATGCCGTCGAATGGAAGTGGGACGGCATTCGCGTCCAGATCGTCCATGTCGCCGGCGAGACGCGGCTCTACAGCCGTGCAGGCGACGACATCACCGCCAGTTTCCCCGAGGTGGCGGCCGGGTTCGCGATGCCCGGCGTGCTCGACGGCGAGCTGCTGGTAAAGGGTGAAGGGCAGGGTGATCGCATCGCCACCGGCGGCGCGGCCAGCTTCAACGCGTTGCAACAGCGGCTGGGACGAAAGCAGGTGCCGGCGCGCATGCTCGCCGACTATCCGGCCTTTGTGCGCCTGTACGACATTCTGTTCGATGGCGAGACGGACCTGCGCGCGCGGGACTGGACCCACCGGCGCGCCCGGCTGGAGCGGTTCGCCGCCGTGCTCGATCCGGCGCGGTTCGATGTGTCGGCGCTGATCGATGCGCCCGATTTCGCGGCGCTGGAGGATCTGCGCGCCGCCGCCCGCGATGCCGCGATCGAGGGGGTGATGCTAAAACGGCGTGATTCCCCCTATGTCGCGGGCCGACGGGTCGGGCTGTGGTACAAATGGAAACGCGACCCGCTGATCGCCGATTGCGTGCTGATGTATGCGCAGCGCGGATCGGGAAAGCGATCGTCCTTCTATTCCGATTATACGTTCGGCGCATGGACGGCGGACGGCGAATTGCTGCCGGTGGGCAAGGCCTATTTCGGCTTCACCGATGATGAGTTGAAATGGCTCGACCGGTTCGTTCGCAACCACAGCATCGCGCGGTTCGGCCCGGTACGGGAGATCGAAAAGTCGCTGGTGCTGGAGGTCGCGTTCGATTCGATCCACGCGTCGAAGCGGCACAAATCCGGACTCGCCATGCGCTTTCCACGGATCAGCCGCATCCGCACCGACAAGCCGGCGGGTGAAGCCGACACGATCGCCGCGCTCGAGCGACTGGCTACCTGATCGGTGGGATCAATCCTCGGGCAGGGCGATCTCGAACAGCTGGGGCCACAGCTTGCCGGTGACGTAGAGCTTGCCCCGTTTCGCGTCATAGGCGATGCCGTTCAGCACCGCTTCGGGGTCGGTCACATCGACGCCGGCCGCCACGCCGCGCAGATCCAGAAATCCCTTGATAACGCCGGTCGCCGGATCGATCCGGGCGATCAGATTGGTGTGCCAGATATTGGCCAGCACCTCGCCGCGGACATATTCCAGTTCGTTCAGCTGGCGGACCGGGCGCCCCTGCCATGTCACCTCGACGCGGCGGCGTTCGGCAAAGGTGGCGGGGTCTAGAAAGCGCAGCGCCGCGCTGCCGTCGCTCTGGATCAGGTTGGCGCCATCCTGCGTCAGGCCCCAGCCTTCGCCCCGATAGGTGAATTGGCCCGTTTGCCGCAGCGTCCTGATATCCCACCGGAACGCCTTGCCGTGCTTCCATGTCAGGCTGACGATCGAACGGCCCCAATCGGTGCTGCCCTCGCCGAAATATTTCGCCGCGAGCCGCACCGCGCGCTTCACCTTTCCGGTCGCCAGGTCGAGTTCGCGGATCGCCGATTCGCCCTCTTGACCGGTGCTTTCGAACAGGCGGCCGTCATGGAAGAACAGCCCCTGGGTAAATGCCGACCGGTCGTGCGGATAGGTTGCGAGCACGCGCGCCACCTGCAACGGCGAACGCGTCGCGGCGGCCGGGGCGTCCTGAATGACGCTGGCGGAGACGACAGGGGCTGCCGAGGCCGTCATGGCCAGGGCAGCCCCCGCGATCATTCCCCGCCCGGCAGCGATCAGCCGGGGCATGGGAGTGTCCTTACTGGGACGGCTGGAGGTTGACCGCGGCATATTTGCCGCGACGGTCGACCTCGAGCTCGAACTCGAGCCGATCGCCCTCGTTGAGCGTCGGCATGCCGGCACGCTCGACGGCGCTGATATGCACGAACGCATCGGGCTGGCCGTCATCGCGCTGGATAAAGCCGAAGCCCTTCATCGCGTTGAAGAACTTGACCGTTCCGGTCGCCTTCTCCCCGGTCAGCTGGCGCTGCGGGCCGCCCATGCCGCCACCGCGCGGTGCGGCTTCGCGGTCGCGCGGCGGACCGCGATCGGTGACCGGAAGCGGTTCGCCCTCGATCTTGAGCTCGGTGGCCGAGATGCGGCCGCCGCGATCGACAAGGGTGAAGCCGAGCGGCTGCCCTTCGGCAAGGCCGGTCAGGCCGGCCTGTTCGACCGCGCTGATATGAACGAACACGTCCTCGCCGCCATCGTCACGAACGATGAAGCCAAAGCCCTTTTGCCCGTTGAAGAATTTGACGACGCCCGTGCCTTCGCCGACCACTTGGGGGGGCATGCCGCGACCACCGCCGCCGCCGCCGCCAAAGCCGCCGCCACCACCGCCGCGATAGCCACCGCCACCGCCGCCGCCGAAGCCGCCGCCACCACCGCCGCCGAAGCGATCGCCACCGCCAAAGCCGCCGCGTCCGCCACCGCCGCCGAAGCCGCCGCCACGATCCTCAAATCCGCCACCGCCGCCGTAGAAGCTCTCGTCGCCGAAGCTTTCGCGCTTGTCCCTGCCACGTCCGCCGCGATCCCCGCGGCGCCCTCGATCAAAACTCATTGCCCTGTTCGTCTTCCCGGTTCGCCCAATCTCGATTCCGAACGCCGTGCGCCGGACGAAGGACGCAGGAATTCCGGCGCTCGCGATACGCCTATGGAATCGGTCATAGCCCAGATCGGCATGATGCGCGAACGATTTCGTCGTGAATCGGCCAGCATTCGACACGCCCTTGCGCGTGAACGGTTCGCGCGGCACTGAATCGCGCATGGATATTGCCGCATTGCTCGCCGATCCCGCCGCCTGGGCGGCGCTCGTGACCCTCGTCGTGATGGAGGTCGTGCTCGGGATCGACAATCTCATCTTCATCTCGATCCTGACCAACAAGCTGCCGGAGCATCAGCAACAGCGGGCGCGGCGGATCGGCATCGGGCTGGCACTGGTGATGCGAATCCTGTTGCTGTCGATGATCTGGGTCATCGTGTCGCTGACGACGCCGGTATTCGATCTCGGCATCCAGGGCGCGACCGGCGCGCACGGCGAGCCGACGTTCGAAACCGCATTCTCGTGGCGCGACCTGATCCTGATCGCCGGCGGCCTGTTCCTGTTGTGGAAGGCGACGAAGGAAATCCACCACACCATCGATCCGGTCCCGACCGTCGATGCGGTGCTGGACAAGAAACAGGTGGCGACGCTCAATTTCGGGTCAGCGATCGTCCAGATCATCCTGCTCGACATGGTGTTTTCGGTCGATTCGATCCTGACGGCGGTCGGCATGACCGACGAGATCGCGATCATGGTCACCGCCGTCGTCATCACCGTCGGCGTGATGCTGATCGCGGCGGATCCGCTCGCCAATTTCATCAAGCGCAATCCGACGGTGGTGATGCTCGCGCTCGGCTTCCTGCTGATGATCGGCGCGGTGCTGATCGCCGACGGGTTCGGCGTGCATGTGCCAAAGGGGTATATCTATGCCGCCATGGCCTTTTCCGCGCTGGTCGAAAGCCTCAACATGGTCGCGCGCCGATCCGAATCGCGGCGCGCGAGCGCGGATGCGCCGCCCGATTCGCCGCCCGGCCATTGAGCGATCGGCGATAAGCGGCTAGGCGCACGCGATGACCGTCCATCTGCATGAAGAAGACCTGCCCGCCGGCCTGTTCGCGCCCGGTGCCGACATCGCCGTCGATACCGAGACGATGGGCCTGATCACCCCGCGCGACCGGCTGTGCGTGGTGCAGGTGTCGGACGGGGGCGCGGACGAACATCTCGTGCGCTTTTCACCTGGCAGCGATTATGCGGCGCCCAATCTGCGCGCGCTGCTGGCCGATCCGGCGCGGGTGAAGCTCTATCACTTCGCGCGGTTCGACCTGGCCGCGATCCGCCACTATCTCGGCACCGTCGCCGCGCCGGTCTATTGCACCAAGACGGCGTCGCGGCTGGTGCGCACCTACACCGACCGGCATGGGCTGAAGGATCTGGTGCGCGAACTGCTCGGCCAGGAAATCTCGAAACAGCAGCAATCGTCGGACTGGGGCGGGCCGGTGTTGAGCGATGCGCAAAAGGATTATGCCGCATCCGACGTGCGCTTTCTCCATGCGATGCGCGACGAACTCGACCGGCGCCTCGCGCGTGAGGGGCGCACGGCGCTCGCGCAGGCGTGTTTCGATTTCCTGCCGCATCGCGCCGAACTCGATCTGGCCGGCTGGCCGGAAACGGACATATTCGCGCATGTCTGAAATCGCCCGCCAGGAACGCTCGCGCCGCAAGCGCTGGGCGCGTCCCGGCAGCAGCCACGATTCGATCGTCCGGACCCTGTTGATGGTCCTGCCGGCCGGGATCGGCGTGCTGGGCGCGTTTCTGGTCATGGCGCCGCTGTTCATGGGCGGCGACGTGTCGTTCGTGCTCGACAAGAACAAGGTCGAGGTCGCGAAGGAGCGGCTGCGCATCCAGTCCGCCCGCTATCGCGGCGCGGATGCCAAGGGGCAGCCCTTCGTTCTTGAGGCCGGGTCGGCGGTGCAGAAGAGTTCGGCCGAACCGATCGTCCGACTGAACGACCTGGTCGCCGGCATCCAGCTGGCCGACGGACCGGCACAGGTCCGCGCCGAGCGCGGCCGTTACGACATGGACAGCGAACAGGTGACGGTCGATGGGCCGATCGCGGTGCGCACCTCCGACGGTTACCGCCTCGACACCAGCGATTCGACGATCGACCTCAAGTCTCGCAAGCTCACCGGCACCGGCGATGTCCAGGGCCGGACGCCGCTCGGCACGTTCAGCGGCGACCGGATGACGGCCGATCTCGACAACCGCACGGTGCGCATTCAGGGCAATGCCCGCTTGCGGATCGATCCCAAGCGCGCAAATAGGTGATCCATGTCCCGCCCGATCCTCATCGCGGCCCTTGCGGCAATCGCCACGACCACCGCCCTCGGCACGGCGGCGCTGGGCCAGTCACGCCATGATTCGAACGCGCCGATCGATTTCGCCGCGCAGAATATGGAACTTCAGGACAAGGCGAATCGCGCGATCCTGTCGGGCGGGGTGCGCATCACCCAGGCGACCATGACGCTGACCGCCGCGCGCGTGACGGTGAACTATACCGGGCAGGTGATCGACGGATCACCCGCGATTTCGCGCGTGGACGCCGCCGGCGGCGTCACGGTGACGCGCCCGGATCAGACGGCGTCGGCCCAATATGGCGTCTATGACATCAATCGCCGCGTCATCACGATGCTGGGCAACGTATCGCTGGTCCAGGGCGGAAACCGGATCAGCGGCGGTCGGTTGACCATCGACCTCGATACCGGGCGCGCCGCGATCGACGGCGCGGGCGTCGGCACCAGTCGCGCGCCCGATGGCAGTGTCGTCCGGTCCGGTGGCCGCGTGACGGGCCGCTTTACCGTCCCCAAGCGCGACTGACCCCGCCGCGCGGACGGTTCGTCCGTTTCCCATGCATGAAACTTGCCAAGTGACGGCGAGGCAAGGATTCGTTAACCAGGGTCTGCGAGCAGGAAGGGCATCATGGCGGACGTCGAAATCATCGAAGCGGTCGAGGAAGTCGCCGGCACCCCGCCGACCAGCGGCCTTGCCGTCGTGTCGATCGCCAAATCCTATGACAAGCGGGTCGTCCTGTCGGACGTGTCGCTGTCGGTCGGTCGCGGCGAAGTGGTCGGCCTGCTCGGCCCCAATGGCGCGGGCAAGACGACCTGCTTCTATTCGGTCATGGGGCTGGTGAAACCCGATTCGGGCCGCATCATGCTCGACGACGTCGATATCACGCCGCTGCCCATGTATCGCCGCGCGATCCTGGGTCTGGGCTATCTGCCGCAGGAAACCTCGATCTTTCGCGGGTTGACCGTTGCGAAGAACATTTCCGCAGTGCTCGAACTCTCCGAACCGGACAAGGCGGCGCGCGAACGGCGGCTGGAGCAGCTGCTTGAGGAATTCGGCCTCACCCGCCTGCGCGATGCGCCGTCTATGGCGCTGTCGGGCGGCGAGCGGCGCCGCGCCGAAATCGCGCGCGCGCTGGCCGCCGACCCGTCGATCATGCTGCTCGACGAGCCGTTCGCGGGGATCGATCCGATCTCGATCGCCGACATTCGCGATCTGGTGAAGGAACTGAAGACCCGGAATATTGGCGTCCTCATCACCGATCACAATGTGCGCGAGACGCTCGACATCGTCGATCGCGCCTCGATCATCTATGACGGGCGGGTGCTGTTCGCCGGCTCCCCGGCCGATCTCGTCGCCGACGCCAATGTTCGCCGCCTCTATCTGGGCGAGGGATTCTCGCTGTAATGATTGGTCACGGCACCGGCCCGCTCCTCCACCTTGCCACCCGACGACATGATGATCCGGGTGGCCGGGCGGAGGAGCGGGCCGACGCCGCTCTCGCCCAAGGATGAGCCTCGCCCCCCGCCTCGATCTGCGCCAGTCGCAATCGCTGGTGATGACGCCCCAGCTCCAGCAGGCGATCAAGCTGCTGGCGTTGTCCAATCTCGAAATCGAAAGCTTCATCGCCGAGGAGATCGAGAAGAATCCGCTGCTCGAAACCGGCGGCGGCGATGACGAGCGCGCCGATCCCGTTGACGCGCCCGAGCCGGCGGCGGACCGCGAAGGCCCTGCGGAGGCGGGCGAGTTGCTCGATTCCGGCGCGGCGACCGGAGAGGCGTCGCTCGACGTCGATCTGACGGCGGAAACCTTTCACCACGACAGCGCCGCCGATTCGGTGGGCGGTCTCGACGGTGGCCTCGGCATGGCCGGAACCGGGTCGGGGAGCGGGGTGGAGGATGGCCCCGATTTCGACAGCTTCGCGGCCGCCGATGCCAACCTTGCCGATCATCTGCTGGCGCAGGCGGGATCGGTGCTTGATGGCGGCGACCTGTTCATCGCGCGCCACCTGATCGACCAGATTGACGAGGCCGGCTATCTGACCGCGTCGCTTCTCGACATCGCGAGCCGGCTCGGCGTACCGCTCGCCCAGGTCGAGGCGGTGCTGGCGGTCATCCAGACCTTCGATCCGACCGGCGTGGGCGCGCGCGATCTGGCCGAATGCCTGGCGTTGCAGGCGCGGGAGGCGGACCGCTACGATCCCTGTATGGCCGCGCTCATCGCCAATCTGGACCTGCTCGCGCGCGGCGAACTCGGCCGGCTCAAACGCATCTGCGGCGTCGATGACGAGGATATGGCGGACATGGTCCGCGAACTGCGCGGCTATGACCCCAAGCCGGGATGCCGCTATGGCGGCGAGCCGGTGGCGGCGGTGACTCCCGATATCTTCGTGGCGCCGCGCGGGGCGGGATGGGCGATCGAGCTCAACAGCGCGACGCTGCCCCGCGTCCTCGTCAACCGCGCTTATTATGCCGAGGTGTCGGCCGGCCCCCAGGATAAGTCGAGCAAGGCGTGGCTCAGCGACATGCTTGCCAGCGCCAACTGGCTGGTCAAGGCGCTCGACCAGCGGCAGCGCACGATCGTCAAGGTGGCGAGCGAGATCGTGAAGCAGCAGGAGGCGTTTTTTCGCCAGGGCGTCGCGCATCTGCGCCCGCTGACGCTGCGGCAGATCGCCGACGCGATCGAAATGCACGAATCGACGGTCAGCCGGGTGACTTCGAACAAATATCTGTCCTGCCCGCGCGGCCTGTTCGAACTCAAATATTTCTTCACCTCGGCGATCGCGTCCGCCGATGGCGGCGACGCCGTCTCCGCCGAGGCGGTGAAGAGCGCATTGCGCGCCCTGATCCAGGCGGAGGATCCCAAGAAGATCCTGTCCGACGACACGCTGGTCGAGCTGCTGAATGCGAAGGGCTTCGACATCGCCCGCCGAACGGTCGCCAAATATCGCGAATCGATGGGCATCGGCAGTTCGGTCCAGCGCCGCCGGCAAAAGGCGCTGGAGGGGGCCTAGTTCGGGACCGCAGACGCACGCCGGGTCGCTTTTTTGCGGGCCGGGGTGGACATGCCGTGCGCGGCGCGCTCCGCCCGTTCCCGTTCCGATAAAATCCACCAGCCCCCCATTCGCCGGTTGCGGAGCGCGGCGCGAGCGGCCAAGCACCGGGCATGACCAGTATCGGGATCTATGGCAGCCTCGGCCGGATGGGCGTGGCGATACGCGACATTCTGGCGGTGCAGGGCGTGCGCCTGGCGGGTGGAGCGGATGCGGGGGACGATCCGGCTCCCCTTGCGCGGGACGCCGATGCGCTGGTCGATTTCTCGACCCCCGGGGCGCTGGAGGCGCATCTTGCCGCGGCGCGGACGACGGGGACGCCGATCGTGATCGGAACCACTGGTCTGTTGCCCCAGCACCACGCACTCATCGACGATGCCGCGCGCGACATCGCGGTGCTACAGACCGGCAATACCTCGCTCGGCATCACCCTGCTCGCGGGGCTGGTCCGCGCGGCGGCCGCGCGGCTCGGGCCGGACTGGGATATCGAGGTGCTGGAGATGCACCACCGGCAAAAGCTCGACGCTCCCTCCGGCACCGCGCTGATGCTGGGCGAAGCGGCGGCGGCGGGGCGACAGGTCGTGCTGGGCGATGTCCGGGTCGCCGATCGCGCCGGGCTGGTCGGCGCACGCGCGGAGGGGACGATCGGCTTTGCCTCGCTGCGCGGCGGCACCGTCGTCGGGGATCACAGCGTCGTCTTCGCGGGGGAGAACGAGCGGATCGAGCTGACCCATCGCGCCGATGATCGCGCGATCTTTGCCCGGGGGGCGGTGCGCGCGGCGCTGTGGCTCGCGGACCAGCCGGCGGGGCGCTACACGATGGACGCCGTGCTGGGGCTCTAGCGCCGATCGCGTCTGGCGCCGGCCCCGCATGACGCGTCAGCCGGGCGTCGGCAGCCGATCGAGATATTTGTCGAGCGTGATCGGATAGTCGCGCACGCGCACGCCCGTCGCATTGTACAGGGCGTTCGCGACCGCCGCGCCCGGACCGCATATCCCCAGTTCGCCGACGCCCTTTGCCTTCAGCGGCGCGATCACGGGGTCCAGCGTGTCGAGGAACACGCATTCCTGGTGCGGAATGTCAGCATGGACGGGGACCTCATAACCAGCCAGGTCATGGTTGACGAACAGGCCGAAGCGCGTGTCCACCGCCAGTTCCTCCATCAGCGCCGCGCCGGCGGACATCACCATGGCGCCGATCACCTGGCTGCGCGCCGAAAGCGGGTTGAGGATGCGGCCGGCGTCGCACACCGCCAGCATCCGCCGGATTTGTGTTTCGCCGGTATAGGCATCCACGGCGACCTCGGCGAAATGGCCGGCATAGGTCCCCACGTCATACGCCTTTTTGAAGGCGCCGAATTCCATCGCGCCATCCGCCGACATCGCGCCCGCATCGGTCAGCGCGATCGTGTCCTGGCCGGTTTCGATCCTGCCGTCGCGGAACCGGGCAGTGTCGCCGTCGAATCCCAGCTTTTCGCCGATCGCGCGACGCAGTGCGAGGCACGCCGCATAGACACCGGCGGTCGCGCTCGCGGCGCCCCACTGACCACCCGATCCGGCGGCGACGGGGAAATCCGAATCGCCCAGTTCGACCGACACGCGATCCAGCGAGACCCCCATCGTCTCGGCCGCCGTCTGGGCGATGATCGTGTAGCTGCCGGTGCCGATATCGGTCATGTCGGTCTGCACGGTGATGCGCCCGTCCGCGTCCAGCTTGATCCGCGCGGCGGATTTCATCGTCGGCGCGCCGCGATATCCGGCGGCAACGCCCATGCCGACCAGCCATCGACCCTCGCGCACCGCGCCGGGCTTTGCCCTGCGCCGGTCCCAGCCGAACCGCTGCGCCCCCTCGCGCAGGCAGCGCGTGAGGTGCCGGTCGGAAAAGCGCTTGTCCGGATCCGCAGGCACCGTCTCGGGCTCGTTGCGGATGCGCAGTTCGATCGGATCCATGCCCAGCCGCTCGGCGAGTTCGTCCATCGCCACTTCCAGCGCGAGATGCCCTGACGCTTCGCCCGGCGCGCGCATCGCATTGCCCTCGGGAAGGTCGAGCGTGGCGATGTGATTGGCGGTGAGCCGGTTCGCCCCGGCATAGAGTTTGGGCGTCTGGGCGGTGCCGTCCTCGCCATCCTCTCCATTCAGGTTGCCGGACCAGTTTTCATGGGCGATCGCGGTGATCCGCCCGTCCTGTCCGGCGCCGATCCGGATGCGCTGGATCGTCGCGTGGCGGTGCGTCGCATTATTCGCCATCAGCGGGCGCTGCATCGCGATCCTGACCGGCCGACCGGCGGCCTTTGCGCCCAGCGCCGCGAGCACCGCATCGGCGCGCACGAACAGCTTCCCGCCAAAGCCGCCGCCGATATAGGGCGAATCCACGCGAATCCTGTCGGCGGGGATGCCCAGCACCGTCGCCATGCTGCGCCGCGCCCAATCGATCATCTGGTTCGACGTCCAGATGGTCAGCCGATCCCCTTCCCAGGCCGCGATCGTCGCAAAGGGTTCCATCATCGCATGGGTTTCGTCCGGCGTCGTGTAGCGCGCATCGATCCGCACCGGCGCGGCGGCGAAGGCGGCATCGAAATCGCCACGCGTGTCGCGATCGGGCTTGCCGCCCCCAGCCTTGGCCAGTGGGGCGTCCGGCGCCGCCTTCGCCAGATCGAACGCGCCCTCTGCCCGGTCATAACGCGTCTGGATCAGCGCCGCCGCCGCCCGCGCCTGTTCGAACGTTTCCGCGACGACACAGGCGATCGCCTGGTGATAGTGGGAAATCGCGTTGCCGCCGAACAGCGGCGCGTTGTTGAATTGCGGTTTGCCGACGGGTCCGGTTTCCGGCGCGGCGACGACCGCGAGAACGCCGGGGGCCGCCCTGGCGGCGGCGGTATCCATCGACACGATCCGCCCCTTGGCGATCGCCGAGCCCAGGATGAATCCATAGGCCTGATCGGCGGCGACGTCGTGCCGTTCGGCGGCATAGGGCGCGGTTCCCGTGGTCTTCAGCGGGCCATCGATCCGCGGCGTCGGCTTGCCGACGATCCGGGCGTTGTCGAACAGGTTGGTTCCGGCAGGGGCGTCGAATTGCATCGGTCAGCTCCTCGCTTCGGCGATCAGGCCCGCCAGCGCCCGCTCGGCCAGCGCGATCTTGAACCGGTTGTCGTCGGTCGGGCGCGCCGACGCAAAGGCGCGGGCGACCACTGCCCTGGCGCCGCCGGGCAGCAGGGCCTCTGCGTCCTCTACCCGCCACGGCTTTGGCGCGACGCCGCCAAAGGCGACGCGGCCGGTGCCGTCCGCGTGCAGCACCGCCGCCACCGAGACCAGGGCGAAGGCATAGGATCGCCGGTCGCGCACCTTGTGATAGAAATGACGTCCCCCCGGCGGGCGCGGCAGGACCACCGCCGTGATCAGCTCACCGGGTTGAAGCACCGTCTCGACATGTGGCGTATCGCCCCACAACCGGTGAAAATCGGCGATCGGAATGGCGCGCACCCCGCCGTCCGGCTTCACGGTTTCGATCACCGCGTCCAGCACGCGCAGCGCGACCGCCATGTCGCCCGGATAGGTCGCGATGCACGCGTCAGACGTGCCGACGACGCCCAATTGGCGCGACACGCCACCGATCGCGCCGCAGCCGCTGCCCGGCTTGCGCTTGTTGCAGGGCAGGTTGGGGTCGTAGAAATAGGGACAGCGCGTGCGTTGGAGCAGGTTGCCCCCGGTCGTCGCCTTATTGCGAAGCTGGCCCGACGCCCCTGCCACGACCGCACGCGTCAGCACCGCATAGTCGCGTCGCACGCGCATGTCTGCCGCGAGCGCGGTGTTGCGGACCATGGCACCGATGCGCAGGCCGCCCGCCTGCGTCTCCTCGATCCGGTCCAGGCCCAGGCGGTTGATGTCGATCAGATGGGCCGGGGTCTCGATGCCGAGTTTCATGAGGTCGAGCAGGTTGGTGCCGCCGGCGATGAACCGCGCGCCCTGAACGCGCGCGGCCATCGCGGCCGCTTCGGCCGGGGTCGTGGCGCGCGCATAGGTGAATCCCTTCATGCCTTCGCTCCGGCGACTTCCGCCATCGCGTCGGCGATATTCGAATAGGCGCCGCAGCGGCACAGATTGCCGCTCATCCGTTCGCGCATCTCGATATTCGTCGGGCTGGGCCTGGCGGCGACATCCTCCTGGACGTGGCTGGGGATGCCGCGTCCGATCTCGTCCAGCACGGCGACGGCGGAACAGATTTGCCCGGGCGTGCAATAGCCGCACTGATATCCGTCATGCTTCACGAACGCCGCCTGCATCGGGTGGAGCCGGTCCGGCGTTCCCAGGCCCTCGATCGTCGTGACCTTGTCGCCATCATGCATCACGGCGAGCGTCAGGCAGCTGTTGATCCGCTCACCATTCACGATGACGGTGCAGGCGCCGCACTGGCCGTGATCGCACCCTTTCTTGGTTCCGGTCAGCTTAAGATGCTCGCGCAACGCGTCGAGCAGGGTGGTGCGCACGTCGATGTCCAGCCGGCGCGGCTTGCCGTTCACGGACAGCGAAACGGGCATCGTGTCGTGCCGCGTCGCCGCGGCGGCGGCGGCGGAGGAGGTGCGGACCTGGCTGGCCGCCACGCCGACCGCGCCCGCGGCAAGAACGCCCCGGCGGGACAGGCTGAATGGATCGACGTCGTTCATGCTTCGCGGCCTCCCGTTTCGCACCCCTGCCCGATCCTAACGTGCCGGGACGCCAATTGTTACGGCGTTCCCCGCCACGGGGCGCTTTTGCCGCGATGATGCCCCTGCGATCCGGTGCTAGCGTTTCCGCCACACGGGAATCAGCGGCAGCATTCGGTGCAGCACCTCGTCCCGGTCGATGAAATGATGCTTGAGCGCTCCGAGCACGTGCAGCCCGAGCACCACGTAGATGGCCTTCACCAGCGCCTTGTGCAGTCCGCCCAGCGTTTCGGCCATCGCCGCGCCCCCGCCGACCGGCAGATTGGGCGCCGGGATCGTGCCATAGAGCGGTGTTTCGGGCGCACCGCCCGCTGAAGCGGCCGCCCAGCCGAGCAGCGGCGCGCCGATCATCAGCACATAGAACAGGACATGGATCGACCGCGCGATCCACCGCTGCCAGCGCGGGGTCGCATCGGGAAAGGGAGGAAAGGGATGCGCGAACCGCCAGCCCAGCCGCGCCAGGCTCAGCGCCAGCACGGTGATTCCGACCGATTTGTGAAGCGCGAAATAGGGCAGCCTGTCCGCCCGGGCCGCGTCCTCCATCCACCCGCCAAAGGTCGCGTTGGCGAAGATCAGGACGAAGATCGTCCAGTGCAGCACGATCGACACGGTCGAATAGCGGGATCTGGCTTCGCGCATCCACGGCCTCCGGCGGACAAGAGGGAACGTGTCGTATCTTCGCGCGCGACATCGGTCCGCGTCAACAGCTTGCCGTCGCCGACCGGGTACGCCTATCCTGGCGCCATGCTCGAAATGCGCCCCGACTGCGAACGCTGCGGCATCGACCTTCCCGCCGATCAGGGTGGCGCCTTCATCTGTTCGTTCGAATGCACCTTCTGCGCCGATTGCGTCGATGCGCTGGACGAGATCTGCCCCAATTGCGGTGGCGAGCTTCTCGACCGGCCGGCGCGCACCGGCGACGCGCTCCGGCGCAATCCGGCAAGCGACGTCCGCCGCTTTCGGGTCTAGCCGGCTATCGTCGCCCGCGCCGTTCGCCGGGCGCGACCGATGGGGCCATGTGCCGAACTTTCCCACCCGCCCCGAAATATGCGATGGCCGTCGCATGGTTCGCCGCGTCGATGATCCAGACATGCAGATGCTCCGTCGTCCCCGTCCGGCGCCCGCAGCATGGGGGGCAATCCGTGCCGATCGCGTCGGGCGGGTCACCCGCGCGCTTCGGACCCGTTCATGAGCATTCCGCGCATCCTTATCATCGCCGGGTCCGATTCGGGCGGCGGCGCGGGTATTCAGGCCGATATCCGCACCGTCACCATGCTGGGCGGCCACGCGATGACCGCGATCACCGCGATCACGGCACAGAACACGCTGGGCGTCACCGCCATCCATCCGGTGCCGGTCGAAACCGTGCTGGCACAGATTGACGCGGTGACGTCGGACATCGGCGTGGACGCGGTGAAGATCGGCATGATCGGATCGGCGCGGATCGCCGATGCGGTCGCCGAACGGCTGGAGGCGCTCGATTGTCCGATCGTGTTCGATCCGGTCATGATCGCGACCAGCGGCGCCCCGCTCGCCGATGACGCGACCGTCGCCGCCTTTGAACGCCTGATGGCACTCGCCTCGGTCGTGACCCCCAATCGACCCGAACTCCAGGCGCTGGGTGGCCGCGCCGCGGTGCTGCGCTTTGGCTGCCACCTCGCCGACAAGGGCGGACATGGCGAAGGGGACGAGATTGTCGATCGCCTCTATGCGCCCAAGGACCGGCTGGTGATGGAGGTGTCGGCGGAGCGAATTCACACCACCGACACCCATGGCACCGGTTGCACCTTCGCCACCGCGCTCGCCACGGGGCTGGGTGCCGGACTGGGGATCGGTGATGCCTTTGTCCAGGCGGTGCGCTTCGTCCGGCTGGCGATCGTCAATGCGCCCGGGTTGGGGGAGGGGCATGGGCCGATCGGCCATGCGCTCGGCATGGTCCCGTTCGACGTGATCGATGACGAGGATGACGACGATGCCTGATCTCGCCTTCGAAACCCGCCATGCCGCGCGCGGCCCGGTCGCCGGGGTGGACGAGGCGGGGCGCGGGCCGCTCGCCGGGCCGGTGGTTGCGGCCGCCGTGATCCTGGATCCGGCATGCATCCCGCCCGGCATCGATGATTCAAAGGCGCTGTCCGCCGCGAAGCGCGCCGCGCTGTCCGCCGCGATCCTCGGCTGCGCGCGGGTCGGGATCGGCATCTGCTCGGTGGAAGAGATCGACCGGCTCAATATCTTCTGGGCGACGATGCTGGCGATGACGCGCGCGGTGGCCGCGCTCGACCTGCCGCCCGCCTATGTGCTGGTCGATGGCAATCGCTGTCCGGACTGGCCGCATGCGTCGGAGGCGGTGGTCGGCGGCGACGCGCGCTGCCTGTCGATCGCCGCCGCCTCGATCGTCGCCAAGCATCGCCGTGACTGCATGATGGCGGAGCTGGACGCGGCATTCCCCGGCTATGGCTGGGCATCGAACAAGGGCTATGCCGCCAGGGCGCACCAGGAAGCATTGCGAACGCTCGGCCCCACGCCGCATCATCGCCGCAGCTTCGCTCCGGTGGCGCAGGCGGAACTCGCCTTCGGTTCGGCGGTTGGGCGCGAGTAGCCGGAACCCAGCTTCGACGAATGGGAGACGGGGCGGGACCGCCAGCCACAACAGGGCTCCTCCGATGGAAAGCCGGCAGCTGCACCGGGGGCGGCTGATCGATCCTGCCGGCAACAATATCGAGGCGGTGTATCCCGGGCCTGCGAAACGGAATGCCCGTTCGGTGCTGGTCGAATTCGAGGGTTGAAGGAAAGGCCCGCCGCAGCATCGGCTGCGACGGACCCCTTTCCTCCCCAGGAAATCCTTCATTCAGTCGTCGGTGCCGTCGGCCCCGCTCCACCCCGACCGGTCACGCAGCGGTCGCGACCGGTCGGGGTGGAGCGGCGCCGGATCGGGCGTCACGCCGCGAACTGGTTCATCGTGTTGTGGACCCCGCCAGCCTTCAGCGCGGCCTCGCCGGCGAAATATTCCTTGTGATCGTCGCCGATGTCGCTGCCCGACATGTTCTGGTGCTTCACACAGGCGATCCCCTGGCGGATCTCCTGGCGCTGGACGTTGCGGACATAGCCCAGCATCCCGGCCTCACCGAAATATTCCTTCGCCAGATTGTCGGTCGACAGGGCGGCGGTATGATAGGTCGGCAGGGTGATGAGGTGGTGGAAGATGCCCGCCCGCGCCGCCGCATCCTTTTGAAAGGTACGGATCCTTTCGTCCGCTTCCTCGGCGAGCGGAGTCCCGTCATAGTCGGCGCTCATCAGCCGGGCGCGGTCATAAGCGGAAACGTCCAGCCCCTGCTCGACCCAGCGGTCATAGGCCTGCTGCCGGAAATTGAGCGTCCAGTTGAAGCTCGGCGAGTTATTGTAGACCAGCTTGGCATCCGGCACGACCGCACGGATCCGATCGACCATCGACGCGATCTGTTCGATATGCGGCTTCTCGGTCTCGATCCACAACAGGTCGGCGCCATGCTGAAGGCTGGTGATGCAATCGAGCACGCAGCGATCGGCGCCGGTCCCCTCGCGGAACTGGAACAGGTTGCTGGGCAGCCGCTTGGGCCGCATCAGCTTGCCGTCGCGTTCGATGACCACGTCCCCGCGCAACTGGCTCGGATCGGTGATCTCCTCGCAGTCGAGAAACGCATTATACTGATCGGCCAGATCGCCCGGCTCCCTGCTGAACGCGATCTGCTTGGTCAGTCCCGCGCCCAGCGAATCGGTGCGGGTGACGATGATGCCGTCATCGACGCCCAGTTCCATGAACGCGTAGCGGCAGGCGCGGACCTTCGCCAGAAAGTCCTCGTGCGGCACCGTCACCTTGCCGTCCTGATGGCCGCACTGCTTCTCGTCGCTGACCTGATTTTCGATTTGCAGCGCACAGGCGCCCGCCTCGATCATCTTCTTGGCCAGCAGGTACGTTGCCTCGGCATTGCCGAACCCGGCATCGATATCGGCGATGATCGGCACGACATGCGTCTCATACTGGTCGATGGCGTGCTGGATGCGCGCGACCTCGACCTCGTTGCCCGTGTCGCGGGCATGGTCGAGATCGCGGAACATCATGCCCAGTTCGCGCGCATCGGCCTGTTTGAGGAAGGTGTACAGTTCCTCGATCAGCGCCGGCACGCTGGTCTTTTCATGCATCGACTGGTCGGGCAGCGGGCCGAATTCGCTGCGCAGCGCGGCGACCATCCAGCCCGACAGGTACAGGTAACGCCCCTTGGTCGAGCCGAAATGCTTTTTGATCGAGATCATCTTCTGTTGCGCGATGAAGCCGTGCCAGCAACCCAGCGACTGGGTGTAGGCTGCGGGGTCCGCGTCATAGGCGGCCATGTCGCGGCGCATGATCCCGGCGGTGTATTTCGCGATGTCGAGACCGGTGCGAAAGCGGTTCTGCAACCGCATCCGCGCCACGGATTCGGCGTCGATGCCGTTCCAGCGGCCCTGTTGCGCGTCGATGGGCGTCCGCGCCCGGGCGATTTCGTCCTGATAGGTCATGCTGCACCTCGCTGTGTTGCGAGCGTCTTATTCAGATTTACACGAGAATCGGCCAAATTTGCGTCGTTGGCGGGGTCAACGGGTCGGTGATGCGCGGCCCGCTATACGTAATTCTGTAAATTTCTTACATAAGTCGGGCGGGTCGCTGCCCAGGGCGCGGGTCTTTTTCGCCACACCCCAGAGATAGTGCCTGTGGATAAGTTCCGGACTCAATATGTGGACAAGTCCCGAAATGTTCCGCCAAGTTAACGGAATCCCAAGGGTTTTCGTTAACCATTGTTCGCTTGACGGAGTCCGCCCTTTCGTGGCGTTTCGCCGGTTCAACGGGGTGGGAGCGGTTAATGGGGGTCATCGAAAAGCTGGCAAGGCCGGATGTGCGCACGCGCAGCTGGGTCGATGTGTTGCCCCTCGATTCGATCATCCAGCAGGATTGTATCGAGGCGATGCGCGCGCTTCCCGCCGCGTCGGTCGACATGATCTTCGCCGATCCACCCTATAATCTTCAGCTCGGTGGCGACCTCAGCAGGCCCGACGGCAGTCATGTCGATGCGGTGACCGACGATTGGGACAAGTTCGATTCGCTCAACGCCTATGACGCCTTTACCCGCGCCTGGCTGGAAGAGGCGCGCCGGATCCTGAAACCCAACGGCACGATCTGGGTCATCGGCAGCTATCACAACATCTTCAAGGTGGGGTCCGCGATCCAGGATCTGGGCTTCTGGATCCTCAACGACATCATCTGGCGCAAGGCGAACCCGATGCCCAATTTCAAGGGTACGCGGTTCACCAATGCGCACGAAACGCTGATCTGGGCATCGATGGGGGAGAAGGCGAAATACACCTTCAACTATCGTTCGATGAAGACGCTCAACGACGAGCTCCAGATGCGCAGCGACTGGGAATTTCCGATCTGCTCGGGCCAGGAGCGCCTGAAGAAGAATGGCGCCAAGGTTCATCCGACGCAAAAGCCGGAAGCCCTGCTCTACCGGGTGATGCTCGCCTGCACCAAACCGGGCGACGTGGTGCTCGATCCGTTCTTCGGCACCGGCACCACCGGCGCGGTCGCCAAGCGGCTGCGGCGCCACTGGATCGGCATCGAGCGTGAGGGCGGCTATGTCGAGGCTGCGCAGGAGCGGATCGCGGCGGCGCTGCCGCTGGACGAGAGCGCGGTCACGACGATGATGGCGCCGCGACAGGCGCCGCGTGTCGCGTTCGGGACGCTGGTCGAAACCGGGTATCTGACCCCCGGCGCGGTGCTGAGCGATACCCGGCGCCGGTGGCGCGCGGTGGTGAAGGCCGACGGCTCGCTGCTCACCGATTGCGGGGCGGCCGGCTCGATCCACAAGGTCGGCGCGACGCTCCAGGGCGCGCCCTCGTGCAACGGCTGGACCTTCTGGCATTATGAGGCCGAGGACGGCCTCAAGCCGATCGACGCATTGCGCCAGACCTACCTGCTCGCCACCCAGCCTTAAGCCGGTTCGGCCTCGTCGTCATCCGCCTCCGCCCCCGCATCGGCGGGTGCGGGTGGCGGGTTCTCGCGCCGCTTTTTCAGCGCGCGGGCGACCAGCAGCCCTCCCAGGATGAACCCGCCCGGTGCGAGCAGGACCGCCGCCGCGATCGCGGCGTTGCGCGTCGCCCGCGATTTTGGCGTCGCCTCAGACAGTGAAGCTCTCGCCGCAGCCGCACGCACCCTTCGCGTTCGGATTGTTGAAGACGAAGCCGGCGGTGAAGTCGTCCTCCACCCAGTCCATGGTCGATCCGATGAGATAGAGTAGCGAAGCGCCATCGACGAAAAATGTCCCGCCAGGCGTGTCGATCCGTTCGTCGACCGGGTTCGCCTGCGTCACATAATCGACCGAATAGGCAAGGCCTGAACAGCCGCGGCGCGGCGTGGACAGCCTTACCCCCACCGCATCGGCCGGCGCGCGCGCCATCAGGTCGGCGACGCGCTGCTCGGCGGCGGGCGTCAGGATGATCGCGGCGGGGCGCGGGCGAGTCGTGGTTTCGGCCATCACAGCATTCCCAGTTCGAGCCGCGCCTCGTCGCTCATCTTCTGCGGGTCCCAGGGCGGGTCCCAGACGAGATTGACTTCGGCATGCCCCACGCCCGGCACCGCGCCGACGCGCAATTCGACCTCGCCCGGCATCGATTCGGCGACCGGGCAATGCGGCGTGGTCAGCGTCATCGTCACGACGGCATGGCCGGCATCGGTGACCTCGACATTGTAGATGAGGCCGAGGTCATAGATGTTCACCGGGATTTCCGGATCATAGATTTCCTTCAGCGCCTCGATGATCGCGTCATGGGTCGCGCCGCCGGGCTCGCCCGCGCCGATATCGGCGGGCTTCTGTGCCAGAAACCCTTCCAGATAGTCGCGCTTGCGTTCGAATGTCGCGCGCGGATCGGCACCGCTCTCGACACGCGCTCTGGGTGCCGGCGGCACCGCCGACACTTCTTCCACTTCGATCTTGCGCTCTTCGTTCATCCGAAGATCCTCGTCACTCGTTCGATTCCCTTGATCAGTGCGTCGATATCCGCCGCGCCGTTATTGACGCCGAAGCTGGCCCGCGCCGTCGCGGCGACGCCCAGCGCGTCCATCAACGGCTGGGCGCAATGATGGCCGGCACGGATCGCGACATCGCCTTCGTCCAATATGGTGGCAACATCGTGCGGATGCACGCCTTCGACCTCAAAGCTCACGATCCCCGCGCTGTCCTCGGGGCCGAACAGGCGGACGCTGTTGAGGCCGGCCAGCGTCGTGCGCGTCCGGTGGACCAATGCGGTCTCATGCGCATGGATGGAATCGAGTCCGATCCCATCGACATAGTCGATCGCGGCGTGCAGGCCGATGACGCCGACGATATGGGGCGTTCCCGCTTCGAACCGGCCCGGCGGCGGGGCATAGGTGGTGCCGCCGAACGTCACCCGGTCGATCATCGACCCACCCCCCTGATAGGGCGGCATCGCCTCAAGCAGGTCGCGGCGACCCCACAGGACGCCGATTCCGGTCGGCCCATACAGCTTGTGTCCGGAAAAGACGTAGAAATCGCAGTCCAGGTCCGCGACATCGACCGCCAGGCGCGGCACCGCCTGGCACCCGTCGAGCAGGAGCTTCGCCCCCACTCCATGGGCAAGCGCCGCGGCCCGCTTCGCATCCAGCACCGAGCCGAGCACATTGGATACATGCGCCAGCGCCACCAGCCGGTGCCGCTCGGTCAGCATCGCGGCCATCGCGTCGAGATCGATCCGGTGATCGTCGGTCAGCGGCACCACGTCGATCTGCGCGCCGGTGCGTTCAGCCACCATCTGCCACGGCACGATGTTCGAATGATGCTCCAGCGTGGAGAGCAGGATGCGGTCGCCGGCCTTCAGCTGCGTTCCGGCCCAGCATTGCGCGACCAGGTTGATGCCCTCGGTCGCGCCGCGCACGAACACCACTTCGTCGTCCTGCCCGCCGATGAACCGCGCCACGCGCCGTCGCGCCGCCTCGAACGCGAGCGTCATGTCGGCGGACCGCTGATAGACGCCGCGATGGACGGTCGCATAATCCCGCGCATAGCCGCGCGTGATCGCATCGATCACCGGTTGCGGCTTTTGCGACGTCGCTGCCGTGTCGAGATAGGCCCAGCCGGCCGGGATCGCCGGAAAGTCGGCGAGCAGGTCGAGCGGGGCGGTCTGGGCCAACGCCGTCACAGCGCCGTCTCCAGCCACGCGTCCGCATCCGCGGCGAACGCCGCGCGCACCGCCGCGTCGCCGATCCGGTCGAGGGCGTCGGCGACGAAGGCGTGGGTGAGAAGCGCCTTTGCCCGCGCCTCCGAAATCCCCCGCGAGCGCAGGTAGAACAGCGCGCGTGCGTCCAGCTCCCCCACCGTCGCGCCATGCGCGCATTTCACATCGTCGGCAAAGATTTCCAGCTCCGGCTTGAGGTTCACGGTCGCGGTGCGCTTGAGCAGCAGGCCGCGCAGGGACTGTTCGCCATCGGCCTTCTGTGCGTGCCGGCGTACCGCCGCGCGGGCGGCCATGCTCGCCATGGACGTGTCGGTCGCGACCGCGCGCCACAGCTGGCGGCTGGTCCCCTCCGGCATCGCATGGTCGATCACCGTCGCCGCGTCGGCGCGCTCGCTCGCGCGGGTCAGCAGCGCTCCACCCGCCTCGCCATAGGCGCCCGCCCCGGTCAGCACGATCTGTGCCTCGATCCGCGCGGTGCGGCACCCGGTGACCAGCGCGGTGCTGGTGAAGCTGGCCGCGCCGGCGACCGACGCCGTGCAATAATCGATGTGTGCGCCGCCGTCCTTGCGCGCCCGCACGGCGCGCATCAGCCGTGCGCCGTCGTGCAGATCGACCCGCAGATCGGCGTTGCTCCATCCCGGACCGACATGGGTTTCGACCAGCGAAGCGACCGCATCGCGCATCATCACCAACTGGTTGGACAGATACGCGACGCCGCCGCTGGTCGCGTGGATCACCTGGATCGGTCCCTCCAGCGCCGCGTTCGGCTCCAGCGTCAGGACATAGCCCGCCTGCGCCGGCGCGGTATCGCTTCGCGAATAGGGCGTCGGGCGCGGCGCCGTGGGCGCGGCGGCGATCCGCAGCGGACCCGGGCGGCTCGCCCCGTCGATGAACACGCCGTCGTGAAACAGCAGGCGCGGCCCGGGCAGGTCCAGCCAGAGCGATGCGATGTCGGGAAGGGACTGGCGGGGCGCGGCCGCCAGTTCGTCGAGCGGCGCGGCGTCGAACCAGCGCCAGTCCTCCTTCGCCGGCGCAGCGAGAGTCGCGGTCCGGGTCATTTGCGGCCCCGTTCCTTCGCCAATCCGGCGATCCCCGCGGTTCGCGCCTTGTCGAGACAGGGGACCAGCGTCTGCAATTTGGCGTCGAGCTGCTGCTTGAACACCACCTTGTCCTTCGCCTGCGCGGCGAGCGATTCGATCGCCGGCACTTCCGGCCCGATGCATACGAGCATCGCCTGGCAGCCGATCGCATCGATTGCGGTGTCACCGGTCGATTTGAGCGTCTTGCACGCCACCTTGTCGCCGACCAGGCGCCAGGTGCCGCGCCATTCCTTCAGCCGCTGGCCGATGACCACGATCTCGTCCTGCGCGCTCGCGGCGGCAGTGGCGTCGGGGGCAGGGGCGGGTGCCGCCTGAGCGGCGAGCGCGAGAGCTGTGGCGAAGATCATGCCGCCACCTGCGCATAGCCGTCACGCTCAAGCTCGAGCGCGAGTTCAGGCCCCCCCGACCGGACGATCCGCCCGCCGGCAAGGATATGGACCGCATCGGGCCTCACCACGTCGAGCAGGCGCTGATAATGGGTAATAAGCAGCACCGCCTTGTCGGGTGCGCGCATGATGCGGTTGATCCCGTCGCCGACGATGCGCAGCGCATCGATGTCGAGGCCCGAATCGGTTTCGTCGAGGATCGCCAGCTTCGGGTCGAGGATGCCCATCTGCACCATCTCGTTCCGTTTCTTCTCGCCGCCCGAAAAGCCGACATTGACCGGACGCTTGAGCATCTCGACGTCCATTTCCAGTCCCGCCGCCTGCGCGCGCGCGCGCTTCAGGAAATCGGCGCCCGACAACGGCGCCTCGCCGCGCGCGCGGCGCTGGCTGTTCAGGCTCTCGCGCAGGAACTGGAGGTTGGAGACGCCGGGGATTTCGACCGGATATTGAAAGCCCAGGAACAGCCCGGCTGCCGCACGTGCATCCGGTTCCATGTCGAGCAGGTCCTGTCCGTCAAAGGTCGCCGACCCTTGCGTCACCATATAACCGGGCCGTCCGCCGAGCACATAGCCGAGCGTCGATTTGCCCGCGCCGTTGGGTCCCATGATCGCGTGGATCTCCCCCGCATTCACCGTGAGGCTCAGGCCGTTCAGGATCTGCTTGCCGTCGATTTCGGCGTGGAGGTTATCGATGTAAAGCATGAAGGGTTCCGTTGAAAATGGTCGTGACGAACCGCGCGGGCATGTCGCCGGCACGGTGTGAAAGGCGGGGGCGGTCTGTCATTTCGGCCCGTCGGTCTGGCCGCTGCCAAAGGTGATTGCCGGGCCGCTGCCGCTTTCGTCCCGTGGCGGCGGCGGCAATTTGCGCATGCGGTTGGCATCCTCCGCATCCTGCTTGCCGATCGAGGGGCCGACCGCCGGCGTCCGGGGCGGGTCCGGCTTGAGCAGCTTGCCAAGCCCGAGTTCGGGCGCGGGTTGCGCGGGCAGGGTCTTTGGTTCCACCGCGACGAGCCCCTGCGTGCCGTCGCCGCCGCAATATTTCCTGCCCGCCGTCGATGTGATGCACTCGGGCAGCGAATTGCAGGCGCTGTCGTCCAGCTTCTTGACCCCGCTCGAAACGAAGACGCGGCAGTTGATCAGACGCCCGTCGGCGGCGCGATCAAAGATCAGCGCGACGCGTCCCACCTTCGCCTCGACGACGATTTCGTCATAGACGACATCGGCGCTCTCCGCAGGTGCCTGCGGAGCGGCGCTCTCCGCAGGCACCTGCGGAGTGGCGGTCTGCGCGCCGAGCGCGAGGAGGAGCACGAGCGGCGTCACCATACCCCTCCAGGGGCGAAGGCACCCTGTTTGAAATTGGTCGAAGGCCCATAATCGCCCGCTGTCCAGCCACGCGTCTCGACGCGATCGAGCGCGGCGATCGATCGTCGGTCCGCATCCGTCCCGTCCTGCGCGAGAAGGCGCGCGCGGGTTTCCGGGCAACTCTCCCGGACCCGCGCGACCGGAAAGCCATTGCCGCGACGAAATTCCCGATCGCCGCGCATCGCGTTCGCCAGGCATCGCAGGTGATCGGAATAAAGGACGGTCAATTCCTCGCCGCCATTCGCGCGCGTGCGAGCGGCTCTTTCCTGTTCCGCGAACAGTCCGTCCATCCGCTTGAACACCTCGCGCGCATTGCCCGGCGCGTAAATGCGGACGTATGGATCCATCTCTTTTTTCAGTGCTGCGTGCTGTTCCGCACAGGCCCGGGCGCGCGTCTCGAAATTCGCCTCGTTCGGATCGGACAAACAGGCGCTGTTGAGATAGGCAACGACACCGAACGGGGCGATCATCACCTGCGCCTGCGCAGCGGGGGCAAGGAGGATGGCGACCGCAGACGCGATGATTGAAAGGGCGCGGATCATGTCGTGCTATTGCGCTTTCGCATCGGCCTGGGCGGTCGGCGGAAAGGCGTCGATCGCGGCGAGGGCATCGGCGATGATCTTGCCGCGCGCGCTGGCCGACTGTCCGCTGTTCTGCTTGAGAACGCCGTTGGCGTCCTTCGCCGCTCTCTTGCGCGCCGCGCTGCAATCGGCGCCCTTTGCCACCACCGGCTTCACCACGACGCCGTTCTGGCGCAATTCCTCGCCCCGGCTCGCAATCCGGCACGAAACATAGGGAAAGAGCGCGGGTGCGATCTCGTCTGGAATGTCGAGTTTGGTGGCGGTCGTAACGGTAACGGGGGTTTCGACCGTCACCGTTTCGTCGGCCACCGGCGTCGATTGCACGGCCAGGGCGATCATCACCGCGATCATCCCACACTCCCCTCAAGCGAAATGCCGAGCAGCTTCTGTGCCTCCACCGCGAATTCCATCGGGAGCTGCTGGAGCACCTCCCTGGCAAAGCCGTTGACGATCAGCGCGACCGCCGCTTCCTGATCGAGGCCACGCTGCATGGCGTAGAACATCTGGTCCTCGCTGATCTTGCTCGTGGTCGCCTCGTGCTCGATCTGAGCTGAAGGATTCCTGACTTCGATATACGGCACCGTGTGCGCGCCGCAGGCGTCGCCGAGCAGCAGCGAATCGCACTGGGTGAAATTGCGGACCCCCTCTGCGCCCGGCGCCACGCGGACCAGCCCGCGATAGGTGTTGTCGCTGCGCCCCGCGCTGATCCCCTTCGACACGATGGTCGAGCGCGATCCGCGACCATTGTGGATCATCTTGGTGCCGGTGTCGGCCTGTTGCCGGTTGTTGGTCACCGCGACCGAATAGAATTCACCGACGCTGTTCTCGCCGTTCAGCACGCAGGACGGGTATTTCCACGTGATCGCGCTGCCGGTTTCGACCTGCGTCCAGCTGACCTTCGAATTGCGGCCCTGGCACAGCGCGCGCTTGGTCACGAAATTATAGATGCCGCCCTTGCCGTTCTCATCGCCCGGATACCAGTTCTGGACGGTCGAATATTTGATCTCGGCATCGTCGAGCGCGACCAGTTCGACGACCGCGGCATGCAGCTGGTTCTCGTCGCGCATCGGCGCGGTACAGCCTTCGAGATAGCTGACATAGGCGCCCTTGTCCGCGACGATCAGCGTGCGTTCGAACTGGCCGGTATTTTCCGCATTGATGCGGAAATAGGTGCTGAGCTCCATCGGGCAGCGCACGCCCTCAGGCACATAGACGAAGGTGCCGTCGGAAAAGACCGCGCAGTTCAATGCCGCGAAATAATTGTCGCGGATCGGCACGACCTTGCCCAGCCACGCCTTTACCAGATCGGGATATTCGCGAATCGCCTCGCTGATCGAACGGAAGATGACGCCGGCTTCCTCCAGCTCCTTGCGGAAGGTGGTGGCGACCGAAACGCTGTCGAACACCGCATCGACCGCCACCTTGCGCGCGCCCTCGACCCCGGCGAGCACCTTCTGCTCCTCGATCGGGATGCCGAGCTTTTCATAGGTGCGTCGGATTTCCGGATCGAGTTCGTCGAGCGAACTGATCGTCGGCTTCTTCTTCGGCTCGGCGTAGTAATAGGCGTCCTGATAATCGATCGGCGGCACGTTCAGCTTCGCCCAGTCGGGCGCGGTCATCGTCAGCCAGTGGCGATACGCCTTGAGCCGCCACTCCAGCATCCATTCGGGCTCGCCCTTCTTGGCGCTGATGAAGCGGACGGTGTCCTCGCTCAGCCCCTTGGGTGCGAACTCCTGCTCGACGTCGGACGCGAAGCCCCATTCGTATTTCTTGTTGGCGGCGGCGAGCGCCTCTGCGTTCTTGGTGGCCATCAGGCAGGTTCCGGCTGGGTCGAGAGGGTGGCGAGGGTGACGCCGGCAAGCGCGCCGCGAACCGAGGCGTTGACCGCGTTCCAGTGCGGCTTCACGCGGCAGTTTTCCTCGATGCAGCAATCGTGGCGGCCGGTATCGACACAGGCGGTCATCGCGATCGGCCCCTCGATCGCCTCGACGATATCGGCAAGGCTGATCGCTGCGGGCGGGCGGGCCAGGCGAAACCCGCCGCCAGTGCCGCGCGCACTTTCGATCAGGCCCGCGGCGGACAGGCGGCTGACCAGCTTCTGCACCGTCGGCAGCGGCAGGCCGGTCTCGTCGGCGAGCAGCGTCGCGTTCAACCGGCCGGTGACGCCGCAATGGCGCGCGGCGGCCGACAGCATCACGACGGCATAGTCAGTCTGGGCCGAAAGGCGCATGAGTCTCCGGGGCGCAAATTGCGAGCCATTCTCAAATCGGAATGATTCGTTCCGATTGGGCAGATGGGCGCGGCGCTAGGCATAGTCAAGCCGGGGGCTTATGGGCCGGTCATGCTCTATGACCTGCTCCGGCCGCTGATCTTCACGCTCGACGCCGAACGCGCGCACCGGCTCGCCATCCGGGCCGCCGCGCTGTCGGCGGGAGGCACCGCGCCCCTGTTGCGTGACATTCCGCGCGTCCGGCCGGTGACGATCGCCGGCCTGGTATTTGCGAACCCGGTCGGCCTGGCCGCCGGCCTGGACAAGGATGGGGAGGCGATCGACGGCCTGTTCAACCTGGGTTTCGGCAGCGTTGAAATCGGGTCGCTCACCCCTCGGCCCCAGGCCGGCAATCCGAAACCGCGCCTGTTCCGGCTGGTCGAGGATCGCGGCGTCGTCAATCGCATGGGATTCAACAATGGCGGGATTGACGCCGCGCTTGAACGGGTCGCCCGGGCGCGGCGCGCCGGCATGCTCGGCATCAATGTCGGCGCGAACAAGGACAGCGTCGATCGCGTCGCCGATTATGCGCTGGCGGTCGGCAAGGCGGCGCGGCATGCCGATTACGTCACGATCAACGTCAGTTCGCCCAACACGCCCGGCCTGCGCGATCTTCAGTCGCGGCCGGCGCTCGACGACCTGCTCGCCGCATCCGCCGCCGCGCGGCTGGTGGAAGGGCGTCGCGTTCCGCTGTTCCTCAAGGTGGCGCCCGACCTTGACCGTGCGGGCCTGGAGGGCGCGGCGGGCGCCGCGATCGATCATGGCATCGACGCGCTGATCGTCGGAAACACCACCATCTCGCGCCCGGCGGGCCTGCGTTCGCGCGCCGCCGGGGAGGTCGGCGGCCTGTCCGGCGCGCCGCTCCGCGAACTCGCGCGCGCAAAGCTGGCCGACGCCATTTCGATCTGCGGCGGGCGATTGCCGGTCATCGCCGTCGGCGGAATCGATTCGGCGGATGAGGTCCGCGCCCGGCTCGATGCCGGCGCGGCGATGGTGCAGTTGTATTCCGCGCTCGTCTATGAAGGGCCGGGCCTGGTGCGCCGCATCCTCAAGGCGCTCTGAACGCAGCAGCGACGCCACGATGACGTAGCGGCATTGCGCTCGCGCCGCGCCGCGTTAGGGTTCGCGCAAGCGGCCGGCACGAACCGGCGCCGCAGGAGTTAGGACGCAGGATGCGAAAGCTCGAACATTTCGACAGTCTGGTGCAGATGTTCTTCAGGCGCGCGCGCGAAAAGGGGGACGCGCCGTTCCTGTGGGCGAAATCGGGCGGGAAATGGCATTCGACCAGCTGGGCGGAAGCGGCGCGGCAGGTCGCCTCGCTCGCCGCCGGACTGCGCGACCTGGGGCTGAGACCCGGCGACCGCGTGATGCTGGTCAGCGAAAACCGCCCCGAATGGTGCATCAGCGATCTGGCGATCATGGCTGCGGGTGGCGTCACGGTGCCGACCTACACGACCAACACCGAACGCGATCATCAGCACATCATCGACAATTCGGGTGCGTGCATGACGATCGTGTCGAATGCGAAGCTGGCGAAAACCCTGCTTCCCGCCGTGCTGCGCGCCAGCGGCGCCCACACCGTGATCGGCATCGAGGAGATGCGGATGGGGCAGCCCGGGGCGATCGAGTTTCACGACTGGAAGCGCCTGATCGTCGATCATCCGGCGGATGTGGAGGCGGCCGCGCGCGCCGCCGACGGCTTTGCCCGCGAAGACCTGGCGTGCATCATCTACACCAGCGGCACCGGCGGGTCTCCGCGCGGCGTCATGCAGCATCACGGCGCGATCCTGTGCAATGTCGAAGGGTGCGTCACCGTGATCAGCGAGGATTTCGGATGGGAGGATGAGGTATTCCTCTCCTTCCTGCCGCTCTCCCACGCCTATGAGCATACCGGGGGGCAGCACTTCCCGATCGGCCTGGGCGCCGAAATCTATTATTCGGAGGGCCTCGACAAACTCGCCTCGAATATCGAGGAGGTGCGCCCGACGATCATGGTCGTCGTCCCGCGCCTGTTCGAAGTGCTGCGAACCCGGATCAGCAAACAGGTCGAGAAGCAGGGCAGGTTCGCCAATTATCTGCTCGACCGGGCGGTTGCGATCGGGGGGAAGAAGGCGGCGGGCGGGGTTCCGCTGTGGGACCAGCCGATGAACCTGTTCCTGTCGCGGACGCTGCGCCCCAAGCTGGCGGCGAAGTTCGGCGGGCGGATCAAGGCGATGGTGTCGGGCGGCGCGCCGCTGAACCCCGAGGTGGGCGTGTTCTTCGAAAGCCTCGGCCTCACCTTCCTGCAAGGCTATGGCCAGACCGAGGCGGCGCCCGTCATCAGTTGCAACCGGCCGAGTGCCGGTCTCAAGCACGATACGGTCGGCCCGCCGCTTCAGAATGTCGAGGTGCGCATCGCGGAGGATGGCGAAATCCTGGTGCGCGGCGAACTGGTGATGCACGGCTATTGGCGGAACGAGGCCGAAACCGACCGCGTGCTGAAGGACGGCTGGCTGCATACCGGCGACATTGGCGAGATCGACACGCGCGGCCGCATCCGGATCACCGATCGCAAGAAGGACATCATCGTCAACGACAAGGGCGACAATGTCGCGCCGCAAAAGGTGGAGGGGATGCTGACCCTGCAACCCGAAGTGATGCAGGCGATGATCGCGGGTGACCGCAAACCCTATATGACGGCGGTCATCGTCCCGGATCCCGAATGGACGCAGGAATGGTGCGCCCGCAATCGCGTGGCGTGCGATCTTGCCGCGCTTCGCGAGGACCCGGCCTATCGCGCGGCACTGGGCGCGGCGGTGGAGCGGGTGAACAGGGACCTGTCGGTGATCGAGCGGGTGCGCCGCTTCATCCTGGCCGATGAGGCGTTCACGATCGAAAACGAACAGCTGACCCCGAGCCTGAAGATCCGCCGCCACATCCTCAAACAGGTTTATGGCGGGCGGCTGGACGCGCTCTACAAATCGTAACGGGCGCGGCCGCCCCGCGACCCGGGGGTGGGGGGGCCGGATACCCCGCGCCGAGGGGCTCCTATTTCTTCGCTTCGGGCAGCACCACCAGCGTCCAGTCCTTGTTCGGCGACAGATATTTGGCCGCCAGCGCCTGTAGTTCCTGGGGCGAGGTCTGGCCGTAATCCACCGCGATCGTCGCGATCGCGGCGAGCCGCTTGGGATCGAGGGTCCCGCCCTGGGTTTCCTGCATCCAGAACGGATTGCCGCTCGAACGGCGCACGACCATCTGGATCGTCGGGACCATCGCCCGGCGCAGTTCGTCGAGTTCGACCGGCTTGGCGACCAGATCGGCGGCGATTTCGCGCGCGACGCGGAAGAACAGGTCGGTCTTGTCCGGCGGCAGCAGCGTCAGCCCCATGATCCGGCCGCCCCCCGGCTGGCCGACCGGCCACTGGCTGATGACCGTCGGCGAATAGCTGACGCCCTCGCCCGAACGGATGCGGTCGAGGATGCGGTCGCGCATGATCGCGGCCAGAATCTCGAGCTTGCGGCTTTCGGCGATGTTCGACGATCCGCCGTCGGTCTGCCATGCGATCACCGCTGCGGCCTGATCGGCCTGCCCGCTATGGTGCAGCACCACCGGCGTGGCATTATGGGCCGGGAAACGCACCGTGGGGGACACCACCGGCGCCGGCTTGCGGGGCTTGAGGGCGCCGAAACTCACCCGGGCAGCCTCGATCGCCTTTTCGACATCGACATCGCCGAAAATCTGGACCTCGATCGGGCCGCTCGCCAGCAGCGGCTCCCAGAAGGCGCGGAAGTCCTTGGCGTTGAGCGCCTCGATCTGCTTGAGATCGGGGGCGCCCCAGCGTGCATCGCCGCCGCGCAGTTCGCGCTCCAGATCGCGTCCGATCACCGCGTCGGGGGATGAGGTGGTCGCGGCATAGCCGGAAATCGACACCGCGCGCGCGCGCGCCACGGGATTGGGGTCCCAGCCCGGTGACGCCAGCTTGGCGGCGAGCAGCTTGAGCTGGTCGGCAAGGTCGTCCGGCGAGGTCTGGCCGGCCAGCACGAAGGCGTCGTCGTCGATGCCGAACGTCATGCCGATCTGGCGGTCGCCGGTCAGCCGGTCGATCTCCTCCTGGCCCAGCAGACCGCCCGGCGACGCGATGCCGCTGGCGATCAACGCCATGTCGCCCGCCCATGCCGGGGTTTTCGCCCCCGCCCGAATCGCCTGCATGCCCCGGCCAAAGCGCGCGCTGACATAGACGCGCCCGACTTCACCCGGGTTCTGGAACAGCAGCAGCGTCACGCCATTGGCAAACCGCACCTTCTCGATCTTCGGTTCGGTGACGGCGACGCCGCGTTCGACCACCTTGCCCGGCGCGCCCAGCCTGGGCAGCGATTGGAAGGTCACCGCGCGGCCCGCCTTGCGCGTCCCCGCCAGGCCGGAAACATCGGCCTTCAGCACCGTCGCCAGCTTCGCCTGGATGTTGGCGTCGGGCGTGCGGGTCGTGATGATCGCGCGCGTCGTCGTCCCCTGGAGGATCCGGCGCGTCGATTCCAGCACCCGCGCGGGCGTGAACATCTTCTTCTCCACCGCGCCCTTCAGGATGTTGTAGCTTTCCTGCTCGCTGGTGGTGGTTTCGTTGATGTCGATCGCATCGACCAGATTGTCGGCGCGCTTCGATCCTGCCTGCACCGGCGCGGTGGCAATGGCGTTGCGCATCTGGGCGTCGATTTCGGCGACCTCGCGATCGATCTCCGCCTGGGTCGGCGGACTGGCGAGCGCATCGGCGATCACCGCGCGCACTTCCTTGACCGCGCTTTCCCAATCCTCGCCCAGCGGTAGCACCTGGATCGAGGTCACGTTGGCCGAACGCACGACGTCCGACAGGTCCGCACCCGCTCCTGCAAACGCGGCGCCCGCCCGGGCGCGCGTCTCCAGCCGGCGGTTGATGATGCGCAGCGCGACGAAATCGACCATCCGCTCCTGGTTGAAGATGATGGTATCCTCAAACACCGTCCAGGGGCGCAGGACCGCCATCGATACGACCGGCGGCAATGTCGGTTCGACGATCGCCGCGCTGGTCGGCTTGGTCGGATCGGGCTTGCCGAAATCGGGTGCCTTCGGGTTCGGGCCGTCGCCCTTCCACGCCGCGAAATGCTTGACGATCAGCCGTTCGAACAGCGCCGGATCAAGGTCGCCGACGATGATCAGGGTCGCGCGTTCGGGCCGATACCAGCGGTCGTGAAACGCCTTCACCGACGCCGCCGTCGCGCCGTTGAGCGTTTTGGTCGTGCCGATCACCGGCCGTTCGCCCATCAACTGTCCGGCAAAGAACAGTTCGCGCTGCGCGTCGCTCAGCCGCGCCTGGGGCCGCAATCCCTCGCGCTGCTCCGCCAGCACCACCGGCCGCTCGGCGTCCAGCGCCGTCTGGCTCAGGCTCGGTGCGGCCATCATGTCGGCCAGGATCATCAGCGACTGGTCGAGACTGGCTTCGTTGGCGTCGGGCAGGTCCAGCTTGTAGGTCGTCGAAACCGGCGTCGTCTGGGCATTGCTGTCCGAACCGAAGGTCACCCCCAGCCGCTGCCAGACGCGCTTCGATTCGCCGTCCGGGATCTTTTCCGAACCGCGAAAGGAGAGGTGCTCGATGAGGTGCGCGAACCCCATCTCGTTCTCCCGCTCCATCAGCGAGCCGACATCCATCCGCATCCGCACCGCGACCTGTCCGGGCGGAACGCCATTCTTGCGCACCGCATAGCGCAAGCCATTGGGCAGCGTGCCGAACCGCCATTCCGGATCGTGCGGAATGTCGCTGCCCTTGTAGAGCCACGCGGTGCGATCCACCGCCACCGCCGCCTGGGGCGCGGCGGCGGGCGTCGCCACCTGCGCCAGAGCGGGCAGGGCGGCGGCGGCGAAGAGGAGGGGAAGGGCGAACTGCTTGACGCGCGAGAACAAGGCCATCGACCGACAGTCTAGCGCGCTTCCGCCCGGACCGCCAGACAATCAAATTGGGCGAGCTTTCAGAGAGATGGCGCGACTTACGCCATGTTTTGGACCCATCCGGCGCCTAACGCCGAATCGGCGCGGGCCGCAGTCATGGGGGCGGGTTTGTTTCGCGCCGGTTGCCGGGGTGGATTGTGAAGCATCATCTCTCGTTCGAGGCGCATGGCGCGGCGGCCGCAATCGTGGCGCCGCCGGCGACTGCCCGGCGCCGCCCGCTAAGGGCGCGGGCGGGCGCATGGGTCCGTGATGCCTCCGATCGGGCGATCGGCGCCTTTTCGCTGGTATCGAACGATCCCGTCCTGGACGTCCGCGATTTCGAATGGACGCGGCTGCTGCGCGACAATTGGCAGGCGATCCGGGACGAGGCGCTCGCGACGGCGCCAGCGGATCCGTCCCGTCCGGCCTTGCTGTGGGAATGCGGGGCCGGGGTCGCGGAAAATCTGCGCCACTGCCCCCGGACGCATCGCGTCGTCGCGCGAATCCCCGATCTCGACAGCGCGTTCGTCTCGGTTCTGGCGCCCGGCACGCATGTTCCGCCGCATCGCGGGGCCAGCAAGGGGCTGCTCACCTGTCACCTGGGCCTGGTCGTCCCGCGCGACGGGGATGTCCGGATGCGGGTGCGGGACCGGGTGGTCCGCTGGGCGGTGGGAGAGACGCTGCTGTTCGACGACACCTGCGATCATGAGGTGTGGAACGACACGTCGGGTGCGCGCCTCGTCCTACAGGTCCACGTCCGGCGGCCGTTGCGCCAGCCAGGAAAATGGGTCGCCGATGCGGTGCTCGATCGCCTGCGCCGCCGTGCCTTCGCGCAGGAGGCGCGCGGGGACATGCGGGTGCCGGGCTAACCGCCCCGCATCCGCCAGCGCTAAGTCTCGCCCGGCGCCGGCCCGGTGCTGGCGCGAACCACCAGCTCCACCGCCAAGGTGAGTCGCGTTTCCTTTACGTCGCTGCCCAGCAACAGCTCGGCCGCGGCGGCGGCAAGCTCGCGGACCGGCTGGCGAACGGTGGTGAGCGGCGGCCAGACGGCGGCGGCCAGGTCCGAATCGTCGAACCCGGCGATCGAAAGCGCGTCCGGCACGTCGATCCCCATCGCATGGGCGGTCGCGAGCGCGCCGGCGGCCATGTCGTCATTCGCGGCAAAGATCGCGCTGGGCCTCGAATCGCGGGCCAGCAGGCTTCGCGCCGCCACCCGCCCGGACGACAGACTATAGTCGCCCCGCACGACCAGCGCCGGGTCGAACGCGATTCCCGCCTGCTCAAGCGCGACGCGGTAGCCGGCCAGGCGCTCGCGCGACGACACATGGCTTTCGGGGCCGCCGATGAACCCGATCGCCCGGTGGCCCTGGCCGATCAGGTGCTTGGTCAGTTCGCGTGCCGCTGCGTCGTCGTCGATCGTCACCCACCGCCCGCGCTCCGGCTGGATGCCCGGCTCGACCCGCACATAGGGCAGGCCGCGCTGATCGAGCGCGTCGAGCAACGCGACCGATTCGGTGACCGGCGGCGAGATGATGACCCCGTCGAGATGCGTTTCGTCGATCAGTGCGGTGGCGTCGCTGACCAGCGTGCCGCTCGTGCAATCGACGGGCTGGCTCAACAAGCGGTGACCATGCACCGCGCATCGCGCCTGGGCGCCGGCCAGCAGGTGATAGACATAATAGGCGCTGGGATTGTCGTAGAGCAGGCCGATCTGGAACGACTTGCGCCCCGCCAGCGCGCGCGCCGCCAGGCTGGGCCGGAAATTGAGCTGGGCCACCGCCTGTTCGACGCGGCGGCGGGTTTCGTCGCTGACATTGCGTTCGTTGTTCAGCACGCGTGAGACGGTCTTGAACGACACGCCCGCCAGTTTCGATACTTCCTTGATCGTCGGTCGTCGCGCCATTGGCTGTCCACCCCGCGCGCTTCAATAGGTGACAGCGTTGGCGGGGCGCAAGCGTCGCGAACGAAACGGGGCGCCGGCGAAGATCGACGGCGCCCCGAAACAGGTGGTGAAGGCGGTCCGGTCAGCCGGTGACGCCACCCGCCAGCGCGGCCAGCAACAGCAGCGCGACGATGTTGGTGATCTTGATCATCGGGTTCACCGCCGGCCCGGCGGTGTCCTTGTAGGGATCGCCGACCGTGTCGCCGGTCACCGCGGCCTTATGGGCGTCGCTGCCCTTGCCGCCGTGATTGCCGTCCTCGATATATTTCTTGGCATTGTCCCACGCGCCGCCACCCGAGGTCATCGAGATCGCGACGAACAGCCCCGAAACGATCACGCCGAGCAGCATCGCGCCGACCGAGGCAAAGGCATTGGCCTGGCCGTCCACCGCCTTGATGACGAAATACAACACGACCGGGGAAAGCACCGGCAGCAGCGAGGGGATGATCATCTCCTTGATCGCGGCACGGGTGACGATGTCCACCGTCCGGCCATAAGCGGGTCGGCTGGTGCCGGCCATGATGCCGGGATTGTCGCGGAACTGCTGACGCACATCCTCCACCACCGATCCGGCGGCGCGGCCTACCGCGGTCATGCCGAACGCGCCGAACAGATAGGGCAGCAGCGCGCCCAGCAGCAGGCCGACGATCACGAACGGATTGCTGAGCGAGAAGTCCACCGTCACGGTCGGGAAGTAACGGCCCAGATCCTCGGTATAGGCGCCGAACAGCACGAGCGCCGCCAGCGCCGCTGAACCGATCGCATAGCCCTTGGTCACCGCCTTCGTCGTGTTGCCCACCGCGTCGAGCGCGTCGGTGCGCGTGCGCACGTCATCGGGCAGGCCCGCCATTTCGGCGATGCCGCCGGCATTGTCCGTCACCGGGCCATAGGCGTCGAGTGCGACGACCATGCCCGCCAGCGCCAGCAGCGCGGTCGCGGCGAACGCCACGCCGATGATGCCCGCCAGCTGGAACGCGCCGATCACCGCGATCACGATCACGATCGTCGGCAGCGCCGTCGCCTCAAGGCTGATGGCGAGGCCCTGGATGACGTTGGTGCCATGGCCGGTGACCGACGCCTTGGCGATCGATTTCACCGGGCGATAGTTGGTGCCGGTATAATATTCGGTGATCCACACCAGCAGGCCGGTGACGGCCAGACCGATCATCATGCACCAGAACAGGTCCATGCCGGTATAGGCCTGGTCCCCGATCTTCGCGTTGAGATCGCCCAGCGCGTAGCTGCTGGCGAACCAGATCGCCGGCACGGCCAGGATCGCGGTGGTCCAGAAGCCCTTGTACAGCGCGCCCATGATCGATCCGGACGAGCCGAGCCGGACCATATAGGTGCCGATGATCGAGGTGATGATGCACACGCCGCCGACGATCAGCGGCAGCGCCATGAGCGCCAGCATCGCATCCGCGCCCAGCCCCTGCACCAGCAGCGCGATCGACACCATGGTGAGGCCGATCGTCACGACATAGGTTTCGAACAGGTCGGCGGCCATGCCGGCGCAGTCGCCGACATTGTCGCCCACATTGTCGGCGATCACCGCCGGGTTGCGGGGATCGTCCTCGGGAATCCCCGCCTCGACCTTGCCGACCAGATCGGCGCCGACATCCGCCGCCTTGGTGAAGATGCCACCGCCCAGGCGCGCGAAGATCGAGATCAGCGAGGCGCCGAACGCCAGCGCGGTGAGCGCATGGATGATCTCCTCACCCCCCGGCTGGCTGCCCGCCGGGCCGACCAGATACCAGAAGAGGCCGGCGATCGAGAGCAGGCCCAGGCCGGCGACCAGCATGCCGGTGACCGCACCCGCGCGGAACGCCAGCGTCAGGCCGCCCTGCAACGATCCGCGCGCCGCCTCTGCCGTGCGGACATTCGCGCGGACCGAGATGTTCATGCCGACATAGCCGGCCACGCCCGACAGCACCGCGCCGATCAGGAACGCGACGGTCGACAGGCGGCCAAGCGTGAAGAACAGCACCGCGGCGACGATGACGCCGACGATCGCGATGGTGGTGTACTGGCGGCCGAGATAGGCCTTGGCGCCCTCCTGAATGGCGGCGGCGATATCCTGCATCTTCTGATCGCCCGCGGGTGCGCGTAGCACCTGCTGCGACGTTACCAGGCCATAGAGCACGGCGAGCACGCCGCACGCGATGGCGATGTAAACGATCGTCATCTGGTATCCTTCCCCTGAGTTCCCCGCTCCCCGCCCGGTCTGCGCCGATTGCGGTTTGCGTCGCGGGCGGAGCCTAGAGAGGGGCCGGGGGCTGTCAAGCGCCGCGATCGCCTGACATGAAGGGCGTGCGCCGCGCCGCCGGCGGAACGCATCCGCGCATGTTGCGGGCGTGCGCTGACGCCCGCGCGACGCGTGCGCCGAAAAGAGGACGTATTTGCCGGTCAGGCGCGGTGGGCGTAGCCGAGCCGGGCGGGCAGCGGAACCGGACCGCCCTGTGTGGTCAGCGCGATTCCCGCACCCGTGCGCACGGTGCCGATGCGGGTGGCGGCGACCGGCGGTACGATGCCGGTCGGAAGCGTGAACAGCAGTTCGTAATCGTCCCCCGCGGTGCAGGCGGCGAGCGGATCGATCCCCGCCGGCGTGACCGGCACGGCATCGAGATCGATTTCGATCGCGACGCCGCTCGCCGTCGCCATGCGCTCCGCATCGATCAACAGCCCGTCCGACACGTCCATCATCGCGGTGGCGAGCCGGGCGATCGCCTGGCCCTCCGCAACGCGGGGCATCGGGCGAAGATAGCGGGAGGGATCGACCGGATCGCCGTCGTCGCCGAACGCGGCGGCGCCGATCGTTCCGGTGACCCAGACGCCGTCGCCCGCCCGCGCCCCGCTGCGCAATGGCGTATCGGGTCCGGCGACGCCGATCGCGGTAAGCGAAAGGGCGCGCGCCGATCCGCGCGGCATCGCGACCGTGTCGCCACCCAGCAGCGGCAGGGCATAGGTGGACAGCGCGTCGTCCAGCCCGGCGAGGAAGCGGGCATCCCATGCCGGATCGCCCGACAGCGTGTAGTTGAGCAGGCATGCCAGCGGCCGCGCGCCCTTCGCCGCCAGATCCGACAGATTGACCGCCGCGAGCCGCCAGCCGACCGATTCCGCCGGGTCTTCGGGGCGATAATGGACGCCCGCGACCATCGTGTCGGTGGTGAGGACGAGCCGCCCGCCCGCCACGTCGAGATGCGCGGCATCGTCGCGCAGCCCGTTCGCGCCGGGATGCGTGGCGATGCCGCGCAACGCGGTCAGGAACGCGAACTCGTCGGCCATGACGCGATGGTAGGGAAGCGCGCGCCGCTCCACAATCGCCACGGGCGGCGCATCAGGCGTGGGGAGCGCGCCGGTCTGCATGGTCGCCGGCCGGGGGCGGCCATTGGCGGACGTCAGGGCGCCGCCACCTCGCCCACCACCAGCTTGTCGATCTTGTGATCGTCCATATCGACGACTTCGAAACGCCAGCCCTGTTCGACGAAGCTCTCGCCTTCCTGTGGCAGGTGCTTGAGCACCGACAAGGCGAGGCCGGCGACGGTCGCATAATCGCGATCTTCGGGCAGGTCGATGCCGATCCGTTCGGCAAGCGTGTCGGCGGCGAGCTGCCCCGAGACGAGCAGCGATCCATCGTCGCGCACGGTGATCGCCGGATGATCGCCCGGATCGGTGTCCGACAGGAACTCACCGGCGATCGCGGCGAGCAAGTTGGCCGGGGTCACGATCCCTTCGAAATGGCCATATTCGTCATGGACGAAACCCATCGGCACCGCCGCCCGGCGCAGCGCGCCGAGCGCGTCCATCGCATCGACCTGATCGGGCAGGACCGCCGCGCTGTGCATCAGCGCGCGCAGGTCGAGCGGTTCGCCCCGGATCAGCGCGGCGACGACATCGCGCGCCTGCACCACGCCGATCACCGCATCCACCGATCCTTCCGCCACCGGCAGGCGGGTATGGGGGGTGGCGGCCAGCGCGACCCGAATCTCCGCCTCGTCCAGATTGACGTCGATCCAGTCGACATCGGTGCGCGGCGTCATCACCTCTCGCACCGGGCGATCGGCAAGGCGCACGACGCCGGAGATGATCGACCGCTCATGCTCCTCGATCACGCCCGACCGGGTCGCTTCGGCGACCAGCAGGTGCAGTTCCTCGGCGGTGACGCGATTTTCCGATTCGCGCTTCATGCCCAGCAGGCGGAACACCAGTGCGCTGCTTTGATCGAGCAGCCACACCAGCGGCGCGGTGATCCGCGCCAGCCACAGCATCGGCTTCGCGACCAGCACCGCGATCGGCTCTGGGGAGCGTAGCGCGAATTGCTTCGGCACCAGTTCGCCGACGATCAGCGAGGCATAGGTGGTGAGCGCAATGACCAGCGCGAAACCGATCGTTTCGGCGGTCTGCGGATCGACCCCCAGACGGGCGATGCGCGCGCCGGTGGGCGTGCCGAGACTGGCCCCCGAATAGGCGCCGGCGACGATGCCGATCAGGGTGATCCCGATCTGGACCGTCGACAGGAAACGACCCGGGTCGGCGGCCAGCGAAAGCGCGGTCGTCGCGCCGCGCCGGCCGGTGCGCGCCAGCGCCTCGAGCCGGGCGGTGCGCGCGGACACGATCGCCAGCTCCGACATCGCGAAGATGCCGTTGAGCGCGACCAGCGCGAGGATGATCGCGACATCGATCCAGGGAAATGGGGGGAGCGGGTCCATCGGCCTGCATCCCCCATAAGCGGATTTCGCGCGATTCCACAACGACGGATTGCGGGGTCGGACCGCGTTTGATGCGCCATCGCGTGCCGCCACGTCGATGCGCAGGTGGAACAAGCCGGCGTCGAGAGCCGTTCTCGTCGCACAATTAGTGGAGGAATACATGCACGTTCGCGTAAAATGGCCCCTGATTCCGGCGCTCGCGGCGCTGACCCTGACCGGCGCCTGCATGACCGATCCGGAAACCGGACGGACGACGATTTCGAAGACCGCGATCGGCGCGGTCGGCGGCGCGGTGGGCGGCTATCTGCTCGGCGACCTGGTCGGCGGGCGGCGCGATCGCACCGAAAAGATCGTGGGCGCCGGCATCGGCGCGCTCGCGGGCGGCGCGGTCGGCTATTATATGGACAAGCAGGAGCGGGAGATGCGCGAGCGCACCGCCGGCACCGACGTCCGCGTGATCCGGCGCGGCGACGACCTGATCCTGCAAATGCCGTCGGGGATCACCTTCCCCACCGACAGCTCGACGATCCAGCCGCAATATATGCCGACGCTGGACAAGGTGGCGGACGTGCTCGGCCGCTACAACCAGACCTATGTCGATGTGTACGGCCACACCGATTCGGTGGGCAGCGACGCCTATAACCAGGCGCTGTCCGAGCGGCGCGCGGCGTCGGTCGCCAATTATCTGGCGATGAAGGGCGTTGCCCAGGCGCGGCTTGCGACGCGCGGCTATGGCGAGACCCAGCCGATCGCGAGCAACGATACCGAGGAAGGGCGCGCGCAGAACCGCCGCGTCGAGATCAAGATCGTGCCGGTGCGCGACAGCGACATGCGGTGAGAGATGACGGAGCGGGGCGGTGCGATCAGCGCCGCTCCGTCCGGGATCTGATCAGAATTCAGAGCTGGCTGCCCGCCACCGGCGCGGTTGCGGTTTCACCGCCGGCTGGCGAAAAAGGCGCGGAGCAAGGCGCCTGATTCGCCCTCGCCAATGCCGGGATAGACGTCCGGGCGATGGTGACAGGTCGGCTGGGTGAAGATGCGGGCGCCATGTTCGACCGCGCCGCCCTTGGGATCGCTCGCCCCGTAATAGAGGCGGGCGATTCGCGCATGGGCGATCGCGCCGGCGCACATCGCGCACGGCTCAAGCGTCACCCACAGGTCGCAATCCGCGAGTCGCTCGGTCCCGATCTTCGTCGCTGCGGCGCGAATCGCCAGGATTTCGGCATGCGCAGTCGGGTCGTGAAGGCGCCGCGGTGCGTTCGTCGCGACGGCCAGGACCGATCCGCCACGCGTCACGACGGCACCCACCGGCACCTCGCCATCCCCGGCGGCATCGCGCGCGGCATCGAGCGCGAGGCGCATGGGTTCGGGAAGCGGGAACATCCGCCCGCTATGCACCCACCCGCGCCGCGCCGCCAGCGGTGGCGGCGCGGGCGGCCGGGATTACTGGGTCGCGGCCGGAGTCGGGTCGGCCTTCTCCACCTCGACGGTGGGGATCTGGATCGTCTTGTTCTCCATGGTCACGGTCGGCACCTGCACCGTCTTGTTGGTGTAGCCCATGCCGACCTTGCCGACATCGGCCTGCACCGCCGGAGCCTTGCCGCCTTCGAATTTGATCGTCGGGAGTGACCCCGACTGCATGTTGATGCTGAGCATGCCCAGCGACATCAATACTACGATCACGACGGCCGCCAGGCCCAGAATCGCCAATAGTCCACGCATCGCGTTCGATCTCCCTATTCGAATCGTTTGCGTAATAACGCGCCGTTCACCATAGGAGTTGCATCGGCCATGGGGAACAAGGTTGACGAAAACAGCCTGTCCCGTTATCGGCCCCCACTTTCCGGGACGACCGGAACAGGCATAACCTAGGAACTTTAGCGATGTCGCGCATTTGCGAGCTGACCGGCAAGGGCCGGCAGGTGGGCCACAATGTTTCCCACGCCAACAACAAGACCAAGCGGACCTTTCTGCCCAATTTGCAGAATGTGACGCTGATGTCGGAGGCGCTGGAGCGCTCGATCCGCCTGCGCGTATCGACCCACGGCCTGCGTTCGGTCGAACATAATGGCGGCCTCGACAACTGGCTGCTCAAGACCAGCGACGACAAGCTGTCGCTGCGCGCCCGTCGCCTGAAGCGTGAGATCGCCAAGAAGAAGGTCGCCGAAGCGGCCTGATTCGCGCCGGCGTCGCGCCTGTCGATCGGCCCGCTCCCATCGGGGACGCGGGCCGTTCGGCGTTGTGGCCAATGCGATGGCGCGGCCTGCATGGCGCGCTCAGACGTCGAGTCGAAACTTGAGCAGCAACGAACGTTCCCAGAATTGCTGATTGTCGTCCGATGCGATCCACAGGATCGTGTCCTTTCCCTCGCGCGTCACGGCGATCGCCTCGAAATTGTCGTGCAGGATCGGCGCGGTGAACCGTGCGATCTCGCGCCCGCGCACGATCGCGCCAGGCCGGATCGCCGCGCGGGGAACGATGGTCAGCGCCGCAGTGAACAGCGTGCGCAACGCGAAGCGGCGGTTCAGAATCGCGAGCCGCCCGTCCGGCAGCTCGGCGATATCAACCGGGCGATACCCCCGTGGCGGACGATAGCTGAAGACGAATCCACGTCGCGGCGCCCGCACCGGATCGGTCGTGAAGTCCAGCCCCTCCTTGGTTCCCTTGCGCGCGCCCTCTTCACCCTCCGCGATCACGAGGAAGCGCCCGTCGCGCAGCCGGACCATCGTTTCCGGGCCGCTGCCAGATGGCCAGTCGGCCATCGCCGGCGGCGCGACGTGTCCCGTGGCGCGCGTAAAATCGGGCGAATAGCGCCAGATCGCGTTCGCCCGTTCAAACCCCACCCACCAGCTTCCGGTCGCCGGGTCACGCGTCAGCGATTCGCTGTCGCGATCGAGCTTCGACCAGCCGGTGCCGGGACCGTCGGGCAGGGCGGAAAAGCGGATTCCCTGCGGCGCCATGCTGGCGTCCATGCGAAACGTCATGAGCGTTCCGCTGTCGCTTAAAAGGGTGAAGCGGTCGCCGAGCACCGCCATCGCGGAAAAGCCGCCGAATCCGGGCGCGGAACTCCTGAATTCGAGCCCGCCCAGATAGGTCAGGCCGCCCAGCTCGACCTGGTTCGGATCGGTCGGATTGAGTGCGACGCGGCGAGCCGTCACCGGCGCGTCGGCGTGAAGCACGGGGAGTCGTTCCTCTCCACTCCAGCTGGGTAGAAGGAACAGCAGGAGCAGGACGGAAAGAAGGATGCGCATCGGTGCCATCTTCATAGGCGTTCGCAAGGCGGATGCCACGCGGGACTTCGTTGCGTTTTGCCGTATTACCGCCCCATTGCTGAACCCTGGATAACCGCAGCGTTCAGCCACGGCTCAATCCCGTTCAGCTAAGGGTCAGTCAACGGGTCGCGTCGCACGCAGCGCCGGCCCGCCCGACCTGCCGGCGCAGGTCCGCACCACGCCCGGCCCGACTTCCCCGCGTTGCGTATCGGGGGCCGGGTTCCCCCCTGTCGGGCCAGTGCGGACCGCGCCGGATTTCCTGTTCTCCCCCATCGCCACCGCCAGGCTGAACGGCGGATAACCGCGACATTCAGCGTCCGCTCAACACGGCTGTGCGAAACCATGTTCAACGATGACGGCATGGGCCGGCATCGCACGACAACGGCAAGAACAAGGAGCATATGGCATGTTCAAGCAGCTTTCCCTGATCGGCGCCGCCATGGCGATGACCGGCACCGCGATCATTCCCGCAGGCCAGGCGGTGGCGCAGAGTCGCTACGAATATCGTGATAACGGCTATTATGGCCGCGACGGCTATCGTGGCTATGACGGATATCGCCAGTACGACCGTGGCGACCGCCGCTATGATTATCGCAGCCGCGCGCGTGACAAGTGCAATGACGGCGACGGCGGCACCATCGTCGGCGCGATCGCCGGCGGGCTGGCCGGAAACGCGATCGCCGGGCGCGGCGACAAGACGCTGGGCGCAGTGCTCGGCGGGGTGCTCGGCGCCGTTGCCGGTCGCGCGATCGACCGGTCGGACCGCCCGGACTATTGCCGTCGCCGCTGATCGCGGACGAGGATGAGACCAGAGAGGCCGGTCCCCGCAACGGGGGCCGGCCTTTTTTCTGGCGGGAGCGGGAGCCATCCGCGCGACTGGTTCGCCGGTCCTGATCGGCCATCCTGTCCGGAAGCGTCAGTGGTTACGCACCCGTTTCATCCGCACATTCCCCCCTGTCGCCGCACCGACATGGCGTGGCGACGGGTATGGATTTCGTGTGAGGAACAAGGAAGATGAAGAAGTTTGCACTGGCGCTCGCCGCCGCGATGACGTTCGCCACCCCCGCGCTGGCGCAGGACCAGTCCGCACCGTTCAGCGGCGCGACCGCGACGGTGATCACCGGTTATGACGTGGTCGATCTCAACACGCCGGGCGTGCGCAATCCTGACGGCGTGATCTATGGCCTGGGGCTTGGCTATGACATCCAGAAGGGCAGCGCGGTGTTCGGCGTCGAGGGCGAGATCGCCGATTCGAGCGCGCGGCTGAAGGCGGGCGCGGCGACGGTCGCCAGCACCGCGCGTGACCTGTATATCGGCGGGCGCGTCGGCTATGCGGCGGGAACGACGCTGATTTATGGCAAGGTCGGCTATACCAATGCGCGGATCCGGACGATCGCGGGCAATGGCAATGCCGACGGCATCCGCGTCGGCGTGGGTGTGGAAAAGAAGCTGACCGACAGCATCTTCGCCAAGGCCGAATATCGCTATTCCAACTATGAGGCCGGGGTGGAGCGCCAGCAGGGCGTGGTCGGCCTGGGCGTTCGTTTCTGAAGGATCGCCCGGCCGGATGCCGGAACGCAAAAGGGCCGGCGCCCGACAAGGCGCCGGCCCCTTCACGATCAGGCCACAGCGCGGTCGCGCCGGTCAGTACATGTGCTGGCCGCCGTTGATCGACAGCGTCGATCCGGTGACGAAACCGCCTTCCTCCGAACACAGGAAGGCGACGCCGCGTGCGATCTCGTTCGCCTGTCCCAGCCGGCCGACCGGGATTTTCGCGACGATCTTTTCCAGCACGTCGGCGGGAACCGCGGCGACCATGTCGGTATCGATATAGCCCGGCGCGATCGCGTTCACCGTGACGCCCGCGCGCGCGCCCTCCTGCGCCAGCGCCTTGGTAAAGCCGTGAATGCCGCTCTTTGCCGCGGCATAGTTCACCTGGCCATATTGACCCGCCTGGCCGTTGATCGATCCGATATTGACGATGCGGCCCCATTTGCGCTCGCGCATGCCGGGGAAGACGCCCTTGGCCATGTTGAAACACCCGCCCAGATTGGTGTCCATGACCTCTTTCCACATCTGGTAGGTCATTTTGAGGATCGTGCCGTCGCGGGTGATGCCGGCATTGTTGACCAGCACATCGACCGGGCCAAGGGCGGATTCGACCTCGGCGATGCCGGCCTGGCACGCGTCATAATCGGCGACGTCCCATTTGAACGCCCGAATCCCGGTGCGCTCGGTGAATTCGGCGGCACGCTGATCATTGCCGGCATAGTTGGCGGCGACGGTCATCCCCAGATCCCTGAGCGCGACGCTGATCGCCTCGCCGATGCCGCGGGTTCCGCCCGTCACGATCGCTACTCGTCCCATGCGCCTCTCCTTTGTTTCTGTTTCCCGACGCTAGGTTAGGTCGGCCCAGCCCGCAAGTTCCCTGCCGATGATGTCGCGCAACATACGCATGCCCGGATCGTCGTCGTTGAGGCAGGAAAGATAGGCGAAATGCGTGCCGCCCGCCGCCATGAACGTTTCGCGTCCGCGGATCGCCAGCTCCTCCAGCGTCTCAAGGCAGTCCGCGGAAAATCCCGGCGCGACGAGCGCGACCCGCGTCACGCCGCGTTCCGGCAGATCGGCCAGCGTGATGTCGGTCGCAGGCTCCAGCCATTTCGCGCGGCCGAATCGCGACTGGAAGACGACGGGCAGTTCACGGCCCAGCGCTTCGCCGAGCAGGCGCGCGGTCTTGCGGCACTGGCAGTGATAGGGGTCACCCAGGTCCAGCGTCCGCCGGGGCATGCCGTGAAAGCTGGCGAGGATCGCCTGTGGCGCGAAATCGAGCGCGGCGAGCTGATCCTCCACCGACTTCCTGAGCGCGGCGATATAGGCGGGATCGTCGTGATAGGGGGGCAGGATGCGCACCGCCGGTTGCCAGCGCATCCCCGCCAGCGCGGCGAAGGCGGCGTCGTTCGCGGTCGCGGTCGTCGCCGCGCAATATTGCGGGTACAGCGGCGCGATCAGGATGCGGTCGCAGCCGGCATCCTTCATCGCCGCGATCCGCTCGCCGATCGCCGGCCTGCCATAGCGCATCGCCCAATCGACCCGGACGTCCGGCCATGCCGCCTGCAACGCCGCCGCCTGCCGCCGCGTGATGGCCGCCAGCGGCGAACCCTCCGCGCTCCACACCTGTGCATAGGCGTGGGCGGACTTGCGGGGGCGGGTGTTCAGGATGATCCCCCGCAGGATCGGCTGCCACAGCAGCGACGGGATCTCGACGACGCGGCGGTCGGACAGAAACTCGGCCAGATAGCGTCTGACGGCGGGCGCGTCGGGCGCGTCGGGCGTGCCGAGATTGACGAGCAGCACGCCGACGCGCGCCGGCGCGATTGCGGGATGATCGGCCGGAGGGGTCACTCGCCCCCCGGAATCAGCGGCAGCTGGCGCAGGCGGACGCCGGTCGCGGCGAACAGCGCGTTGGCGATCGCCGGCGCCACCGGGGGGACCGCCAGTTCGCTGACCCCGCCGGGATCCGCCTCGCTGGCGACGAGTTCGACCATGATGTCGGGCGTGTCGGCCAGGCGCGGCAGGCCGAGGTCGGAAAAGCGCCGGGCCTCCGCCATGTTATCGGTGAAACCGGTGGTGGCGCCGGTCGCGGCGGCCAGACCAAAGATCAGCCCGCCCTCGATCTGCTGCTGCACCACATCCGGGTTCACGACGCGCCCGCAATCGACGGCGGCGACCAGGCGATCGACCTGTACCCGTTGATCGTCGCCGACCGACGCCTCCGCCATCACCGCGATATAGGATCCGCGAAAGGCGTGGCAGGCAAGACCCTGGCCGCTGCCCGCCGTGCCGCCCTGCCACCCGCCGAGCGAGGTGACGGTGGACAGGCACCGCGCCAGGCGCGGTTCGCCGCCGAGCATCGCGATGCGGAACGAAAACGCCTCGATCTCCGCGACATGCGCGAGTTCGTCGATGAAGCTTTCGGTGAAGAAGGCGGTGACGCCGTGTGCGCCGCCGCGCCAATAGCCGGTCGGCAGGCCGATGTCGGCCGGATGATGGTCGATCGCGAGATTGGGGATGCGATAGGGTGGGCGGGCGCCCTCGACCGCCGCCGGGTCGCCGGTGCCGGCGATCGCCAGGCCGGCGCCGATCGCGCTGTCGCCGGCCATCAGCCGCCGGGCAAGCTCATGTCCCGACGACGGCGCGGCGATCTTTGCGAGCCAGCCTGCGACCGCGCCGTTGCCGCCCAGCCGCGCGGACATGCGCGCGGCGGCCGGCGCGCGCACGCGATCGTGGATCATCGTCTCTCCCCGCGACCAGCTCAGCTGGACCGGCTTGCCCAGTTCGCGGGCGATCAGCGCCGCCTGTTCGGCCGCCTGATGCTCCAGATTCTGGCCAAAGGATCCGCCGGCGAAGACCGGGTGGATGGTCACGCTGCCCTCGCCAATGCCCAGCAGGCGGGCTACCGCGCCGCGCGCCAGTCCCGGCGCCTGGGTCGGCAGCCACAGGCGCAGGCGCCCATCCTCCCACAGCGCGGTCGCGGTCATCGGTTCCACGGCGGCGTGCAGGGCGACGCCGGCGCGATATTCGGCGGTGACGACCCGCGCGCCGCGAAACACCGGCGCCAGATCGCCCTCATGGACGATCCGGCTTCCCGGCCCGTCGAGCGCGGCGTCGAGCGCGGCCTGGATCGTCGCGCTGTCGAGCCGGGCCGTCACCTCGAACCGCGGCTTGAGCGCGTCGAGCGCGCGGCTGGCCGCCCACCAGTTGTTGGCGACCGCCGCGATCCAGCGTTCGTTCTTCACGACATGGAGCATGCCCGGCACGCGGCTGGCCGCTGCCTCGTCCGCGCCGACCAGCCGGCGCGTGCCGACCGGCCCCTGCCGGATCGCGGCGAAGACCATGCCGGGCAGGCGGATGTCGGCGGCGAAATTGGCGCTGCCGTCCACCTTGGCCGGGGCGTCGAGCCGGGGCAGCGGTTCGCCCGCCAGCCGCGCCGTCTCCCCCTCGCGCAGCGGCAGGTCGCGCGGCACCGATTCGCCGGCGGCGTCGGCGGCGAGCTCGCCAAAGCGCAGCCGTTGCTGGCCGTGGATCACGAAGCCGCCGGCGGTGGCACAGGCGCGCCAGTCGATGCCCCATCGCCGCGCCGCCGCCTGGCACAACATCGCCCGCGCCGCCGCGCCCGCACGCCGCAACGGTGCTTCGAAGCTGCGCATCGAGGTCGATCCGCCGGTCAGCATCAGCGCGGTGCGCACCGCATGGGTGCGGCGCAGCTGATCCGGCACCACGCCGGGAAACAGTTCGGCCGCCGCCAGCGAATTGGCGTAGATGGGATTGAGCGGTGCCTGTTCGACGCCCACCGTCCGCCAGTCCGCGCCAAGCTCGTCGGCGATCAGCTGGGGCAGGGTGGTGAACACGCCCTGGCCATATTCGCATTGGGGGATCGCCACCGTGACCTGCCCGTCGGTCGCGATCTTCAGCCACGCGCCGAACGCAGTCTCGCCCTCGCGCACGCTCAGATTGGGGCGATAGCTGCGCGGCCACACCGCCCATGCCACGATCAGCCCGAGTCCCGCGCCGCCGCCGATGAGCAGCGTGCGCCGATCGATGCCCTTGCCGCCCTGCCGCTCCGTCGCCATCGCCTTGCTCTACCCGCGCTTCGCGGGCCGCGCCAAGCCCCGATCGCCAACGAACCGTGAATCGGTCGGTCGACCGCGCGCCCGCGACTCTAAGCGCTTGGGTTCGGCGCAAAGTGGGGATAGGACGGCGCCGAACTGCCGGGGAGGCCCCAACGTGATCCTGACGACCGCCGCCGCGACCGCCGGCTCCTATCTGCACTTCACCGATCTGGGGCTGGATCCGGTGATCTTCACGATCGGGCCGTTCAGCCTGAAATGGTATTCGATCGCCTATATCGCGGGCATCCTGATCGGCTGGTGGTATCTGCTCAAGCTGCTGGCCCAGCCCGGTGCGCCGATGGCGCGCCGCCACGCCGACGATATGGTGTTCTATGCCACGATCGGCATCATCCTGGGCGGGCGTCTGGGCTATGCGATCTTTTATCAGCCGCGCCTGTTCCTCGAACCGCTCAGCCTGTTGCGGCTGTGGGAGGGGGGGATGTCGTTCCATGGCGGGGTGATCGGCGTGACGCTGGCGATCATCTGGCTGGCGCGGAAGGAAGGGCTCAACTGGCTGCGCATCCACGACTATGTCGCCTGCTGCGCACCGTTCGGCCTGTTCTTTGGCCGGCTGGCCAATTTCGTGAACGGCGAATTGTGGGGCCGGCCCACCGACGTCCCCTGGGCGATCGTGTTCGACCGCACCGGCCAGAACGTGCCGCGCCATCCCAGCCAGCTCTATGAGGCCGGGCTGGAGGGCATCGTGCTGTTCGCGGTGCTGTGGTTCATGTTCTGGAAGACCGATGCGCGGTATCAGCCGGGCAAGCTCGTCGGGACGTTCATCCTGGGCTATGGCCTGTCGCGCTATTTCGTCGAATTCTTCCGCGAATATGACGTGCAGTTCGCCGACACGATCTTTGCGACCCCGGGACTGCACATGGGCCAGCTGCTCACCGTTCCGATGATCGTCGGCGGCCTTTATCTGATCGCGACGGCGAAGCGGCGGCGCGAGCGGATCGAGCCGGTCGCCGGCGGACCCAGCATCGCCTGATCCGGTGAGCGAGGAAGGCACGCTTCCCGACCGGCTTGCCCGCGCGATCACGCTGGCGGGGCCGATCGCGCTGTCGCAATTCATGGGTGCGGCCAACACCCATTATTATGCGACCCGCGACCCGCTGGGCGCGCGCGGCGATTTCACGACGGCGCCGGAAATCAGCCAGATGTTCGGCGAGCTGATCGGTCTGGCGCTCGCCGATCTGTGGGACCGGGCGGGGCGGCCGGCGGCGCATTATGTGGAGCTGGGTCCCGGACGCGGAACGCTCGCCGCCGACGCGTTGCGCGCGATGGGCCATGCCGGGCTGACGCCGCCGGTCCATCTGGTCGAGAACAGCCCGGTATTGCGCGAGGCGCAGCGCGCGCGCGTGCCGCATGCCGAATGGGCGCTGGACATTGTCGGCCTGCCCGACGACGCGCCGCTGCTGGTGGTGGCGAACGAGTTTTTCGACGCGCTGCCGATCCGTCAGCTGATCCGGACGGCCGAAGGGTGGCGCGAACGGCTGGTCGCGTGTCAGGACACGCTGTTCCTGCCGGTCGTCGGCAACACCGTGTTCGATCCGATCATTCCGGAGCATCTGCGCGACGCGCCCGACGGATCGATCCTGGAAACCTCGCCCGCCAGCGTCGCCGTGCTGCGCGCACTCGCCGCCAAGCTGATGGCACAGGGCGGCGCCGCGATCGTCATCGACTATGGCTATTCGGGGCCGGCGATCGGCGACACGTTGCAGGCGGTGCGCGGCCATGCCTATGCCAATCCGTTCGAGGAACCGGGCGAGGCCGATCTGACCGCCCATGTCGATTTCGGCACGCTGGTCGAGGCCGCCCGGGTGGAGGGGCTGGTCGCGCATGGCCCGGTGACCCAGGGCGCATATCTGGAATCGCTCGGCATCGGTCCGCGCGCCCAGGCGCTGATCCAGGCCGCGCCCGATCGCGCCGACGAGATCGCCACCGCGCGCGACCGGCTGACCGGCGACGCGGCGATGGGCGAGCTGTTCAAGGTGGTCGCACTGACCGCGCCGGGCTGGCCGGCGCCGGCGGGCTTCGCATGAGTCTGTCCGATATCGCGATCCGGCTGGACGCGCCGACACCCGCCGACGCCGCCGCGCTGGACGCGATGGCGCTGGCGAGCTGGCACGACACCTTCGCGCAATTCTATCACCCCGACGATCTCGCCGCGTTTCTGGATCAGGCGTTCGGCGAGCAGGGCGCGCTGCGCCGGGGCCTGCACGACCCTGCGATCACGTGGCAGGTGGCGCGCGCCGGCGATGAGATCGTCGGCTATGCGAAGCTGACGCCGCCCTGGCTCGATCAGGCGGGGCCGGACGATGCGCAGCTGTCGCAACTCTATGTCGCGACCGACTGGCACGGGCGCGGGGTCGCGCCGGCGCTGATGGAATGGGCGCTGGCCACCGCGCGGGCGCGGCGTGCGCCGGCGTTGCTGCTCACCGTGTTCGAAAAGAACGCGCGCGCGATCCGCTTCTACGATCGCTACGGCTTCGATCATGTCGGCGACTATGCGTTTCCGGTCGGGCGGCAGATCGACCGCGACCTGATCATGCGGCTGGCGCTGTGAGCGGGGTCGAGGTCGTTCGCGCCCACGCGCTCGACGGGGTTGCCCATGGCTTTCTCGGTCGGCGCGGCGGCGTATCGACGGGTGAAACCGCCGGGCTGGACATGGGGCGGCGCGGCCTGCCGCCGACGCCCGCGCTGATCGAGAACCAGCGTCGCGCGATCGCCGCCGTCGCGCCGGACACGCGGCTGGTCACCCTGTATCAGGTCCATTCGGCCGACGCGGTGTGCGTGGTCGCGCCGTGGGACGACGCGCTTCGCCCTCATGCCGACGCGCTGGTGACAGACCGCCCCGGCCTGCTGCTGGGCATTCTGACCGCCGATTGCGCGCCGGTGCTGTTTGCCGACCGGGATGCCGGGGTGGTGGCCGCCGCCCATGCCGGGTGGAAGGGGGCGATCGGCGGAATTACCGATGCGACGATCGCGGCGATGGAAACGCTGGGCGCGCGGCGGGAACGGATTGCGGCCGCGGTCGGCCCGTGCATCTCACGGGCAAGCTATGAGGTCGATGACGGGTTCCTCACCCGCTTCGCCGCCGCCGATCCGGCGAACGAACGGTTTTTCGCTCCCGGCGCGCCGGGGCATCACCAGTTCGATCTGGAGGCCTATGTCGTTCATCGCCTGGCCGATGCCGGATTGCGCACCGTCACGGCGCTGGGTGAGGATACCTATGCCCAGCCCGATCGTTTCTACAGCTACCGGCGCGCGACGCATCGGGGCGAGGCCGATTACGGACGCCAGATTTCGCTGATCGCGCTGGCGTGACCCGGATTGACGCCCCGCCATGTAGGTGCGACTGGACCGGCAATTCGTAACATTCGATACCAAGGAGCGGACGCCGATGACCGACAAGCCCGAACAGCCCGATGAGGCCGCGCTGACCGGCGGCACCCCGCGCCGCCATCCCAAGCCCGAAATCGACAAGATCGGTGGCCGCAAGCTGAAGGCGAGCACGCTGATGATGGGCCATGGCTATGATCCGATGCTGTCCGAGGGGTCGCTCAAGCCGCCGATCTTTGCCACCTCGACCTTCGTCTTTCCCAATGCGGCGGCGGGCAAGCGCCATTTCGAGGGCGTGACCGGCAAACGCCCCGGCGGCGCCGAGGGCCTGGTCTATTCGCGCTTCAACGGGCCGAACCAGGAAATCCTGGAGGATCGTCTGGGCGTATGGGAAGAGGCCGAGGACGCGCTCGCCTTTTCAAGCGGCATGTCCGCGATCGCGACTTTGTTCCTGGCGATGGTGAAGCCGGGCGACACGATCGTCCATTCCGGCCCGCTCTATGCCGCGACCGAGACGCTGATCGCCCGCATCCTGGGGAAGTTCGGCGTCCACTGGGTCGATTTCCCCGCCGGCGCGACGCGGGAGGAGATCGAGGCGACGCTGCAAAAGGCGTCGTCGGGCAATGTCGCGCTGATCTATCTGGAAAGCCCGGCCAACCCGACCAACGTGCTGGTCGATGTCGAGGCGGTGGCCGCCGCGCGCGACGCGGTGTTCGGCGATGCCAAACCGCCGATCGCGATCGACAATACCTTTCTCGGCCCGCTCTGGGCGAAGCCGCTCAAGCAGGGCGCGGATCTCGTCGTCTACTCGCTCACCAAATATGCCGGCGGACACAGCGATCTGGTCGCCGGCGGCGTGCTGGGCAGCAAGGCGCACATCAACACCATCCGCCTGATGCGCAACACGATCGGCACGATCTGTGACCCCAATACCGCCTGGATGCTGTTGCGCAGCCTCGAGACGCTGGAACTGCGGATGAGCCGCGCGGGCGAGAATGCGGCGAAGGTCTGCGAATTCCTGCGCGATCATCCCAAGGTCGAAAGCATCGGCTATCTCGGCTTCCTGCCCGAGGGCAGCCGGCAGAAGGACATTTACGACCGCCACTGCACCGGCGCGGGATCGACCTTTTCGCTCTATCTGAAGGGCGGGGAAAGGGAGGCGTTCGCGTTCCTCGACAGCCTGAAGATCGCGAAGCTGGCGGTCAGCCTGGGCGGGACGGAGACGCTGGCGTCGGCGCCCGCCGCGATGACGCATCTGTCGGTGCCGGACGCGCGCAAACAGGCGCTGGGCATCACCGACAATCTCGTCCGCATCTCGATCGGGGTCGAGGACGCGGACGACCTGATCGCCGATTTCGACGCGGCGCTGAAGGCGGTGTGACCGGCCGGGCGGCCACCCCGGATCGAACCGGGGTGGCCGCCGCGCCGCACCTGGCCGGCGATCCGTAGGCGTCCGCCCTCAATCGTCCGCCTTTCGCACCTCCTGCGTCGCGGCGAGCTGGACGAGTTTCAGGAACTCGTTGCGCCAATAGCCCTGCGGGTTGCCGCCCAGGCCGCGAATGTCGGCATAGCTGTAGCGGCCGAGATATTTGTCGCCGCGCAGCTTCTGCCCGAACGCAGCGACCGCGGTGGCGAAGGCCATGTCGCCGCGCGGGGCCGGGGCGCCGCGCATCAGCACCGCCGGAACGGGCTTTTCGATCAGCTTCGACATATCCTGGCCGGGCAATTTGTAGCGCAGCTTGACGAAGGCGAGTTCACCGCCTTTGCCCGCGGCGGCGGGCGGCTGGTTGCCGGCATAGCGGCGGTCGGGCAGCCAGCCTTTGGCACCGGCCGGCACCACCTCGTAGATCGCGGTCACCTGATGCCCGGCGCCGATATCGCCGGCATCGACCGCGTCATTGTCGAAATCCTCTTCGGCGAGCGCGCGATTCTCATACCCGATCAGGCGATATTCCTTCACCTGTGCGGGATTGAACTCGACCTGTACCTTCACATCCTTGGCGATGGTGAAGAGCGAGGCGCTGAGTTCGTCGTCCAGCACCTTCTGCGCCTCCATCGCGCTGTCGATATAGGCGTAATTGCCGTTGCCCAGATCGGCGATGCGCTCCATCAGCGCCTCGTTGTAATTGCCCGCGCCAAAGCCGAGCGTGGTGAGCGTGACGCCGCTGTCGCGATATTTCCTGACCATCGCCTCCAGCGCCTTGTTGTCGCTGACGCCGACGTTGAAATCGCCATCGGTGGCGATGAAGATGCGGTTGATCCCGCCCTTGATGAAATTGGCCGACGCGATGTCATAGGCCATCTGGATACCCCGGGCGCCGGCGGTCGATCCGCCCGCCTCCAGGCAGTCGAGCGCGGCGCGGACATATTCCTTCTTCGCGGTCGGCTCCAGCACCACGCCCGCCGCCCCGGCATAGACGACGATCGACACCCGGTCCCGGGGCGTCAGCTTGTCGGCGAGCATCGTCAGCGCCTGTTTGACGAGGGGCAGCTTGTCCGGGCTGCTCATCGATCCGGACACATCGACCAGAAAGACCAGATTGGCCGCCGGCCGCCCCTGCGCGGTCACGTCATAGCCGCGCAGGCCGATGCGCAGCAGCCGCGTGTCCGGGTTCCACGGCGTCTGCGCGACATCGGTGGTTACGCTGAACGGCTGTTGGCGGCTGGCGGGCAGCGGATAATCGTAGCGGAAATAGTTGATCATCTCCTCGGTCCGCACCGCCGATGCGGGTGGGGTCTGGCCCTTTTGCAGGAAACGGCGAACGTTCGAATAGCTGCCGGTATCGACGTCGATCGAGAAGGTGGAGACCGGTGTCTGCGCGACCGCCTGGACCGATGCGACCTCCTTGCCCTCATAGCGCTCGCGATTGCCCGGCGCGCCATATTGCGGCGCGGCGATGGCCCGGGACGGCGCGATCCGTCGCGCGGCGAAATCCGATTGAGAGCCGGGAACCGGCACGGGCCTTACGCCGGTGCGCGGGGGCGGTGGAGGTGGCGCGGGCGGGGGTGGGGGTGCAGGCATCGCCTGTGGCGCCGGCGCGGGTTGCGTTCCATAGGCCTGGCCGCCGGCGATCCCCGGCGACCGGCGGGGCATGTAGCGGCCAGGCGCATATTGGCAGCGCACGGGCGAACCATTGTCGGCGCGCGGAGCAGGCGCGGGCGGCCGTTCGCGCAACTGGGGCGGCGGGGGCGGCGCGGCGGCGCCGAGCAGGAGCGAGAGGCTGACGAGAGCGGTGGTACGCTTCATGGATGGTCCCCTTCCTTATGCGACAGGTTCGTGGCGCCAGGGTGCGCCCGGCCAATGAGCCACAGATGAACAGGATATAATATCACCCGCAATGTCAGATTTCGTCTGATCTGCGGGCGGGGCCAGCGCCACCGGGTGCTGCCGCCCTCAATCCCGCTCGCGCGCCACTTCGCGCCAGCCGATGTCGCGCCGGCAGAATCCGGTCGGAAAGTCGATGCGATCGACCGCGCGATAGGCGCCGGCCTGTGCCTCGGTCACGCTCGCGCCGGTCGCGGTGACCGCCAGGACGCGCCCCCCCGCCGCGACGATTCCCCCGTCGCTCCGCCGCGTTCCCGCCTGAAACACCTTGGCGCCGGTCGCTTCCGCCGCGCCGATCCCCCCGATCGCGCCGCCGGTTTCGGGGGTGCCGGGATAGCCGTTCGCCGCCATCACCACGGTCAGCGCGGTGCGCGCGCCGAAGCGCGGCGCGGCGCGGCCGGCGAGTTCGCCCGCCTCGGTCGCGCGCATCAGATCGAGCAGGTCGTCCTCCAGCCGCATCATCAGCACCTGGCATTCGGGATCGCCGAACCGCGCATTATATTCGATCAGCTTCGGCCCGGTGCGGGTGAGCATGAGGCCCGCATAGAGTACGCCCGAATAGGGCGTCCCGGCCTTCGCCATGCCATCGATCGTCGGCCTGATGATCGTCTCGATCGCTTCCGCTTCCAGCTCCGGGGTGAGGACCGGGGCTGGGCTGTAGGCGCCCATGCCGCCGGTATTCGGTCCGGTATCGCCATCGCCGACGCGCTTGTGATCCTGGGCCGAGCCAAAGGCGACGAAGTTCGCCCCGTCGGTAATGACGAAGAAGCTCGCCTCCTCGCCGTCAAGAAACTCCTCGATCACCGCTTCGCCGCCCGGTTTTTCGAAGATCGCGGCGATCGCCGCTTCCGCCTCCGCGTCCGACATGGCGATGGTCACCCCCTTGCCTGCGGCCAGCCCGTCCGCCTTGATCACCACCGGCCGCGCGAAATCGCGGGCGAGTGCCGTGCGCGCGGTGGCGAGATCGGTAACGCGGACATAGCCGGCGGTCGGAATCCCCTCCCGCGCGCACAGGTCCTTGGTAAAACCCTTAGATCCTTCCAGTTGCGCCGCCGCGCGGCTCGGCCCGAACACCGCCAGCCCCGCCGCGCGCAGGCTGTCGCTCAGCCCATCGACGAGAGGCGCCTCCGGCCCGACCACAACGAAGCCGATAGCGTGTGCGCGGCACAGGGCGATCACCGCGTCGTGATCGGTCAGCGCGACCTCGTGGCAGTGCGCATGTTCGGCGATTCCGGGGTTGCCGGGAATCGCATGAAGGCTATCGAGCAGCGGCGATTGCGCGAGTTTCCAGGCGAGCGCATGTTCGCGGCCCCCCGATCCCAACAGCAGGACGTTCATGGCTGATCCCTTTGACGACATCGATACGCCGCGGCTCGTAGCCGAGGGGCGGGAAGGGGACAACGCCGCGCCGCTGTCGGTCGGCGAACTCTCGACCAAGCTCAAGCGGATGGTGGAGGGCGCGTTCGGCCATGTCCGGCTGCGCGGCGAGATTTCGGGGTGGAAACGCGCCGCCTCGGGCCATGCCTATCTCGCGCTCAAGGATGCCGATGCGGTGATCGATGCGGTGATGTGGAAGGGCCAGGCCGCGCGGCTCGCCTTTGCGCCGCAGGACGGGATCGAGGTGGTCGCGACCGGCAAGCTCACCACCTATCCCGGCCGCTCCAAATATCAGATCGTGATCGAGAGCCTGGAACTGGCCGGCGAGGGCGCGCTGATGGCGCTGTTCGAAAAGCTGAAGGCGCAGTTGGCCGGTGAGGGCCTGTTCGATCCCGCGCGCAAGCGGCCGTTGCCGTTCGCGCCGCGTGTCATCGGCGTCGTGACGTCGCCCACCGGGGCGGTGATCCGCGACATCCTCCACCGTCTTGCCGACCGGTTCCCGACCCATGTCCTCGTCTGGCCGGTCAAGGTGCAGGGTGAGGGCGCGGCGCAGGAGGTGGCCAATGCGGTGCGCGGGTTCGACGCGATGCCGGCGGACGGGCCGGTCCCGCGCCCCGATCTGGTCATCGTCGCGCGGGGGGGCGGATCGATCGAGGATTTGTGGGCGTTCAACGAGGAAGTGGCGGTACGCGCCGTCGCCGCCTGTTCGATTCCGGTGATCTCGGCGGTCGGACACGAAACCGATACCAGCCTGTGCGACTATGCCGCCGACATGCGCGCGCCCACGCCGACCGCTGCGGCGGAACTCGCGGTGCCGGTGCGCGCCGACCTTGCCCATATGATCCAGTCGCTCGCGCTGCGCACCGAACGCTGCGCGCGCCGCTATCACGAGCGCGGCGCGGAGCGGCTGGCGGCGCTCGTCCGTGTCCTGCCCCGGCGCGACGCGCTGCTGGGACCCCAGCGCCAGCGTGCCGACGATCTGGGCGCCCGGCTCGACCGCGCGCTCGAACGCCGGGTCGCGCGCGCGGAATCGAGCTATCAGCGGCTTTCCACGACCTTGCGGCCCGCGCTGCTCCAGGCGCGGCTCGATGCGCTGCGCCACCGGTTCGAGGGAGCGGCGCGGCTGCTCGATTCGGTCAATCCGGACAATCTGCTCCAGCGCGGCTATGTCCGGGTGAGCGCGAAGCTGGGCGATCGGGTGGTGACGTCGGCCGCCGATGCGCGGGGCGCCGGCGCGGTGGTGCTGCACTTCCGCGATGGCAATGTCGATGCGCGGGTTGAGCGGCCGGGCGGCAAATCCTATGCTGGGGACAAGCCCGAGCAGCCGAGCCTGCTCTGACCCGTCCGAAGCCAAAGCGAGCGTAACCATGCTGATGTCGTCCAACACCGCCCGCCCGGCGCGGCTCCATTATATGGCGAACGGGTTTCGCGTACTGGCCCCGGGCGATCACGTCGCCTGCGCGGTGACCGGCGAGGCGATTCCGCTCGACGCGCTGCGATATTGGAGCGTGGCCCGGCAGGAGGCCTATGCCAGCGCCGACATCGCGACCCGGGCGATGCTGGCGGCATGAGGACGCTGGGGGGCATCCTCACCGCCGCCACGACGCTGGTGCTGATGGGTACCTGTTCGATGGCGCCCGAGCCGGCGGCGATCGCAGCCCCGCTGCCGCCATCGCTGCCGCTGGAGCCGGTGCAGCAGGCGGCGTCGCGCAACGACTTCCTGTTCGACGGCCCGTTGATCCAGGGCGGCGTGGTGCTGGCGAGTGCGCCGGCGCTGACCACCCGCATCAGCTTCAACGGCAGTGACGTTCCGCTCGCCCCCGATGGCAAGTTCCTGATCGCGTTCGACCGCGACGCCGGGCCGAGCGCGACGCTGGTCGCGACGCGTGTCGACGGGAGCGAGGTCCGGCGCACGCTGTCGGTTCAGCCGCGTGCCTGGCGGATCGAGCGACTCGACCGCTTGCCGCGTTTCGCGCAGCCGAGCGCCGAATTCCAGCGCCGCCGTCCCGACGAACTGCGCCAGATCAACGCTGCCCGTGCGATCAGGTCGGAATCGGCCGGCTGGCGCCAGCAGTTCATGTGGCCGGTGACCGGCCGGCTGTCCGGCCTGTTCGGATCGCAGCGGGTCTACAAGGGCGAGCCCGGGGCCTATCATTCGGGCGTCGATGTCGCGCGACCGAGCGGAACGACGGTGCTGGCCCCTGCCGACGGGGTGGTGATCCTGGCCGCGCAACAGCCCTTCACGCTGGAGGGCCGACTGCTGATGATCGACCATGGCATGGGCCTCAACAGCGCGTTTCTCCACCTGTCACGAATCGACGTGAAGCTGGGCGACGTCGTGCGGCGCGGACAGCCGGTCGGCGCGGTGGGGATGACCGGACGGGCGACCGGCCCCCATCTTCACTGGGGCATGAAGTGGCGCGATTCGCGAATCGATCCGCTGCTGCTGGCGGGATCGATGCCGGTCACGGCGGACTGACCGCGCCACATGCGGCGCGGCCCGTCCCGCATTGGGACGCGAGTCAGTCCGTCCGCCGGATCCGTGCCGAACGCAGGCCGTTCACCGATCCCATGAAGCTGCCCAGCGCGGCCCGTTTGATATGCATCGAATCGCCCGCTTTGGGTTCGGCGCTCGCGAACGGTTCGATCGTCTGCCACGTCGATCCGTCATCCAGCTTGATGACCCAGCGGCCATTGGCGATCGGACGGGCAGAGACGATCTTGGCGTCGATCTCGCGGATCTCCTCCTTCTCGTCATCGTCGTCGCTGCCGCCGAACAGCTTGATCTTGGGGAGCGCGATTCCGAACAGCCGACGGCGCGTCTGCTTCACCGCTTCACGGTCCAAAACGACGATTTCCCGCCGGTCGCGGGCCGTCTGAAGCGCGGCGGCGGCGCCGTCGAAACAGGCGAGCCGCTGGGCGGCATCGGCGATGCTGCGGCACTGGGCGATCTGATCGATCACCTTGGCCGATTCGGCTTCTTGCGGTGCAACAGACGCCGACGCGCCGGCAAGCAACATGGTTATCGCGGTGACATACATCGGCAACATCCCCTTCCGCTCGCGATCCTAGGATTAAGGCGGCTCAATGCAAGGCGGGGCGACGTTGCAGCGCGATTTCAAAAATGTGTCGAATTTGTCACACCGGGCCTCAAATCCCCGCTTTCTGCCAAATGTGCGTTGCGGCGAAGCTGAACGTAACATTAGACACGGGGGCAGTGCTGGTATTGCGCCGGCATTCAATGAACTCCGCCACTGTTCTCACCTAGGGGGTTTGAACCTATGAAATCTGTTTTCCGCACCCGCCTGCTGGCGTCGACGCTGCTGATCGGCTCGTCGCTCGCGGCAGCGCCTGCCTTTGCGCAGACGACCGACGGCGATGCCGCCACCACCCAAGAAAGCGGCCCGATCGTCGTCACCGGCACGCGCATCGCGCGCCCCGACCTCGACGCGCCGAGCCCCGTCACGACCGTTTCGGCCGAGCAGATCGCGCTGACCGGTACGCAGACGCTCGAAAACCTCGTCAACGAACTGCCGCAGGTCATTCCGGGCAACACCCGCGTGTCGAACAACTCGGGCGGCGAGAATTTCGCGACCCTCGACCTGCGTGGCCTTGGCCCGGGTCGTACGCTCATCCTGCTGAATGGTGAGCGCCTGCCTCCGTCGACCACGACCGGCGTCGTCGATATCTCGCAGATCCCGGTCGGCCTGATCCAGCGCGTCGATGTGGTGACCGGCGGTGCGTCGGCCGTTTACGGTTCGGACGCGATCGCGGGCGTCGTCAACTTCATCCTGCGTGAAGACTATGAAGGCATGGAGCTGACCGGCCAGACCAACATCTCGGAGAACGGCGTTGGCTTCAACATGTCCGTTTCGGGCATGTTCGGCGGCAACTTCGCCGACGGCAAGGGCAACATCACCCTGTACGCCTCGTATTTCGATCGTGACGCGGTGGGCCAGGACAAGTTCGCCTATTCGCGCACCTCGGCTGCGATCCTGTCGGATCTGACCAACTTCACCGGTCCGTTCATCATTGCGAACAGCCCGGCGGACTATATCAACCGCCCGACCGGCTACGGCACGCTCGTTTCGGGTGGTTCGGCCACCCCGGCCTGGGGTACGATCACCACGAACACCGCGTCGAACCCGTTCAACGCGGCCGTGCTGAACACCTTCCCGGGCTTCGCCGCGGCGAACACCCCGGCGGGCTGCGGTCGTTCGACCTCGACGCTGACGTTCAACAGCGCTGGCCAGCTCTCCCCGACCTTCTCGAGCGGTGCTTGCGCTGTTCCGGACGGTCCGGAGCGCGCTTATGGTTCGAGCCGCTACAACTATGCGCCGGCGAACTATCTGATCACGCCGTATGATCGCCTGACCTTCACCGCGCTGGGCAGCTATGAGCTGGACGACGCGACGATGTTCAAGTTCTACGGCTCGTTCACTCAGGCCAACCAGCAGGTGAATCTGGCGCCGACGCCGGCGACCGGCATCGTCGTTCCGTACAACTCGCCGCTGATCCCGGCGGATCTGGCCGCGGCTCTGGCGACCCGCCCGAACCCGACCGCTCCGTTCACGATCAACCGTCGTTTCACCGAAACCGGTCCGCGTGACGGCCGCTTCAAGACCGACTCGTTCAACATCCGTGGTGTTGTGGAGCACGATCTGGGCGGTGGCTGGAACGTCAACGCCGTCGCGAGCTTCGGCCGCGTCGATAACGCGCTGCGTGGCATCGGCAACATCAACCGCACTGCGGTGACCCAGGGTCTGAACGGCTGTCCGACCGGCTCGCTGCCGGGCTGTTTGCCGATCAACATCTTCGGTCAGAATACCCTGACCCCGGCGATGGTGAACTTCGTCGTGATCGACACCCAGCAGCAGGAAACGTTCGAGCAGGTCCGCTTCGCGTCGAACCTGACCGGTGAGCTGTTCGACCTGCCGGGTGGCCCGGTCGGCGTCGCGGTCGGTGTCGAATATCGCAAGGACACCGCAGAGACCGTGGTGGATGATGGTCAGCGCACCGGCAACATCTACGGCTTCAACGCCGTGCAGCCGATCACCGGTTCGATCAACGTGAAGGAAGTGTACGGCGAAGTCCGTCTGCCGCTGCTCGGCGGAAACGGCTTCCCGGATCTCCTCGCGGTCGGCGCCGGCGCGCGTTACTCCGACTATTCGACGGTCGGCGGGCTGTTCAACTGGAAGGCCGAGGCGGAGTTCGCTCCGATCCGTCAGGTCCGCTTCCGCGGCACCTACAACCGTGCGGCGCGCGCGCCGAACGTGTTCGAGCTGTTCCAGAACGGTGACCAGGGCTTCCCGTCCTATACCGACCCCTGTAACGCGAGTAACCCGAACCGTAACGTCGCGGCCTGCTCGGCTGTGATCCCGGCGGCGGCCTTCCCGACCTTCGCCCAGATCAACTCGCAGGTTCAGGCGTTCTCGTTCGGTCAGCCCGACCTTCAGGAAGAAAAGGCCGAAACCTACACGCTCGGTGCGGTGGTTTCGCCCGGTCGTGTGCTTGGCGGTAACCTGAACATCACCGCCGACTACTACAACATCAAGGTTACCAACCGCGTCGCGGGTCTGGGTGCGTCGTACTATCTGATCGACTGCTACTCGAACAACGTCGCGGCGTCGTGCGCCCGCATCACCCGCGATCCGGCCACTGGCCAGATCACGGCGATCAACACCGGCCGTACCAACAGCGCCACGCCGCTGGTCACGTCGGGTGTCGATGTCGGCTTCGACTGGTCGATCCCGGCGTTCGGTGGTCGCGTGTACATCAGCAACCTCACCACCTATGTGGATGAGTATAAGATCGGCACGACCAACTACTCCGACACCGTGTTCTCGGGCATTGGCGGCGTGACCTTCAAATGGGGTAACACGCTGACCGCCGGCTGGCGCGGCGACAAGTTCACCGGCCAGGTCCGCTATGTGTGGCGCCAGGGTGGCCGTCAGAACTTCGTTGGTGCGGAGCTGGAGGACTACACCTCGGGCAGCGCTCGGATCCCCGACCTGAACCTGGTGAACCTGTCGCTCAGCTGGCGTCCGACCGACAATTTCGAATTCACCATGATCGCGAACAACCTGCTCGGCAAACTGCCGCCGCAGACCGCGACCGGTATCTTCGAACAGGCGAACACCAACATCAACTTCTACGACGGGTATGCGCTCGGCCGGAACTTCACCTTCCAGGCGCGTATCAAGCTCTGATCCTTACCGATCGGACGAACTTCAGGACGGCGGGGAGAAATCCCCGCCGTCTTTTTTCGTGCGTGCGGCGCGGGCGGGCAGGGGGCAGGCGAGAATGGAATATGCGCCGTTCGCACGGCGCCCTGCGGGGGCTGAGCCGATCTCGTATCTTGTGCAGGAGCGGCGGGGCGGACCGTCCCGCGGTGTGTCATGGTCCGCCGATTGTCGGCGGTTCCGGCAACGGACGACACAGCAGACACCTCGCCGCCGATCCGGCGAGAAGGAGGTGATAGTGACTTATCAAAAGCCGGGTCGTGGTCGATGGCGCGAGGCGGCCGACGACGATCGGCCGACATAGGCAAACACGGCCCTCCGCCCCGCGATCCCGGCCGGATCGCGGCCCCGGTGGTGCGCGGGCCGTGGCGATTGTCGGGCGTTTCGCCTGACCGGTGCGAATGGCGATGGATCGGCGCCTCACCCGCCGGTGGGATGCCGGGAAGGTGCGATGGAGCGTGCTGCTGGCGCTTCACCGCCCGGTCAATTTTCATGGGGAATGCAATGCGCGCACCCACTCCCCCACCGACGCCCCGGCGATCAAGGATCGTCAACGGTGGCGCAGTGACGCTCGGGCGCCGCGCCATGCCGGCGCCACGCCCGTAGCCGCGACGGTCCCGCCCCGAGCCGAAGGGTCGGCCAGCGCACGCGTCGTCGCCCCGGCCGGGAGATGAGGGACCTCACGATTCGGGCCGACCGCAATCGAGTGCCTCTCAGCCGCTCCCGCCAGACCCGACGGGCCACGGCGTAGCCATGCCCCGATCGGCCCGTTCAGCCACCGGGTTGGCGCTTCGAAATAGCGATCGCGAAAGCCGCCGGGTGGGGCGGCGGAAGTTGACCCTCCTTCATCGCCCGCGCGCGCCCCGCTGGTGGAGACTCGATCGAAGGCCAACCGCGCGCGGCGTTGCGCTCAGCCGACCGGTACGGCGTCGAACGCCATCGTCAGCCGCTCGGCATCGCCGGCAAAGGGCAGGGTGCCGTGCCACATCGAGGAGGGGAACAGGATCAGCGTCCCCTCGCGCGGGGTGATGATGCGTCGCGGCGGCAGGCCAAGGCCCAGCTCGTCCGGCGGCGCCCCGAGTTGCAAGGCGCCGGCGTGCGGCGGATCGTCGGGGTGCGCGGGGGGGAGCGCGAAATAAAAGGCCGAGCTGATCCAGCCGCGCTCATGCACATGGTTGATGTGAAAGCCCGACTGGCGCAGCCGCACCGACCAGGATCCGGTAAAGCGAAATCCCGCGCGCTTGCGGCGCAGCATCGGATGATCGCCATCGTCGGGAAGCCCGGCGATGAACCGCGCCACCGCATCCTCGACAGCCGCCCGCAGCGCCGCGATCTCCGGTTCCGGGCGATCGAACAGTGCGCCCGTCGTCTGCGTGCCATTGCGCAGTGTCTGATCGGCCGGGTGGGTGCGCGTGACATGAAGCCGGCGCAACGCGGCGGCGGTTGTGGAGACGAACGCGGCCGTGTCCGTGTCCGTGTCGCCGGGTGGGTGTGCCTCGATCTGGGCGGTGTGCGCCATATAGTCGTGCAGCCAGAATTCGCGTGGATCGCCCAGCATCCGCCATGCGGTGCCGAGATAGGCCCAGCCCAGCTGATTGTCGGGATCGTCCGCCAGCACCGCCTGCGTGCGCACCGCGGCCTCCGCCGGGTCGCCCCGCCGCAACAGATGGCGGGATGATGTGATGCGCCACAACGGCGTGCCGGACAGCGAACCTGCCGCCGCGAACGCACGATCGGCCTCGTCGATCAGGCCGCATTCGCTCGCCGCCATCGCCCGGGCGAGCTGGATCGCGGGGTCATCGCCCAGCGCGGCGCACGCCTCGCCGGTGACGGCGATCGCTGCCTCATATTGCCGAAAGCCCAGCAGCGCCGCGGCCCATGCCTCCCACACCATGCGCTCGCCCGGAAATTGGCGGGTCAACTCGGCGTAGCTTTCGAACGGATCGCGCGCGATGCCATATTCCCAGATCAGCCGCGCACGATCGCGATGGCCGGGCAGATAGGCCGGATGCTGGCGCACGAGCGCGTCGAGCGTGTCGAGCGCCGCGTCGAGTTCGCCCAGTTCGATCAGCGCAGCCGCGCGGTTGGCCAGCAGTTCGGGCGTCGCCAGCCCGCGCCGCGCAGCATCGTCATAGGCGGCAAGCGCCGCGCGCGAATCGCCCGCCGCGTTGAGCGCGATGCCAAGGTGAAGCGGCGTTGTCGCGCGGCGGGGGTCGATCGCCGCCGCCTTGCGCAGCATCGCCACCGCCTCGACATGTGTCCCGCGCGCGCGCAGGGCGTTGCCCAGGCTGACATGCGCCAGTGCCGACCCCGGCGCGATCCGACATGCGTGCCGCAAATGGGCGACCGCCGCCTCGTGATCGCCGGTCCGCGACGCCAACTGCCCCCGGTTGATCCAGGGATCGGCATGATCCGGACGCATCGCCGCGGCATCGGCAAAGGCGCGATCGGCCGCCGCATGCTCCGCCAGATCGCCCAGGATATTGCCGAGCATGTTAAGCAGGTCCGCGCTGGTCGCGCCGGCGGCGATGCCGCGTTCGATCACCGCGCGCGCGCCGGACAGGTCGCCGGCACCGCGCCGGATCATCGCCGCGAGTTGCACGACCGCCGGCTCGCGGGGGTTGCCGGCCAGCACCGGCAGCATCGCCATCGACGCGCCGGCCAGGTCCCCCGCCTGCATCCGCGCATGGATCGACTGAAGCTGCTGGGCGAGGGCGGGCGCGATCATCGCCCGACCCTCGCCGCCGCGTCCGCCGCCGTCAACCTGTGGTCAATACCAGTGCGCCGTCGCCTTCATCGACCCGGACATGCGCGCCGTCCTTCACCTCGCCGCGCAGGATCGCGTCGGCAAGCGGGTCCTGAAGGTAGCGCTGCACCGCCCGCTTGAGCGGTCGTGCGCCATAGACCGGATCATAGCCGACCCGCCCGAGCCAGTCGCGCGCCGCCTCCGTCAGGTCGATCGTGATCTTGCGATCCTTCAGCAACTTGCCCAGCCGCGCGACCTGGATATCGACGATCGGCGCCATCTCGCTCTGGCCAAGGCGGTGGAACAGCACGATCTCGTCCAGCCGGTTCAGGAATTCGGGGCGGAAATGCGCCCGGACGATCTCCATCACCTGCGGCTCGACGCTGGCGACATCCTGCCCGTCGTCGAGCTGGGTCAGGAACTGGCTGCCCAGGTTTGACGTCAGCACGATGATCGTGTTGGTGAAATCGACCGTACGGCCCTGACCGTCGGTCAGGCGCCCGTCGTCCAGCACCTGGAGCAGGATGTTGAAGACGTCGCCATGCGCCTTCTCCACCTCGTCGAACAAGACGACCTGATAGGGGCGCCGGCGCACCGCCTCGGTGAGCACGCCGCCTTCTTCATAGCCGACATAGCCGGGCGGTGCGCCGATCAGCCGCGCGACCGAGTGCTTTTCCATGAATTCGCTCATGTCGATCCGCACCATCGCGCCCGCGTCGTCGAACAGGAATTCGGCCAGCGCCTTGGTCAGTTCGGTCTTGCCGACCCCGGTCGGGCCGAGGAACAGGAAGCTGCCGAGCGGGCGGTTGGGGTCTTGCAGACCGGCGCGCGCGCGGCGCACCGCCGTTGAGACGGCCTTCACCGCCGCCTGCTGGCCGATCACCCGCTTGCCCAGCTGTTCCTCCATGGCGAGCAGCTTCTCGCGCTCGCCCTCCAGCATGCGATCGACCGGAATGCCGGTCCAGCGGCTGACGACGGCGGCGATGTCGTCGGCGGTCACCTCCTCGCGCAGCATCGCGCTGCCGGTCGATGCCTGGGCCTCTTCCAGCTGCTTGGTCAGCGCGGGAATCGTGCCATAGTTCAGCTCCGCCATCTTCGCGAGGTCGCCGGCGCGCTGCGCCTGTTCGAGTTCCAGCCGGGCCTGATCCAGCTGTTCCTTGATCTTCGCCTCACCCGCGATCTTGTCCTTTTCCGCCTGCCAGCGCTGGGTCAGCTCGGCCGATTGCTCGCCCAGATTGGCGAGTTCGGTTTCCAGATTGTCGAGCCGGTCCTTTGACGCCTGGTCGCTTTCCTTGCGCAGCGCCTCGCGCTCGATCTGCAACTGCATGATGCGGCGGTCGAGCGTCTCGATCTCCTCGGGCTTGCTTTCCACCTCCATGCGGATGCGGCTCGCCGCCTCGTCCATCAGGTCGATCGCCTTGTCGGGCAGGAAGCGGTCGGTAATGTAGCGGTTGCTGAGCGTCGCCGCCGACACGATCGCGCCGTCGGTGATCCGCACGCCATGGTGCAGCTCGTATTTTTCCTTCAGGCCACGCAGGATCGAGATCGTGTCCTCGACCGTCGGCTCGCCGACGAAAACAGGCTGAAAGCGCCGTTGGAGCGCGGGGTCCTTCTCGACATATTTGCGATATTCGTCGAGCGTGGTCGCGCCGATGCAGTGGAGCTCGCCGCGAGCGAGCGCGGGCTTGAGCAGGTTGCCAGCGTCCATCGCGCCTTCCGATTTGCCCGCGCCGATCAGCGTGTGCATCTCGTCGATGAACAGGATGATGTCGCCCTCGGCGGCCTTCACCTCGTCGAGTACGCCCTTCAGCCGCTCTTCGAACTCGCCGCGATATTTGGCGCCGGCGATCAGGCTGCCCATGTCGAGCGCCATCAGCTTGCGATCCTTCAGCGTATCGGGAACGTCGCCATTGGCGATGCGCAGCGCCAGGCCCTCGGCGATCGCGGTCTTGCCGACGCCGGGATCGCCGATCAGCACCGGATTGTTCTTGGTCCGGCGGGCGAGGATCTGGATGGTGCGCCGGATCTCCTCGTCACGGCCGATGACGGGATCAAGCTTGCCGTCCCTTGCCGCCTGGGTCAGATCGCGGGCGAACTTCTTGAGCGCGTCATACCGGTCCTCCGCGCCGGCGGTGTCGGCGGTGCGGCCGCCGCGCAGATCGTTGATCGCGCCGTTGAGTGCTTCGGCGCGCACCCCGGCGGCGGCGAGCGCGCGTCCCGCCGCTGTCGTGCCGGCGAGCACCAGCGCGAGCAGCAGCCGTTCGACGGTAACGAAACTGTCCCCCGCCTTCTGCGCGATCTGTTCGGCCGAATCGAGCACGCGCACGGCGTCATTGTCCAGTCCCGGCGCCTGTTGCGCCCCGCTGCCGGACACCGCCGGGATCTTGGCCAGCGCGGCATCGGTCTCCGCAAGCGCGCGCTTGGCGTCGCCCCCGGCGGCCTGGATCAGGCCCGAGGCCATGCCCTGTTCGTCCTCCAGCAGCGCCTTCAGCAGATGCTCGGGCGTGATCCGCTGGTGGTTCATGCGGATCGCGACGGTCTGCGCCGACTGGAGGAAACCCTTGGCGCGGTCGGTGAATTTCTCGAGGTTCATGTGCGTCCTGTTGCCTTTCATGGCGCGAGGTAGTGTTGCATTTCTGCAACACAAGGGGTCGGCGGCGGATCGGTGGCAAAAAGATGTGCGCCGATGCTGCCGCGCCCTGGGTCGAGAGGCAAGTGCGGCCTGGAGCAGCTGTCGGTTGCGCGGCGCCACGGGGGCGGTATGCTGCCGGCTTCGTACCCAGTCCAAGTCCGGAACCCCCGCACATGAAACCAGTTCTTGCCAGCCTGACCGCGCTCGCGGTCGTGCTCACCGCGCCCGTTCACGCCCAGCAGGCGCCGAAGCCGGTGCCGGTGGCGCAGCTCGTGAAGCAGGTCGATATCCCGTATGAGGAATTCCGGCTGGAAAACGGGCTGCGCGTCATCGTCCATACCGATCGCAAGGCGCCGATCGTCGGCGTTTCGGTGTGGTACAATGTCGGATCGAAGCATGAGCCAAAGGGCAAGACGGGCTTTGCCCATCTGTTCGAACATCTGATGTTCAACGGTTCGGAAAACTCCCCCGGCGAGTTTTTCGAGCCGCTCAAGGAAGTCGGCGCGACCGATTACAACGGCACCACCAATGCCGACCGCACCAATTATTTCCAGACCGTCCCGCGCGCCGCGCTCGATCGTGCGCTGTTCCTGGAGAGCGACCGGATGGGCTATCTGCTCGGCGCGGTGACGCAGGCAAAGGTCGATGAGCAGCGCGGCGTCGTCCAGAACGAAAAGCGACAGGGCGACAACCAGCCCTATGGCCTGTTGCGCTACAAGATCAGCGAGGGCCTGTATCCCGAGGGCCATCCCTATCACCACTCGACGATCGGTTCGATGGCGGACCTGGACGCCGCCAGCCTGGAGGACGTGAAGACCTGGTTCCGCACCTATTACGGGCCGAACAACGCGGTGCTGGTGCTGGCCGGCGATATCGACGCGAAGACCGCGCGGCCGCTGGTCGAGAAATATTTCGGGGCGATCCCGCGCGGGCCGCAGACGGTCGACCCAAAGATCGACGTGCCGACACTGGCCGCGCCCAAGGCAGAGGTGATGAAGGACCGCGTCGCGGTCACCCGCATCTATCGCATGTGGGCGGTGCCGGGCGTGCGCAGCCAGGATTCGACCGTGCTGGACGCATCGCTGGGCGTACTCGGCGGCCTTGCGAGTTCGCGGCTCGACAATATCCTGGTCAAGAAGGAACGGCTGGCGGTCAATGTCGGTGCGTTCAACCAGTCGCTGGCGCAGGCCGGCAACGTGATCATCTCGATGGACGTGCGTCCCGGCGTCGATCCGGCGGTGGCGGCAAAGCGGCTGGACGAGATCATTGCCGACTATATCAAGACCGGCCCCACCGCCGACGAACTGGAACGCTACAAGACGCGCACCGCCTCGTCGCGCATCCGCGGCCTGGAATCGGTCGGCGGGTTCGGGGGCAAGGCGGTGACGCTGGCGTCCGGCGCGCTCTACATGAACGACCCCGGTTTCTATAAGAAGGAGCTGGCGTGGCTGGCGGCGGTGACGCCCGATCAGGCGCGTGAGGTGACCGCGAAATGGCTGTCCCGCCCGGTCTATGCGCTGACCGTCGAGCCGGGCCCCCGCGCCGCCTATGCCGAAGCGGCGCGGCCGGAAAAGGCAAAGGCCGCGGACGATGTGGTCAAGGGAACGCGCGGCCCGCTGCCGGGCGTCGGCCCGATCAGCGACATCGATTTCCCGAAGGTCACGCGCACCCGGTTGTCGAACGGGATCGAGCTGGTCTACGCCCATCGCGCCGCGGTGCCGGTGACCCAGGCGATCCTGAGCTTCGATGCCGGCGTCGCGTCGGACGTGCCGAGCGCGCTGGGTACGCAAGGCATGGCGCTGGGCCTTCTTGATGAAGGGACGACCACGCGCGATTCGGTACAGATCGCCGAGGCGCAGGAGCGGCTGGGCGCCGGGATCGGTGCCGGCAGCTCGCCCGATCGCGCCTATGTGTCGATGTTCACCCCCAGCCCCAATCTGGCCGGCTCGCTCGAGCTGATGGCGGACATCACCCGCCATCCCAGCTTCCCCGCCGAAGAGGTCGAGCGGGTGCGCACCCAGATGCTGGCCGGAATCAAGCAGATTCGCGCCAATCCCAACGGGCTGGCGCAGATGGCGATGCCGTCGCTGCTGTTCGGCGATGCCTCTCCCTATGCCAAGACCGCCGCGCTGGGCGGCGACGAGGCGGCGGTGGCGAAGCTGACCCGCGACGACCTGATCGCCTATTACAAGGCGTGGATCCGGCCGGACAAGGCGAAGATCTTCGTCGTGTCGGATCGCCCGCTCGACGAGATCAAGGCCGCGTTCGAGGCACGGTTCGGCGACTGGAAGGGCGAGGGCGCGCCGGGCGTGAAGAGCTTCGCGGCAAGGCCGCAACAGGCCACGCCCAGGATCCTGCTGATCGACCGGCCGGATTCGCCGCAATCGCTGATCTATGCCGGACAGATGACGCCGGTCGATCCGTTCGCCGATCCGGTCGCGCTGGGGACCGCCAGCGAGGTGCTGGGCGGCGACTTCCTGTCGCGCATCAACATGAACCTGCGGGAGGACAAGAGCTGGTCCTATGGCGCGCGCGGCGGCATCTCGCGGTACGAGCATGCCGTGCCGTTCACGATCAGCGCGCCGGTCCAGGCCGACAAGACCGGCCCTGCGATCGCCGAAATCCAGCGTGAGGTGCGCGACTATCTGACCGGGAAGGGCGTGACGAAGGTCGAGTTCGATCGTTCGGTGACCGGCAGCATCCGCAAGATGGCCGGGCAATATGAAACGGCCGGCGCGGTGCTGGGCGCGATGCAGGGGAACGACTTCATGCGGCGCCCCGACGACTGGCAGTCGCAGCTGCCGAAAAAATATCGCGCGCTCACCATGGCGCAGGTTGACGCTGCGGCACGCGGGGCGATCGACCCGAAACGCTTCGTCTGGGTGGTTGTGGGCGACGCCGCCAAGGTCCGGCCACAGCTTGACAGCCTCGGCCTGCCTGTCGAGGTGGTGAAACCCGAGTCCGTCGGGATCGCGTCGAAGCCGGCGGCGAACTAGGTTCAATCGATCACAGGAGAGACAATCATGGCGAATGTCGATGGCAGCTGGGACACGGTGACCCACAGCCCGATGGGCGATCAGAAGGCGACGCTGACGGTCGAAAGCGCCGGCGATGGCTTCACCGGCACTTATTCGGGCGCGATGGGGACGACCGAGATCAAGAACGGCAAGGTCGATGGCGACAAGCTGTCCTGGTCGCTCGACATCAGCGTGCCGATGCCGATGACGCTGACCTGCGAAGCGACCGTCGATGGCGATGCGATCAAGGGAACCGTGACCGCGGGCGCGTTCGGCAGCTTTCCGATGGAAGGCACGCGCGCCTGAATCATCCACGCCTGGCGTGAAACGGAGCGCGCGCCCTTCATCGGAAAGGGCGCGCGCTTCGCGTTTTTTGGGGCTGGTTTTCGATTGAGAAACCGGGCGCCGATTGCCGAGTGCGATCGGCCACTTCACCATCGCCCGGGGCGAGTTCGTTGACGATCGCAGCCCAACAAGGTGCGGCGGCACATGAATCTGGGACGGCATGGCGCCGTCGCGGCTGAGCAGGCGCGCGCGAGGATCACCGATCCCGGTGGGGTCATCCACAAGGCGAAAGGGGGCGGGCTGGTCGCTTGAGTGGATTCTTGCGTGGTCGGTTTTCCTCGATCCTGAGATCGGTTGTCGTGCCATATTTATATGTGTAATTAGGGGTGACCGGGCGCACCTTCGCTGAGTCCGCACGCTCAGGAGGCGCACGATCCGCTAATGGCCATCTTGTCACTTCACTACCGCATGCCGGAGGACGGCACGTTCGATTTCGATTATTATACTTCCGAACATCTCCGGTTGGTGCAACGGATCTGGGGACCGCTTCTCACACAGGTACAGGTGCTGAAGGGCGTCGCCGCCCCGGGATCGCAGGCCAACCCGGACTTTGCTCTGATTACTCTTCTGCACTTCGCTTCGGACGCGGACCTCACCTCCGCGCTGGCGCATCCCGAGGCCGGTTCGCTACAGCAAGACATCGCCAATTTCTCGCCTGTCCTGCCGGCGATGCAGTTCAATAGCGAGCTCGCCGGCTGATGGCTGGAGAAGCGAGGAAGGTCATCTATGGCAGGGGAAGACGGGTATGACCGGACCGCTCGCCGGTGTCAGGATTATTGAGTTCGCGGGAATCGGTCCAGGCCCGTTCGCTGCGATGATGTTGGCCGATCATGGCGCAGAGGTCATCCGTGTCGAGCGGCCTCAGGATTTGACTGAAGACGCGATCGCCATTCGTCGCAAGGATGTGACGCTACGTTCGCGCCGCTTTGTCGCCATCGATCTCAAAGACGAAAAAGGCGCGGCGCAGGTTCGCGATCTGATCGCTGAAGCGGATGGCCTGATCGAAGGCTTTCGACCCGGAGTTATGGAGCGGTTGGGTCTCGGCCCGGATGTGGCGCTCTCCCTCAATCCGCGCCTCGTTTACGGAAGGATGACGGGCTGGGGGCAGACGGGACCCTATGCCGCCGCCGCCGGTCACGACATCAATTATATCGCTCTTTCCGGCGCGCTCCACAGTTTCGGCAGGGCCGGCGGCAAGCCGACGCCTCCGCTCAACATGGTAGGTGATTTCGGAGGCGGTGGCATGATGCTCGCCTTCGGTATGGTAAGCGCGTTGCTCCGCGCGCGGGAGGCCGGACAAGGCCAGGTTATCGACTGTGCCATGACCGATGGCTCGGCAGCGTTGATGAGTGCCATCTGGAGCATGCTCGCGGCCGGCCTGTGGCGCGACGAGCGCGGTGCCAACCTCCTCGATACCGGCGCGCATTTCTACGACAGCTATGAAACGCGTGACGGAAAATTCATCGCATTGGGATCGATTGAACCCAAATTCTACGCGCAGTTGCGCGAGAAAGCGGGCCTGGCCGGTGCCGAATGGGATGATCATATGGACGCCGCCCGCTGGCCCCGGCTCAAGGCGGAGCTCGCGGCCGTCATAGCCACGCGAACGCGCGACGAATGGTGCGAGTTGCTCGAGTATGGCGATGCGTGTTTCGCGCCGGTTCTGTCGATGACCGAAGCGCCGAAGCATCCTCACAATGCCGGCCGCCGGACCTTCCTCGAGATCGACGGCGTCGTCCAGCCCGCACCGGCCCCGCGCTTTTCCCTGAGCGAGGCGGCCGCACCGACGATGTGGGACGGCGCCGTCGCGACCGATGCCATCTTCTCGCCCAGGCCCGGAACGACGCACGGCTGAACACCGAAAACCTACCCCGACACCATTACCAGACAGGAAACCGACATGACGGAAGCATGGATTATCGACGCGGTGCGGACGCCGCGCGGTATCGGCAAGGTTGGCAAGGGCGCATTGGCCAATCTCCACCCGCAGGTCCTCGCGGCGACAGTGCTTGAGGCGATCGTCACGCGCAATGATCTCGACAGCGCGACCATCGATGACGTGATTTGGGGAACCAGCGCTCAACGCGGGCCACAGGGTAATGACTTGGCCCGGATGAGCTTGCTCGATGCCGGCTACGACACGCGCGTCAGCGGCGTGACCCTAGACCGCTTCTGCGGTTCGGGCATCACCGCGGTCAATTTCGCTACCGGCATGGTGATGGCGGGACTCGAAGAGGCGATCGTCGCGGGGGGGACCGAAATGATGTCACTGACCGCAACCATGGCGGCTGAGGACGCAGCACGGGGAGCGCCGCCCGTGATGATGGACGCCGGCAACCTGCGGCTTCGCGCGCGGCACCCGCAATCGCACCAGGGGGTCTGCGCCGATGCGATCGCGACGATCGAGGGTATCGCGCGCGAGGAACTCGACGCGCTTGCATTGGAAAGCCAGAAGCGGACCGCGACGGCGATTGCGGAAGATCGGTTCGCGCGCAGTCTGATACCCGTTCTTCACGCCGACGGAAGTGTGGCGCTGGACCGCGATGAATTTCCCCGTCCCGGTACCACTGCCGAGGGCTTGGCCGCGCTTCGCCCCTCCTTCGCGGCGATCGCCGACATCCCGCTCGCGGAGGACGGAGCGACCTATCGTTCGATGATCGCTGCGCGTTATCCCGATCTCACTATCGAGCACAGCCACCATGCCGGCAACAGCTCGGGCGTGGTCGATGGCGCCGCGGCGTTGCTGGTTACCTCGCCTGCTTATGCCCGGCGGCATGGTCTCAAGCCTCGCGCGCGCGTCGTCGCCATGGCCAATGTCGGCGACTGCCCCACATTGATGCTCAACGCTCCCGTTCCGGCTGCGCGCAAGGCGCTCGCCAAAGCCGGTCTCTCCGTGGAAGACATCGATCTTTGGGAAATCAACGAAGCCTTTGCCGTCGTCACCGAGAAGTTCATTCGCGATCTCGATCTCGATCGGTCACGGGTCAACGTCAACGGCGGCGCGATCGCGCTCGGCCATCCGATCGGCGCCACCGGCGCGATCCTTATCGGCACGCTGCTGGACGAGCTCGAGCGTCGCGATCTGAAGCGCGGGCTGGTGACGATGTGCGCCGCCGGCGGTATGGCGCCAGCAATCATCGTCGAGCGCATATAGAGGGGATGCCGGCTCAGGCGTGTCAGAAGGTGATGCTTTCCGCTTGGAACTCACGCGTCAGCTATCGAAAGCGTGTTTGTCCGCAAGCGGGCGCGGACGGCAGGCACGCCCGGGACCGGGCTTGAAGGGTCTGCACAGCCGAAGGCAACGCCGACACGAGCTTGCCGAACAGGAGCTTGAGGGAGGCCGAAATGCCGAGCGCCTCATCCCGGCCCGGCATTGATGGCTGATCGATCCATGCGCGCAGGACGTGAGCCCGTGCGCCGCGATCGTCAGCACGAGCGACTGGGCGTACATGCCGACATCGGCGGCTCTGCGCTACCCCGCCCAGTCCGGCACGAAGATCGGCGCTGCATGGCGCGTGTTGCGCCGGACGCGACATGCACCCCCGGGCTGGAAGCAGCGCTCGGGCGGCCGTGAAGATCGGTTCCGGAAGCGCCGCGGGGACCGGGCCGGGCAGGAACGCGCGAACCGGATGACGTACCCGCGGGAGACGATGGAACGCCCCGCTATCCATGAATGCCCCTCTCAAGCCTCGCAGGATCGAAAGCCCCGGGCTGTGGTCAGGCGGATTCTCCGTCGGCCAGCACTCCTTTCAGGAGAATGGTCACCACCTGGTCGATATATTGGCGCTTCAGCGCCTCATCGACATTGTCGATCCCGTAGCAATAATGAAGCGACACGCGCGACGAGAAGAGATGATCGCACATGCCGATCACGTTGAAATAGAGGAGCTTGGGATCTATGTCGCGAAACTCGCCCAGTTCGCGCCCTTCGCGCACCACCACTTCGTAGAAGTTCGCGATCGGCTTCAGGAATCGGTCGGCGATCTTCTGCCGCTCCGTTTCGCTGCCTTCCTGTAGCAGCTTGATCATCAGGCGGCTCAGATAGGGATAGGTATGATACGTGTTGATCAGACCGGCAAGATGATAGCGCAGCTTTTTCGACGGCCTGATGTTCATCGCCAGCAGATGATCGAGCTCGGCGAGGCTCGGTTCGGTATCGCGCTCGAGGAGCGCGCGTAGAAGCCCGTCCTTACCCTTGAAATAATAGCGCACCAAAGCTGCGTTGAGGCCGGTGTGCGCGGCGATATCGGCCAGCGGCACATGGAGATCGTCGGCATCGCGCATGAGGACGCTGGTCGCTTCCAGGAGCCTCGCGCGGCCGGCACCGCGCTCCTCGTCCGCTTGCTCGCCTCCGTTATGCTGTTGCAGATTTGGTTTCCGGCCCGCCATCATGGTCCCTTAATCATATGATGAGGGAGCATATCCGTTCCCACCACCGATGGCAAAGCGGCAATATCCGTCGGGAAGACCATCCGCTCGGGCCTGTCCAGTCGCCGTTGCGCTGCTCAGGCGAGGCTCGCTTTCAACGCAGCGACGAAGCGGTCCTTGAGGATGGCGAGCGCGCCTGCGGTCATCGCCTTTTCCTCGATCAGGTCACGGCCGATCGCGAGTCCCTGCGTTGCGCTGATCAGCAGGTAGATTTCATGGAGGAGCCGGGGAAGATTCGAAATCTCGAACTGTTCGGCGACCGACACCACCTTGCTCGTGGTCAGCGCGTTGACGGTCGCCATGGCACCCTTGAGGCCATCCTCGAGCACTGGATCCCAGCGACTGGCCAACTGGATCTCGGTGAACGCGCGGGCTGGCAGGTCGGTCTGCACACGCCAGAGGATGTTGGGGAAATCCAGCAGGCCCTTGAGCAGATCGCCATGTCGGGTGATTCCCGCTTCGACGGCGACCAGCATGCGGTTCATGGCCTCATGCGCCGTGGCCACCATGAGCAGGTCGCGTGTAGGAAATTGATGCAGCAAAGACCCGCGCGAGACGCCGGCATCGTCGAGGATGGCTTGCGTGGTGGTCGCGCCATAGCCGTGGAGCGCGGTCAATTTGATCGCGCTGGACAGAAGGATATCACGCATGGCCTGGCCGCGCCTGGTCTTGGCGCCCGTCGCAGGTGCGACTATCGCGGCCCCTTTATCCGTCACGCAAGGCTCCCGATCACGCTGGTCGAGCGATACCAGTGCCGAAATTTCGGGTGCTCGTCCATCATTTCGCTCGGGGCGACCGGGCAACGGTTTTCGGCCGTCCCCCGGCACGCTTGGGTCGTTCGCGGGGATCAGCTTTTCGAAAATTCGACGCCCTCGAAATCGCCCTTTGCGACCCATTGCTGCATGAGCGCAAAATAGGCGTGCGCGCCGGCACCGTAGCCAAAGCCCTGAGCGGCCTCCTGCGTCAGCTTGCCTTCCAGGTTATAATAGCCTGGGGTGCATTGCTCGAAGAAGGGAACGAGATTGGCGGCGACCTCGCCGCAATGCGCCACCCATCCATCCTCGGCATCCTGCGTCGCTTCGATCACCGGAAGGTCGGCCTTGCGCGCATGATCGACGATGGCGGCGATGGTTTTGGCGCCTTCGGCGAGCCCATGGCAGAAATTCGCGGGAAGTGCCGCCTGCGCATTCTGGTGGATGAAGAGGTTCGGGAAACCGTGAACCTGAAGGCCATGGAAGGTCGAAAAGCCCTTCGCCCATTTGGCCTGGAGCGATTGCCCGTCCCGCCCGATGAAATCATAGCCCGCGCGCTTCACGAAGTCGGTACCGACCTCGAAGCCCGAGGCGAAGATGATGCAATCGACCGGATAGTCGATGCCGGCAACGCGGACGCCGGTCTCGGTGATCGCCTCGACACCGTGGCCGTCGGTATCGACCAGCGTCACATTGTCGCGGTTGAAGGTTTCGAGATAGCCATCGTGGAAGACCGGCCGCTTGCAAAAGCGCCGATACCAGGGCTTCAATGCCTCTGCTGTTGCCGGATCCTGGACGATGGCATCGATGCGCGCGCGAATCTCGTTCATCTTCTCGGCGTCGGCTATGTCGGCGGCTCGCACCAGCGTTGCCATCATGTCCTCGCCGCCTGGGGCAGCGGCCGCCGCCGCGGCGATCTTGGTGAAGAGGAAGGTCCAGCCGTCGTTGATGAGGTCCTTCGCCGCCATGCCGCCGGAGGTCAGCGTCGTGAAATTTTCGACGATTTCCTGATGCCAACCGGGTTCGAGCGACGCGACCCAATCGGGATCGGTCGCCGCCTCCTGACGCACATCGACGCCTGACGGCGTGCGCTGGAAGACGGTCAGGTGCGCCGCATATTCACCCAGCGGCGGGATGCACTGAATGCCGGTGGCGCCGGTGCCGATGATCGCGACACGCTTGTCGGAGAGCTTCGTCATCGGCTCACCTTCGGGCGTGCCGCCCGTATAGTCATAGTCCCACCGGCTGGCGAGAAAGCTATGCCCCTTGAAGCTCGCAATGCCGGGAATACCGGGCAGCTTCGGCTTGGAGATGGGGCCGTTGGCCGCAATCAGATAGCGGGCGAATATGGTGTCGCCCTGATCGGTCGAGACCCGCCACATCCCGCGATCCTCGAGCCACTCGACGCGGGTGACGCCAGTGTGGAACAGACCCTTGTCACGCAGGGACCAATGATCGACGATGCGCTGCGCATGCTGCCAGATCTCGGTACCCGACGCGTAGTTGCGCGGCGGCATATAACCCGTCTCTTCCAGGAGCGGCAGATAGACATAGGACTTCATATCGCAGGCAAGGCCCGGATAGCGGTTCCAGTACCAAGTACCCCCGAAATCGCCCGCCCGATCGATCAGGACGACATCCTCGATGCCGATCTCCTTCAAGCGAACCGCCGTCAGGATGCCGCCGAAGCCCGCGCCGATGATCGCGGCCTCGACCTCGCGTTCGATCGGCGCCCGCTCGACCCGCTTGCTGTAGGGATCGTCGAGGAAGGAGGCAAACTGGCCTTCGGTCTCGATATATTGGCCGATACCATCCTTGCGCAGGCGCTTGTCGCGCTCTTCGAGATATTTACGGTTCAGTGCGTCGAGATCGATGGTTTGCGGGGACGCCATAGCTTGGGTTCCTCTCCCGTCGGGGGGATGGTCGGCTACCCGCTTATCCGCGGGCGCCGGGATTGAAATGGTCGGTGGAAGGCGTTGCCTGGCTCAGCTGCGCTTGAGCCAGAGCTGATCGATGCCCCTGAAGCCGGGACTGGGGCTGAAGATGGCGGGCCGAACGGCGTCGAGGTGCAAGCCGGGCATAACCTCGCTCATGACCTTGAGCAGCTCCTGCGCTTCCATGCGCGCGAGCGGTGCGCCGAGACAGGTATGCCGTCCCCCGCCGAAGGAAAAATGCTTGATCGGCCTCCGCTCGATGTCGAACCTGTCGGGATCGGGATTGAGCGCCGGATCGTGGTTCAGCGCCGGCAGCATGATCGAGATCTGCGTACCCTTGGGGATGGCGACGCCATTGAGCTCCATATCCTCACCCGCGATCCGGTCGGTCGAGAAGATCGGCGGGTCGAACCGTATGCCCTCGTCCACCGCGCCCGCAATCAGCGTGGGATTGGCGCTCAGCCGCGCCCAGCTGTCGCCGCTCCCGAGGATATTGTTGAGCATGGTGCCTAGCACATCGGTGGTCGTCTGATTGCCAGCGATCAGCAGCACCTGTGCATTCTGAATGATCTCCATGTCGGTCAGCGTTTGGCCATCATGCTCGGCCGCCAGCATGGCGGTCAGGAGATCGTCCCCGACGAGGCCCGCTGCGCGCCGCGCCTCCATCTCACTCGCAAAGAGCTGGTAGAGGCTGACGGCAGCGGCGGCCCCGGCCTGCTTGACGTCGGGCGGTGCCAACGGGTTGAGGCTGCTCGCCACCATCTGATCGGACCAGATCTTGAAATCGTCATGATGGCTGGAATCGATGCCAAGGATTTCGGCGATCGTGATGGTCGGCAGTGGCCGTGCGATCACATCGATGAAATCGAACGCGTCGCCCTCGATCGACTCGATGAGCTCGCGACAGATCGCGCCGACCCGCGGACGGAAGCGCTCGATCCGCTCGATGTTGAACGCTTTGCTGATCAGCGAGCGGACGCGCTTGTGCTGCGGATCGTCCATGAACATGATCGGCGGATCCTGGGTCAGGTCTTCCCCCCGCATGCGGCGCGTGGAGGTCGGCAGGGTATTGCGCGGGTCGGTCGGCAGTGTGCGATCGGACAACACCTTGCGACCGATGTCCGCCGACAGCACGACATAATCGCGCAGCATCCCGTCCCGGTAGACGGGGCAGCGCTCGCGCGCCGCCCCCAACACCGCATGGGGGGCGTTGCGGAAGGTTTCGGAAAGGCAGGTCAGATCGACGCCGCGCGGCAGGTCCTTGGGCTCGGAAGCCATGGGCATTATCCCTTCTAAGTCAGGTGAGTGGTTGGAGATTGAGCATCTGCTTGGCGAGGGTGAGCAGACCGACGTCGCTTGCCGGATCCCCATGGATCGCGCCCTCGATCTGGCGATGGCGGGTCTCGATCTCCTCGCGATATTCGGGATGGGTGATGACGTAGAAGCGGCCTTCGGCCAGCGCCTCGAACGCTTGCTCAGCTACGGTAGCAGCCGAAATCCCGTTGCCGACGAAGGAGCGGGTGAATTCACGTTCATGGGGCTCCGCGCCGGTGATGCCCTTGACGAGGCCCTCGGGCGCATTGCGATCGGCGTCGGTGATGTTGGTGGCGACGCTGCCGGGGCAGAGCACCGCGACGCCGATCCCCAGCGGGCGAAGCTCATGCGCCAGCGTCTCAGAGATGGCGACGACGGCATGCTTGGAGGCCGAATAGACGGCCGAAGTGCCGGGCGAGACGATGAGGCCGGTGATCGAGGCGGTGTTGAGCACATAGCCCTTGGCGCCGCTCGCGATCATTGCGGGTACGAACAGGCTGATCCCATAGCCGGTCCCCAGTACATTCACCGAAATCGTCCAGCGCCAATCCTCCGGCGTGGCCACGCTTGCGGGCGCCTTCCAGGCGATGCCGGCATTGTTGACGAGCAAAAAGGGCGCGCCATGATCGGCCAGCACCGCGTCCGCCACCGCCTTATATTGGTCGAGATCGGACACATCGAGCCGGTAGGTCTCGACCGCGCCGCCATGCGCGCGAAGCGCCTCGGCCGCCTTGGCGAGCGCGCCTTCCTCTATGTCCGCGAGCAGCAGCGTCATACCCTCCGCCGCACAACGCTCGGCCAGCGCATAGCCTATGCCGCTGGCACCGCCGGTGATGAAGGCCGTTTTGCCTCGAAGTTCCATAAATGCCTTGCTCCCTCTCTTAAGGCGCGAAGCCGACTCGCTCACGTCTCTTATTACTAGTCGATATAGACTATTCTATTCGTATCGCTCAACCTTGACCGGGATCAAACCCAAGAGAAATTGGTCTTAACATGTCCGTGGGACGGCGCGCGCACGACCCTTCCATCAGCACATCGGGTCAATAATGACCAGTTTCAGGGGGCGTGTAGTAAAGGGCTCGGCTTCCCAGGTCCTTCTTGATCCGGCCAATCTCATTGCGCGCGATTATGCGCAGATGGACCTCGTCGGGACCGTCCACGAACCTCAACGCCCGCGCCCAGCTCAGGAAGCCGGCGAGTGGCGTATCGTTGGTGAGTCCCATCGCACCGAACACCTGGACCGCGCGATCGAGCACCCGCGTCTGGAGCCCGGCCGCGACCACCTTGATTGCGGAGACATCGATCTTGGCGGCTTTGTTGCCTTGGGTGTCGAGCTTGGAGGCCGCGCGGAGCACGAGGAGGCGCGCCTGGTCGATCTCGATCCGCGAGAGTGCGATCCAGTCCTGGATGTTCGCATAGTCGGACAAGTGCCGGCCAAAGACCCGCCGTTCGAGCGCGCGCTCGCACATGAGGTCGAGGGCCAGTTCGCACTGGCCGATGGTGCGCATGCAGTGGTGGATGCGGCCCGGCCCGAGCCGCGCCTGGGCGAGGGCGAAGCCCGCCCCCTCCTGGCCGAGCAGGTTCGCCACCGGGACCCGGACATCCTTGTAGAGGACCTCGCAATGGCCCTCGACGGCGAGGTGGTTGAGAACCGGCACATTGCGCACGACAGTGAGGCCCGGGGTGTCCATCGGCACGAGCACCATCGAATGGCGCTCATGGGGCGGGGCGGCCTCGTCGTCATTGGTGATCCCCATGACGATCGAAACCTTGCACAGCGGGTGGATCGCGCCGGTCGTGAACCATTTGCGGCCGTTGATGACATAATGATCGCCATCGCGTCGGATCCGGGTCTGGAGATTGGTTGCATCGGCCGAGGCGACATCGGGTTCGGTCATGGCGAAACAGGACCGGATCGCGCCCGCCAGCAGTGGGTCGAGCCAAAGTTCGCGCTGCTCCGGCGTCGCGAAGAGGTGCAGCAATTCCATATTGCCGGTGTCAGGCGCCGAACAGTTGAACACTTCGGCCGACCAGGGCATGCGGCCGATCTGCTCGGCGAGCGGCGCGAACTCCAGATTGGTGAGCCGCGTACCCGGCTCGTCCTCGCGAAGGGTGGGCAGGAACAGATTCCATAGACCTTCCGAGCGCGCGAGATCCTTTAGCGGCGCCATGATCTGCGAAGGGAAGCGTCCCTTCTCGGTCTCATGCGTCCATGCGCGATTGTGCGGCAGCACATAGGTCTCGAGGAACGCGCCCATTCGCGCCCTCAATTCCGCGACGCGCGGCGAATAGTCGAAATCCATGACGGCAATCCTTGTCGATCAAAGGGAGGAGGAGGCATGTTCTACCGCGAGCCTGGCGAAGCGCCCGGCAAGACGGCCGACATCGGACGCGTTGTCGGCGCTGGCCGTCCCGACCCGGGCGCGCGCGGCAATGCCTTCGAAGATCACCGCCAGCCGGAAGAGCGAGAAGGCGAAGTGGAAGGGCTCGACCAAAAAGTCATGCGTCGCCGCGCCGCGATAGCGGGCGAGATAGTCCTGTTCGGACGGAATGCCGGACGCGGCCAGATCGAGATCGGCAATGCCCATATAGTCGGCCTGACCCAGGTGCCAGCCGAGCGCGCTATAGGCGACATCGGCGGCAGGGTGGCCTAGCGTCGAGAGTTCCCAGTCGAGCACTCCGACCACTTTCGGTTCGGTGGGATGGAACATGAGGTTGCCGATGCGGAAATCGCCATGAGCGATGGTCGTCACATCGCTTGCCGGGATATGGCGCGGCAGCCAGTCGATCAGAGTGTCAATATCGGCGGACGGCTCGCCGCCGGATGCCGACCATTGCTTGGTCCAGCGGCCGACCTGACGCTCGAAGAAATTGCCGGGCCGCCCGAAATCGGCAAGACCGGCGGCTTCCCAATCGACGCCGTGCAGCGCCGCGAGCGTATCGGCCATCGCGAAATACATGTCGCGCCGATCATCGGGTGCGACATCCGGAAGTGACGGATCATTGAACACCCGGCCCTCGATACGCTTCATCAAATAGAAGGGCGTGCCGAGCACCGAGGCGTCGTCGCAAAAGCTGAGCACCTCAGGTACGGGTACCCCGCTGCCGGCAAGAGCCTTCATGATGCGGTATTCGCGATCGACGGCATGGGCCGACGGCAGCGCATTGGGCGGCTGCTTGCGCAGCACCATGCGTTGTTCGCCCTGGGTTACGAAGAATGTCGGGTTCGACTGGCCGCCGGGAATCGACTCGATATCGAGGTCACCGCGCAAGCCCGGCAGAGCCTTGTGCAGATAGGCCTGCAGGCGGTCTTTCACAGCTTTTCTCTCATGGGGAACTCTCTCAGAAATATGGTCTATGTTGACCGGTATTTGGCGAAAATTCGGCCTTCATCCCGAGGACTTGGCGGTTTTGCTGGCATGTAGCGGCACGGCGTTGCGAGACAGGGATGCACAAACCACTTTCCCTTAACTCCCTATACGTGTAGTTAAGAGTAAGAGAGGGGTAAAGGGCGATGATGGATGACGGGGCAAAACCCGCCATCGCGAGCCTCTCCCGAGAAGTTAGAGCGCACCACAGTCAGGAGAGGAAAGTGATCAACAGTCTGACAGGAACCGTTTCGCGCGCCGCGCTGTGTTTGTGCGCGGCGGGTATCGCCTCTGCCGCGCAGGCGCAGAGCGTGCCAACGGCCAGTGCGACATCGACCACGGACAGCGCGACGCCAACGGCTCCGGACTCGGCCGGCGAGATCATCGTGACCGCGCAGAAGCGGAGCGAGCGCCTGCGCGACGTCGGCATGTCGATCCAGGCAATCACGCCGCAGATATTATCGGATGCGGGCGTCACCAACCCCAAGGATCTCGTCAAGCTCGTGCCGGGCTTCTCCGCCAGCACCACGCCATTCGGCACCAACACTTTCACGCTGCGCGGCATCGGTTTCCAGGAGACCTCGCTCGGCGCCGGTCCGACGGTAACGGTCTATAGTGACGAAGTACCCATCCCCTTCGGCCCCGAGGCGGCCGGCGTCGCGCTCGACCTCGAGCGCGTCGAGGTGCTCAAGGGTCCGCAGGGTACGCTGTATGGACAGAATTCGACCGGCGGGCTCGTCAACTTCATCGCCGCACGACCGACCGACCGGCTATCCTATGGCGGCCAGCTCAGCATCGACAATTTCGGCGGCTTCGATGGCGAGGGCCATGTCTCGGGTCCGATCACCGATACGCTGAAGACGCGCATCGCCTTCCGGTTCAACGAGGGTGGCGCCTGGCAGAAGAGCTATACGCGCAACGCCAGGCTCGGCGACAACGACATGCTCAACGGCCGCATCATTCTGCAATGGGATCCGGCGAGCATGTTCCACGCGACCTTCACGCTGAATGCCTGGCGCGACCATGGCGAGACGCCGGCACCGCAATTTTTCGGCGCGGCGCTGAGCAGCCCGGCGGCCGCCCCGTTCGTCGCGCTGTCCGGCAGCTATCAGGGCTATAATTTCCTGACCTATCCGACGGCGCCGCACGGCAACCGCTATGCCGATTGGGATTCCAATACCGACTTCCATCGGCGCAACAGCTTCGTCAATCCGACCCTCAGGCTCAGTTTCGACCTGACGTCGGACATCAGCCTGACCTCGATCACCTCCTACCAGCACTTCAAGCGCGACCAGCCGGTCGAGGGCGACGGCACGGCCCTGACCGACCTCACCACGATCCAGCGCGGCGACGTCAAGAGCTGGTATCAGGAACTGCGCCTGGCCGGCACCTTCGGTGGCAAGGGCAGCTGGCTGCTTGGCGGCAACTACGAACATGACCGCGTGTTCGACCAGTTCCAGATCGTCGATCCGATCGGCTCGCAAGGCTTCATCGGCGCGCCGTTCATCTGCAATCTGGGGGTCGGCGTCCCGTGCTCCGGCCTCTACCATCTCACCGGCAATTATGTGCAGACGAACCAGCGGATCGCGACCTCGGCGGTCTTCGCCAATGTCGAATATCCGCTGACCGACACGCTGACCGCGCAGGGCGCCATCCGCTACACCCGCGCGATCCGCAACTTCACCGGCGGCGCCTTTGATGGCGGCGACGGGCAGACGGCGGCTTTGTTCACCGACATCCAGAACACCCTGCGTTATTTCTATGGCCTGCCGCCCAGCGGCCAGGTGATAGGGCTCACAGATTGCTTCTCATTCGGGGCTGCGCCAACCTACACAATGGGTTGCCGCACCGATCGCCTGAGTGAAAGCAATGTCAGCTGGCGGGCCGGCCTCAACTACAAGGCCACACCCAACACGCTGCTTTATGCCAATGCCAGCCGCGGCTATAAGGCGGGCAGCTTCCCCACCGTTGTCCATTCGCTCCAGTCGGAGATGGATCCGGTCACTCAGGAGAAGCTCACCGCCTATGAGGCGGGCATCAAGACCAGCCTCGCCGACCGCACGCTCGACCTGAGCATCGCGGGCTTCTATTACGACTATCGCAACAAGCAGACGCTGACCCGCTTCGTCGATCCGCTGTTCGGCACGCTGCTCAAGCTCGCCAACATTCCGAAATCGCGCGTTGTCGGCTTCGAGGCGGCGGCGTCCTGGCGTCCGATCCCGGGCCTGTCCATCAGCCCGAGCATTTCCTACACCGACAGCAAGGTGCTGAGCGCTTTCTCAAGCTATGACTATCTCGGCAATCCGGTCAATCTGAAGGGCGAGCCTTTCCCGCTCGCACCCAGGGTGCAGGGCGCGCTTGACACCCAATATCGCTGGCAGCTCACGCCCTCGGTGAAGGCGTTCCTCGGCGGCAACCTGACAGTCCAGGGCGTCACCTATACCGGTCTCATGCCCAACAGTGTCGAGCGGGTTGCGCCTTATGCCCTGCTCGATCTGCGCGCGGGGATCGAGACCGGCGGGTGGCGGTTCAGCGTCTGGGCTCGCAACGTCACCGACAAATGGTACTGGAATTCATCGACGCGCATTAACGATGCGCTCGTACGCCAGGCCGGCATGCCTCGAACGGTCGGCGCAACACTGGCTTTCGATTATTGAACCGAACCGGGTCGGGCCGCTCGCAACTGCTGAACCTAAGAAGTCAGGATGCCTTTCAGTGGTCAGGGCGTACCGGGATATATATCGGCCAAGACGCGTAGAAGGGGGGCGCCGGAGACGTTCGGCGCACCCCGACTGGTCTGCGTTCACGATATTATCGGATATGCGAGAAACTGGTCAGGCTGTTTGGTGAAGCTAGCCTAGTCGCTTCGGTGCCGCCCGCGGCTCGCCGAACTTGCCGTAGCGGGCGGTTGTCCGGAGCGCGGTGGACAGCGCGCCCATTCGGCAGCAGCACCAGGCAGCGGAGCAGACATCTGGGCAGGAAGCAATATATCGGATTCAGCGTTCATATTCTGCGTTGTCGAAAGCCGCGAGTTCGCCTTTGAGGGCATCGATATTGCTGTCGGTTTCGGCCTCCCATCGGACCGGGTCACGACGCGCGGCCGAGCGGCGGGCGCGGCAGATCTCGATCGCGCCGCTGATTACGGGATCGCTGACCGGGGACGCCGGGATTCCCAGTTCGTCGGCGACACGGTCGCCATGAAATCGCCGCACGAGACTCCAGAGCGCACGGAGTCCGAGCTTCGCGGGGACGTTCAGTGCGGCGTTGAGTTCTTTCTTGATGCTGTCGAGCGTGGCGGCGGCAAGCTGCGGAGATTGAGCGATGGGTGGTCCCGTGACTGCCTGGAAGAGGTCATCAACGCGCTTCGCCTGGTCATGGGCCGAGATTCCCTCGATCAGGCGGGCATCGACGCCCATCAGGTGGCCGACATACCACCAGAGACGATAGAGCCGATCGAGCTCGCTGCTGGTCAGGCCGAAGCCCATCTCTTCCTCCGCGCTCCAGGCGGTAAGCGTGAAGTCCATCCATGTGCGTCCGAGATCGACCTGGTTGAGCGGTACACCGAACTTCGTCTCGTCGAATCCCTTCCGGCGCGCACCCATGCGAACGAGGGCATGGAGCAAGCGTACCCGTATCGTCGCGACATAGCCCGCCTGACCCGGCGCCAACGCGCCGGGCAGCATCGCCGTCCCGAGCCATTTCCCGGTCTCGCGGATGCGGCGCTCAGCGCCGTCGATGAGGCGGCCGGTGCCGGCAAGGACAACAGTGATCGAGGGCGATTGATAGACACGGATGAGAGCGCCGACGCTCAGTGAAACGATATGGACGGCGGGCGGCATGCTGTGAAAGGGGCGCGAGCCGCGCTCGAGCAGCGCATCATCGACGTAGTCGGGCCGTCGCTCGGTGTCCGTGAGGAGTGCGCGCACCGCGTCGTGTGGTTGCGGTACGGCGGCGAGGCCATGAACCAGGCCGAGATCGATCTGTTGACGGATGGCTGGGTCTGCCTGCATCGCGCCTGCCACGGCGTCGGCGAGCGGGTCGCCGGTCGTCAACGCCCGGTGCAGGAGGTCTGCCCGCTCACCTCCGAACTGCGCGACAATCGAAGAGCGTCGGCTTCGCGCCGCCGGCCATTCCCGATCCATCAAACCCTTCCCGTCGCCATGGGCCGCGCGAACCCCATGTTCCGAAAGAATGCGGCGATATGACGACGGGCCTGGGCGGCCTCGCGGAAATCATAAGCCTGGAAGACGTGCGGCATCTCCTTCCAGACCTCTATCGCGACGGGCAAGTTTCCGGAATGCCTGGAATCGGCGAGGCGGAGGCTGTCGTCGAGCAATCGCTCGGTGCTGCCGACCTGCACATAAAGGGCCGGAAGCCCGGACAGATCGGCGAACAGGGGCGAGCATTCCGGGCTGCGGGGATCGGTATTCCCAAGATAATAAGTCGGCGGTGGCATGGGCTGTCCCCCGAACATCGGATCGTGCGCCGCGTTGGCGACAATCGCATCGCCCGAATATCCAAGGTCGAGCATCGGGGACAGCAGCGCGACCGCGCGCGGCATCGCAAGGCCCTCGTCACGCACCTTGACCAACATACCGAGCGCGAGCGCGGCACCAGCCGAATCTGCGGCGATTGCGAGGCGATCGGGGTCGATGCCGCTGGCGAGCAGCGCTCCATAGGCGTGGCGGCATTCGTCGCGCGCCACCGGGAAAAGACTTTCGGGCGCAAGCGAATAAAGTGGCAGGATGACGCGGCGGATACCGGCCTGTTCGGCAATACGCGCGGCCAGCAACATATGGCTGTGGAGCGAGCGGAAGAAGAAGCCGCCGCCATGGATGAAGAGCAGAATCCCGTCGGTTGCGGGCGCAAGCGGCGCCCTGACGGTCAGTTCCATGACCGGTATGCCAGCGAGAACGGATTCGCGGGCGGTAAAGGGCAGTGACGATTTGCGGCGCAGCTTGGCCATGAGCGTGTCGAGCTTGTCGAGCTTCTGGCGCGCATCGATGAGTGCCTGGTGGTTATCGACGTCCAGCGGGGTTTTTGCACGCGTGGCGCGCAGCAAGGCGTTGGTGAAGCGGGCGCCGATACCCGGGCGGCTCTCAAGCCAGGCGATATCGGTCATCGCGATGCCTCCTCGTTCGACACCGGGCGTTTGACCGAGCCGACAGGGACCTCGCCGGCCTTCGCCCAATAGGCATCCCGAATCAGTCGCTTGTAGAGCTTGCCTGTCGGCTGGCGCGGCAGTTCCGCCATGAAGTCGATCTGACGTGGCATTTTGATGCCGGATATCTGCGGGCGCAGCCATTGCCGGATATCCTCGGCGAAGGCGTCGCCAGCATCGGCCCATTCGACCGGCTGGATCACCGCCACGACCTTTTCGCCGAAATCCGGATCGGGCGCGCCGACCACGGCCGCATCGGCAATCCGTGGGTGGGTGACGAGGATATTCTCGATTTCCTGCGGATAGATGTTCACCCCGCCCGAGATGATCATGAAGCTCTTGCGGTCGGTGAGGTACAGGAACCCCTCCTCATCGACCCAGCCGATGTCGCCGAGCGTGGTCCAGCCATGCTTGTTGGCGGCCTCCGCGGTCTTGGCGGGATCGTTGTGATAGGAGAAGGATGGCCCGCCCTCGAAATAGACCATGCCCTCGGCGCGCACGGGCAGATCGTTGCCCGCCTCGTCGCAGATGTGCAGTGTGCCGACCACAGCCTTGCCGACCGATCCGGGGTGGGAGAGCCAGTCCTCACAGTTGATCATCACCCAGCCATTACCCTCGGTGCCGGAATAATATTCGAACAGGATCGGCCCCCACCAGTCAATCATCGACCGCTTGACCGGCACCGGACAAGGCGCCGCGGCATGGATCGCCACTTGAAGCGAGGAGAGATCGTGGGCCGCGCGCACGGCCTGGGGAAGCTTCAGCATCCGCACGAAATGAGTCGGCACCCATTGGCTGGCGGTGACCCGATAGCGCTCGATGGTCGCCAACGCGCCTTGCGCGTCGAACGCCTTCATCATGACGACCGTCCCGCCCAGGCGATGCACGGTCATCGACCAGTGGAGCGGCGCGGCATGATAGAGCGGTGCCGGCGACAGGTAGACGGTATCGGCATCGAAGCCGAAGCGCTGCGAAGCAAGCAGGGTGAGCACCGGAGGTGTCGCGATGTCCGGATCCTCGGGCAGAGGCCACCGCACCCCTTTGGGCTTGCCGGTCGTACCCGAGGAATAGAGCATGAAGGCGCCGCTCGCCTCGTCCGCGATCGGCGTCCCGGGCATAACGGCGCTTTCCGTTTCCCATGAACGAAAGCCCATCGCCGACGCATCGAGCATGAAGCGCGGAAGGTGCGGGAGAAGCGCGGGCAGTTCACAGGCCGCTGCCGCCAGCGCCGGGGAGGTGATCAACAATCTGGCGCCCGAATCGGCAAGAATATGTTCCGCCTCGCCGGCTGTGGCCTTGGAGGAGATGCAGACCAGATAGAGCCCCGCGCGCTGCGCGCCCCAGGCAAGCTCGAAGAAGCGTGGATGGTTTTCAAGGAACAGCGCGACGACGTCGCCACGCGCGAGGCCCGCTGTCCTGAAGAGGTGCGCGGCCTGGTTGGAGCGGCGGTCAAGCTCACCATAGCTGATCGCCTCACCGCTCTCGGCGAGGATGGCCGCAGGCTTGTCGGGGGTGGTGCGGGCATGGATGGCAGGATGCATGGCCAGATCTTTCGAGGGTGATGGAAGCGATCAGGCGATGCTGCGTTCGCGCCCGACCCAATAAGGCGCGCGCAGCTCGCGCTTGAGGATCTTGCCGGCAGAGTTGCGCGGCAGCTGGCCCACGAAATCGACCGAGCGCGGCACCTTGTAGCCGGCAATCGCGTTGCGCGCATAGGCGATCAGCGCCTCGGCCGTGACCGATGCGCCGTCCTTTGGCACGACCACCGCCTTGACCGTCTCACCCCAGCGATCGTCCGGCACGCCGATCACGGCGACCTCTGCCACCGCCGGATGGCTGGCGAGCACATTCTCGACCTCGATCGGGTAGATATTCTCGCCACCCGAAATGATCATGTCCTTGATGCGGTCGCACAGGAACAGATAGCCGTCGGCGTCGAGATAGCCCGCATCGCCGGTGCGAACCCAGCCCTCCGGCGTGATCGTCTCGACGGTCGCCTGCGGCAGGTTCCAATAGCCCAGCATGGTACCGGGGGTCTTGATCCAGACCTCGCCGACCGTGCCGGATTCAACCTCCGACCCGGCGCCGTCGGCGATGCGGATCGCATTGCCCGCCATGATCCGGCCGGTCGAGGCGAGCCGGTTCCCGACGACGCGCAGATGATCTTCCGGCGCCAGCGCGACGACGCTGCCCGTCGTCTCGGTCATTCCGTAATATTGGACGAAGTCGCAGCCGAGCAGCGCCAGGCTGCGCCGCAGCAGCGCGGGCGGCATGGGGCTTGCCCCGTAGACGATCTGGCGCAGCGAACTCCAGTTGCCCGCGCCGGCCTCCCATTTGTCGATCAGCATCTGAAGTGCAGCGGGGACCATCATCACATGGGTGGCGCCAAGCGCTTCGATGGCATGTTCGACGCCGGGGATCGAGAATTCGGGCAGGATGACCGAACGGCCCCCGCCATAGAGGCAACCCAGGCCCCAGCCTGTGCCGGAGATGTGGAAGACGGGCATGGCGACCAGCCCGACCATGTCGGGTGTCCAGATGCGCCAGGGTTCCCTGACGGGATCTGCCGCCTCCAGCACGCCCAGCACCGAACCGTGGGTGAGCATCACCCCCTTGGGCCTACCGGTCGTTCCGGACGTGTAGAGCTGGAGAAAGACATCTGCGCGCGAGACGATGATACCGGTATCGCCCAAGGGGTGCTGGCCATCACGCCAGGCCGTGAAGTGGCGACCGGCATCCAAACCATGCTCGATTTCAATCACCCGCCGAAGCCCCGCGTGCCGGACCTCCATCTTCAGGGCGAGATCGTGATATTCGGCGGTCGCGAAGAGCAGTTCGGCTTCGGCATCGCCGAGGACCGCTTCCAGCTCTGCTTGCGACAGCCGCCAGTTGAGCGGCACGACCACCACGCCGACCATCGCCGCGCCCAGCAGCAGTTCGAAGAACAGGTCGCTGTTCTTGCCGAGATAGGCGACGCGCGACCCATGCCGACATCCGGCGGCAATGAGACCCGCAGCGACCCTGCCGCAATGGGCCTGAAAGTGCGCGAAGCTCGTGTCCCGCCCGCCAAAACTCAGCGCAACGGCCTCGCCGCGCGCCTGGCCGTGATGCCGGACCATGTCCCCCAACGTCTCGAACCGCGCCTTCATCTCGTCCTCGCCAACCTGTCTCTCATCCGCTCTCTGATTATTCGCCCGAAAAGGTGGGGACACGCCGCTCGACGAATGCGTGTACGCCTTCGGCGAAATCGCGCGTGAAGCCGGCGGTGCGCTGGTTGACCCGTTCCAGCGCGAGAGTCGCGCTCAGCGGTTCCTCCAACCCCGAGCGGACCGCGCGGCGCAGCATGTCATAGGAGCGGGTCGGACCGCATGCGAGCCGGGCGGCAAGATCGCGCGCCGCCGAAAGCAGCGCGTCATCATCGACCACTTCATAGATCATGCCCCAGTCGCGCGCCGTTTCCGCGGACAGCTTCTCGCCCAGCATCATCAGCGCCATGGCGCGCGCGCGACCGACATGGCGGGGCAGCAGCCACGTGGAACCGAGATCGGGGACCAGGCCCACCTTGACGAAAGCCTGGACGAAATAGGCCGATCTGGCCGCCAGCACGATGTCACCGGCCAGCGCGATGCCGAACCCGGCGCCCACGGCGGGGCCGTTGACCGCGACGATGAAGGGCTTGGGCATGGCGAAGAGCGTCTCGAGCATCGGATTGAAATAGAGTTCGAGGCTTTCGCCGACGTCGCCCGCTTCGCCGCCCGCATCCCCGCCCAGATCGGCGCCACTGCAAAAGCCGCGGCCCGCGCCGGTGAGCAGCAACACCCGGACAGTGGGATCTGTGGCGACGTGCGTTACCGCTTCGTACATCTCCGCCGCCATTTCGAGTGTGAGGGCGTTGAGCGCTGCCGGTCGGTCGAGCGTTAACGTCGCCACGCCCTTTTCTATCTCAACACGAATAGTCCGATATGCCTTGCCCATCGCCTTACAAGCTCCTCGCCGATTCGTCCCTATATATACGGTGAGGACGGGTCCCGCCGATCACGTGATAGAGGGTGAAGGGAAGCCGGCCGCACGTTCGAAACCTCTTTTCGTCGCAAAGTCGCACGCGCGCAAGCTCATACTCACTACACGTATAATTATCACTTCCATCGCGCACGCAAATCATGCATCAGCAAAGCGAACCCCCGGCAGGGATTGGCTCACCGAAGCCGCGTCGGGCAGCAAAACCGCATGAGGGAGGGCGAGATCGTGCCGCCGGGCAAATTGGATATCGAAGATGGGATCGCGCTGATCAGGATCGACTCGCCGCCGGTGAATGCTCTGGGCCTCGCCGTGCGTGCGGCGGTCATCGACGGGATCGACCAGGCCAACGCCACGCCGGGCGTCGAGGCGATCATCCTGATTTGCGAGGGGCGCACCTTCTTCGCCGGCGCCGATATCACCGAATTCGGCAAGCCCACGATCCAGCCCGATCTCAATGTCGTCATCGAACGGATCGAAAATTCACGCGCCCCGGTGATTGCGGCGATCCATGGCACGGCGTTGGGCGGCGGACTGGAGACGGCGCTCGCCTGCGACTGGCGCATCGCCGTTCCCTCCGCGAGGCTCGGTCTGCCCGAAGTCGCCCTGGGCCTGTTGCCTGGCGCGGGCGGCACGCAGCGCCTGCCGCGCCTGATCGGCGTGGAGGCCGCGCTCGACATGATCGTCGGCGGCAAGCCCGTCGGGGCCGCCAAAGCCGCAGCACTCGGCATCGTCGATCGTCTGGCGCAAGAGGGGGATCTGGAGGGAGGTGCGCGCGGCTTTGCGCGCCAAATCATCACCTCGAATGCGCCCCGGCGACGGATTCGCGACCTCGACGACAAGATCGTCGCCGATCGAGATCGCCCCGAGCTGTTCGATACCTTTCGCGCGCGACATGCCGGCTTGCTCAAGGGTTTCAAGGCGCCCGCCAGCATCATCAAGGCGATCGAGGCGTCGGTGGCGCTGCCCTTCGAAGCAGGCCTCAAGCGCGAGGAGGACCTGTTCCTCGAACTGCTCCACAGCCGCGAGTCCGAAGCGCAGCGCTATGCCTTCTTCGCCGAGCGCGAGACGGCCAAGGTACCCGATCTTCCCCGCGATACGCCGGCAGTCGATATCGCCTCGGTCGGCGTCATCGGCGCCGGCACGATGGGCGGCGGCATCGCGATGAACTTCCTCAACGCCGGCATACCCGTCACCATCGTCGAGACTGCCCGGGAAGCCCTCGATCGCGGCGTCGGCGTCATTCGCCGCAACTATGAGGCGACCGCCGCCAAGGGCCGGATGACGGCGGATGAGGTCGAACGGCGCATGGCGCTACTGACCCCCTCGCTCGATCTTGCCGACCTCAGCTCGAAAGACCTGATCATCGAGGCAGTGTACGAGAGCATGGCACTCAAGAAGGAGGTCTTTGCCACGCTCGACCGCCTGGCCAAGCCCGGTGCCATCCTCGCGTCCAACACCTCTTTCCTCGATCTCGATGAAATCGCAGGGTCGACCAACCGCCCGCAGCATGTCGTGGGGCTGCATTTCTTCTCGCCTGCCAATGTGATGCGGCTCCTTGAAGTCGTGCGCGGCGTTCGGACCTCGCCAATCGTCATTGCGACAGCCATGAAGCTCGCCAAGCGCATCGGCAAGCTGCCGGTGCTCTCCGGCGTCTGCGACGGGTTCATCGCCAACCGCGCGATGGGCGTGCGCATGGCCCAGGCCGACGCGCTGGCACTCGAAGGCGCGAGTCCGCAGCAGATCGACAAGGTTCTGACCGACTATGGCTTCCCGATGGGCGCTTTCCAGATGCTCGACCTCATCGGTCTAGACGTGATCGGTCGGGATTCGAGCGAACGGACACTGATGGGCGATCTCGTCGCCAGGGACCGGCTGGGCCAGAAGAAGAATGGCGGCTTCTACGATTATGACGAGAAGCGCCGCCCCACCCCCTCACCGGTCGCGGACGAGGTGATCACCGCGCTCGCCGCCGAAAGGGGCATCGCGCGGCGCGACTTCACGGATCAGGAGTTGATCGAGAGGCTGCTCTATGTCGTCGTCAACGAAGGCGCGAAAATCCTCGACGAAGGTATCGCGTTGCGGGCATCCGACATCGATATGGCACTGATTGCCGGCTATGGCTGGCCGGTCTATACCGGCGGCCCGATGTTCTGGGCCGACACGGTGGGGCTGGCGAATATCGTCGGCGCGCTCGATGCGCTGGCCGCCCAATATGGGCCGGCCTTCGCGCCTTCGCCGCTTCTGCGGCGCCTCGTCACGGCGGGTGAGACGCTCCATGAGGCGGTCGCCCCTGCTTCCTCTCCTTCCGTCCAGAAAGAAATCGCCCATGTCTGACGCGTATATCGTCGATGCCGCCCGCCTCGCCGGCGGGCGCCGCAATGGTGCGCTCGCCGGCGTCCACCCGACCGATCTTGCCGCCCATATCCTCAACACCCTCATCGACCGGACCGGCATCGATCCGGCTGCGATCGAGGACGTCATCATGGGCTGCGTCGGCCAGGGCGGCGAGCAGAGTACACAAGTTGGCCGCAATGCGGTCCTCGCCTCCAGGCTTCCCGACAGCGTTCCGGCCGTCACGATCGACCGGCAATGCGGTTCCTCGCAGCAGGCGGTGCAGTTCGCCGCGCAAGCGGTGATGTCCGGCACGCAGGATATCGTGATCGCCGCCGGCGTCGAGAGCATGAGCCGCGTGCCGATGGGCTCGACGGTCGCGCTCTATGCGCAGGCTGGCATCGGCACCGGCCCCTGGAGCGATACTGCCAAGGACCGCTACGGCGTGAAGGGTTTCGACCAGTTCACCGGCGCGCAGATGATCGCCGCCAAATATGGTTTTAGCCGCGAAATCGCTGACACCTTCGCGCTCGAAAGCCATCGCAAGGGTGCAGCTGCGGTTGCCGCCGGTGCGTTCGATCGTGAAATCGTGCCGATAGAGGTGACGGGCGCCGACGGCGCGCCCATGACCCACAAAGTCGATCAGGGCCTGCGTCTCGATGCCTCGATGGAAGGGCTGGCCGGTCTGAAGCCCGTCATGGATGGCAGCATCATCACCGCGGGCAATGCCAGCCAGATGTGCGACGGCGCGTCGGGCGTGCTCATCGTCAACGAGCGCGCACTGAAGACGCACGGACTGACCCCGATCGCGCGGATCGACAACCTGACGGTGACCGCAGGCGATCCCGTCATCATGCTCGAGGAGCCGATCAACGCCACCCGCAGGGCGCTCGCACGCGCTGGCCGTTCGCTCGCCGATATCGACCTTTATGAGGTGAACGAGGCGTTCGCGCCGATCCCGCTCGCCTGGTTGAGGGAACTCGAAGCCGATCCGGCGAAGCTCAACGTCCACGGCGGCGCGATCGCGCTCGGCCATCCGCTCGGCGCATCGGGCGCCAAGCTGATGTCCACGCTCGTCCATGCACTCCACCGCCACGGCAAGCGCTTCGGTCTCCAGACCATGTGCGAGGGCGGCGGTATCGCCAACGTCACCATCGTCGAACGCCTCTGATCGTTTTCATCGACCAAATTCCGAGGACCAAGGGAATGAAACTGGATAATTCGATTGCCGCCGTGATCACCGGCGGCGCCTCCGGCCTTGGCGCCGCCACCGCCCGCGCACTCGCCGAGAAGGGCGTCAAGGTCGCGATCTTCGACCTCAATGCAGAGGCGGGCGAGGCTCTCGCCGCCGAGATCGGCGGTACCTTCTGCGCCGTCAATGTGACCGAAGATGCCTCGGTCGATGCAGGCTTCGCCAAGGCGCGCGCGGCCCATGGCCAGGAGCGGATCCTCGTCAATTGCGCGGGGATCGGCAACGCGATCAAGACGGTGAGCCGCGACAAGACGAGCGGAAGCCTGAAGCACTTCCCTCTCGCCGATTTCGAGAAGATCATCCAGATAAACCTGATCGGCACCTTCCGCTGCACCGCCAAGTCGGCGGTCGGCATGGCGAGCCTCGAGCCGCTGGACGAGGACGGCGAGAAGGGCGCGATCGTCAATACCGCCTCGGTCGCAGCTGAGGACGGCCAGATGGGCCAGGCCGCTTATGCCGCTTCCAAGGGCGGTGTGGTCAGCCTCACCCTGCCGCTTGCCCGTGACCTGATGGCCGAGGGGATCCGGGTCAACACGATCCTGCCCGGCATCTTCTCGACACCGCTGCTACTTGCCGCGCCCGACAATGTGAAGGCCGCGCTGGCGGCGTCGGTCCCCTTCCCCAAGCGTCTCGGTAATCCGCCCGAATATGCGGCGCTCGCGCTTCTCATGATCGAGAACGGCTATTTCAACGGCGAGGGTGTGCGGCTCGACGGCGCCATCCGCATGGCACCGCGCTGAGGAGACGGGCGATGCGCCAGTTCACCGAGGAACAGATCATGTTCCGCGACGCCTATCGCCGCTTTCTCGAAGCCGAGGTCGCCCCGCATATGGAGCAATGGCGCGAGGACGGTATTGTGCCGCGCGAAATCTTCCGCAGGGCGGGAAGCCAGGGCTTCCTGATGATCTGGCCCGCCGAGAAATATGGCGGGATGGGCGATGACGATTTCCGCTACGAGCAGATCATCATCGAAGAGACCGTCCGCGCCGGCTGCGCCTGCTGGTACAATACGCTGCACAGCCGTCTGGTCGGTCCCTATCTTCAGCGGTTCGGCACGGAGGAGCAGCGTCTTCGTTTCCTGCCGTCGTGCGTCAGCGGCGAGACGATCCTCGCCATCGCCATGACCGAGGCGGGTGCGGGATCGGACCTCGCCGGCATGCGTACCACGGTCGTGGACCAGGGCGATCACTATCTGCTCAACGGCTCGAAGACGTTCATCTCCAACGGCATCAACGCCGATCTGGTCGTGGTCGCGGCCAAGCCCGTCGGTGCCGAGAAGAAGCATGATATGGTGCTCCTCCTCGTCGAGCGCGGCATGGAAGGCTTCGAGCGCGGTCGTAACCTCAAGAAGATGGGTCTCTCGGCGCAGGACACCGCCGAACTCTTCTTCGACAATGTGAAGGTACCCAAGGCCAATGTGCTGGGAGAACCCGGCAAGGGCTTCTACCATCTGATGGAGGGTCTCGCCGAGGAACGTCTGATCGCGGCCGTCGGCGCCGCCGCCAATGCGCGGCGGGGTTTCGACGTGACGCGCGACTATGTCATGCAGCGCATCCTGTTCGGCAAACCGCTCTCCGAGCAGCAAAACACCCAGTTTCGCATGGCCGAGATGGATGCCGAGATCGACATGGTCCAGACCTATGTCGATCATTGCGTCGCCGAGCATAATGCCGGGCGGCTCACATCCAACATGGGCGCCAAGGCCAAGATGCTGACCACCGAGGTCGAGTGGAAGATGATGGACCTGGGCGTCCAACTGCACGGCGGCCATGGCTATATGGATGAATATCCCATCAGCCACATGTTCACCGATGCGCGCATCAACCGCATCCTTGCCGGCAGTTCGGAGGTGATGCGCCTGATCATCGGGCGCGATGTCTTCAGCCAGAAATATCAGAGCATGCTCGCCTAACCGGCATATCCGGGAAACGGAGAAACGGTCGGGCATGCGGAGCGTGGTCGATGTCGAAACCGGTCTCATCGTCCATCACGACGTCTTCAACGACGCTAATGACAGCCAGCCGACGATGAGCTGTGGCGCGCTGGTTGGACGCAAGGGCCGGTTGAGCGACCGCGCTAAGGAAGTTGGAAATTGGCTTCGGGCTGCTCGCCAGCCGAGACTTTGGCAAAAAGCCGACATTCCGCTAACGACGCCATGGCGGACTTTAGAATGGATCGCACTCCAACGCGGGCAGCTTCAATGCGGCACGCTGTTGCGCGACAAGTTCGTTGACCCTTGACCGAAATTCGAGCGGGTTGCTGACCAACGCCAAAAATGGAGCCGCATGGGGAACAACCCTTGGGTCAGTGATGCCACGCAGAAAGTCTTCGGCTTTTTTCGGCTTCCCCAGAATGCCGCAAGCTAGCCCCGCTCTGTAGCCGAACCAACTTGGGCGCATATTCTCGCTATCCAGCGCCTGTTGGATCACAAAACCTGCGATTGCGTCGAACGAGAAGAATTGGCTTTCAAGTTGTTTGGCGCGGGATGCCGCTTCGTCAGCAATCTGCGCAACCGCTGCGCGGAACTGATCCTCGTCCTCAAAAGACGCGTGTGATCCGCGAACGAAGTAGTCTAGGCTCATGAAGCCGTGTCCGGCCCACAGCCAATGGGCAGCGTTATCAAGATCGACACTCACCGACCACTGGCTTGGCCTGAACCCTACGGTGTTCAGCCAAAGCCCATGATCTAATATCCAAAGGCGCGTTTGGCCCTGCCTCTTGAAGCCCATCGGCCCAAGGGTTGCTTTGGCGGCGGCGGCAATAATCTTGGCGTGCTCTCCGGCCATCCTGACGATGCTACTCAGGCGATTGTCCGCTTCCCACCCTCAAATCGGACATTTGAGCGAGCCGCCAGAAGCCGCCATTCCAACCGCCAGCTTGACGCTTCAGGCGACAGCGGGAAGCCTCTGCAAGGCTTAGGACCATCCAAGCCCGATTCGTGCGGCGCGTCCTACCCTGGTCCTTACCCCCGCAAGGCGAACGGCGCACATGGCACGATAAGTCATTGAAAAATTTGGCGCACCCGACAGGATTCGAACCTGTGGCCTCTGCCTTCGGAGGGCAGCGCTCTATCCAGCTGAGCTACGGGTGCGTGGGCAACGCGCCTAGCAAAGCGCGATGCGGTGCGCCAGCCGTTTTGCGCGTTACGCTCTCGCGGATTTCCCCGGGGTCTTTGGCGCGAGGGTTTTGGGCTTGTACGCGCACAGATCGGCGACGGGACAGCGCCAGCATTCGGGCGTGCGTGCCTTGCACACATAACGGCCGTGCAGGATCAGCCAGTGATGGGCGTGCAGGCGAAAGGGTTGCGGCACCGCCTTGTCCAGCTTCTTTTCCACCGCCAGCGGCGTCTTGCCGCGCGCCAGGCCGGTGCGGTTGCCGACGCGGAAAATATGGGTGTCGACCGCAAAGGTTTCCGCGCCGAACGCGACGTTCAGCACGACATTGGCGGTCTTTCGCCCGACTCCGGGAAGCGCCTCGAGCGCGTCGCGATCGGCGGGGACCCGGCTGTCGTGGTACGCGACCAGCGCCTGGCTGAGCGCGATGACATTCTTTGCCTTGCTGTTGAACAGGCCGATCGTCTTGATGTGCTGCTTCAGCCCGTCCTCGCCCAGGGCGATCATCCCTTCCGGCGTATCGACCTGCGCGAACAGCCGCTTCGTCGCCTTGTTGACGCCGGCATCGGTCGCTTGTGCGGAAAGGACGACGGCGACGAGCAGGGTGAAGTCGTTGACGGATTCAAGTTCCGTCTCCGGATGCGGATTGGCTTCGGCGAGACGCTCGAAGAATTCGAAGATATCGGCCTTCTTCACCCGCCGGTCGCTATCACGCAAACGCGGCGCGGGCGACCCTCTTGAATCTCGCCCGTTCGATGCGCGACCTGAACCGATGAAGTGGCGGAGCGGGAGTCCGCTCTAGGGGTGTCTATCGGCGTTTACTGGCGCCCATATTTATTGAGCAAAAATAGATGGTTAATGACCATAAATGTCTCTCGCGCCAACCGACGATTTCCACGAACATGCTTTGCCCTTGTTCGTGCCGCTCGACCAATCGGCGGGCGTATCGCTGCCCGAAGTCGCCGACCTGTCGGGACCGCCGCCGTCGCAACAGCGGGCGTTCTTCCGGCTGGACCATTTGATGTTCCGGCTTGAGGACGCGAAGCTTGAACTGCCGTGGCGTAGGAATGCGCCTGGCGACAAGCTGCTGCTGTGCGCGGTCGTGGGGCTGGACGACCCGGTAACGCCGCTGTGGGACGCTGTGGAGGCCGCAGGGGTCCGCGATCGACTTGGACGCCTTCCCGGTGCTGGCCGTGCTTTCGGTAAGATTGTCGCAGCATTTTTCGCCGACGATCATGGTTCCCCAATTCGGGTGCGTCACCATGTGGGTATAGCGCAGTTCCTTCCCACAATATTCGCACTCGCCATCAAGCCCGCCAAGGTCATCTTCGCCGACGAACTCCCAATCCTTCGACGGCATGATTTCGCCATGTTCCTTGGCATGGCAACCGCGACATAGGACAGTGCATTCGTCGTAGGGGTATTCCCACGGCAAGCGGCCTTTCACGTAGCTTTCGTGATGGACTTGCAGAACGACTTCATCGCCGCTGCGAAGGCAATGGGCGCACACGCCGCCGTGCAGCTTGATCTGCTCCCGGCGATAAGCCGCCCATTCTCGCTGGCGATAAAGCTTCATCGTAGATGCCATCGCAGTTTGTCGAACAGCGAATGTAACCCGAACGCCATTGAGCGCAAACGTAGCTAAAGACGGGAATCTGTGAACAAGTTGGCCGGTATGTTGGCCGAAATCAGCAGGAGGTCGAAAATGTCAATGAAATCAATGAAGTTCGACGGACGGCATATCCGCCTTCGTCGCTTTGAAGGAACACACGTTGGAAGTTCGGTCGCATCGTGCGATCAAGCGGCAAGCATACGGGGGAACGCATGTTCGGCTTCGGAAAAGATAAGCATAGGGATTTGAAGGCTGATTTCGCTGGTCGAATCGCGAACGGCGGAAAGCTTATCGACCAAGCTGTGACGGCACAGTTGCAATTTGCGGTCGATAACTTCGACGCCGACTTGGCCGAAGTCTGGGAAGACGCCTATACGCGATACTATGTGTTCGGTGCTTATGACGCCCTAACTTGCGACTTTCCGTTGGAAGTTCGGCAGAAGGTTGGTCCAAGCATCATCGAAATGGGCTTCGTGCAGTTCGCAACGACGGCGTTCGGATTGTCGGAAGCGAAAGTTCGCATCGACCTGAAGAACACGTTCGCATTGCAAGCGAAACATCCAACGTTTCCCGCGATCATCGAAGGCGGGCATGACGGGATGGAGGCGCGGCAAGGGCGTCCGGCACTTCGCCTACTCGCGCACCTGTTCGAAGCCTACAAGAACCCTGATTTCTAAGCTGGACTATCCTCGCATGTCATCGCTTTACGTCATGCAGAACCATGTCGGCTTCATCAAAATCGGACGCAGCGTGGACGTTGATAAGCGTCGCCGCCAGATTGAAATGACCGACGAATGCACCGTTGCGCTGGTCGCCGTGATCCCCGACGCGGGACATGATGAAGAAACGATGCTTCTGAATCTTGCCGACCATCAGGTGATCGGTGAATGGTTCCTTGGCGACGAACTATGCCGCGACTGCGTAGCCATTGAGATTGAGGCGCTTTGCGAAGTCTTGGGGCGCGATCCGCCCGCATTAGAATGGCCGTTCCCGGTGGCCAGCGAAGCCGCCACCGAAGCTTGGCTAGATCGCTGTGAACAGCGACGCACCGTAGCCAGCATCAATCGCGAATATGGACGCCGCATACGAGCGATGGCCGAATCGTCGTCATCGGCGTCTGATCCGTCGCGCTATAACGACGTTAGCCTGTGGAGCCTGTTATGGCGCTTCGAACGGCAGGTCGGAACTATCGTCACGCCGAAGACCGGCAAGAAAGGCGAAACCGTGCTTGTCGGGCATCGCGAAGGTGATGCTGTCGGCGAAATCGTGCCGCACTACTCGACGGACGTAACCGCCGCGCTGCTGCTTTGGCCGGATGCCGACCGGCCCGAAGCGTGGTCCGGCTCGGCGTGGGACTGCTGCATCGCTGCGTTGAAAGCACGAAAGGCGAGATTGGCGAGCGACGGATTGGCCGCTCTTTGGCCGAATGATGCCGAAATACCTGTGGGCAAACCGTATCTTTAAGATGGCCGGGATGTTGGCTAGTTCGGCTTTGCGCCTTCTAAGTTGTTGATTTTATTAGGTAAATGGCGGAGCGGGAGGGATTCGAACCCTCGATACGGTTTTGCCGTATACTCACTTTCCAGGCGAGCGCCTTCGACCACTCGGCCACCGCTCCGCATACGCTGGAACGCGCTGCCCTAGTGGCTTGACGCGCGCTCCGCAAGCGTTGCGCTGTGCCTGCCGGCGTGTCAGCGTGTCGCAATGGTTCCGCTGCTTCTCGCCCTTGCGTTCGCGCCGCAGGCTCAGCCTGTCGCGCCTGCCCCGGCGCCCTCTTCGACCGCCGCACCGCCCAAGCCGTCGGATCCGCTGCCGACCGATTGGAAGCCGATTCCCGCCGACGAGTTGCTGGTGATGACGCTGACCGACCGGCGCCGGATCGTGATCCGCCTGGCGCCGCGCTACGCACCGGCGCATGTGGCCAATATTCGCGCGCTGGCGCGTGCGCATTGGTGGGATGGCGAGACCATCTATCGCGTGCATGACAATTATGTCGTGCAATGGGGCGATGCGAGCGAGAAGAAGCCGCTGCCGCCGGGCGTCGTTGCGCAGCCGCCGGCGGAATATGACTGGGCGCGGTACGATGCGGTCACGCGGCTGGCGCGGCGCGATCCCTATTCGATCAGAGCGGGACACAGCGCGGACGGGTGGCCGCTGGCCACCAACGGCAAGGTGGCGTGGATGCCGCATTGCTATGGCATGGTCGGCGTCGCGCGCGATCTCGCCCCCAGCACCGGCAGCGGCGGCGATCTCTATGCGGTGATCGGCCATGGGCCGCGCCATCTCGATCGCAACATCGCGATCGTCGGTCGGGTGATCGACGGGATCGAACACCTCTCATCGCTGCCGCGCGGCACCGGCGGCGGCCTGGGATTGTACGAGGATCCCGCGCGCTATGTTCCGATCGTCAGCGTGCGGCTGGCGAGCGAGCTGCCGACTAAGGCGCGGCCGCGCTTCGAATATCGCGCGGCAGACAATGCCCGATTCGCCGCATGGGTGCGGGCGCGCGAAAACCGCGAGCCGCCCTTTTTCACCCTGCCGGCCGGCGGTGCCGATATCTGCAACGTCATGCCGCCGGTGCGCCGCGCCCTTTGATGATGGGAGGCAGGAGCCGGGATCGGGGCCAGAAGCTGGCGGCCGGCCCCTATCGACCGACCCAGTCGGCGACTTCGTCCGCGACCTGGTTCGCGGCGGTGTTGATCGCGGTGCCGGCAGCGGCCGGCTCGATGGCGGCAAGCGGCACGCGCGCTTCGAAACGACGTTTCTCGAAACCGGCCTCGGCGCCCTTCGCGCGTTCGCGGATCAGCGTCGCGTCATAGGTCACCACCGCCTCCCGCCGCGCGGCATCGACGCCGAAGAAGCGCAGTTCGCCGCCCAGCCGCGCCCCGGGGTCGGAAATCGACTGGCGCAGCGTCAGCACGATCCGGCCGGTCCGGGTGGAGACGGTGTCGGAGAGCAGGCGCGCGAACAGCCGCGCGGGCGGCTCCACCCATTGTGCGTCCTTGAGATAGGCGATGCTGGTATCGCCCGAACGGACCGGTACGCGGGTCACGGCGAGTTCCTGCGACACGACCGGCGCGGTCACCGTGATCGAGCGCGCCGAGTCCGAACGCCTGGTCTCTCCGACCGCGACCTGCGCGGTGGAACTGATGGTGAGCAGCGAGGGTGGCGGCTCCGAACCGAAGCTGATGCAGCCGCCCAGCGGCAGGAGCGCGAGGATGAGGAGCTTTTTCATGGATGCTCTCACTTCTTCTTTTTCGGATCATAGTCGGGCAGCTTGGGCGACCCGAGGATCGACCCCGCGCCTTCGCGGTCGATCTTCTCGGCCACGGAGGAGAGGGCGGCGGACATCTGGCGCAGGTCGAGGATCAGCTGGTTGACCTCGGGAATGGTCTTGTTCGACACCGCGTCGATCCCGCGATCGGCCTTGCCCAGCGTCACTTCCAGCGCCTTCATGCTCTTGTCGGCAGAGGCGATCGCCTTGCGCAGGTCACCCATCGCCGGGCGGATGTCCTGCGACAGCATCTGGTCGGTCGTCTTTGATACATTGCCGATCTGTTCGGCGGCATAGCCGGCCTGTTTCACCGTATTGCGCAATTCGGCGATCGCCGCGCGCAGGTCCGGTGCGCCCTTGGCCAGCTCGCCGGTCAGGCGGTTGGTATTCTGAAGAATGCCGCTGATCGACGCCTGATTCTTGTCCGAAAGCAGTTCGGTGAGCCGTTCGGTCAGGGTCGAAAGCCGTTCGAGCAGGCGCGGCGCGGTGTTGAGCAGCGCGCCCAGGCCGCCCTGTTTGGTGGGGATCACCGGCACGCCCAGCGGGCAGACGCTGCGCGGATTGGTTTCCGGACACTCGATCGGCGGCGCGCCCTTGACCGCGCCGTCGAGCTGGATCTGGCTGACCCCGGTGAAACCGACGCCCTGGATCGTCGCGGTCGTACCCTGAAGCACCGGCACGTCGCGATTCACCGCGATGCGCACCCGCACCAGGCTGGGGTCGGGGGGGAAAAGCGCGATTTCCTTCACCTGGCCGACGGGAACGCCGGAAAAGGCCACCGCCGACCCCTTGTTCACGCCATCGACCGCCTGTTTGAAGAAAATGTCATATTCATTTTCCTTCGACGTGTTCACGCGGGCCAGCCACACCGCGAACAGCGCCAGCACGGCGAGCAGGATCAGCACCACCGCGCCGACCAGAACATGGTTTGACCGGGTTTCCATCCCTTATGCCCCCTTGGCCGCCGCCCGTTCCGCGCTGGATACCGCAGCGCGGCCGCGCGGGCCGTTGAAATATTCCTGGATCCACGGATGATCCAACGCGAGAAGTTCGTCGATGGTGCCGACCGCGATCACCCGCTTGTCCGCCAGAACCGCCACACGGTCACAGATGGCGTAAAGCGAATCGAGATCGTGGGTGATGAGGAACACGGTGAGACCCAGCGTCCGCTGAAGCGAGCGGGTCAGTTCGTCGAACGCGGCGGCGCCGATCGGGTCGAGTCCCGCCGTCGGTTCGTCGAGAAACAGGAGTTCGGGGTCCAGCGCAAGGCTGCGGGCGAGCCCGGCGCGCTTCTTCATGCCGCCCGACAGTTCGGCGGGATATTTGGGTCCGGCATTGGGCGGCAGGCCGGTCATCACCACCTTATAGGCGGCAATCTCCTCCAGCAGCTGCTGGTCGAACTGGGGGTAGAATTCCTTGAGCGGAACCTGGACATTCTCCGACACGGTAAGCGTCGAAAACAGCGCGCCGCCCTGAAACAGGACGCCCCAGCGTTTGCGGATGTCGATTTCGGTGTCGTCGCTGGCGTTCAGCACATCGTCGCCGAACACATGGACTGATCCCTCATCCGGCTGTTGCAGCCCGATGATCGACCGCATCAGCACCGACTTGCCGGTCCCCGATCCGCCGACGACGCCCAGAATCTCGCCACGGCGCACGTCCAGGTCGAGATTGTCGTGGATGACCTGTTCGCCGAAACAGTTGCGCAGCCCGCGCACGCGGATGATCGCTTCGCCGTCAAAGGTGGGTGCGGTATCGGCGGCGGGCATCAATTCCACCCGATTTCGGTGAAGAACACCGCGAAAAAGGCGTCGAGCACGATCACGAGAAAGATCGCCTGAACCACCGCCGTGGTGGTACGCATGCCGACCTGCTCCGCATCGCTTTCGACCTGCATCCCCTGATAGCAGCCGGCGATCGCGATGATCGCGCCAAAGACGGGCGCCTTGACGAGGCCGACCCACAGATCGGTCATCGGCACGACTTCGCGGATGCGCTGGACGAAGGTGATCGGCGGAATGTCGAGCGCGATCCAGCACAGCAGGCCGCCGCCGATCATCGCGATGAGCGAGGCATAGAAGCCGAGCAGGGGAAGCATCATCACCGCCGCGAATACCCGCGGCAGCACCAGCGCCTCCATCGGGTTGACGCCGATCGTGCGCATCGCGTCGATTTCCTCGGTCAGCTTCATCGTGCCGAGCTGTGCCGCGAAGGCCGACCCCGATCGGCCCGCAACCATGATCGCGGTCATCAGGATGCCCAGTTCGCGCAGCGTGATGCGCCCGACCAGGTTGATCGTGAACACCTCCGCGCCGAACTGGCGCAGCTGTACCGCGCCCTGTTGCGCGATGACGATGCCGATCAGGAAGCTCATCAGCCCGATGATGCCCAGCGCGGACACGCCGACCACCTCGAACCGGTGGACCGTCGCGTTGAAGCGGAAGCGGCGCGGGTTCGACGCGACCCGCGCAAAGGCGAGGGCGGTGGCCCCCATGAAGCCGAGCAGGCCGTACAGGGTGCGGAACGCCTGGATCACCGCTTCGCCGATCTCGGCCAGCAATTCGGCAACAGCGCCCAGCGGTCGTGCCGGTGCCTCGATCGGCTGGTCGGCGGCGGCGACCTGGTCGAACAGGTGCCGCGAATCCCCGGTCAGGCCCGATACGGTCGCCCCCCGATCGCGGGCGAAGCGGTGGACCAGCCACGCGCCGACCGTATCGACGCGTTCGACCTCCGCCAGATCGATCGCCGTCACCGCTCCGTCGAGCGCTGCCAGCCGCTCCGGCAGGTCGCCAATGCATCGCAGCGACAGGTTACCCCGAAAGCGGAGCGTGCCGCCATTGGCCGCGTCGTGCAGGAAATCGGCTGGCGCGCTCATCGCGCACATCCATCGTTCATTCGGACTGGATCGGCAAGCGTCCGTCTCTACAGATGTTTCGCGAAGCGACAGAATTTGGACATTTTTGCGGAGCGACGATGCGCCACCTCGCCATTTACGACATGGACCGGACGATCACGCGCAAGGCGACATGGACGCCCTTTCTGATCCATGCGGCACGGGTGCGGGCGCCATGGCGGCTCGCGCTGCTGCCGTTCGCGGGGCTGGCGTCGCTCGCCTATCTGGCAAAGGCGATCGATCGCGCGAAGCTGAAGGAGGTAACCCACCGGCTGATGCTCGGCCGCACGATTCCCGTCGCCGACCTCGACAAGGTTGCCGAAGCATTCGCGGACAGCGTGGCGCGGGACAATGTCTTCGCGGACGCGCGGGCGCGGATCGCGGCGGATCGCGCGGCGGGTTGGCGGCCGGTTCTGGCGACCGCCAGCCATGGCTATTATGCGCGGGCGATCGCGAACCGGTTCGGCATCGATGACGTCGTCGCGACCGCCGCCCTGCACGATGCCGATGGCGCCGTCCTGTCCGGCATCGATGGCGAAAATTGCTACGGGCCGGCCAAGCTGCGCCTGATCGAGGCGTGGATGGCGACCGAGGGTATCGCGCGGCACGATGCGCGCATCCGCTTCTACAGCGACCATGTCTCCGACGCGCCGGTGCTCGAATGGGCGGACGAACCGTTCGCGGTCAATGCGCACGGCCCGCTTCGGGCGATGGCGGCATCGCGCGGATGGACGATCCTTGACTGGGAACGATGAGCGCGGCCTGATGACCGCGTCCGGTGGTGTGATCGCCCGTCCGCGCCGCGAGGCGGTCGGTCAGACCAGGACGTGCAGCGTGTGGATGCCCAGGCCGACAAGGCCCCCGACCAGCGTCCCGTTGATGCGGATATATTGCAGATCCTGGCCGACCGCATTCTCCAGACGGCCGGTCAGCGTATGCGCATCCCAGCCGCGCACGGTATCGGAAACGAGGCGTACGATACCGTCGCCATAATCCGCCGCAGTGCCGACGGCGGCGCGGCGGACGAAGCGGTTGATCATATGGGCGAGGCGCGGATCGCTCTGCAAGGTGGCGCCCAGTTCGCGCAGCGCCTCGCCCAGCTTGCCGGTCAGTGCCGCGTCGGGATTGCGGGCGACGCGCAGCATCGCCGCCCGTGCCTGTTCCCACATGCCGTCGATCCATCGCGCCAGCGCCGGATTGTCGAGCAGATCGGCCTTGAACGCCTCGACCTTCATCCGCGTGGGGATGTCGAACTGAAGGTCGAAGGCGAGCTTCTCCAGCCCCTCCTCCACCTTGGCGCGCAGCGGGTGGCCCGGATCCTCCGCGACGTCGGCGACCAGCTTGTAGAGGCCGTCGATGATCGCGTTGGCCAGCGTTTCGTCCAGCCCGGTCCAGCGCATGATCGCGCCGGCGCGTTCATGCACCATCTTGCGGATCAGCGCCTCGTTCTGGTCGATGATCTTGGCGAGCCAGCGCAGCATCCCGTCGAGCAGCGGCGCATGGCGATCCTGGGCGATCGCGGCGCCCAGTGCCTGCCCCATCAGCGGCGCGACATCGGTCTGGCGGATGCGTGAGGCCACCGCGCCCCGGATCATGCCGCCCAGTTGCTCCCGGTCGAGCGATTCGAGCAGGCTGGCCGCCATGCGCGAGGCACCGCGCCGCAGCCGCCCGGAGCTTTCGGGCGGCTGGGCGAGCCATTTGCCGGCGGCACCGGCAATGTCGAGGCCACGCATCCGCCGCGCCACCACGCGCGGAATGAGGAAATTGTCGCGCAGGAAATTGGCGAGCGCGGTGGCGATGCGATCCTTGTTGCGCGGGATGATCGCGGTGTGCGGAATCGGCAGGCCGAGCGGATGGCGGAACAGCGCCGTCACCGCGAACCAGTCCGCCAGACCGCCCACCATCGCCGCTTCGGCAAAGGCGCGGACGAAGCCGGCGGCGGGGTAAAGTGGAACGTAGCGGCCGGCGACGACATAGATGCCGGCCATTGCCACCAGCAATCCGGTGGCGATCACCCGCATCCGGCGCAGGCCGGGCGGGCTGTCCCCAAAACGAAGCGCGCGGATCGACGGATTCATGTCCGTAACAATCCGCGCGCCACGCTTTGGTTCAACCCCTTATTCCGCAGGCTGCGGACCTTCCCCGCCGCGATGGCCGATCCGGCCGCCCGGCTGATGCTCGATCACCTCGCCCTGCGGCCCATGTTCGTCGCCCGGCGTATAGGTGAGCAGGCGCCGCCGCAGGCGCGGACCCATCCATTTTTCGACCCCGATCGCCAGGCTGAAGCTGGCCGGAACGATCACCAGGGTCAGCGCGGTCGACAGGATCAGCCCGCCGATGACGGTGATCCCCATCGGTGACCGCCAGGCCGAATCGCCGGACAGGGCGAAGGCGGTGGGGACCATGCCGGCGACCATCGCCACCGTCGTCATCACGATCGGTTGCGCCCGCTTATGCCCCGCATCGGCGATCGCGGTGATCTTGTCGACGCCCTTCTCCATCTCCTCGAGCGCGAAGTCGATCAGCAGGATCGAGTTCTTCGCGACGATGCCGAGCAGCATCAGGATACCGATGAAGACCGGCATCGAGATCGGGTTGCCCGTCACCATCAGCGCGAGCAGCCCGCCGAGTGGCGCCAGCAGCAGCGACCCCATGTTGACCAGCGGCGACACGAAGCGGCGATAGAGCAGCACCAGCACCGCGAAGACGAGGAAGATGCCCGAAATCACCGCGACGATGAAATTCTGGACCATCTCCGCCTGCCATTTGGCCTGGCCGACCTCGAGCTCGCCGACGCCCATCGGCAGGTTCTTCATCGCGGGCAGCTGCTTGATCTGCTTCATGGCATCGCTGCTGACCACGCCGGGGGCGAGGTCGGCGCCGATCATCACGCGGCGCTGCTTGTTGATGCGGTCGATCCGCGTGGGACCCGCGCCGAACCCGATATCGGCCACCAGGCTGAGCGGCACCGAACCGCCCGACTGGGTCTGCACCGGCAGGTTCTGGATCGTGGAGAGGCGCGCGCGCGCATCCTGATCCAGCGCGACGCGGATCGGGATCTGCCGGTCCGACAGCGAGAAGCGGGCGCTGTTCTGATCGATGTCGCCCAGCGTCGCGATGCGGATCGCGCTCGACAGCGCGGCAGTGGTCACCCCCAGATTGGCGGCAAGGTCCATGCGCGGACGGATGACGATTTCCGGCCGCTTGAGGTCGCCCGAGATGCGCGGCGCGACGACGGTCTTGAGCCCCTCCATCTCCTCGACGATCTTCTGCGCCGTGCGTTGCAGCAGTACCGGATCCTCACCGCCCAGCGTGATGGTGAGCGCGCGGCCCGAACCGCCCCAGCCCTGCTGGTTGCGGAACGACACGCGGGCGTCGGGGATCTTCGACAGGACCGGGGTCAGCTTGCGCTGGAACGCGTCGCTCTTGATCGTGCGATCCGGCTTCAGGATCGCGGTGACCCGCCCGTTGCCGACGAATGCGCGGGTATAGACATTGGCGACCGCGTCTTCCTTCGCCAGGATATTGCGCACGCGATCGACCACCGCCTGGGTCTGCTGGAGCGTCGTACCCGGCACCATTTCGATGTTCGCGGTGACATTGTCCTCGTCCAGATTGGGCTGGAAGGTCATCGGCAGCGACATGAAGCACATGACGGTGAGCGCGAGCGCGGCGATCCCGCCGACGACCGCTGACCAGCGATGGCGCAGCGTCCAGTTGAGGACCTTCATATACTGGTCCATCATCCAGCCTTCGCCATGGGTGGCATGGCCCTTCGCCTTCAGGAAATAGGCGGCGATCATCGGGGTCAGCAGGCGCGCGACGGCCAGGCTCATCAGCACCGCGGCGACCACGGTCAGGCCGAAATTCTTGAAGAACTGGCCCGAAATGCCCGGCATCAGGCCGACCGGCAGGAACACCGCGACGATCGACATGGTGGTGGCGACCACCGCCACGCCGATTTCGTCGGCGGCGTCGATCGACGCCTGATAGGCGGTCTTGCCCATGCGCATGTGCCGGACGATATTCTCGATCTCCACGATCGCATCATCGACCAGCACGCCGGCGACCAGACTGAGCGCGAGCAGCGTCATCTGGTTCAGGTCGAATCCCAGCAGCTCCATGAAGAAGAAGGTGGGAACCGCCGAAAGGGGAATGGCGAGCGCGGAGATGAACGTCGCCCGCCAGTCGCGCAGGAACAGGAACACGACGATGACCGCGAGCGCCGCGCCTTCGAGCAGGGCGTGGAGCGCCGATTCATATTGCGATTCGGCATATTCGGTCTGGTTGAACAGCACCTCGAACCGCACCTTGGGATTGCGCTTCTGCAACTCCTTCAGCTTCTGTTCGGCGGCGTGGAACACCGCCACGTCCGACGCGCCCTTGCCGCGCTTGATGTCGAAGGCGAGCACCTGCTGGCCGTTCCATTGCGCGGAACTGCGCTGTTCGGCGTAGAGATCGCGGACCTGGGCGATGTCGGCGAGCCGGACGGTGCGCCCGCCGCCGATCGCGATCTGGGTCTGCCCCAGCTGATAGGCGTTGGCCGCGTTGCCCAGCACACGGACCGACTGCTCGGTGCCGGAAATCTCCGCACGACCGCCGGCCGCGTTCAGGTTCACCTGCCGCAACTGCTGGTTCACCTGGGTCGCGGTGAGGCCATAGGACTGGACCTTGGCGGGATCGAGGATCACGCGGATCTCACGATCGACACCGCCGACGCGATCGACCGCGGTCAGGCCGGGAACCGACAGCAATTCCTTTGCGACGCTGTTATCGACATACCAGGACAGGTCCTCGATCGTCATGTCGGTGCCGATCGCGGTGAAGCTGGCGATGTCGTTGTCGGTGGTGTTGGCGCGAAACACCTGCGGCTCGAGGATGCCGTCGGGCAGCTGGCTGCGAATCTGGTTCACCGCCTCGCGCACGTCCTGCACCGCGCGGTCGATCGGGGTGCCGATGTCGAGCTGGATGACGGTCTGCGAGCTGCCTTCCTGCACGGTCGAGCTGATCTGATCGATCCCCTGGAGCGCGCGTACCGCGGATTCGACCCGCTGCGTCACCTGGGTCTCGAGTTCGGTCGGGGCCGCGCCCGGCTGGCTGATGACGACGATCGCGACGGGGAAATCGATGTCCGGATCGTTGTTCACGTCCATCCGCATGAAGCTGACGATGCCGGCGATCGTCAGTGCGATGAACAGCACGATCGGCGGAACCGGGTTCCGGATCGACCAGGCGGAGATGTTGCGGAAGCCCATGACCCTAATCCTTACCGCTTCAGCGTCGTGAGGTTGGGAATGACCTGCTGACCCGGGTTGAGGAACGCGCCCGCGGTCAGCACCACGCGTTCGGTTCCGTCGAGACCGCTGACGATCGCGACGCCGGCATCCGACACTTCGCCGGTGGTGATCGCGCGGCGCACGGTTTCGTTCTTCGCGTTCAGCACATAGACGAAATTGCCCTTCGAATCGCTCTGGATCGCCGATTGCGGAAGCAGCGGGGCGACCGAGCCGCCCGCGTAGATCTGCGCGGACGCGAAGCCGCCGGGCCGCAGCGCCTTGTCATAGCTCAGCGAGATGCGGGCGATCCCCTGCCGTGTCTGCGGATCGATGACGGGAGAGACCTGCCACACCTCGCCCTTGAACACCTGTTCGGTGCCGACCGGCGTCACCTCGGCGCGCGCGCCGACGGGGATGGTCTGCAAATCGGCTTCGCTCAGCTGCGTGCGCAATTCCATCTGGCCGCCCATCGCGATCCGGAACAGCGTGCCGGTGCCGGCGCTGATGATCTGGCCCGGTTCGATCTGGCGCGTCAGCACCAGCCCGGCGGCGGGCGCGCGGATGTCGAGTCGGCGGTTGCGAGCCTGGGTTTCCGACAGCTGCGCCCGCGCGACACGCACGCGCGCCGCCGCCGCATCGCGAGTCGCGGTCTTGCGATCGATATCCGCCTTGGAGATGAATCCGCGGCCGACCAGCTGCTGCGCACGATCGAGTTCGGCCTGGGCAAGGTCGAGATCGGCCTGCGCGACGCGGATGCTTGCCGCCTGCGACTGGGCGGTCTGCGACTGTACCGACCGGTCGATGGTGGCCAGCACCTGCCCGGCGCCGACCCACTGGCCCGGTTCGACCAGCACGCGCGTCACCATGCCGCCCTCGCCTGCGACGCCCACGGGCATTTCCCGGCGCGCGGCGAGCGAGCCGGTGCCGCTGACGACCTTCTGGATCGTCTGCCGGCCAGGCACCGCAACGGTAACGGTCGGCAGCTGGCGCCCGGCGCCCTTGGCGGCGGCATCGGCGGGGCCGGCCGCAGCCTTCTTGTCGCCGCCGCCGGCAAAGGCGAACCACGCCCCGACGATCACGACCAGCGCGACAAGCGCGCCGATGATCCACCACCGCCGTCGCGACCGCACTTCCACGTCGCCGGTCAGTGCCGGCCGATCGTCTCTTCCCAACATTCCCGCCTCATAATTCATGCGCGACCCCATCCCGTTGCGGTCGTTGCGACCGTCCAGAGCCTTCCCTGTCGCGCTGTATTATCGAAATAAGTCACCGGCCTCAAGAGCCGATCGCAACCGGCGCGCGGGATGCCCGTTTTCGTCTTGTTCCGCAAGGGGAGCCGCGCGGGTCGCGACGCGCGGAAACAGGGTTTGCAGCGCGTCGCGGCTTGTTGCAAGCTGCGGGCAGGTTCCCGGTGGGGCGGGGCCGCAATACAGGAGGAAGACATGCCCGAAGGTATTCTTGGTTGGATCCTTATCGGCCTGGTCGCCGGCGTGCTCGGCAAGCTCATCATGCCGGGCAAGGATCCCGGCGGCATCATCGTGACGATCCTGATCGGCATCGCGGGCGCTCTGCTCGCCGGATTCGTCGCGCAATCGTCGGGCGTGGTGCTGGAGGGGACGTTCCAGAATTATGGCGCGGCGACGCTGGGCGCGGTCGTGCTGCTGGCGCTGTATCGCCTGGTCATGACGCGCCGGGCCTGATCGTTCCGACCGGGCGTTCGTTCAGCTTGGATTGTCCCGCTCGCCGATACAGGGGGCGGGACACAAGTTGAAAGGACGCCCGACGTGAACCGTTTCACATCCCTCGCCGCGCTGGCGCTTGCCGCGCCTCTGGTCGCTCATGCGCAGGCAGCGCCGCCATCGCTCGCGCCCGACGGCACGCTGGTCGATGTCGTCGCCGAAGGGGTGGCGACTCGCATCCCTGATATCGCCACGATCCGCGCCGGGGTGGTGACGCAGGGCGAAACCGCGGCCACCGCGCTCGCCGCGAATGCGCAGCAGATGACCCGGGTGCTCGCCGCGCTGAAGGCTGCGGGAATCGCGGACCGCGACATCCAGACCGCCTCGATCACGCTCAACCCGCAATATCGCTATGCCGAGAACGCGCCGCCCGTGATCACCGGCTATCAGGCGAGCAACACGGTATCGGTAACGTTTCGCGATATCGCCACGAGCGGCGCGATCCTCGACGCGCTGGTCGCGCAGGGGGCGAACCAGATCAACGGGCCGGACCTGTCGATCGATGCGATCGAGACGGCGCAGGACGCGGCGCGCGTCGATGCGGTCAAGCGTGCGCGGGCGCGCGCCGATCTGTACGCGCGGGCGCTGGGCATGCGGGTCGAGCGGATCGTGTCGCTGAGCGAATCGGGCGGATCGGGCGGATCCGCGCCGGTGCGGATGATGGCACGGATGGAAGCGAAGGCGCCGACCCCGGTCGCGGCCGGCGAACAGGAGGTGCGGGTGAGCGTGCGCGTCCGCTTTCTGCTGCGATAGGCCGACATGAAAATGGGGCCGCCCCAACGGGACGGCCCCATGATCGATGGGTGCGGGCTTGGATCAGCGCACCGCGCCGCGACGCACCAGATTGACGATCGCGAGCAGGATGATCGCGCCGACCAGCGAGGTGACGAAGGTCATCACCGTGATCGCGCCACCGTTGATCGAGCCGCCGAACAGCAGGCCGCCGATGAACGCGCCGACGATACCGACGACGATGTTGAGCAGGATGCCCTGCTGCGCATCGGTGCGCATCACGATGCTCGCGAGCCAGCCGATCACGCCGCCAATCACCAGCCAAAGAATAAATCCAACCATTGTCTTCCTCCACCTTGGCCACCCGCCGATCGCGACGGGGGATTGCAGCGAAAGACTCGCGAACCCCCGAAATGGTTCCGCCCGCGTTTCGAGGCGCGGGCGGATAGGGGGACGTCGCCCGGGGAAGGGGCCGGCGATCAGTATTTCTGCTGTCGTTCGTAGAGCGAGCGATAATGCTGGATCCGCGTCACGCGCAGGCCGGGCATGCCCGACCGATCGATCGCCCGTTGCCAGCCGGCAAATTCCTCGACGGTCAGCCGGTAGCGTTCGCAGACCTCATCGACGCTCAGCAGGCCTCCATTGACCGCCGCGACGACCTCCGCCTTGCGGCGGACGACCCAGCGCGTCGTATCGGGCGGCGGCAGGCTGTCGAGCGTCAGCGGCTCGCCAAGCGGTCCGATCACTTTGGCCGGGCGGATCTTCTGGTTTTCAATCATCAGCTACCTCGATCAGGGCGGGGGGTCCCCGTCTTCATTCCAAAACGACCGTACCGGCCCCGGCTTGAGCATCGGCTAAGCGGCACGGTAAACGGCGCCTTCATCGGTCTTTCCAGCCGGTTAGCGCGCGTTCGACCGCACGGTTGAACGCGCCGTGCGCCGGCGCGAACAGCGTCGTGACGGGCAGCGCGCCGGCGATTCCGGCTTGCAGGCGCGCGGTCGGGCTGGCCGCCTGTCGCGCGGCGACGCCCACCATCAGGACGGCGAGTTCGGTCGGAATCGCGGTGACCGCCCACCCCTGTCCGGGGCCGCGCAACGCGGTCAGATCACGCTCGAATCGAAAGCTCAGGTCCACCTACGCCACTCACCTTGAGTCAAATTCATCCGCTTTGGGTAGCGGCGAAGGCTGAAAGGCCGGTAAATGGATGGAAATTTTGCATCGGCCCCCATGCGCGCCTATGTCGCCGCCGATGCAGTCCGCCGATTTCCAGATCGCGCCGCCGCTAAAGGCGCGCCGGATCGTCGTCGCCATGTCGGGCGGCGTCGACAGTTCGGTCGTGGCCGCGCTTGCCGCACGGACCGGGGCGGAGACGATCGGCGTGACGCTTCAGCTCTACGATCATGGCGAGGCGGTCGGGCGTGCGGGCAGCTGCTGCGCCGGTCGCGATATCCGCGACGCGCGCGCGGTGTGCGACCGGCTGGGCATCGCCCATTATGTGTTCGACCATGCGAGCAGCTTTCGCGAAACGGTGATCGACGATTTCGCCGACGAATATCTTGCCGGGCGGACCCCGATTCCCTGTGTGAAGTGCAATATGGGGCCGAAATTCACCGATCTGTTCGCGCTGGCCCGCGATCTGGGTGCGGATTGCCTGGCCACCGGACATTATGTGCAGCGGGTCGTCGGGCCGGAGGGACCCGAATTGCACAAGGGCGCCGATCCCGCGCGCGACCAGAGCTATTTCCTGTTCGCGACGACGACGGCGCAGCTGGATTATCTGCGCTTTCCGCTGGGCGGCATGCCAAAGGCACAGGTGCGCGAGATCGCCGCCGAACTGGGGCTGGGCGTCGCGGCCAAGCCCGACAGCCAGGATATCTGCTTCGTCCCCGACCGCGATTATGCCGGGCTGGTGCGCAGGCTGCGCCCGGATGCGGACACGGCGGGAGCGATCGTCGATCAGGCCGGCAACCGGCTGGGCGCGCACAAGGGGCTGATCCATTTCACGGTCGGCCAGCGTCGCGGGCTGGAGATCGGCGGCAGCCCGGAGCCGCTATATGTCGTCCGGCTCGATCCCGAACGGCGCGAGGTGGTGGTCGGCCCGAAATCGGCGCTCGCGGTGCGGGCCGCGCGGATCGGCGGGCTGAACTGGATCGGCGGCGGCCATGACGGGCCGATGACCGCGAAGGTGCGGTCGATGGCCAGGCCTGCCCCGGCACGGCTGGAGGGCGACCGGGTGGTGTTCGACATGCCCGAATATGGCGTGGCGCCGGGCCAGGCGGCGGTGCTCTATGCGGGCGAGCGGGTGCTGGGCGGCGGCTGGATCCGTGAAACCGAACCGGCCGAGCCGATCCCGGCCTGACCGGCCGCTTGCCGTCCACCGGCGCGCCGCCTAGAGCGCGCCCGATGACCGATCCCAGCAAGATCCGCCGCCTCTATGGCCGTGCCAAGGGCCACAAGTTGCGTGCCGGACAGGCGGCGCTGCTCGACGAGATGCTGCCCCGCGTCGCGGTGCCGGAAACCGGTCCGCTCGACGCGCGAACGCTGTTCGGCGACGATCGCCCGCTGGAACTGGAAATCGGGTTCGGCGCGGGCGAACATCTCGCCGGTCAGGCCGCGATGCGGCCGGACAGCGGTTTCATCGGGTGCGAGCCGTTCCTGAACGGCGTGGTCGGGGCGCTCGGCCATGTGCGCGACGGCGCGCTCGACAATGTCCGCCTCCATATGGGAGACGCGCTCGACGTCGTCGAACGGCTTCCCGACGGCAGCCTGTCGCGCGTCTATCTGTTGCATCCCGATCCCTGGCCCAAGGCGCGTCATGCCAAGCGGCGGATGGTCAACCACGGCCCGCTCGACCTGATCGCGGCGAAGCTGAAGCCGGGATGCGAGTTTCGCCTGGGAACCGACGATCCTACCTATTGCCGCTGGTCGATGATGGTGATGAACCAGCGCCGCGATTTCGAATGGCAGGCGTCGAGCGCGGCCGATTTCCTGGCGCGTCCGGCCGACTGGCCCGAAACCCGCTACGAGCGCAAGGCGCGGCGGCAGGGGCATGAGGTCTGGTATTTCCGCTATCTGCGGGTGTGACGCCCGTCAGGCCGGCGGGTTTCCGCTGCGCCGCCACCAGCCTTGCAGGGCGCGTGCCGCCAGGGACGGGGCGCCGGGCCGAACGAACAGCCAGTCGCGCATCATCGGGCCTTCCTGCGCGCCGATCACGCGTTTGTATCCGCTGTCGCCGATGCCCCAATCGACATGGGTCATTCCGTCGGCCAGCGCGCGAACCAGATTGCGGTAATAGAGCAGCTTGCCCGGCGAATGCTTTGCATATGCCGGGTCATAGCTGTTCGCGACCGCATATTTGAGCGGCCCGGCGTTGACGTCGAACGAAAAGGCCACGGGCGCTCCGTCGATCCGCAGGATGGCGGCCCACAGCATTCGCGCGATCGCCGGGTCGCTCGCGGCGGCGCGCCAGAACGCGCCATGGCCGGTGCGGGTGAACTTCGCGTCGCGGCCGTCGGTGCGCGCGGCGATCCAGCTCCGCTCCTCGATCGCGGCGAGCGCGTCGAACGCGGCGTCGTTCCATTCGCCCCCGCCGATGAATCCCCAGTCGAGCGTCCCGTGCGCGGCGAGGTGCTTTTCGTGAAACCGGTTCTTGCGCAGCGTCGAATTGCGTGGCCATCCGCCATCCGCCCGAAGCGCGGCCATGTCGAGCAGCAGCACCTCGCCGATGAAACGGTCGATCGCCGTCCATCCGCGCGCCGATGCGGCGGCGCGCAATCCCTCCAGCGCCGGATCGCCGTCCGGAACCGGGCCGATTCGCAGCGCGCGAACATCGTTGCCCAGCTGGTCGAGCAGCAAGTCGAACGCGTCGCCTCCCGCGTCGATCGCGACCGGAAAGCTGCGAAACGGCCAATAGGATCCCGGAACGCTCACCACGCCCAGCCATGACGGCCCTGTGGCTACCAGCGGCAGCGCCAGCACCGGAATGCCTTCGCGGGCGACGACGAGCGTCCGTGCCGCGCCGCCATAGGCGCCGAGCGCGGCGGCGAACCAGCCATAGCGCAGGAATCGGCGGGTAGGATCGCCACGATCGGCGACCTGATCGAGCGCGGCCGACAGCCCTTCCGCGCCGGTCGCCACCAGTGCGGGCGGTAGGCGGGTGAAGTCGGCGAGGGGCATCGGCCTGGTCATCGCACCGGCGATAACGCGGATCGGTTACCAAGCGGTGGAGGCGCTTGGCGACCGCGGCGCGCCGGAATAGAAGCAGCGGCATGCAGCTTCCGATACTCTCCACCGTCGCGGCGACGATTCAGGTCGCGATCGCGCCCGTATTCCTGCTCGCGGGGATCGCGGGGATGCTCAACGTGCTGGTCGGGCGCATGGCGCGCGTGGTGGATCGCGCGCGCACGATCGAAAAACTGCACCCGGTATCGACCGGGGCCGAGCATGACCGGCACGTATGGGAATTGCGGCTGATCGACCAGCGGCTGTCGGTGATCAACACCGCGATCTGGCTGTGCGTGGCCAGCGCGATCGCGATCTGCCTGGTCGTCGCATTGCTGTTCGGCGCCGAGCTGGTGCATCTCGATATCGGCGCGGTGGTGGCGGTGGCGTTCATCGCGTCGATGCTGATGCTGACGTCCGGGCTGATCGCCTTTCTCTATGAGGTTCGCCTGTCGCTGCGCGCGGTGCATGTGCGCGAGGAATTGCTCGAAAAGAATTGCGGGCCGGGCGACCGGCCCTAGGCGGCGGCGCCCGCCCGACGGCGAAGGAATGCCGTGACGACCGCGATGACGGCAAGTTCGGGCAACGCCTCCGCAGTCACCAGCGGCACCAGCAGGAGCGCGACCGCCGCGATCGGCAGGATCCAGCGGGGCCACCCGTTCAGGCAGAACCGGTCGCGCACCAGCCACAGCCCCGCCATATAGATGGCGATCGGGATCGCGATGGCCAGGCTGGCCGTGCGGTAGCCGGCCTCCGCATGGCCGGTCGCGACCTCATGAAACACGGCGAAGCCGGCGCCGGTTGCCGCGCCCGCCGCGAAGATCGCGAAATGGCCATAGCCCCACAGCAGCGCGCGGGGCAGCCGATCATCCTCCAGATGCGCGTCCCGGGTGAAATAGACGCCCCACATCGAAAAGGCGATCGCCGCCGCCGTGACCGCCGACAGGATGCCGTGGCCGCTCGCCAGCGTTCCGCGATCGTCGCGCGCCAGCATCGCGACGACCGCCAGGAACGATTCGCCCAGCACGATGATGTTGAGCAGGCCATATCGTTCGATGATGTGGTGGCGATGCCAGCTGGTCGCGCCGTGGCGGAATTCCGCGATCGCCGGAACCGACAGCTCGCCAGCGATTCCCGCGACGAACAGCGGGGTATAGAGGGGCGATTGTGGGCCGATTGCCAACACCAGCGCGATCCAATAGGCCTGCATCGCGATGATGCCGATGCCATAGGTCGTCGCGGTCCGCCGATGGGCCGGGTCGCCCGCCGCCGCGCCGAACCACAGCAGCGCCATCGCCACCCGCATGATGACGAATCCCAGCAGCGAGAGATAGATCGGCTGTCCGGCGAACACCGCCGGTATCCCGGCGGCAATCGCCAGCGCGCCGAACATCGCCATCAGCGACAGGATATGGAATCCGGCCGAGCCGTCATCATAGGCGGAGGCGAACCAGGTGTAGTTCATCCAGCTCCACCAGATCATGAAGAACGCGCCGAGAAAGGCGGGGAAGGCGTCGAGTGCGTGATTGGCGGCGACCGCATGGTGCAGCCCGGCAGCGGCGGCGGCGATGGCGATCACGCTCGCCAGGTCGAACATCAGTTCGAGCGTGGTGGCCACCCGGTGGGATTCGTGCGGGCTTCGCGGCGTGAATGTGAACGGCGTCATTGCGTCCCTTCCTCGATTCGCGCACGCCATGCCGTGCGCCGCGCCCATCGTCCAGCGGCCGGTTGCGCGACGTTGTTCGGTTTACGCGCCCTTAATCGCCGTCGCGCGATATGCGGTCCATGTCGCGTGAGGGTTCGATGCCGTCGGAAAAGCCGTCCACCGCCTTCGCGCTCGCGCGGCAGGCGGTGATCTGGCGTTCGGGCGCGCAGATCGCCGGACAGGTCATCACCTGGGGCGCGACGTTCCTCGTCATCCGCATCCTCGATCCGCACGATTACGGCCTGTTCGCGATGACGCAGGTGGTGCTGACCGTGCTCAACATGCTGAACGGCGCGGGACTGGCGAGCGGGCTGATCCAGAAGCCGGAGGCTGACGAACGGTCGATCCGGCAACTCTATGGCATGTTGATCGCGCTCAATTTCGGGTTGGGCCTGCTCCAGTTCCTGATGGCGCCGCTGGTCGCCGCCTATTTCCGCCAGCCGATCGTCGCGGATCTGCTGCGCGTGCAGGCGTTCCTCTATTTCACGACGCCCTTCGTGGCTTTCCCCTATGCCCTGCTGGCGCGCGCGATCGATTTCAAGCCGCAGGCAAAGGTCTATTTCCTGTCGTCGATCACCGGAGCGCTCGCGGCGCTTGCCGGCGCGTTCGCCGGGCTGGGGGTCTGGACGCTGATCCTTGCCCCCGCCGTGCTGTTCACGACGCGGGCGATCGGGATGACGCGCATTTCGGGCCACCATTATCGCCCGCTGTTCGATTTTCGCGGCGCTGGCGCGCTGGCGAAATTCGGCGGGCTGATGGCGGCGGGACAGTTTTTCTGGGTGGTGCAGAGCCAGGCCGACGTGTTTCTGGCCGGGCGTGTGCTCAGCCCCACGACGCTGGGCCTATATACCACCGCGCTGTTCCTGACCCAGATCCTGGTTTCGAAATTCGTGCCGGCGATCAACGATGTCGCCTTTTCGGTCTATGCGCGGATGCAGGATGACCGGGATGCGGTCGCGATGGGGTTTGCCCGGTCCGCGCGGATGGTGATGCTGGTCGCCATGCCCTTTTATGTCGGGCTGGCGGTCGCGGCGGAGCCGGTCGTGGCGACGGTATTGGGACCCAAATGGATCGCGGCGGGGCCGATCGTCCGCCTGGTCGCGATCGCGATGCCGGCGATGACGTTGCAGGTGCTGTTCGCGCCCGCATGCGGCGCGATGGGGCGTCCGGGCATCGCGGCAAAGACGGGCATGATCGGCGCGATGCTGTTGCCCGCCTGTTTCGCGGTCGGCCTCGTCTGGGGCGTGGCAGGCCTCGCCGCCTCGTGGATCGCCGCCTATGCCGCGCTGCTGGCGATCACCGCCTGGCGCGCGCTGCCGGTGATCGGCCTGCGCGCCTCGCTGCTCGCCCGCACGCTGGAGCCGGTGGTACTGGCGGCGCTGGCGATGGGCGGCATCGTGATGCTGGCCGACCGGTTCGTCGCGCTGCCCTCCGCGCCGCTGCACCTGGCGTGGCTGGTCAGCGTCGGCGGGATCGCCTATTTCGGATGGCTCGCGGCCTTTGCCGGCGACGTGTTGAGCGAAGCGGTCGCGGTCGTGCGGGGCCGCCAGCCGGCGCCGCGGGTTCAACCGATCGCGACCGCCGCCTGAAAGTCCGGCGCCGGCTGAAACGACAGCAACCGCCACCCCTCGCCACCGCGCGTGATCGCGGCCGGCGCGCCGGGCGTCACGGTCACGTCGAACCGGTCGAGCGGATAGGACAGGCCAAGGCCGAGCGCCTTCACATACGCCTCCTTCCGGGTCCAGACATTGTAGAATCCGGTCGCCCACTGGTCGGGTCGCAGCGCGCGCAGTTCATCCACCTCACGCGCGGAGAACAGGCGTTCGGCGACCTTTGGACAGGCCAGCGCGCCGTCGCGAAATTCAATGTCGCAGCCGACCGGCACGTCGGCGAGCGCGACGAGCGCCAGATGGTGCGAACTGGACAGGTTGAAGTGCAGCCACGGCGCATCGGGCAGGACGAGCTTTCCGTTCGGATCGGGTTCGATCCGCACCTCCTCCGGCGCCTGGCCGAGCCGCACGGCGAGCGTTTCGCGCAGGCGCGCGCGGCGGGCGATAAAGCGATCGCGCGCGCGCGGGTCGCGGATCCGGGCGGCATGGGCGCGTTCGTCGCGGCCGATCATCGCGTGCCAACGGCTCACCAGATGCGGTTCGGCCCGCAGGTCGAGCAGCACGGTTTCGACGGCCGCGCGGTTGATCCGTGCGGGGGCGTTCACGCGGCGGCGGCCACGACGCGTGCGGGATCGATCGCGCGATCGATCGCCTCGCGCATCCGCGCGGCAAAGACATCGACATGCGGTGGATCGACCAGATCGTCATGCGTGCCGGGGATATCGTGGACCTCGAACGCGCCATGGGCGAGCGGACGCCAGCCCGGTGCGGTGTCGAGGACGCTCAGCCGGTCGGCGGGCTGAAACAGCGCGAGCGCACCGTCATAGGGGCCGGGGACATAGCCATAGGCGGCACGCTCGAGGCCGCGCGTGACGCGCTCGAAATTGGGATTGTCGTGCGTCGCTTCGGGCGCGCCGACATCCTCCATCACCCCGCGCGCCCGGTCCATCGCATAGGTGAGGCGCTGCGCCAGGGGCAGGCGGTTCCACATGGCGAGATGATAGCGCGCCTTAGCGATGCGCATCCGCGCGGGCGTGATCGCCAGAAAGGAGACCGGATTGATCGAATGGCCGAGTGCCAGCAGCGGCACGTCTTCGCCGGCGGCACGCAACTGCCGCGCGACCTCATAGGCGAGGATGCCGTTGGTACACCATCCGCCGAGCAGATAGGGGCCGCGCGGCCGATTGCGCCGGATGATCGCGACGACGGCGGCGGCGATCTCCTCGAACCGGGTGTCGGGCGTCAGTATCGCCTCGAGGATCGGGCCGAGCTGAAGTCCGTAAAAGGGGCGGTCGCCGCCCAGCCGCTGGGCCAGCGCCTGAAAGCGCGGACCGCCGTCGAGCCAGATCATCGGGATGCCGTCTCCGTCCGGCTGGATCGGGACGAAGGCATGCAGGTCGCTCGCCCCGCCACCGGCGATCTGCGCGGCGAGCGCGCGCAGCGTCGGCGCGCGAAAGATCTCCGCCATGCCGATCCGCCGGCCCCATTCGCGGTCGATCGCGACCAGCAGTTTGGCGACGAGCAGCGAATGTCCGCCAAGTTCGAAGAAATTGTCGTCCCGCCCGATCCGCTCGATACGCAGCAGGTCGCACCAGATCGTGGCGAGACGCGCTTCGTCCTCGCCCCGTGGCGGAGTCAGATCGGCAGCGGCGGTGCCACCCGGCCGCGGCAGCGCCTTGCGATCGACCTTGCGGTTGGGCGTCATCGGCAGCTGTGCCAGCGACTCGAAATGCGCGGGGATCATGTAGTCGGGGAGGCTGGCGGCAAGGTGCATGCGCAGCGCGGCGCGGCCCGGCATCTCGCCATGCGGAACAAGATAGGCGGCCAGCGATCGCTCGCCCGATGCATCGGGCCAGCTGCGCACCGCAGCGGCGGCGATGTCGGGATGGCGGGCGAGCGCGCCCTCGATCTCCTCCACCGCGACGCGATAGCCGCGAATCTTCTCGTCATTGTCGGTCCGGCCGAGGCACATCAGCGCGCCGGCGGGCGTCCATTTCGCAAGGTCGCCGGTGCGGTAGAGACGTGCGCCGCCGATGGTGACGAACCGCTCTTCGGTCAGGTCCGGGCGCCCGCGATACCCGCGCGCGAGACCCGCACCGCCGATCCACAATTCGCCGATCTGGCCGATCGGCATCCGATTGTGATGCGCGTCGAGGACATGAACCGACGTATTGGCGATCGGCCGGCCGATCGGGACCGGTCCTTCACCCGCTTCGACGCGGGCGCTCGTCGACCAGATCGTGGTTTCGGTGGGGCCATAGACGTTCCACAGCTCCGCGCAGCGCGGCATGAGCTGGTCGGCAAGGCTGCGCGGCAGCGCTTCGCCCCCGCACAGGATGCGCAGGCCGGGAAGCCCGGTCCAGCCGGTTTCGATCAGTCCGCGCCAGGTCGCAGGCGTCGCCTGCATCACGGTCGGCCGCGCCTCGGCGATCAGCGCGCTCAGGGCATAGGGGTCCTTCGCGACGGCACGCGTGGCGAGGATCAGCTCACCGCCCGCGACGAGCGGCAGGAAGAGTTCGAGCGCGGCGATGTCGAACGAGAGCGTCGTGACCGCCAGCAGCGAATCGCCGGCGCCGAACCCCGGTTCGCGGGCAAAGGAGCCGAGCAGATTGGCGAGCGCGCCCTGATCGATCTCCACCCCCTTGGGATTGCCGGTCGAGCCGGAGGTGTAGAGGACATAGGCAAGGTCGTCGGGCGCGGTCGGCGTCGATGCGACGGTCGTGCCGACGGGGCCGACCTGATCGACGAAGATGCGCGGCAGGGTGCAGCCGGGCAGGACGTCGCCCAATGCGTGCTCGGTCAGCAGCGCCGCCGCGCCGGCATCGGCGACGATATAGTCGAGCCGCGCGGCGGGAAAATCGGGATCGAGCGGCAGATAGGCCGCGCCGATCCGGTGCGTCGCGAACAGCGCCGCGACCATATCGGGCGTGCGGTCGAGGCAGACGCCGACCAGGTCCCCCTTGTCCAGGCCGGCGGCGCGCAGCGCGGCGGCGATCGCATCGGCGCGGGCGTCGAGCGCGGCATAGCTGGTGGTCGCGCCGTCGTACCGGATCGCCGGCGCGTCCGGATGCGCCACGACCTGTGCGCGGAAGGCGTCGGGGAGCAGGGCCGGCGCCGGCGCGTCCGTGTGGTTCCACATGGTCGCCAGCGTCGCCTCCTCGACCGGGTCGAGCAGTGGCAGGTCGCGCAGAGGCGTGGACGGGTCCTGGACGATGCGGGCGATGATCGTCAGCCAATGGCCGATCATCCGACGGATCGTGGCGGCGTCGAACAGCTCCGTCGAATAGAGGAAGCGGCCGAGCATGCCGTCGGGCCGCTCGTCGAGTTCGAGATAGAGGTCAAACTTCGCGCCGCCGACCACCACGTCCATCTGGGTCAGGTCCCAGCCTGCGGGAAAGGGATCGACTGGGGGTTCGATTGAAAACAGGCAGTTGAACAGCGGATGGGCGCCCGGCTCGCGCCGGATGTCGAGCGCGCGCACCACTTCGTCGAACGGCGCTTCGCTGGCGGCGAGCGCGCCCAGCACGCTGTCGCGCACTTCAGACAGAAAGGCGCGGAACGGCTTGTCGCCGGTCGGCCTGGCCCGCAGCGCGATGGTGTTGAGGAAATAGCCGACCACATTCTCGAGCTCGGGGCGACGCCGCAGATCGGTGACACCGCCGACGATGATGTCCTCTTCCCCCGAATAGCGGTGCAGCATCGCATGATAGGCGGCGAGCAGCGTCATATAGGGGGTGACGCTCTCGCGCCGGCTCATCTCCTGCACCTTCTCGATCAGGTCGAGCGGGATGAGGAAGGTTTCCATCGATCCGGCATGGGTCGGGCGCGCGGGCTTTGCGCGATCGCCGGTCAGTTCGAGCTTGGGCGGAGCATCGGCGAGCGTGTCCCGCCAGTAATCGACCTGACGGCGGATCGCCGGGGTTTGAAGATAATCGGCCTGCCACAGCGTATAGTCGCCATATTGCAGCGTCGGATCCGGCAGCGGCGAGGCACGCCCGGCGGCAAAGGCTTCATAGAGTGCCGCCAGTTCGGGGACGATCACGCGATAGATCGATACGCCGTCGAAGATGATGTGGTGCAGCGTGAAATAGAGGCGGTGATTGTCGTCGGCGAGCTTCACGATCCGCGCGCGGAACAGCGGCGCGTCCGACAGGTCGATGGCACGCCGCGCATCGTCGCTGCCGATCTTCAGCGCGGCGGCGTCGCGCTCGGCTTCGGGCAGGTGGCTGACATCGTCGAAGGGGAGGTCGAGGTCGCGGTGCGGGCGCACCATCTGGATCAGGACGCCGTCCTGTTCGACGAAGCCGGTGCGCCATGCCTCGTGCCGGCGCAGGATTTCGTTGACCGCGCGCGCCATCGCCGCGCGGTCGAAACTGCCGAACCGGTGGATGGTGATCGATTCGTTATAGAGCGGCATGTCCGGCGCCATGATGGCGTGCAGCCACACCTGACGCTGGTCGGCGGAAAGCGGGATCGTCGCCGCCGGATCGCGCTTCTGGATCGCGAGCGGCTTCGCGGCCGCCGCCGCGCCGCCGCCGCGCATCATCTTTTCGAGCAGCGCGCGCTTGGAGTCGCTCAGCGCCACATGCGCGTTCACGCCGCGATCTCCCGAAACGCGACCGGCAGTTCCGCCAGGCCGCGCAACCCGGAATTGGCACGCCATTCGAGCTTGTCCGCCGTGACGCGCAGGTCGCCCAGCCGGCCGAGCAGCGCGGTGTAGGCGGTGCGCCCCTCCATCCGCGCGAGCGCCGCGCCGAAGCAGAAATGCGCGGCCCAGCCGAATGCGAGGTGACGATTGTCGGTGCGGGTCAGGTCGAGCGTGTCGGGATCGGGGAAACGGTCCGGGTCGCGATTGCCCGCCGCCATGATCGCCATCACCGCATCGCCCTTGCGGATCGTCTGCCCCCCCAGTTCGACATCGTGGCGGGCGATGCGCGCGGTGTGCTGGCTGGGCGTTTCGAACCGCAGAAGTTCCTCCAGCGCGGTTTCGATAATGTCGGGATTGTCGCGCAGCTGTGCCAGCTTGTCGGGCTGGCGGGTGAGGGTCAGGATGCCGCTGCCGATCAGGTTGGTGGTCGTTTCCTGACCGCCGACCATGGTGACGATGGTGTTGGCGATCACCTCTTCCTCGGACAGGCGCTGGCCATCGACTTCGGCGTCCATCAGCGAGCGGATCAGGCCGTCATGCGGATTGCGCTCCTGTTCGCGCACCGCGTCGCGGAAATATCCGGTCATGTCGGCGACGCATTTCAGGACGCCGTGGATGCGATCGGGGTTGTGCTGGAAGTTGCCGAGCATTTCCGCGAAGGTTGCCGACCAGGCCTTGAGCTGGCGGTGATCCTCCAGCGGCACGCCGAGCAGACCGGCGGTGACGATCGCGGGAAAGGGTTCGGCGAAATCGGCGATCAGGTCCATCTCGCCGCGCGCGATCTGGGCGTCGATCAGGCTGTGGGCGATCTCATGGATCTTGCCCTCCATCGCCTCGACCCGGCGCGGGGTGAACGCGCTCATGCACAATTTGCGCAGGCGGGTATGGGCAGGCGCGTCGAGGAACAGCATCTGCCGTGCCATCAGGTCCGCCACCGGTCCAAGCGAAGGCAGGCCGAGCGCCTCCATCTTCTTGGGATCGGGCGTGCGGTCGGCCGAAAATTCCTTCAGCACCAGCATCACGTCGTCGTACCGCGTGACGACCCAGGTGTGCATGAACGGGTCCCACATCACCGGCGCTTGCTCGCGCAGGCGCCGGTAGAAGGGATAGGGGTCGGCATGGACGGCGGGATCGAGCAGCTGGAACAGGCTGAGGCTCGGGTCGAACGGCGCGGGTGTGGCGCCGGTCATGCTGGACTGGATGGTCATGATTGCCCCCAATTTGGTCGTGCTATTGGCCGGCGCGCGAACGAACCTCGTCGTCGCTCATCGCCTCGATCATCGCGATCAGCCGCTCCTCGATCAGCGCGCCGAGTTGCCGGATGGTCGGTGCGACGAAGATATCGCGGAGCGCGAGGTCGAGTCCGAACGCTTCCCCCGCGCGCAGGACGACCTGCGTGCCGAGCAGCGAGTGGCCGCCGAGCAGGAAGAAATTGTCGTCGATCCCGACATTGCCGCGCCCGAGCACCTGTTCGAGGATTTCGGCGAGCCGCTGTTCGGCGGGCGTCTCCGGCGCCGCGAACCCCGCCGAGGCGAGCGAATTGGCCGCGCTGGGCGCCGGCAGCGCGCGCTTGTCGAGCTTGCCGTTGGCGGTGAGCGGGAGCGCGTCGAGGCGGACATAGGCCCCGGGAATCATGTAGTCGGGCAGCGTTTGCGCCAGGAAGTCGCGCAGCGTTTCGGCCTCGATCTCGCCGGCCGGCACCACATAGGCGACCAGCATGTCGCCGCCATCGGCACCCGGCGCGGCGACGACCGCCGCGGCGCGGACCAGCGGATGGGTACGCACCACGCTCGCGGTTTCCTCAGGCTCGACGCGATGACCGCGGACCTTCACCTGGTCGTCGATGCGGCCCTGAAACGCGATCTGTCCGTCCGGCAGCCAGGCGCCGAGATCGCCGGTGCGGTAAAAGCGTGCGCCATCGATCGTCACGAAGCGCGCGGCGGTCAGCTCGGGCTGACCGCGATAGCCGCGCGCAACCTGCGGGCCGCCGATGAAGAGTTCGCCCGATGCGCCGTCCGCGACCGGCTGGCCGCCGGCGTCGAGGATGCGGATGACGGTTTCGCCCACCGGTCGCCCGATCGCGGGCAGGCCGCGCTCGACCCCGCCGTCGGGAACGACGGCGGATGTCGCGACGACGGTGCATTCGGTCGGGCCGTAATTGTTGACCAGCGCGAAGGAGAGGCCGGCGCGCGGACGCTCGACCAGCCGGTCCGCGCCGGTGAGGAGAAGGCGGAAGGAACTGCCCCGCGCCCAATCGTCGCGGATCAGGTCCTGGGCAAGCTGGGTCGGCACGAACGCGACGGTGATCCCCTGTACCAGCAGCCACGCGCGCAACAGCGTATCCGAGGTGCGGATATCGTCGGGCGCGAGCGCGACCGATGCGCCAGCGGCGAGATAGGGCCAGACCTCCCACGCAGAGGCGTCGAAGCCGAGCCCGGCAAGATGGCTGCCACGATCCTCGGCAGTGATGCCGAACGCGTCATTGTGCCACGCGATCAGGTGCGACAGATTGGCATGGGTCACCTCGACGCCCTTTGGCGTTCCGGTGGTGCCGGATGTGTAGATGACATAGGCGAGCGCGTCGCTGTCGGGCGCGACCGGCGCACCGGCGGAGGTCGGGACCGCATCCCAGTCGAGGACGTGAAGATCGGGAAGACCGGGCAGGCGATCGGCGGTGTCGGCGCGGCCCAGCAACAGCGCGCAGCCCGCATCGGCGGCGATGGTGCGCAAGCGCCCGTCGGGCCATGCCGGATCAAGCGGCAGATAGGCGGCGCCCGCTTTCCACGCGGCAAGCGCGGCGGTGATCTGATCGAACGAACGTTCGAGGCACAGGCCGACCAGCGTTCCCGGCGTCACGCCCTTGTCCCGCATCCACGCGGCCAAGCGGGTGGCGCGCGCGTCAAGTTCGCCATAGCTGAGCGTACCGCATGCCGCGTTCAGCGCGACGCGCTGCGGATCCGTGGCGGCATGCGCGGCGATCGCGGCATGGACCGCGAATGGCGGTGCGCCATGTCCATGGCGCGAGGTTGCGGAGTCGCCATGGGGCGATGCGGGCAGCGCGGTGGAGGCTTGGGTCATGCCGCCCACTTACGCCGCAGCGGTATTCATCGGATTAACGACGACGGATTTTTGCGCGATCCGCGCTCAGGCGAGCGCGGCGAGAAGCTGCCCCTGTTTGAGCGGCTTTTCGAGAACCGCGTCGAACCCGCTGGCCAGCGCCGCCGCGCACAGCGTGTCGCTGTAATGACCCGTCACCAGCACCGCGCGTCCGTGCCAGCCGCGCCGACGAAGGCCGCGCAGCACGCCGATGCCATCGCCATCGGCCAGCCGGTAATCGGTGATCAGATAGCCGGCCCGTTCGGCGTCGCCGTCGCCGACCACCATCGCCGCGCCGGAATAGGATTTGACATCATATCCGCGGCCATGAAGCAGCAGGTGGATCGATCGGCGGACGGCATCGTCATCCTCGACCAGCAGGACGCGGTCGGATGGCGCGGACATGGGGTCGGCGTGAAGGACGGGCATGGGGCATCTCTCCGGACAACGCATCCCACCCTGCCGCGCCGACGGCGGATCGTCGCTACGGAATGTCCCTAGGGTGCGCATCCGGCATGCCGGCGTCCGCCGGCGGTCCGCCCAGCCCGGCGGCAAAAGCGATGCGCAGCGCTTCGGACAGGCTGCGCACGCCCAGTTTCGTCATCACATTGGCGCGATGCACCTCGACGGTACGGGCGCTGATGCCCAGATCGAAGGCGATCGTCTTGTTCGGCTGTCCCGCGACCAGCCCCGCCAGCACCTCGCGTTCGCGCGGGGTCAGCGCGGCGAGGCGGGTTTCCGCCTCGTGCGCGGCAAGGTCGGCGGCGTGGCTCTGTTCGAGCTTGCCAAAACCGGTGTCGAGCGCCTGGATCAGCCGCGCCTTTTCGAACGGCTTTTCGAGGAAATCGACCGCCCCCTCCTTCATCGCCGCCACCGCGCTCGACACGTCGCCATGGCCGGTGAGCAGGATGACGGGCAGCGCGACGCCGGCTGCGTTCAACCGGCGCTGCACCTCCAGCCCGTCCATCTCCGGCATCCGCAGATCGAGCAGTACGCAGCCTGGCTCGGCATGTTTCGCCTGGCGCAGAAACGCGGTTCCCGAATCCCACGCATGGGTGGTGAAGCCCGACGTCTTGAGCAGGAAGCCGACCGATCGGCGAACCGACTCCTCGTCATCAACGATGTGAACGACGCGCGCGTCAGTCATGATCGACAGTCCCGCTTTCCAGAGTGAAGTGAAAGGCCGTGCCGCCACCGGCGACGTCCTCGGCCCAGATGCGCCCGCCATGCGCCTCGACGATCGTCCGGCAAATCGACAGGCCCAACCCCATGCCACGTTCCTTGCTGGAATTGAACGCCTCGAACAGGCGCTCGCGAACCTCCGCGGCGATTCCATCGCCGGTATCGGCCACGGTCACCTGGACCCGGTCGGGATCGACGCGGCGGGAGATGAGGGTGATGTCGCGGACGCGCTGGCCATCGACCGCCTCCACCGCGTTGCGGACCAGGTTCACGATCACCTGCTGGATCTGGACCCGATCGACCAGCACCAGTTCGGCATCGGGATCGAGATCGAACAGCGCCCGCACGCCGCGTTCGCGCGCGCCGATCAGCGCCAGGCGGCTGGCGTCGGCGATCAGTGCGGGCAGGCTCTCCACCTCACGCGCGACCTCGCCGCGGGCGACGAAATCGCGCAGCCGGCGCACGATCCCTCCGGCGCGCAACGCCTCGCTCGCCGACTGGCCGACGGCTTCGCGCAACAGTTCGGGATCCGCGTCGCCGCGCGCGAGCAGGTCGCCGCTCGCCTCCATGTAATTGGCGATCGCCGCCAGGGGCTGGTTCAATTCGTGCGCGATGGTCGATGCCATCGTCCCCATCGCACTGACCCGCGAGATGTGGATGAGTTCGGATTGAAGCTGTTTGAGCCGCAATTCGGCCTGTTGCTGTTCGGTGAGATCGCGGATGAAGCCGGTGAACAGCCGGTGTCCCTCCATCCGGGTTTCGCCGACCGCCAGTTCCAGCGGAAATTCGGTGCCGTCGCGGCGCCGGCCGACCACGATGCGGCCGGTGCCGATGATGCGCTTTTCCCCGGTGCGGCGGTAATGGGCGATATAGTCGTCATGCCGGGCGCGGTCGCCATCGGGCATCAGCTGGCTGATATTCTTCCCGATCAGTTCGACCTGGCGATAGCCGAACAGCCGTTCGGCGGCGGCGCTGAACGACTGGATCAATCCGCGCTCGTCGATCACCACCATCGCATCGGGGATGGTGGCGAGGATCGATCCGAGATGCGCCTCGCTGCGTGCCAGCGACAGCGCGACCGCGCGGCGATCGGTGATATCGTCCACGCCGATCGCGAACCGATCGCCCGCGCACGCGATCAGGACATCGGCGAGAAATTCCGACTGGTCGGCGCGGACCAGCCACCATTCCTGCCGCACCGGCGCGCCGGCAGCGGCGACGTCGCGCAACCGGGCGGGAAAATCGGCCTCGCCCGGAAAGAAGCGCGCGGCGTCGGCGCCCATTGCCTGGTCCCGCGACAGGTTGAAGATCGCCGCCGCACCGGCATTCCAGTGCAGGATCGCGCCACCCTCATCCACGACCAGCACGCCGCGCCGCGTATCGGCGTCGAGCAGCGCGACGGCAGCCGCACGCGGATCGTGATCCCCCGGGTCCATGCGCCGGAGTCTAGTCCGGCTAGGCGAAACTACCATCCGGAAAACTCCCAATTCCGCCTTTGCGCCACCGGAGCCAGACCGCAGCCGCGGCCTTGATCCGCATCGCTAGAGACAGGGACAGTGTCATGAAGAGACTAATCGCCGCCGCCGCGCTTGGCGGGCTGATCGCCACCGCCGCCCCGGCCTTCGCCAAGGAAGGCGACGTCATCGTCCGCCTGCGCGGGATCGTGGTCGCGCCGACCGGCGGATCGGATTCGGTTCAGCCGGGATTCCCCACCGGATCGGCGGATGTCGGCGCGGCGTTCATGCCGGAAATCGACGGCACCTATATGGTGAGCGACAATATCGGGCTGGAACTGATCGCATCGACCACCCGGCACGAGGCAAAGGGGCGCGGCGCGCTGAACGGCGTCGAGAAGCTTGCGAGCACCTGGGCGCTGCCGCCGACGCTGACGCTGCAATATCACCTGGCGCCCGAAGCGAAGGTGCGACCCTATGTCGGCGTCGGCGTCAACTATACGATCTTCTACGACAGCAAGGCGGGCAAGGACCTGGTCGCAGCGGTCGGCCCGACCAAGGTGAAGCTGGGCGACAGCTTCGGCTATGCCGTTCAGGCCGGTGTCGATATCGATCTGAACGAGAAGATGTTCCTCAACCTCGACGTCAAATATATCGACATGGATACGAAGGCGCGGCTGACCACCGGTGGGGCGGTCAACACCACCCGCTTCCACCTCGATCCGATCGTCGCTGGCGTGGGGATCGGCATGCGGTTCTGACGCGACCGTTCGCCCGAAGCAGAAGGAGGGCGCGGCGCCTGATGGTGCCGCCCCCTTTTTGAGTGGACGATATCGTGAAAGGAAAGGGGGGTCAGACCGCCTTGCTGAACCGTGCCGGGCCGGCCGCGCGATGGCGATCGAACAGCACTGCGGCAAGGCGCGCATAGGGGCGACCGGTTCGGGTGATCGCGACCCGCGATCCCGAACGGGTGACGATCCCCGCATCGACCAGTTCGATCCAGCGGCGTTCGTCCGGGCGGATGCGGAACGGCAGCGTATCGAGATCGATCGCGCCGTCGCACAACAGCCGTTCGATCGCCGCGCCGCGCAGCAGGTCGTCGCCGTCGCGGCGCACCCCGCGTACCGCCGGCGACACGCCGTTGGCGGCGAGCATGCGGTAACGGCCGACATGTTTTTCGTTCTGGACGATCGCGGTGCCGAACTGGCTGATCGCGGACGCGCCCAGTCCGATCAGGACGGTGGCGGGATCGTCGGTGAAGCCCTGAAAATTCCGGCGCAGGCGACCGGCTTCGGCGGCGACGGCCAGGCTGTCGCCCGGTGCCGCGAAATGATCGAATCCGATCGCGACCATGCCCTGTTCGACCAGCAGATCGTGGGCAAGCGCGCTTTGCCAGAAGCGCGATTGCGCGTCGGGAAGCGCGTCGTCGTCGATCATCCGCTGGCGCGGCAACAGGCGCGGCAGATGCGCATAGCCGAACATCGCGACGCGGTCCGGGGACAGCGTGCGTGCGCGGGCGACCGTTTCGGCGATGTCGTCGAGGCCCTGGCCCGGCAGGCCGTACATCAGGTCGAGATTGATGCGGGCGATCCCCGCGTCGCGTGCGAAGCCGATCGCGCGCCGCACCACCCCGAATGGCTGGACGCGCCCGATCGCGCGCTGGACATGGGGAGCGAAGGTCTGGGCGCCGACGCTGATCCTGCGCACGCCGATCGCGGCGAAGGCGTGTGCATGCGCCGGCGTGAAACTGCGTGGGTCGATCTCGGCGGCCCATTCGGCGTCGGGGGCAAAGTCGAACCGCGCGCGCAGCGCCTGTCCGATCGAGGCGAGCTGAAGCGGGGTCAGCGCATTGGGGCTGCCGCCGCCGAAATGCACCGAAACGATCCGGCCGGCGCAGCGCGGCCCGGCCCGTTCGATCTCGGCGAGCAGCGCATCGACATAGTGCTGCAACCGGTCCGCCCGGCCGATCGCGCCGGTATTGCACCCGCAATACCAGCAGATCGCGTGGCAATAGGGGATGTGCAGATAGAGCGAGACCGCATCGCCCCGCCGGATCGCCGCGATCCCCGCATCGGCGTCGCTCGCCCCGACTGCATCGGTGAACTCCGCTGCGGTCGGGTAGCTGGTGTATCGCGGCACGGCGCGCCCGGCCAGGTCGGGAAGATAGCGGTGCATGGTCGGGCGTCCGGCGTGCGGGTCAGTCGAGGACCGTCTGGTCCTGGGTCGTATCGGTCTGGAACTCGTGCCAGATGCCGTTGAGGACCGAGACGCTCACGGCGAGGCCGAGGCCCAGGATCCATGCGAAATACCACATCGGAAATCTCCCTTGTCGAGCGATCAGTAGAAATCGGGGTTGAGGCGGACCTCTTCATCGGTCACGCGGCCGAACATCACCCGATATGCCCAGGCGGTATAGGCGAGCACGATCGGCAGGAAGACGATCGTGACCCCCAGCATGATGAAGAGGGTGAGGTGGCTGGACGACGCGGTCCAGACCGTGAGGCTGGATCCCGGATCGATCGAGCTGGGCAGGATGAACGGGAACATCGCGAGGCCGACGGTCGAGATGATGCCGATATTGGCGATGCTCGATCCGGCGAAGACGACGAGGTCGCGCCGCCCGCGAATGCCGAGCCACGCGAGCACCGGCCCCAGGAAGCCGAGCACCGGGGCGATCAGCATCCAGGGGTGGCGGCCGTAATTGTCGAGCCAGGCACCCGGCGCCGCGACCGCATTGGCATAATGCGGATTGGACGGGCCGTTCGGATCGATCGCCCCTTCGATGCGCAGCCCCATGCCGGCATAGGCGACGAAGATCCCGCCGATCGCAAAGAGCGCGATCGCCAGCACCGCCGCGACCTGCCCCCAGCGCTGCGCCCGTTCGCGCACGACCCCATCGGCCTTCAGGCTCAGCCAGCCGGCGCCATGCAGCACCAGCATCGCCACCGACAAGAGGCCGGTCAGCAGCGTGAAGGGGGTGAACAGCCCGAGCAGCGATCCGTCGTAAAAGGAGCGCAGGTCGCTATCGAGGCGGAAGGGAATGCCGAGCAGCACGTTGCCGACCGCGACCCCGAACACCAGCGCCGGGACGAAGCCGCCGACGAACAGCGCCCAGTCCCACCGGCTGCGCCATGCCGCATCGGCATGTTTGGAGCGATATTTGAACGCGACCGGACGCAGGATCAGCGCCGACAGCACCAGGAACATCGCCAGGTAGAAGCCGGAAAAGCTGACCGCATAGACGAAGGGCCATGCGGCGAAGATCGCGCCGCCGCCAAGGATGAACCAGACCTGGTTCCCTTCCCAGGTGGCGCCTACCGTATTGATGACCATCCGGCGTTCGGCATCGGTCTTGCCGATGAACGGCAACAGCGCGGCGGTGCCGAGATCGAACCCGTCGGTAAGGGCGAAACCGATCAGCAGCACGCCGAGCAGCACCCACCAGATCAGACGGAGCGTTTCGTAATCGAGAGGCATGAGTCTTCTCCGCTTTGCGTTCGCTTATTCGGCGGGAACGGCGAGATGAGGATTGGGGGCGTCGCCGGCGGCGTCGGCCCCCGGCCGCCACGGCACATAGCGTTCGGGTCCCTTGCGGATCGTCGCGAGCATCAGCCGCACCTCAATGATGGCGAGGCCGCCATAGAGGAGCGTGAAGCCGATGATCGTCGTCCAGATCTGCGGCACCGTGAGGCTCGACGCGCCCAGGAAGGTGGGCAGCACGCCATCGACCGCCCAGGGCTGGCGCCCGATCTCGGCGACCGCCCAGCCCAGTTCGGCGGCGAGCCAGGGCAGCGGCATCATCCACAGGGCAAGCCGCAGGAACCAGCGCCGGTCGAACTTGCGCGAATTGGCGAAATAGAGCGCCGCGCCGAAGAAGGCGATGAGCGCGAAGCCAATACCCGCCATGCCGCGGAACAGCCAGAACAGCGCCGGGACGTTCGGCACGGTGGACCATGCCGCGCGATCGATCGTCGCGGCGTCGGCGCTGCGCGGATCGGCGACCCAGCGTTTCAGCAGCAGCGCATAGCCCAGATCGTCCTTGTTCCGCTCCCACGCTTCCCGTGCGGACGGGTCGGTGCGGTTCGCCTTGAGCCGTTCGACGGCGTCATAGGCGATCAGGCCGTTCTGGATGCGCAGCTTTGCCTTGGCGACCAGCGGGAAGATCCCTTCGACCTGTCCGCTCAGGCTGCGCGTCGAGATGAGGCCCAGCACATAGGGGACCTTGACCTCATACAGCGTTTCGCGGCCGGTGTTCGATGGCAGGCCGAACACGCCGATGCCGGCCGGCGCGGGTTCGGTATGCCATTCGGCCTCAATCGCGGCGAGCTTCATCTTCTGGTTGTCGGTCAGCGCATAGCCGCTCTCGTCGCCCAGCACGACGACCGACAGGGCAGAGGCCATGCCGAAGGCGGCGGCGACCGCGAAGCTGCGCTTGGCGATGTCGAGATGCCGGCCCTTCAGCAGATACCAGGCGGACACGCCCAGCACGAAGGTGCTGGCGATGACATAGCCTGCGCTCACGGTGTGAACGAACTTCGCCTGGGCGACCGGGTTGAAGATCACCGCCATGAAATCGACGACCTCCATCCGCATCGTTTCGGGATTGAAGACCGCACCGGCGGGATGCTGCATCCAGCCATTGGCGACCAGGATCCACACCGCCGACAAGTTGGTGCCGAGCGCCACCATGAAGGTGGTGAGCAGGTGCATGCGCTTGCTCATCCGGTCCCAGCCGAAGAACATCAGCCCGACGAACGTCGCCTCGAGGAAGAAGGCCATGAGCCCCTCGATCGCGAGCGGCGCGCCGAAAATGTCGCCGACATAATGCGAATAATAGGACCAGTTGGTGCCGAACTGGAATTCCATGGTCAGCCCGGTCGCGACGCCCAGCACGAAGTTGATGCCGAACAATTTTCCCCAGAAGCGGGTGATGTCGCGCCATATCGGCCGGTCGGTCATCACATACACCGTCTCCATGATGACGAGCATGAACGACAGGCCGAGCGTGAGCGGCACGAACAGAAAATGGTACAAGGCTGTCAGTGCGAATTGCAGTCTCGACAGCTCGACGACGGCCATATCCATAGCTAATTCCCCCGCTTTCGCGAATTGATGGGTCCGATAGGCGACCTAGGCAGGGGTGCCGCGAGCGCCTATTCGGGATTTCCCTTACTGCTCATTGCGCGAACACCCTGCATAGCCGATCGGGACGCATGAAGGAACGACGATCCATCGCCGGCCTGTTCTGGCTCATCGACCTGGCCGGCGCGGCGCTGTTCGCGTTCGGGCTGGCCGATGCAATCGCGGCCCTTGCCGGCGGACAGGGCTGGCCGGCGCGCGCGATCGCGGCGATGATCGCCGGCGGCATGGTTCGGGCGGCGGCGATCGTCGCGGTCCATGCCGCCGCGATCCCCTTTGCCCAGCGCGTTGCCGGTGCCGCGCGGCGGGCGGCGACCCGGCGGCTGATCGCCGAACCGCTCGCCCAGCCGCTCGCGATCGGCGCGGCCGCGACGCTGGCGCTCGATCACAGCCAGGCGATCGAGGCCTATCGTGCGCGGTTCGCGCCGATCCGGACGGCGGCGGCCATCGCGCCGCTGCTGGTCGCCGCGATCGTCGCCTGCGCCAGTCTGGTGGCGGCGGGCATCCTGCTGCTGACGCTGGTGCCGTTCGTGATCGGTATGATCCTGGCCGGCACGCTCGCCCGGCGCGCGTCGGAACGGCAGCTGGCGGCGATGGCGCAGCTGTCCGCCCTGTTCGTAGATCGCATCCGGGCGCTCCCGATCATTCGCCATTTCGGGGCGGAAGAGCGGATCGGGCGGCAAGTGTCGGCGGCGGCGCACGATCTGGCCGACCGGACCATGGTGGTGTTGCGCGCGGCGTTTCTGTCCAGCGCGGTGCTCGAATTCTTCGCCGCGCTGTCGGTGGCGCTGGTCGCGGTCTATTGCGGGTTCAGCCTGCTTGGCCTGCTCCCCTTTCCCGACCCGGAGCGACTGACCCTGGGCGAGGCGTTCTTTGCGCTGGCGATGGCGCCCGAATTCTATCTGCCGATGCGGCGCCTCGCCGCCGCTTATCACGAAAAACAGTTGGGTGAGGCGGCGCAGACGGCGCTGGCCGGGTTGCCGGCCCCGCTGCCACCGGTGGCGACGGCCGGGGCGTTTGACGGGGTGGCCGTGCGGGCGGCGCGGATCGACTGGCCAGGCGTGTCGATCGGCCCGGTCGATCTGACGCTGGGCCGTACCGGGCTGATCGCGCTGACCGGGCCGACGGGAAGCGGCAAGACGAGCCTGTTGGCGGCGATCGCGGGCCAGCTGCACCTGACAGGGGGCGAGGTCGGTGTGATCGCCCCGGACGAAATCGCCTGGGCCGCGCAGCGACCGCTGATCCTGCCGGGATCGTTGCGCGACAATCTGACGCTGGGCGCCCCGGTCGCGGATGCGGCGATCCTGGCGGCGATCGCGCAGACCGGCCTTACCGCCATGCTGGCCACGCGGGGGGTGGGCCTCGACCTGCCGCTCGATCATCGCGGATCGGGCCTGTCCGGCGGCGAGCGGCGGCGGCTGGGGCTCGCACGGGCGATCCTGTCTGCGCGGCCGCTGATCCTGGCCGACGAGCCGACCGCCGATCTGGATTCCGCGAGTGCCGCCGCGATCGTCGCGCTGTTGGTCGCCCTGTCGAAAGAGCGGGCGGTGCTCGCGGCGACGCACGACCCCGCGCTGGTTGCGGTGGCCGACCGGGAGGTTCGGCTGTGACGCCCCTCGCCACGCTGCTTGCCATCGCCACTGGCCCGGATACGCGCCGATTGCTGCGCTGGACGCTGGTGTGTGCAACGCTGGCGGGGATCGCGTCGATCCTGCTGCTGGCGCTGTCGGGCTGGTTCCTCACCGGCGCGGCCATTGCGGGGGCCGGCGGCGCGGCGGCGGTGATGGCGTTCAACTATCTGATCCCGAGCGCGGCGATCCGCGGGCTGGCGATCGTGCGTACCGCGACCCGCTATGGCGAGCGGCTGATCGGGCATCAGGCGGCGCTGACCGCGATCGCCGACTGGCGCGGGCGCCTGTTCGCCCGGCTTGCGGCGCAGGATAGCCGCAGTGCGCCGAACCTGTCGGGGGGTGACGCGAGCGCGCGGCTGATCGGTGATATCGAGGCGCTGGAAGACCTGATCATCCGCCGCCCCGCACGCCCCGCGAGCCTGATCGCCGCCGCCTTTGCGGTCGCGCTGGCGGCAGTCGCGGGACCGCTGCCTGCGCTCGTGCTGGCGCTGATGCTGGTGGCTTTGCCGCCGGTCCTGCACGCGGCGGCGGCACGCTGGACGCGCCGACCGGCGGCGCAGGCGGCGGCGGCGTTGGGCGATCTGCGCATCGCTTTCGTGGAGTTCGCGGCGGCGCGGCCGGAAGTGATCGCCTATGGCATCGGCGATCGTGCCATCGCCGCGATCGAACTGCATGCCGGTGAGGCGGACCGCGCGCGCGCGGCGCTGTTCATCGGCGAGGCAAAGGTCAGCGCGCTGCTGGCATGTTACGGCGCATGCGCGACTGCGGCGGTGTTGGCGACGAGCGACGCGCCCGCCGCGTTCGTGGCGCTGGCGCTGCTCGCGGCAACCGCATCGATCGAGGCGATGGCCGCGTTCGCCCGGACTGCGGTACGTCAGGCGAGCGTCGAACAGGGTCTCATCCGCCTGATGGATCTTGCGGCGCTGGACGACGCGCGCGCGCGGCCCGCACCTGCACGGGTGGAACCGCTGTCGATCGCGATCGGCGGGATCACGCTTGAGCCGGGCGCGCGGGTGGCGCTGACCGGCGCGTCGGGCAGCGGCAAGACCCGGCTGGTCGAGGCGCTGGCGGGGATGCGCACGCCCGTTCACCCGCTGCGGCTGGGGGGCGAGGCGGTGGCGGATATCGGCGCCGTGCGGCTGACCGCACAATTCGCACTCGCGCCGCAGGAGCCGATGCTGATCGCGGGAACCATCGCCGACAATCTGCGCCTGGCCCGCCCCGGAGTTGACGGCGCGGCGATGGCGGCGGCGCTGCACGTCGCCTGCCTCGACACCCGGGTCGCGGCACTGGAGGCGGGGATCGACACCCCGCTGGCCGAAGCGGGCGGCATGTTGTCGGGCGGGGAGCGCAAGCGGCTCGCGATCGCGCGCGCACTGCTGGCGGGGCGACCGTGGCTGCTGCTCGACGAGCCGAGCGAGGGACTCGACCCGGCGACCGAGGCGCAGCTGGTGGCCCGGTTGCGCGCATGGCTGGATGCGACCGGCACCGGTCTGCTGCTCGTCTCGCATCGTCGCGCCCCGCTCGTCCTTGCCGGCCGCAGCATCGCGATCGGCGGTGTCGGGTCGGCGTGAAGCCGGCGGGGCCTCCGGCGCACCGCGACCGTTACGCCGACGGTCCAGGTCCGTCATGGCGCCGCGGGTGAACGCGCGCCGGAGGCCGTGGGCCGCCCGTCAGCGAAACGCGGTTCCCGGGCGCACGCCAAGCGCCTTGAATATCTTTGCCGCCGGGCAGAAGCCGGTAATGCTCGCCTGAAGCATGTTCAGGCCGGCGAACAGCGTAAGCGCGATCCACCACTGATTGACGGTGACCGCCAGGGTTGCGCTGAGCAGGACGATCAGCCCTGCAAAGGACAGAACGGCGCGATCGAGATTCATGACGGGTCCTTTCAGTCGAAACGCAGTTTCTTGATGCCGAGCACATGCAGCGCGAGCTTTTCGTAAAAGGGTTCGCTCTCACCCCTGCGAACCTTGCGAAGGAAGTATTTCTCGAACCCGATCTTGGCGAGATGAACCCATTTGCCGTGTGAGGACCAGTTGGTGTTTCGGGGCGGAATCTGCGGCTGTGCGACGAACGCGACCCCGCCGTCGCCGAAATCGGCGAGGCAGATCGCATTCCATGTCGCCTGATGGCTTGTCTCCCGGCCCTCGTGCAGGTCCTTCAGGTTGCCCGCAATCGCGGTGACCATCGATTCGATCATGAACCCGGTCTTGGGAACGCCGACCGGGACGGGGGTCGGACCCGTGGGCGGGATCGCGATGCACACGCCAAGCGCAAAGACGTTGCGGTAGGTGGGATTGCGCTGATGCGCATCGACAAGCACGAAGCCGCGCGGATTGACGAGTCCCTCCACGCCCATCAACGCCTCGACGCCGCGAAATGGAGGCATCAACATGCCCCATCCGAAGTCGAGCATGTGGGTCCGTTTCAACGATCCGTCGTCGTTCACTTCCTCGACATGCATCGACCCTTCATCGACCGACGTCACCCGCGCGTTGGTGATCCATTTGATGTGACGGTCGCGCATCTCGCTTTCGAGCAGGCTCTTCGTATCGCCGACGCCATCAAGGCCCAGATGCCCGATATAGGGTTCCGGGGTGACAAAGGTCATCGGAACCCGGTCGCGCAGCTTGCGTCGCTTCAGCTCGGTGTCGAGCACCATCGCCATTTCATAGGCCGGGCCATAGCAGGACGCGCCCTGCGCGGCGCCGACCACGATCGGGCGAGGATTGGCACATAGTTCCTCGAACCTGGCATGTGCCTGCTTGGCGTGCGCGGTCTCGCAGATTGAAAGCGTATGTGCGTCCGGCCCGAATCCCTCGATCTCGTCGAAGGCGAGCTGCGGGCCGGTGGCGATGACAAGATAGTCGTAGGTGAGGATCGTGCCGTCGTTCAGCTCGATCCGGTTTTCGCCCGGATGCACTTTTTTCGCGCCGACGCCGGTGAAGGCGATGCCGTTCTTTTCCATGACCGGCGGCAGGTTCACCCGGATCGCTTCCGGCTGCCGCCAGCCGACCGCCACCCACGGATTCGAGGGGACAAACCAATAGTCGTCGCCCTTGTTGACGACGGTGACGCGCGCCTTGTTCCCCAGGGCGCCGCGAATCTCATAGGCGGCGATCGTTCCGCCCAGACCCGCTCCAAGCACCACGACATGCGTTTGGGACATGGAAATCTCTCCCGTAATTTATAATTGACGAATATACATCATTGCGTATATTAGCAATAACGAAATTAAGAGGCGAGATAATCGATGTTCGGATTTGGTTCGAAGCCCGCCCATGCGGAGATCGGTCCGCACGAACTGGACGCGATGTTGCGTGATGGCGCGGCGACCGTGATCGATGTGCGTGAGGTCGATGAATTTGCTGCGGGACACATTCCCGGCGCAATCAATGTGCCGCTGTCGCGGTTCGATCCTGCGGCGCTGCCCGACGCAGGGGGGCGCCGGCGGATCCTCAATTGTGCCGGCGGAAAGCGATCGGCGATGGCGCTCGACCGATGCGCGACGGCGCAGGCCGCGATCGATACGCATCTGGCCGGCGGGTTCGGCGCGTGGAAGGCCGCCGGCCTTCCGGTCGAGCGCTGACGAAGATGCGGGTGCGGGGGGACATGCGGTTCGCCGCGCTGGCGCTGGCGCTGGCGCTGGTCCTCGCCGGGTGCGGGGAAAAGGCCGTTCAGGAGCCGGCCCGCGCGGCCCCGCCGTCCGGTCCACGCATGACGCTGCGTACGGTTGACGCGCAGCAATGGCAGGATGTCAGCGCGGAAATCGCCACGGTCGATCAGGCGCAGGCGCTGGCGCGCATCCCGGGTATCCTCACCACCCTGACGGTGCGCGAGGGTGATCTGGTTCGCAAGGGGCAGGCGATCGGGCAGATCATCGACAGCCAGCTCGGCCCGCAATCGAGCGCCACGGCGGCGCAGGCTGCCGCCGCGATGGCGCAGGCGGCACAGGCCGATGCCGAGCTGAAGCGGGTCCGGTATCTGTTCGACAAGGGCGTCTATGCCCGCGCGCGCCTCGATCAGGCGCAGGCCGCGGCCCAGACCGCGCGGGCGCAGGTCCGCGCCGCGCAGGCGCAGCAGGCGGCGGTGGGAGCGACCGCCGGACAGGGCGTGGTGCTGGCACCGACCAGCGGGCGGATCCTGCGTTCCGACATTCCGGCCGGGTCGCCGGTCGCGCCCGGCATGTCGATCGTGACCGTCACCGCCGGCGCGACGATCCTGCGGCTCGAACTTCCCGAATCGCTGGCGGGCAAGGTTCATGTCGGCAGCGCGGTACGCGCAACCATCGGCGATACCCGCCAGACCGGGCGGGTGATCCGGCTCTATCCCTCAATCACGGCGGGACAGATCGTCGCCGATGTCGCGATGCCGGGGCTCGACAACACGCTGATCGGCCGGCGCGTTCCGGCACAGGTCGAAAGCGGCACCCGCCCGGCGCTGATCGTGCCGGCAGCTTTTGTCGAGCGCCGCTTTGGGATCGAGACCGTCGCCGTCCTGGCGCGTGACGGGGCCGTGTCGCGCGTGCCGGTGCAGACCGCACCCGCATCCGACGATCGCCGCGTCGAGATCCTGTCCGGCGTCGGCGCGGGCGACACGTTGATCGGGAATGCCGCCAGATGAAACTCGGCATTTCCGGGCGGCTGACACGGGCGTCGATCCAGTCGCCGCTCACCCCGCTCTTCCTGCTTGCGGCGATCCTGGTCGGGTTGATCGCGACGGTGACCATCCCGCGCGAGGAAGAGCCGCAGATCAAGGTGCCGATGGTCGATATCCGCGTCGCGACACCGGGGCTGGGCGCGGCGGATGCGGTCGAACTGGTCGGCAAGCCGCTGGAGACGATCGTCAAGTCGGTCGATGGCGTCGAGCATGTCTACACCCAGGCCGAAGACCATGGCGTGATGGTGACCGCACGGTTCCTGGTCGGGTCCGACCCAGAGGATGCCGCGACCCGGATCGACGAGAGGATCAACGCCAATATCGACCGCATCCCCGTGGGCATCGCGCCGCCGCAGGTGACGGTGCGCGGGATCAGCGACGTGCCGATCGTCGTCGTCACGTTGACCCCGCGTCCCGGCGCGCCCGGAAGCTGGACCGATCAGCCGCTGCTGGAACTGGCCGGCAAGCTGCGCACCGAAATCGCAAAGATCGACGATGTCGGACTGACCTTCATCGCCGGCGGGCGGCAACAGGCGATCCGCATCCGTCCCGATCCCGCGCGCATGGCGCTGTACAAGGTGCCGCTGGGCAATGTGATCGAGGCGGCGGGCCAGGCCAATCGCAGCTTCCCGGCAGGGATCGTGCGCGAGGGCGGCGCGACCGCGCGCGTGGTTGCGGGGCAGACGCTGCGCACCGCACAGGAGGTCGGGAACCTGACGGTGCGATCCGTCAGCGGCGCACCGGTCTATCTGCGCGACGTCGCGACCGTGGACGAATCGCCGACCGAGGATCAGGCACGCGCATGGCGCTGGGCAAAGGATGCGCGGGGCCAATGGGCGATGGCGCCGGCGGTGAGTCTGGCCATCGCCAAGCGCGCGGGCGCCAACGCGGTGACCGTGTCCGACGAGGTGGTGGCGCGGGTACGGGCGCTGCAAGGCGGCCTGATCCCCTCCAGCGTCGATGCCGCGATCACCCGCAACTATGGCGAGACCGCGAACGAGAAGGCCAATGAGCTGCTGTTCCACCTCGGCCTGGCGACGGTGTCGATCGTCCTGCTGATCGGCTTCGCCATCGGCTGGCGCGAGGCGGGAGTGACCGCGATCGTCATCCCGACCACGATCCTGCTGACCATGTTCGCGTCGAAGCTGATGGGATTCACGATCAACCGGGTCAGCCTGTTCGCGCTGATCTTTTCGATCGGCATCCTGGTGGACGACGCGATCGTGATGATCGAGAATATCGCCCGCCACTGGGCGATGGACGACGATCGCACACGGATCGACGCCGCGGTGGACGCGGTGGCAGAGGTCGGCAATCCGACGATCGTCGCGACGCTGACGGTTGTCGCGGCGCTGCTGCCGATGCTGTTCGTGTCCGGACTGATGGGGCCGTACATGGCCCCGATCCCGATCAATGCCAGCGCGGCGATGGTGTTTTCGTTCTTCGTCGCGGTGATCCTCGCGCCGTGGTTGATGATCCGCTTCGCGCGCGCCAGCCTGGCGCATGGCGAAACCGGGGGTGCGCACGGCGGAGCGCTGGGACGCATCTATGCGCGGGTCGCATCGCGGGTGATCGCGACGCGTCGCAGCGCAGCCTGGTTCCTAGGCGGCGTCGGCATCGCGACGATCGTCGCCTGTTCGATGTTCTATTTCGAGGCGGTGACGGTGAAGCTGCTGCCGTTCGACAACAAGTCGGAGGTCCAGCTGGTCGTCGATCTTCCCGAGGGGACCAGCCTGGAGGCGACCGCGCGAACGCTGGAATCGGCCGCCGCGATCGCGCGGCAGGTTCCGGAAGTCGCGTCGATGGAGGCCTATGCCGGAACGTCGGCGCCGTTCAACTTCAACGGCCTGGTTCGCCATTATTTCCTGCGCGACAAGCCGGAGATGGGCGACCTGATGGTGACGTTGGCGCCGAAGGGCGATCGCGGCCGCACGAGCCATGCGATCGCGGTCGATCTGCGCGACCGGTTGAAGGCGGTGACGCTGCCTGCCGGCGGATCGATCAAGGTGGTCGAAACGCCGCCGGGTCCCCCGGTGCTGGCGACCCTGCTCGCCGAAATCTATGGCCCGGACGAGGCGACGCGGCGCGCCACCGCGCTACAGGTCGAAACGCTGTTCCGTACGGTGCCGTTCATCGTCGATGTCGATAACAGCTTTGGCCAGCCCCGGCCCGAACTGCGCCTGATTCCGGACCGGCAGAAGCTGGACCATTATGGCCTTTCCGAACGGCAATTGTTCGATTCGATCGCGACCCTGATGGGTGATCAGGTGATCGGCTATGCCCCGCGCGGCGGCGAGCGCGATCCGCTGCCGATCCGGGTGGGGCTTGGCCAGTCGCAGCGGCAATGGTCCGCCGCGCTCGCCGCGACGCCGGTGGCGGTGACACAGGGGCCGGGCGGCCCCCAGCTGATCCGGCTGGGCGATCTGGTGACCGCGCGCTTCGAACCGGCCGGCCAGACGCTGTTCCGCCGCGACGGACGCGCGGCCGCCATGGTCACCGCCGAACTCGCCGGCCGCTATGAGGCGCCGATCTACGGGATGCTCGCCGTCGATCGTGCGATCGACCGGTTCGACTGGGCGAAAGCGGGGCTGCGAAAGCCGCAGCTACGCCTCAACGGCCAGCCGCGCGACGAGAGTCATCCCTCGCTGCTGTGGGACGGCGAATGGGAAATCACCTGGGTGACGTTCCGCGACATGGGCGCGGCGTTCCTGGTCGCCTTGCTCGGCATCTATGTGCTGGTCGTCGGTCAGTTCCGCAATTTCAAGGTGCCGCTGGTCATCCTGACCCCGATCCCGCTGACGCTGGTCGGCATCGTGATCGGTCATATGCTGTTCGGCGCGCCGTTTACCGCGACATCGATGATCGGGTTCATCGCGCTTGCCGGCATCATCGTGCGCAATTCGATCCTGCTGGTCGATTTCATCCGTCACGCGCGGGCGCCGGGCAAGAGCCTGCGCGACACGTTGCTGGAGGCGGGCATGATTCGCGTGAAGCCGATCGCGCTCACCGCGGCGGCGGCGATGATCGGCGCGGCGGTGATCCTGACCGACCCGATCTTTCAGGGGCTGGCGATATCGCTGCTGTTCGGCCTGGCCAGTTCGACGCTGCTGACTCTGCTCGTCATTCCGGCGATCTATGTGGTCTTGCGCGACGATGAAAGGAGCGCCACCTCAACGTCATGACCGCACATGCCCCTCTTGAAATCCTGCAAAAACAGGCCGGCGACGTGGCCCAGCGGCTGCGTATCCTGGCGCATCCGGACCGGCTGATCATGTTGTGCCGGATGAGCGAGGGGGAGGTGTCGGTCGGCGAACTGGTCGATCTGACCCGACTGCCGCAAAGTTCGGTGTCCCAGCATCTGGCGATGCTGCGCGATGCCGGCGCGGTGGAGGCGCGGGCCGAGGCGCAGAGCCGGCTCTATCGCATCACCGACGCCCAGGTGACCGCGATCATCGGCGCCTTGTGCGCCGCATGCGGGCCGGGCGCGGCATGAACGATCCGATCCTGGTCTGCGCGTCGTGCGGCGCGCTGAACCGGGTGCCGGCGGCGCGGATCGACGCGGCGCCCAATTGCGGCAAATGCCACGCGCCGCTGGTGACCGGGCGCCCGCTTTCGCCCGACCTTGCGATGTTCGACCGGTTGATCGGCAAGGGCAGCGCACCGGTGCTGGCCGATTTCTGGGCGGGGTGGTGCCAGCCCTGCCGGATGATGGCGCCCGCCTTTGACGCGGCGGCGCGCGAACTCGATCCGCGCGTCAGGCTGGTGAAGGTCGATACCGAGGCGCAGCCGGCGCTGGCCGCGCGCTATGCCATTCGCTCGATCCCGACGCTGATCCTGTTTTCCGGCGGGCGTGAGATCGCGCGCCAGGCCGGCGCCCTGACAAGTCCGGGCGCGATCCGGGCATTTGTGGACCAGGCGCTGAGCGGTCGCTGACATCGGCATGCCGGGATGGCGGATCGCTTGACGCGGCCATTGCGCCTCCTATATATGATGAAACCAATATATACGGATATAGCAATGGAAAACGCCGGACAGGATTTCGACAGCGCGATGGCGCGGGCAGCGGCGCTGATCGAACGCACGCATGCCGGCGACGCCCCGATGCCGGTCGTCGCCACTTTTTTCGATCCGGTGACCTTTACCGCCAGCCATGTCGTCCACGATCCTGCGACCGGCGCGGCGGCGATCATCGATCCGGTGCTGGACTATGATCCGGCTGCCGGGCGGATCTCGCACGGCTCGGCCGATGCGATCATCGCGCATGTCGAAATGGAGGGGCTTCGCGTCGAATGGCTGCTCGAAACCCATGCGCATGCCGATCACCTGTCGGCGGCGCCCTATCTTCAGCGGAAGCTGGGCGGAAAGATCGCGATCGGTCGCGAGATTCGCCGCGTTCAGGACGTGTTCGGCGCGCTGTTCAACGCGGGACCGCAATTCCCGCATGACGGGTCGCAGTTCGACCGGCTGTTCGACGATGGCGATGGCTTTACGCTGGGCGGGATCGATGTCGTCGTGCTGCACGTTCCCGGTCACACGCCCGCCGATCTTGCCTATGTGATCGGCGACGCGGTGTTCGCGGGCGACACGATTTTCATGCCGGATTACGGCACCGCGCGCGCGGACTTTCCGGGCGGCGATGCGCATCAGCTCTACCGCTCGATCCGCCGCCTGCTGGCGCTCCCCCGCGATGCGCGGCTGTTCCTGTGCCACGACTACAAGGCGCCGGATCGGAACGAATTCCGGTGGGAGACGACGATCGGCGCCCAGCGCGACGCCAACATCCATGTGCATGACGGCGTCGCGGAGGAGGTGTTCGTCGCGATGCGCAGGGCGCGCGACGCGACGCTGGGGATGCCGACGCTGATTCTGCCGTCGGTTCAGGTGAACATGCGCGCCGGCCAGCTTCCCGATCCCGAAGCCAATGGCGTACGATACCTCAAAATCCCGCTCGACGCGGTCTGAACGCGATGATCGACGCGCTGCATCTCTCGCTGGGCGTGCTGTCGGGCGCGCTGGTCGGCTTTTCGCTCGGGCTGATCGGCGGCGGCGGATCCGTCCTGGCGGTTCCGCTGCTGGTCTATGTCGTCGGCATCCGCGATGCTCATGTCGCGATCGGCACCAGCGCGCTGGCGGTGGCGGTGAACGCGCTCTTCGGGCTGGTCACCCACTGGCGGTGGGGCGCGGTGAAGGCCGGCTGCGCCATCGCCTTTGCCCTGTTCGGGATTCTCGGCGCGGCGGCCGGTTCGACCGTCGGCAAGCTCGTCGACGGCGACAAGCTCCTCGCCCTGTTCGGCGTCGCGATGATCGCGATCGGCCTTTCGATCGCGCGGAAACCTGCCGAGGTCGGCAATCCCGGAGTACATCTCGACTGGCAGTCGGCCCCGCGACTCCTCTCCAGAATCGCGCCAACCGCCCTCGCCGTCGGATTCATGGCGGGGTTTTTCGGCATCGGCGGCGGCTTCCTGATCGTCCCTGGGCTCGTCTATTCGACCGGAATGCCGCTCCTTAACGCGGTCGGCTCCTCCCTCCTCTCGGTCACCGCCTTCGGGCTTACCACCGCCGGCAACTACGCGCTTTCCGGCCTGGTCGACTGGCAGGTGGCGGCCTTCCTGCTGCTCGGCGGCCTCGCCGGCGGGCTCGCAGGCGCGCGCGTCTCCCGGCACCTCGCATCGAAACGGCCGGCGCTCTCCTATGCCTTCGCCGCCATCGTCGTCGCCGTGGGCGCCTATGTCGTCTGGCGCGGCCTGGGCGCGTTCTTCTGACCGCTCACAGTCGATAGAAGCGGATGGCGTTGTCGCGGTAGAGCTTGCGCTTGTCTTCTTCGTTCGCCCCCGAAACCACCCGGTCGACGACAGCAACCCAATCAGCATAGCGGGTGGCGAGTTCGGACACCGGCCAGTCGCCCCCAAAAGCGACGCGATCGAAGCCGAATGTCTCGATCGAATGGGCGACGTACGGGGCCACCTGATCGTAGGTCCAGGCCTTGTGGTCCGCCTCGGTGACCACGCCGGAGATCTTGCAGATCACGTTCGGCAGTTCGGCCAGTTCCCGCATCTCGCTCCGCCACGGCTGGGTCAGGCCATCCTTGATGCCGGGCTTGCCGATGTGGTCGAGGATGAAGCTCACGTCGGGACACTGGCGCACGAGCTTGACGGTGTCGGCCACCTGCGAGTGGAAGATGCAGATGTCGAAGCTCAGGCCGTACTTCGGCAGGAGTTTCACCGCCGCGACGAAATCCGGTCGGAGACACCAGCCAGGCTCGCCCGCGTGCTTCTGGATCAGCCGGCGGACGCCGCGGGCGCGCGGCAGCTTCGCATACTCGGCAATGTCGCTTTCGATCGCGACGCCCTGCTCGAGCGGCATACCCGCCACAATGCCGCGGACGCGCGAATCCGCGTCCGCCGTCTTCTCCACCCACTGTGCTTCATCGAGGTGGCGGGGATCGTCGACGTCGACCTCGACGAAGACGATACCGTCGACCTTGACCGGCGCCGTCAGCCGATCGAAGTCGGCCGGCAGGTGAGGCTTGTTGATCGCCGGCACGGCCGAGAGCCACGCATAGGGCAGATTGGACGGATCGTAGAGATGGACATGGGCGTCGATGATCGGAAAATCAGGCAAGGCTTCCTCCCGAATGCTTGGCGCGGCGGCAGCATATGCGATGCCGCGGCTGCCTTGCCAGCGGTCAACCTCCGTCGAAAGGCGACGGAATAGGCAGTTCGTTATCTGGACAAGACGGAACGATCATTCTATCGTGACCGTAAGATCGCAGCCAATGACGATCCAAGATCATAAGATCGCTACCTGAGGGAAACGCGTCCAAGTGCCGGTACTGTCCCTGCGCAAGATCTCCAAGAGTTTTGGAGCGATCAAGGCGCTGACCGATGTCGACCTTGAGCTTGAGCCCGGCGAGGTGC
>NZ_JAHBZJ010000019.1 GCF_019635455.1 Sphingomonas sp. | reverse complement strand
CGATCGTGGGTGGCGACGATGCTTCCGACTATGTCGCCGGACTCAATGACTATGCGCGCCAGCTGGACGTTTACGAACATATCGTCTGGGCGGGACCGTGTGACGACATGACCGCCGTCTATTCCGCGCTGAATATCCTGTGCCTGTGTTCGGTATCGGAAGGGTTTCCGAATGTCGTCGCAGAGGCGATGTCGGCCGGGCTGCCGTGCGTTGCGAGCAACGTCGGCGACACCGCGCGCCTCATCGGCGACGCGGGATGGGTCGTGACGCCGAACGATGCGGCGGCGCTTACGGCAGCGCTCCGCGCGGCGATGGTCGCGCTGGATGGGTGGGATCACCGCCGTCCCCGCAACCATATCATCGAAAATTTTAGTGTAGCCTGCCTGAAGACCCGGACGCTGGACGCCTTGCGTCCGTATCTCGTAAAGTAGCTGATCAGGTAGTCGGCTTCTGCGCGATCAATGCAATGCTGTCGATCGCCAGGTCTTCGACCGGCAGGTCGCGAAACGCCGGCGCAAGCTGTGACCGGATTTGTTCCACATGCGCCTCCGCCGCCGCGCGCTTTTCGGCCGGCTGATCGGTATATGGAAGATGATCGACCAAGCCGACGCCAGGCATTGATGTCGCGAGAATCTCAACTTCGAGACCTAGCCGCTTCGCCGCGTCGCGATACTGGTTGACCAGCACGCGATTGGGGCGGCCGCGGCGGCGCGACATGTGCGGGTAAAGCCAACTCGGCACTTTGAGAAAGGTCAGTTCGTGCAAGCCGCCCGCGGTGAACATTCCATGGTCGCGGAAATCCACATAATGCACCATCTTTCCACCCGCCTTGAGTGCGTTCGCCATGTGTTCAAGCGCGAGGATCGGATCGAAGAGGTGCTCAAGCACCGCGCAGGAGCAGATCGCGTCATAGCCCTGATGCATGGCGAAATATCGCTCGGCGGCCGCCGATTCGCCGGTCTGGAAGCTGATCCGGCTGCTCAGATCGGAGGGGGCGGGGAAGATCGAGCCCAGCGTTCGAGATCGTTCGATGATCGCGGCATAGGTGCGATCCAGCATCTTCTGATCATGTGGATAAACGAAACGGTCGAGCAGTTCGACCTTTTCGGCACCCTTGTCGATCAAGAGCAGAGCGGTCGCGGCGCTTCCGCCCGGGCCGATTTCCGCCACTCGGCCCTTGGCGATCCCGTAGCGGGCATAGTTGTCCACCACTCCCGCGCTATAGGCGATATCCTTTTCGATCGCTTCGCCGCTCAGATGCTCCTGTTCAGGGGGTTGGGGACTGCGAACGCCGACCGAGGCAAGTAGGTTGTCGATAAGATACCATGTCGAAGTAAGCGTTTCCGAGCGATGCACCGCATCCGCCAACCGCCGCTTTGCACTAGCCACGAAATTTCCCCCACAAAGTTCCCGAGGCCTTAGTCTTACGTGAAATTTCGGTCAACGAAATCGGAGTCATCGCCCCTGAATCGTCCATCCGGAACGGGCGTAGGCATTTCGCACTTTGGGATCGCACTCACCGAAATTCGCCCCCCGGAGCGACAGCCGCTCGCCACGGCTCCACAGTCCGAACGCGTGGCGATCGACGCCGCACCACGGCTTGGCGTGGTCGGTGACGATCTCGATATCCTGTTTCGGAGAGGCGTAAGGAGTCGTATCGTCCTGTACGCCTGTTGCGCTATCGACGTTGGCGACCTTGACCGTGACGCCGGCGGCCGACTGGATCGTCACGCGGATGTTGTAATGGCCCTGCGCCCGGTCGCTGGGCCGCATGCTGTTCGTCGAAAACTGGAGCGTCGGCCGGTCGGAGGCGTTACGTATATTCAGCGTGATGTTGCGCGTGTCGCCGACGCGAAAGCGATATTCGCCGGGCCGGCTTTCGGTATAGACGGCGACATTGGCGCAAGTCCCGCCCGCAAACAGGCCCGAGTAGGCCGGGCCAATGGTGATGTCCGCACTGCCGCCATTTACCCCATATACGAAATATGCCCGGAACACATTGTTTGCGGTGATGCGGCGGATGAGGTGGTTGTCGGGCGCATTCGCCCCGTTGAAGCCATACACCGTGTTCGTGACGTCGATCAGATCGACGGTTACGTTGGACGCACGGCCCGATGCCTTGTCATTGCTGTCATAGAGCAACGCGTGGAGGCCGTTTGACACGCGGATCGTGCCGAACCGATGCCGCGTGATTGGGTGACCCGCCGGCGACCGGACGATACACGCGATGACGCCGCGCACGGTGGCGGTCTGCATGTCCCTGATGGTCCAGGGGTCTCCGATGACGGCTATATGCTCGATATCGACGTCCGACATCTGGATGTCGAACAGATTGACCTGTCGCTGGTTGGTTCCGGCCACCCGAAAGGTCGGCTTGCCCCGCATGACAAAGCCCGTGGTCCCGGCCAGATGAAAGACCGACTGGCCATGGCCGATCATCGTGCCGACCAGGTAGGTCGCGCTGTCGAAATCGATCATCGCGCCGGGTATGTGCAGTGCCACATCAACCGCGCGTCGAAGCGCGAAGGTGTCGTCGTTCCTTCCGTCACCGCGCGCCCCGAAATCGGAAGGACGAATGACGTCGCCGCCGGCCTGCCGTAGGCCGGTTAGCGCGGGAAGCGCCAGCATCGCCCACATGGCCTGGCGCCGGTTCGTCGTGTGGGGGATTGACTGCATCATTGTGTTACGCCCGAAGCGGCGGGCGGTATCCCGGCCCGCTGGATTTGGCGCGACGATGCCCCAGGCGGCCTGAACCCGTGCTGACTTGTCCGTCAGGCTGCGCGATGCTGATGCGCGTGCAGCGCACGGATACCATCCAGCGCATAGTCATGGTCCTCGACCTGAGTGAGGCCACTCACGGTGACCGTCCCAACCATTCCCGCCCTGGCTATACGAAGGGGGATCGCCCCGCCTGCATCGATATAATCGGTCCGGTTTAGGCCAAACCGTTCCATCATTCCGTCGCGCGTCTGAAACCAACGCGCGATGGCGAAGCTAGAGCGCTCGAAATGGTTCGAGATCGCGGCCTTGCGCGCGATCCATTGCAAATTACTCTGTGTGGCGCCGGGTAGCAACGTGCAGAATTGGCGAACGCCGGCACGGGTGATCTCGATCGCGATCGGCGCACCTGCGGCGACGGCGCGGTCACGGATATGGGTACCCAGCCGCCAGATGTCGTCGTTGTCCAGTCGCAACAACGCCAGCGCGCGTTCCGCTCGATCGATTTCTTCGGCAGACAGGTCAGCGCTCATCTTCAGAGTCCCGGGCTCCTCTCTGATGTTCACACGACGGGCGCGCTCACCCCTTGCCCACGCCAACAAGGGTGAAGCCGGCGCGCTGCGCCTCTTCGGCGGGGTAGATGTTGCGCAGATCGACCAGCAGCGGTTGGTTGAGCAGGTCCTTCATCCGCGCGAGATCGAGCGCGCGGAACTCGTCCCACTCGGTAACGATGACCAGCGCGTCGGCACCGTCGGCCGCCGCATAGGGGCTTTCGACGAAATCGACGTCGTTCAGTAGCGGCATGGCCTGGTCGATACCCTCGGGGTCGTAGGCGCGGACGGTGGCGCCGGCGTCCTGCAACGTCTGGATGACCGCGATCGACGGCGCGTCGCGCATGTCGTCGGTGTTCGGCTTGAACGTTAGGCCCAGGATCGCGACCGCCTTCTCCCGGACGTCGCCGCCCATCGCCTTGATGATCTTGCGGCCCATGGCCCGCTTGCGCTGGTCATTGACCTGAACCGTCGCTTCGACGATGCGCAGCGGGGTTTCATTGTCGTCGGCTGTCTTGAGCAGGGCCAGCGTGTCCTTGGGAAAGCACGAACCGCCGTAGCCGGGGCCGGCGTTCAGGAACTTTCGCCCGATCCGGTTGTCGAGGCCGATGCCGCGCGAAACCTCCTG
>NZ_JAHBZJ010000018.1 GCF_019635455.1 Sphingomonas sp. | reverse complement strand
TTCGTCGTTGATCTGGCTAGCGTGGTCAGCGGGTTCGATCATTCGCCTGAAGCTGGCACGCTGTTCAGGACGCCAGCCGGCATGGGCATCGTGGCGACTGTTGATCATGGAGAGTGCGGCGTGCTGCTCGATGGCACCATGGTCGAGGTCGATTACAGCCAGTTCGCTGGTTTCAGGCATTGGCGCATCGAACTGAATGGACCGGGCGAAGACCCTCATGTCCTTTTCACTTATCGGCACTCGAGCTTCACTGAAAATCGCTGAAAACAGGAGTGCAGGTGCGCAGATGAACTGACGGAAAACTGGTTCGTCATTTCCCGGCTATCCAGCGTTGTGGAAATCTCAACCCCTCGGATACGCTGCGCGCCCTGGAGGGGCAATGCCGACGATTCGACTCAACGATGCGGAATGGACTTACGACGAAACAGCGCCGCTCGGACCGGCGGGAGGGTTCGGTGAAGTTTTCCGGGGCAAAGGTGCAGCCGGCCCTGTGGCCGTCAAACGCCTGAAGCTAACGGCCAGTGCCGCCGCTCACCGAGAAATGAACATTGGCCAGGCGCTTTCCGGTCGAAGCTTGAGCCACGTCGTCCCTGTGCTCGACTATGGGCAGGATGCTGGATCGGACAGCTACTTCCTCGTCATGCCGATCTGCGACCGCAGCCTTCAGGATGAGATTGCCGCCAAGGGTGTTCTGACTTTGGCCGAGGCTCGGACAGTCGCCTTGGATGTGCTGGCGGGTCTTCGCGAAGTCGGCGATATTGTCCACCGCGACCTGAAGCCTGGAAACGTCCTTTATTTCGAGGGCACGTGGCGTTTGGCTGATTTCGGCATTGCCAAGTTCGTCGAAGACAGCACGTCGCTGCGCACTCTTCGCGGTAGCCTGACCCCTGCATATGGCGCTCCGGAACAATGGAATAGCGAAGCGCCTTCGCGCATGACGGATGTCTATGCGCTGGGCTGCATGTTTCACACGATGCTGACTGGCTCGCCGCCCTTCACTGGTTCGAGAGATGAGATTCGTGAAGCGCACCTGCATCAACCGCCCCCCGCACTTGGCGTGGACACTCTCCTATCCGCATTCGTCGGGCAGATGCTGAGAAAAACACCAGCGGCCCGTCCCACGATCGAGCGGTGCATCGAAGTGATTGGCAGCGTTGAAACAGCACGCACGCGCCCCGCCCATACGGGGCTGCTCGCGGCCGCAGGACAAGTTTCCAGAGAGGCAGCAGCAGCCGAAGCAGCAGCGCAAGCCGCCGCGACGGTGGAGCGCCAACGGCAGCAGCTGGTCCGGGAGGCGACTTCAGAACTCGACGCAATCATCAAACGCTTGTTCGATGAGATCACGGAAGCCTCCGAGGAGGCCCGCGTTGCCAAAGACTCCATTCGGCTCGGTCGAGGAACGCTTGTTTTTGGTTACGCCACCGCCGTGAACCGCCCTGCGCAGCGAGATGCATATGGTCAGGCACCAGCGTGGGAAATTGCCGCGAGTGCGACTCTTTCTGTCACCCGCGCTGCCATTGTCCGCCCAGCACGAACGCCCGCAGACGTCCCGATCATGTATGTCGGACGCGCGACGCCCGATGACCGGGATTACAAATGGAGCGCCACGCTGTTCTACGGAAAGTCCCTAGAGGATCCAAACTACCGTTGGCGGGAGACTGCCTTCTGGCGTTTCGCAAGAAGCCGTGATGGTCAGGATGAGCCTTATGCTCTTCAGCCCGATGACCGAGATTTTCAGGTGGCGTTCTCGAATACCATGGGAGTCGCTAGCACAGCATACGGGCCGCTACCGATCGACGGCGAGGACGAGGACACCTTCCAGCATCGTTGGTTGACCTTGTTCACCAAGGCTGTGACGGGCGAGCTGAACCGTCCAGGCCAGATGCCAGTGCCCGATCACTATCTCAGGTGATTGGCTGAGCTAGTTTCCGCTCTGCTCTATGGTGCTCGCATCGCCGAGCCTGGTGACCCTCGACTACGGCGGGGCGTCGTCGACTGCGCGCTCGATACGTAGGTGCCCAACTGTCGCCGCGCGGGATGCAAGCACCGGTTCCGACCTCACTTACGCCCGGCTGAAAAGCCGATATGGGTCCTAGGAACCGCGAGGTCTCGCCTGCCCGGCAATTTGTGCGGTCGACGAGATCCTCGACATACGTCCGATTGATGGGCCTTTAGGGCCGCGGGCGCCTCACGTTACGACTGCGCTTGATCTAGATCCGGCATTCGAAAAGCTAGGATAGGCGGCAATCGTTTTTCAGGAACCGCACGAGTTCGTCGATCGCCTGTCGTCTCGCGCGCGACGTGACGACGCGGCCGGTCTTCACCGATTCTATGAGGCTCGCTCGGCTCAAGATCGCCAGGTGTGACGTGAGATTGTTAATAGGGAGACCTAGCTTCCGTGCGATCTCGCCCGAGGACAGGCCGGCATCGCCCGCCTCCGCCAGGAGCCTGAACACGGCAAGCCTGGTCGGCTGAGCCAAAGCGCTCATGGCTGCAATCGCGTTCATGTCGTCCACCTCCTGAATCTAAGGGTCACGCGGACCAATCACAACCAGAACCGTAACCATTCACTACAATACTACAAGAACTATTGTAGTGTTATAGGAGGCATACCATATGGTCAGTTACCGCGGTGGACGTCGCCACGCTGCGGAGCTTCGAAAAGGGTTGGGCGACCGGAGAACGAAGATGTTCCAGACTGCCACGGCCAATTTGAAGAGCCGCATCAACGTTTCGGTTGCGCCAGCGATCGTTTGCGATCCGCTCGATGAGGACGTCGAGAGCGATGCCACCTACCTGGTTTCCGAGCGCAGCCTCGTTCGCCTCGCCCTTGTCGCAAGCGAGGTCGGCGCGCGTTTCCAGCGGGACGGAGTAAAGCACGATCCCATGGCATGGATGCTTGCGCCTCGCCGGATGTTCGCCGGCCGGCCGGCGATTACCGCCTGCCTCGACCTGGAGGATTGCACGCGTGCCATCCTCTTGCACGGGCTGTCGCTGGGGCTCGACGCGGCCCCTGAGGATCTGGATGCTCTGGCGGCGGACGACGCTTCCGATGACAACGTTGTAGTTCCGTGGGCCGTCGGGGACGAAGGCACCGATCCTTCGCACCGCCGGCTCTACACCGCTACCTATGTGGAGCGCACGGATTTGGGGACCAAGCACGCGTTCAGCGCCGTCATGGCACAAAGCGAGCACGCGGCGTCCCGACAGATCGCTGCTCGCATTGCCTTCGACGATGTTCACAGCCTGAATTTGATCGAGGGCTTCGATGCCGCGCTCCCGTTGGTGAATGCCCTTGTGTCCCCCAAGATGGCGCAGATGCTCGAGCAGATCGCCGCAGACCCGGGCAGCCCGCTCGCAGACGGGCTGGAGGTCGTTATCGAGCAGCGGCTCGCGGCATGAATGTCGATGCCCTGATCGGGGTGCCCGTGCGAGCTTCAGTGCTTGCACGGGCGCTCGCGCGCCACGACGGTTATCGTGTGCTCGAGCGGATGGCGCCGATGGACCGCAACCGGCGCGGCGGGACGAGCGGCTTCGCCTTCTCGGGTTGTGCCATCGACGTCGAGACGACTGGGCTGCATCCTGAACGTCACAAGATCATCGAGCTCGCGATGCAGCGCTTCTGGGCGGACGATCTCGGGCGCATCATCGTGACAGGGAAACCCCAATCTTGGTTCGAGGACCCTGGCGAGCCGATCGATGAAGGCGTGACGCGGCTGACCGGCATCACCGATGCGGATGTCGCGGGCAAGCGGATCTTCGATCCGGTTGCTACCTCGCTGATTCGGGACGCTGACTTTGTCGTGGCGCACAATGCGGCCTTCGACCGCAAGTTTCTCGAGCAGCGTCTGCCCGACATTGTCGGAAAGCCTTGGGTGTGCACGCTCAACGACGTCGACTGGCGAGGACTTGGGTTTGAGGGCCGCGTGCTCTCGCACCTGCTCTCTCAAATGGGATGGTTCTTCGAAGCACATCGTGCGCAGTCGGACGTCACGGCGCTCCTTCACCTCCTCGATCATCCGCTAGATCAAGGCGGAACGGTGCTGCGATCGGCTGTGCGGCGAGCGTCTCAGGCCACATGGGCGATCGAGGCTGTCGGTGCCCCTTTCTCGGCGAAGGACCTGTTGCGCGGACGCGGCTATCGCTGGGATTCCGAGGCCAAGCTTTGGTCCCGCGAGGTGACAGACGACGTCCTCGACGCGGAACTCGAATGGATTGGCCTTGAGATTTACGGTGGCTTGGCAGCACCCCGCGTGCGGGAGGTCACTTGGGCCAGTAGATACGGTGCTTGAAGCGGCGGGGAGCCGTTTCCCGCGGTCCTCACTCCTCAGCCCGCAAACTCTCGCACGAAATGGCTGTCACTCTTCCACTATCCTCCGGTCCTCCTTGACCCTCTGGGCAGCCGGCGCGCTCGGCGCATCGAGCTGCCCAGAAGCTATTCTAGCCAACTCAGGCAGCAAGGGCCCGCTTCAAGGGACCGATAATCTTGCTATCTACATAAAGGCCGAATTCCTCGGCATCTGCCGCATCATGGTGGAACGTGTCGATCTCGCCGTCATCGCCAGGCTGCGTGATGGTGATATCGAAGTAGACTTCTCCGTCGCGATTAGGGTGCGAAGCCAGGACAGGCAGTTCGGTAATAGAAACCAGGTCTAGTTGGATGCCTTCGAGACGCGCTCCTGCCAGCTTCGTTTCGATCATCGACTTGAGCTCCGCCTTCCTCTTTTCATGAACGAGGCTGTCGTTGATCAGCTGTCTGGCGGCTGCGTAGATGGTCAGGGCGAACGCGTGTGGGTCCAAGTCGGATCGATCCCTGCTCTCGACGAAGTCCCCATAGACAGGGATACGCAGTCCGCCCCGGGTGCAGACGGTGCAGGTTGCAACGAAGCTCGCCGCCCCGCCGCTGAGTCGTCGTATCTCGGAGATGGTGAATGCGCATTCATCCGAGAAATACTCACGCATCCCATCCTTCTCGGCAAGGTTAAGGACCTTTGCCCGGGCAGCTTCAAGTTTCCCGAAAATCTCAAACTCACGATTCATTTTCACATCTCCAGTGATTGCACCTCGCTTCGATCATCATCAATGGATGCGCTGATCTTGCCAGGTCGCTAACGAGCGGCTGGATTCCGCTCTTAACTAGAGATTCGCTGCCTCAACGTGCTTCGCGATACAAACGACAGCGGAAGTGGATCGACAGACGCGCCGCTGAATTCGACTCAGCGTTAGGTCCAGAACTTCGCAGAGCTAAGATCGCAGTCCGTTAACGTGCGCAGTGGCATCGTAACCGTGCCTAGCAACGCCCGTAACCGTGCGCGATTACGAATAATCCGGGAAAATGGTGCCCGGGGACGGAATCGAACCGCCGACACTGCGATTTTCAGTCGCATGCTCTACCAACTGAGCTACCCGGGCGCGACCGGCGATCGCCGGTGGCTGGTCTCCGGCGATCGCCGGAAGGCGCGCTCTTAGTCGGGGCCATCGCCCCTGTCCAGCCCGCTTTGCGCGCCGGTCGCATCATCGGGGTCGATCGACGCGCCGGGCAGGCGATATCCCTCGCCCAGCCATTGCAGCAGGTCGCGGTCCTTGCACCCGCGGCTACAAAATGGCTTGAACGCCGGGTCGGCGGGCTTGTCGCAGATCGGGCAGTCGTCGCGCTTCATCTTCGTTCCACAAATTGCGTGCGCCCGCCGGTGCGTCGGTGAAGCTCCTCGACCCATTCGGGCGAACGCGCCAGCCGCCGCAGCAGCGGTGCGGACATCATATGGGTATCGGGCGCGGGTGGGGGAACCCGCTCGATCCGGCGCAGTTCGGCGCGCAGTTCGGCGCCGGCCGGATCGGCGGCGATCAGTTCGGGGATGGACGCGCGGGTGCGGCGCCGGATGATCTGCATGAACCCGAAACCGTTGAGCGCAGTCCGCTCGAACGGCTGCGGCAGCGCGGCGTCGATCGCATCCGCCACCGCCTGTCGCGCACCGCGTCCCGAAAGCGTGGGGAAGTCGATCCCGATCGACCCACCGATATCGTGCCGGACGATCGCCCGGGCGGCCGCGCCCGCCGCCGCAACGGCCAGCTGATCGACCGGCAGCGATCCATCGACATCGAAGACCGTCATCGCCGGCGTCACCGCCATGCGCAGCGCCCCGCCGGCAAAGGCGATTTCGCCGGTTCGCGCTTCCTCGATCACCTCCGACCAGCCCAGCTCCTCGAACCGGTCGGTCTCATGGGGGTGACAGATCCGGATCGGCAGCGCGGTCGATCGCATCCGCGTCAAAAGGTCGGGACCGGCCACCGGCGCGTCGGTCGAGGCGGTCGCGCGCGCCAGCTTGGCGCGGCCCGGCTCCGGAATCGCCTCGCGGTTGATGCGGACGGTCAGTTCCGCGCCCTCGCTGACCCTGGCGGGTCCGTCGAGCAGCGCCTCGCCGCCCCCGGCCAGCTCGACCCGGCGCTCGGCCCGCAGCCGCCCCCTGGTCACGGTGCCGGCACGCAGCCCCGGCAGTTCGACCCGCGCCTCGATCAACCGGCCGGACTCGATCAGGATCGCCCGCGCCTCGCCGATCCCGTCCTCATACAGCCATTCAGCCAAGGGGATATCCCGCGCCCTCGAGCAGCGCGCGCGTTTCGAACAGCGGCAGCCCGACCACGCCCGAATGCGAACCGGACAGGAACCGCACCCATGCCTCGGCCCGCCCCTGGATCGCATAGCCGCCGGCCTTGCCCATCCCTTCGCCGCGCGCGACATAGGCGTCGATCTCGCGCGCGCTCAGCCGCTTGAAAGCGACCACCGTGTCGCTAAGCCGCGTGCGCAGCATGTCATCCACGCCGATGAGGCAGACCGCCGACAGGCAATGGTGCCGGCGACCGGAGAGCAGCGCCAGCATCGCGCGCAGATCGGCCTCGTCGGCGGGCTTGCCCAGAATGCGGCGGCCGACGGCGATGGTGGTATCGCCCGCCAGCACGATCTCATCCCCGGCGCGCGCCACCGCGCGCGCCTTTGCCGCGGCAACGCGCTGCACATAGACGCGGGGAAGCTCGCCCGCCTGCGGATCCTCATCGATGTCGGGCGCGGCGATCCTGTCCGGCACGACGCCGATCCGCGCGAGCAGGTCGCGACGGCGTGGCGATGTCGATGCCAGGACGAGCTTCATGATCGGCTTGCTATGCGGTTCCCGCGTGGATGCGGGCGCGGCCACCGATCTGATCCTGCCGTTGAGCGGCCGGGTGGGGGAGCGGGCCGCAACCGCATCCGCGTGTGCGGATCAAACGATCAGGACGGCCCGGGGCCGCCGCGGCCGGGCATGAAGCGATAGGTGATGCGCCCCTTGGTCAGGTCATAGGGCGTCAGTTCGACAAGCACTTCGTCGCCCACCAGCACGCGAATGCGGTTCTTGCGCATCTTGCCGGCGGTATGGCCCAGAATCTCGTGATCATTCTCAAGCCGCACGCGGAACATCGCGTTGGGGAGAAGCTCCACCACGCGGCCGCGCATTTCAAGCAGTTCTTCCTTTGCCAAACAAACCTCTTGCAACGGATCAGAAAAAGTTGCCGCGCCTTACCCTTCCTTCGGCGAAAAGGGAAGCGTGCCGTGGCGGGCGCGGCCATGCGGGGCAACGTTGCGTTTCCGCGCCACCGCTTGATGCGTCGCGGCTTTGGCCCCAAATGGGCGCCATGCTGATCGAAACCGAAGCCACGCCCAACCCGGCGACCCTCAAATTCCTGCCCGGCCGCGCGGTCATGGAGGGCGGCACCCGCGATTTCGCCACCCCCGAAGAGGCCGAGGCTTCGCCCCTGGCACAGGCATTGTTCGACCTGGGCGACGTGACCGGCGTGTTCTTTGGCGCCGACTTCATCTCGGTCACCGCCGCGCCGGGCATCGACTGGGCGGGTCTCAAGCCCGACGTGCTGGCCATCCTGCTCGATCATTTCAGCGCGAACATGCCGCTGTTCCGCGCCGGCAGCGCGAGCTTTTCGGTTCCGCCGGCCGATAGCGGCTTCACCGACGACCCCGCCGATGCCGACATCGTCGCCCAGATACGCGATCTGATCGACACCAGGGTGCGGCCCGCGGTCGCCAATGACGGCGGCGACATCGTCTATCGCGGATTCGACAAGGGGAAGGTCTATCTTCAGATGCAGGGCGCCTGTTCGGGCTGCCCCTCCTCCACCGCCACGCTCAAGAACGGGATCGAACAATTGCTCAAACACTATGTCCCCGAAGTCACCGAAGTGAGAGCCGTCTGATGGGACAACCGATCAGCGACGCCGCGCTCGACACGCTGTTCCGCACCGCCCGTACCGCCAATGGCTATACGGGCGATCCGGTGAGCGAGCAGGACATCCGCGCCATCTATGACCTGGTCAAGATGGGGCCGACCTCCGCCAATCAGCAGCCGGCCCGGTTCGTCTGGCTGCTGGGCGATGCCGGCAAGGAACGCCTCGCCGCATTGTCGAGCGGCAGCAACGGCGCAAAGATCCGCGCGGCGCCGGCGGCGGTCGTGATCGGCATGGACCTGGAATTCCGCCAGCACCTGCCCTGGCTGTTCCCTCACGCTCCGGATGCCAAGGACTGGTTCGGCAGCGAGGAAGCGCGCTATACTCATGCCTTCCGCAATTCGTCGCTTCAGGGCGCCTATTTCATCTTCGCCGCGCGCGCGCTCGGCTTCGATGTCGGGCCGATGTCGGGGTTCGACAATGCGAAGGTCGATGCCGAATTCTTTGGCGACCAGCCGAGCGTAAAGTCGAACTTCATCGCCACCTTCGGCCATGCCGATCCGTCGACGATCTTCGAACGCCTCCCCCGACCCGAGTTCGATCAGTTCAACACGCTTGCCTGACACGCTCGTCATCGAAACCGCGACCACGGCCTGCTCCGTCGCGCTGATCCGCGGCGGTGCGGTCGTGGCGCAGCGGCATGAGGTGGTCGGGCGCGGCCATGCCGAGCGGCTGATCCCGATGATCGCGGAATTGCCCGATGGCGGGCGCGCCGCGCGCATCCTGGTCGATTGCGGTCCGGGAAGCTTCACCGGGATTCGCGTCGGCATCGCGGCGGCGCGCGGACTGGCGCTGGGATGGGGTGCGCAAGCGGCGGGTTTCTCCTCGCTGGCGCTGCTCGCCGCCGCCGCGTTCCATGACGATCCGGCGCTCGACGCGCTTGCGGTGGTGATCGAGGGCGGACATGGTGAGGTGTTCATGCAGGGCTTTACCCGTCCCCTGGCGCAGGCCGGCCCCTTCGCGTCGCTGACGCCCGACGCCGCGTTCGCCGCACTGGCCGGCCGTGTGGCGATCGGCAATGCCGTCCATCGGCTCGCGGCGCTGGACCCGGGCCTCGACACGCGTGAAGCGCTGCCGCGCGCCGCCGATGCCGTATCGCTGCCGTCATCCTTCACCGGCCTCCCGCCGCGCCCGATCTATGGCCGCGCGCCCGACGCCAAACCGCTTCCCGCATGAGCGGCGCGCCCCCGTTGGTCGAGGTCGTTCACGGCACCCCGGCCGACCTCGCCCATGTCAATGCGATCATGGCCGAAGCGTTCGACCCGCGGTTCGGCGAAGCATGGACCCCCAGCCAGGTGCTCGGCATGGTCGCGCTTCCCGGGGTGTGGGTTTCGATCGCCTGGGCGGGGGGACAGCCGGCGGGGTTCGCGCTCGCACGCGCGGTGGCGGACGAGAGCGAATTGCTGCTGCTGGCGATCCGGCCCACGATGCGGCGGCGGGGGATCGGCACGGTCCTGCTCCGCAGCATCATCGAAGACGCGCGCGATCGTGCGGTCGAACGACTTCATCTTGAGGTCCGCGCCAATAATCCGGCGATCCATCTCTATCGCGCAATGGGGTTCGACAAAGTCGGTGAACGCCGCGATTACTATCGCGGGCGTGACGGAAATCTGTTCGACGCACACAGCTTGTCGATTCGGGTAGATTGAAATCACGTTTTTTCAGTGCGGGCGTCTTGCATTCATCGACGTTCAAGCCGATAGGCCCCGAAAGCGGTGCGTGCTGTGTTCGCCGCATTCTGAAATTCGAAAGGATCGACCATGGACTCCCCCAACGACATGCAGGAAACGCTGGTCACGCTGACTGCGGATATTGTCGCCGCGCATGTCAGCAACAATAGCGTTGCGGTGTCGGATCTTCCGCTGCTGATTTCCAACGTCCATGGTGCGCTTGCCGGACTTGGCGGCGCCACGCCCGAGCCGGAACAGAAGAAGCAGGAACCGGCGGTATCGATCCGTTCGTCGATCAAGCCCGACTATATCGTCTGCCTGGAAGACGGGAAGAAGCTCAAGATGCTCAAGCGGCATCTGATGACCCATTATCAGATGACCCCCGACCAGTATCGCGCCAAGTGGAACCTGCCCGCCGACTATCCGATGGTCGCGCCGAACTATGCCGAGCAGCGTCGTAGCCTGGCCAAGAAGATCGGCCTCGGCACCAAGCGCCGCAAGCGCTGACCGGTTCGCCCGGCGCGCCACCAGCCGCGCGCCGGGCGCCCCCCCATTTCCGGGCCTTCCCGGCAGGGGGCTTTGCGGCTACATCCCGAACATGCCTCAGAAGATCGACCTCGAAGCGCTGTGCCATGAAAAGGGGCTGCGCATCACCGAACAGCGCAAGGTGATCGCGCGCGTCCTGTCAGAGGCCGAAGATCATCCCGATGTCGAAAAGGTCTATGCCCGCGCGTCGGCGATCGATCCGGGCATCTCGATCGCGACCGTCTATCGCACCGTCCGGCTGTTCGAAGAGGCGGGCATTCTCGACCGGCATGATTTCGGCGACGGTCGGGCGCGCTACGAACCTTCGCCCGAAGCGCATCATGATCACCTGATCGATGTCGAAACCGGCAAGGTGATCGAATTCGTCGATCCCGAACTGGAACTGCTCCAGAAACAGATCGCCGAGCGGCTGGGCTTTCGCCTCGTGGATCATCGCATGGAACTCTACGGTGTCGCCCTCGACCGCAAGAACTGACGGCGACAGCGCCCCGCTGACCGGTCAGGCACGGCGCGACGCGATCGCGCGCGGCGTCGCCTTTCCGATTTCTCCGCTCGGCTGGATCCGGCTCGTCGGCCGCTTCACCCTGTTGCTGGTGATGGCGCTCAGCTTCGCGATGCTCCATTATGTGTGGCGCTTCTTTGGCGCGGAGCCGCCATGGACGCGCCGGATCCTCGCCGCCGGGGCGTGGATCGTCGGCGCCCGCGTCACCCGCGTCGGCACGCCGCTCCAGAACGACGTGTTCACCGTCTCCAATCATCTCAGCTGGATCGACATCATGGCGCTGGGCGGGGCGAGCGGCACGTCGTTCGTGGCCAAGGCGGAGCTGGCGACGGCGCCGATCGTCGGATGGCTCTCGACGCTGCACCGCTCGGTCTATGTGAAGCGCGAGGACCGGTTCGGCGTCGCCGACCAGATCGACCGGTTGCGCGCCGCGATCGGCACCCGGTGGAAGATCGCGGTGTTTCCCGAAGGCACCACCACCGACGGCCATTCGCTGCTTCAGTTCAAGACGCCCCTGCTGCGGGTCCTCGAACCGCCCCCGCCCGGCGTGATGGTGCAGCCGGTGATGATCGATTATGGCGCGGCGGCCGAAGAGATTGCGTGGATCGGCGACGAGACGGGCCTCAACAATGCCAAGCGCATCCTGTCGCGCCCCGGCACCTTTGCGATCCGGGTCCATTTTCTCGACCCGTTCGATCCGCGCGACTTCCCGGGGCGCAAGGCGATCGCTGCGGAAAGCCGCCGCAGGATCGAGGCGGCGCTGGTCGCCGCGCTCGGCAAGCCGCTGCGCCCGTTCGCATGGATGATCGCGCCCGTGCGGTACGAACCCCTGCCGCCGACCGAAGGCTGAACGCCGCCGCGCCGGTTCAGCGGCGGCGGCGCACCTTTTGCACCACCGGCTCCATCGGCGCGAAGACGACGCCCGATTCGCTCACGCCCTCACGCTGCTCGACCGCCGGGATGATGACGTCGTTGCTCGCCGTCACCACGTCGAAATCGCCGGTGCGCAACGCAGCCAGATCGGCGCGCAGGAACGGCGGATCGACGCGCTTTGCCACCTGCTCCCCCGGCACCCGCGGCACGCCGCGGCGCACCCGCGGATCGGCGATCTCATAGGTCACGACCGACACCGGGGTTCCCATCTCGGTCACCTCGTACAGCCTGCGGGCGAACTCCTTGGGAAAGCGGATGCACCCGTGCGAGGCGGGATAGCCCGGCAGATGCCCCGCGTGCAGCGCGATCCCGTCCCAGGTCAGCCGCTGCATATAGGGCATCGGCGCGTTGCTGTAGATGTTGGAGCGGTGGAACACCTTCTTTTGCAGGATGGTGAACTCGCCCGGCGGCGTCCCCTTGCCCGGCCTGCCGGTCGATACGGTGGAGGCGGCGATCAACACACCGTCGCGATACACATAGGCGACCTGCGCGGGCAGGCTGACGATGATCGAAACCGTGCCGGTGCCGCCGGCGCGCTGATAACCCGCCTCTTCGATCCAGGTCCACTGGCCGTTGCGCAGCAGCACCTCGCTCGCGTCGGCGCTCGACACCTGCTGTGCGCCAACCGGCGCCGTCACGCCCAGAGCGCCCGCCACCAGCGCGACCGTCCATGCCCGTTTCGTGCGTCGAATCATGTGGGTATTCCATCCCCGCCGCGGCGCGTTCTGCCTCATCATGTATGGTTAACGCGGCGATTGGCAAGTTGGTGCCATCTGCGAAACGATCTTTCATCGATTCGCGTGTCCGATCCGCAACGGGACGATTGTTCGACAAGCCGCTCCACCCGCGCGACAAATCGCGCGCCGGACGGGAACTTGTTCAGGCGAATCGCGCGAAACTTCTGTTATATTGCCGGTCTGGGCGGATTTTGTGGGGGCGCAGAGGACGCATGAAGAATCTGATCGAAGGTGCGCCGTCGCGGCGCGCATTTCTGAAGAACGCCGCGGCGATCGCCGGGACGGGGATCATCGCCGGCTGCGCATCGCGCACCGTCACCACGGCGGCGCTGCCGCCGGCAAGCGCCCCGCCACCCATCGCGGTCCCGGTCATCGAACCGGTGGTTCGCACCGCCTCTGCCCCGCGCGGCGTCCGGCCCGAACTGTTCCAGCGCGCGATGGCGGCGCTCGAACGGCATGGCAGCCGGATCCGCCAGCAGGACCGGATCGCGATCGCCGATTTTTCGATGCCGTCCTCGCGCCTGCGCTTCCATTTCGTCGATCTGCACAACGGCGCGACCCGCTCGCTGCTCGTCTCGCACGGGGTCGGCTCCGATCCGGCGCACACCGGTATGCTGCAACGCTTCTCGAACGAGGTCGGATCGGAAGCGACCTGCGAGGGCGCGTTCCTCGCCTCCAACTATTATGTCGGCAAGCATCAGCTGTCGCAGCGGCTGGTCGGCCTCGATCCCACCAACAACAACGCGCTCGACCGGGCGATCGTGATCCATGGCGCCTGGTACGCCAATCCCGACATGATCGCGAAACACGGCAAGCTCGGCCGGAGCCAGGGCTGTTTCGCGGTGGGTGAGGCGGATCTGGACCAGGTCTTCACCCTGTTGGGCGAAGGCCGGATGGTCTACGCCGAAAAGACCGCCTGACCGCGAGCGGTGGCGCACCGCCGCCGGACCCGCTAAGCCCGCGCATTAGTGCGGAACAGGGTTCGAATACGGGCGGATAATGGCGAAGCATCCTTTCTACTCGATCCATTCGCACGGCATGGTGCGGGTCGGCGCCTGCACCCCGCATGCGAGTGTCGGCGACATCGCCGCCAACACCGCCTCGCATATCGCACTGGCGCAGCGTGGCGACGCGGCGGGCGCGGACCTGCTGCTGTTTCCCGAACTCGGCATCACCGGCTATGCGCTCGACGACCTGCATTTGCAGGATGCGGTGCTGCGCGCCACGCGGGACGGGCTGGCGCGGCTGATCGACGCCAGCGCGAAGCTGCGCCCGCTGCTGATCGTCGGCGCCGCGCTGGAGCGGAACGGGCGCCTGTACAATTGCGCGGTGGCGATCGCACGCGGCCGCGTGCTCGGGGTCGTGCCGAAAAGCTATTTTCCCAACTATCGCGAATATTATGAAAAACGCTGGTTCGCCTCGGGCATCGGCCTGTCCGGCGACATCGAACTGGCGGGCCAGACCGCGCCATTCGGGCCGGACCTGATCTTTGCCGCCGACGATGTTTCCGATTTCGTCGTACATGCGGAAATCTGTGAGGATTTCTGGGGGCCCCTGCCCCCCTCGACCTTCGGCGCGATGGCGGGGGCGCTGATCCTGTGCAACCTTTCCGCCTCGAACATCGTGATCGGCAAGGCGCGCGAGCGGGCGCTGCTGTGCGCCGCGCAATCGATGCGCACCGCTTCGGCCTATATCTTCTCCGCCTCGGGTCCCGGCGAAAGCACCACCGACCTCGCCTGGGACGGTCAGAGCCTGATCTATGAACTGGGCGACGAACTCGTCGCGTCGAGCCGGTTCGATCTGGACGAGGAACTGGTCACCGCCGACATCGATCTTGGCCGCATCCGGCAGGAACGGATGCGCTTTGGCACGTTCAACGACAATGCCGCCGCCTCCGGCCATCCCGAGCGCCGGTTCCGCCGCATCGGCTTTCGCCACCAGCCGGGCCATGCCGATATCGGCCTGCACCGCGCGGTGCGCCGCTTCCCCTTCGTCCCCGACACGCCGGAAAAGCTCGACGAGGATTGTTACGAGGCGTTCAACATCCAGGTCGAGGGACTGCGCAAGCGGATCGCCGCGACCGGTCTCGACCGGCTGGTGATCGGCATTTCCGGCGGCCTCGATTCGACCCATGCGCTGATCGTCGCGGCCAAGGCGATGGACCGGCTGGGGCTGCCGCGCGGCAACATCCTGGGCTACACCATGCCCGGCTTCGCGACCGGGGAGGCAAGCAAGGCCAATGCCTGGGCGCTGATGCGCGCGCTGGGGATCACGGGGGACGAGATCGACATCCGCCCCGCCGCGCGCCAGATGCTCACCGATATGGGCCACCCCTTCGCCGATGGGGAGCCGGTCTATGACGTGACGTTCGAAAATGTGCAGGCGGGCCTGCGCACCGACTATCTCTTTCGCCTCGCCAATCAGCGTGGCGGCTTCGTCATCGGCACCGGCGACCTGTCCGAACTCGCCCTGGGATGGTGTACCTATGGCGTCGGCGACCAGATGTCGCATTATGCCGTCAACGCCGGCGTACCCAAGACGCTGATCCAGTTCCTGATCCGCTGGTGCGTCGCCACCGGCCAGTTCGACGGCGACACGGATCGCGTGCTCGACGCGATCCTCGCCCAGGAGATTTCGCCCGAACTGGTGCCGGCCGATGCCACCGGCGGCATGCAGAGCACCGAAGCGAAGATCGGCCCCTATCCGCTCAACGATTTCTTCCTCCATTATGTCGTGCGCCACGGCCTCGCGCCGTCAAAGGTGGCGTTTCTTGCCTGGCATGCATGGCACGATGCGGCATCGGGCGAATGGCCGCTCGGCCTTCCGGCCGACAAGCGCATGGCATATGACCTGCCGGCCATCCGCCACTGGCTTGAGAAGTTCCTGATCCGCTTCTTCGCGCAGAGCCAGTTCAAGCGCAGCGCGATCCCCAACGGCCCCAAAGTGTCGTCGGGCGGCGCCCTGTCCCCGCGCGGCGACTGGCGCGCGCCATCCGACGCGGTCGCCACCCCCTGGCTGGACGAGCTGGCGGCGAACCTTCCCTAAGGGCCTTCGACACGTCGCGCCGATCACCGGCCCGAGCGCACAGCACAGCCGCAGAGTAACTCACGCCTGCTTCGCGCCGCATGCAGTTCGCACCATTCCAGGACTCATCTGCCGATCCCGAAATCGGCCGCCCGGCCACCCCGGAACTTCGCCCGGAATTGGTCGAGTTAAGAAGGTTCGATCTACGCAATTTTTGGGCGGCGAGCCGGCCGACGGGTTTGATTGTGCCACGCTCGAAAAGCAGACTCTTCGTTTGCAGAATCCAGGCGATGTTGCATCGACTGTTCCTGTTGCCCATCCGCGTCGTCTCGTCACGGAACCGCACCGGTGCTCTTCCACAAGCAGATCAGTCGCCTGGTTTCTTCCCAGTTCGCCAGATAGGCTTCGCGCATCTGGCGCAGCAGCGCCGGATTGTCGCGGGCCAGATCGCCGTGCAGGTGGCGCAGCGCCTTGTCGAGGTCGAGCCGGGTCACGTCCTTGGCACAGGCTTCAATCGCCGCATCGTCGGGGACGGTCGCCACGCGACCGCGTCCCGGAGAGGATGCGCCGCTGCCGAACGCGTCATCGCCGGCACCACCGGCGCCGGCCGCGCCGGATTCGGCTCGTCCCTCACCCGCCTCGCTGTGAATCTTGCCCAGCGCCTCGACCATCATGTCGCCGGACATGCCTGCCAGCGACATTTTGTGGAAGAAGTCGGTCGGGACCATCGCCGCGGGATCGGTCGGAAGCACGTCTCCCTTGGCCTCGTCATGCGCGATACCGATGCTGAACGCGCCGCTGACGACGCCGCCAAATTCCTTCCCAGAGTCGAGCGAACTCTTACTGAAATCGGCGCGATAGGTGCCGATGAACGCCCCTTCGGTCGCCGAGATGATCTGGATATCGACCGCATCGGTTTCCATGCTGACCTGTCCGTCCAGCCCGTCGATCTGGAGCGGCGGATAGCGTGGTTCCAGCCAGGTGGCGGTCGCGCGGCCCCCGCTTACGGGACCGCGATGCCCGGCTTCGATGCGTGGGAATGTCAGCTTGATCACCAAACCGGACAGGTTGGACGGATTCGCCGCCTGTTGCAGCATCACCGTCATCTCGGCGGGTGAAATCTTCCTTTCGGTTGCGTCGGTCAGCCGCTCCTCGACCATCCCCAGACTGCCGGCCATGGCTCCGGCGGCGAATTGCGCCTTGGCGATCCGCTCATCCTGGATGACCGAGATCTCGATCTCATCGGTTCCACGCGCGGTGGATAGAGTCGGCGTCTTCTTGCCCATTGGCGGCGCGTTGGAGCGAGGCGGGCGCACTTCCTGCCCCTTGTTGTTGACCCGTATCGTCGGGGTATAGAAAAGTTGCCCCGTCGCGCTGCCGATCTCCAGCGCCACGGTGACGCGGATCGACACCGGCCGCGTCTTCACCGCCTTCGGCGCACAGTTCGTAAAGGTAAGGATCGACTCCCCGTTCACCGCCGCGCGCATCAGCGGTCGCGCATCGACCATGATCCAGCGCCGCGTCCGGCCCGATCCGCCGGTCACCGGCTGGGACTGAAGATGCGCCAGACACTGGCCGCGAACCCCGACATGGATATTGTCGATCGCCTCCGCGCCACCGTTGAGCGCGGTGACGCTGATCGTCACGCGCGGATAGGCTTCGGGACTGGTGATCAGATAGGGCAGTTTGAACCGGATCGCGCGCGCGGCGAGCGGTTGAATATTGCGAATGACGTGGTCGATATCCTGCTGCTCCCCGATCTCAAGCAGCGGCACTCCGTCTGGGAACATCGCATGAATCCATTTGGGGTGCGCCAGATTGCCGGCACGGCTCTTGATCACCTGATCCGGCCATTCGACCCAATGGGCGATGAAGGCAGGGAGGGCGCGGTAGAGTCCCGCCGCCTTGTAGGCATCGTGATGCGTGCGGATGAACCGGTCGAGCAGTGCGACCCCCGCGTCCATGTCGGGATTGCCGGCAGCGGCATCGATGTCGCGTTGTTCGAGCTGCAAGCGTTTGAGGTAGTGGACGAGGCGATAGTCATCGACCGCCGCCTTGCCGCCCGCGGCGCTATTGTCGCGCCCTGCCCGTTCGTGGAACAGGAACCGCCAGAAACTCTGCGTGAAATACGTCGCGTTGCTGCGCCAGAATGCCGCAACATGCGCGGGCGTGTCCGCCGGAACTTCCGCCGGCGCCCCCTTGCCACAGGTTGCCGGACTTACTCGTGTCCACGCTGGACGCGTGGCGGGTGGCGGACGCTTCCGGCCCTCGCCATAGGGCAGTGCGAGCGGCACATCATAGGGGCGCATCCCGATGTGCTTGCCATGCTCACGTTCGCCCGCCTTGAGCTGGCTGAGCATATTATAGCCCGTCTTGGCGAGGGCGGCCTGCGCCAGTGCGTCGGTCAGTCCTTCACCCCACCAACCACCGATATGGTCGCCGTCATTGGTCCGCATCGCGCCATCTACGGCGTGGAAGATCTCGTGCGCGACCGGCACTCGATCACTCCAGGGGTGATTGCAATATGGGTCGCGGAAGTGAGAGGCGCTGTATCCGATATGCGACCCCGCGGGTACGAACGGCGTGACGAACGGAGCCAACAGGGTCGCAACATCCTCATTCGCATAGCCATAGGCGCCTGAGGCAGTACCCAGCTCTTCGACAAAGAAAATTTGAAACCGGTCATTGATGACCGGCAGAGCGGGCGCGTCGAACTTGCGCGCGATGCAGAAATCTAACGCCGCCTCGACCGCCGCCAGCGCCTTCTGCGTCTCGGCCGGAGTCAGCGGCTTGGCGGGTTTGATCCGGTCGGCGCGGTTCATGAACATATCGACATAGTCGATGATCTCGACCCTCGGCCTGGCGCGACGCATCGCCCGGTCGCGCGCCGCGCGGTCCCAGCTCATGCCGCGCAACGCCTCCAGCCGTGCCTTGCGTACGACATTTGAATCCGGGCTGAGCTGTGCAAAGACGGGTCCGCCTGTGCCTGAACCCACCAGAACCAGCCCGCCCAGCAGCGACCTGCGCGAAATCCCGTTGGCCACCGCTTGCTTCCTTCCGTCGAGAAATGGAGCGCCGGCCGCGCCCCGCAGGACACGACCGGCTGTGTCGATCAGAAGATCCGGTCGATCGCCTTGCCGATGCCTTCTTCGACCTTGTCACCGACCTTGCGCTCGGCGGCATCGCCAACACGCTGGCCCAGGCGCCCCATCACCCGGTTGATTGCCGCGTCGCCGCGCGCATTGCCGGCTGAGGGCGCGCCCTTCACGCCGGAGATACAGCATTCGCTGGTCGATGCCTCTGGCACCTTATCCTTCAGAAAGCACTCGCCATATGGCTGGCGGCCCGGCGTAACCCAGGTGAACGCCTTGCACTTGCGGTCGCCGTCGCACGCAGCCTTGCACTGTTCCCAGCCATTGCCGGGCTCACGATAGACGATCTCCCGATAGTCGTTGCCGTAGAGATCGACGTTCCGCATCGGCTGCCACGCTGGCGCCGCGGGTCGCGACATCGGCGCGGGGGCGGCGGCGGATTTGCGCGCGGCTGCGCTTCCCCTGGCCGCAGCCGCCGACGGGCCGAGATAGCGGACCGAACTCACCGATCCACCCTGCTCTCCGAGCGACGCGACCTCGCCATCAACCTCCCTGCAACCGGTCTTGTACCCGGCGTCCATGCACACCTGCCAACGCCCTTCGCTCCTGATCGAATAGGCATAGTCGTTGGCGGTGCCGTCAAAGCCCTCGGCTGCGGTCACCGTCTGAAGATCCGGCGTGTCGGCGGTGATCTTGACCGGCGCGCCCTTGAATCCTTCATCGTTGAACAGCGTGATGCTTCGCGGCGGCGCGTCGCTCCCGGTAAAGGCTCCGGCGACAACCGGCACGGCCAGCATGGCGGCCAACGCGGCGCCGAACGTCAGTTTACGCAACATATCGATCCCTTTCGACAAGCCGGCGGCGCAAGCCACGCGCGCCTCGATGGGATAGAACAGCAGCGCGGGGCGAAACCGGACATCGCGTCCCCAAAAAAGAATCTTCGCCCCACAATGTCCGGATCGGACGTCGACTCCTGTTCTGGTTCAGCGAAGGGAGACGATGATGCGAAGTCGGATTTGGTTTTGCGGCGTGATGGCGGCTGTGCTTGCTGGATGTGGCGGGTCGAAAGCACCCGATGGAAACAAGCGCGACGACGCACCTTCCCCGACTGCGAAGACGGCGACCGCCACCCCCGCCGCCGCGACGGTGACCGCCAGCCGGGCGGAGGTCGAACAGGCCTGGCGCTGTCGCGGCCTGATCAGCGCGGCATTTGCCGCGCGCACGATCCTCAAGGCGGAAATGCCTGCCGAACTGGCCGACGTACGGCTGGGAGCGGTGAATTTCTGGATCGAACGCGCCGGAACACTTCGCGCCCCGGGCATGACCGAGGAAGAGCTGGACGCGCTCACCGCCAAATCGGCCCGGATTCTGATGACGCGCGAGGCGATCGACAAGGCGGCTCCGGACATCCGCGCCTGCCTGGACCTGCAAAAGACACTCTGAATATCCATCCGGAAGCGCCGCAGGCCCCTCCTGCGCGCTTCCTCCATCGAGCTGGAGAGACGCAATGCGCAACGCGATCATCATCCTTCCCCTGCTGCTCGCCGCCTGCGGCGGCGGTGACGGGATCGAGAAGCAGGTTCGCGACCCGGAGACAGGCGAGACGACGACGGTGCGCGCGGGATCGGGGGTCAAGGCTCCCGACAATCTGCCCGTCTATGCCCCGATCTACCGCGGCGCGACAATCGAGACATCGATCACGAACGGAGCTGGTGCCGGGAAAGGGCTGATCTCCTTCTCGGTCACCGAAGACCCACAGACGATCATCGACTTCTATCGCAAGCGCGGCGCGGATGCCGGGCTGAAGGTTATGACCGAAGCGACGGTCGGGGGCGCGCGGATGCTTGCCATGGGCGGCGAAGGTGACGGCAGCGCAGCGATGCAGGTGACCGTCACCACCGACGAGGAGGAGGCAGGCCTCACCCGCGTGTCATTGGTGTATGTCGCGCCCGACGGAGACCCGCCAGAGGGGTGACAGCCAGGTCCTCGGCGCGCATCATTGCGCCCATGCAGGACGAATCGCTCGCCGATGGCACGCAATTGGCCGACACGCTCTATCCGCAACTCAAGCGGATCGCGCGTGACCTGCGCTGGCGTTACGACGCGGGCGAGACGATGCGTTCGACTGCATTGGTCAACGAATGTTTCCTGAAACTGCGGTCAAGCGCGGGCTTTGCCGACGAGCGGCATTTTCTGCGGACCGCCGCGCGCGGGATGCGCCAGATCCTGGTCAATCACGCCGAAGCGCGTAGCGCCGCCAAGCGCGGCGGCGGGACGCCGAACGAGACGTTCGAGGATGACCTGCCCGGCGTCTATTGGGAGAGCGACGACCGGCTCGTCGCGCTCGACGCCGCGCTGGGCCGACTGGCGGGCTATGCGCCCCGGTTGGCGGAGATTGTCGAGCTCCGCTTTTTCGGCGGCTATTCCGAACGCGAAGTCGCGACGCTCCTGGACTGCAATGAGCGCACCGTGCGGCGCGACTGGGTCAAGGCCAGGGCATTGCTGATGCTCGATCTCGACGGCACGCCTTCGGCGGATACGCCCTAAAGCGTCTTGCGTAGCTCCGATGCGGCGGTCGCGAGCCGTGTCCCGGCAGGACCGAGCGTCGGAACGATCGCATCGACCCGATCGAGCGCCGCGCGCGCGCCGGCCCGATCGCCATTCGCGCGCTGTGCCTTTGCCTGTGCGAGCAGCGCCATCGCCCGTGCCGGCGGCGGCGCCTTGCCCAGGCCGGATGCGGCGACCGCACGCCGGGCGGTTGCGAGCGCTTCGCCGGTCATCCCCTTGGCAAGCTGGGCATCGGCAAGTCCGGATAGCGCGGCGACCTGATGCATCGACCCGACGCCGGCAAATCGCTCGGCCATCGCAGCGGCTTCGGTCAGCGCAGCGAGCGCCGCATCGACCTTCCCCAGGATGAGCAACACCTTGCCATGGTTGTTCAATACCGCTGCGGTTCCGCCGGACGCACCGAACAGCTTGCGGCGCACCCGCACTGCCTGGGCGAACAGCGGCTCAGCCGCCTGCGGCCGCCCGGACAGCATCTCGATGGCCGCCAGGTTGTTGGCAGTATTGAGCGCGTCCGGTGTTTCGGTGAGTCCCGTCACGCGCCAGATCGCCTCGGCGGCACGGAACGCGGTCCCCGCGCCCTCCAGATCGCCCGCCGTCTGTAGTGCCACGCCCAGATTATTCTGGAAGACACCCGCCTGACGATTTCGCGTGCCGTGCATGGCGTTGTGCTCCGTCAACGCGGTCTTGAGCAGTGCGACGGCGGCGGTCGGATCGCTGGCGCGCAGAATCTGTGCCTCGACCAGTCGGCTGTCGATCATACGGGCGCGCCACTTTGCCGGATCGCGTCGCCAGAATGCCTGCGCCTGTGCCAGCAACGGCCGGGCGGCATCGACCTCGCCCAGCTGCACCAGAGCCTGCGCCATGTCGTACCGCGCCGCCGCCAGCGTATCGCCGGGCAGCTTGCCGCCGCCGGCCACCAGCGGGCCGAGCGCCACCTTCGCCGCCGCGTAATCGCCGAGATAGAAATGGAGTTCGCCAAGCGCGTGCAGCACCCGAGCGGACTCCGCGGGCGCGCGCGCGAATTCGGCCGTGATGCGTCGCGTCGCTCGGTCGAGAACGTCGCGCGATGTCGCACCGACTCCGGCAGTCTCGACGCTCTCCGCCAGGACCAGATATAGCGACTGGCGAACCGCGTCGCTCCGCGCCTCTTCGGCCAGCGCGGCGTCGCGCGCGGCCACCGCTTCGCGCCGCTGCAATTCGGTCGCGATCAGCCCTCCGGCCAGCACCGCGACGATCGCCAGCGATGCGGCGACCGGCCAGCGCGCACGCCAGATCGCGCGGCGCATGCGATAAGCGCGATTCCCCGAGCGCGCCGCAACGACGCGTCCATCGAGTGCGCGGCGCAGATCCTCCGCCATGGCCTCCAGCGTGGGGTAGCGTGCCGCAGGCTCCTTGCGAAGCGCGCGCGCGACGATCGCGTCGAGATCGGCGACCAGCGCGGACGATGCCTGCGCCAGCGCCGGGCTTTGAGCGCGCCGGGCGGCCAATCGCACCGGCTCGACATCCAGCACCCGACCGACGCCCAAAGCGACCGGCACCCCTTCAAGATCGATCGGCGGCTGCCCGCAGGCCAGGTCGTAGAGCAACGCACCCGCGCCATAGACATCGACGGGCGGTCCCGGCGGCGCGCCGGTCAGCAACTCCGGCGCCGCATAGGGGGCGGACAACGGGGCGATCGCCTCGGTCTGCGTGGACAGGTCCAGCCGCTTGGCGATGCCGAAATCGATCACCCGCACCCGCCCGTCCCCATCGACCAGCACATTCGCAGGCTTGAGATCGCGGTGCAGCACCAGCATCCGATGCGCGGCTCCGACGGCGTCGATGACGTCAAGGGCAAGGCGAATGCGTGCGGCAAGCGGCACCCCGCGCTCGGCGCACCAGCGGTCGATCGGCGCGCCGTCGATCCGCTCCATCACCATCCAGGGGCGCCCATCGGCGTCGATCCCGCCGTCGAGCAGGCGGGCAATTCCGGGGTGATCGAGTTCGGCGAGCAATTGGCGCTCGGCGGTGAATCGCGCCGCATCGACATGATCACCGTCGCGCACCCGTTTGAGCGCACCGCCCTGTTGGAACCCGCCATCGACGCGCACCACCGAATGGACGACGCCCATCCCACCGCGCCCCAGTTCGCCGACGATACGCCAGGCGCCAAACCGCGCGCCCTCCAACGGCGGCGTGCCGTTGTCCGCGATCAGCGCTGGGTCATCGAGAAATCCGTCGCTCCGATCGACCGCGTCGATCACCCGGCGCGCTGCGGCAAGAATCTCGGGATCGTCGGCAAAGACATTGCTCAGGAACAGGTCGCGCGCCTCAGGCGGAAGCTCCATGGCCTGATCGATGACGGTATCCAGACGCGCCCATTCACTGCCTCCAACCATTCCCCAGGCCCCATACGCATATTGTTCGGCAAACACCCGCCGAGCAAAATTACCAGAAGCACATGTGGCCAACAACGGCAGCGTCGAGCGAGGTGGGCGAGGGGCTCTTTTTTTGGCGATTGTATACTTTGCAAACGTGAAGCCGCTAAAGCGTTTCGGCGAACTTGAGTAGTTCATTCAAGTTTCGCGGGGCGCTGGTAGTCGCAAAATGCTTGTCAAGCCGAGAAGGGTCAATGCGGACCCAACGAATCTGGCTTTCGGCATATTCGCGCTTCCATTCTGCGCAGAGATTTAACCATTGGCTGAACGTGTAGCTGAAGCTGTTATCCATCAGCTCTGAAATGGCGCCAAAATCGCTCTCGGTGATTTCCGGCAAGTTCATTCCGGATTCTCCGGCTGCGGCTTGAGCTTAGCCACCTTGCGCAGCCGGTCATCCCAGCGAGCCTCGTCCTCGTCGGATTCGAGTTCGCGGGCTAGTTCCTTGAACCTGTCGAGTTGCGACTTGTCATTAGCGGAGGTCTTCGAAGTCTTCGTCGTCATCGTCCAGAATCGCCTTTTGAGCCTCTAGTAGCTTTATGAGCTTGCCGATCTCTTTCCCGCCCATCGAGCCAGTTACTAACACGCGCACGGCCTTACCGCGACCGAGAGGATTACGCATCCATTCCGTCTCGTTTGTTTCCATCGGTTTTGCCGCCGGGACGGGTGGCTTTACCGTGGGGCGATCTAGGACAGCTTCGTCTTGCATTTCATCACCTGCATCTTTGTCTTGCAGGCCTGATTCTGGCTCTAATAGACCCTCACTACCACCACTTTCGAACACTTTTGATTGCTCTAGAAATCGGAGCGTTTCGAGATACGCACTCTTCGCCGGGGATAGCGCAGCATCAACAAATCCGATGCGCAACAGGTACGACTCCAGAGTGCCTTCCGAAACTTGATCAGGGAATTGAGCCTGCAATTCCTTGTATAACTGCGGCTTCATACCGGCCTCCAATAGGGCACGATCCTTGCTGCGCGCATCAGTCGGGTCGGGATGCATTATATCCATTGCTAGTTGGCTTACCCGCACCTCTCCCTTCCCGACTTTCTCGGTCAATCCGAAGTGAGCGAGAGCAGCCAACGCCTTGTCAGATGCGCCGCTCTTGCCAGAATATCCCAGATGTTTTGCAGCCACCTCACGGTCGACTGGGTTCCGCCGGTCGGCATCAAAAATTTTCTTCACTGCATCAATGGACTTCGGCAGGGACATACTCGGGTGTGGCGGGCTGTTGCTGCGGGCCATCAGAATCACTCCTTAAACGCTTCTCGTTGACGGGGTTTGAAGTGTTTTTCTGAGAAATGCAATAGGGGCTGTTGACGGGGGCTGCGGGTGTTGGCATACGAGTCGTCGAAAGGAGGCGCGTGCCATGCGTGACAAGATGACCGCCAGGAGAGCCGCTCATGCCGTTCACACGCTCGCGGTGACGGTAGGGGTGAAATGAGAGAGGCCACCAATCCCGGGCTGGGGACGGTGGCCTCGATGTGAGCCTAGAAGACTAATTGATCGATCAGACTGACGGTGGTGTTCATAGCACCACCGTCTTTCTTTGTGAATCCCTGATTTGTGGGGTTTTGTGCGCCGCCGAGGCCGTTGTTTGATTGGCTTGAGCGAGTGCTTAGGCGTTGAGGTCAGGCCTTGCGTAAGTAAGGCGCTTGCCAACGATACCGCGAAGGGCGTTTCCAGCCCGATCCTGATCGTTGCAGCCCAGCTTTTCACGGTTGTTGTAGCGGAACTCGAACTCCGCAACGTAGCGGTGCAGGTGCTTCTTCTGGCAGTGCTGGTATACACCCTTCATGCCGCGCTTGAAGATCGAGAACGCGCCTTCAATCGTGTTGGTGTGGATGATGGGGTTCTCGTAATCGACGTACTGGCCTGCGCCGTGGCGGGTGAAGCCATGCGCAGCGAACGAAGCGCTAAGGTTGCGATACTGGCCCGCCTCGTCGGTCATCACGATTGCTTCGGCTGCAATGTTCGCCTGCAAAATCGGAAGCAAGTCCGCAGCCTTGAGGCTATCAACGATCATCGAACGCTGGCGACCAGTGTTGCGGTCAATCAGCGAAAGCACCTTATGCTTGTGAGCGTAGCCGCGACCCTTCTTCTGGCCCTTAGGCTTAACATCGCGGTCATTGCCAATGAAGGTTTCATCAATCTCGACGATACCACCGCCAGCGCCAAACGGGGCAAGGCCGCCTTCGCGCATGGCTTCTCGGATACGATGGCAAAGGAACCATGCACTCTTGTAGGTAATCTCAAGAACGCGGTGAAGTTGATGGGCGGAAATGCCCTTCTTGCTGCTGGTCATCAGGTAAACAGCCTGCATCGCCTTGTGCAGAGGCAAGCGCATATGCTCGAACACCGTGCCGATCTTGACAGTGAACTGCTTCTTGCAATCGCCACAGCGCCACAGGCCCTCGCGAATGCGCTTCGCCGGGTTCGCCTTGACCTTCGTAATCCGATCAACGCCGCCGCAGTGAACACACACCGGCGAGCCGTTCCACACGATCTTTTCGAGGTGGGCGAAGGCCGCTTCTTCACTGTGGAACTCGGGGCGGGAAAGGGCAGACATTGGCTTAACTCCTGATGGGGAGCTTATGCCATATCGCTACCGTGTTTGCAAGGTATATAATCGCCCTTTTTTGTGCTGCCCCCTGAAACCGCGTGCGCGGACCCACCCCGATACCCGGTTCGAACCTCCGACCTCGCCTCAACAATGACCGCTTCGAAATGCGCGCCGGCCCGGATCGAATATCAGAAATTAGGCCGCGTGACTGACTGGCAGCCGATGGCGAAACCAGCCCGATCGCGTGTGGGCTGGGCGCTGACTGTTGGCTTCGTTCACGCGGCCGGCGGCGAGAGCGAAATGCACGCGGGACGTTCACGACGCGCCTCAAATCGAGATGGTTGCGTTCGAACGACCGAATCGCATGCGCATCATTTTGCGCACGCGACTTGCACCGAAGAAGGCGTCGAGCTAACGACGCGACCGCGCATCCAGCGCCGCGATGTTGGAATTCCAACGGAACGGATGTTGGAACGCACCGCCCGAAACGCCGGCTTCTCGGTCAATTTCAAGGCCCTTCCAAGCTTTTGGAATTGGCGAAATCGCGAGACCCTCGCGAAAAACCACGCAAGAAATTTCCGTTTTGCGTCAAATCCTTCGCGAGATGGTGCAAAACCTCCCGCCCCGTTCTTCCTCATCCCAGGGGCCATTTTCGTCAACGCGAAGAATGACCGCTTTGCGCCTCAACAGCCGCCGTTAACTAGGGGCAGACCTAAGCCCGAAAGCTGCCGCAGCATTGTCCTGCCGCCGAACTAGCCACACAATCGATAGCTGCAATTGATTTTTTGGGCATCCTACTCAACGGCGGCGCACAAGTGTCTGCGCGGTCGTATACTCGAGCAGCCCCTCGGTACCGCCTTCGACGCCCATACCCGACTGCTTCATTCCCCCGAAAGCAGCCAGAGGCGTCAGGTGCTGGGTTTCGTTGACCCAGACCGTACCGCTCTGAATCCGCGCCGCAAGAGCGAATGCCGCCTCGTCGTCCCGCGACCATACAGATGCCCCAAGGCCGTATTCGCTTGCGTTAGCTCGCGCCACCGCGTCATCGACGTTGCTGAACTTGAGGAGAGGGAGGATCGGTCCGAACTGCTCTTCCTGAACAATCCGGCTTTCCTCGGGCGGGTTGTCGATGATGGTGATCGGCACGAAGAAGCCCGGCGCGTCAGACTGCTCGCCGCCGAGCAAGAACTTGTAGCCGTTGTCACGTGCGTCGCGGATCAGGTCGAGAACGCGCTCATACTGCGGTCTGTTGTTGATCGGACCCAGCTGCGTACCCTGCTCGGCACCGTCCCCGACCTTCACCGTCTTGGCGTAGGCGACCAGCGCCTCCTTGAGCGGCTCATAGATGTCCTCGTGAACATACATGCGCTTCGTCGCGATGCAAATCTGGCCATTGTTGGTGAAGGCGGCCCAGAACAGCTTCTCGGCCAGGGCCTCGACATCGACGTCGGGCATGACGATGGCCGGATCGTTGCCGCCCAGCTCCAGCGTGAGCCGCTTCAATGTGGATGACGCGCTTCGCATCACCCTGCGGCCGGTCTCCGTGGAACCGGTGAAGCTGACCTTGTCGATATCCGGGTGCTCGGTGAGCCACGGGCCGAGATGATCGCCGCCCGACACGACGTTGAGCACACCGGGGGGAAGAATGGTCGCCGCCAACTCGCCGAACTTCAAGGTGGTGAGCGGCGTAAAGGGGGAAGGCTTAAGAACCATCGTGTTCCCAGCGAGAAGCGCGGGGCCGACCTTGAACATGGCCAGCACCATCGGGAAGTTCCACGGCGCGATGGCGCCCACCACGCCCAAGGGAACGTGGCGGGTTTCACTGTAGCGGTCGGCGGAATCCTCGTTGACCGTCACGGGAAGCTCGATGGTCGAGGCGCCCTTAAGCCAGTATCCGGCTCCGCCGATCTCACCCTCCGCGTCGGCATGCGGCTTGCCCTGCTCGGACGTCAGCAGGCGCTTCAGGCCGTCGATGTTCGCCAGAACGGCGTCCCCAAGCTTGTCGATCAGCGCCCGGCGCTCGTCGATGGGCGTCGCCGCCCAGGCCGGAAACGCCCTGCGGGCCGCGGCAACCGCGGCGTCAAGCTGCTCCTTGGTCGCGTCCGGCGCCTGGCCGATAACGGTTTCATTCGCGGGGTTCACGACGTCGAACATCGACGCGCCGACGACGGCATTGCCACCAATCGTCATGCTGAACGACTTGTCGAAATCCATCTGCCTCTC
>NZ_JAHBZJ010000017.1 GCF_019635455.1 Sphingomonas sp. | reverse complement strand
GAACTCTTCCTCGTCGAGGGTGACTCCGCGGGCGGCTCCGCGAAGCAGGGCCGCGACCGGCACGTGCAGGCGATATTGCCGCTGAAGGGCAAGATATTGAACGTCGAGCGCGCGCGCTTCGACCGCATCATCTCGTCCAAGGAAGTGGGGACGCTGATCCAGGCGCTCGGCACCGGCATCCGCGACGAATTCAACCTCGAAAAATTGCGCTATCACAAGATCGTGATCATGACCGACGCCGACGTCGACGGCGCGCATATCCGCACGCTGCTCTTGACCTTCTTCTATCGCCAGATGCCCGAAATCATCGAGGCCGGGCATCTCTACATCGCCCAGCCGCCGCTCTACAAGGTCGCCAAGGGGCGGAGCGAGGTCTATCTGAAGGACGACGCCGCGCTCGAAAATTATCTCGTCGACGCGGGAATCGACGCGCTGGTCTTCGAGACGGCGGGCGGCGCACGGTCGGGGCAGGATCTGCGCTCGCTGATCGACCATGGCCGCCGGCTGCGCGCGCTGATGCGCTATGTGCCGCGCAATCTCGACCATGCGCTCGTCGAGGCGCTCGCCTTCACCGGCGCGCTCGACCCCGATCTCGACACCGCGGGCCGCCACAGCGCCGCCGCGACGAGCGCCGACTGGCTGGGCGCCGCCGAGCGCGCGCTGACCGGCGGGGCCGAGGCGGTGTGGACCGTCACCGCGGTCGAGGGCGGCGGCTATACGCTCGAGCGCCGCTGGCGCGGGGTCAGCGACCATCATGTCGTCGACGCGGGCTTCCTCGCGAGCCAGGAGGCGCGCCGCCTGCACAAGCTGGCGGGCGAGCAGGCCGAAACCTATGGCCGCCCCGGCCGGCTGGTGAAGGCGGGGACCGCGGTCGCCGCGGTCGAAAGCGAAAGCGACGGCGAGGACGACGCCGAGACGCCCGCGGCGAGCGCCAAGGCCAATCCGGTCACGCGCCCGTCCGAACTGCTCGACGCGATCTTCGCGCACAGCCGCAAGGGGCTGGCGATCAGCCGCTACAAGGGGCTGGGCGAGATGAACGCCGAACAGCTCTGGGAAACCACGCTCGATCCCGCCAACCGCTCGCTGCTGCGCGTCGAGGCCGAACAGGCCGACGTCGCGCACGAGATCTTCGAGCGGCTGATGGGCGACGAGGTCGAACCGCGGCGCGATTTCATTCAGACCAACGCGCTTTCGGTCGCCAATCTCGACGTCTGACCGCAGATTTCCGTCAGCCCGACGCGCGGCGGCTTGCCTTGGCGGGCAGGTGCTGCTCTTGGCGCGTCCACCAAAGGGGATGTGTCATGCGGGCTTTTTCAGCCATGCTGATACCGCTTCTGCTCACGGTTTCGGCCGCGGCGCAGGATGCGGATTTCGAGGACGAAAGCGTCGCGGCGACGCAGGGCGAAGCCGATATCGAAACCGAAATCGCGGGCGGAATGGCGAGCTATTACGGCCGCGAACTGGCAGGCAACCGCACCGCGAGCGGCGAGCGCTTCGACCCCGAAGAGATGACCGCCGCGCATCGCACCCTGCCGTTCGGCACCCGGGTGCGCGTCACCGATCCGACCTCCGGGCGCAGCGTGATCGTCCGGATCAACGATCGCGGCCCGTTCCACAAGTCGCGCCTGATCGACCTGTCACAGGCCGCCGCGCGCGAACTGGGCATGATCCGGCGCGGCAGCGCGATGGTGCAGATCACGGTGTTGACCGATGGCGATACCGCGCCCGCCGCGGTTCAGATCGCCGACAACGGGCGCTGATCCGCGCGCCCGTCACGATCGCTGCTCGCGGAACCGTCGCCGACCGCATACGTAGAAGGAACCGACGCCCGTATCATCGGACACCAACCGGTTGACGCACCCCATGACGCAGTGCAGCACGGCCGACATGGCCAGCACCCCGATCACCAACAATCCCGACATCCGGTTCCTCGGCCGCGTGCTGGGCGACGTCATTCGCGCCTATGGCGGCGAGGCGCTGTTCCGCAGAATCGAATATATCCGCTCCGCATCGGTCGATCGCCATCGCGGTGTCGCCGGCGCCGACACGATCGACCCCGGCCTTGACCGCCTCAGCCTCGACGAAACGCTCGATTTCGTCCGCAGCTTCATGCTGTTTTCGATGCTCGCCAACCTTGCCGAGGACCGGCAGGGTGTCGCCTCCGAGCCGGGGGCGGATGTCGAACACGCGATCGCCCGGCTGAAAAAGGACGGCATCGGCCCGGAAAAGATCGCCGAATTGCTGGACCATGCGCTGGTCGCCCCGGTGCTCACCGCCCACCCGACCGAGGTCCGTCGCAAATCGATGCTGGACCATCGCAATGCCATCGCCCGGCTGATGCGGCTGCGCGACGAGGGCGTGCGCGAGACGCCCGACGGCGACCTGGTCGAAGAGGCGATCGTGCGTCAGGTCGCGCTGCTGTGGCAGACGCGCGTACTGCGCTTCGAACGGCTCTATGTCGCCGATGAGGTGGAAAACGCGCTGTCCTATCTGCGCGACGTGTTCCTTCCCACCCTGCCCGGCCTTTATGCGCGCTGGGACCGGGCGCTGGGCAGCCGCGTGCCGCCATTCCTGCGCCCCGGAAACTGGATCGGCGGAGACCGCGACGGCAATCCGTTCGTCACCGCCGACTCGCTGCGGCTCACCCTCTCGCGCTCGGCAGAGGCCGTGCTGGCCTATTATCTCGACGCCGTCCACGCGCTTGGCGCCGAACTGTCGATTTCCAGCCATCACGCGACGATCGACGCGGAGGTCGCTGCGCTCGCCGACGCCAGCGGCGACGACGCCGCCAGCCGCAGCGACGAACCCTATCGCCGCGCGCTCTCCGGCATCTATGCCCGCCTCGCCGCGACCTATACCGATCTCACCGGCAGGACCGCACCGCGCCCCGGCGCGCTGCACGGCGAACGCTATGCCGATCCGGCCGCATTTCGGGCCGATCTGGCCGCGATCGCGCGCGGTCTTGCGTCGCACGGCGGCGAGACGCTGGCGTCGAGCGGCGCGCTCGGCCGGCTGATCCGTTCGGTCGATATCTTCGGCTTTCACCTCGCCACGCTCGACATGCGACAGAACAGCGCCGTTCACGAACGCGTCGTCGGCGAGCTGTTGCGGGTCGCCGGGGTCGAGCCGGATTATGCCGCCCTGGACGAGGCGGCGCGGATCGCGCTGCTGCGCCGCGAACTCGCCAGCCCGCGTCCGCTGACCAGCCGCCACGCCAGCTATAGCGAGGAAACCGCGTCCGAACTTGCCATCGTCCAGGCGGCGGCGGAGGCGCATGCCCGATACGGCCGGGCGGCGATCAACCAGTATATCGTGTCGATGGCGCAGTCGGTGTCCGACCTGCTCGAAGTGCATATCCTGCTCAAGGAAGCCGGGCTGTACATCCCCGGCGATCCGCCCCAGGCCCACATCATGGCGGTGCCGCTGTTCGAGACGATCGGCGATCTCGACGCCGGCCCGGACGTCATGCGCGCGTGGTTCGCACTACCCGAAATCGCCGCGATCGCCACCGCACGCGGCTATCAGGAAGTGATGATCGGCTATTCCGATTCGAACAAGGACGGTGGCTACCTCACCTCCACCTGGGGCCTGTCCAAGGGATCGACGGCGCTGAAGCCGGTCTTTGCCGATGCGGGAATCGCGATGCAGCTGTTCCATGGTCGGGGCGGCGCGGTCGGCCGGGGCGGCGGCTCGTCCTATTCGGCGATCCAGGCACAGCCGCCCGGCACGGTGCAGGGGCGCATCCGCATCACCGAACAGGGCGAGGTGATCGCCGCCAAATACGGCACCCGCGAAAGCGCGCAGACCAATTTGGAGGCGATGGCGTCGGCCACGCTGCTCGCCAGCCTGGAGCCGCAGCGGCTGTCGACGGCGGATGCGGCGCGGTTCGAAGCGGCGATGGAACAGCTGTCCGGCACCGCATTCGGCGCCTATCGCGAACTGGTCTATGGCACGACAGGCTTCACCACCTTCTTCCGCCAGATGACCCCGATCGCCGAAATCGCCGGGTTGAAGATCGGCAGCCGCCCGGCGAGCCGCAAGAAATCCGACGCGATCGAGGATCTGCGCGCCATTCCCTGGGTCTTCAGCTGGAGCCAGGCGCGGGTCATGCTGCCCGGCTGGTACGGTGTCGGCCAGGCGCTGGCCGCCTTTCCCGACCGCGGCCTGCTGCGCGAGATGGCGGCGGGCTGGCCGCTATTCGCCTCCGCGCTCGCGAATATGGAAATGGTGCTCGCGAAATCGGACATGGGGATCGCCGAACGCTATGCCGCACTGGTCGAGGACCAGGACCTGTCGATGCGCATCTTTGGCACGATCCGCAGCGGGTGGCAGACGACGCACGACCAGTTGCTGGAAGTGACGCGCCAGACGCGCCTGCTCGAAAAGCATCCGGCGCTCGAAACCTCGATCCGCCTGCGCCTCCCCTATATCGAACCGCTCAACCTGTTGCAGGTGGAGTTGCTCAAGCGCCACCGCGCGGGCGAGACCGATCCCCAGATCGAACAGGGCATCCTGCTGTCGATCAACGCGATCGCGACCGCGCTCAGGAATTCGGGGTGACCGGCACGGGATAGTCGCGCCCGGCATAGCGGTGCGGCGCGGCGATATTGTGGGTATCGCCGACGAAGCGCGCCCAGACCCCGCCCGGCCGCCACACGCTGTCCATCGGGGCGCGCGCGATATCGTCCGCCATGCCCAGCCGATCGCGGCGATAGCGGGTCAGGAATGCCGTCACCCGGGCATTGACGATGCAATGGACGTGGACCTGCACCGCGCCATGGGCGTCCATCGCCGCGCAGAATTCGGCGTAGTGCGTCTCTTCCGGTGCATCGAACGGCACCGGGATATTGATGTAGCCCATCCCCAGACCGGCGACGATTCCCCGCTCGTCCGCCAGCGCCCGCTCATGCGTGTGCGGGCCGAGATTGATGATGTGCCGCACGCCCAGATCGCGCAGCGCGGCCAGTGCCGCGACATCGGGCTGACCCGATGTCGTCAGCCGCGCATCGATCCGCCGCCAGTTGAGGATGCGCGGATCGTTCACCGGTCGTCATCCACCAGGAACGGCGCGGCGATTTCGGGCCGCACGCGCAGCAACCGTCCGCTCGCCCGGTCAATCAATGCCCAGGTCGATACCGCTTCCACCTTCACCCGGCCATCGGCACCGGTGAAGCGCATATGTCGATCGAACCGCGCCCCACGCGGCGCTTCCGGGACCCAGGTTTCGGCGATCACCGTCTCCCCCGCCCGCACATTGCCGCGATAATCGATCTCATGCCGGGTCACGACCCAGATATAGGCGTCGCGATGCGCGGCGGGCGCAACCGCATTCCAGTGCGCGACCGCCACATCCTGGATCCAGCGGACCCAGACGGCATTGTTGACATGGCCCAGCTCGTCAATATCGCCGGGCGAGGCGGTGATGGTCCGGGTGAAGCGCGCCATGGCGCCTGACGTTTACGGCACCTGCGCGCGACAGGAAAGCGGTTGCGCGTCCGGCTGGGTAAAGGTCATCGCCGTCCCCTTGGCCCGCAGTTCATAGCCGCCGCCTTCGTAAAGGATGCCCGAGCCGGCGGGCCGTTGCCGCAACCGCGCGAGCCGCTGGCCGTCGCGCAGCACGGTGACGCGCCCTCGATCCGAATCGAACCGCGCGGTCAGGCGGACGCCGCCGTCGCAGCGATAGGTGGCGACCGACCGGTTGTCCTCGGTCGCGCGTGGAGAGGGAGTGGGTTGCGGGGCCGGTTCGCCCGGACGCGGCTTGATGCTGGTATCGGTGATGTGCCAGCGGCGCTGCGCCGCGGTCGATCCCGGCACTTCGGCGACGCGGCGCAGCGTCATGCTGCCGCGCATGTTGAAGGGGCGGTTGCCCTCCTTCAGCCGGCCATAGGGCTGGACCGGCACCTGCACATAGCGGCTTCCTGCCGCGCCCTCGATCCGGCCCGGCGCACCCACCTGGGCATGATATTCGGCATAGCGGTCAAAGCTGCGCGCGAACTGGGCGGCGGTCATCCCCGCGCGTCCGGGCTCCCACAGATCATAGGCTTGGCGATAACGCCCCGCCTCGATCAGCGCGTAATAGCGTTCGACAACGGTCGCCGCGCCCTGGGCGCTGGTTTCGGGCTGCGGCGATTCGCCGATCGGCGTGCGATCATCGTCCAATCCTCCCGGCGTGCCTGGAGCGGCCGGGGTTGCGGGGCCGGACGCAGGGGCAGGCGTCGGCGCGGGCGTTGCCGCCACCGCGCCCTCCCCCGATGCGTCGCCGCCGGTGGCACCCGGCGCGGAATTGCCGACATCGGAGGCGGCGGTCGCGACATCGTTCGTCGCCGCCCCCATCGCATTGCCGGCTGGACCTCCGCCTCCACCGCAGCCGGCGATCAGCAGCGGGAGGGGCAGGAACAGGAAAGCGCGGCGCATGAGGAACCTCGTCGGTCGGGGGAAAGTCGTCTAACGCCCGCGCCACCCGGCCCGTTCCGGTCACATCCGCATGCGTTCATTGCCGATGAAGCCCAACCGCGTCACCCCCGCGCGTTTCACCACGGCCAGCACCGCGTTGAACCGGCGATAGCTCGCCGCCGGATCGGTCTTCAGGTGCAGCACCGCGCTGTCCCGCACGCTCGCCGCCAGCAGTGTCGGCAATTCGCGATCGGTGATCGCGCGTCCGTCCCATGCCAGCGCCCCGTTCCGGGCGATATCCAGCCGGTGGGGCATCGCTCCCGTCAAGGGCGCGGGCTGACCATTGGGCAGATCGATCGGCAATTTGTGGGTCGCGATCGGAATGGTCAGGATCATCATGATCAACAGCACCAGCATCACGTCGATCAGCGGCGTGATGTTGATCGCGGCCAGCGGTTCGGCTTCTTTCACGGCGACGGCACCGGGCATCTCCACCTCCATGGTTGTTGTCATGTTACATCATGATATACCTGCCCCGGGATGCAAGTGTCGGATGATCGATCGCTTCGCTGGACATCGCTGTTTCCGGCGCCATCGCCGATCCGGCCCCACCGCACATGGATCGGCGGGCCGGCGGCGAAGGGTCGATCAGGGCTTCAGCGCGACCGCCTCGTCATCGCTCAGCATTGCGTCAGGCGCCGTACCGGCATCGAACGCCTGTTGCGCATCATCCTCCGCGTCGTCGCCGGCATCGGCGCGGACATCGCTCTCCTCGCCCACCTCGTCGGCGACCATCAACAGCTCGTCATCCTCCTCGGTCTCGTCGATCTCCTCGCCAAGGTCGGGGTTGAGGTCGGTCAGCATCGTGCCGTTATTCGGTCCGTCGCGTGTCGCCTCCAGGATTTCGGCGCGCTGGCTCTCGTCGAACCCGTCCTCATCATAGCCGTCGTCGCCCGATCCACGGCCCGGTACCTGATGACCACCCATCGCAACCTCCATCTGTGATGAAGCGCGAACGGCGGACGGGGCGCACGGGTTCCTGAACCTTGCGACGAACCGCGTCAGTTGCGGTGAAACAGCCGCCCGCGTTCGGTCACGAACACGATCGCGAGCGCCGAAAAGCCGAGCGCGGTGAAGCCGATGAACAGCGGCAAGGTCGATCCGTCGAACGCCTGTCCGATCACCGCGCCCAGGATCGCCGCGCCAAAGGTGGCGATAAACCCCTGAAGGCTCGACGCCCGGCCGGCGATCGCGCCCATATTCTCCATCGCCATCGCCGAGAAATTGGAATTCGCCAGCCCCATCGCCGCCATCATCGGCGCCTGCAACACGATGAAGAGAAACAGCGTCTCCCGGCCCGCCAGGATCACGATCAGGTGCAGCGCCGCAAAGAAACAGATCGCGAGGAGCGCGGCATGGGACAGGAAGCGCATCCCGAACCGCATCACCAGCCGCGAATTCATGAACGCGCCCAGCGACATCAGCGCGGCGACCGACGCAAAGACCGCGGTCAACAGGTCCGGCCGGTGAAACACATCGTACACGACCTGCTGAATCGATCCGATGAACGCATAGAAGCCGCCGGTGATCGCCGTCGCGGCCAGCGTGTAGCCGACTGCCCAGCGATCCCGGAACATGATCCGGTATCCCTCCCAGATGTCGCGCAGCCCGTGTCGCTTGCCGGCCTCGGGCGCCAGCGTTTCCGGCATGCGGATCAGGAACCAGCACAGCACCAGCACGGCGATGATCGCGATCCCGCCAAAGATCAGCCGCCACGATCCAAAGATCATCACCATCACCTGCCCCCATGCCGGGGCGAGGACAGGGACCACCATGAAGGTCATGAAGGCAAGGCTCATCACCCGCGCCATCGCCCGGCCCGAGAAACAGTCACGCACGAGCGCCACCGTCACCACCCGCCCGGCCGCGACCGCCATGCCGCTGGCCGCGCGTGCGACGAGCAGGAGTTCAAAGCTCTGCGAAAGGGCCGCCACCCCATTGGTCGCCACATAGACGGCCAGCGCGATGCCGATCACCGGCTTGCGCCCGAACCGGTCGGCCAGCGGCCCGTGTACCAGCTGCCCGAACGAAAAGCCGAACATGAACGCGGTGATGACATATTGGCGGTGGTTCGGCTCGGACACCCCCAGCTGGTCGCCGATCGCGGGCAGCGCCGGCAGCATCGAATCGATCCCCAGCGCGGTCAACGCCATGATCGACGCGATCAGCGCCACGAACTCCGCCATCGGGATCGGCGAACGGTTCGTGGCGGCGTCGGCGACTGGGTTGGTCCGGGCATCCATGCCGCGCCCCATGCCGCAATGCAGCAGCGGCGTCACCCCCATGGATTGACGTCGCCCCCCAAAGCCCATAGTGTATTGCCAAGATAATACGCTGGAGGCGATGATGAAGACGAACTGGCTTGCCCTTCCCCTTGCTGTGGCGTTGACGGCGTGCGGCGGCGACGGTGAGAGCACGACCGTTTCGATCAAGGGCGGTGACGGCAATGCCGCCGCCAGCATCGGCAAGGACGGCACGGTTTCGGTCAAGGCACCCGGCTTTGAGGGATCGATCAAGCTGCCCAAGTTCAAGATCGGCGCGGAGAATTTCGAGATTGACGGCGTCAAGCTCTATCCAGGATCGACCATCTCCAGCCTCAACATCGACGACAAGTCGGAAGCCGATGGCGACGGTTCGGTGCATGTCGTGTTCGACGCCCCGGCCGATGCCAAACAGGTCACCGACTGGTTCCGCGAACAGATGGAGGGGGCCGGATTCACCGTCACCGGGAAGCAGACCGAACTGGCGGGAAAGACCAGCGAGGGCAGCGCCTATACCCTCAAACTGGATCCCGCCGGCGCGGGCAAGAGCCGCGGAACGCTGGCGGTGACCGGGAAATAAGGGCGACGACGCGCGGACATCGCGTTACGTAGTTTCCCGCCCCTGTTCCTCCGCCGCGCAAGCGCGTATCTGCACGGGATTCGATTTTCGGAGTCCCGTTGCAATGCCCGATACCCTTACCGCCCCCGACCGGCTCGGCGTTCCGCTGGTCAGCCTCGCCGATCAGGAGCGCGATCCCGATGGCTTCGCGGCCGCACTGGGCGGATCGTTCGAGCGGTTCGGCTTTGCGATGGTACGCGATCATGGCGTGCCGCAGGACCTGATCGAGCGCGCCTGGGCGATGACCAAGGCGTTCTTTGACCTGCCCGAGGAGGAGAAGCGCCGCTATTTCATCGCGGGCGGCGGCGGCGCGCGTGGCTACACCCCCTTCAAGACCGAGATCGCGAAGGGCGCCGACTATGTCGATCTCAAGGAATTCTGGCATATCGGTCGGCAGCTGGCCGCCGGCCACCGCTTTGAAAAGGATATGGCCCCCAACGTCTGGCCCGACCGGCCGGAGGGATTTCGCGAGACCTTTCTGGAGCTGTTCGCGGCATTCGACACGGCGGGGGACAGGCTGCTCTCCGCCATCGCCCGGCATCTGGGGCTGGCGCCCGACTGGTTCGACCATGCGGTGAAGGACGGCAATTCGGTCCTGCGCCTGCTGCATTATCCGCCGGTGACGGAAGACGCGCCGAACGTGCGCGCCGGCGCGCATGAGGATATCAACCTCATCACCCTGCTGCTCGGCGCCGAAGAGGCGGGGCTGGAGCTGCTCGACAAGGATGGCCGGTGGCTGCCGGTCAAGCCGCCCGAGGGCGCGATGGTGGTCAATGTCGGCGACATGCTCCAGCGGCTGACCAACCATGTCCTGCCCTCGACCACGCACCGCGTCGTCAATCCTCCGGTCGAACGGCGTGGCACGCCGCGCTATTCGATGCCCTTCTTCCTGCACCCGGCGCCCGATTTCCTGATCAAGGCGCTGCCGCAATGCGTGAGCGCGGAGAACCCCGAGCGCGAGCCGCCGATCACCGCGCACGACTATCTTGCCGAGCGCCTGGCCGAGATCGGCCTCACGAAGAAATAGGGGGCGGCAAAGCTATTCCATCATCGCCCGGACTTGTTCGGGGATCGGCGGTGCCGCAAAGAGCCGCCCGGGCGATTCTTGCCGCCCGATGTCCTCCGGAACGGGTCCGGGCGACGATGTGAGTGGGGAACAGCGTGTCCGAACCGTTGAAAGTCGCGCTTGCCGGGCTTGGTACCGTCGGCGCGGGCGTCATTCGTCTGATCGACGCGAATGCCGACCTGATCGCGCGACGCGCCGGCCGCCGGATCGAGATCGTCGCGGTTTCGGCGCGCGACCGCGCCAAGAATCGCGGCGTCGATATCGACCGGTTCGACTGGGTCGATGACATGACGCGGCTGGCGACACATGACCGGGCCGATGTGGTGGTCGAACTGATCGGCGGCGCCGACGGCCCGGCCCTGGCGCTCGCCCGCGCCGCGCTGGGCGCCGGCAAGGCGCTGGTGACCGCGAACAAGGCGATGATCGCGCATCACGGCCTCGAACTCGCCGGGCTGGCCGAAGCGGCGGATATCGGCCTGAAGTTCGAAGCGGCCGTCGCCGGCGGCGTGCCGGTGATCAAGGGCCTGCGTGAGGGCGCGGCGGCGAACGCGATCGATCGCGTGTACGGCATCCTGAACGGGACCTGCAATTTCATCCTGTCAAAGATGGAGGCGGAGGGCCGCGATTTCGCCGAGGTGCTGGCCGAGGCGCAGGCCGCCGGCTTTGCCGAGGCGGACCCCAGTTTCGATATCGACGGTGTGGACGCCGCGCACAAGCTGTCGATCCTTGCCAGCCTGGCGTTCGGCACCCAACCGGCATTTGGCGACGTCGCGATCGGCGGTATTCGTCACCTGCTCGCCGCCGACATCGCGGAGGCGGCGGCGCTGGGCTATCGGGTGCGCCTGCTCGGCATCGCCGATCTGGGTCCGACGGGGCTGTTCCAGCGCGTTCACCCCCATCTCGTCCCGCTCGCCCATCCGCTGGCGCATGTCACCGGCGCCACCAATGCGGTGGTCGCAGAGGGGAATTTCGTCGGTCGCCTGCTGTTCCAGGGGGCCGGCGCCGGCGATGGACCCACCGCGTCGGCGGTCGTCGCCGACCTGATCGACATCGCCCGGACCGAATTCGGCCCGCCCTATGCGATGCCCGCCGCCAGCCTGTCGGTCGAGCCGGCGGCACCGACCGGCGACCGGCGCAGCCGCGCCTATCTGCGCTTCACCGTCGCCGACAAGGTGGGCGTGCTCGCGGAAATCGCTGCGGCGATGCGCGATGCGGGCGTGTCGATCGAATCACTGATCCAGCGCGGGGCGATGGCAGACGGCAGCGTGCTGGTCGCGATCGTCACCCATGAAGGGCCGGAACGCTGCGTCGCCCAGGCGCTGGAAAAGCTGCGCGGTTCGCCAAGCCTGGCGGGCGAGCCGATGTGGATGCACATTCTGGGCGAGTGACCGCGCCTCAGGGTGCGGGATCGCGACGGCGATAGACCTTGCCGTCGGTGCCGATCGTGACGGTCACGCCGACCATGCCGCCGCATTCGGTGAGAAACGGGCCGGTGATGCCGCACGAGAACATGCCATCCTCCAGCACCCGTGCGGTTTGGGCCGGCACGATATCCTTGCTTCGCACCTCGACAAAGGGAACGCGATAGCGACGGTCCGCCTCGCGCAGCCCGCATACCGTGATCTCGTTCTGGTCCTGCGGCTTGTCACAGGGGATGCGCGCGGTCATTTCGCGCCGCATCGTATCGACCGAAGGTGGCGGCGCGGCCGCCTGCATCGCGATCAGCAACAGGATCGGTCCCGTCATCACTGCCTCCGCGCCCCGTCTACCACGGCGCGGCGGGCGGCGAAACGGGGACGCGTCAGTCGATCGGCGCGCTGACCAGCTTTCGGCCGTCGCGCGGACAGACCGGCGCGCCCTGGACACCGCACGGGATGCCGGTCGGCTTGACCACGTCCATCTTCGCGCTCCAGTTCGGCGCGGTCTCGCTGGTGATGCGATACCGGTCCGGCGCGCTGGCCGAACATTGCCCGGTCACGCACAGCTTCAGCCGGGTGAGCGCGACCCGGCGGGGCGCGTGTTTGCGGGCGTGTTTGCGTGCCACGACCCGCCGCGCCGCCGGGCGGTGATGCGCCGCCGGCGTCGATACCATTGGCATTCCCTGTACGGCGGCCAGCGCCACCAGCATCGAAATCATCGTTCAGACCCCGTCCTGTTTCGGCTTGAACGCCGACAGCGCGCCTTGGTTTCGCGCATCGATGTCGATTCCCGCGCGATGACAGCGTTGCCGGCCATGGACAGCGCGCAACCGCGCTCCTATCGCCGCAGCCAGACCGCCAACCGGCAAGAGAGGGGCCAGGATTTCCATGCAGACCGCCAGCAAGCTACTCGACCGCGTCCTCGTGCTCGAAATGGTCCGCGTGACCGAGGCTGCCGCGATCGCCGCGTCGAAGCTGACCGGGCGTGGCGATGAAAAGGCGGCCGATGCGGCGGCGGTGGAGGCGATGCGCGCGGCGCTCAACGAACTTTATATGGACGGCACCGTCGTGATCGGCGAAGGCGAGCGCGACGAGGCGCCGATGCTGTATATCGGCGAGAAGGTCGGATCCGCGCCGGGCAAGGGGCCAAAGATCGACATCGCGCTCGATCCGCTGGAAGGCACCACCATCTGCGCGAAGGCTGGCCCGAACAGCCTGGCGGTGCTGGCGATCGCGGAGGAGGGCAACCTGCTCAACGCCCCCGACGTGTATATGGACAAGATCGCCGTCGGCCCCGGCTATGCCCCCGACACCATCGACCTCGACCGCACGCCCACCCAGAATATCGAGGCGATCGCGGCGGCGAAGGGCGTGCGGCCCGATGAGATCATCGCCTGCGTCCTCGACCGGCCACGTCACGACAAGCTGATCGCCGAACTGCGCGCGATCGGCTGCGGCGTGGTGCTGATCGGCGATGGCGACGTGGCCGGTGTGATCGCCACCAGCGATCCGGACACGACGATCGACGTCTATATGGGATCGGGCGGCGCTCCAGAGGGAGTGCTGGCGTGCGCGGCGCTGCGCTGCGTCGGCGGCCAGTTCAAGGGCCGGCTGCTGTTCCGCAACGACGACGAACGCGCCCGCGCCCGCAAATGGGGCATCACCGACCTCGACCGGCAATATGACCTGTCCGAACTGGCCAAGGGCGACTGTATCTTCGCCGCGACCGGCGTGACCGACGGGTCGCTGCTCGAAGGCGTCAAGCGGATGAAGGGCAAGATGACCACCGAAAGCGTGGTGATGCGCGCCAGCTCCGGCACCGTTCGCTGGGTCAAGGGCGAGCACCGCACCGCCTGATGCGAAGGGCGGCGGCGGTCTGGTCCCTCGCGGGCCGCGCAGCTTGAACTGGCTGCTCCTGCTCGCGCTGGCCGGCGCCTATGGCTGGTATGTGCGGGGCGGAAGCGACGCCCCCGCCACCCGCATCGTCCGATACCGCCGCTGGCTGCGCCGCGCACCGCTGGCTTTCGGCCTGTCCGCGCTCGTCGCGCTGGCGATCGCGGGGCAGCTAAGCGCCTTCATCGAGCGCCCGGCGGCGTTCGACGCAGCCGCCGGCCATGCGCGGCAGCTTGCCGGATTTGGCGGCGATCCACAGGCGTTGCAGGTCGCGATCCTCGCCGGTTTTGGCGGCGGCGCGCTGCTCGGCCTGCTGATCGCGTGGTGGCGGGTACGGCGTGGCAAGCGCGAGCTGATGGCCGGGAGACTCGACGCGATCCTGCCGCGCACGCGGACGGAAATCGGCTGGACGATGCTGCTGGGCGTGACCGCCGGCGTCGTGGAGGAACTGTTCTTCCGCCTCGCCCTCCCCCTGTTCGCGGCTTTGGCGACCGGGAGCGCCCTGCTGGGCTTCGGCATCGCACTGGTGATGTTCGCCTATGCGCACCGCTATCAGGGCTGGATCGGCATGGGCTTTTCGCTCGTCGCCGGTGCCATGTTCGCGATCGTGTACCTGGCGACCGGCGAATTGTGGTTCGCGATGCTGCTGCATGCGCTGCTCAATCTGAACGGCCTGGTGCTGCGCCCGGCACTGCTGGGGCGCAGCGCGGCGTGAGCCCGGCTTGCGGCACGCCGCCGCCCCGCGCATAGCTGTCGGGACGCGAACGAAAAGGGGATGACGACGATGCGGATGCTCAAGCTGGCGGCGCTCGCCGCACTCGCACTTCCCCTGACCGCCGCGCCGGCGCGACAGACCATGCCCGCCGCACAACCGGAAGCCGCCTTCACCTATCAGGAGGTGATGGTGCCGATGCGCGACGGGGCGCGGCTTCAGACCGTCATCATGCGCCCGCGCGGGGCGACCGGGAAGTTGCCGATCCTGCTCCAGCGCACCCCCTATGGCGTGCCGGGCGGGCCGTTGAAGACCGTACCGGCCAGCTACCAGTATCTCGCCGCCGACGGCTATATCTTCGTGTTCCAGAACATGCGCGGCCAGTTCAAGTCGGACGGCGATTTCACCATGTCGATGAAGCTCCAGCCCCCCGGATCGAAGGGGGTGGACGAGGCAAGCGACGCGTGGGACACGGTCGACTGGCTGGTGAAGAACGTGCCGGAAAACAATGGCCGGGTCGGCATGTGGGGCGTGTCCTATCCGGGCTATGCCTCGGCCGTGTCGCTCGCCCGTCCGCACCCGGCGCTAAAGGCGGTCAGCCCGCAGGCGGCGTGGAACGACTGGTGGCAGAATGACGACCTTCACCGCTGGGGCGCCGCACGGCTGTCCTACGCGACCGACTGGCTGTTCAGCCTTCAGAACAACGACCAGGGCGAGGATTTCGATTATGGCGGCAAGGCGCCGGTCGATACCTATGACTGGTTCCTGAAACTCGGCCCGGTCGCCAATCTCGACACCCGCTATTTCAAGGGCAGCGTGCCGCAATTCACGGCGATGATCGAGCATCCCGATTACGACGCCTTCTGGAAGGACCAGCATTGGACCGACCGGCTGGGAAGCACGACGGTGCCGACGCTGCACGTCGCCGGCTTCTGGGACCAGGAGGATCCGCGCGGCACCTGGAAAATCTATGAGAAGATGGAGGCCGCCGATCCCAAGGGGCTGAACATGATCGTCGCCGGCCCATGGGCGCACGGCACGTGGCACACCACCAACGACCGGGTCGGATATGTGCCGATCGGGCGCGACGCCGGCACCGAATTCATGCGCGATATCGAGGCGCCCTTCTTTGCCTATTGGCTGCACGGCAAGGGCCAGCAGCCGAAGTTCGAGGCAAAGATGCTGCAAAGCGGATCGTGGCAGTGGAAGAGCTACGCCAAATGGCCGCCCGCCGGGGCGACGCCGACCGACCTGTATCTCCATGCCGACGGCTCGCTGTCGTTCAACGCGCCGGGGGCCGGCGAAGGGTGCCGCGACTATGTCTCCGATCCCGCCAATCCGGTGCCGTTCCGCGAACGCCCGATGAGCCGCACCTATCCCTCGCAGGAATGGCGCTGGTGGGAGGCCGCCGACCAGCGCTTCGCCGATCACCGCCCCGATGTGCTGAGCTATGTCAGCGAACCGCTCGACGCCGACCTGACCGTCACCGGTGAGATCGCGGCGACGCTGATGGCATCGACCAGCGGCACCGACAGCGATTTCGTGGTGAAGCTGATCGACGTGCTGCCCGACGATTTCGAAAGCCGGCCCGCCAGGGCGCTGGGCGACTATCCGGCCACGCTCAACGGCTATCAATGGCCGATCGCGATGGAGGTGCGGCGCGGTCGTTACCTTCGCAGTTTCGAGAAGGCGACGCCGCTGACGCCGGACCAGGTCGTCGCCTGGGACGTGCCGCTGCGCGACCATGACCATGTGTTCCGCAAGGGCCACCGCATCATGGTGCAGATCCAGTCCAGCTGGTTCCCGGTGATCGACCGCAATCCCCAGAAATTCGTACCGAACATCTACAAGGCCGATCCGGCCGATTTCGTAAAGGCAACGCAGCGCGTATGTGCCGGATCGATGATTCGCCTGCCTGTCATGCGATAAATAACTTATATTTAAGAGTAACTTGGCATACCCACGCTGTCTCGAAGGTGTGGAGAGAAGCGTGCTCGCGGCGGAGTTGACGGTCGGGTCAAGGCGTGAACAGGCGCGCGCGCGCCTGAACGCACCAGGCCGGATAGAGGCTGCCGGCGGCGGGCGCTGTGTCTGTCAGATCAGCGACCTGTCGATCGCCGGCGCGCGGCTGTTGCTTCATCACCGGGTCGAGCCGGAGTCGCGCATCACCCTGACGCTGCCGGGAGGTCTCACCATCACCGGCAGGATCGTCTGGGCGACGGAGTTCGAGGCCGGATGCGCCTTTACCCAGCCGATCGGCAAAAAGGTCTTTCGGCAGCTTATCGATCGCCACGGCCTTCCGCCGCCGCCATCGTCGGTGCCGGGTGCGCCCCGTGACGCCCGGCGGACGGTCAGTTCTTGAGCCGGTAGCCGGATTTGAAGATCCACACGATCAGGCCAAGGCACAGGCTCAGAAACACCGCCGTAAACCCCAGGCTGGCGGCGATATCCACGTCGCCGACCCCGAAAAAGCTCCAGCGGAACCCGCTGACCAGATAGACGACCGGGTTGAACAGGCTGAGCGTCTGCCACGGTTCGGGCAGCATCCTGATCGAATAGAACGCCCCGCCCAGAAAGGTGAGCGGCGTCACCACCAGCGCCGGCACGACGTTCAGCTGCTCGAAATTCTTGGCCCAGATGCCGATGATGAAGCCGAACATCGAAAAGGTGATCGAGGTCAGCAGCAGGAACGCCACCATCGCGAACGGATGGTCGATGCGCAGCGGCACGAACAGCGCGGAGGTGACGAGGATGATGAGGCCGATGATCACCGATTTGGTCGCCGCCGCGCCGACGAAGCCGACGACCATCTCGACCGCGGAGATCGGCGCCGACAGGAGTTCATAGACCGTGCCGGTGAATTTGGGGAAATAGATGCCGATCGACGCGTTCGAAATGCTCTGGGTCAGCAGCGAAAGCATGATGAGCCCCGGCACCAGAAAACTGCCATAGTTCACGCTGTCGATCGAATCGATGCGGCTGCCGATCGCCCCGCCGAATACGATGAAGTAGAGCGAGGTGGTGATGACCGGGGTCGCCACGCTCTGCCACAGCGTGCGCAGCGTACGCGCCATTTCGAAGCGGTAGATCGCCCAGACGCCGTGATGATTGATGCCGGTCACGCCGCCACCCCCTCATCGCGGGCTGCGACCAGATCGACGAAGATATCCTCAAGGCTGGATTTCGACGTGTCGAGATCCTTGAACGCGATGCCCAGCTCGCCCAGCTTGCGCAGCAGCGAGGGGATGCCGGTCCGCTCCGCCTGTGCGTCGAACACGTAGCGCAGCCGCGCGCCCTCATCCTCCAGCGTCACCTGCCATTCGGCCAGTTCGTCCGGCACCCGCGCCATCGGTTCGACCAGCGCGATGTCCATCTCGCGCTTGCCCAGCTTCTTCATCAGCGCCGCCTTTTCATCGACCAGCATCAGCCGCCCCTTGTCGATCACCCCCACCCGGTCGGCCATTTCCTCGGCCTCCTCGATATAATGGGTGGTCAGGATGATCGTCGTGCCGCGTTCGCGCAGCTTGTGGACCAGTTTCCACATGTCGCGGCGCAGCGCGACATCGACGCCTGCGGTCGGCTCATCCAGGAACAGGATGTCGGGTTCGTGGCTCAGCGCCTTGGCGATCAGCACCCGCCGTTTCATCCCGCCCGACAATTCCATGATCTTCGCATTGCGCTTGTCCCAGAGCGACAGGTCGCGGAGCAGCTCATCGATATAGGCGTCATGCCCCGCGCGCCCGAACAGGCGGCGGCTGTACCGGGTGGTCGCCAGCACCGTTTCGAACATATCGACCGCCAGTTCCTGCGGCACCAGTCCGATGATCCGTCGTGCCGATCTCGGGTCACGGATCGCATCATGGCCGCCGACGGTGATCGTCCCGGCCGTCGGCGTGACGATCCCGCAGACGATGTTGATCAGCGTCGTCTTGCCCGCCCCGTTGGGACCGAGCAGCGCGAAAATCTCTCCCTTGCGGATGTCCAGATCGACCGATCCCAACGCCGCATGCCCGGAGGCATAGGTCTTGCTGACGCCGCGAACGGACAGGATCGGCTGCATGGACAAGGCCCCCAAGGCAACAGGAGGCCGCGATGTAGGGCGCGCACGCCGGGCCAGCAACCCGACGCCCCGCGCGCCGGTTATTTTTTCGAACGCGCGGCCGCCACCGCCGCCTTCAGCGCGTCATAGGGAACCATGCCCGAAATCACCTGGTCGCCGATCACCCAGCTGGGGGTGCCGGTCATCCCCAGCTTGCCGGCAAGGTCGAGGTTCGAGGCCATTTCGGCATCCACCCGCTGGGCATCGATCGACGCCCTGGCCCTGGCCTGGTCCAGCCCCGCCTTCGCCGCCGCCGCGGCGATCGCCGCGTCGCTGAGCGCCGGGCCGGAATAGAGCGCGATGTGGAACGGTTTGAACTTGCCCTGCTCCGCCGCGGCCAGACCCCATCGCGCGGCGGTGCGGCTCACCTGGCTCAGGATCGGCAGCTCGCGATAGACGATGCGGACCCTGGGGTCCTCGGCCACCAGCTGCGCGATCATCGGCAGGCTCGCGCGGCAATAGGTGCAGGCATAGTCCATCCACACCGAGACGGTGACGTCGCCGTTCGGATTGCCCTCCCACGCGCCGGCATAGGGTTTGAAGATCGCGGCGCGGTTCCCGCCGACCACCTTGCCGGTCTCGCGCGATTTCAGCCGCTCCATCGCCTGGGGCAGGATTTCCGGATTTTCGAGCACATAGTCGCGCACGATGCCGCGGATCTTTGCTTCGTCCGGCGTGTGCGCGGTCAGCCCCTGTACCGCGAGCACGCCGCCCGCGCCCAGCGCCGCCGACAGCACCAGCAGGCCGGCGAGCGCCAGCGGCCCCTTCCCCATCATCTCGGTCATTTCTTCTTGCTGTCCTGGATCATGCCCTGGGAGGCCATGACGATATCCTGTGCGCGAATCCAGTCCGGCGTCCCCTGTGGCAGGCCTGCCATCGCGACCTGCGCACTCGCCAGCGCGCGGCCCGGATCGCCCAACATGCTCGACCGTTCGGCGGTGGCGAGCGCGGATCGCGCGGTATCGCCCTTGCGCTCGTACAACATGCCCAGCTGATACCAGGCAAAGGGATTTTCCGAATCGCGCACCACCGCCTGACGCAACACCTTTTCCGCCTCGTCCAGATTGGCGCGATCCTCGGTCGCGAGCAGGGCGTGGCCAAAGGTGGTGGCGATCAGCGGCTGATAATTGGTGCGCGCGGTGGCTTCGCGCAGCGGCGGGATCGCCTCTTTCGGCTTGCCCGATTCGAGCAGGATCTGCCCTTCAAGCTCCAGGAAATAGGGATTGTGCGGCTCGGCCTTCACCAGCGCCGCCGCCTCTGCCGCCGCCTCGGTGGGATAGCCGCCAAGGTGATAGGCATAGGCCCGGGCATAGCGTGCCGGGACGCTGGTATCGCTGGCGGGATATTTGCGCAGCGTATCCTTGGGATCGGCGACATAGCCGCGCAATTTCGCCTGAACGCGCAGGAACCGCTTCTCCAGATCGGGATCATTGGGCCGGTTCCAGGACGGATCGGCCTGGATATCGGCGCTCAGCGTGGCGACGCGCTCACCCGACATGGGGTGGGTCATCACATAGCTGGTATCGCTCCCGCGCTTGAGGCCCCAGCGATATTCCTGCTGTTGCAGCTTCTTGAAGAAATCGAGCATGCCGCGCCCGCTCACCTTCGCGCCGGCCAGATATTTGGCGCCGGCCGCGTCGGCGGTCGATTCCTGGGCGCGGCTGAAGGCAAGGAAATTGCCGAGCGCGGCGCGCTGGCCAAGCTGCATCAGCCCTACGCCGGCATCGGGCGATCCCGCCGCCATCGCCGCCGCGCCAAGCAGCAGGCTGAGGATGGTGATCCCGGTCGCCCCCTTCGCCATCCGGTCCTGCAACGGCACATGGCCGCCGGTGATGTGGCCGATCTCGTGCGCGATCACGCCCTGCACCTCGTTCGCGGAACTGGCCGCGTCGATCAGGCCGGAATGGATATAGACCGTCTGTCCGCCCGCGACGAAGGCGTTGATCGACGGGTCGCTGATCAGCACCACCCGGACATTGGCGGGGGACAGGTTCGCGGCGACGATGATGTCGCGCGACATATCGGCGAGCAGCGCCTCGGTCTCGGCGTCGCGCAGGATCGATTGGGCAAAGGCGGGACTGCCGACGCCGATCAGCAACAGCAGCGCGAACAGGGTAACAAGGCGCTTCATGGCCGGCATCATGGCGGAAAATCCCCTGCGATCAACGGTCGGCTGGGCCGGACGCACCTGTAGCAGGATGGGCCGGTGCCGATGAACCGGCGATGAAAATCGGGCGGAACCCCAAGGGATCCCGCCCGGTTTTCTCGACCGTCAGGCGCCGAAGGTGCGCTGCCACCAGCCGCGGCGCGGGGTACCTTCCTCGCCCTCGCCCTCGCCGACATCCGCATGGGCGGGTTCGGCCGGCGCCGTCTCGGCTGCGGCCGGCTCCAGATCCTGTGCGACCGTCGCCTCCGCCGTCGCCGCGGCGGACTTGGCGCGGCTCCGGCGCTTGGCTTTGGGCGCGGGGGCGACCTCGGCAGTTTCGGGTGCAGCGACCTCGGCCTGAACCTCGCCCGCCGGCTCCGCCTCGGCGATCTTCTTGCGGCGCGCGCGCTTGGGCTTGGCCGGAGCCTCGGCCTCGGTTTCGGCGGCCTCCGCAACCTGCGCCGCCGCGATCGGCTCGCCGGTCAGCGCTTCGACCGTATCGGCATCCGCCTTTTTGCGGCGGCTGCGCTTCGGCTTGGCCGGTACGGCATCCGTCGCCGGCTGCGGCTCGGCGGCGATTCCCGCTTCCATCGTCGCCTCGTCCAGTGCGGACACCGGCGCGGGATCGGCGGTTTCGACCGCCTCGGTCTCGACCGTATCGGCGCTCACCGCCTCGTCGCCGCCGCCCTTTCGACCGCCACGGCGGCCCCGACGGCGGCGCTTGCGCGGTTCGCCGTCATCCTCGACAGCGGCAGGCGCCTCATCGCGATTGTCAGCACCGCCAGCGGCAACGGTATCGCCATCGGCATCGGCATCGGCGCCGTCTTCGGCATCGCCCTCACCGGCTTCACCGGCATCCTCACCCTGTTCGTCGCGACGACCGCGACGGCCACGGCGGCGGCGGCGACGCTTGCGCCCGCCCTCACCTTCACCCTCGCCGTCGCGTCCGCGGCGCTCGCGCGGTTCACGGGCCTCGACCTCTTCGTCCTCATCCTCCTCGTCGTCGATCTCGTCGATAACGTCTTCCTCGACCTCCTCGATCGCGGCGGAGAATTTCGGCGCGTGCGCCGGCGGCGGGCCACCCGCCTCGACCGACATGCGCGCACCTTCGAGTTCGCCGTCCGACAGGATTTCGACCATCACGCCATAGCGATCCTCGATCTCGGCGATGTCGGCGCGCTTCTTGTTGAGCACGTAAAAGGCCGCTTCCTGGCTGCACCGCAGCACCAGCTGCGAGCCGCGCCCGCGCGCCGCTTCGTCCTCGATCAGGCGCAGTGCGGACAGCCCCGCCGACGATGCGGTGCGGACCAGCCCCGTCCCCTCGCAATGCGGACACTGGCGGGTCGATGCCTCCAGCACGCCCGTGCGCAGGCGCTGACGGCTCATCTCCATCAGGCCGAACGCGCTGATCCGGCCCACCTGGATGCGGGCGCGATCGTTCTTCAGCGCTTCCTTCATCGCCTTCTCGACCTTCCGGACGTTGGACGAATGGTCCATGTCGATGAAGTCGATGACGACGAGGCCCGCCATGTCACGCAGCCGCAGCTGGCGCGCGATTTCCTGCGCAGCTTCCAGATTGGTGGCGGTCGCGGTCTGCTCGATATTGTGTTCGCGCGTCGACCGGCCCGAGTTGATGTCGATCGACACCAGCGCCTCGGTCGGGTTGATCACCAGATAGCCGCCCGATTTCAGCTGCACGACGGGATGATACATCGCGCCCAGCTGATCCTCGACATGCGCCCGCTGGAACAATGGCACCGCGTCGCTGTAATGCTTCACCCGCTTGGCGTGGCTCGGCATCAGCAGCTTCATGAAGTCCTTGGCGTGGCGATATCCCTCCTCGCCCTCGACGATCACCTCGTCGATGTCGCGATTATAGATGTCGCGGATCGCGCGCTTGATCAGGTCGCTGTCGCCATAGACCAGCGCGGGCGCGGACGATCCCAGCGTCTTTTCGCGGATTTCGTCCCACAGACGCGCCAGATAATCGAAATCGCGCTTGATCTCGGTCTTGGTGCGCTGAAGCCCGGCGGTGCGGACGATGCAGCCCATCGACGGCGGCAGCTTCAGGTCCGACATGATCGATTTCAGCCGCTTGCGGTCCGCCGCGCTCGAAATCTTGCGACTGATCCCGCCGCCATGCGCGGTGTTGGGCATCAGCACGCAGTAACGCCCGGCCAGGCTGAGATAGGTGGTCAGCGCCGCGCCCTTGTTGCCGCGCTCTTCCTTCACGACCTGAACCAGCAACACCTGGCGACGGCGGATCACGTCCTGAATCTTGTAGCGGCGGCGCAGGTTCATGCGGCGCTGGCGCAGCGCCTCCACCTGGTCGTCATTGCCCTTGCCACGGCGGCGACGGCCGCCCTCGGCCCCGGCATCGCCCTCTTCCCCGTCATCGGCTTCGGCGGCTTCCTCATCCTCGTCGGTCGGGCGCTCCAGCACCTCGACGTCGCCGCCCTCCTCATCCTCATCGGCTTCGGCGCGCAGCGCGGCCTCTTCGGCGGCGTGCTCGGCCTCCTCGCGCAGCAGCGCGTCGCGATCCTCCTTGGGAATCTGGTAATAATCGGGGTGGATTTCGCTGAACGCCAGGAACCCGTGGCGATTGCCGCCATATTCGACGAACGCCGCCTGCAACGACGGTTCGACGCGGGTCACCTTTGCCAGATAGATATTGCCCTTGAGCTGCTTGCGCTCGGCACTCTCGAAATCAAACTCCTCGATTCGGTTTCCCTTGACGACGGCCACGCGGGTTTCCTCCCGGTGGCGTGCGTCGATCAGCATACGCATGGTCATTGAGTATTCTCCGGGCGCGCCAGGCGGTTGTCGGCCGCGGCGCGCGGTCAAATGAGCGGCCCGTCAATGCGGACGCGCGGGTGTTGGGTGATGCCTCTGCTGCCCGGACACGGACCGACCCGTGGGTCAGTGCCTCCGCCGCCTCGCGCGCGACCGCTTGCGCGGTGCGTTGCGGGATGGACGGAAATTGCCTCATGCAGCGTCAACCTGAAATTACCTGGCCGCGCACGGCCGGGTGTGGATCGCCGGAAGCCCCGACGGGGAACCGGCTGGCGGACTGCCTAGCACCCGCGAACCGGCCCGGCAACAATTGGTGTGCGCCGCAGCGGCGACAAGACCGAAACGGCAAGATGCTGCCGGCAATGCCGGCAAAAATATGCCGAATCCGGAATTAACCGCACCGCTTCACCGCGGCTGAAGACCCTGCACGCTACCCAGCGAGCGTCAGGGCAAATTCTTGTTGTGAGTTCCGTTTATGCTTTTGGGCTGGACCCCCCCCAGCCCGGCGCGGCATATCGCCCGGGTGTCCTTTTTCCTCGCCCTCCTCGCCGGCTTTCTGACCGGCGCGCCGAGCTGGGCGGGAACGATCCGTGATATCGACGTCCAGTCGAGCCGGATCGTCATCCGCTTCGACGATCGCGTGACCCAGGCGAGCAGCTTCCTGCTGGCCGGTCCCAACCGCATCGCCCTCGACCTGATGGGCGCGACCCCGGGCGCCGGCGCGGACGCGGCCGGCCCGGTCGCGGGCGTCCGCCAGGCGGCGCGCGACGACGGCGCGCGTGTGGTGTTCGATCTGGCGCGGCCCGCAATCGTCACCGAAGGCAGCTTTTCGGGCGATGGCACGACGCTCACGCTCGAACTGCGCACCGTGGACGACGCACGCTTCGCCCGTGCCGCGGCGGAGGGGCGGATGAGCTTCCTGCCTCCGTTCAGTTTCGCCCGCGCCTCGTCGCGCCACAGCTACAGCGTGACCGCCCCGGTGCCGCCGCGCCCCGCCCCCTTCTCGCTCCCGCGCGTTTATGGCGCCGACGACGATCGCCCGCTGGTGGTGCTCGATCCCGGCCATGGCGGCCACGATCCCGGCTCGCTCTCGGCAGGCGGGCTTCAGGAAAAGGACCTGGCGCTCAAGATCGCCAAGGCGATCCGCGACGAACTGGTCGCCTCTGGCCGGGTGCGCGTCGCGCTGACCCGCGAGGACGACCGCTACCTCCTGCACCGTGACCGGTTCGAAGTGGCGCGCAAGCTGGGGGCGGCGCTCTTCATCTCGGTCCATTGCGATGCCGCCACGACCCCCGACGCGACCGGCGCGACGGTGTACACCCTGTCCGAAGTCGCGTCGGACAAGGAAGCCGCCCGCCTCGCCGCGCGCGAGAACAAGTCCGACATCCTGGCCGGCATCGATCTTGGCACGCAGAGCCAGGAAGTCTCGTCGATCCTGATCGACCTGACCCAGCGCGAGACGATGAACGCGTCCGCCAAATTCGCGCGCCTGCTCGGGCGTGAGGCGCAGGGGCTGATCCCGGTCAAACAGCAGGCGCACCGCATGGCGTCGCTGCTGGTGCTGAAGGCGCCGGACATGCCCTCCGTGCTGCTCGAAACCGGTTATATCTCGAACCCGCGCGACGTCGCGATGCTCGATTCGGCGGAGGGCCGGCGGCGCATCGCCGAAAGCGTCAGCCGCGCGGTCGCGATCCATTTCGCCACCCGGATGGCGGCGCGCTGACCGCGCCCGCCATCGGCGCGACGCGGCGGAACGCACCGGCGCACGCATCCTTTGCTGGCAAGCCGGCGCAATCCTGCTAAACCGCGCGCGAGATGGCGGACGCGTACCAACCCAATTTCACCCTCAAATTCACCCGTGAGGATGTCGGCGGCTGGTTCGCCGACATGCGCCGGCGCTGGTGGTTCAAGGTGCTTGCCTGGCTGGCGCTGCTCTCGGGCGTCGGCATGGTGCTGCTCTGGGCGCTGTTCCTGCGCGACCTGCCCTCGGTCGATAAGTTGCGCGCCTACGAGCCGCCGCTGCCGACCAACGTCCGCGCGATCGACGGCACCCCGCTGCGCAGCTATGCCCGCGAACGGCGCGTCGAGCTGTCGTTCGACGAATATCCCAAGCTGCTGGTCGGCGCGTTCCTGTCGGCGGAGGACAAGACGTTCTTCCGGCATGGCGGCGTCGATTATCCCGGGCTGGTGCGCGCCGCGTGGCAGGGGCTGACCAGCGGAGAGACCCCGCGCGGCACCTCCACCATCACCCAGCAGGTGGCCAAGAACCTGCTGCTCACCAACGAAGTGAGCTATGTGCGCAAGGCGCGCGAGGCGATCCTGGCGTTCCGCATCGAGCATGCGCTGTCAAAGGAGCAGATCCTCGAACTCTACCTCAACCAGATCGCGCTGGGCCGCAACGCGTTCGGGGTAGAGGCGGCGGCGAACGCCTATTTCGACAAACCGGTACGCGAACTGCCGCTGCAACAGCTCGCCTATCTGGCGATCCTGCCCAAGGGTCCGTCCAACTATATGCCCGAGCGGCATGCCGATCGTGCCATTACCCGGCGCAACTGGGTGCTCGGGCAGATGCTCGAAAACGGCTATATCACCCAGGCGCAGCATGACGCGGCGGTCGCCGCCCCGCTGGGCGCGGTGCCGCGCAAATCGCCCTCGGTCGATCCGCTGGGCGGCTATTTCATCGAGGAAGTGCGGCGGCAGCTGCTCGACCGGTTCGGCGAAACCGCCGAATCCGGCCCTTACAGTGTCTATGCCGGTGGGCTGTGGGTCCGCACCTCGTTCGATCCCGAACTGCAACGGGCGGCGCAAAAGGCGCTGCGCGAAGGGCTGCTCCGCTTCGATCGCGGGCGTGGCTGGTCCGGCCCGATGCGCGAGGCGCCGTTCGAGGACGATGGGTGGCGGGGCGCGCTGCTCAATACCAATATCGACCTTGATTACGAGGACTGGCGCGCCGCGATCGTCATCTCGAAAAGCGGTAACACGGCACAGATCGGCTTTGGCGACGGCAGGACCGGGACGCTGCCGAGCTGGGCGGCCCAGACGCCGGTGCGCGGCAAGGGCGGCACCGCCTTCGCCGCGCTGAAGCCGGGCGACGTCATCGCCGTCGCGCCGGAGGGCGAGACTTTCGCGCTGCGTTCGATTCCGAAGATTTCGGGCGGCATGGTGGTCGAGGAGCCGAGCACCGGGCGCATCCTGGCGATGCAGGGCGGGTTCGACGCCACCGTCCAGTCGTTCAACCGCGCGACGCAGGCACAGCGCCAGCCCGGATCGACGATCAAGCCGATCGTCTATTCGGCGGCGCTCGAAAACGGGATGACCCCCGCCTCGATCATCGTCGATGGTCCGTTCTGCGTCTATCAGGGCGCCGCGTTGGGGCAGAAATGCTTCCGCAACTTCGGCGGCTCGCACGGGGCCGGGCCAAAGACGATGCGCTGGGGCATCGAACAGTCGCGCAACCTGATGACGGTGCAGGCGGCCAACCAGACCGGCATGGACAAGGTCGTCGACCTGATGCAGCGGATGGGCGTCAGCCAGCAGAAATATCCCCCCTATCTCTCGTTCGCGCTGGGCGCGGGCGAGACGACGGTGATGCGGATGGTGAATGCCTATTCGATCCTCGCCAATCATGGGCGCGCGCTCAATCCCACGCTGATCGATTTCGTCCAGGATCGCCATGGCAAGGTGATCTGGCCGGCCAACTGGCGACCGTGCGATCGCTGCAACATGCCCGATTGGGATGGCAAGCCGATGCCGCGTCCGGTCAGCCGCGCGCGCCAGGTGCTCGACGCGATGAGTGCGTATCAGATGGTCCATATCGCCGAGGGCGTGGTGCAGCGCGGAACCGCGACCGCGCTGCGCGACATGGGACGACCGATCATGGGCAAGACCGGCACCACCACCGGTCCGACCGATGTGTGGTTCATCGGCGGCACTCCGCAGATCATCGCCGGCCTGTATCTGGGTTATGACACGCCGACCAGCCTGGGCGGCTATGCCCAGGGCGGCACGCTCGCCGTCCCGATCTTCAAGGCGTTCGCGACCAAGGCGTTCGAGAATCTCGACGTCCTGCCCTTCACCGCGCCGGCGGGCATCCGCATGGTGCGGATCGACCGCGCGACCGGCAAGCGGGTGTTCGGCGCCTGGCCCAGCGGGGACCCCAAGGGCGCGGTGATCTGGGAAGCGTTCAAGCCCGAGAGCGAACCGCGCCGCCGCGCGGTGCGCGACGAGGACGTGCAGGACGCGCCAAAGACGGTCGTGAAGAAGAAGACCGAAACGAAGGAAGGCCCGCGCGACAGCGACTTCTTGCAACGCGAGGGCGGAATCTACTAGCGCGTCGGATGAGACGCAGACGCCCTTCGGGTCCCCGCGCCGCGGGGGGCCTTGCCGAAGGGATGAACCTGAACCTCCAGCGCGTCCCCCGCCTTCCGGCGACATCCGGTGGCGGGTCGGGGCGATGACGGATTTGAATGGCCGGCCCGGTGACGGCCGACCTGTGAACGATGGAAAGGTTTTCCGATGCGCGCCGAAGCGCAGGCACATGCCGAAAAGATCAACGCCGCGCTTGCGCTGCTGCGCCGGTTCATCGACTGGGACAAGGCGCTGCGCCGGCTCGACGAGCTGAATGCGCGGGTCGAGGATCCGACGCTGTGGGACAATCCCCGCGAGGCGCAGGACGTGATGCGCGAACGTCGCCGGCTCGACGAATCGATCACCGCGACGCGCGCGATCGAGCGCGAACTGTCCGACACGTCCGAACTGATCGAGATGGCCGAGGCCGAAGGCGACGAAGAGATGGCGGTCGAAGGCACACAGGGCCTTGCCACGCTCGCCGAACGCGCCGAGCAGGACAAGGTGAAGGCGCTGCTGTCGGGTGAGGCGGACGCCAACGACACCTATCTGGAGGTCCATTCGGGCGCCGGTGGCACCGAAAGCCAGGACTGGGCCGAAATGCTCCAGCGCATGTACACCCGCTGGGCCGAGCGCCACGGGTTCAAGGTCGAGCTGATGGATTATCACGCCGGCGAACAGGCGGGGATCAAATCCGCGACGCTGCTGATCAAGGGCGAGAATGCCTATGGCTATGCCAAGACCGAAAGCGGCGTTCACCGGCTGGTCCGCATTTCGCCCTATGACAGCTCGGCGCGGCGCCACACCAGCTTCTCGTCGGTCTGGGTCTATCCGGTGATCGACGATTCGATCGACATCGAAATCAACGAAAGCGACCTCAAGATCGACACCTACCGCGCGTCGGGCGCGGGCGGACAGCACGTCAACACCACCGATTCGGCGGTCCGCATCACCCACGTTCCCAGCGGCATCATCGTCGCCAGCCAGCAGGACCGCTCACAGCACAAGAACCGCGCGACCGCGATGGGGATGCTGAAGGCGCGGCTGTACGAGGCCGAACTGGCCAAGCGCGAGGCCGCGGCGCTGGGCGAATACAGCGCCAAGACCGAAATCGGCTGGGGCCACCAGATCCGCTCCTATGTCCTCCAGCCCTATCAGCTGGTGAAGGACCTGCGCACCGGGGTCACCTCGACGGCGCCGTCGGACGTGCTAGACGGGGCGCTCGATCCGTTCATGGCCGCCGCGCTGTCGCAGCGCGTGACCGGCGAGACGGTCGAGGTGGAGGACGTGGATTGAGGCCAGGGGCCGCCGCGCTGATCGTGTCGCTGACGCTGGCGCTTGCCGGCTGTGACGACACGCGGCCACGGCCCCGCCCCTCTCAGGAGGAAGAGCTGCACTTCCCCGCCGCCGATCGGCCGGTCGCGACCATCGTCTCCTCACGCTGGTCGAACGAGGAATCGCGCGATCGGCTGAACGAGGCGGATACGGTGATGAACCTCGCCGATATCCGCCCGGGCATGACGGTCGCCGATATCGGCGCGGGCGAGGGCTATTACACCATCCGCCTTGCCAACCGGGTCGGCAAGAACGGGCGCGTGCTGGCCGAGGATATCATTCCCGAAGTCCGCGACGCGCTGGCACAACGCGTCGCGCGCGAACGGCTCGACAATGTCAGCGTGCGGCTGGGCGAGCCGGAGGACCCGAAGCTGCCCGACAACAGCTTCGACCGCATCTTCATGGTCCATATGTACCACGAGATCGGCGAACCCTATGCGTTCCTGTGGCGGATGCGTCCGTCGCTCCGCAAGGACGGGCTGATCGTCGTCGTCGATGCCGATCGCGAGACGCAGAATCACGGCACGCCGCCCGCGCTGCTGAAATGCGAATTCGCAGCGATCGGCTACCGGCTGGTCACGATGCGCGACATGCCCTCCGCCGGGGGATATCTGGCGATGTTCCGTGCGGAGGGGCAGCGGCCCGAGCCATCGGCGATCCGCGCCTGCCGCAATCCCGGACGGCCCGCACCTTCGCCCGGCGCCACCCCGATGGGCGACGAATAGCGCCGAACCGGACGCACGCCGGCATCGCACGAACCGGCATCGCTCGAAATGCCAGTCCATCAGGGGCGCTCAAGGCGCGGCGCGATCGGCCGGTGATCGCTTGGCTGGGGCGGCTGGATTCGAACCAGCGCATGGCGGTACCAAAAACCAAAATTTCGCCTTGTAAATCATGCGGATTTGCGCGGAATCCGCTCACGTTTCGTGTCGATTTGAAAATGGGATGCCCGGGTTCTGCGGAACACCTTCATGAAAAACCGTGTCGCTTCTGCAACCCGAGTTCGGCCTACCTCAAGGTCGAGACGAGCGCCGCTTTTCCGTACTTCGCTCGGCCCGCCGCAGAGCGATCGGCGCCAGGTTCGACGACGAGACGTGGGCGCGATTCCCGTTGGGCCAAGATGTCGACCGTAAAGCACAGTTTGCCATTCCGGACGGCGTCCTGGTGGACACAGGCTTCGACATGCACGCAGCGATTGCGTGCACGAAGAAGTCGATGGCTCAACCGAAGCGCCACCCGATTTTTGAGGCCACCTTCTAGGCCGTAGACTCATAAGCGCGGAGCCACAGCCGCATTGAGGCGAGCTGGACCATGGCGAGGAAGTTGGCTGCGAGTTTGTCGTAGCGGGTGGCGACGCGGCGGAAGTGCTTCAGCTTGGAGAAGAACCGCTCGATGAGGTTGCGCTCGCGGTAGAGGCGCTTGCTGAAGCACGGCTTCCATTTGCGGTTGCTCTTCGGCGGGATGTTGGGCGTGGCGCCCTGGTCCTGGATAAACTCGCGGAGGCGGTCGGCGTCATAGGCCTTGTCCGCCAGCACGATGGTGCGCGAGCCAAGGTGGTCGAGCAGCCTGTCAGCGATCTGGCCGTCGTGCGCTTGCCCTGCGGTCAGGCCGAGCCGGATCGGGAGGCCCTGCGCGTCGACGACAACGTGGATCTTGGTCATGAGCCCGCCGCGTGATCGACCGAGACAGTGATCTGTACCCCCCTTTTTCCCGTCGCAGCCTGCTGGTGCGCCCGGATGGAAGTGCTGTCGATCATCTGGATGGCACCGTCATGCGCGGCGCTGATGGCATCCATCAGCCGATCCCATACGCCTCCCTTCCTCCATCGCACGAAGCGGTTGTAGCAGGTGGTGCGTGGGCCGTAGCGCTCAGGCAGGTCGCGCCATGGTGCACCGGAACGAAGCACCCAGAAGATCCCGTTCAGCACCCGGCGGTCATCTACGCGGGGCACGCCCCGCGGTTTGTTGGGCAGGAGCGGCTCGATCACGCGCCACTCAAAGTCAGTCAGATCATATCGGCTCATGCCAACGCTGAATCAGCGTTCGACATCTCGCGAAAGGCGAAAACGTCGAACAACGTGCTGTTTAGCCCGCCCGAGCTACAATCGAGAAAGTAGGTGAGCCGCCGCTCAGAACATCCATGCACGCCCAGCCAG
>NZ_JAHBZJ010000016.1 GCF_019635455.1 Sphingomonas sp. | reverse complement strand
GGCGGCCGGCGCATTCTCGGACCGGAAGGCGACACCGGCTTCAGTTCGGGCGATCGGTTCGTATGCGACGTGAACCATTGGGACGTGGAGCTGATGAATGGCAGCCTGGGCATCGTCTTGCGAGAGGCGACGTCACAGGAGATCACCCGAGAATGGTCCGGCGATGCGGAAGCGGGCGACGACGCCGGAATGCTTCCCGCCTGGGCAGTGCTGGTGGAAGTCGATGGCCGGGAGCGGCTGATCGAGCATCGCCACTTTCGCGATTGCTCATGGGGATACGCGCTCACGTGTCACCGTGCCCAAGGGTCTGATTTCGAGCGCGTGATCGTTGTGCTCGACGACCGCTGCGACAGAAGCTGGTTGTATACGGCGGTCACGCGAGGACGGAGCCAGGTCGTGCTCGTCGGCACGCGCGAGCAGCTCACTAAGATCGCGCGAACGCCGCCCCGGGTGGCTGACCGCGTCGTCGGCCTGCACCACATGCTCAGCGGATCGGAGAACGCGCATGGCTAAGGAGAAAATCGCCCTGGGCTTGATCGTCATGACCAGCGGGACATGCGTGATCAGGGGTATCCGGCGACCGTCGATCCCGACGCTGGTCTGGCCAGATGGCATCGACGAACCGGCTTCCGATTGGTTTCGCTACCTCAGCGTCGATCTCGAGCTAGCGGCGGGCTCGGTGGGCGAATACGCGAACATCCTCCGGCCGTTTCTTCGGTTCTGCCGCGAGCGCGGGCGAGGCTGGACGACCGTCGACGACGCGTTTCTGACCATCTGGCGCGACCATCTCCGCCACACGATGAAGCTCGGTGTCGCACGGATCAATACCTCGCTGCAGACGATATTCGCCTTCTACAAGTGGGCAGAGGAGACGAAGCGACTTCGCTTCCACGTCGGCATCTACGTGCCGGGTGACCTGCCCGTCGCGCTTCAGGACGTCACCTTCGCGATTAGCGCCAAGCAGCACTTCAGCAAGGGCCGGCACGGGAAGGTCTTCGGATCGTGGTCCACACCTTTGACGCTGTCGAACTCGGGCGCATCGTCTCGCATGAGGCACACTCCCACGAATGACGAGATCGAGGATCTGCATGCCGACGTCGCGGAACGGCCGATGGGTGAGCGCGACTCGCTGATCTTCTCGTGGAAGGAGGACTGTGGTCCTCGCCGCTTCGAACTGAACACGCTCCGGAAGGATCAGCTGCCGACCATCGACCAACTCGACCAACTGATCGAGCGCGACGAACCATGGATCATCGACATCGTGCGCAAGGGCCGAAAGGCCGGAGAGCTCCGGGTGCTTCCCGAGTTGGTGTTCCGCACCCTCGACCACATCGACCATGGCCGCCGCCAGATCGTGGAGAGTTTCAAGGGGGTGCCTGGCTACAAGGAACCGCCGGAGGTTTTCCTGTCGAGCAAGACTGGCATGGCCTTGCATCTGGACAGCATCACGTCTCTTGGCCGTCGCTCGTTCAAGGCCGTGGGTATTGAAAACTCGAGCATCCACCGACTTCGCGCGCGCTACGCGGTGAGGACCATCGAGGGGCTGCTCGATGCCCTTTTGGCAGGCGATCTGAATATAGGTTCGATGTCGAACTGGGCCGAGACGATCCTGGTCAAGGCGGCTGAGCAGATGGGCCACAGCAGCCCGGCGTCGTTGCGCCCTTACCTCACCTACGCGTTCAACCGGCGCATGCAGACTTCGGAGGCGGTGCAGGCGACGAAGGTCTCCGACCGTATCCGGCAGCTCCAGCTTCACGAGGAGACGCTCATCGGCAGGCTCAAGGGGCAACGTGGCCTTCAAGAAGCCGCGAGACTGCTTCAGGCAGGGAAATCGGCCGAGGCGAGTGCGGCGTTGGCGCGGTTGTCGCAGCAACTCGGATAGATGCGGTTGGCCGATAGCGACGTTAGACCTATAATCGTTCTGGGACACGGGTGTGATTATGGCGACAGGAATAGCGAAAGTGGCAACGGAAGCGCTCACCGGAAAACCGTTCAACATCGCCAGCTACGCGCTGCTGACGCACATGCTCGCCCAGCAATGCGATCTGGAGGTCGGCGAGTTCATCTGGACCGGCGGCGATTGCCACCTCTATTCCAACCATCTCGAACAGGCGGAAATGCAGCTGTCCCGCGCACCCGGCCCGCTGCCGCGCCTCGAAATCCTGCGCCGCCCGCCCTTGATCGACGCGTATGAATATGAGGATTTCGCGCTGCACGACTATGTCGCCCAGCCGCATATCAAGGCCGAGGTCGCGGTCTGATCATCTTTCATCTCGCGCGGGCCGACAATGGCGTGATCGGCGTCGATGGCACCCTGCCCTGGCGCCTTCCCGCCGATCTCCGGCGGTTCAAGGCGCAGACGATGGGCAAGCCGATGGTGATGGGGCGCAAGACGTTCGAGAGTTTTCCCGCCCCCCTGCCCGGTCGCCGCCACATCGTCCTGACGCGCGATCGCGCCTGGCATGCCGACGGGGCGGAGGTCGCGCATTCGCTCGCCGACGCCCTGGCGCTGGCGGGACCGGGCGACGTCGCGGTGATCGGCGGTGCGGAAATCTTCGCGCTGCTGCGCGACCGCGCGGACCGGATCGAACTCACCGAAGTCCATGCCGCCCCCGCAGGCGACGCGATCGTTCCTCCCTTCGGCCCCGGCTGGCGCGAGGTATCGCGCGAGGATCACCCGGCCGAGGGCGAGCGGCCGGCCTATAGCTTCGTAACGCTCGCGCGCGCCTGATCGTCACCCCGGGCTTGTCCGGGGAGCCATGGTGTCGCAAACCGGGCCATCGACGCGCATGCGGGACGGTGGCCCCCGAAACGGCTTCGGGGCGATGGAGGGGGTGGTGACATGAAGAAGTGGCTTTGGGGCATCCTCGCCCTCATCGTGATCGGCGCGGTCGCGTTCTTCGCCTTCGGTCCGGGCATCGTCGAGCGCGGGATGAACAAGGTGGTGGCGACCCGGCTGCCCACCGTCACGCCGGCGACGCGCAAGCTGCACGCCAGCCTCCAGATCGCCGACATGCATGGCGATACGCTGTTGTGGAAGCGCAACCTGCTCGACCGCGCGGGCCGCGGCCATATCGACCTGCCCCGCCTGATCGACGGGAATGTCGCGCTCCAGGTCTTTTCGTCGGTCACCAAGACGCCGCGCGGTCAGAATTACGATTCGAACACCGACCGGACCGACAACATCACCGCATTGGCGATCGGCCAGTTGCAGCCGGTGCGCACCTGGAACTCGTTGCTCGAACGCTCGCTGTGGCATGCGACGAAGCTCGACCGCGCCGCCGCCGCATCGGGCGACCGGCTGCGCGTGATCCGCACCGGCGCGGACCTCGACGCGCTGCTCACCGATCGCGCGGCCGGAAGCAAGGCGGTCGGCGCGCTCCTGTCGATCGAGGGGTTGCAGGACATGGAGGGCAAGCTCGCCAATCTCGACCGGCTCCACGCCGCCGGTTTCCGCATGGCCGGGCTCGCGCATTTCTTTGACAATGAAATCGCCGGATCGATGCACGGGGTAAGGAAGGGCGGCCTCACCCCGCTGGGCGTGCAGACGGTGCGGCGGATGGAGCGGATCGGGATGATCGTCGATATCGCCCATTCGAGCCACCAGACCGTCGCGGAGGTCCTCAGCATGGCAAGGCGCCCCGTCGTGTCCAGCCATGGCGGCGTCCAGGCGGTGTGCAAGGTGAACCGCAACCTCACCGATGACGAGATTCGCGGCGTCGCGCGGACCGGCGGGGTGGTCGGCATCGGCTATTGGGACGCGGCGATCTGTTCGACCGAGCCGGCGCAGATCGCCCGCGCGATCGCGCATGTCCGCGACCTGGTGGGGATCGATCATGTCGGGCTGGGTTCGGATTTCGACGGATCGGTGACGACCGGATTCGATACGTCGAAGCTGATCTACGTCACCCAGGCGCTGGTCGATCGCGGCTTCACGCCCGAGGAGATCGGCAAGGTGATGGGCGGCAACGTCCTGCGCGTCATCCGCGCCGGCATCGCGCCGCAGCGATAGGCGGTCGGCAACACGCCGCGACCCGCCCACGCGGATTCGAAATTTGCACCGCCGCCCCTACCCACTATAGCCCGCCGGCATGGAACGGCTCGACGGGGCCGCTGCGGTTCCCGCGTCGCTGCGCGGCGGGATCGTGGCGCTGGGCAATTTCGACGGCTTTCATCGCGGCCACCAGGCGGTGGTCGGCCGCGCGGTAGCGCGTGCGCGCGATGAAGGGCGCCCGGCGATCGTCGCCACTTTCGATCCGCATCCGATGCGGCATTTCCGCCCCGACACCGCTCCGTTCCGCCTGACGACGCTGGATCAGCGGCAGCGACTGTTCGCCGCGGCCGGCGCGGACGCGATGCTCGTCTTCGCCTTTGACGCCGCGCTCGCCGGCCTGTCCGCGCGCGAATTCGCGCAGGCGCGGCTCATCGACCTGATCGGCGCGGGCGGGGTCGTCACCGGCGCGGACTTCACCTTTGGCAAGGGGCGCGACGGCGATGTCGCGGTGCTGGCGGCACTGGGCGCCGAATTGGGCTTCAGCGTCGATACGGTCGCGCCGGTCGCGGATGGCGGCGACATCGTCTCGTCCAGCCGCATCCGCGCGGCGTTGCGCGCGGGCCGCCCGCGCGACGCCGCCGCGCTGCTCACCCGCCCCTTCGCGATCGAGGGGGTGGTGGAATCCGGCGCCCGGCTGGGCCGCGAACTGGGCTTTCCGACCGCGAACCTGCGCCTCGGCACGTATCTGCGTCCGCGCTATGGCATCTATGCGGTGCGCGGGCGGCTGCCGGACGGGCGGCGGCTCGACGGCGTCGCCAATCTCGGCATCCGGCCCAGCATCGATCCGCCGGTCGAATTGCTCGAACCCTATTTCTTTGATTTCTCGGGCGATCTCTACGGCCAGACCATCGAGGTCGAGCTCATCGAATTCCTGCGCGACGAAGCGAAATATGACGATCTCGACGCGCTCCGTGCGCAAATCGCCCGCGATTGCGACGATGCGCGGGCGGCGCTGCGAATTACCTAGCCCCTCCTCCGCGCGGGGAGGGGCCTAGATGCTTCCGTAAGCGTGACCTTTCCTCTAATCGGCGCAGACCAATGACCGACACCAACGATTCCGCGCGCGACTATCGCGACACCGTCTTCCTGCCGAAGACCGACTTCCCGATGAAGGCGGGCCTCGCCGCCAAGGAGCCGGCGATCCTCGACCGCTGGGCAAGGATCGGCGTGTATGAGCGGCTGCGCGAGCAGCGCGCGGGCCGTGAACGCTTCATCCTCCACGACGGCCCGCCCTACGCCAATGGCGACCTGCACATGGGTCACGCCATGAACAAGATCCTGAAGGACATCGTCGTCCGCTCGCAAAGCCTGATGGGCAAGGACGCGCCGTACGTCCCCGGCTGGGACTGCCACGGCCTGCCCATCGAATGGAAGATCGAGGAAGCGTATCGCGCGAAGAAGCTGAACAAGGACGAGGTGCCGGCGGCCGAATTCCGCGCCGAATGTCGCGCCTATGCCGAAAAATGGGTCGCGGTGCAGCGCGGGCAGTTCGAGCGGCTGGGCGTGATGGGCGATTGGGACGATCCCTACCTTACCATGAAGTTCGACGCCGAGGCGACGATCGCGGGCGAATTGCTCAAATTCGCGGAGTCGGGCCAGCTGTATCGCGGGGCCAAGCCGGTGATGTGGTCGCCGGTCGAAAGGACCGCGCTGGCCGAGGCCGAGGTCGAATATGAGGATGTGGTGTCGACCCAGATCGACGTGGCGTTCGAGATCGTCGATGCCCCCAACGCGCCCGAACTGGTCGGCGCGCATGCGGTGATCTGGACGACCACGCCGTGGACGATCCCGGTGAACCAAGCTTTGGCCTATGGGCCGGAGGTTGAGTACGCCCTCATTGATGTTTGGGTAAACTACGGGGAGGGCGCGGCCGGCAATCTGCAAGAAGGTGGACGCTATCTCGTTGCGGAACAATTGATCCCGCAGTTTGAGAAGCGACTAGCAGTTAAGTCGCCGGACCTGTTTGACTTCAAGGTCGTCGGCAAGTTTCGCGGCTCGCAACTCGCCGGCGCCACCGCCCGCCACCCGATGCACCATCTCGGCGGGTTCTTCGCAAAGCCCCGCCCATTCCTGCCCGGCGACTTCGTCACCACGGACGCGGGTACCGGCCTCGTCCACATGGCGCCCGATCATGGCGAGGACGATTTCCTGCTGTGCAAGGCGCATGGCATCGACCCGGTCTTCGCGGTCGATGGCGCGGGCATGTACCGCCCCGACTGGGCGTGGCTCGGTGGGCAGGGATCGGTGATCAACAAGAAGTTCGTGGCGAGCGACGGCCCGATCTGTTCAGACCTGCGCACCGCCGGCGCGCTGCTCGCCGCGTCGGACGATTTCGCGCACAGCTACCCGCATAGCTGGCGGTCCAAGGCGAAGATCATCTTCCGCGCGACCCCGCAATGGTTCATCCCGATGGACGGCAAGCGCGCGGGCGGCGACGCGCTGCGATCCGACACCGACGGTTTTATGCAGGATGTCGCGCGCACCCCCGGCGCGGCTGCGGACGAGCTGCCCGGCATGGCGCAGGCTGCGGGCTTCGGGCCGATCGTCAATCCTACCCACAATGCGCCCACGTTGCGCAACCTCGCGCTCGACGCGATCGAGCGCACCAAATGGGTCCCCGCCCGCTCGGTCAACCGCATCCGCTCGATGGTGGAGCAGCGCCCCGACTGGGTGATCAGCCGTCAGCGCGCCTGGGGCGTGCCGATCCCGCTCTACGTCCACCGCCAGACCGGCGATTACCTGCGCGATGAGGCCGTGAACGCCCGCATCCTCGACGCCTTTCGCATGGGCGGCGCGGACGCGTGGTTCGGCGCGGACCATCAGGCGCTGCTCGGCCCCGACCACGACCTTGCCGATTACGAGGTGGTCAATGACATCCTCGACGTGTGGTTCGACAGCGGCTCCACCCACAGCTTCGTGATCGAGGCGCGCTATGGCGCGGGAACGCGCGCGAACCTCTATCTTGAGGGGTCGGATCAGCATCGCGGCTGGTTCCAGTCCTCGCTGCTCGAAAGCTGCGGGACGCGCGGGCGGGCGCCCTATGACGCGGTCCTGACCCATGGCTTTGCGCTCGACGGACAGGGGCGCAAGATGTCGAAGTCGCTCGGCAACGTCGTCGATCCGCTGAAGGTCATCAACGAGAGCGGCGCCGACATTCTGCGCCTCTGGGTCGCCCAGACCGACTATTTCGACGACGTGCGCATCGGCAAGGAGGTGCTGGGCGGCACCGGGGACGCGTACCGCAAGATCCGCAACACCTTTCGCTACCTGCTCGGCGCGCTCGATGGATTTGCCGACGCGGAACGGCTCGATGTCGGCAAGATGCCGGAGCTGGAACTCTATATCCTCCACAAGCTGGGCGCGCTCGACGTCGAGTTGCGCGCCGCGGCGGAGGCATTCGAGTTCAACCGCTATGCCCGCGCCCTGTCGGAGTTCATGAACGAGGACCTGTCGGCCTTTTTCTTCGATATCCGCAAGGATTGCCTGTACTGCGACGCGGCCGACGACCCCAAGCGCCGCGCCTATCGCACCGTGCTCGACATCCTGTTCCACGCGCTGGTGCGCTATGCCGCGCCGATCCTCGCCTTCACCGCCGAGGAAGTGTGGCAGGCACGGTTCCCGAGCGAGGACGGATCGGTCCATTTCCTCGAATGGCCGGAGTTGCCGCCGCTGCCCGGCGATGACGCGATCTCGACCGAATGGGAGGATATCCGCGCCCTGCGCGAGCGCGTGACCGAGGCGATCGAGCCGATGCGCCGCGAAAAGACGATCCGTTCCAGCCTGGAGGCCGAGGTGACGGTGCCGCATCTGCTGCGTCCCGCTTCGGAACTGGCCGAAGTGTTCATCGTCGCCGATGTCCATCATGGCGACGGCGACACGGTGAGCGTCGCCCGCACCGATCATCACAAATGCGGTCGCTGCTGGCGGTTGCTGCCGGAGGTTGAAGCCGACGGCGCGCTGTGCCACCGCTGCGCGGACGTAATCTCCTGATGGCTGGATTCATGACCCGCAATCGTACGATCGGCTTCGTCCTCGCCGCGCTCATCTTCATCGCCGACCAGGCGATGAAGGCATGGGTGGTCGATGGCCTGGGCATCGACGCCCCTGGCAAGGCACTGGAAGTGCTGCCCATCTTCGACATTCGCTTCGTCGCGAATATCGGCGTGTCGCTCGGCCTCTTGCCCGCGGAAACCTCGACGATGCGCTGGCTGCTGGTCGGCCTGACCGGCGTGATCGCCGCCGGTGTCGCCTGGTGGATGCTGCGCGAAAAGAGCCGCCACGACATGTTCGCGCTCGCGCTCGTGCTCGGCGGCGCGCTCGGCAACATCGTCGATCGGATGCGTTTTGGCTATGTCGTCGACTATGCCGATCTGCACTTCGGCGAGTGGCGCCCTTTTTTGGTCTTCAATGTGGCCGATGCTGCGATTACCATCGGTGTCCTGATCCTGCTCATCCGGGCGCTCTTCGTGCGTGAGAAGAAGACCGCGGACGACGCCCCTGTGGAGAATGCGAATGCGTAAGTCCGTTGTTTTCGTCGCGATCGGCGGCGCCGCGATGCTGCTCGCCAGTTGCGGCGGCGGGGGCCTGTTCAACCGCAAGCGGCCCGACGAGTTTTCGGTCGCGCGGCAGGCGCCGCTGGTGATCCCGCCCGATTTCGCGATGAAGCCGCCCCAGCCCGGCGCGCCCCGGCCCCAGGATGCCGGCGGCCCGGCGCAGCAGGCGCTGGACGCGCTGTTCGGCGGCACCGCGCCGCGATCGGCGGCGGAAGAGGCGACGATCACCGCCGCCGGCGGCGCTGGCGCGGCCGATGTCGGCGCACGCTCGACCGCAGGCAGCCCCGGCACCACCGTCGTGGACAAGGGCAGCACCACCCGCGACATCGTCGCCGCGCCCGAAGGCGATGGCCGCGACGCCAAGACTCAGGCGACGCCCAAGCCATAAAATGGCGCGTGGGGGCGCTGCCGGCCCGCCCGGCAAGCCCCCATCTGGCAAGACTCCGGTCGACAAGCCCATGCGATAAGGGCCGCGAAACCCATCGGTTCCGCGGCCCTTTCGTTGTTCGCTGGCGAATGCGTTAGAAGGACGCGCCGAGCGTGAACAGCACCGCGCCGTCCGCGCCGACCGATTCCTTGTAGCCGCCCAGGCGCGGCGCATCGGTGTTGACGTAGGAAATGCCGAAGGTCAGCGCCTTCCAGCTGACTTCCGCGCCGACCGAATAGTCGAACACATCGCCGTCGAGACCGCCCAGGAAGCTGTCGCTCTTGGCATAGCCGACATGGCCCTTCAGCTTCAGCGGGGTCTGCGGGATGCCGACGCCCAGATCGGTGTAGATATAGACGGCACTGTCATCGCCCAGCGAATCCTGCCCGCCCGGCGCCCAGGCGACGCCCAGCTTTACCGAAGCCGGCCCCAGATCGCCGCTGACCGAGGCATAGGGTTCGATGATCGAACTGCTCGAAGTACCCGGATACAGATACAGCGTCGCGCCGACATCCAGGGTCACGCCCGACGACACCTTGGTCGCAAAGCCACCGAACACGTCGATTTCGGTCCCGTTCGCGAAGCCGATGCCCGACCCCCAGGTGCCGAGATACAGGCCGCTCTCATGGCTGACGGTGAACCCGCCCTGGATCGTCGCTTCCTCATTGGTCTGCGAAAAGCCGCGGAAACGATAGTCGCTGACCACCGTCGCGCTGCCCGAAATGGTGATCGGATCGGTCGGGGCGGCGGTTTCGTCCTGTGCGAAAGCCGGCGTGGCGGTGGCGGCGAGCATGAGCGCGCCGAGGGTGAGCTTCGTGATACGCATGGGATCCCTTTCGTCTTGCGTTCGGTGGTTCCCAACCTGCCGCGGGAGGTCGCGCCGCATTGGCTCAGGGACGGGTCCCCGGCGCGGCTGTTGTTCTCCCACGACCGGAATGTGCCGAATCCGGTTGCGCCGCACAATCTTCTTTCGCAGTGCAGCGCGATTTCCGGCCCAGCTGTTGCGGCAGCGCAACAGAATTGTCACGAATGCAACGGTTCAGCGCACCGCGACGATCGCGTCGATCTCGACCGCGGCGCCCCGGGGCAGCACGGCGACGCCGACCGCGCTGCGCGCATGGCGGCCCGCGTCTCCGAACAGCTTTTCCATCAGCTCCGACGCGCCGTTCGCCACCTGGGGCTGATCGGTGAAGGCCGGCGCCGAGTTGACGAACACGCCCAGTTTCACGATCCGGTCGAACCGGTCGAACCCGCCCAGCGCCTTTTCGATCTGCGCCGCGAGCATCAGGGCGCAACGCTCCGCCGCCTCCTGCCCATAGGCCAGATCGCGGTCTTCCCCGAGCCGTCCGGTCATCACCACGCCGTCCTTGAACGGCAATTGCCCGGAAATGTGAAGCAGTCCGCCGGCCTCGACCGTCGGGACATAGGCGGCAACCGGGGCCGCCGCTTCGGGCAGGGTAAGGCCCAGTTCGGCAAGGCGGGCATGGACGTCGGTCATCGGGTTTCTCCTGTAGGTGCAAGGGCGGGGGCCGGGACGCCATCGGCGAAGCGGGCGGCGATCCATCGCCGCGCCTCGCGCCAGTCGTCGATCCGGGCATGGGCGTGCGACGCCGCGGGGACGTGCGCGGCAAGGGCGGGTTCGGACACCATGTGCAGCCGGAACACACCCGGCGCGGCACGTGCGACCGATTCGTGATGCTGGGGCAGGTCGTCGATGAACACGGTGACCCCGGCGCCATGTTCCTCCACCAGCCGGGCCACCGGCGTCCCCTTCCCGCCCTGGTTGCATTCGACGCGATGGGCGATGCCATGCGATTCCAGCTGGACGATCCGATGATCGCGACAATGATCCTGAAGGTTGGTGAGGATCACGATGTCGGCGATCTCCGCCAGCGATGCCAGCGCGTCGCGCGCATGCGGGACCAGCGTCTGGCGCCCCATTTCCCCCGGGAAGAATCCGTCCAGATAGCCCCACATCGCGTCCGGGGTCAGGCGCGAACCGTCGCGGGGGCGCATCGCGCGCGACCAGTCGCCATGCGACAGATCGAACTCGATATCATGCGCCTCATCCAGCCACGCCCCGAAATGCCGCACCATATGCAGCAGCACCTCGTCACAGTCGCAGATCAACAGGGGTTTCATGCGGACTCCAGCGTTGCGCGCGCGCGGACCAGCGCGGCCGGTTCGACATCCGCCGCCGCGGCACAGGCGACCAGGTCCGGCTCGTGCGCCTCAAGAAACCCCAGCACCGCCGCCAGCACGTCCGGCTCCGCCGCCCGCGCGCGCAGATCGGCGGGGTCCAGTCCGGTGAGGTCGATCAGCCGCCGGGCGCGCGGTCCGTCGGAAACGACCCAGCCGAGCGCGGCCAGCGCCAGCGCCGTCGCCCCGTCAATTGTCTCCGCCGCCTGCGTCATCTAAAGCCCGTTTCACCGTTGGGGTGGAAGGTGCGCGTGGCAAAAAGGGTGATGGTTGTCGAGGACAACGAACTGAACCTCAAACTTTTCTGCGACCTGTTGCGCGCGCACGGGTTCGAGACGGCGGCGGTTCGCGACGGGCGCGAGGCGGTGGCGACCGCGCGCAGCTTTGCTCCCGATCTGATCGTCATGGACATTCAGCTTCCCCATATTTCCGGTCTCGACATTATCGGCCGGATGCGGGGGGATTCCGCGCTGCGGACGATCCCGGTCATGGCCGTGACCGCCTATGCCGGGCAGGAGGACGAGGCGCGGATTCGCGCCGCCGGCGCCAGTGCCTATGTCACCAAACCGATTTCGGTGATGCGGTTTATCGAAGAGGTGCAGGCGCTGCTCTAGCCTTGCTCCGCCCGGACGGCTCGATCGATAACACAGAACCACACGCAAAAAGGCCGCCGGGCAGGATGCCCGCGGCCCCGATCGAACGACGTGAAGCGATCCGGCCGGAGCCGGATTACTTGATCTTCGCTTCCTTGAACTCGACATGCTTGCGCGCGACCGGGTCGTACTTGCGGAACGACAGCTTTTCGGTCTGGGTGCGCGGGTTCTTCTTGGTCACATAGAAGAAGCCGGTGTCAGCGGTGCTGACGAGCTTGATCTTGACGGTAGTCGGCTTGGCCATCGCCCGGGTCCTGTAGTTTCACGTAAACGAATAAAGCGGCCGCGCGCTGGCAGGCCGCTGTCAGGGGTGGGCGCATGCCTCCCCCCGCCGCCGATGTCAAGGCTTGGCCGCGGCGCACGGGTCCTTATCGGCTCGTTAACCCTATTGCCTCACCCTGCAACTTGCTGAAATTGGCAAAGGGGGGACGAAGATGGTCGATGGACGCAACTGGGCGCTGACGCACGAGCTGATGGGCCGAATCGATTCGCTGGGCGCGCGCGCCGCGCGCGCCGCCACCGCCGATCTGGCGGGCGATCTCGACGCGATCCGCCGCATCGCGCTCGCCAACCATATGTCACCCGCCATTCCCATCGTCCACGCCCTCGAAACCGCGCTTGCCAGTGGTCAGCGCGGTCCGTTGATCGCGGACGGCCTTTCGCTGCTGCGCGATGCCGTGACCTGCGGACGCGACGACCGGCGCGCCGACGCCACCTTCGCCGCGGCGTGCGCGATCCGGCTGGCCGGCTGACGCTTCGGGTGGAAGCCGCCGTCCCCGCCTTCGTCGCCGCGCTGCTGACCCAGATCGGCGACCGCTCGCCCTGGCTGGTCGCAATCCTTGCCGATCGCTACGGGCGTCCGCTGACGATCGCGTTGGCGGCGCTGTTCGCCCATGCCGCCGGCATCGCGCTGGCGGCGGCGGCGGGGATGCTGATCGCTCCGCTGCTCACCCCGAATGCAAAGATGCTGCTGCTCGCGCTGGCGCTGATCTTCGCGGCCATGGGGTCGCTGTGGCGGCTCAAGCCGCCCGACCGCCTCGATAGCTGGCGGATCGGCGCGCTGCTGACCGGATTTCTGGGCGTGTTCAGCCTGGCGCTTGGCGATACGACTCAATTCTTCGTCCTCGCCTTTTCGGCGCGCGGCTCGACGCCATGGCTGGCGGGCGCGGGGGCGCTGGTCGCGGTGTTCGCGGTCAACACCGCCGCCGCGCTGTCGGGGGAGATGGCGTGGCGGCAATTGCCGATCCGCGCGATCCGGATCCTGTTCGGCCTCGCCTGCCTTGCCGCCGGGCTGTTCTTCGGAGCGCAGGCGCTGCGCCTCGCCTGAATCGGCCAGCGCCTGAATCGGGCCACGCCCGAATCGGGCAGCGCCTGATCGGCTCACTCGATTTCCGTGATGCAACATTTCCCGATGAAATTCCGGACCCGATCGCGCAAGGGATCGTTACATTGGCGATCCAACCGAAAGGGACTACCGACATGGCCGATACCGATGCGGCGCTGAAGACGCCGACCGACCTGAAGAGCAACGACGCCAAGTCCGTGGCGGATGCGCTGAACGGCATCCTGGCGGACAGCTATGCGCTGTACCTCAAGACCAAGAATTTCCACTGGCACGTCTCCGGTCCGCATTTCCGCGACTATCACCTGTTGCTGGACGACCAGGCGGCGCAGATCCTCGCCACCACCGATGCGATCGCGGAACGGGTGCGCAAGACCGGGAACACGACGCTGCGCTCGATCGGCGACATCGCCCGTCGCCAGACGATCAAGGACAATGACGCCGCGTTCGTGCGGGCCGAGGACATGCTCGTCGAACTGCGCGACGACAATCTGAAGCTGGTCGAGCTGCTGCGCGAGGCGAAGGACATCGTCGATGAGGCGAAGGACAACGCCACCAGCGGCATTCTGGACGAATGGACCGACCAGGCCGAGGAACGCGCCTGGTTCCTGTTCGAAACCAGCCGAAAGGGCTGACCCATCGCCCTTCACGGACACGCCGGGGGCCACCGCACCCGGCGTCATGCCGTTTCGGGCAGGACCCCCTTGTCGAAAAAGGCGTTCAGCGCCGCGGCATGGGGGGCGATGTCGATCCCCTGCCCGGCCAGCCATGCATCGTCAAAGATCGTATCGGCGTAGCGGCTGCCATCGTCGCACAGGATCGACACGATCGACCCGCATGCGTCGCGGCCGGCCATTTCCGTCGCCAGTCGCGCCACCGCCCACAAATTGGTGCCGGTCGATCCACCGCAGCGCCGACCCAGGCGCGTGCTGAGCACCCGCGCCGCCGCGATGCTGCGCGCGTCGCTGACCGCGATCATCCGGTCGACGATGTCGGGCAGGAAACTCGGCTCCATGCGCGGACGCCCGATCCCCTCGATCAGGCTGCCGGCACCATCGGTCTGCGTCACCGCGCGATCGGCCCAGTGGCGATGGAAGACAGAGGTTTCGGGGTCGGCCACGCAAATTCGCGTCGCGTGCCGGTTGTACCGGACATAGCGGCCGATCGTCGCCGACGTGCCGCCGGTCCCAGCCCCGCACACGATCCAGTCCGGCACCGGACATGGCTCACGCGTCATCTGTGCAAAGATCGATTCGGCGATATTGTTGTTGCTGCGCCAGTCGGTCGCGCGTTCGGCATAGGTGAACTGGTCCATGTAATGGCCGCCCAGCTCCGCGGCCAGGCCCGCCGCCGCGCCGTACATCTCGCGCGCGCACTCGACGAAGTGACATTGCCCGCCCTGAAACGCGATCGCCGCCACCTTCGCCGCCGCGGTGCTGCGCGGTACGACCGCCACGAACCGCAGGCCCAGCATCCGGGCGAAATAGGCTTCCGACACCGCCGTCGATCCGCTGGACGCCTCGACGATCGTCGTGTCGCGCCCGATCCATCCGTTGCACAGCGCATAGAGGAAGAGCGAGCGCGCCAGCCGGTGCTTCAGGCTCCCGGTCGGGTGGCTCGATTCATCCTTCAGGTAAAGCGCGATGCGCGGCAGCGCCGGCAACGCGACCGGCACCAGATGCGTATCCGCCGACCGGTTGAAATCCGCCTCGATCCGGCCGACGGCCCAATCCACCCATTCGCGATCCATCGCCCCACCCGCAACAAAATGTCTCGCCAGCGCATAGGGCGAAGCGCGCACCCTGCGCAATCGCCGGCTGATCCGAAACTGGGCCGGGGGAACAGCTCTGCATTTCGACGGACGCCACGCGGCCGGCATTCATAGTCCGTCCTGCCGTTAGCCCCCGACAAACCCGGAGACGGCTTCGACGATCCCGGTAGCACTGTCCGCGACCCTGATGGCATTCCAACCGGGTCGATAGAGTGCGCCTCCAACGCCGAAGGCGATGTGATGCCGGCCTTTCCAGGCGGATACCGACGAAGCGGAAATGCCTCCGGTCACGACGATCATCATTCCGGGCGGAAGCACAGCTCGCAGGGAATCGACATATTCGGGCTTCACGGCTTCGGCCGGAAACAGCTTGAGCATGGTCGCACCTGCCTCGATCGCCGCAAAGGCTTCCGTCGGGGTCAGAAAACCGGGTACGGTCGCCATCCCGTTCGACTGCGCCGTCGTGATGACGGCGCGATCCGTGTTGGGTGAAACGATGAAACGGGCGCCGGCATCGGCGCATTCATGTACCGATCTCGTGGCCAGTACCGTGCCTGCGCCCACAATCGCCGGACCAATGCCACTGCGGGAAAGGCGATCGATGCTCGTAAGCGCATCGGGCGAGTTGAGGGGGATTTCGATCGCGCGAATCCCGGAAGAAACCAGGGCATCGGCGACCGTCTCGATTTCATCCGGATGCACCCCGCGCAGAATTGCCATGACGGGGCATTCGGAAAGCGCTTCGGCCAGGTTCACGCCAGTTCACCCGCGATGGAGCGCCACACCTGCTGCGCGCCCCTGGCGAATGCCGTGCGGCTGTCGATGGTCACCGCCCTGGCACCCAGCAGGCCGATCGCTCTGGAGTAGCAGGGTCCGAGCCGGTCGTCGGCGAGAACGTGAACGGTGCCGTTCGATCTCTCCAGGTTGGAGGCGACATCGATGCCGATGAGGACCCCACTGGCATAGGCAGAGCATTGGCTGGCGCTCCACTTGCCGGTCACGCGCGCGGCTCTGGCCCTGAACAGAAGCGTGGGCAGGGAATCGCGCGGAGATGACAGCACGCCGAGCGCGAACTCCGGTCGCGCGGGATCAACCGGCTCCGCATCCGGTCCGATGACGATGCTGTGCCGCGCAATGAGCCCGAACAGTTCGCCGGTCATGGCGGTCCTGAACCAGGTGATGCGGTGTCCTTCGACCTTTGCCCACTTGCAATGGGTACCCGGCTGGCAGAGCAGCGCTCCAGGAGGAACGAGGTCCGCCGCCGCCGCGCCGAGAAACTGGAGCTCCTCCCCCCTCATGACATCGGGCATTCCCTCGTCATCGCAGTACGAAAGGCCCGGCGTGAACGTGACGCCGGGGATTCCGGTCTCGACGACCGCACGCGCGATATCCGCAAGAGATGCCGGAGCGGCGACATAAGGGGCGGTCAGCCACCCCTTGTCCGACCCGATCGAGCCGGCAGCCAGGATGGGTTTGTTCCCGTAGCGGGCGCGCAACCTGTCTATCTCCTCCGGCAGTTCCGACCTGTCGAAGAACAGCACGCCGCGATCGTCCCGGTGCGTCCCGGCAATCCTGCCGTTCGCATCGAAGTCGAAAACCGTACGATTGGTCATACCCCAATCGATCGCGAGAAAAGGTTCATGCATCGCAATCACCACCAGGCGGCATAGAGGGCGACGAGGATGGCGACGACGACCGCCGCGGCGACGTTGAACGGGGCGCCGGTTCGAAAATCGACATCGGCGGTCGCGATCCCGTCGGCTCCGTCCGCAGCCGGACGAATGATCGAAAGCAGCACTCCCATGGCCAGCGACAGCAGGAAGACAATGCCCATGCGGTCCATGAAAGGGAGGCCCGGCATCAAGACCTTGAACAGATAGCTTGCCCCGACCGAACCGACCGCCGCACAGATCGCGCCGGCCTCGCTCGCCCTTTTCCAGAACAGCCCCATGAGGAAGATCGCGGTGATGCCGGGCGTGAAGAAACCGGAAAATTCCTGGATGAACTGAAAGGCCTGATCGGAATTTCCGAGCAGGGGACGAGTGGTGACAACGGCCATCACGGTCGCGAATGTGGCGGTTATCCGTCCCACTAGCACGAGATGCCGCTCTGCCGCCGGCCCCTCCCGCCCGTCGGCACCGTCCTCGGCACGGCTGCGCGTCCCGCGGAACTTGGCATACAGGTCGAGGGTGAAGATCGTCGCGATCGAGTTGATCTTCGACGCCGTCGAGGCGATCACGGCGGCCATCAGGGCGGCGAAGACAAGCCCGAGGATGCCCGACGGCAACAGCCGCATCATCATGGGATAGGCTTCATCGGGTTTCGACAGGCCGGGGGCGAGCAGAACTGCCGCGATACCCGGCAGGACCACGATCGCCGGCATCAGGAGCTTGAGGAATGCGGCGAACACCACGCCCTTCTGGGCCTCACCGATGTTCCTGGCGGCGAGTGCGCGCTGAATGATGTACTGGTTGAAGCCCCAGTATGAGAGGTTGGCGATCCACATCCCGCCCACCAGCACAGAGATGCCGGGAAGGTCCTTGTAAAACGGATTGTCGGGCGCGAGGATCATCTCGAAGTGGCCGGGCAACTCGCGCGTCAGGCGGGCGAAGCCGCCGATCACCCCATCGCCTCCGCCAAGATCGGACAGCGTGATCCAGCTGATCAGAAGGCCTCCCATGACGAGCAGGGTGACTTGGACGATATCGGTCAGTGCGACCGCCTTTAGGCCCCCATAGAGCTGGTAGAGGAGGGCAAAGGCGGCCAGGCCGACAAGGGCGGTGAGCTGGTCCACTCCCGCCACGGTGTGTACCGCGAGCGATCCGAGCCAGAGGATCGACGTGAGATTGACGAACACGTAGAGCGCCAGCCAGAACAACGCCATGATCGTGCGGATGGTCGGGCCGAACCGCTGTTCGAGGAACTGGGGCATCGTGTAGATGCGGTTGCGCAGGAAGATCGGCAGGAAGAACTTGCCGACGATCAGCAACGTCAGGGCGGCCATCCATTCGTAGGACGCGATCGCAAGGCCGATCGCATAACCCGATCCGGACATGCCGACGATCTGTTCCGCCGAGATGTTGGCCGCGATCAGCGATGCGCCGATCGCCCACCAGGGCAGGTTCCTCGATGCCAGGAAGTAGTCCGTGCTGTCTTTCGCATGGCCGCCCTTCTCTCGGCTGACCCACTGGGCAAGCGCGAAAATGAACAGCCCGTACGAGGCGATCACTACCAGATCGATCGTCGCGAGACGCACAATCAAACCCCTCCATTGGAACACCGCGGTCGCCGAATTCCAATTTGTATGACTTATTATCTGGCAGACTTAGGCGAAACTTCCCTTATGTCCAGACTGTTTGTATCGTGTGCGGTTAAAGCAGGGGTCGCCCCGGGCGGACTGTGCAGTCAGGGACAGGTATCTTGAAATCCGACAATTCGGCAGAGGCCGGGCTTCCTCCCCGGAACCTTACGCAGGCAATGGTCGATGCAATCGGGCGCGATATCGTCACCGGGGCATATGACCGGATGCCATTTCCGACCGAGGCCGACCTCTCCCGTCATCACGACGTCAGCCGGCAGGTCACGCGCGAAGCCGTCAAGATGCTTACGGCGAAAGGGTTGCTGGTGGCCCGGCCGCGTAGCGGCACGCGTGTCTCCCCCTCCCATTCGTGGAACCTGCTCGACCCCGACGTGCTCGGTTGGCTGCTGGTGCGCGAGTTCTCACTCGATCTCCTGCGCCAGTTCAACGAATTGCGGATGGCGATTGAGCCTGCCGCGGCAAGGCTCGCCGCGCGTAACGCCAATGGCGAACAGCGTGCGCAGATCGTCGCGGGGCTGGAGCGCATGAGGCTGGCAGAAGAGGGACGCGACGACACCCTTGACGCGGACATCGAATTCCACGTCGCGATCCTGCGCGCATCGGGCAATCCATTCTTCTTCCAGATGCGCGCGATGGTTGCGACCGCCCTGCGGACGTCGATCCGATTCACCAACACGATCGTCGGACGATCGGCGAGCGTTGCGGACCATGCGGCGGTTTGCGACGCGATCCTGCGCGGCGACGACGAAGGGGCCTCGCGAGCGATGCGCTATATTCTCGGCGAAGTTCTCGAGCTGATCGACCGAGGTGAAGACTAACCGCGGAATGCGAATGGTGGCACGCCGCGCACCTGCGCGTCGATTTCGTACAGGTGTCCGGCACAGGCATTGTGCGCGTCGCCCGACGCGGCGCTGGTCACGAACAGGCGATCGAGGCGCGCGCCTCCAAAGGCACAGCTTGTCGGATTTTGAACCGGCAGGGGGATAGAGCGCAACAGCTCGCCGGCCAGGTTGTAGCGATCGACCCGTCCCCCTCCCCACATCGCAATCCAGAGACACCCGTCGGCGTCGAAGGTCATTCCGTCCGGCGTCGCCGTCGCCTCGCCCGGCTCGATGAACGGGACCTTGGCCGAAGCGTGACCATCTGCATCGACGGCATATTTGCAGACTCTCCCCGTGGCGCTATCCGTGTGCAGCATCGAACGGCCGTCGGGAGAAACGGCGGGGCCGTTCGGAATGGTCAGTCCGCTTTCGATGCAGGCGCATTCCATGTCAGTACCCAGGCGATAAAAAGCGCCCGTCGGCTTGTCGCAGCCCATGTCGAGGGTCCCGAACCAGAGCCTCCCATGCCAATCGACCTTGGCGTCATTGAGCCGGTTGCCTGGTAGGCCGGGCTCCGGGTCAACAAGAAATTCGAGGTTAAACGGATCGAGATCGAGTGCGTGGATTCCGGATTGAAGCCCGGCGACGAACCCGCCCCGCTCCCTTTCGACGACCCAGCCGATCGGTTCGGGCATCGTCCACCCGCTCACCTCGCGCGAGGGCCATTTCATGCGGAACAGCTTTCGTCCGAGGATATCCACCCAGTAAAGAGCCTGGTCCCGTACCGACCATGTCGGCCCTTCGCCCAGCAGGTCGGGCGCACTTCTTGCGATCCTCCCGATGACCGGATTATGTCCCATGGGTGCGACGATATGCACATCGCGCTTGCCAATTCCAATGCAAATACATCAGACAATTGGCATGAGTGGGGATCACGAGCGTCTCGCAAGGCCGTTGCGCGTTGCAATTGTGGGCCTGGGCAAGATAGCCCGCGACGCGCACCTTCCCGCCATTGCCGAGAATTCGGATTTCGACCTGGTGGCGACGGTCGATCCCCGTGGAGGCTGGCGCGATCATCCGGCCTTCCACTCGCTCGACCATCTTCTCGAATCCGGCATCTCAATCGACGCGGTTTCCATATGCACCCCGCCGGACGTGCGGTTCGGACTCGCGGCACGCGCGATCGCGCGCGGCATCGCGGTGATGCTGGAGAAGCCCCCCGCCGTGTCGGTTGCCGAAGCGAAGGAACTGGAGCGACGTGCGGTGGCGAGCAAGGTGGGGCTGTTCACTGCATGGCACGCACGCATGGCGCCCGGTCTCGCGCCGGCGCGCAACGCTCTTGCCGATCGGACGATCACGAGTGGCAGGGTGGTCTGGCGCGAGGATGTGAGGCAGTGGCATCCGGGCCAGGAATGGATATTCGGCGAGGCGGGATTTGGCGTTTTCGACCCGGCAATCAACGCGATCTCGCTCCTGACAGCGATCGACCCGTCCCTCTCGATGCTGCGTTCGCGCCTCTTTATCCCGGCCGGCCGCGCCTCCCCGATTCGGGCGGAGATTGCTCTGCGGGGAAGCGCTGGCGGAACAATCGATTGTTCGTTCGACTTTCTCTGGCCGGGAGAGCCTCTCTGGACGATCGAGCTTTCGACCAATTCCCGCACCGTCACCCTCGAAGAAGGCGCCCATCGTCTCGCGATCGACGGGAATCCAGTCAATCTGCCCGATGGCGACGAATATGGCGGCCTCTATCGGAAATTCGCGCATGTCGCGCGGAGGGGGATCGCGGAATGCGACGTCACACCCCTCGCCCTCGTCGAGAGATGCCTGACCGATGGCGCGCGATTTTCGACGCGTCCGTTCGGATTCTGACCTCGTCGAAGCATGCACCATTGCATGGCGCCGACTAACGCGCTAGGGGCAGTCCGCGTTATTTATATGATTTATTACGACGACCGAGAAGCGTCGCATATGGGAGAAGTTGGATGATGAAGGGTACTGCCCGCCTGATGGCGACCAGCGGCCTTGCCGCAGTTGCAATTTTCGTCGGCCAGCCGGCGATCGCACAGGAAGCCGGAACCGATAAGTCGGCAAGCGGCGATTCCGGTTTCGAGGAAATCGTGGTCACGGCCCGCCGCACGGAAGAGCGGAGCCAGGACGTCCCCGTCTCGTTGACCGCCCTCAGCCAGTCGGACATCATCGAAAAGGACATCAACAGCGGGTCGGACCTCCAGAACTACACGCCGTCCCTGTCCGTCGTCGGCGACGTGCGCCGAAACCAGGAAACCTACAGCATCCGCGGTATGGGGGGGAACGGAGGGCCGGGAACCGGCAGTGGTCCAGGCGTCGTCGCCTACTTCGCCGAAGTTCCCAACAATGCGAGCGGCCCCGGAAACTTCTACGATCTCGCGTCCCTCCAGGTTCTGAAAGGCCCGCAAGGAACGCTTTTCGGCCGGAACACGACGGGGGGCGCCGTCCTCATCGAGCCGCAGCGGCCCAAGCTTGGAGTTACTGAGGGCTATGCGGTCGGCACGTTTGGAAGCCGGAACCGGATCGGGCTGGAGGGCGCCCTGAACATCCCGGTTGTCGATGACGTTCTCGCCGTCCGGATCGCGGGTCGCCTGGACAAGCGCGACGGATATGTGACCGATGTCAACACCGGCCGCGATTATCTCAACCGCAACAACTACTCGCTGCGCCTGGGTATCCTGTTCCGTCCTTCGGCGAATTTCAGTTCCTATTTCGCCGTGAACTATGTCGATATCGACGAAAACGGAGGCGGCTCGATCCTCGTCGCGGTCAATCCCGCGCGGACCTATGCGTCGCTCCTCCAGCCCTATCTCGTCGCGCAGCAGGCGCGAGGCGTGCGCGAAACCGCTCTGAGCGTGGCGACCCTCGAGCGAGGGAAGAGCATCCTCGCGCTCAACAACACCACTTGGCAGGCCAGCGATTCCCTCACGATCAAGAATATTTTCAGCTTCTCCAATTCGAAGTCGAACGGCGCGGTCGATCGGGATTCGACGCCGCTCCCGATCGCGGATCTTCTCGGCGCCTATCCGGGCGGGTGGAACAACAACCTCGACACGATTACCGAGGAGCTCCAGTTCCGGTACAGCAAGGGACCGCTGACGGTGCAGGTCGGCGGCTTCTACCAGGACCAGAAGACTCCCGGGCCGCTCACCTTCCGAACCATCAATCCGCTACAGACCCTCGGCATTCTCGGAGGGGGACCCGTCGTCCTTCCTCCCGCGCTCCAAGCCGCACTCGGAGCTGATGGCCCGTTGCTGCCCGCGCTCAGCCTGCAGCCCACGGCGCATGTCGATGGCCGCAGCAAGGCGCTTTACGGGCAGGTCCAGTACAAGCTGGCTCCGGAACTGACGGCTACCGCTGGCTTCCGCTGGACCTGGGACCGCTTCGGTGGCGATATCATGGCGGTTCAGGATGCCGCCAGTTACGATGTGTTCAACCAGCTCGCGACGCTTGGCGCGATCACGCCGGCTCAGGCCGCGCAGGTCATCGGGCTCAATGCGAACCTGTGCGTTTACGACGCCTTCCTCGCGGTCGCGGCGGGGGGCTTCCCGACGCGTTACTATCCCAACTGTACCCTGCCGACGTTCAGCGGGAAAAGCGATGGCCCCACCTGGCAACTGGGACTGGATTACAAGCCGGACCCCGACACGCTTCTCTATGCGGTGAGCCGTCGCGGATATAAATCGGGTGCATCGAACCCCATCGTTTCGCTGTTCCTGGGCCAGAATTACCCGCTCTTCGCCGTAAAGCCCGAAAAGGTGACCGACATTGAGATCGGCGCGAAGAAGGACTGGCGCTTTGGTGGAATGCGGGCGCGCACCAACATCGCTGCATTCTATACGTGGTACAACGACATTCAGGTGATCCAGCGTGCCGCGATCGCCGGCGCCGACATCCTCAGCAATGCGCAGAAGGCCCGCGTAATGGGCATCGAGTTTGAAGGGATGCTCGCGCCGAGCAGGTACTTCAACCTGAGCGGGACCTATTCCTATAACGACGCCAAGTACCTGACCTACAATACGATTGCCATTCCCGCGATTCCCTCTGCTCTGACCGCCGCCCAGCCGAGCCGCGATCTGGCCGGCACGCCGTTCTCGTTCGTGCCGAAGCACAAGGTATCGCTCAACGGCACGATCAACGCGCCCATCCCGGAATCGATGGGCGAACTGGGCCTGACGGCGAGCTTCACTTACCAGTCGAGCCAGCGCGTGACGCCCGAAAGCCAGCCGTTCGACACGATCCCCGGATACAGCCTGGTGAACCTGCGACTCGACTGGAAGGATGCCTTTGGCGGTCCGGTTGATCTGGCGGTCTTCGCCACCAACCTGTTCGACAAGGAGTACCGGGTGACCTCCAACCCGGGCTACAACAACTCCGGCTTCGTCAACACGATCTACGGCGAACCGCGGGCATTCGGCGTGCAAGCGCGCATCGATTTCTGAGGAAGCAGATGAAAAAGAGGTCGCTCCCGTTCGCGGTACTGCCACTGCTCGCTTCGTGTGCGGTAGCCCCGACGTCGCTTCCGGTCGGCACGGGCGACGCGCCCGTGGCGGCCGGATCGATTAAGGGTCGCGCCGATTCCGCGCGCCTGCTCGCCGGCCTGGCGGCGGCGGCGGCGACCGACCTCGTCGCCAGTCCCGCGCCGGACGGTGGCACGATCGTGAACGGCAAGCTGGAGGGGCGCGCGTTCGTCATTGCCATGCCGGCAAACTGGACGGGCGAGACCGTGCTGTTCGGCCAAGGCTATGCGACCCCCGGCTCGGTGCCGACGGTGCCGTCCGATCCGATTGCCAAGGATCCCGGCGGCGGAACACTGAAGCACATATACGGGAAGGGCTTGGCGCTCGGCATCGCGGCATTCGACAAGTCGGGCGTGGCAACCAAAAGTGGCGCGATCAACACACTGCGCCTGCGCGATGTCTTCGCCAAATTGGGTGCGGGCAGGCAGTATGTTGTCGGCGGCTCGATGGGCGGCAGCATCGTGATGTCGCTGATCGAACTCTACCCGGACAAGTTCGACGGGGCGGTTTCCATGTGCGGCATCACCGAGGGGTGGCTCCCGCTGATCGGACAGATGGCCGACCTGCGCGCCGCGTGGAACGTCCTGACCGTCGATACCCCCTACGCCCTGCCCGGCGAACTGGACGTGCGCAGATCCGGCCTCCCGGTCGTGCCGCCTGAAGGCGACAAGACGCCCGGCGATGCCTTCCGCGAGGCGCAGAAGCTCAAGGTGCTTACGCCGGTCTTCGCGCTCTTCCTCGCGGCCAAGGCGAATCCGCAGGGCAAGGAGGCGCAGCTGGTGCGTCAACTGGCGGCGATCAGCGGTTTCGCGCCCGACCCTGCCGCGATCGGGGCGCCGCTCTATTCCGCAGTGTTGGGAATGGACGACATCCGGGCCACAATGGGCGGAATGCCCGTGTCCAACCGCGGCAAGGATTACGTCGTCCCCGGGATGTCCCCCGCGGAAAACAAGGCATTCAACGCGGCGATCCAGCGCTTCGATGCCGATCAGGCCGCGGTCGCCTACGCCACCAAGTGGCATCAATCGACGGGGACCTTCAAAGTGCCTCTCGTCACGGTTCACCAGACAGAGGACGCCCTCGTGCCCTATTCGCAGACGGTCGGACTGGGCCGAGTTACGGCCAAGGCGGGGAATTCCGAAAGGCTCGCGCAATACGCGGTGCCGCCGACGCGATTCGACCTGCCGGGTGGCCTGACCGGCTATTCGCACTGCGGCTTCACGCCCAAGCAGAATATCGACGCGTTCGAGGCGATGCATAGCTGGGTCACGACGGGGGTCCGTCCAGGCCCGTCTGTAGTCCAATGACGGTCGTGAAGACATCTCGGATCGACCGGCGCAGTTTTCTGGCGACCGGCGCGGCACTGGGGACGGCGGGCGCGATGCCGGCCTATGCGAAAACCCGGGCGGCGACGCCCAGGGGCGCGCAATTCCTGTGGGGCGCGGCGACGGCGGCACACCAGGTCGAAGGCAACAACGTCAACGCCGATATCTGGCTTCTCGAGCAGGTCACCCCCACGGTCTTCGCCGAGCCCTCGGGCGATGCGGACGACAGCCTGCATCGATGGCGCGAAGACGTCGGCATCGTCCGTGGCCTTGGGCTCACCTGTTACCGCTTCTCTGTCGAGTGGAGCCGCATCGAGCCGGCGAAAGGACAGTTCAGCCAGGCCTATCTCGACTATTATTCGCGGATCGTGGATTATTGCCGCGAACTCGGACTGGCGCCTGTCGTCACGTTCAACCATTTCACGACGCCGCGCTGGTTCGCGGCCTCCGGTGGCTGGATCCAGAAGGACGCCCCGGCCTTGTTCGCCCGCTTCGCCGACAAGGTCGCCAGGGCGATGGCCGGATCGATCAGCCACGCGGTCACGTTCAACGAACCCAATCTTGCGCTCGGCGGCGTTTGGCCGACTGAAACCAGGGACAATTCCGAGTTCGAGGCAAAGGTCGCCGCCATGACCGCTGCGGCGGCCAGAGCCAGCGGCTCGGACCGATTCGATGTTCTCAATGCGGGCGATCCACGTCCGATGATCCCGGGCCTCATCGAGGCCCATCGGCAAGCCCGGGCAGCGATCAAGGCGGTGCGCGGTGACCTCCCGCTGGGTCTCAGTCTAGCCCTGTCGGACGATGTCGGGATCGGGCCGGACAATGCGCTCGGGCGCAAACGCAAGATCGTCTACGAACCGTTTTTCGAGCTCGCCCGGGACGACGACTTTATCGGCGTGCAGACTTATGGTCGCGCGTTCATCGGCAAGACCGGCCCGGTCGAGGGGCCGAAGGATACCCCGCGCCGGGCGAACGGCGGCGAATGGTATCCGTCCGCGATCGGCAACACGATCCGGTACGCTCACGAGGCGACGGGTAAGCCCGTCCTGATCACCGAAAACGGCATCGACGCAGCGGACGATACGGAGCGCGCGCGCTTCATTCCCGAAGCCATCGCCTCGGTCGAAAAGGCGCGCATCGACGGTGTGCCGGTGATCGGATACATTCACTGGTCCCTGCTCGACAATTTCGAGTGGTTGAGCGGATATGGTCCGAAATACGGGCTCGTCGCCGTCGATCGTAAGACCTTTGCGCGGACCATCAAACCCAGCGCCCGCCTGCTGGGCCGCATCGCCAGAAATGGCGGAACCAGGGGTATTGCCGGCGAATGACCGGATACCCACGCAATTTTCTTTGGGGTGCAGCCACGGCCGGACACCAGATCGAAGGCAACAATGTCAATGCCGACATCTGGCTGCTCGAACAGCTACCCGAAACGCAATTCCGCGAACCGTCGGGTGATGCCTGTGACAGCCTGAATCGATGGCGCGAGGACCTCGCACTGATCACCCGCATGGGACTCGATGCCTACCGGTTTTCGGTCGAGTGGAGCCGGATCGAGCCGGCGGAAGGCCAGTTCAGCCAGGCGTGGCTCGATCACTATGCCGCGATTGCCTGCGAATGCCGCTTGCGCGGGCTTTCCCCGGTCATCACGCTGAGCCACTTCACCTCGCCGCGCTGGTTCGCAGCCGCCGGTGGTTGGAGCAATGGGCGAGCACCCGAACTGTTCGCGCGTTTTGCCGGCCACGTCGCTCACGCGCTGGGACGCGACGCCAGCCACGTGGTGACGTTCAACGAACCCAATCTTCCGCTGATGGGCCGCTGGACCCAGACCCCGCTCGCAGATCCGGTGCGGACCGGCCTTGACGAGATGCTTCGCGGAGCTGCCAGGGCGAGCGGATCGGACATTTTCGATGTCTGGGTCTACGCGCGCGGGGAGGATGCCCGCCTGGCAAACCTGCTGGCGGGACACCGGGCGGCGCGCGCGGCCATGAAGGCCGAATATCCCGGCTTGCCGATCGGGATGAGCCTCGCCCTGCCCGACATCCAGCCGGTCGGGAGCGACGCCGGGGTCAAAGCCTATCGGCGCTTTGCGGAAGACCCGTTCTTCGCCGTCGCACGCAACGACGACTTCATCGGCGTGCAGAACTATGGCCGGCTTCGGCTTTCGGCCGATGCGGTGGTTCCACCACCCGATGACGCGGAGAAGACGCAATCGGGTGACGAGTTCCATCCCCAGGCACTGGGTCCCGCGATCGCCCACGCCCACCGGGTGACCGGGAGGCCGGTCCTCGTGACGGAGAACGGCATTGCCGCCGCTGACGACAGCCAGCGCCAGCGCTTCATCGAAAAGGCGCTCGCGGCGCTCGACGAACAGGTTGCCGCCGGAACCCCTGTCCTCGGCTACCTGCACTGGTCGCTGATGGACAACTTCGAATGGCGTCGTGGGTACAGCCAGCAATTCGGCCTCGTCGCGGTCGATCGCACGCGCTTCCGCCGATCGCCCAAGCCGAGCGCGAAGACCTATTCCGAACTCGTGGAAAAGCGGCGATGAAAAGCGCGATACGGGCGATACTCGCAATTCCGGCGATATGCATGGCGGCCAGCGCCCCGGCGCAGATCAAGCTTCCGCCGTGGTCGCCGGAACTCTCGCAGGCCGCGCGCGAGGGACTCGAGGCAAACGATAGTCGTCCCGCCGGACCCCAGACCATGGACGGCCGTCGCGCCCGGTCCGAGGCGATCCAGCAGGAGATCGGCCAGCCTCGCCTTGCTCGCTGGAAGGTGGCGATGGAGGAAAGCGAGATTGCCGGGGTTCCCGTACGAATATTTCGGAGGGCCGGCCGTCCGGGCGACTGGCGCGGGTCCGGCCCGGTCCTGCTGAACCTTCATGGCGGAGGCTTTTTCGTCGATTCGGGTTCGATCACGGAAAATGTCGAGATCGCGGCGCAGACCGGTTATCCGGTTGTGGCGGTTCGTTACCGTCTGATCCCGGAGCATCCGTTTCCCGCCGCGGTCGAGCAAGCCCTTGCGGTCTATCGTGCGCTGCTTGCGACACGCAAGGCGGGTTCTATCGGACTGTACGGCACGTCGGCAGGGGCAATCCTTTCCGCAGAGCTTGTAGCACGGCTCAAAACAGACGGAGTTCCGCTTCCCGGTGCCTTGGGCTTCTTTTCCGGCACCGCGAATCTGTCTGCGACGGGCGATAGCGCTGCATTGTTCGCGGACATGGCGGGTGCGAAGGCCGTGGCCCAGCTCTATGCGGGAAGGAGGTCGCTGGACGATCCGGCGGTCTCCCCCCTCATCGGCGAGCTGGCGGGCTGGCCCCCGACGATGTGTGTCACCAGCGGACGCGATTTTCTCCAGGGACCCACTGCGGATTTCTGTAATGCGCTGCGGCGCGCGGGAGTGCCGGCCGAGCTCTGGCTCTATGACGGGCTTCCCCATGCGTTCTGGGCCTATATCGACTCGCCCGAAAGCGATCGGGCATTCGCCGACATGGCCAGGTTCCTTTCGAAATCGATCGGAGCCGGAAAATGAGGGCGATCCTCGCAGGCGCCCTGATGCTGTTCGCCCCGGCAACACAGGCTGACGAGCCGGATCGCACCCCCGCTCCCCTTGCGCGCGGTCCGATCGAAGTGCCGGCCTTCACGCTCCCCGATTCCAACCAGCTGAGCGCGCAGGCGCTTGCCGTACTCGCGCGCATGGACGCCGCGAAGGCACCCGCCGAAGTCAACGGCCATATCGACCGCCAGCGCGCGTTCTACGGCAAGTGGAACGACGACCGGCTGGCGGAGATGCGCCGTCATTTCGCCACAAACGAGACCCGCACCAAAATGGGCGGCGTAACGGTTGATATCGTCGATCCGGCGGCGGGTATCTCTACCAGGAACCGGAAACGCGTCCTGATCAACGTACACGGCGGGGCGTTCATGTGGGGCTCGGGGAGCGGCGCGCTCGTGGAGGCAATCCCGATAGCCGCGGAAATGGGGATTAGGGTCGTGACGGTCGATTATCGCCTCGCGCCCGAGCATCGCTATCCTGCCGCCTCGGAGGATGTCGCGGCCGTCTACAAGGCTCTCCTCAAGCAATATCCGGCAGCCGGGATCGGCATCTACGGCTGCTCGGCCGGTGGCATCATCACCGCGCAGGCCACAGCCTGGCTGCGCGCACAGGGGTTGCCGCGTCCGGGGGCGATCGGGACTTTCTGCGGAACAGGCGCCCCCTATTCCGGCGACAGTCCCTATCTCTCGGCGGCGATCGGCGATGGCAAGCCGCTCGCGCTGCCGCGACTGCCCGATTTTCTGCCAACCGCATATTTGGCCGGTGTCGAAGCGAAGGACCCGGTGGCATACCCGATGCTCTCGGAGGACGAGATTCGCGCCATGCCGCCCACCATTCTGCTTGCCGGCGGCCGCGATTTCGCCGTCGGTGCGCTGACGCTCGCCCATCGCAAGCTTGCTGCCGCTGGAATCGACAGCGAACTGTACCTCTTCGATGGTCTGCCCCATGCATTTTTCATGTGGCCCGACATGCCCGAGTCCATCGAGGCCTACCGGCTTATCGCCGGCTTTTTCGACCGCCATCTCGTCCGCTCGTCCAGCCGTTTACACCAGGAGTAACCCGATGACTTCGCGCCTGCGCCGTTTTGCCCTTCCGCTTGCCGCTCCGCTCATACTCGGACTGGGAGGCTGTGCGACGAGCGTCTCCGATACCGCGCCACCGGCTGCTGCGGCCACGCTCAGCCCCGCAGAGGCATTGAAGGCAAAGGCCGCGGCGGGCGGTGCGACCGATCTGGTCGCAAGCGAAGGACCCGATGGCGGCACCATCCTGGGTGGCAAGCTGGACGGACAGCAGTTCGCGCTCGCCTTTCCGGCGGGATGGAACGGCGGCGAAGGCTTGGTCTACGCTCACGGCTACAGCACGCCCGGTACGCCGGTGGAAGTCGCTGCCAACCCCGTGGGAGACAAGTCCCCCAGCAAGACGATGGGGTTCGCCTATGCCGACGGCGTGGCGGTAGGTCACAGCGCCTACGCCAAGGACGGCCTGGGCGTGGAAACCGGAATCAAGAGCACGAAACGCCTTCGCGACCTGCTGGCCTCAATGGGCGCGGGAAAAGTCTATGCGGTGGGCGATTCGATGGGCGGCGGCATCGTTGAGGCCCTGCTGGAAATGTATCCCGGCCAGTTTGCTGGTGGTGTCGCTCGGTGCGGGGTCGTCGATGATTGGTCCACTCTGGTCGCCCAGCTCTACGACATGCGCGCCAGCTACAACTTCCTTACCAAGGGTACGCCCTATGCCCTTCCCGGCGAACAGGATATCCGGGTTTCGGCCCTGCCGGTCGCGACGAACCAGGCCGAGGTGTGGGGCCAGTTCATGCGCATGGGCGCGCCCGTGATCGCGCTATTCAACGCGGCCGGCAAGAACCCGTCCGGGCCGGAAGCGAGAATCATCCGGCAGGTCGCCGCGATCGGCGGGTTCGAGCCCGACCCTGGCGCGCTGGCCTTTCCGTTGCTCACCGCCTCGCTTGGCGCGAGCGATATCGCCGCGACCGCAGGCGGGCAGCCTTACGACAATACCGGAAAGGTCTATGCCAGCGACACCATGACCGCAGCCGAGGCCAAGGCCCTGAACGCCGGTATCCAGCGCGTGTCGGCGAATCCCGCGGCGGTCGCCTATCTCGCCAGATGGCATCGCGCGACAGGCCGCATTTCCGATCCATTGGTAACAATGCACAACACCATCGATTCGCTGGTTCCGTACGCGCAGGAGACGGCTCTCGAAGCCAAAGTGAAGGCCTCCGGGCGATCGCAGTATCTTGCGTCTTACGGCGTACCGCCCCAGCGCATGCCGCTCCCGATCGGCGGGGTGGAAGCTTACACGCACTGCGGCTTCACCCCCGAGCAGAGCAAGGCCGCGTGGGAAGCGCTGCATGGCTGGGTGCGGACGGGCAAGCGCCCCGCCGCCAGCGCCGTCAAGTAGATGGGTCGCGTTGCCGCCATCGCCGCTCTGCTGGGGGCCGCGCTCGCGCTCCCTTCGCAGGCGATGGCGGCATCCGCCCCTGACCATTCGACAGACTTCAAGGCCGCTCCGTTGTCGGTCGGCGCCTCTTGGTATCCGGAGCAATGGCCCGAAAGCGCCTGGCCAGCGGATCTGGACCGCATGGAACAGGCGGGATTTCGGGTCACGCGCCTGGCCGAATTCGCTTGGGCGCGGATCGAGCCGGAAGACGGAATATTCGATTTCGCGTGGCTCGACCGGGCAATTGCGGGCGCGGCGGCGCATGGCATGAAGGTCGTGCTCGGCACTCCGACCGCAGCCCCCCCGATATGGCTGACCGAAGCCCATCCCGACGTGCTCCGCGTCAACGACGATGGAACCGTCGAGCGCCACGGCACGCGACGCCAATTCTCGTTCGCGAGCCCGACTTACCGCCGATATGCCGACCGCCTGGTGCGCGCGATGGCCGCACGGTACGGGCATGATCCGCGCGTCGTCGGCTGGCAGGTGGACAACGAGATCGGCGTCCCTTCATACGACGAAGCCGCGCACCGCCAGTGGGCGGTCTGGCTCGGAAAGCGGTACGGATCGATTGCCGAACTCAACCGCCGATGGAGCACCCAGTACTGGAGCCAGGTCTACCAGCGGTTCGACCAGGTGCCGCTCACCCTTGATCGAGAGCAGAATCCCGCCCTGCTGCTCGACGTACGCCGTTTCCAGAGCGCGGTCTGGGCGGACTATGTCGGGGAGCAGGCGAGGACGATCCGCGCTCTGGCGGATAAGCGACAGTTTGTGACCACGAATTTCACGCGGTGGAACAATAACTTCGATCAGTACGCCGTTGCCGCGCGGCTCGATATGGCGACGTGGGACGAATACGTGCCGGACGGCCGGCCCGACTGGGTCGCGAACGCCTTGCACCACGATCTGGTGCGCGGATTCAACCAACGAAATTTCTGGATCATGGAAACCCAGCCGGGGGCGGTGAACTGGGGGAAGAACAACCGGTCGCTCGATCCCGGCGCAACCCGACTGCTCGCCTGGCAGGCGGTGGCGCATGGGGCCGATGCCATTCTCTATTGGCAATGGCGAAGCGCCCCAGGTGGGCAGGAACAGTATCATGGCACACTGGTGGGTGCGGACGGGCGCCCGAGCGCGGTGTTCCCCGAGATCGCAAGGACCGCCCGCGAACTTTCCGGAGCTTCGCGCGACCTCGCGCAAACGAGCCCGAATGCCCGGGTCGCGCTCCTCTATTCACAGGACAGCCGCTGGGCGAACGACGTGCAGCGCCATGCTCAGGACTGGGATACGGTCCGCGTGCTGACCGACTGGTACCGCCCGTTCGCGCGGCGCGGCGTGACGGTGGACGTGCTGGGGCCAGGTGCCGACCTTGGCAGGTACAAACTTGTCATCGCCCCCGCTCTTACCGTGCTGCCGGCAGCGCTGGCCGATCGCCTGACCGATTGGGTTCGCGCCGGGGGACATCTTGTTCTCGGACCGCGTAGCGGCATGAAGGACGCCGACAATGCGCTATGGCCAGAGCGTCAGCCAGGACCGCTCGCTCGCCTGCTTGGCGCCCACGTGTCCGGGTTCTACGCGCTCGACGCATCGCATCGAGTTGCAGGGGAAGGACAGACCGGAGCGGTATCGACATGGGCCGAAACCCTGGCAACCGACAGTGCGGACGCGTCGGTGACGGCTCGGTATCTCGACGGGCCATGGCTGAAAGGCGAGCCGGTCGCGGTGACCCGTCCCGTCGGGAAAGGACGTATCACCTATGTCGGCGGCCTGCTCGATCGGACCATGCAGGACACGTTCTCGGTGCAATGGGTACGTCAGGCGGGTATGGGTGAAATGCCCGTGTCCCAGCCGGAATTTCTGGAAGTCAGCGATCGGCTGGCGCCGGACGGCAAGACTTATCGTTTTGTCATCAATCACGGGGAAGCGCCGATCGACTACGTCGTTCCAGAAGGCGCTAGCGTTATTATTCGCGACGGAATCGGCGGAGCCGTGCCGCCCCAGGGAATTATCCTCTTCGCTCTTGAGAATTAACTCGCCGGACCAAATAGCGACTAATCGAAAAAGCGATAGAAAAGCCTTTTATAAATCAAATTTCGGCATATTTTGATCGATAGAAAGGCGGCTTATCGATCATGCGCTGGAACTGGCAACAGCCCGATTGGC
>NZ_JAHBZJ010000015.1 GCF_019635455.1 Sphingomonas sp. | reverse complement strand
CCAGCACTTCCACGCGCACGCCTTCGGGGCCGGAGCGCGCCAGCTCGGCGAATCCAGCCTCGATCCAGACTTCGGCCCGGGCGTCGTTTGGGATGGCGATGGTCAAACGGCCACTCTCCCGGTTGCGATACGGTGCCGTATTGCTAACCCGATGGCCTCCTGATACGCTACCGTATCAATAATCGAAAGCGGGATAATTTCGATGGAGGAAGCCACCTATCGCGGCACGGTTTATCCGTGGCAGTGTGATCATGTCGGGCATATGAACATCATGTGGTATGTCGGCAAGTTCGACGAGGCGAACTGGAATATGTTCGCGAGGCTGGGCCTGACACCGAGCTATCTCAGGCAATCCGGCCGCGGCATGGCCGGCGTGCAGCAGAACATCACCTACAAGCGCGAGCTGTTTGCCGGCGACATCGTCGATGTCCGGAGCAGGTTGCTCGAGCTGCGCGAAAAATCGATCCGCTTCGTGCATGAAATGCGCAACGCGGAGACCGGCGAGATCGCGGCGACCTGCGAGATCACGGCTGTGCATCTCGACCGCCAGGCGCATAAATCCATGCCCTTCGAGGACGCGATCCGCGAAGTTGCGGCGCGGCAATTGGCAGCCGAGCCGGCGACGGTGTGAGGCCGACCATGCCGCGCTTCGAAGCCAGTAATCCGAGTTTCCGTCGCGTGGCTGCCGACACGTTCAGCCGTCAGCAGGCGATGCGTACGCTCGGCTTCACCATTGCCCGAATGGAGCCAGGCGAAGTCGATCTCGCGATGGACTATTCAGCGGCGCTGACGCAGCAGAACGGGTTCGTGCATGCCGGCGTCATTACCGCCGGCCTCGATACCGCCTGCGGAATAGCGGCCTTCACGCTGATGCCGGAGGGGTCCGACATTCTGACCGTCGAGTTCAAGACCAACCTGCTTGCGCCTGCCAGCGGCCAGCGTTTCATTTTCCGCGCCGAGGTCATCAAGCCGGGTCGAACGCTGACCATCAGCGAGGGACGCGCCTATGCGATACGCGACGGCGGCGAGCACCTGATAGCGACCATGACCGGCACCTTGATGGCGATGGCCCGCCGCGAGCCGGCGAGCCAGTCCGGACAGACCCTGTCCCCGGCCTGATCGTCCGCCGGGGGCGGCGAACAGATTGCCGTCCCAATCGCTGCTGCAGCGCAGCCTTGTGCCACAGCCATGGCGGTGCCTGGCAAATTCTTCTAGGGTCGTCTCGTGCACGCGAGTCTCCCATCTTGATCATCTCCATTACGCAAGGCGCGCTCGGCCTCGCCTCGGGCGCGCTGGTCGGCTTTTCGCTGGGCCTGGTCGGCGGTGGCGGGTCGATCCTGGCGGTTCCGCTGATGGTCTATCTGGTCGGCGTGCCGAGCGCGCATGTGGCGATCGGCACCTCGGCGCTCGCGGTCGCGGCGAATGCGGGCAGCGGGCTGATCGCCCATGCGCGCGCCGGCACCGTCCGCTGGCGGTGTGGCGCGATCTACGCGGCGGCCGGGGTGCTGGGCGCGCTCGCCGGATCGACGCTTGGCAAGGCGTTTGACGGACAGCGGCTGCTGTTCCTGTTCGCGCTGGTGATGATCGCGGTCGGGGTACTGATGTTGCGGGGGCGCAGGGCCGGCGGGGATCCGCATGCGCAGTGCCGCCGCCGCAACGCGCCCAAGGTGGTGGGCCTGGGCGCCGGGACCGGCCTGTTCTCCGGCTTTTTCGGGATCGGTGGCGGGTTCCTGATCGTCCCGGGGCTGGTCGCCGCGACCGGGATGACGATGATCGATGCGGTCGGCACCAGCCTGATCGCGGTGACCGCCTTTGGCCTGACCACCGCCATCAACTATGCCATGTCGGGTCTGGTCGATTGGCCGCTCGCCGGCGTCTTCATCGCCGGCGGCGTGGTGGGCGGAATCGGCGGAAGTCGGGCCGCGCGGCGCCTTGCCGCCTCGGGCCGGCTGGGGATCGTGTTCGCGATGCTGATCTTCGCCGTCGCCGGCTATATGCTGCTGAAGAGCTTTCCGATGATCTGAGCGCGGCATGACCGCGCATCGTCGCATGCGCGCGACGCATCGCATTTCGCGGCGCGCGGCGCTGGGTTAGGCTCGCATCGATGTTGAACCGCAGGCAACTCGCCGGCGCAATCGCCACCTTCGGCCTTGCCGCGCCGGCCCCGCGCGTCGGGGGAGATGCGCGTCAACCTGCTCGGTCAGCCCTGCTGCTCCGTCAGTCCTGCGCGCGCGGTGACGGGCAGGGCCAAGCGATCGCCAGCGCGCCGCTGTTCAAAAGCAACGACAGCTTTGGTTTCATGGTTCGAAGGCCCCCCTTTTGAATTCGGTCCCCCGACGATGTGGAGTCGTGCCACCCTATGCAAGAACATGCTCCCGCGCGCGGGGGTCATGCGAAAAGGGCATGGCTGAACGCAGCGCCCGCGACGCAGCGACATTATGGAAGGCCATGCATTCAGGTTGGGGCATTCGCATGGATTGATGGATTGACGATGGCATGTGGCGGTGGGACCCCGGCGCCGGGCCGATGTTGCGTCGGCGCGCGGGAGTGGCGGACGAATGGACCATGTGGCCGAGTATCGCGAACGCGGATATGCCATTGTTCGCGGGGTGTTTTCCGCGGACGAGGTCGCGGCGATCGGCGCGGCGATGGACGCCGTTCATGCCGAGGGTGTCGCCCATGGCCGCTGCTTTCGCCACGGCAACCTGTTCTACAATGTGGCGCCGGCCGGGGACGGGCGTCCGCTGGTGCGGATGGTGCAATGGCCCTCCTATCATAACGCGGTGCTGGACGCGGTCCGGCGCGACGGGCGGTTCCTGGCGATCCTGGAGCCGCTGATCGGGCGCGACGTCAAGCAGATCATCAACCAGCTGCACTGGAAGGCGCCGGGATCGAAGGGCGACTTTGCCTGGCATCAGGATTCGCGGTTCCGCAAGCCCGATGCCGTGTATCGCAACCTGGGCGGCAGCTATGTCCAGACCGGCCTGGCGATCGATCCGCACACGCGGGAGAGCGGCGCGATGCGGTTCATCCCTGCCTCGCACAATTCGGGGGCCATCGCGCTCGACACATCGACCGAGGTGCTGGGAACCGAAATGAGCGATGATGCGCTGGTCGCCGCCGGCATCGATCCGGCGCTGTCGGTCGATCTGACGCTCGATCCGGGCGATGTCGCGCTGTGGAACCCCTATCTGGTACATGGGTCGGGGCGCAACGTCTCGACCCATCAGCGGCGGCTGTACATCAACGGCTATGTCCGCGCGGCGGATTGTGATCGTGGCGAATGGGCGTTTCGCGATGGAGAGCCGGTGCCGCTCGGGGATGAACCCGCGCTCGTCCATTATGAGGAGCTGCGCGCGAACCCCCATCCGCATTATCCCTGACGATCCGGCCGTCGCGGACGCTTGCCTTCGCGCGTGACGCTGGCCATGAAGGCCGCCGGACCCTTCAGCGCCGGGACCGGCAGGGAGCGCGACGATGGCAGAGCCGGCCGGCTGGCAATTCTGGATCGATCGCGGCGGGACCTTTACCGATGTCGTCGCGCGCGGGCCGGATGGCGGCATCCGCACCGCGAAGCTGTTGTCGGAGAATCCGGACCAATATGACGACGCCGCGGTCGCTGCGATCCGCCAGTTGACCGGGCATGCGCATGGCCCGTTGCCGGCCATGGAGGTACGGATCGGCACGACGATCGCGACCAACGCGTTGCTGGAGCGCAAGGGTGAGCCGGTGGCGCTGGCGATCACGCGCGGCTTTGGCGACGCGCTCGTGATCGGGACCCAGGACCGGCCCGATATCTTCGCGCGCCGCATCGACCGCCCACCGCCGCTGCATGCCGCGACGATCGAGATCGACGAACGCGTCGGCGCGGAAGGCGAGGTGGTCCGCCCGCTCGACCTGGACGCGGCGCGGCGCGATCTGGGCGCCGCATTCGAACGGGGGTTGCGCGCCGTCGCGATCGTGCTGATGCACGGCTATCGTCACCCGGCGCATGAGATCGCGCTTGCCGAACTGGCGGCGGATATCGGCTTTACCCAGATTTCCGCGAGCCATCGTGTCGCGCCGCTGATCCGCCTCGTCGCGCGGGGCGATACCTGTGTCGCCGATGCCTATCTGTCCCCCGTACTCGCCCGATATGTTGCAGGGCTGACCGCAGCATTGGGTGCAGCAAATGTGCCGCTGTTCATGCAATCGAGTGGCGGATTGATCCCCGGCGCCCTGATCTCGGGAAAGGATGCGATCCTTTCCGGTCCGGCGGGAGGCATCGTCGGAATGGCGGAAACCGCAGGCGCGGCGGGCCATGATCGCGTCGTCGGGTTCGACATGGGCGGCACCTCCACCGACGTCTCGCTCTATGCCGGGCGGTACGAACGCGACAGCGAGACGATCGTGGCGGGTGCGCGCATCCGCGCCCCGATGCTGCGGATCCATACTGTTGCGGCGGGTGGCGGGTCGATCTGCCGGTTCGAGGATGGGCGGTTGCGCGTGGGGCCGGACTCGGCGGGCGCGGTTCCTGGCCCGGCATGCTATCGGCGCGGCGGACCATTGACGGTCACCGACTGCAATTTCGCGCTCGGCAAGCTGCAACCCGGCTTTTTCCCGCACGCGTTCGGTGTCGATGGCACCGCGCCGCCCGATGCCGATGCCGCGCGCGAGCGGCTCGCCGACGAGGCCGCGGCGGCAGGCCTGGCGCCGGAGGCTGTGGCCGAGGGATTCGTGACGATCGCGGTGGCCAGCATGGCGAACGCGATCAAGTCGATCTCGATCGCGCGCGGCCAGGATGTGACGCGCTTCGCCCTCTCCTGCTTCGGCGGCGCCGGCGGGCAGCATGCCTGTCTGGTCGCGGATGCGCTGGGCATCGGGACGGTGCTGATCCATCCGTTCGCGGGGGTGCTGTCCGCCTATGGCATCGGGCTCGCGCGGCAGCGGGCGATCCGCGCGCGCACCGTCGCGCTGCCGATCGGCGCGGGCGAGCCGCTGGACGCGGCGGTGCGGTCGCTCGTCGCGGAGGCGCGCGCCGACCTGGCCGCGCAGGGCGTGCGCGCCGGTGCCGAGGTCGAGGTCAGCGCCCAGCTTCGCCTGCCCGGATCGGACAATCTGATCGAGGTCCCGTTCGGCGACGTTGATGCGATGCACGCCGCCTTTGCCGACCGGTTCCACGACCGGTTCGGCTACGCCCCGCACGGCGCGCTGACGGTCGAAACGCTGAGCGCCGAGGCGATCGCGCCGGCACGGACGATGCCCGCGCTGCCGGTTCCACCGGCCGAATCATCGGCGGCGGAGGCGCAGGTTCGCCTCTTCACGGGCGGGGCCTGGCACGACGCTCCGGTGTTCCGGCGCGCGGGTCTCGCGGCGGGCCGCGCGGTCGCCGGCCCCGCGCTGATCGTCGATCCGGTCGCGACGACGGTGGTGGAGCCGGGATGGAGCGCGCGCCTGGATCGGGAGGGCAGCATCATACTGACCCGCGACCGGGCCGCCGAGCATGGCAAAGCCGGTGTCGAACGCGATCCGGTCCGGCTCGAAATCTTTGCCGGTCTGTTCATGGCGATCGCAGAGGAAATGGGCGCCGCGCTGCGCCACAGTGCGACATCGGTCAACATCCGCGAGCGGCTGGACTTTTCCTGCGCGCTGTTCGACGGGGCGGGCCGGCTGATCGCCAATGCGCCGCATATTCCGGTCCATCTGGGTTCGATGGGGGAGAGTATCCGCACGGTGATCGCCCGGCGCGGCGCGGACGGGCGCGGCATCCGGCGCGGCGACGTCTATGCGCTGAACGCGCCCTATGACGGCGGCACGCATTTGCCAGACATCACCGTGATCCAGCCGGTCTTCGTCGATGAGGAGGGGGTCCCCGCATTCTTCGTCGCGGCGCGCGGCCATCATGCCGATATCGGCGGAATCAGTCCCGGATCGATGCCCCCGGACAGCCGAAGCATCGGCGAGGAAGGGGTCGTGATCGACAATTTCCTGCTGGTCGAGGATGGCCTGCTGCGCGAGGCCGAGACGCGCGCGCTGCTGACATCGGGGGAATGGCCGGCGCGCAATGTCGATCAGAACCTAGCCGACCTTTCGGCGCAGGTGGCGGCATGCGCGCGGGGCGCTGCCGAACTGCGGCGTTTGTGCGCGGAACAGGGAACCGCCGTCGTTCGCGCCTATATGGATCATGTCCAGGACCATGCCGCTGCCGCCGTCCGCCGGCTGATCGGCGGGTTGAACGACGGCCACTTCCGCTACGAACTCGACAATGGCGCGGCGGTCGAGGTGACGGTGCGGATCGACCGCGAAGCCGGCGCGCTCGCCATCGATTTCGCCGGGACCAGCGACCAGCTGCCGGACAATTTCAATGCGCCGCTGTCGGTGGTGCGCGCGGCGGTGCTGTACGTCATCCGCTGCCTGGTGGACGAGCCGATCCCGCTCAACGACGGCTGCCTGCGTCCGGTGACGATCACCGTCCCGGACGGATCGATGCTCAATCCACACTTTCCCGCCGCCGTCGTCGCAGGCAATGTCGAAACCAGCCAGGTGGTGACCGACGCCTTGTTCGGCGCGCTGGGGGCCATGGCGGGGGCGCAGGGGACGATGAACAACTTCACCTTCGGCAATGACCGGCACCAATATTATGAGACGATCGCCGGCGGATCCGGTGCCGGGCCGGGGTTCGACGGCACGGCGGCGGTGCAGACGCACATGACCAACAGCCGCCTCACCGATCCGGAGGTGCTGGAAACGCGGTTTCCCGTGCGGCTGGAGCAATTCTCCATCCGCACCGGATCGGGCGGCGCGGGGCGATGGCGGGGCGGCGACGGGGTCGTGCGCAGGCTGCGCTTCCTGGAACCGATGCGCGCCGGGATCCTCGCCAACCGCCGTCGTGTCCCGCCCTTTGGGCTGGACGGCGGCAGGGACGGCGCGCGGGGCGAGAATTTCGTGGTGCGCGCCGACGGGGCGATCGAAACGTTCGGCGCAACGGCGGCGGTCGAGGTGGGGCTCGACGATGTCTTCGTCATCCGGACGCCCGGCGGCGGGGGATATGGCGCATGAGCTGGCTGCCGCTGCTCGGTATCCTCGTCGTGGTCGTCGGCTTCGCGCTGAAGCTCAACCCGATGCTCGTCGTCACCGCGTCGGCGCTCGTCACCGGGCTGCTCGCGGGCATGGGGCCGATCGAGGTGATTTCGGCATTCGGCAAGGCGTTCAACGACAATCGCATCATCGCGATCGTGTGGATCGTCCTTCCCGTCATCGGCCTGCTCGAACGCTATGGCCTCCAGCAACGGGCGCGGGCGGTGATCGGCGGATTTCGCCGGGCGACGGCGGGGCGGTTGTTGATCCTGTACCTTGTCTATCGTCAGTTCACCGCGGCGATCGGCCTGCACTCGACCGCCGGCCATCCCCAGACGGTCCGCCCGCTGGTCGCTCCGATGGCGCTGGCGGCGGCGGAGCAGCAGCATGGTATGCTGACCGATGATGAGGCGGAGACGGTCAAATCCTACGCCGCCGCGACCGACAATGTCGGGTTGTTCTTTGGCGAGGACATCTTCTTCGCGATCGGGTCGATCGTGCTGATCCAGGCGACGCTCGCGACCTATGGCATCGTCCTGGCACCGCTGGAGCTGGCGGTGTGGGCGATCCCGACCGCCGGTTGCGCCTTTGCCATCCATGCCGCGCGTCTGCTGCTGCTCGACCGGTGGCTGGGGAGGGGGCGGCGATGATCACGCTGCAATGGCTCTATGTCCTGGCCGGCCTGATGTTCGCCGCGTTCGCGGTGCTCAGTGCGCTGGACCGCCGCAATGCGAAGCGGTTCGGCAATGCGGCCTTCTGGGGATTGATGGCGCTGAGCCTGCTCGCCGGGTCGCATCTCGGCGATCTGGCCAACGGCTTGCTGGTGCTGGGTCTGGCCGGCCTTGCCGGGTTCGGGGCGATCGGGCGCGGCGATCCGGATACGACCAGCGACGCGGAGCGCGAGGCGTATAGCGCGCGGATCGGCAACCGGCTGTTCCTGCCGGCGCTCATCATCCCCGCGACGGCGCTGATCGGCACCCTTGTCTATACCTATACCCCGGTTGGCGGCATCGGGCTGATCGAGCCGAAGCGGGAAACCTATGTGCTGCTCGGCCTGGGCGTGCTGATCGCGGTGCTGGTGCTGTTCATGTGGTTGCGCCCGCCCGCGCTCGCGCCGTTGGAGGAGGGGCGGCGGCTGATCGATTCGATCGGCTGGGCGGCGGTGTTGCCCCAGATGCTCGCGGCGCTGGGCGTCGTGTTCGCCGCGGCGGGCGTCGGCACGGTGATCGGCGACGCGACCCGTGCGCTGATCCCGGAGGGAAGCGTCTTTCTGACCGTGCTGGTCTATGCGATCGGCATGGCGTTGTTCACGATGATCATGGGCAACGCGTTCGCCGCCTTTCCGGTGATGGCGGCGGCGATCGGCGTGCCGCTGCTGGTCCGCCACTATGGCGGCGACCCGGCGGTGATCGGCGCGGTGGGCATGCTTGCCGGTTTTTGCGGGACACTGATGACGCCGATGGCGGCCAACTTCAACCTGGTCCCTGCCGCGCTGCTCGAACTCAAGGATCGCAACGGCGTGATCAAGGCGCAGCTGGCGACCGCGCTGCCGCTGCTGGCGCTCAACATCCTGCTGATCTGGTGGCTGGCGTTTCGATGACCGCACTGACCCGCGACCTTGCCGCCGGCTTTGCCCGCACGACGTTGTCGCATCTTGGCCTGCAATGGCCGTACAAGATGGACCATGTGCTGAACGGTCCCGACGATGCGCGCCCACCGGTCGATTTCCACCCCATCTTTCACGGCAGTTTCGACTGGCACAGCTGCGTCCATGGCTGGTGGCAGGTGATGCGGATCGCCCGGCTGTTCCCCGATCTGCCCGAGGCGGCACAGGCCCGCGCCCGCGCCGATGCGATGCTGGTGCCGGACAAGGTGGCGGGCGAACTCGCCTATCTGTCGCGGCCCTATTCGGCGGGGTTTGAACGCCCCTATGGCTGGGCCTGGCTGCTGGCGCTCCATGCCGAGCTGGCGGCGTATGACGCGCCATGGGCAGGCGCGGTGGAGCCGCTGGCCCGGGCGTTCGCGGACCGGTTTCGGGCGTATCTGCCCAAGCTGACCTATCCGATCTGGGTCGGAACGCATTTCAACACCGCATTCGCGCTGACGCTGGCGCACGACTGGGCGATTTCGCACGACCCGGCGCTTGCCGCGCTGATCGTGGCGCGGGCCGAGCATTGGTATGGCGCGCTCGCCGATTGCCGGACGCTGGAGCCGGGCGGCGACGAATTCCTGTCGCCGACGCTGTCGATCGCGATGCTGATGAGCCGTATCGCCGGGCAGGCGGCGTTCCGCCACTGGTTCGCGACGTTTCTTCCGGCGATGGTACAGGGGGTGCCGGCGCCGCTGTTCGCACCCGCGCATGTTTCCGACCGCAGCGACGGCAAGATCGCGCATCTCGACGGGCTGAACCTGTCGCGGGCATGGGCCTGGCGCGGCATTGCGGCGCGGCTGGGCGACGGGCCTGAAAGCCGGCTGGCCCGGGCGAGTGCGCAGGCACATCTCGACGCCAGCCTGCCGCATATCGCGGACGATTATATGGGCAGCCACTGGCTCGCGAGCTTTGCCCTGCTCGCGCTTGAGGCGCCGGCGGCGTGACGCGGGCGCGTCAGAGCGCGGCCTGATACAGCCAGGCGGGAAAGGCCGCGAGCGCCAGCAGCGTGCCGAGCGGCAGGCGACTGGTCATCCCCATTTCGCGCCCCGCGATGCGCAGCGCCAGCGCGACGCCGATGCCGATCACGCTGGCCGCGAACAGCACCGGAGCGAGCATGGTCGCGCCCAGCCACAGGCCGATGCCCGCGAACATCTTCGGGTCTCCGCCGCCCATGCCGTCCCGACCGCGGATCCGGCGATAGGTGAAGGCGGTGAGCCACAACAGGCCAAAGCCGATCAGTCCCCCGGCCAGCCGGTCGATCCAGCCGGGCAGGAAGAACACGCCATCGATCAGGCCGGTGAGCGCGAGCAGCCCGGTCAGCACGTTCGGCAACCAGAAGGCGGCAAGGTCGAGCGCGGCAAGGGTGAGCAGCAGCCAGCCGAACAGCGCCCCCGACAGCCCTTCCCATCCCGGCATGACGAAGCCGGCGGCGGCGCCGACCAGCATCGCGCCGCCCTCGATCGCGGCATGGCTCGCATGGATCGGCGCGCCGCACGCCCGGCACCGGCCGCGCTGCAACGCGTAGCTCATCAGCGGAACAAGTTCATGGGCGTGAAGCGATTTGCGGCACGATTCGCACTCGGATCGCCCGCGCATGGCGGTTCGCCCCTCGGGCCAGCGGCGCACCAGCGTGGCGATGAAGCTGCCAAACATCAGGCCAAGCCCTCCCAGCACGACCGGCCATGCCCAGTGCGGAAGCGGATCAGTCATGCGCCCTTTTTCCGGATCAGGTAGCGATAGACGCCGAAGATGTTGATGCCGAACAGCACGAGATTCTGGGACATCAGCGGTTCGTCGCCGGACATCAGCGCGCCGCTGATCCATGCGATCGAAGAGGCGACGAACAGCGCGAAGCCCCAGCCCGTCACGCGGCGGCCATTGTCGAGGCTGACCATGAACGCCGCGATGATGCCGCTGATCGACGCGAACCATTTGAGGATATCGACCGGTTCCATCATCGCTCTCCCTTTTGCATTTGCGAAGGCGTGCGCCTAGATCGCCCGGACACAAACTCCTGGAGAGGCTTTCATGTCCACCGATCCCGTCGTCATCCTTTCCTATGCCCGCACGCCGATGGGAAGCATGCAGGGCGCGCTGGCCGATGCCACGGCGACGCAGCTGGGCGCGACCGCGGTCGGCGCGGCGGTCGAGCGCGCCGGGCTGAAGGGAGAGGCGATCGATCGCATCTATATGGGCTGTGTGCTCCCCGCCGGCCTTGGCCAGGCGCCGGCGCGGCAGGCGGCGATCCGCGCCGGGCTGCCGCAGCATATCGAGGCGACGACGGTCAACAAGATGTGCGGATCGGGCATGCAGGCGGCGATCATGGCGTCCGACGCGCTGGCCGCCGGATCGGCCGACATGATCATCGCCGGCGGGCTGGAGAGCATGACCAACGCGCCCTATCTGTCGCTCAAGCATCGCAGCGGCGCACGGATCGGGCATGACCGGCTGTACGATCACATGTTCCTCGACGGGCTGGAGGATGCCTATGAGCCGGGCCGGGCGATGGGGACGTTCGCTGAAGAGATCGCCACCGAATATCAGTTCACCCGCCAGGCGCAGGACGATTTCGCCATCGCCAGCCTGACCCGGGCGCAGCGCGCGCAGCAATCGGGTGGGTTCGACCGGGAAATCGTTCCGGTCGAGATCCGGACCCGCAAGGGCGTGGTCACCATCGACCGGGACGAACAACCCGCCAAGGGCGACCCGGCCAAGATCCCGACGCTGAAGGCGGCCTTTGCCAAGGACGGCACGATCACCGCCGCGAACGCATCGTCGATTTCGGACGGCGCGGCGGCGCTGGTGATGACCCGCGCGTCGGTCGCGGAAAAACTGGGCCTTACCCCGGTCGCGCGGCTGGTCGCGCATGCCGGTCACGCGCACGCCCCCGCCCGTTTCACCACCGCGCCGGTCGCCGCGATGCAAAAGGCGCTCGACAAGGCGGGGTGGCAGATCGGCGATGTCGATCTGTTCGAGGTGAACGAGGCGTTCGCGGTCGTCGCGATGATCGCGATGCGCGATCTGGGCATTTCGCACGAGGTGCTGAACGTCAATGGCGGAGCGTGCGCGATGGGTCATCCGATCGGCGCGAGCGGCGCGCGGATCATGGCGACGCTGATCGCGGCGATGCAGAATGGCGGGCAGAAGCGCGGCATGGCGTCGCTGTGCATCGGCGGCGGCGAGGCGACGGCGGTGGCGCTGGAACTGATGAACTGAGCCGCGGTGGCCGCGTAGCAGGCTCCGGGGTGCGGCCGACCCCGGCGCGTCAGGGAACCTCTTCGCCCGGATCGGTTCCCCAGATGCGGTTCTGTTCGACATAGCCGCCGCGCCCGCGCACGTCGAACCAGCACCAGCCGCGCTGGCACTTGCTGATCCGCCCCACCACGCCGGGGGCGGCGCGCCAGTTGATCCTGCCCGCAAAGCGTGGCGTGTCGCGCATTTCGATCACCGATCCGGTGACGATCGCGGTGCGGGTGGCAGAGAGGAGCGCGACGAGCATCCACCCCTGGGTGCCGTCCGGATCCTCGACCTTGCGCCAGTCATTATATACTTCGACCACCTTCACCGGCAGGTCGGCGCGGACATAGAGCCAGCTGGCGGGATAGTTGCGCCCGGGGCCGGTGCGCATCCGCGCCTTTCCGGCCGAGATCGAGGCGTAATAGGGGGGCTTGCGCTGCTGCGCCCAGGCGTCGGCGATCGCGGCGGATCCCAGTCCCAGCAGCACGACCAGCGACAATCCCAAACGCATCCGCAACGACATCGAATCCCCCGATCGGCTTCGGACCGGTTCTAGGGGAGGGGGCGGGCGCGCATCAACCGTTGACTGGCGGCGGCATGGGGGCCAATCGGTCCGGCATGGCACAGACGCCCCGACCCGCCCGCCCCCGTGTCGTCGTCACCCGCGAACTGCCCGACACCACCGTCGCGCGGATGGTCGAGCTGTTCGACACCGTACCGAACCAGGCGGATGCGGGGATGGACCGTGCCGCGCTGGCGACGGCGATGGCCGATTGCGACGTGCTGGTGCCGACCGTGACCGACACGATCGACGCGGCGCTGATCGAGGGCGCGGGCGACCGGTTGAAGCTGATCGCGAATTTCGGCGCGGGCGTGAACCATATCGACCTGAAGGCGGCACGCGCCAGGGGCATCGTCGTGACCAACACCCCCGGCGTGCTGACCGAGGATACCGCCGACATGACGATGGCGCTGATCATTTCGGTCCCGCGCCGGCTGGCGGAGGGCGAGAAGCTGGTGCGATCGGGCCAGTGGAAGGGGTGGTCGCCCGGCGGGATGCTGGGCCACCGCATCGGCGGCAAGAAGCTGGGCATCGTCGGCATGGGCCGGATCGGCCAGGCGGTGGCGCGACGCGCGCGCGCGTTCGGACTGGACATCCATTATCACAACCGCAATCGCCTGCCCAAGGTCGTGGAGGCGGAACTGGGCGCGGAATTTCACTCCAATCTCGATGCGATGCTGGGGCGGATCGACATTCTGACGATCCACACCCCGCTGAACGACGACAGCCGCGATCTGATCGACGCGCGGCGCATCGCGTTGCTGGGACCGCAGGTCTATCTCATCAACGCCTCGCGCGGGGGCATCGTCGATGAGGACGCGATGATCGACGCGCTTGAAGGGCGACGGCTGGCCGGCGCCGGGCTGGACGTGTGGCGGTTCGAACCGCAGATCGATCCGCGCCTGCTGGCGCTGCCCAATGTCGTGATGACGCCGCATATGGGGTCGGCGACGCTGGAGGGGCGGCAGGCGACGGGCGACAAGGTGATCGCCAACATCCAGTTCTGGTCGCATGGCCACCGCCCGCCCGATCAGGTGCTGGACGGATGGGCATGACTATCCCCCGCTTCCACCTGGCGATCCCGGTCGATGACCTGGAGGCGGGGCGCGCCTTTTACGGCGGGCTGCTCGGCTGCCCCCAGGGGCGGGAGGATCCGGGACACTGGATCGATTTCGACCTGCGCGGGCATCAGCTGGTCCTGCACCGGGGCGCGGGCGCCGGGGTGCGCGCGCGCAATGCGGTGGACGGGGACGAGGTGCCGGTGCCGCATTTCGGGCTGGTGCTCGATTGGGGCGAGTGGGAGTCGCTGGCGGTGCGGCTGAGCGATGCGGGGACGGCGTTCGTGATCGAGCCGCATGTACGCTTCGCCGGAAAGCCGGGCGAGCAGGCGACGATGTTCCTGTACGATCCGGCCGGCAACGCGCTCGAGTTCAAGGCGTTTCGCGACCTGGCGCAGCTGTTCGCGACATGACGATCGACCTGCCCGCCGATGCGCGGCTCTATCTTCGCCCGGTGCAGTTCGCCGATAGCCCGATCGGGCGCGATGGCGAGCTGGCGCGACTGGCCGGCGGGCTGCTGTGGTTTTCCGCCTGTGAGGTGATCGCCGCGGCCGGAGGGCGGCGCATCGTGCAGGCGACGGTGCCGGTCGCCGACCTGCCCGACGATCCGCGAATCGCGGCGCTGATGGCACGGATCGTCGCGCCCCGCCCGCCCCTGCATCTGGGCGAGCGCGTGCTGCGGTTCGACCAGCCGCAGGTGATGGGCATCCTCAACATGACGCCCGACAGCTTTTCCGACGGCGGGCGGCATCTGGGTGATCCCGGCGCGGCGGCGGGTGCGGGGGTCGATATGGCGGCGACCGGTGCGGCGATCGTCGATGTCGGGGGCGAATCGACCCGCCCGGGCGCGCAGGACGTGTGGGAGGGGGACGAGATCGCCCGCATCGTCCCGGTGGTCGAGCGGCTGGCGCGCAGCGGCATCCCGGTCTCGGCCGATACCCGCAAGGCCGGGGTGATGGAGGCGGCGCTGGCGGCGGGCGCACAGCTGGTGAACGATGTGTCCGCGCTGCTGTGGGACGACCGCGCGCTGGAGGTGGTGGCGCGCGCGGGATGCCCGGTGGTGCTGATGCACGCGGCCGACCCCCGGCGCGGCGCGGCGGGCGCGGGCGGCTATGGCGATCCGCTGGTCGAGGTGTATGACTGGCTGGAGGCGCGGATCGAGGCGGTGGTCGCGGCGGGCGTCGATCGCGCGCGGATCATCGCCGATCCCGGCATCGGGTTCGGCAAGGCGCTGTCCGACAATCTGGCCCTGCTCAACGGCCTGGCGCTGTTCCACGGACTGGGCGTGCCGATCCTGCTGGGGGCGAGCCGCAAGCGGATCGTCGGCGCATTGTCGAACGAGGCGCCGGTGGACCAGCGGCTGGGTGGATCGCTGGCGCTGGCGATGAAGGGCGCGGAGCTGGGGGTGCAGCTGCTGCGGGTGCATGACGTGCCGGAAACGGTCCAGGCGCTGCGCATCTGGCGCGGCCTGCGCGACGCGGCGCTGGTGGGGCGGTAGGCCGGATCAGCCGGACCGATCAGCCCAACGGATCCTGACGCGTGCGCGCATCGACATAGGCGCGCTGGACGTGAAATGCGCTGACCTTGGCGCCGCGAAAGCGATCGCGGCGGCGCTCGGCCTCGGCGCCGATCTTTTCGAGGCTATCGACCAGATCCTCCAGGTTGCTGCGCCGTTCGGCGGGGGTGGCGTCGGCGCATTCGTCCAGACAGGCGGCGACCAGATCGGGAACACGGCGGCGCACGACATTCGCCCAATCGACGGCGTCGGCCGCAAGCGGATCGGCATCCGCAAGCGCGATCAGCCGCGCACAGCTGCTCCGCGCGGTGGCGATGCGGCTGACCGCCCAGTCGGCCTCGTGCGCGGCGCGCGTCCAGGCGGCATCGAGCGGATCGGCGGGATCGGTGTCGCGCAGCCGCGCGAATTTGAACGCGGCAAGCCGTGCGCGCAGCCGGCGCGTGCCAACGACGATGCCGAGCGCGATCGCACCCGCGGCCAGCACCATCAGCCCGACCACGACCAGCGCGATGAAACCGAACAGGACGAACAGGATTCGCAGCATCACCCCCGATATGGGAGCGCATGACAGTTTCGCCAGTCCCCGCCCGGACTGCGCGCCGCCCTTAAAGCGTATAGCCGCCGTCGCTGACCAGCGTGGCGCCCGTCACCAGCGCGGAGCCGTCGCCGAGCAGGAAGGCGATCTGCGCCGCGATCTCGTCCGGCTTCGCATAGCGGCCGAGCGGTGTGGCGATGCGGGCCATTTCGGCGAACGCCGCGTCGCGGCCGATTTCGGCGGCGCGCTGCGCGAACAGGGGAACCGCGTCCCAGACCGGCGTTTCGACCCCGGCGGGGGCGATCGCATTGACCCGGATGCCGTGCGGTGCTCCCTCTTTCGCCGCGACCTTTGCGAGGTGGATCAGCGCGGCTTTCGAGCAGCCATAGGCGGCGACCCCGGCCTCCGCCTTCACGCCCGCCGCCGATGCGGTCAGGACGATGCTGCCCCCGCCCGCTTCGGATCTGGCCGCCATCGCGCGCATCGCGGCCTGAAGGGTGAGGAAGGCGCCATCCAGGTTGATGGAGAGGATGCGCCGCCATTCGGCGAAGTCGAGATCGGCGATCATGCCCGCGCCCGCGACCCCGGCATTGACGACGGCGTGATCGAGGCCGGCAAGGTCGATCCGATCCCACAGCGCCGGGTCGGCAACGTCGCCCGCGATGCGGACGGTTTCGGCGCCGAATGCCGCCGCGGCCAGTGCGGCTTCGTCGCGATCGACCAGGATAAGTCGCGCCGCGCCCTGCGCCGCCAGGTAGCGCGCAACCGCAAGACCGATGCCCGAGGCCGCACCCGTGACGAGCGCCGTCTTTCCGCTGAATTGCCGCATGTCGATGCCTTAGGCGCTGATGCGCCCGGGGGGAAGCGGTCGCCGGACCCGGTCCGCGTGATCGTTTCCGACAGGCGCCGAATATCGATCCGGGCGGACCGGTTCAGGCCGCGTTCTGATCGATCCCCAGTTCGCCCAGTTTGCGATAGAGGGTCGAGCGGCCGATGCCGAGCCGGCGCGCGACTTCCGTCATGCGGCCGCGATAATGGCCGATGGCGAGCCGGATGACATCGGCCTCGATCTCCTCCAGCGCGCGCAGATTGCCGTCGGCGCGATACAGGGTGACGCCGGCGCCCTGCGCCGCGCCACCGCCATTGCCGGCCGGGGCGCCACCGGCGGGACGACCGCTGGCGAGCTGGGCGATCTGCGGGAAATCGGCGCGGGTCAGCGCGTCGCCGTCGCAGAGCACGGCGGCGCGGAACAGTGCGTTCTGAAGCTGGCGGACATTGCCGGGCCAGTCATAGCTGCCGAGCAGCGTGATCGCGTCGTCGGTGATGCCGAGCGGCCGCAGACCCGGCTGTTGCGCGATCCGGCCGAGCAGATGGCGGGCGAGCGGGGCGATGTCCCCGCCGCGCTCGCGCAGGGGCGGGATCGTCACCTGAACGACGTTGAGCCGGTAATAGAGGTCTTCACGGAAATTGCCGGCCTCGACCTCGGCCATCAGCGTCTTGTTGGTGGCGGCGATGACGCGGACATCGACCTGGGAGAAATGGCGCGCGCCGATCGGCTGAACCTCCCCCGATTGCAGCACGCGCAGCAGCTTCACCTGTGCGTCCAGTGGCATTTCGCCGATTTCGTCGAGGAAGATGGTGCCGCCATCGGCCTCCTGGAACCGGCCGATCTTGCGTTCGAACGCGCCGGTAAAGGCGCCCTTTTCATGTCCGAACAATTCGGATTCGACCAGGTTCGCGGGGATCGCGCCGCAATTGACGGTGACCATCGGGCGCGAATGGCGCGGGCTGGCGGCGTGGATCGCCTCGGCCACCACTTCCTTGCCGACGCCGCTTTCGCCCTCGACCAGCACCGGCACGCGCGCGCGCGCCGCCTTTGCCGCGATCGCGAGCGCGGCGCGGAATTGCGGCGCGCTGCCGACGATTTCGTCAAAGGCCAGATTGGCGGTGAGCTTTTCGGTGAGCGGACGCAATTCGCCCGCGACCTTGGCGCCGACCGCCGCGTCGAGCGCGGCGAGCAGCCGCTCGGCCGCCAGCGGCTTGACCAGGAAATCGGTGGCCCCGGCGCGCATCGCATGGACCGCATCGACGACCGAGCCATTGGCGGTGAGCAGCAGGATCGGCAACGCCGGGCGGTTGTCGCGCAGTTCGGCGATCAGCGCGGCGGCGTCGAGATCGGGCGCCCAGTGATCGAGCACGATCGCGTCGAGCGCCATGCCGTCCGGCGTGCCGAGCGTCGCCAGCGCGGTTTCGCCGTCACCGGCAAAGATCGTCCGCCATCCCCGGCGCGCGGCGATCGCCGCCACCAGCCGGCGCTGCGCCGGTTCGTCGTCGATCAGCATCAGGAGGCGCTGGCCGTTGCGCGTCATCCGATTGTCCCCACTGTCCCTCTTTCGGTCAGCCGGGATACCGCAAGCGGGTAAAGAGCGGCTTAAGGCTGACAAACATCGCGGGACTTGAGGGCCGCGCCGGCCCCGTCTAAGACCATCGCAAACAAGCGTTACAAGGGGAAGACGCATGGCCCAGAGCGGCGAGATGAAGGCGCATGAGAACACCTATGGCGGCTTTCTGCGCCTGCTGAAGGTGGGGACGATCATTTCGGCGCTGGTCGGCGCGCTCGCGATCTGGCTGATCGCTGGCTGACGTGAAGATCGCGGTTCTGAAGGAGACGGCGTCCGGCGAACGGCGCGTCTCCGCGACGCCCGAGACGGTGAAGAAGTTCATCGCGCTGGGCGCCGACGTCGCGGTCGAAAGTGGGGCGGGCGACGCCGCTTCCTTCGCTGACACCGGTTATACCGACGCCGGCGCGCATGTGGGATCGCGCGCCGCGACGTTGAAGGACGCCGATATCGTGCTGGGCGTGCAGGGACCGGATCCGGCGGACCTGCGCGGCGTGAAGCCGGGCGCCTGGCTGGCGGCGGGTCTCAATCCGTTCGGCACCGGCCAGGATGGCGGCCGCGCGCGCGTCGATGGCTATGCCGCGGCGGGGATCGAGGCGCTGGCGATGGAATTCATGCCGCGCATCACCCGCGCCCAGTCGATGGACATCCTCTCGTCACAGTCGAACCTGGCCGGGTACAAGGCGGTGCTGGACGCCGCGAGCGAATATGGCCGCGTCTTTCCGATGATGATGACGGCGGCCGGGACCGTGTCCGCGGCCAAGGTGTTCGTGATGGGCGTCGGCGTCGCCGGGCTTCAGGCGATCGCCACCGCGCGGCGGCTGGGCGCGCAGGTTTCCGCGACCGATGTGCGCAGCGCGACGAAGGAGCAGATCCAGTCGCTCGGCGCCAAGCCGGTCTTCGTCGAAGCGGTGAAAGGCATCGAGGGCGAAGGATCAGGCGGCTACGCGACCGAGATGAGCGACGAGTACAAGGCGGCGCAGGCCGAACTGGTCTCGTCCCACATCGCCAAGCAGGACATCGTCATCACCACCGCGCTGATCCCCGGCCGCCCCGCCCCGCGCCTGATTTCGGACGCGCAGATCGCGACGATGCGGGCGGGGTCGGTGATCATCGACCTGGCCGTCGAAAGCGGCGGCAATGTCGAGGGCGCGGTCGCCGGAGAGGTAGTTGAGAAGCACGGCGTGAAGATCGTCGGCCACCGCAACATCACCTCGCGGCTGGCGAGCGATGCCTCGGCGCTGTTCGCGCGCAACCTGTACAATTTCCTCTCCGCCTTCTGGGACAAGGACGCGGGCAAGCCGGTACTGGACGAGGAAATCGGCGACGCCATCCGGCTGACGCAGGGCGGCAAGGTGGTGAACGCTCGCTTGCTGGAGGGTTGATCCGATGAAATCCTTCCACGGCTTCGGTCGCGCGATCGCCATGCTGGCTCTGACGGCGGCCGCAACGCCTGCGACGGCGGAACGGATTACCGCATATTGGCAGCTCAAGGCCTCGCCTGCCGAACTTTCGGCCCGGGCCGTGCCCTTCAAACAGCCTTTTCTCACCCAGCGGATTTTGCCGGTGAAGCTGGTCCGCCTGACCGAAGCGGCGACCCCTGCGGGGAGTACCAGCGCGGTTCCGGCTGGCACGCCGCTGATCCTCGTCGCAAATGGGGATGGCAAAGTCGGCTATTGCACGTTGAAGGACTGGTCCGGCGCAAGTCAGGCGAAGTCGCTGTTCATTCCGGCGCTCGACAAGCGGCCTTGCTTCAGCGATCTCGACGGCGATGGTGCGTTCGACGCCAGTTTCTCGGTGTTCTACGCCTATACCCGCTTGTCGCCGCCACAACCGCGAGGCAGCATCAATGCGGCCACGCCGATGGCCAAATCCGCCCGATTCGAGGTGATCGATCCGGACAGCTACCCGGAGGACATGACCCTCACCTTTGCCCTGCTGCAGGGCAAAACGGTCGCAAAGACGAAATTGCGGGCAACGCTGGTGCGGGCAGGCAAGAATGACTTTGTCGATGTGTCCGGCAAGGCGGCGGGCGCGGGCGTGCTGATCCCGGTGCTTGGCATGGCGGTCGGCGTGCAGTCGGCAACCGATCAATCCGCCGAGATCGCGATCATGCGACCGCAGCGGCTTTACATCATTTCGATGGACAACGGCACCTTTGCCGTTCCCGGCCTTCCTGCTGCCGTCGCACAGCAATTGAGGTAAATCATGGACTTCATCTCGATCCTGTCGATCTTCGTGCTGGCGTGTTTCGTCGGCTATTATGTCGTGTGGTCGGTCACGCCGGCGCTGCACACGCCGCTGATGGCGGTGACCAATGCGATTTCGAGCGTGATCATCGTCGGCGCGCTCGTCGCGTCGGCGGCGGCGGGCAGCCCGGGTGCAAAGTGGCTGGGGCTGATCGCGGTGGCGCTGGCGAGCGTCAACATCTTCGGCGGCTTCGCCGTGACCGAGCGGATGCTCGCCATGTACAAGAAGAAGGGCTGATCCGATGCATGAAGTTGCTCCGGTAAACCCCTGGGTCGCGCTCGCCTATCTGGTCGCGGGCGTGTGCTTCATCCTCGCGCTGCGCGGGCTGTCGTCGCCCTCCACCAGCCGCGCGGGCAACCGCTACGGCATGGTCGGCATGTTGATCGCGGTCGTCACGACGCTGGTGACACACGAAATCGCCTCGCTGCCCGAAATTCTCGGTGCGATCGCCGTCGGCGGCATTCTCGGCTTCGTCATCGCGCGCAAGATCAAGATGACCGACATGCCCCAGCTGGTCGCGGGCTTTCACAGCCTTGTCGGCGTGGCCGCCGTGCTGGTCGGCGTTGCCGCGTATCTCAATCCGACCGCGTTCGGCATCGCCTTTCCCGCATCGTCCGAACATGCGGGCCTGATCCTGCCGGTCAGCCGGATCGAACTAGGCCTAGGCGTCGCCATCGGCGCCATCACCTTTTCGGGGTCGGTCATTGCCTTCCTGAAACTGAACGGCAATATGGGCGGTGCGCCGATCATGCTGCCGGGGCGGCATGTCATCAACCTGGGCACGCTGGCGGCGATCCTGGGCCTGATCGCTTTCTTCACGGTTCAGATCGAAGCGCCGGTCTGGGTTTTCTGGGTCGTCCTCGCCCTGTCCTTCGTGATAGGTTTCCTGCTGATCATCCCCATCGGCGGGGCGGACATGCCGGTCGTCGTGTCGATGCTGAACAGCTATTCCGGCTGGGCGGCCGCGGCGATGGGCTTCACGCTCGGCAATACCGCGATGATCATCACCGGCGCACTGGTCGGCAGTTCGGGCGCGATCCTGTCCTATATCATGTGCCGCGCGATGAACCGCAGCTTCATCAGCGTGATCGCCGGCGGGTTCGGCGGCGATGCGGGCGGCGGCGGCGCGGGCGAGGCGAAGGAGCAGCGCCCGTGGAAGCGCGGATCGGCCGAGGACGCGGCCTATATCATGGGGCAGGCGGAGAATGTCATCATCGTCCCCGGTTACGGCATGGCGGTGGCGCAGGCGCAGCACACGCTGCGCGAGATGGCCGACAAGCTGAAAGAGCATGGCGTCGGCGTCAAATACGCCATTCACCCCGTCGCGGGGCGCATGCCGGGCCATATGAACGTGCTGCTGGCCGAAGCGAACGTCCCCTATGACGAAGTGTTCGAGCTGGAGGACATCAACAGCGAGTTCGCGCAGGCCGATGTGGCGTTCATCATCGGCGCGAACGACGTCGTCAATCCGGCGGCGAAGACCGACAAGTCCTCGCCGATCTACGGCATGCCGGTGTTCGACGTGGGCAAGGCCAAGACGGTGTTCTTCATCAAGCGCAGCATGGGCGGCGTGGGCTATGCCGGTGTCGATAACGACGTCTTCTATGCCGACAATACGATGATGCTGCTCGCCGACGCCAAGAAGATGGTCGAGGAAATCGTCAAGTCGCTGGATTGATCGCGCGCGGTTTTCGTTTCAACATCCCACCCGGGGGCCGGCTGACCGGTCGCAAGAGGGGGGAATGGGGCGATGTTCAGCGTGGGACGCATTCTGGAGGGCGCGTTCGGCGTCATCCGTGAACATTTCGTGGCGGTCCTGATCTGGGCCGGCCTTTATCTGGCGGCGAGCATCGCGATCCTGATGACCACCGCGCCGTTGATGCGCAGCGCGATGGGCGATCCCGGCGCGCTGATGGCGGCGATGGTTCCGATCTACCTGCTCAACCTGCTGCTCGGGCTGGTCGGCCTCGTCATCTACACGGCCGCGATGCGCGCGGTGCTCCGCCCGCAGGCGGGGGGCCTGGCCTATCTGCGGCTGGGGATGGACGAGCTGCGGATTTTTGGCCTGACGCTGATCTTCGTGATTGCGGGGGTAGCGGCCGGGTTCGGATTCAGCTTGCTGCTCGGCGTACTCGGCATGGGGGCGATGGCGGCGAGCCAGTCCGCACTGGGTTCGATGATCTTTGGCTTCGTGCTCGTGCTGGCGCTCGTTTCGATCGTCGTGTTCCTGATGATCCGTTTCGCGCTCGCCTTTCCGCTCACCCTGCATCGGCGCCGGATCGTGATCGGCGAGGCGTGGCGGATCAGCCGCGGGCGCTTCTGGAAGCTGTTCGGCGCGGCGCTGGTCATCACGCTGATCGGCATGGCGATGAGCATCGCGGTCGCCAGCTTTGCGATGGGCAGCTATTTCGCCGACCTGATGGCGGCCAGCGGGAATCCGGAAGCGGCGGCGGCCGTCGCCGAACAGCAGATGGAAAGCGTCGGCATGCTCTCCCCCGGCATGATCCTGCAATCGGTGGCCAGCGCGCTGGTCGGCGCGATCTGGATCGCGTTGAGCGCGGGCAGCACCGCGACGGCGGCCAAGCTGCTGGTCGAGGACGAATTCGACGATGCCGAAGAGGTGTTCGGCTGAACGGCGGTCAAATTCGATCCGTTTCGGATGCGCTTCGGGAAAGACCGAATGGGAATGGAGGCATCCGCCCTTAACCCATACCGCCGGGCAGGGGATATCTCCGCTATGCGGTGCAAAGCGGAGGTTTCGGATGGATGAACGCGCAAACCCCTTTCCGATGACGGGCGCGGGCGGATCGCCCGGCGCGCTGTTGATTGCCGAACCGGCACGAGCCGATCTCGCCGAGCGGCTGATCTCGGCAAGCGGCGCGCGGCTGCTGGGAACCGTCAGCCCCGCACAGGCGCGCGCGCGGGTCGCCGATCAGATCGATCTGGGCCTGATCCTGCTGGACACGGTCGGCGCCGCGCCGGACGCGGCGGAGGGCGCGGCATGGGCGGTCGCGGACTGGGTGGCGGAGCGCGCCTGTCGGATCGTCGCCACCATCGACCCCGCCGCGATCGACAGCGTCGCCACGCCATTGCTGGCCGCCGGCGCCACACTGTTGTGCGACGCCGCGCCGGGCGAACTCGCCGCAGCGCTTGCGCGCGCAACGATGCCGCCGACCGCGCGGCTGCATGACGGGACGCGTGAGCGCGAAGTCGAACGGCTGCGACTGCTGAACGAAGAGGTGGCGCGCCTGGCCACGGTGCTGGCCGAACTGTCGCGCGAGGATGCCGGGGCTGTGCGCGAGACCGGGACCGGTTATCGCGCGGAGGTCACCGACGTCTCCGACCCCGAACCACAGGCGGTGCGCGCCGCGATCCGGGTCCGGCGCCTGCGGGACCAGTATTTCGCGGCGGACCTGTTCGCCGATCCGGCCTGGGACATGCTGCTCGATCTCTATGCGGCGCGGATCGAGGGGCGGCGGGTGTCGGTGTCCAGCCTGTGCATCGCCGCCGCAGTGCCGCCGACGACCGCGCTGCGCTGGATCGGAACGATGCACGATGCCGGCCTGTTCGGTCGCGAACCGGACCCGACCGACAAGCGTCGCGCCCATATCACGCTGACCGCGCGTGCGGCGGCGGCGATGCGCGGATATTTCGCGGCGATCGATCGGGCGGGGCTGTCGGCCGCGTGATCCGTGTCGTCGCGGCGGAAATGGTGAGCCCTGATGGATTCGAACCATCGACCTACTGATTAAAAGTCAGTTGCTCTACCGACTGAGCTAAGGGCCCGACACTTGGGTTGGCTGCACCTAGGCGGCGCATCGGGCGGGGTCAACCGGTGAGCGCTGCAAGCTGGCGGATCGTGCGTCCGGTCAGCGGATCGCGCCATGTCGGGGCGATCGCTGCGAGCGGGCGCAGAACGAAGTCCCGTGCGCGAAACGCGACGTGCGGGATGGTGAGGCCCGGCCCGGCCCATGGCCCGCCCGACCACAGGATGATGTCGAGATCGATCACCCGCGCGTCCCAGCGTCGTCCGCGCCGGCGCCCGAACGCGCGCTCGATGCGCTTGAGCCGCGCCAGCAGTTGCGGCGGCGTCTCGGCGGTTTCGACCAGCGCCGCCGCATTGACGAAGCGGCGGCGCGACGGACCGATCGGGGGCGTGGAGATCAGCGGCGAGACGGCGATCACCCCGCCGATCGCCACCAGCGCGGCCTGCACCTCACGCACGGGCGAACCGTGGCGCCCGCGCCGGTTCGAACCGAGCGCGATCGCGTAGAGCGGAACCGGGGTTGAGGGCGGCATGGCCACCGCCTATCCCGCCAGCATGGTTCCGCCAAGTCCGCTGCCTGACACCGAGCCCTCACGCGATTGTCCGCTCTGTCCCCGGCTGGTGGCGCTGCGCGCCGATCTGCGCGCCGAACATCCCGACTGGTGGAATGCGCCGGTGCCGGCGTTCGGGGATCCCGATGCGTGGCTGGGCATTATCGGTCTGGCACCCGGGATGAAGGGGGCGAACCGCACGGGGCGGCCCTTTACCGGCGATTTCGCCGGCGACCTGTTGTTCGCGACGCTGGCGAAATTCGGCTTTACCGATGGCGTGTATCGGGGCGCGGTCGATGACGGGCTGAAGCTGAAAGGGCTGATCGTTGTCAATTCGGTCAAATGTCTGCCACCGCAGAACAAGCCGACACCCGAAGAAGTGCGCACCTGTCGCCCGTTTGCGGAGGCGCAGGTGCGCGCGCTCCCGAATGCGCGGGTCTTCATCGCGCTGGGGCAGATCGCGCATCAGAGCGCGGTCAAGATCCTGGGCGGCAGGCTGCCCAAGGCACGATTTGGTCATCTCGCCCGGCACCGCATGCCCGACGGGCGGATCCTGATCGATAGCTATCACTGTTCGCGCTACAACCAGAATACCGGCCGGTTGACGGCCGAGATGTTCGAGGCGGTGTTCGCACAGGCGATCGTGGATCGCGATGCGGCTTAGCCGCGACGGGGTGGGGGCTGCTATCGCGCGCGAGGCAGAGGGCTGGAGCGGGTAGCGGGAATCGAACCCGCGTATTCAGCTTGGAAGGCTGCTGCACTACCATTGTGCTATACCCGCTTAAAGCCGTGAAAACAGCGACTTAGCGGCATCATGCTTCCGATTTTGCCTGTTGTTTTGCAAAATGTTTTGCAGCGATGCGCTCGCCCAGTGCCACAACCACCCGAAGATGGTCAACATAGACCCTGCGGATTCGAGCTACCCGGGTCGGTGACCAACCCATGATCTCGGCGGCTTCATCGTCGGTCAGATCCCATTCGGTGAGCAGCATCGTGCAAAAGGTGCCGCGCACATCGTGAAGATGTTTCGGGGTTTCCCGGCCATCTTCATCGACGTGCATGATGCCAGCCTCTTTCTTGATCGCACTGAAGCTGACGCCGAACCCGTTTACGGTCCAAGGCTTCCCGTGGTTCGTCACAAGCACCGTGTCGACGCCTTCTACACGCGGTCGAGTGCGAAGGCGGGTGAGAACCTCCTCAAGTGGTGGCGTGTGCGGGATGACGACGCGGCGGCGCTTTCGGCGGCTCACTTTGAGTGCCTTCTTGACGATCGCGAACTCGCCGACTTGCGACCAGGTAAGCGTGATGAGATCTTCTCGGCGCAGTCCGGTGACTGCAGCCAGGTGGAGACCATCGACCAAGGCTTGCCGGTTGCGGCCCTCTCGGCATGCCACCGCCTCGAACCGCTCGATGTCTTCTGCGGTCCAGATAATGTCGGCCCTGATTGCGGTGCAAGTAACAGTTAGACTGGTATTTGGCAGGGAGCGGACAGACTGGAACGGAGAACGATGATCAACGAAGCGGACATGCGGCAGCCCCGCGTGTGCGCTGGGGCAGCTACCGGGTCCAGATGCAGTTTACCAAGGCGAGCTAGTTGCGAAGGAACGGTCCGCGCGGGGATCTCTCAGGCTGGTCAAGCTGTCAGAAGGTTTCGATGCCCGCGGCCTTGATCTGATGGTAGACACCATCGTCGCGGCCTGCGCCACGATCGTGCGGGAACGGTAGAAGGTTGCGCTCTATCTTCAGACAGGCCGCGGAGGTGTCGCAAGATCGTCCATCCAACGCCCAACCGCCTCTCCAGAACGTGCAGGCTGGATCGCACCGGGTGTGCGGGAGAAACGGGGTGCGGGCGCAGGCTGCCGTAGCCCTCCCACCTCGACGAACACGGACCGCGCCGAAAGATGGTCTTCACATTCAGCTTCTTTCGCTGTCAGGACGGGGAACGCGCACGCGTCCGAGCCGCGAAACCGCTCAATCCATTCCGCACGCGGCGATTCCGCGAAGGCCGTATCCAGCAGCGCGATCGTGTTGGGCCAAGCGTCCTCGCGCTGCAGTGCCGCCGGGTTGTCGGTCTCTATGCCAACGACGCGCAAAAGCTCCGCCCAGAATTGCGGCTCGATCGCGCCGACTGCCATCTCCAAGCCGTCGGCGCAGCGGTATGTCCTGTAATAAGGCGCAGCGCCGCCGAGCGAGTTGCGCGCTCGGTCGAGCGAGATTCGACCGGACGGCCTGAGTCCAGTGAACATCGTCATCAGGCTGCTCACGCCATCGACGATGGCCGCGTCCACGACCTGACCCAAGCCAGAGCGTTCTCGCTCCCAGAGTGCCGCCATGATTCCGAAGGCGAGGAACATCGAGCCGCCGCCAAAGTCGCCGACGAGGTTGAGCGGAGGGATGGACCTGCCGCCCGGCTCACCGATCGCGGCGAGCGCACCGGTCAGCGCGATATAGTTGATGTCGTGTCCGGCAACCTTCGCCAGCGGGCCGTCCTGGCCCCAACCGGTCATCCGGCCATAGACAAGCCTGGGGTTGCGCGCGCAGACCGTGTCGGGTCCGAGGCCGAGCCGTTCCATGACCCCGGGCCTGAAGCCTTCGATGAGCACGTCGGCGGCGTCGCACAGCGACAGTGCGGTATCGCGCCCTTCGGACGATCGGATGTCGAGCGTCACCGTTGTCCGGCCGCGGTCGACGATCGGGTTCGGCCAGCCGTTGCCGCCTGCGCGATCGATGCGGACCACGTCCGCACCCTGATCGGCGAGCAGCATCGCGCAGTGGGGACCGGGGCCGATACTCGCGAATTCGACGACGCGCAGTCCGACCAGCGGCCCGCTTGGCTCCGACATCCTCATTCTTCCGGTGCGATGCGTACGCGCAGGCCCGACCGCGCCCCCGCGCCCGCGCCCGCGTCGTGCAGCCGCAGCTGGCAGGATAGGCGCGAGCTGGCGGCGCGATGACTGCTGCTGTCGAGGAGGTCGTCCTCGTCCGGACTCATCGGCGGGAAGCCGCCGCCCCCGTCCTCAAGGTAGACGTGGCAAGTCGCGCATGAGCAGCAACCACCACACATGGCGAGCAGCTCGTCGAAGCCGGCGTCGCGGATCGCTTCCATGACCGTGAGGCCGGCGTCGGCCTGGATGGTGCGTTCCTCGCCGTCCCGCGTGACGACCGTGATGGCCGTGGTCATGCCGCTTGCTCCTCCATCCCCGCCAGTCGGCCCGCGATGATCCGGCGCGCATCGCCGACGATCCGGTCGATCAGCGCGCGGCAGGTCGGGACGTCGTGGATCAGCCCCTGCACCTGTCCCGCCCAGATCAGCCCGGCATCCAGGTCACCCGTCTCGAGCGCCACGCGACCCTTCGCCCCCGACACGAGCGGGCGGATGTCCTCGAAGACGGCGTCGGGTCGCGCGGAGATCGCCACCACCTCGTCCGACACGCTGGTGCGCGCGACCCGTCCGGTATTGTGGAAGCGCCGGAAGATGAGGTTGGTGGCGCGCTCGTCGTTGGCGACGATCAGCTGCTTTATCGCATCGTGGATCGGCGCCTCGACCGTCGCGCAGAATCGCGTACCCATGTTGATGCCGTCGGCGCCGAGTGCCAGCGCCGCGACCAGGCCGCGTCCGTCGCCGAAACCGCCGCTCGCCAGCATGGGTACCTTCACCTTGTCCGCAGCGGCGGGGATGAGGACGAGGCCGGGGATATCGTCCTCGCCGGGATGACCGGCACATTCGAAGCCGTCGATCGAGATCGCATCGACGCCCATCCGCTCGGCCGAAAGCGCGTGCCGGACCGCCGTGCACTTGTGGATGACCTTGATCCCGTGCGCCTTGAACTCCTCGACATGCTCCTGGGGTCGGTGTCCCGCGGTCTCGACGATGGTGACCCCGCTGTCGATGATCGCGCGGCGGTATTCGGCATAGGGAGGCGGGGTCACCGATGGCAGGATCGTCAGGTTCACCCCAAACGGCTTGTCGGTCAGCGAGCGGCACCGGTCGATTTCGTGACGCAGGTCGTCGGGCGTCGGCTGCGTCAGCGCGGTGAGGATGCCGAGGCCGCCCGCGTTCGAGACGGCCGCCGCGAGCTCCGCCCGGCCGACCCACATCATGCCGCCCTGCACGATCGGGTGTTCGATGCCCAGCAGCTCGGTGATTCGGGTGCGAAGCGCCATCACAGCGCCTCGACGATGGTGACGTTGGCGATCCCGCCGCCTTCGCACATCGTCTGCAGGCCGTAGCGTTTGCCGCGTGCGCGCAGCGCATGGACGAGCGTCGCCATGAGCTTGGTGCCGCTGGCGCCGAGCGGGTGTCCGAGTGCGATGGCGCCGCCGTTGACATTGAGCCTGGCGGGGTCAGCACCCAGATGCTTTAGCCACGCTAGCGGGACCGAAGCGAAGGCCTCGTTCACCTCATAGAGGTCGATATCGTTGATCGTGAGACCGGCCTTCCCGAGTGCCTTGTCGGTCGCGAACAGCGGTTCCTCCAGCATGATGATCGGGTCACCAGCGGTCACCGTCATGTCGACGATCCGCGCGATCGGGGTGAGGCCGTGCGCCTTCAGCGCCCGTTCGTTGACGACCAGCACGGCGCTGGACCCGTCGCAGATCTGGCTGGCGTTCGCCGCCGACACGACGCCCCCCTCCTGCAACAGCTTGACCGCGCCGATGCCCTCCAGCGTCGCGTCGTAGCGGATGCCTTCGTCGCGCAGGTGCGGTTCGCCATCGACCAGCACCGGCACGATCTCGTCGGTGAAGGCGCCTCCCTCGGTCGCCGCCGCCGCCCGACGATGGCTCTCCAGCGCATATCTATCGAGCGTGTCGCGATCGAAGCCGTGCTTGCGCGCGATCATCTCCGCGCCCTGGAACTGGCTGAATTCGGCGACGCCGAAGCGCGCCGCGATGCTTTCGCTCACCGGCCCGACGCCGATCCCCTCCTTTTGATGCAGCGAGAGGTTCGAGAACATGGGTACGCGGCTCATGCTCTCGGTGCCGGCCGCGATGACCACGTCCTGGGTTCCCGACATGACGGCCTGGGCGGCGAACTGGATCGCCTGCTGCGACGAGCCGCACTGCCGGTCGATGGTGACCGCAGGCACGCTGTCGGGCAGCCTGGACGCGAAGACCGCATTGCGGCCGAACGCGAACGACTGCTCGCCGGCCTGGGTCACGCAACCCATGATGACGTCCTCGACGGCGGCGGGATCGATCCCGGTCCGATCGACCAGGGCATTGAGCACCGCGGCGCCCAGGTCAGCGGGATGGACGCCCGACAGGCGGCCGTTGCGGCGCCCCCCGGCGGTGCGGACTGCTTCGACGATATAGGCTTCGGCCATGGATTCAGCTTCCTTGATAATCGGGTGGCCGCTTGGCCATGAATGCGGCGATGCCTTCACGCGCCTCGGACCCACCGCCCGCCGATGCGATCGATCTGGTCTCGCGCTCGAGCTGGGTAGCCAGCTCGCTGGAGAAGCTCTGTTGAAGAAGTACCCGGGCGCCGCCGAGCGCACGAGTTGCGCCCCTGGCCAGGCCGTCCGCTCGACCGCGCGCGGCCTCGGCCAGCGCGTCGTCGGCGACAACCTCCGTCACCAGTCCGATCGCCTTCGCTTCCTCGGCACCCACCCGCCGGTTCGTCAGCACGAGTTCCTGGGCGCGACGAAGGCCGACCAGCCGGGGAAGGAGCCACGTCGTCCCACCGTCCGGCGTCAGCCCGATCGCCGTATAGGCTGCGGTGAAGTGGGCGCTGGCCGCCGCGATCACGATATCGCCCGCCATCGCCAGGCTCATCCCGGCCCCCGCCGCCGGTCCGTTGACGGCCACGACCATCGGCTTGGGCATCGCCGCGAAGCGCAGCAACGCCGCGTGCAATGTGCCAGCCAGCTCCGCGAGATAGACTTGCGCGCCGTCGCCCGCACCGGCGAACCCGGCGATGTCGCCGCCTGCGCAGAACATGCGGCCCGCGCCGGTCAGCAGCACGCAGCGGATCGCAGAGTCGGCCTCGCACGCGATGGCTGCGTCGAGCAGCGCCTGGGCGACCGCGAGATCGATCGCATTGCCCTTGTCGGGACGATCGAGGGTTATCACCGCGACGGCTCCGTCACGCTCGAACCGGACGCTCATCGGCAGGCCTCCATCGCATCGACCGCCAGGCGAGCGAGACGCGGGAAGGCGGCGGCGCGCTCACGGGCGTGCGCCGATGACGCGGTGCCGCGGACAACCCGCCCTTTGATGCCATGAAAGATCGCGGCGATGCGGAAGAAGTTGAACGCCACGTAGAAGTCGTAGTCGGGCATCCCCGAACGGCCGGTCCGCGCGCAATAAGCGGCGACATAGTCCCGCTCGGACGGAATCCCGAGCGCCGCGATGTCGGCACCGCCAAGGCCCGCGACGATATCGGGCGGCATCCGATACATCATCGCGTGATAGGCGAAGTCGGCCAGTGGATGCCCGAGCGTGGACAGCTCCCAGTCGAGCACCGCGAGTATGCGGGGTTCGGTCGGATGGAAGATCATGTTGTCGCAGCGGAAGTCGCCGTGGACGATGCTGGTCTCATCGCCAGCGGGAATGGCCTGGGGCAGCCAGGCGAGCACGGCGTCCATGGCCGCATCGCGCCCCGCGTCTGCGTCCTCGAGATATTGCCTGGACCAGCGGGCAATCTGGCGTTCGAAATAGTTCCCCGGTCGGCCGTAGTCGGAGAGGCCGAGCGACCGATAGTCGAGCGAGTGGAGCGCGGCGATCGTCGCGTTCATCGCGTCGAAGTATCGCGAGCGCTCGCTGGTATCGACGTCGGGAAAGGTCGCGTCCCAGAAAATCCGCCCCTCGACCATCTCCATCACGAAGAAGGGAGTGCCGATCACCGCTTCATCGTCGCAGGTTCCGTGCAACCGGGCGACGGGAACCGGAGTATCGGCGAGAGCTGACAGGATCCGCGCCTCGCGCAGCACGTCGTGGGCGCCTTTCACCAGATCACCCGGCGGCTTGCGCCGCAGGACGTAGCTCGCGCCGGGCGTCGTCAGGCGATAGGTGGGATTGGACTGGCCGCCCTTGAACTGTTCGACGCGCAATGGCCCGGCGAAGTCGGCGACGTTCGCCCGCATCCAGGCCGCGAGCGCATCCTCGTCGAAACGATGCGCGTCCCGCACCGGGGTCGTGCCGGCGTTCGCCGCTTGATCGAGCGCGTTAGGCATCGTCACTTCCCCGACCATGCCGGCGTGCGCTTCTCGGCAAAGGCCGCCGGACCCTCGATCGCGTCGGCCGATGCCAGCATCGCCTTCATCGCCGGGTAGGACCATTCGTCGATCAGCGCTCGTGCGACTGGCACCCCAAGCCCCCGAAGGACCGCCTCCTTCGTAGCGCGCACCGACATCGGGCTGCAGGCCAGAATCTCGCCGGCCCAGCGTTCGGCGGCCGCCAGCGCATCGCCGGCGACCACTTCGTTGACGAAACCGAGCCGCGCGCCTTCATCCGCCGAAACCCGTCGTCCGGTGAGCATCATCCCCAGGGCGTGTTTGACGCCGATCGCCTGCGGCAGCCGTTGCAGGCCGCCGGCGAGGGCCGCGAGCCCGACACGGGGTTCCGGCAACGCGAACACCGCCCGTTGCGTCGCCACGACGATGTCGCAGGCGAGAGCGATCTCGAAACCACCACCCATCGCCACGCCGTTGACCGCGGCGATGACCGGCTTGGCGAGATCGAAGCGCGCGGTCAGCCCGGCAAACCCGCTCGGCGGCGTGGACATGCCGCCGCCCGATGCCTGCTGCTTCAGGTCGTGACCGGCGCAGAACGCCTTCTCCCCCGCGCCGGTGATGATCGCCACCCACTGGTCAGGGTCGTTCCCGAAGTCGTCAAAGGCGGCGGCGAGTTCCTCATGCGCCGCGGCGTGGAGGGCATTGTGCGCCTCGGGCCGGTCAATCGTGACGATCGTCAGCCTCTCCTTGCGCTCGATCCGGATGAACCGGGGACTCACGGTACCACCTTCCGGTTGCGCTTGATTTTCTTGGCGAGGCTCCATTTGTGGACCTCGGTCGGGCCGTCGTAGATGCGGAAGGCGCGGATTTCGCGGAACACCTGCTCGACGATCGTGTCGCCGGTGACGCCGGTGCCGCCCATCGCCTGGACGCAGCGATCGGCGACGCGCATGAGCGCTTCGGATACCGCGACCTTCGCCATCGAACTTTCCGCACCGCCCTGCTCGCCCGCGTCGAGGACACCGGCGCACCAGTCGATCATCAACTCGGCCTGCTTGAGGTCGATCAGATTTTCGGCAAGCATGAAGCCGACACCCTCATGGTCGATGAGCGGCTTGCCGAAGGCGTGGCGACGACAGGCATAGTCGGTCGCTATCTCGTTCGCACGGATGCACGCCCCGAGCCAGCGCATGCAATGGGAGAGGCGGGCCGGAGCGAGGCGTATCTGCGCATATTTGAACCCCTCGCCGCTGTGGCCGAGCATCTGATCGGCCGGCACGCGCAGATTGTCGATGCGGACGACGGCGTGGCCGCCGGGCATCGAGGAATCGATGGTGTCGAGCACCCGTTCCACGGTGATCGCCGGATCAGGCAGGTCGACCAGGAACATGCACGCACCGTCATCGGACTTGGCCATGACGATACCGACCTGCGCGCCCTCGGCCCCCGTGATGAACGCCTTGCGTCCGTTCACCACCCAATGATTGCAATCGAGCGTCGCACTGGTCTGCATCATCGACGGATCCGATCCCGCACCCCCGTCCTCGGCAGGCTCGGTCATGAAGAACGCGGAGCGAACCTCGCCCCGGACCATCGGTTCCAGGAAGCGCCGCTTCTGGTCCTCGCTCCCGACTTTGCCGAGGAGATACATGTTGCCCTCGTCGGGCGCGGCGGTGTTCACGGCGATCGGCCCGAGCGGGGAGAGGCCGGACTGGCGCAGCACGAACGCCGTCTCCCGCTGATCGAGGTGGCTGCCATCGGCGAGGATATGCGGCGTCAGCACGCCCGCCGCGCGCGCCTTCGCGCGCAGTTCGCGGACAAGGTCGTCGCTCGGGCCGTGCGCGTCGCGACGGGGATCGCGTTCATAGGGTGCGACGACGTCGCGCACGAACGCCTCGACGCGCTCGCCGATCTCGGCCGCGCGGGCCGACGGGGCGGGTCCCATCCCGCTCATCGTGGGGCCATCCGGATCGCGCCGTCGATGCGGATCGTCTCGCCGTTCAGCATCGGGTTGGTGACGATCGCTTCGACCAGCCGGGCATATTCGTCGGGCTGGCCGAGGCGCGAGGGGAACGGCACCTGCGCGCCAAGGCTGTCCTGCGCCTCCTGCGGCAGCGACGCGAGGAGCGGCGTCCAAAAGATGCCCGGCGCGATCGTCATCACCCGGATGCCGTAGCGGGCGAGTTCGCGTGCGATCGGCAGCGTCATGCCCACCACGCCGCCCTTGGACGCCGCATAGGCCGCCTGGCCGATCTGGCCGTCATAGGCAGCGACCGATGCGGTATTGACGATGACCCCGCGCTCTTCTCCGACGGGGTCAGCGGTGTGGAGCGCGGCGGCGAATTTCGACGTGACGTTGAAGGTGCCGATCAGGTTGATCGTCACGATCTTCGCGAAGGCGGCGAGCGGCAGCGGGTTGCCGTCACGGTCGATCACCTTGGCCGGCGGGCCGATACCCGCGCAGTTGACCAGGATCCGTGCCTTGCCGTTGACGGCTTCGGCCTGTGCGATCGCATCGCCGACGCCCTGTTCGTCGGTCACGTCGACGCGCACGAAATGGCCGCCGATCTCGCTGGCCAGCGCGGTGCCGAGATCGGCGTTGAGATCGAAGACAGTGACTTTCGCGCCCTGTGCCGCCAGCCGCTGTGCGGTACCCCCGCCCAGACCCGATGCACCCCCGGTAACGATCGCTGCGACGCCGTTGATATCCATGATGGCCGGTCCTTTGTTCAGATGAGTTCGATGGCGATGGCGGTCGCCTCGCCGCCACCGATGCATAGTGCGGCTACACCGCGCGTGCCGCCGCGTGCCTTAAGCGCGGCGATCAGCGTGACGATGATGCGCGCGCCGCTGGCGCCGATCGGATGGCCAAGCGCCGTCGCGCCGCCGTTCACATTCATCCGGTCGCGGGCGATGCCCAGATCGTGCATCGCGATCATCGCGACCGCCGCGAACGCCTCGTTCACCTCGAACAGATCGACGTCGGCGACGCTCCAGCCTGCCTTGTTCAGCACCTTGCGGATCGCGAAGACCGGCGCCGTCGTGAACAGCGCGGGTGCATGGGCATGGGCAGCGGTTGCGACGATCCGCGCATGGGCGGTCAGCCCCTGTGCCGCTGCGACGCTTTCGCGCGTCAGCACCAGCGCCGCCGCCCCGTCGGAGATGGAGGCGGAACTGGCCGCCGTGATCGTGCCGTCCTTGGCAAAGGCGGGGCGCAGGCCGGGAATCTTGTCCGGCCGGGCGTTGCCGGGCTGCTCATCCCGGCTGACCTCGACCGGACCCTTGCGGGTTTGGACGGTGACCGTGACAATCTCACCGTCGAACGCGCCGCTGTCGATCGCGGTATTGGCCCGCGCCAGGCTTTCCAGCGCATAATCGTCCTGCGCGGCGCGGGTGAA